>NZ_JALPZP010000002.1:0-1000194 GCF_041414895.1 Agrobacterium sp. O3.4
CGGGAAACCAACAAGCAATCAGCTCATCAACTTGATTTCTTTAGAACGAAAGTCGTCGTCGCCAGCAGCGCCGCCGCCCTCGTTCAGTGAGCGGACTTATAAATCCATCACCTCAAACAAGTCAACAGCACAAATCGGAAAAAATAAGAAAATCACTTAACTCATTGGTTTTCAACGATAGTTTGCGGACTTTCGCGAAAACTGGCGGATTTCCGTGCTTTTCTCGTCTGACGGCCAATGCGGCCGCGCCCTTTCGATAATAGGAGGATCCCGCCTTTGCTGATCTCAGTCGGAGGAAGGACTGAAGCGGGCGACCAGGGCATGGGCATTGCCGGGATAGGAGAAGCGCACATAGGTGACGGCGCCGGAGTTGCTCCAGGTTCGCCGCTCCACCACAAGGCAGGCCTGCCTGTCAGAGATACCCAGCAGACGGGCAATCTCCTTCGAGGCTATTTCGGCGCTGATCCGGTGTTCGGCATTGCTCCATGGAACATGGCCAAGCAGCCAGGGACCGGGCGCAATCTCGGTGAAGTCAGCATCGGCAGCCTCCGGCACGGCGGCCAGATTGATGAGACGCTGCTCGACGCAGAATTCCCGCATGCCTGCGAAATGGATGCAGATGATATCGAGCAAGGGTGCGCCAACGGAAACATCGAGACTTGCACGATCTTCGCTCTTTGCCGCACGCTGCGCGCATTTCAGGATTTTGAAACCGTAATCCAGACCAAGGGATTCCACCTCGGCCCTGATATCGTGAATTTCAAGAACGGCTGACTGGATCTGCGGCTGGCGAACGAAACTGCCTGATTTCTTGCGGCGTTCAATCAAACCCGCCTTGGCAAGTTGACCCATGACCTTGTTGACGGTCATGCGCGAGCAATCATAATGGGTGGCGAGATCGACCTCGAACGGCAACCGGTAACCCGGCGGCCATTCCCCCGAAACGATCCGGCCCTCGATCTCGCTGAGGATAAGCTGATGCAGGGTCTGCCCGGCCGATGCTTTCGTCACGTCCGTAATGCCTTTCCACACCGGCTCGATCTCGTTTCAGTGGAGCCCATATCAGCTATCGAGAAGTTCAGCCATGACCTTGTTGAAGCGCGCCGATATTTCACCGCGGCGGACATGGCGGCCGGCCTGCACCTGTTTTTCACCGCGCACCCAGACGGAATCGACATGGACACCGCCCGCGAATATCCACTGGTCGAGAATCTGGGATGCAGGAAGATAGGACACAGCCGAGATATCCAGTGCGACAAGATCAGCGCTTTTTCCCTTTTCTATTGCATTATGTGATGCCAGGGCCCTGCCGCCGCCTGCAAGCGCCCGCCGGAACAGTTTTTCACCGGTGGAGCCTCCGGCATCGGCAATGACGTTCCGCGCGCGTCGCGACAGACGCTGCGAATATTCGAGTGTCCGCAATTCTTCCGGCAGGGAGATGAGAATGTTGGAATCGGAGCCGACGCCATAATACCCCCCTTCCGTGATAAAATCCGGAGCGGGGAAGATGCCGTCACCGAGATTGGCTTCGGTGATTGGGCAGAGGCCCGCAACGGCACCGCTTTTCGCCATGCGGCGCGTTTCGGCCTCCGTCATATGCGTGGCATGGATAAGGCACCAGCGATCATCGACCGGCGCATTCGCCAGAAGCCACTCAACCGGTCGCGCTCCTGAAAAGGCGAGCGAATCTTCGACTTCCTTTGTCTGTTCCGCCACATGAATGTGGATAGGCCCACCTTTTGCCAGGGGCTCGATGGCCGAAAGCTCTTCGCCGGTTACGGCGCGCAGGCTGTGCGGCGCGATGCCCAGGGCGGCACCCGGCAGGGATTTAACCACTGCCTGCGCGCCCTGCATCAGTCTTTCGTAACTGTTGAGTGAATGGATAAAACGTTTCTGCCCGTCGATCGGCGGCTGCCCGCCAAAACCGGAATGCGCGTAAAAGACCGGTAGCAATGTCAGGCCGATACCGGTTTGTGCGGCGGCCGCACCGATGCGTTCGGCCATTTCGGCGATATTGCCGTAATGCGAACCATCCCTGTCGTTGTGCAGATAATGAAATTCCCCGACCCGGCCGAAACCGGCTTCGAGCATTTCCATATAAAGCTGGGCGGCAACCGCCTCTACATGGTCAGGCGTCATGGAGAGCGCAAATTTATACATGACGGTGCGCCAGCTCCAGAAACTGTCATCGGCCGGCCCGCGAATTTCGGCAAGCCCGGCCATGGCCCGCTGAAAGGCATGGCTGTGGAGATTGGGCATGGCCGGAACGATGACGGTATGGCGTTCATCCTGCGGCTGAGGCGAAACGCCGGTTTCGACCGATGAAACAACGCCGCCATCGCAAACAATGCGAACGTCCTGCACCCATCCCCCGGCCATCAATGCCGTGCCCGCGTGAATTGCCGTCATGCCACCCTCTCCTCTTTTCGTTATGGGCAAGGCCATTTCAGACATGAAATTGCGGCTTGCCAAGCCGATTATTATGTATATACATTTAAACCATAAAGGAAAGGCGAAAAGCAAATGCCAGGGAACAAATCCGTAAAGGGAGCGGCAGCGGGAAACACCACGACCTTGTGGCGCAACGCCCGGCTGGCGACTTTTGATCCAACCATGCAAGGCATTGGTACGGTCGAAAATGCCGTTATTGCCGTGCGCGGCGGCCGCATCGCCTTTGCCGGCCCGGAAAAGGATCTGCCTGTCGATCTGGCCACAGCCGATAAGATCACCGATTGCGGCGGGCGCTGGGTCACCCCCTCCTTGATCGACTGCCATACTCATCTCGTCTTCGGTGGCAACCGGGCGATGGAATTCGAAATGCGGCTGAATGGCGCGACCTATGAAGAGATCGCCAAGGCGGGCGGCGGCATCGTTTCTTCGGTGCGCGATACGCGCGCCGTCTCGGAACACGCTCTGGTGGCTCAGGCATTGCCGCGTCTCGACACGCTGCTGGCAGAGGGCATCTCCACCATTGAAATCAAATCCGGTTATGGTCTCGATATAGAGACTGAACTGAAAATGCTGCGTGTTGCTCGCAGGCTTGAAACGCTGCGGCCGGTGCGGATCGTCACCAGCTATCTGGCAGCCCATGCGACGCCCGCCGAGTATAAGGGCCGCAACGCCGATTACATTACCGATGTCGTTCTGCCGGGGCTGGAAAGAGCCCATGCCGAAGGGCTGGTGGATGCGGTGGACGGCTTTTGCGAAGGCATCGCCTTCTCCGTCGCGGAGATCACCCGCGTCTTCGAAAAAGCACGGCAGCTTGGTCTTCGCGTCAAACTGCATGCCGAGCAGCTTTCCGATCTTGGCGGGGCAAAGCTTGCCGCCTCCTATGGCGCACTTTCGGCCGATCATCTGGAATATCTGGATGAGACAGGCGCAAAGGCGCTGGCGAAAGCGGGAACCGTGGCCGTGCTTTTGCCCGGCGCCTTTTATGCGCTCCGGGAAAAACAGGCCCCGCCGGTTCAGGACCTGCGCGATGCGGGCGCAACAATCGCGCTGGCAACGGATTGCAATCCCGGCACCTCACCGCTGACTTCGCTGCTTTTGACCATGAATATGGGTGCCACGCTTTTCCGCATGACCGTGGAAGAGTGCCTTGCGGCGACGACGCGCAATGCCGCCAAGGCGCTTGGCCTGCTTGCGGAAACCGGCACGCTGGAGGCCGGCAAATCCGCCGACTTCACTATCTGGGATATCGAGCGCCCGGCCGAACTTGTCTACCGCATCGGTTTCAATCCGCTCCATGCCCGCATTTTCAAGGGACAGAAGGTTTCGTCATGACCATGAAGACCATCACGCTTCACCCCGGCAATGTAGCCCTTGCCAACCTCGCCGATATCTACTGGAACAATGGCGCTGCGAAGCTCGACCCCTCATTCGACGCGGGCATAAAAAAGGCGGCGGCGCGCATAGCGGAGATCGCCGCTGGCAACGCGCCTGTTTATGGCATCAATACCGGTTTCGGCAAACTCGCTTCCATCAAGATCGATGCGGCCGATGTGGCGACACTACAGCGAAACCTTATCCTGTCGCATTGCTGCGGTGTGGGCGCTCCGCTTCCTGAAAATGTCGTGCGGCTGATCATGGCGCTGAAGCTGATTTCACTCGGCCGCGGCGCCTCCGGTGTACGGCTGGAACTGGTGCGGCTGATCGAGGCCATGCTGGAAAAGGGCGTCATCCCGGTCATCCCGGAAAAGGGCTCGGTCGGCGCCTCCGGCGATCTTGCGCCGCTCGCCCATATGGCCGCCGTGATGATGGGCGAAGGCGAGGCTCTTTATCAAGGAGGGCTTCTGCCCGCCGGCGAAGCGCTTGCGAAAGCCGGGCTGACACCGGTCGTTCTCGCCGCCAAGGAAGGCCTGGCGCTGATCAACGGCACGCAGACCTCGACGGCGCTGGCGCTGGCCGGTCTTTTCCGTGCCCATCGCGCCGCACAGGCCGCATTGATTACCGGCGCACTTTCTACGGATGCCGCCATGGGCTCATCGGCTCCTTTCCATCCTGATATTCACACCCTGCGCGGCCACAAGGGCCAGATTGATGCCGGTGCGGCGTTGCGTAATCTGCTGGAAGGTTCGGAAATCCGCGTCAGCCATATCGAAGGTGACGAGCGGGTGCAGGATCCCTATTGCATTCGCTGCCAGCCGCAGGTGGATGGCGCCTGCCTTGATCTTCTACGGCAGGTGGCACGCACGCTGGAAATCGAAGCCAATGCGGTGACCGACAATCCGCTGGTGCTATCAGACAATTCCGTCGTATCCGGCGGCAATTTCCACGCCGAACCAGTGGCCTTTGCCGCCGACCAGACGGCACTTGCCATCTGCGAAATCGGCGCGATCGCCCAGCGACGCGTGGCACTACTGGTCGATCCGGCCCTTTCCTACGGTCTGCCCGCCTTTCTTTCCAAAAAGCCGGGTCTGAATTCCGGCCTGATGATCGCCGAAGTGACGTCCGCCGCGCTGATGAGCGAGAACAAGCAGATGGCGCATCCGGCCTCGGTGGATTCCACACCGACCTCCGCCAATCAGGAAGACCACGTGTCCATGGCCTGCCATGGTGCTCGTCGCCTGCTGCCAATGACCGAAAATCTCTTCGCCATCCTTGGGATTGAAGCCCTTTCCGCCATCCAGGGCGTGGAGTTGCGTGGGCCGCTGAAAACCAGCCCGGAACTGCAAAAGGCGATTGCCGTGCTGCGTGCATCAATCCCCTCGCTGGAAGAGGACCGTTATATGGCGCCGGATCTGAAGGCGGCAGCTGAGCTGATTGCTACCGGCGCTCTGGTTTCCGTGATTTCGGATGACATTTTGCCGAAGCTGGAGGTTTGAGATGACAAGCCAATTGTTTTCCTCCGTTCCGGTCGGTGCGTTGGGGTTACCCTCTCTGCCCGGCAGTGCAGAAGGAGCTGATCAATGAAAACGCCTTTCTCGCTTCACCAAGGCATCTCGCCGATCATTCTCGGGCTGCCTCACACCGGTACGGATGTGCCGGCTGCGATTTGGGATCGCCTCAACGATAACGGCAGGATTCTCGCCGATACCGACTGGCATATCCATGAACTCTATGAAGGGCTTCTCGATAACGCGACAACCGTAAGGGCGACCTTCCACCGCTACGTCATCGATGCCAACCGCGACCCGGCCGGAGTGAGCCTTTATCCGGGCCAGAACACGACGGGATTGGTTCCGGAAACCGATTTCGACGGCAAGCCCATCTGGAACGAGGGGCAGCAACCGGATGAAGCTGATATCGCCTATCGGGTGGAAACCTTCCACGCGCCCTATCATGCAGCCCTTGCAGCGGAAATCGAGCGGGTGAAGGCCATTCACGGCATCGCAATTCTCTATGATTGCCATTCGATCCGCTCGCATATCCCCTTTCTGTTCGAGGGTAAGCTGCCGGATTTCAACATCGGCACGGATATGGGCAGGACCTGCGATCCGACGATCGAAAAAATTGCCGTGGACGTGACCGCTGCCGCTGACGGTTACGACAGCATTCTGAACGGCCGCTTCAAGGGCGGCTGGACGACCCGGCATTATGGAAAACCGGAAGCCGGCGTGCACGCTATCCAGATGGAGTTGGCGCAATCCACCCATCTCGCCAGTGAGGTACCGCCTTTCGCCTATGACGCGCAAAAGGCGGAACGCCTGCGCAACCATCTCAAAACCATTCTCACGCGTATGGAAAATTTCGCGCTCGAGACGCAACGATAAGGGGAAATCACATGGATAATCCGCGCCACAATATTCGCGAAGTCCGCGCGCCGCAGGGCAATGAGCTGAACGCCAAAAGCTGGATGACGGAAGCACCGCTGCGCATGCTGATGAACAATCTCGACCCTGATGTCGCCGAGCGGCCGCATGAACTGGTGGTTTATGGCGGCATCGGCCGCGCCGCCCGCACCTGGGAAGATTTCGACCGCATCGTCGCGACGCTGAAGGATCTGACCGAGGACGAGACCCTCATCGTGCAGTCTGGCAAACCGGTTGGCGTATTCCGCACCCACAAGGATGCGCCGCGGGTTTTGATCGCCAATTCCAATCTCGTGCCGCATTGGGCCAACTGGGACCATTTCAACGAGCTGGATAAGAAGGGGCTCGCCATGTACGGCCAGATGACGGCCGGTTCGTGGATTTACATCGGCACGCAGGGCATCGTGCAGGGTACTTATGAGACCTTCGTCGAGGCCGGCCGCCAGCACTATGGCGGCAACCTCAAGGGCAAATGGATCCTGACCGGCGGTCTTGGCGGCATGGGCGGCGCACAGCCGCTGGCCGCCGTCATGGCAGGCGCCTGCTGCCTAGCCGTCGAATGCGATGAAACCCGCGTCGATTTCCGTCTGCGCACCCGTTATGTCGATGCAAAGGCACACACGCTGGATGAGGCGCTGGCACTCATCGACCAATGGACCAAGGCAGGCGAAGCAAAATCCGTCGGCCTGATCGGCAATGCGGCGGAAATCTTCCCTGAACTGTTTCGCCGTGGCATCCGCCCCGACATGGTCACCGACCAGACCTCGGCGCATGATCCGATCCACGGTTATCTGCCGGCCGGCTGGACCGTTGCCGAATGGCGCGCCAAGCAGGAAAGTGACCCGAAGGCCGTCGCCGCTGCTGCCCGCGCCTCGATGAAGGTGCATGTGCAGGCCATGGTCGATTTCTGGAACGCCGGTGTTCCGACGCTCGATTACGGTAATAATATCCGCCAGGTCGCCAAGGATGAAGGGCTGGAGGACGCTTTCGCCTTCCCCGGCTTCGTTCCCGCCTATATCCGTCCGCTGTTTTGCCGCGGTATAGGCCCGTTCCGCTGGGCGGCACTTTCGGGCGATCCGGAAGACATCTACAAGACTGACGCCAAGGTGAAAGAACTGCTGCCTGACAACAAGCACCTGCATAACTGGCTGGATATGGCACGCGAGCGCATCGCGTTTCAGGGCCTGCCGGCGCGTATCTGCTGGGTCGGGCTTGGCGACCGCCATCGTCTGGGCCTTGCCTTCAACGAAATGGTGAAGAACGGCGAGCTGAAAGCGCCTGTTGTCATCGGTCGCGACCATCTCGACAGCGGTTCCGTCGCCTCGCCCAACCGCGAAACCGAAGCCATGAAGGACGGTTCGGATGCCGTGTCGGACTGGCCGCTCCTGAATGCGCTGCTCAACACCGCTTCCGGCGCGACCTGGGTTTCGCTGCACCATGGCGGCGGTGTCGGCATGGGCTTCTCCCAGCATTCCGGCATGGTCATCTGCGCCGATGGCACCGACGATGCCGCTCGCCGGCTTGAGCGTGTGCTCTGGAACGATCCGGCAACCGGCGTCATGCGCCATGCCGATGCCGGTTATGAGATCGCCGTGGATTGCGCCAAGGAGCAGGGCTTGCGCCTGCCTGGCATTCTCGGCAATTGATTCGTGTTTGGCCGGAAATGCGGAAGGCGTTTCCGGCCAGCACCGTGCGGAGTTGGAAAATCATGACCCTGTTGCACGCAAGCGATTACAAACGCATGCCCTGGAAAAATGGCGGTGGCGAAACCGTGGAAATCGCTATCTTCCCGCCAGCCGCCTCCGTGAATGATTTCGATTGGCGAATCAGCATGGCAACCGTTGCAACCGACGGACCATTTTCGATTTTTCCCGGCATAGACCGCACCCTGTCCATTCTTCAGGGCAATGGCATGGCGCTTGCGATCGCAGCCAACGAGCCACTGCTGCTGACGATGGAGAGTGCTCCCCTGCCCTTTTCGGCGGATGTTCCTGTCAATGCGACATTGCCCGGCGGCCCGATCGTCGATCTGAACGTCATGACCCGCCGCTCGGCTTTCCGCCATGCCGTGCAAAAGCGCTCCGGCACATTTTCCGCGACAGCAGAGGGTGTCACGACACTCGTCCTCGCGCTCGATGCGCTTGTGGTCTCCAGCGGCGATGAAAAAGCCAATCTCGATCGGCTGGACAGCCTGTTGATCGAAAACAGTCGGCCTTTCACTGTCGAGCCCGATCAAAATACGGGCGCGTTTTTCCTCATCACACTTCAGCCCCTCTGAAGCGACCGTACGCCTGGAGCAATTCCGCTTTTACTGGAAAAGTCCTAGTCCAGACCCAGCGGATCGGCCACACGTGGCCAGAGCTTGAGGCTCGCTTTGCGATAAGCGGTTTTAGCCGGATCGGTCGGATAAGAGGTCGGTGCCGCGATATAGACGATCTCCGAGGCGACCGGCGCAAAACCCGCATGGAAGTGATTGGTTGACTTGACCAACAGGACGTCTTTTTTAGCGAAATCGATCCCGAGATTGGAAAAGATATCCGGCTCATAAGTTTGGGTGCGACTGGTGATGAGGATGATATCGATCTCTGTGCCAACCGGCCGGACAACCGCAGCGCGGCCAAGCGTGACGCGGCTGTTGCGGAAACTTTGCCAGCCGGCCTCAACGGTGCGCATCACTTTTATGCGGAAGTCGAGCGGCTCACCGCCCTCGGGGCTGGATTTGCCGCCGATGCGCAGATCGATCTCTGCCCCCTCGCCCGCGGCGTGACAGAAAGAGACCGCAATGGGATCCCAGATCGTCGCGACGCCGATATTATCCATGCCGCGCTCCACCATACGCCGCAGGATATAGGTGGCATCACCCGCAACGCCACCTCCCGGATTGTCCCAAATATCCGACACCACCACCGGCTTGTCCGGATTGCTGCTGCGAATGGCAAGTGCCTTGTCGAGGCCTGACTCCGTATCCAGCATGGGCATGGCGGTTACTTTGCGCATGGCATAAAGTTCATGGCCGAGCTTTTCGGCCAGCGCATCGCCCTTCTCCCGGTCTCCATCTGTAACGACGACAATCCGCGTGCCCATATCCGGCACATCGCCCGCCATGAAACCGTGGATGACCGAAATCGACAGGATGCCGTCCTTGCCTTCCATCGCCTTCAAACGGTCCACATAAGACCGCATCGGCTCGCGGCTGGTCGGATAAATGGTGATCATGCGGCAATCGAACGTGGAAATGACCGGTTTGATCTCACCACGCAGGGTACGCAGCGCCAGTTCAACGACATGCTCGCCGCGTTCTTCGAAATCGGTGTGGGGAAACTCCAGGAACGTCGCCATGAGGTCGAGATTTTTAACTCGCAGCGCCGTCAGATGGCTGTGCGGGTCAAATTCCGCCGCGATCAACACGTCGGGCCCGACCATTGCGCGCACACGCGACAGAAAATCACCTTCCGGATCATCATATCCCTGCGCCACCATTGCGCCGTGAAGACCAAGAACGACCGCATCAACCGGCAGCGCTTCCTGGAGCTCCGCAAGGATAGTATTGCGCAGCGTTTCATAAGTCTGGCGCTGGATGAGACCTGCAGGCTCCGCCCAGCAGGACGTGCCCTCAATCACCGTGAACCCTTCCGCCTTGCCGCGACGCCGCAGGATTGGCACCGGCGAAGAGCAGAGCGTCGGCGTTTCCGGATGTTCACCCGGCCCGGCATAAAAAGCCGCGCGGAAAGCATCCATATCCGTCGGGACGGGCGAAAACGTGTTGGTTTCGGTGGCGAGCGACGCCGTGAATATACGCATTTTTGTATTTCTCGTTACCGGGACTGCTTTACGCAGTTTTCTGTCCCTTAATATGATTAGCCGGGTAATCTTACCAGACGGTACCACGTGCGGCCACGTCTTCAACCCGGGTCACAAGACCGTTTCGATGAAACACCATCCTGTCGAAAAGGTTGCTGACGACGCAGGTATGGTTCGGCACGACCTTGACCACATCACCGATTTCCGGCCTGCCGGACGTGCAGCCGGATAGATCGACAACTGCATGTTCTTCCGAAAGCGAGATGATTTTTGCACCCTCATAACCTTCGATCAGCCCGTAATCGCTGAAACCAAGAAGATCGGAGGTCAAAGCCTTGGAACCGCAATCGAGCACGGCTCGATCGGGCGTGGGCCGCGACACCACAGTGGCGAGAACATGCATTGCCAGATCACCAGCCGCACAATGACCGGCGCGCAGCATGGCGCGGTCATTATAGACATAGGTACCCGCCCGGTGTTCGGTTGCCGAAGGCACAAGGTGTGCGGCGTAAAAATCCGGTGAACCGCCGCTGGAGCGCACAGGGCATTCGATGCTTTTCGCCGCCAGCAGCGCCATTGTCTCGCCAATGAAACTCTCGACCTTTTCAGCGCCGCCCGGTGCCGGATAGGTCAAAATGCCTTTGAAAACGAGACCCGGAGCCGCATTGATCTTTTCTGCAAGCACCAGGGCGGCTTCCGGCGTTTGTACGCCACAACGCTTTCCGCCGGTATCGCATTCGACAAGCACGGCGAGCGGCTTTTCCGTATCAAATGTGCCAGCAAGGCCAGCAATCGTCGCGGCGCTGTCGGCAACGACACTCAACCGGCCAATACGCGCATTCAGCGCCTTTAGTCGCGACAATTTTGCTGCGCCAAGAATATTAAAGGTAATCAGGATGTCGTCGAAGCCGGCATCCGCGAAAACTTCCGCTTCGCTGACCTTCTGGCAATTGATGCCGATCGCGCCGGCCTGAAGCTGTTGCCTGGCGATAGCCGGGATCTTGTGCGTCTTGATGTGCGGTCGGAAGGCCTTGCCATGCTCATCGAGATAGGATTGCGCCTTGAGAATATTGGCCGCAAGCCGATCTTCATCGATCACCGGCATCGGCGTTGAAATCGCATCGAGTGGTGTGCCCTCTTCAGGCCAGGGATAGGTCATCATATGCTCTCAAAGCCATAAAAATCAGATAGTTAAGCCAATGGCTTATAAGCGATAACGTCCATTTCCACCTTTGCATCGACCATCAGCGGCGACTGCACGGTGGAGCGAGCCGGCGGATGATCAATGAAATATTTCTGGAAAACAGCGTTGAAGCTCGAAAAGTCGCGGGCATCGTCCAGCCAGACATTAACCTTCACCACATCGGCAAGCGTGCAATCGGCAAGCGCCAGAACATCCTTGATATTGGCTACAACCTGCTCGGTCTGTGCCACGATGCCGCCGGTCACCACTTCCCCGTCAATAGTCGGCACCTGCCCGGAAACATAGACAAAATCGCCGGCCCGAACGGCCTTGGCAAATGGTCGACGTTGGCCGCCGGCCTGATTATCAGCCGTTGCGAATCTTACCAGCTTCTGCTTTTCCATTAAAACCTCGCAAATAATTTTCATCATTATCGCATTTTCCGGAATTTATAGCCGGTTTTACGGCAACATTCCATAAGCGATGTAAATTATTTAGCAAACTGGAGGAAACGCGCCTGTCACGCCATTGCCAGCACGAAATCGCTAATCCGGCCTTACATCAGGGATGAGCGCTATTCTCGAGAATTCAACTCTTGCTGCAAGAGCATTCGATAGGTTCCCATCCACCACTCCTAGGCAAGTGGTTCCGACCCGTGCCTTCGGGCTTGGAAATCAACAACTGTTCGTTCGTTAGCTATTCACGAACTGGGAAAGTTTGCCGCGGCTAACACCAGGGATGGTCAATCCGGAGACGACCAGCGGCGAACAAACATTCCTCGAGCACAGTTGATGTTTCCGATATTTCATATCAGCAATTTACCCCTTCGCTGACACCCTGTCCGTGACGTGTTGCGCAATTTTTTGCGCCTGTACGCGAATATCCGGCACGGCGGTTATTTCCCACAAACGGCCCGCCGTCAGCGCGCCAGCGGCGAAGAGGCCGGGCCAGCTTTGTCCATCCGCTCGCAACAGGCGAGACTCGTCGTCCACCTCGACGCCGAGACCCAGAGGATCCAGCAGAAGCACACCGTCGTTCCTCATATTTTCCAAGAGGCGCGAATGACCAATGCCCGCTCGCTCCATACCGGTGCAATTGACAACCCAGTCCACCTGCAGCTCTTTCGATATCTGCGTATGCCGGCGGCGGTAGCGCAAGGTAATGCCTTCATCCTGCTCTTCAACGGAGTTCAGATAACCCGCGTGGACTTCCAGAACATCATCCGCAAGCAGTTTCTCAAAAGCCGCATGAACCTCCGGCGCGATGCGGTGCCGGTGAATATTCCACCAGGGAAGTGCATGCCGGAGAAACCTGCTTCTTTGAGCAACCGTGAGAACTTGCCAAAGCGACTGCGTTCTCGGCCGCAATCCATCCATCACCGTCCGCCATGGCGCGCCGTCCCTCACCTGTTTGCGCAAAGACTGTAACAGGCGGCTAATCTCAGTGGTTTCCTCTGGTAATATCGGATCGACGGGAGGCAAAGGGGGGCTGATATGCGGATGCGGCACAAGCCCGCGACGGGACAGAACATGGATTGGCCCCGTGTGCCCTTTTCCCCGCAGGGTCAGCACCTGATCAATCATCGTCAACCCGGAACCGAGAATACAGACGCGGTCGCCCGTCTTAACCTTCGACAGCCATCCCGGCTGCCAGCAGTGACCGATGATCCGCTGCGCCCTGCCCTCGTCATTCGCGACAGTTTGCACCGGCAAACTGGCCGCCCCGACACCCACACACAGAACAACGTTTTGCGCGCGCATGGTCTCACCGTTTTCGAGCACGAAGGTGAATCCGCCCGCATCGGCAGGGCGACAGGTGGAAGCCTTGGCCCGAATGAAATCCACCCTTGCTCTCTGTTCCCGACTCCTCAACAGGGTGGCCAATCTATCTCTCAGATAGAGACCATAATCTCCGCGCGATGCAAACAATAGAGGATCGTCCCCTATCCCGCTTTCCTTCAGCCAGTCGACGAAATCATTCGGGCGGTCAGGAAAGACACTCATGCGTCCAGCCGGGACATTCAGCCGGTGATAGGGTAGTTCGGTACGATAGGCTGTTCCACGCCCAAAGTCAGACTCGTCGCCAACAATAACGATCGAGGCCTTCGCTGGCAGAGAAGAGAGAAGATGGGCGGCAGTACAGATGGCAGCGAAGCCGGACCCGACGAGAGCAACATCATAGGACATTCATTCCTCCAACCTGCGACAGTATGAATAGCCACCCGGGAGCGCGCGGCCCAACGATACTCTAGTCAATGAGTAGAGATTAAACGCCTGCGAATGTCCACCCTTCACTTTTCCCCACTGCGTCTGGTCGAAGGTCAAACATCTCTATATCCGCTGCGGAAAGTTTGCCGCGGCTAACTCCAAGGGCTTTGAATCGCCGACGGTCGGATAGTCGGCAATCGCTCCCGCCGACCAATATTAAAGAAGTTAGCCGCGGCTAACCGTCAAACTGTCACAAAAACCAAATGTGATTCTTCCACAATGCTTTAGCGGCACTTTCGCAACCGGGAAAAAAGCCTATTGCGCCGAAAAGAGAATCGGCGCTTATATCTCAGTTGCGGAAAAAACCGCCTTTTTCGAAAAAAACCGCCACTGCGATATCGAGCGAAAGAAGACAAATGACACAGAGTGCCGACTCAAGACGTGCTGCAGGGGCCCCCGACCTGACGGGCCTTATACAACAGCATTCGGCTGCACTGTCAGCCCAATTGCAGGCGCATAATGCAAATACATTTTCACCCCACACCGAAAAGAGCATGCGACATTTCTCGCCTGCCGAAACCGCGCGGCTGATTGGAATTGGCGAGGCTTATCTTCGCCAGATCGCAGCTGAGCGTCCGGAACTTGACGCGGCACAGGCCTCAGGCCGCCGCTCCTATTCCGTTGAAGACATGCATGAGATCAGAAAGCTTCTCGATCAGGGCGCACGTGGCACACGCCGCTACCTGCCTCACCGTCGTGACGGCGAAGAACTCCAGGTTATCGCCGTCATGAATTTCAAGGGCGGCTCCGGAAAGACCACGACGTCGGCGCATCTGGCGCAATATCTGGCGCTGCGCGGTTATCGGGTTCTCGCAATCGACCTTGATCCTCAGGCCAGTTTGTCCGCTCTCTTCGGTCATCAGCCGGAGATCGATGTCGGCCCGAATGAAACACTCTATGGCGCGATCCGCTATGACGAGGAACGCCGTCCGATCGCCGAGATCGTTCGTGGCACCTATATTCCCGGCCTTCACATCGTTCCGGGCAATCTGGAGCTCATGGAGTTCGAGCACGACACGCCTCGCGCACTGATGCGTCGCGCTCCGGGTGACACGTTGTTTTTTGCCCGCATCGGTCAGGCAATCGCCCAGGCCCAGAATTTCTATGATGTCGTCGTGATCGATTGCCCGCCGCAACTCGGTTACCTGACGCTTTCGGCATTGACGGCAGCTACCTCGGTTCTCGTCACCGTTCATCCGCAGATGCTGGACGTCATGTCCATGAACCAGTTTCTCGCCATGACCGGCGATCTGCTCGCCGAAATCGGCCGGGCAGGTGCGCGATCCGATTATAACTGGATGCGTTATCTCATCACCCGGTTTGAACCCAGTGACGGCCCGCAAAATCAGATGGTTGCTTTCCTGCGTTCGATCTTCGGTGAAAACGTCCTCAATCATCCGATGCTGAAGAGCACGGCTGTCTCTGACGCCGGGTTGACCAACCAGACGCTTTTCGAGGTCGAGAGAACCCAGTTCACCCGCTCGACCTATGATCGCGCGCTGGAAGCCATGAACAATGTAAACGCTGAAGTCGAAGGACTGATCAAAAAAGCGTGGGGTAGGGCAGCATGAGCAGAAAGCAGATTTTCGCAAATCTAGGTACACCAGCTACCGACAACAACGACGCAGCTACTGAGCGGGCGCGGCCACGCATCAGGCCCATCCTTGGTTCTCCCGATCTGGTGACTGATGTTGCCAACTCACCGGTTGGTATGATCGGCCAGTCCCTGAACGAAGTTTCTGAACGTGCAAAGCGAGCTGAAGAGATCGAAAAGCGGCTCGCCGAGGGTCTGACGATCGTTTCCCTCAATCCTGCCGATATTGATCCTTCGTTCATACCGGATCGTATGCCGGCTTCCGAAGAAGCGGATGCAGGTCTGGTGGAAGCCATTCGCGAGCAGGGACAGCAGGTTCCCATTCTGGTGCGCCCGCATCCCGAGTTTCCGGGCCGCTATCAGGTTGCCTTCGGTCATCGCCGTCTGCGTGCCGTCTCGAGCCTTGGTATCCCGGTCAAGGCCGTCGTTCGCGATCTTAGTGATGAACAGCTGGTCGTGGCACAGGGACAGGAAAACAACGAGCGTCGCGATCTCACCTATATCGAAAAGGCGCGCTTTGCCCAGAAACTGCAGATGCGGTTTCCCCGTGATACGATCATGGCGGCAATGTCGCTGCATAAAGGCGATCTTTCCAACATGTTGTCAGTCGTCGGCCGCATTCCGGAGGATCTGGTCGATCTTATCGGTCCCGCGCCCAGCGTCGGTCGCCGTAACTGGATGGATCTTGCCGATCAGCTTTCCTCGTCGCAGGTCAAGGAAGCTGCCCGCGCTTATGTCAAGGAGCCTTCCGTTGCGGCGCTTGTCTCCGAAGACAGATTCAAATCACTTCTGGATTTCCTGAAGCCCAAAGCCCAGGCGAAAAAAGCCGGTGTCTGGTCGTCGGAAACCGGTGGTCGATTGGCAAAGGTGGTTGAGAGCGACCGCAAGCTGGATATCTCGATCGATAAGAACGAAGCCCCGGAATTTGCCGAGTTCGTTCTGGAACATCTTCAGGCGCTGTTTGCCGAATACCGATCCAAGCAGTGATTTTTAACTCGAACGACTAACAGGAGACGCATTACAAAAGAAAAAAGCCCCCGAACGTTGCCGCACGGAAGCCTTTCTTTGATCTAAGCAACCAAAGAATCTCATTTCCGCGAATCATAGTCAAGAGTCTTGGCATCGAATTTTTCGGTGAGCGATTTTCTTTTGCCTTGTGAAAGGTGAAAGACATGGACAGCACACATGTAACGACGCCCTTTGGGCGGCGAGCGATGTCGTTTGGCGTTCTCGCAACTCAGTTTGCCGCACAGAAAAACATTAAAACCGAAGCGGTCGATAAATGGAAACTCTATCGTTCGGTCTGTGAAGCAAGACCATTGCTCGGCGTGACCGATCGCTCGCTTGCGGTTTTGAACGCGCTTTTGAGTTTCTATCCGAAGAACGAACTCTCAAGCGAAGCCGGTCTGGTCGTCTTCCCGTCCAATACGCAATTGTCGCTGAGAGCCCATGGTATGGCCGAACAGACGTTGCGCCGGCATCTCTCGGCTCTCGTCGAAGCCGGTCTCATTATCCGTAAAGATAGTCCAAACGGAAAACGCTACGCCCGCAAGCACAGGGGAGGGGAGATCAGCGAAGCCTATGGTTTCTCGCTGGCGCCGCTTCTTGCCCGCAAGGCGGAAATTGAAGACCTGGCTGAACGCATCATTCGCGAGCGGCTCGATCTTCAACGGCTTCGCGAAAGCATCAGCCTTTGCCGCCGTGATATCCAGAAACTCTGCGAAATGATTGCCGCCAGCGGCCAGACTGAACCAGTCGAAGGATTTCAGACCCGCTACAATGCCGTTGCCCGCTCGCTTGGCCGCAATTCAAAACCCGCTGAACTCAAGGAAATCGCCGGTTTTCTGGCCTCGATACGCGCAGAAGTGACCAACTATCTGGAAAATATTGAAAAATCCGAAGATTTGAGCGGCAATGACTGCCAAAATGAGCGCCTCATAAAGAATTCAGAATCCGAATCCATATCTAAACCGCAAGATTTGCGTGAACCGGCGACGGTTCCACTGGTCGCAAACACCGCAGCTCAGCCAGCATATGCGGCACCTGCCAGTGCAAACACTTCACCACCACCGCTCAAGCCTGTTGTTCATAAGCAATTTTTTGTTCCTGATATTGTTTTGGTTTTGAAGGCTTGCCCGGATATCTCGCTCTATGCCCCAGGCGGAGCTGTGACAGGCTGGCGCGATCTGGAGGTGGCAACCTCCGTCATCAGAACCATGTTCAACATCAGCCAGTCGGCTTATCAGGATGCGCTTACCGCCTTCGGTCGACAGGGGACGGCGGCTATCCTTGCCTGCCTGCTGCAGAAGGCGGAGCAGATCAGTTCGCTGGGTGGATATCTCCGCAATCTGACCCGGAAGGCACAGGAGGGTGGTTTTGATCTTCAAGCCATGCTGCTGGCGCAGCTGCGCGGTCGCACAGACAAGCTGGAGGCAACCATGCGAGCGTAAAACCTGAACCGCCGGGGAAATGGCGAAAGCTTGCGAAAAAGCCTGTCCACAGGTAGATTTGCACTGTTTTCAGAACCCCAGAGAGATTCGCGGCAAGGCTGCTGTTAAACACACCAGCATTCAGCCAACGAGAACCCCTATGGTTAATGCAAGGTAATGAAAGTTAAATACCACTTAGCTTTCGTTTGCGTTTTTCAACGATTGGTTTCAATCGCTTGAGTCCGAGGTGTTTTGGTCGCCTAGCGGTACCGATTGGGTCATATACGTGTTATTTTAGGTCTCATTCCCCCGCAAAAAGCAGAAGGGGAAGCCCTTTAACTGGCGTCCAAAACTGTTGCTCACGATGTTTTGGTAGCGGCCAGAGGCAATCATTTTGCAGACGATTGCTGGCCGGAAATGCAGGCACAAATCGGCAGGATTGAACCTTCGACGTCATTACGCGTTTCCGCCTGATTGTTGAAAAGGAACGCCGCGCCCATGATTTTCCCAGACGATATGGAGCTGGCCGTTGCTCTTTATATGGCGGACAATGCCTTGCCCCGGCACGTGGCGATTGAGACGCTCTTGAAAGCGGAGCTCGAAAGCGCTGGCTATCTGACTGGAGGCACGGGCCGGCCGCCTGAAATTGTCGATGGGCAACCAAGCGCTGATTATGTGCAATATCGCAGCTATCTCGACGGAGAGGCCTGACAGCGTCGGAACAAAAACGGGTGCAGGCTGTTTATGGCGCAAATAATTACGCCAGGGATAGACCGATGTTGCCCAAGTCAATTTTTCTCGCCGCATCCTTCATCTGCGTGACGGCGTTGCCGGTAGTTGCTCAGCCCATCGAGGTCAGCACGCTGGAGCATGATAATGCCCGGAACGTCACATTCTCTAAGGCATCTGCCGCACCCGATTATATTACGGACGTCCTGGGCAGGAAGATAAGAATGGTAGGGCCGCGCTTTTATCCAGACAGTGCGCGCGCGCTCGAGTTTCCCGGACGAACTTCGAGCCTAGATACATTTGGCGTGGACGCTGATCTCTCACAACGATGAGAGGGGCAGCGACTTTATAGTTCACGAACAGGCGCAGAAGCAGAATGGGAACTGAAACAAAGATCTCCGGGTGCACGCCGGCTGCGGAAAGCTGGATCAGGCGGGAAGGACAGGACGCTGAAAAGGCGACTTTCCCCGAGTTGTTTTTTGATCTGGTTTTTGTCTTCGCGCTCATCCAGCTCTCGCATGCATTGGCAAAGGATTTCGGGCCAACGGCTGCGCTTGAGGCAGGCATTCTGATATTGTCGTTATGGTGGCTGTGGATACACACCACCTGGATCACCAATCTGCTGAATACGGAAAAGGAGCCGGTCCGGATTCTCCTCTTTGTCCTGATGTTCGGTGGGGTTCTGCTGGCCATCGCTCTGCCGGAAGCTTTTGCGGAACAGGGGTTCGTTTTCGCCCTCATCTACAGCACCATGCAGGTGGGGCGGAGCCTTTTTGCGCTCTATGCTTTCAAGGGAGAAGACCGGCAGTCGTTTCTGGTTTTCGTGCGCGTGACGATCTGGCTCGTCATATCAAGCCTGTTCTGGCTGGCCGGCGGGCTGGTCGATCTAACGGACCGTATTCTCCTATGGGGTGTGGCATTGGCGATCGAATATGCGGGGCCGGCCTGCCGTTATGTGGTGCCGGGTGTGGCATCCAGCGACGAGGACCGGCTGCATCTTTCCGGCGAACACCTGGCAGAGCGCTGTGCTCTGTTCGTGATCATCTGCCTTGGCGAAACCATTCTCACCACCGGCCGCACGGCCACCGAATATATGAATTCGACCCTAACATTCATTGTTTTCTGCTCGGCCTTCGTCAGCACCGTAGTGATGTGGTGGATTTATTTCCATCACGGGCAGGAGGAAGCGTCCAGAAAGGCTGAGAACGCCAAAGAGAAAGCGAAGATCGCCCATAATCTTTTCAACTATGGCCACCTGCCTATCGTGGCAGGCATTATCCTGACGGCTGTGGGAGAGGATTTCAGCCTTTCCCATGCCTGGGAGAGCGCAACGTTGAGGGAGGCGATCGCTATTCTTGGCGGCCCGGTTTTGTTTCTGGCCGGCAATATCGGTGTCAAGATTGCCGCCACTTACCAGCGGCCCGTCTCGCATTTTGCCGGTTTGGTGGCGCTCTGCCTGCTTTTGCCGGTGCCGGGCATACCGCTTTATATTCTGCAACTGGCGAGCACGGGCGTCCTGCTGCTCGTTGCCGTGTGGGAGTATCTGGCACTGAAAAAATCAGTCGCCAACGCCTGAGCTTTCAGGCCCCGAGCTTTCAGACATTGACGAAATTACGCGCCCGGTCGTGCCACAGCCGCAGGCTGCGGGCATAGGCCTCTTCAAATGGCATGGTCATGTCGTTGACCAGCATCAGCGCGATTGCAGCCGTGGAGATGATGGTGGTTTCCGCCCTTTCGTCTCTGGCTGCCCCCGTCCAGACTGCCCGCCAATATTCGAAGCTGGTGAACATGGTCGGCATTTCGGCCGGTGGCGTTTCGCGGGCTGGAATGACGAATTCTACATCCTTGCCTTTGGAAAGGCCAAAAATCCGGGTGCTGCGAAACGGCGTGAATTGCGCAAAATCCCGCGTATTGCCGAGGATGGCGAGGTTTTCCACCGAAAGTAGCCGTGCAGTGTCGCGGTGAAGCTCCTGATAGGAGGGGCGGGCGACACCGATGATGGCGCTTCTGGCGCGCAGCGGATTGAGAAGATGCACGACCGTATTGAGCGGCAGGCGCATTTCCAGAATGCCGTGCAGGCCAAGCAGGCTCTGGAACTGCAGAGACAGGCCGCCAATCGGCAAATAGGCGATCCGTTCCGAGGCTGTGGCCTCGGCCGCCTGCGAAAGGGAATGGCAGAGGGGAATTCCACAGGCTTCAGCTGCAAGTTCGAGCTTGCCGCCATTTTCCCCCTGACCCACATGGCCGTGCAACAAAACGCTGTATCCCGCCATGGAAACGAGGCGGGCGGAATGCAGGAACCAGGGTGCGTCACGATGTTTGGGCGACATATAGGCCGGCCAGTCGAGATCAACGGCGGCAGGCCGCTGCCGGTCTCTTTCTATATGCTGCCACATGGCTTCAATGAAACCGGCAAGCTCCGCTGCGGTCCCACCGCGATAATGCATGGTTGCAAGCAGCGCCCCGATTTGGATCGGATCGGCATTGCCGTCGAGAATGATCGACAGCGCATCCATCGCCTCCTCCTGGCTGAGCGGGCGGCTATTGCCGATGCCCATTGCCGAGGTCGCGATATATTTGGCAAGCCGCTGCTGCGGATCGGCATTGTGGCCGATACGGGCGAGACGATCAGCGATGTTTTCCGGTGTCGGCTGGCCTTCCAGCGCAACGCTCGGGCGAAGTGAAAGCGGTGGCGCCTTCATCAGCACCGGCCGTTCCCAGCCACTTTTATTGGCAGCGGCGGGTAGTTCCGGTTTCTCCCGTGAGTAATCGATCAGGTTATCCGCTTCCGCTGCCAGCGAGCGGATCCGCAACCGCATGTTCTCGGCAAAGGGGGTCGGACGCAGGCCCTGGCCGGTGCGTAAAAACAGCTGGTCCCCGTATTTCTCCCGCAGCTGCTGCAATATGCGGCTCATCGAGGAAACAGGCATTCCCATACCGGCCGCGGCTCGGCTGACACTGCCTTCCCGCAGCAACGCGTCGAAAGCGACAAGTAATTTCAGCTGTCCAAGCCTGTCTGGCTTTGTCGGGGAAGCTGATTGTTCTTTTCTCTTGCCGGTTGTCATCTTGCGATTTTTTTACTCCGCCGCTGAGTGGAGGAGCCCTTTTTGCAATTTCTGGAATTTAGAATGTTTCGAAAACAAACGCATTGCGCCCGCACTCCCTCCTAAATAAGTGGGGTTAAATTCTCAAGTTAAATGCGGGGGCGTAACATGGAATTGAAGTACCGCGGCCGGAACAACGCTGCGACAATAATAAAGGCCGGTCTTTCGGCAGCAATGGCCGGAACGGCGCTGGGCTTTGCTCTGCCCGTTTATGCGCAGCAGGCATCCGATGGAACGACGGTTCTCCAGCAGATCGTCGTCACTGCATCCGGCTTCGAGCAGAATGTGAAGGATGCGCCTGCCAGCATCACCGTTGTCACGCGCGAGGATCTGGAAAAGGGATCCTATCGCGATCTGACGGATGCTCTGCGTGAAGTGCAGGGTGTGTCTGTCACCGGCATCGCCAATGAAAAGGATATTTTCATTCGCGGATTGCCCGGCGCTTACACGCTGGTCCTCGTTGACGGCAAGCGGCAGAGCACCCGCGATGCCCGCACTAACGGTAATTCCGGTTTCGAACAGAGCTTCGTGCCGCCGGTTTCGGCGATTGAGCGCATCGAGGTCGTGCGTGGGCCGATGTCCTCGCTTTATGGTTCAGATGCGATGGGCGGCGTCATCAACATCATCACCCGTAAGGTTGGCGATGTCTGGTCCGGCTCCGTCACCACCGAGGGTACGGTTCAGCAGCATTCCAAATTCGGCAATAGCGGCCAGGTCTCCTGGTATGCCAATGGGCCGATCCTGAAAGACCAGCTGGGCCTGCAGGTCTGGGGCAGGGGCTTCACACGCGGCGAAGATAGCGTCCTCAACGGCACCACGGGCGCCAAGGAATATGACTTCAACGGCCGTCTGACGTTTACGCCGAATGAAGACCACGACATCTATCTCGACGGTGGCAAGACGCGGCTTCGCCGCAGCGCAGAGCCTGGCGACACGCTGGCGGCGACTGACGCCAACGGCACCTACAACACCAATACGCGCGACCATTGGTCCTTGTCGCATACCGGCCGCTGGGGGCCGACCACATCCGAATTCTCCTTCCAGCAGGAATGGGCGGAGCGCACCAATTTCACCCGAAATATCCGCACGGGACGTGTGACCGAAAATCCGCGCTCGCCGGAAGTGCGCAATACCGTTCTGGACGGCAAGTTCACCACGCCCTTCGAATTGTACGGAAACCACACGCTGGTGACGGGCGGCCAATATTTTGAGGCGCGTCTTACGGACCAGAACCCCGGACGCCGCACCAATCTCGACGAAACATTCTCGGCAACCCAATGGGCGCTTTTTGTCGAGGATGAGTGGCGCATTGTCGATAATTTCGCGCTGACCGGTGGTCTGCGTCTCGATAACCATGAAAAATACGGCAATCATTTCAGTCCGCGCCTTTATGGTGTCTGGAGTGCGACGGAGGAGCTGACCATCAAGGGCGGCATTTCCACCGGTTTCCGTGCGCCTGAAATCCGCCAGGTCGCGCCGGGCTATGCCTATACGACCGGCGGCGGTGGTTGCACCTATGGTCCGAGTGGCACTTGCGGCGTGATTATCGGCGATCCAAACCTGGAGGCGGAAAAGAGCACGAGCTACGAAGTGGCCGCACTCTGGGACAATGGCGATGTCGCTCTTGGCGCTACCTATTTCTACACCGATTTCAAGGACAAGATTTCCAACGCGCTGGTGCTCAATCCGGATGGAACGCCTGCCCGCTGGAGCGAGGACCGCAATTATCGCCTCTGGTATAACTACAATATCGACGATGCGGTGATTCAGGGTGTGGAGTTGACGGCAACCTGGTATGCGACGCCGGAACTGACGCTGCGCGGTAACTACACCTATACTCATTCCGAGCAGAAAACCGGTGATTATGAAGGTTTCCCGCTGGCGCGGACACCGGAGCATATGGCCAATCTGCGGGGTGACTGGGTGACACCGATCGATGGTCTAGAAGCCTGGGCCTCGATCAACTATCACGGATCGGAAATCAATGCCGGACCGCGTATCGGCACCAATGGTACGCCGGTGACGATCAATGGTAAGGCCGGGCGCAAATATGAGGCCTACACCACCCTCGATATCGGTGCGAAATATGCGGTTGCCGAAAATGTCGATCTTAACGCTGCGGTCTACAACGTCTTCGACAAGGATGTCGGCACTGATGATTTCAACACCGTCATGGAAGGCCGACGTTTCTGGATCAGCATGACGGCGAAGTTCTGATCACGCCTTGTTTGCAGGATTTGAAGGGGCGCCCACCGGGCGCCTCTTTTTTTGACCATCCACCTATTGACCTCAACTATAGTTGAGGAATTATACCGGCTGCTCTTCAACGAGTTTCCGCGTTTCCGAGCGGAAATCGTTCCGGAAACAGGAGCCAGAATGGAAAGTACCGTGTTCAAGCATAGCCTGACGGTGGGGGAGGTTGCCCATCGTAGCGGCGTTGCGGTTTCCACCATCCATTTTTACGAAGCAAAGGGCTTGATCGAGGGCTGGCGTACTGCCGGTAATCAGCGCCGTTATCATCGCGCCGTCCTTCGGCGTATAGCCATCATCCGAATCGCCCAGCGGGCCGGTATCCAGCTCAGCATCATCAGGGATGCGATGGCGGATTTGCCACAGGATCGGGTAGCGACGGCGGCGGACTGGCGACGGTTCTCACAGTCCTGGCGGGAGATGCTTCAGCTTCGCATCAACAATCTGGTGATGCTGCGCGACCAGCTTACCGGCTGCATCGGTTGCGGTTGCCTTTCTTTGGACGATTGTCCGCTACGCAATCCGAACGATGTCCTGGCCGATGACGGCGCAGGTCCGCGCCGTCTCGTACCCGGTGAATGAGGGATATTTCCTCGTGGTTGCCCTCACTCGGCTTCGGCTGAAACCCATACACTGACGCTGCCGCCATTGGTGGGGAAGACGCCGCTGCCGCTATCGTCGAGGGTGATTTTTTCGTCTCGATGCTCCAGAAAGTCCCGCCAGACCGTGCCTGCATGGTCCGGTCCGAGATCAATCTGCTTTTCCGCCGGTTCGCCGTTCGACATCACCACAACGCAGCCCGGGGCATCGGCAGTGCCGTGGCGAATAAAGGCTATGCAGCTTGGATCATCGAGAATGTCCGTCTGCGAACCGTTGGCGAAACGGCTGCGCGCTTCAATGAGCTTCGGCAGGCATTCGATCGCTGGAATGTCGATTTTGTGCTCGTTGCCGTCATTGCCGGTGTCGGTGTAACTCGTGCCGAACAAATCCGGATAAAAGACGCAGGGAACGCCCTCTTCACGCAGCAGAATGATCGCATAGGCCAGCGGTTTGAACCAGGGTTCCACCGGCGCTTCCAGTGATTGCAGCGGCTGCGTGTCATGATTGTCGACCAGCGTGACGGCATGGTCGGGAACGGCCGCTACCAGCGAGCCGTCGAAGATACTGCGCATGTCGAAATCGCCACCCTGTTTTGCTGCGTCGTGGAAGCGATGGTGAAGGGCAACGTCAAAAAGCATCAACTGCTTGTCGACCAGTTCAAGATAGCTTTTCAGCGCGTCGATATCGGGATGCCAATATTCCGCCACGACAAAAAGATCGGGATCGACAGTCTCACGCATATGGCCGACCCAGTCGCGGAAGAACCATGCTGGAATATGTTTGGCGGCATCCAGACGGAAGCCATCGACCTGCACCTGCTCGGAGAGCCATCGGCCCCAATATTTGAGCTCCTCGTAAACCGCCCGATTTCTGAACTCGACGTCAGCGCCCATCAGATAGTCGAAATTGCCGTTTTCCTGATCGACCTCTTCGTTCCACTCGCCATCGCCATATTCGTTGACGAGACGAAAAATGCCGTCTTCAGTCGGCTCCTCGATGTGGTCCACGCCGCTGAAGCATTTCAAATCCCAAATGAACTTGGAATGTGCGCCTTTTCGCCCGGGAAAAGTGAATTTGGTATAGGCGAGCGCCTGAAAATCCTCGTCGTCGATATCAGTGCGGTCTTCGGGATTGACGCGGCGAACCCGAACTTTCTCTTTCTCATCCGCCCCCATCTTGTGGTTGAGAACCACATCATGGATGACACGGATACCGTTTTCCTTCAGCGTCCGGCCGGCGTGTTCAAGGGCGGCGCGATCACCGTATTTGGTTGCGACGGTGCCCTTCTGGTCGAATTCACCGAGGTCAAAGAGATCGTAGGTATCGTACCCGACCGAATAACCACCGGCAGCGCCTTTATAGGCCGGTGGCAGCCAGATATCGGTGATGCCCATTTTGGCAAGGCTTTCGGCCTTTTCGGCCACCTCGCTCCATAATTTCCCTCCGTCCGGATAATACCAATGGAAGAATTGAAGCAAGGTGCGTCCGGCCATATTTCCCTCACGATGGTTAGCAGGTCGCGCCATAAACGGCCCGGCGGCGAAAGGGTTCCGCCGCCGGAGATGCGCGATCTGCAATTGTGAGGCCGGCAGATCCGACGTATATTAGCCGGCTATGTCGAGGAGGGCTGCGCCCGCCTGCAGATAGTCGCCTTCCTTGACGATCAGGCGCACTTTTCCGGCCTTGGTGGCGACAATTTGTGTCTCCATCTTCATGGCTTCCATGACGGCCAGCAGATCGCCTTCGGAAACCACATCACCGTCTTTCACCTTGAAAGATTGCAGGGTGCCGGAAACGGGGGCAATGATTTCGCCTTCCTTTTCCTTGATCGCAGCACCGGGAGCAGCCGTATTCCCGCCGCTGACGGCACCAAGCCCTGATAGCAGCAGGCTCGGCAGTCCGACGGAGACGCGCTTGCCGTCGATTTCCAGAAAGGTGCGGGTTATCGACGGGTCATCGGCCGGTGCCGGGCGCTCCATGGCGTCGGGCATGGCGGCGAAATCGGTCTCGATCCAGCGGGTATGAACCTTGAAACCATCCGTGCCGATGAAATCATCCGTCTCGATTGCGGCGCGATGGAATGGCAGAACGGTGGCGATACCCTCGATGCGGAATTCCTTGAGCGCGCGGCGGGCACGACGCAGAACCTGATCGCGATCCACACCGGTGACGATGAGCTTCGCCATCAGCGAATCGAACACACCAGGCACGCTGGAGCCACTGACAACGCCGCTATCCATGCGAATGCCGGGGCCGGAGGGCGCATCGAAAACCGAGATCGAGCCGGGCGTCGGCAGAAAGCCGCGGCCGGGATCTTCGGCATTGATGCGGAATTCCATGGAGTGGCCGCGCGGTTCCGGTGTTTCAAGCACACGAAGCTTGTGGCCTTCAGCAATACGGAACTGCTCAATGACGAGATCAATGCCGGTGGTTTCTTCGGTAACGGGATGTTCCACCTGCAGGCGCGTATTGACCTCGAGGAAGGAAATCGTGCCATCAACGCCGAGCAGGAATTCGACGGTGCCGGCGCCGGAATAACCGGCTGCGGCACAGATTGCCTTGGCGGCGTCATGGATTTTCCGGCGTTGCTCGTCGGAGAGGAAGGGGGCAGGAGCCTCCTCGATCAGTTTCTGGTTCCGGCGCTGCAGCGAGCAGTCGCGGGTGCCGAGCACCAGTACATTGCCGTGCTTGTCAGCGATAACCTGTGCCTCAATGTGGCGTGGGCGGTCGAGAAAGCGTTCCAGAAAACACTCGCCACGGCCAAAAGCGGCTGTCGCCTCGCGCACGGCGGATTCATAGAGATCGGCAATCTCCTCCATCTTCCACGCCACTTTAAGGCCGCGCCCGCCGCCGCCATGCGCCGCCTTGATCGCGACGGGCAGGCCGTACTCTTCGGCAAAGGCAGTGACTTCGGCTGCGGAAGAAACCGGGCCGTCGCTGCCGGCAACCAGCGGCGCGCCGACGCCGGTGGCGATGCGCCGCGCCTCGACCTTGTCTCCCAATGCTTCGATGACGTGAGGATCGGGACCGATCCAGATCAGTCCGGCATCGAGAACAGCTTGCGCAAATTCGGCGCGTTCGGACAGGAAGCCGTAACCGGGATGCACGGCATCGGCGCCGGCGCGTTTGGCAATTGCGATCAGCTTGGTGATATCGAGATAGGTCTCGGCAGGGCGCACGCCCTCCAGCGCATATGCCTCATCCGCCAGCCGGACGAAAAGCGCATCCTGGTCTGGATCGGCATAAACGGCGACCGATTGCAGGCCGTAATCGCGACATGCGCGGATGATGCGCACGGCGATCTCGCCGCGATTGGCAATCAGCACTTTTTTCATCGCTCTTCTCCTCGAAATTATGTGTTTTTGGTCGCGATTTCGGCGAAGGGGCCGATCGGGCGGAACTTGATTTTGGCGTTGACGGGGATTTGCCCGGCAAGATCGAGATGATATTCCGCTACCGCGCCGATGACGGGATAACCGCCGGTCAAGGGGTGATCGGCAAGGAATAGAACCGGCTGGCCGCTATGGGGAATCTGGATCGCCCCGGTCGCTGTGCCTTCGCTCGGCAATTCGGCGCTGTCCTTACGTTCCACTGCCACGTCGCCGGCAAGGCGGATGCCCACCCGGTTTGATTGCGGCGTGACCTGCCAGAGCTGGCCGGTCAGGGTCTCGATACCTTTCTGTGTGAACCAGTCGGTGCGGGGGCCGAGAACGACATCCAGTGTCACGACCTCGCCGGTTGCCGGAGGATCAAAGGCCGAAACCTCATCGATCGACACACTGGAAAGACCAGACTTCTCGCCCTTGAGCGGCAGGATTGCACCTGTACCCACGGGTTCCGGGCCGACAACAGCCAGTGTATCCGTTGCGAAACTGCCGAGCACCGGCTCGACATCAAAACCGCCGCGCACGGCAAGATAACAGCGCATTCCCTTCGGCGGCTGGCCGAAGGCAACAATATCGCCGGGCTCGAGGGAGACCAGACCAGGGGTCTTGGCCGCGAAACTGCGATCCGCGGTAGTGATGGTAACGGGGCAGGGCGCACCGGTTATACCGATGACGATGCGGCTTGCGCTTTTGAAGGAGAAACCGCCAAGCGTCAGTTCAAGACAGGGCGTGTTGACCGGATTGCCGACGATGCGGTTTGCGGCATTAAACGCGCCGCGATCCAGAGCGCCGGAGGCGGAAACACCCTGCCCGGTCTGGCCGAAACGGCCAAGATCCTGGAAGATGGCGGGCATCGGCGCGGTTAGCACCTCGAAATGCGGACCGTCTTTTGTCGGCGCATTCTCGGAGCCGCGCGCGGCCGGGGCGGGGATATCAACTTTTCTGCCGGCCTTGTCCATGTCGAAGAAACGCACGCGATAACCCGGCTGGAAAAGAGCACCGGGGTCGCGGTCAATGTCCCACATCTTGACCGGCGTGGTACCGATGATCTGCCAGCCGCCGGGACTGTTTTGTGGGTAGACGCCGCTGAAAGCGCCGGCCAGCGCCACCGAGCCGGCGGGAATACGGGTGCGCGGGCTTTGCCGGCGTGGCACATGCAGGGCCGGATCGCCGCCGACCAGATAACCGAAACCGGGCGCAAACCCGCAGAAGGCCACGGTGAATTCGCTTTCGGTATGGCGGCGGATCACCTCTTCGATGCTCATGCCGGTCAGTTCGGCAACGTCTGCGAGATCCTCGCCATTATAATGGACGGGGATTTCCACGAGATTGTCCGAAGGCGCGATTTTTGCCGAGAGATCGCGACTTGCCAGCCGCGCGGCCAGCGCTTCGGCATCGATTTTCTCAGGGCGGAAACGGATCATCAGGGTACGGGCAGCCGGCACCGTCTCTTCAATGCCTTCGACCGGATCGTTCTGAAGCGAGGCGAACAGCGCCAGCGTTTCATCGAGATCGGCGAGTTCGACAAGGATTGTGGTGAGGCTGACGGGGAGAAAACGCATCATATCCTCACGCGTGATAGGCAGTGTCGGGAATATCGGTGATGAACATGTGGCCCGGCGCATGGGTAATGGCAAATGGAACACCCGATGCCATCACGGCGGCCTGTGGGGTCACGCCGCAGGCCCAGAATACCGGAACTTCGCCCGGCTCAATCCGAACAGCATCACCGAAATCAGGTTTTGCGAGGTCGGTGATGCCAATTTCTTCCGGCGCGCCGACATGCACGGGTGCGCCATGCACCGCCGGAAAACGTCCGGAAATGGTGGCCGCATCGGCGACGCGTGATGCCGGGATCGGCCGCATGGAAACAACCATGTTGCCCTTCAGCCGGCCGGCCGGGCGGCAAGGTCGGTTGGTGAGGTACATCGGCACATTGCTCTTGTCGGTCATGTGGCGGATTTCGATACCCGCTTCCACCATCGGCGTTTCGAAGGTGAAGCTGCAGCCTATCAGGAAGGCAACGAGATCATCGCGCTCCGCCCAGGCGGCGGTGGCATCGGCGGTTTCCTCGGCAAGCTTGCCGTCCCGCCAGATGCGGTAAAGCGGCAAGTCGGTTCTCAGATCAGCGCCGGGCGCGAGAAGCGTGGTGGGCGAGCCGGGATCAGAGACATCGAGCACCGGGCAAGGTTTTGGATTGCGCTGCGCATAGAGCAGGAAATCGAAGGCCCAGTCGCGCGGCAGCACGATCATGTTCGCCTGCGTGAAGCCGGGCGCAATGCCGGAAGTGGGGGCGACGAGGCCGTCGCGGTAGGTGGCGCGAGCCTTTCGGGCGACTTCGGCGTCGGTATGGTTGAGATAGGATGTTGGTATCGTCATTGACTACCCCTTTCAGCGATTGGATGCGAAGGAGCGGATGTCGATGCCATCAGCCTCGAAACGACGGCGAATTTCCTGGGCGATGGCGACAGCGCCCGGGCTGTCGCCATGCACGCAGATGGATTGCGCTTCGATTTTTATGATGCTGCCATCGATCGCCTCCAGCGTACCCTCGCGGGCAAGCTGAACCATACGGTCGGCGATTTTTGCTGCGTCATGCAATACCGCACCGGCTTCCCGGCGCGACACCAGCTGGCCTTCAGGCGTATAGGCGCGGTCGGCAAAGGCTTCGGCGACGACAGAAAGGCCCGCCTTGCGGGCAAGATCGAGGATGGGGGCATTGGCAAGGCCCATCAGGACCAGCGACGGATCGATGGCCTTGATGCCATCAATGACGGCCTGTCCCTGTTTCGCGTCATTGGCGATGCGGTTGTAAAGTGCGCCATGCGGCTTGACGTAACGCACCGTGGTGCCGGCAGCGGCGGCAACGCCTTTCAGCGCGCCGATCTGGTAGATGACGTCGGCAATCAGTTCTTCCGAGGTTGCGTCCAGATCGCGGCGGCCGAAGCCGACGCGGTCCGGATAGGAGACATGGGCGCCGACGACCACGCCTTTTTCGGCAGCGGCCTTGACCGTGCGGTAGATGCCGGCCGGGTCACCTGCGTGAAATCCGCAGGCGATATTGGCGCTGGAAACGATGGCAAGCATCGCCTCGTCATCACCCATGCGCCACGCGCCGTAACTTTCGCCAAGATCGCTGTTGAGATCGATAGCGGCCATGTTTGCCTCCCTTTATTGTCAGTAGCCGAGCAGGCCGAAGATCGCGCCGACCGATTTATAGGCCATATACCAGGTGAGTGCGCAGGTCAGCACACCAAGTATCAGCAGCCAGCGCGGGTAATGATAACCGTGCATCAGGTCGGCGCGTTTCCATGCTGCATACATGAAGATCGAAAGGCCGATCGGTAGAACGAGACCGTTCAGGCCGCCGACGAAGACGAGCATGGCCGCGGGCGGTGTGGTGATGATGATATAAGCGATCAGCGAGATGGCGATGAAGCCGACGGTCGCGAAATTGCGCTGGCGTTCCGTCATTTCCGGCTTGAAAGCCGTCAGGAAGGAAACGGAAGTATAGGCCGCGCCGATGATGCTGGTCATGGCAGAGGCGAGGAACACCGCACCGAACAGACGGTAGCCGATATTGCCGGCGGCGGCGTGGAACGCCTGGCCTGCCGGGTTTGCCGCCTTGCCGGAGAGATCGATGATCACGCCGCTTGCGACGACACCAAGAATGGCAAGGAACAGGATGTAGCGCAGCACGCCTGTTATCGCGATACCGCTGAGTGCGGCGCGATTGACCGCGCTGATATTTTCAACGCCGACCATGCCCTTGTCCAGCAGGCGGTGCGCGCCGGCATAGGTGATGTAGCCGCCGACGGTGCCGCCGACGATGGTGGTGATGGTGACGAAATCGATGGTGTCGGGCAGGAAGGTCTGGCGGAAAGCTTCCGCCACCGGTGGACCGGAAACATATGCCGCATAAAGGATCAGCGCGAGCTTGACGAAAGCGGCCACGAAAACGACGCGGTCCATGGCGATACCCGCCCGGCGCGACAGGAAGATGCCGATGGCTGCCAGCGCGCCGATTGCGCCGCCGATCTTCGGGTCGAGATCGATCATGGCGTTAAAGCCAAGGCCGGCCCCGCCGATATTGCCGACGTTGAAGAACAGGCCGCCGATGATGACGAGGATGGCGAGCAGATAACCCGAGCCTGGAATGGCGGCATTGGCGATGGCCGGCGCCCGCATGCGGGTGATGGTGACGATCCGCCAGATATTGGCCTGCACCACAAAGTCGATCAGGATGGAAATGAGAATGGCGAATGCGAATGCGGCGCCCAGTTTCACCGTGAAATTCGCCGTCTGAGTGATGAAGCCAGGCCCTACGGCTGACATCGACATCAAGAACATGGCTGAAAGCAAGGCATATCGCTGGGTTTTTGCCTTCTGTGCCGCCGCATTCGGGTCGGCGGGCGTGGGCATTTTCTGCTCCATGGATTTTCTCCGCTCCTGTCGCAATCCGCCCCTCGCGGATGCTTTATGCGGCCGATCTTGTCCTGTTCTGCGAAATTGTCAACTTTGTTGAACAATATAAAGTTATCGTTCTTTCATTTTGTCTATTTGTTGGACGCAATGACCGCGATTTAATCACGTTTTTTTCGTGCTTTGCTAATGCTTTGTGCTATGGGCAGAACATGCCGTGTCCGAACATGCCTGTCACGGAATTCCCGATGCCGCATTGCTCTTAGGAAAGGAGCGCCATGACGGAAACGATAGAGGCTCTGCCGCTTGCGGACCGATTGGCCAAGGGTATCCGTACCCTGCTGATTTCGGGCGAGCTGATGCCGGGGCAACGCCTTTCAGAGGCAGCCTTCAGTGAACGTTTCGATGTCTCCCGCAATTCGTTGCGAGAAGCCTTCCGGCTTCTGACAAAGGACGGGTTGTTGCGCCACGAGGCCAATCGCGGCGTGTTCGTTGCCGTTCCCACCATGGCTTCGGTGATCGATATCTACCGTGTGCGGCGCATGGTGGAATGCGGCGCGCTGCGCCAGGCCTGGCACAAGCACCCGGCCATCCGGACCATGCGCGCAGCGGTCGAAGATGCCAAGGTGAAGCGTGAAACGGCTGACTGGCTGGGCGTGGGTAGTGCCAACATGAAGTTTCACGCCGCGGTGGTTGATCTTCTCGACAGCGCCCGCCTCAGCGATTTTTACGAGCGTATCGCTGCTGAGCTCAGGCTTTGTTTCGGCCTGCTGAAAGATCCCGAGCAGCTTCATTCGCCCTTTGTGGACATGAACAGCAAGATTCTATCGCTGATGGAAGAGGGTAAAGCGGCCGAGGCCGGTAACGAGATGGAAATCTATCTTAATCTATCCGAGCGCACGGTTTTGAAGGCGCTTGAACGCGCCGTCGAACACGCATCCTGACAGGGCAGGCGGCAGGGGAGAGAAAGCGCCTTGTCCCTCCATTCATTTTTGCGTCGGCAGCCGATTGCCAAGTTTGCTGCACTGCGTCATCAATGCTGACATGACGCTTCGCGACCTCACCATTCTTGTCATAGACGAAAACGCGATCCGCGCCTCCATCATCGAGGAGGGGCTGCGCGAGGCCGGCTATCATCGCGTCACCGTCATCCACGAAGTGATCGGTGTAGCGCGCACCATCGAGACGCTGCAGCCCGATGTCATCTTCATCGATCTTGAAAATCCCAACCGCGACATGATGGAGCATTTGTTCCAGCTTACCCGCACAGTCGGCCGGCCGATCGCCATGTTCGTCGATCGTTCTGACACGGCGTCTATTGAGGCGGCCGTCGAGGCGGGCGTTTCCGCCTATGTGGTGGATGGGCTGAAGAAGGAACGGGTCAAACCCATTCTCGATATGGCGGTCAGCCGCTTTAATGCTTTCAGCCGCCTGCAGCGGGAACTTGCCGAGGCGAAATCGGCGCTGGAGGAACGCAAGGTCATCGAGCGCGCCAAGGGCATCCTGATGAAGATGCGTGGCCTTTCCGAAGAGGAGGCCTTTGCGCTTCTGCGGCAAACGGCAATGAACGAGAAAAAGAAAATTTCCGAGATCGCGCAAAGCGTGGTCACCGCGGCCGGTCTATTGATGTGACAAAGACCAGCCGGACAGTGTGGAGTGAATGACATGGCGGCACCGGGAAAATTGGCCGGATCGGGTAGCGTAGCGACTGGTGCGCCGGCAATTGTGAGCAGCGACCGGCAGAAAATCCTGCGTGCGGGTTTTATTCCGCTTGTCGACGCCTCCGTCCTGATTGCGGCGGCCGAATTCGGGTTTGCCGAGCGCGAAGGCCTGTCACTCGATCTTGTCAAGGACGTGTCCTGGGCGAATGTGCGCGACCGGTTGGCGTTTCGACAATTCGATATCGCCCATATGCTCTCTCCGATGCCCGTTGCCTCGATGCTCGGCCTCGGTTCCAATCCGTCACCGACGATCACGCCTTTTTCGCTCGGGCGCGGTGGCAATGCGATCACGCTTTCGACCCGGCTGTTTGGGCGGATGAAGGCATTGACGGGGCTGTCTGAAACGGCAGGAGCGCTTGAAAACGCCAAGGCCTTGAAGCGGGTGCTCGATGATATGCGGGCGCGCGGAGAAGCGCCGCCGACGCTTGGCATGACCTATCCGTTCTCCTCGCATAATTACGAATTTCGCTACTGGCTTGCAGCTGGCGGCATTCACCCCGATCACGATGTCAAGCTGGTGGTGGTGCCGCCGCCCTTGACCTCGGATGCACTGGAGGCGGGCGCCATCGATGGCTTCTGTGTCGGAGCGCCCTGGAACATCGTCGCCGCCGAGCGCGGCGTCGGCAGGATCGTTGCGGCCAAGCAGGACCTGTGGCCGTCCGCGCCGGAAAAGGTGATCGGCATGCGGCCCGAATGGGCGGAAAGCCAGCAGGAAACGGTCGGCCGGCTGCTGACGGCGCTGGATGCAGCCGCTCGCTGGTGCGACCTTGCGGATAATCACGACGATCTGAGCACGGCTCTTGCCGACCCTCGCTACATTGGCGCGCCTGAAGGCATCATCCGCCGGGTGCTGTCCGGTGAATTCAGCATCGACAGCCAGGGCAATCGCCGGGTGATCGACAATTATTTCCTTTTCCACAGAGGCCATGCCAATTATCCGCGCCAAAGCCAGGCATTGTGGATTTACAGCCAGATGATCCGCTGGGGCCAAGTGGAGTTTTCGCAAGCGGGCGTGGACGCAGCACTTTCCGCCTATCGGCCGGATATTTATCGGGCGGCGCTGGGAGAGACCAATGCACCTGACGATGCCGATATCCGTATCGAAGGGAGGCAAGAGGGCGACCGTTTCGTGGATGGTTTCGTGTTCGATCCCGCTGACATTGAGGGCTATGTGAGCGGCTTTACGGTGCGGACATCCGCGCCATTTTCCCCGTCCTCCGGAGAGGCGTGACTGACGTTTCGCCTTGGAGGCTGCGCAAATTTCAAGCGCGGAATTTTTTGCTTTGCACAAACAGAAGACAAAAAATACACTGATTAAAATTTAATCACATCGCAAAAATATAAGAATTACCGATTAATTTCAGTGTGATAGTTCGTTTTTCATAAACTGGCACGCCTCTTGCGTCTTCCTGTTTGCACCGGTCAACGGCGATCGGGGCAGGCAAGGCGCGGCATAGGCGCTTTCAAAGACATAGACGTCGCAAGGTTTTGCTGCCCGGAACACCTCCCGTTCCGCAGGCGCAGACACCGAGCGGCGTTTTTTATTTTCAGGCTTTTTTCGCAAGCGAAAACGCCACCGGCAAAGGTGGCTCAATAAGGGGAACATGCGAATGAAAAAGATATTCTCGGGTGCTGTCAGCCGCCGCACGATATTGAAGACGACTGCCACCGCAGCCCTTGTCACCGCCGTGCGCACTGCCTTTCCATCCGGCGCTTTCGCCGCCACCGCAGAACCCGAGGTGAAAGGCGCGAAAATCGGCTTTATCGCGCTGACAGATGCCGCGCCGCTCGTCATCGCGGCCGAAAAGGGACTGTTCGCCAAGCATGGCATGCCTGATGTCGAAGTTCTGAAGCAGGCCTCCTGGGGTGCAACACGCGACAATCTCGTGTTGGGCGGCGCCTCGAATGGCATCGATGGCGCGCATATTCTGACCCCGATGCCCTATCTCATGCATACCGGCAAGGTGACGCAGAATAACGTGCCGGTGCCGATGGCGCTCATCGCCCGCCTCAACCTCGACAGCCAGGGCATTTCCGTCGCCAGGGAATATGCAGATACCGGCGTTCAGCTGGATGCTTCGAAGCTGAGGGCGGCTTTCGAGAAAAAGAAGGCTGAAGGCAAGGAAATCAAGGCGGCGATGACCTTCCCCGGTGGCACGCATGATCTCTGGATCCGCTACTGGCTTGCTGCCGGCGGCATCGACCCGGACAAGGACGTCTCCACCATAGTTGTTCCGCCGCCGCAGATGGTCGCCAATATGAAGGTCGGCAACATGGACGTCTTCTGTGTGGGCGAGCCGTGGAATGAGCAGCTCGTCAATCAGGGCATCGGTTTCACCGCCTGTACCACCGGCGAACTCTGGAAGGGTCATCCGGAAAAGGCGCTCGGCATGCGCGCCGACTGGGTGGAAAAGAACCCCAACGCCACCAAGGCATTGCTGATGGCTGTGATGGAGGCGCAGCAATGGTGCGACGAGATGGCCAACAAGGAGGAGATGTCCACCATCCTCGGCAAGCGCCAATGGTTCAACGTGCCGCCGAAGGATGTTCTCGGCCGCCTCAAGGGCAATATAAATTACGGCAACGGCCGCGTGCTCGAAAACACCGGTCTGCAGATGAAGTTCTGGCAGGACCACGCCTCCTATCCCTTCCACAGCCATGACAGCTGGTTCATCACGGAAAATATCCGCTGGGGCAAATTTGCGCCCGATACCGACGTGAAGGCGCTGGTTGCGAAGGTCAACCGCGAGGATATCTGGCGTGCTGCGGCCAAGGATCTTGGCGTAACCGATCTTCCCGCTTCCACCTCGCGCGGCAAGGAAACCTTCTTCGACGGCAAGGTCTTCGACCCGGAAAATCCGTCCGCTTATCTCGAAAGTCTTTCCATCAAGGCGGCCTCCTGAGGAGGAGACGGGGTGTCGCCCTTCATCCGCCAGTTGCCGCCGTCCACCGGCGGAGACTGAAGACCGGGTGAGGGGCGAGACCCCAACCGCAATCGAAATCAAGAGGAAACGTCCATGTCCGCATTGGCCCGAAAATACAACGAAGAGCCGCAGCAGCCGGCAGCGCAAAAGGCAAATGTCGTAGCGCTTTCGCCCAAACACCCGTCGCGGATCGATCTGCGCAAATGGGGTGCGGCAGCGGCCCGCAACACCATACCGCCGCTTGTCGTCCTCGCTGTTCTGCTCGGTGTCTGGCAGCTGCTCTGTTCCGCCCCCGGCTCATCGCTGCCGCCGCCGAGCCAGGTCTTCGAGGAAAGCTACGATCTCATCGTATCGCCGTTTTTCCATAATGGTTCGCAGGATATCGGCCTTGGGCTGCGCGTGCTGGTCTCGCTCGAACGGGTTGCCTACGGTTTCGGCCTAGCCGCCATCGCGGGCATCATCATGGGTGCCGTGATCGGCCAGTCGGTCTGGGCGATGCGCGGCCTCGACCCGATCTTTCAGGTGCTGCGCACCGTGCCGCCGCTTGCCTGGCTGCCACTTTCGCTGGCCGCTTTTCAGGACAGCAATCCGTCGGCCATTTTCGTGATCTTCATCACCTCCATCTGGCCGGTCATCATCAATACGGCGGTCGGCGTGCGCAACATTCCGCAGGATTACCGCAACGTCGCGCAGGTGCTGCGGCTCAACCAGCTGGAATTCTTCTTCAAGATCATGCTGCCTTCGGCGGCACCCTACATCTTCACCGGCCTGCGCATCGGTATTGGCCTGTCGTGGCTCGCCATCGTCGCCGCTGAAATGCTGACCGGCGGCGTCGGCATCGGTTTCTTCATCTGGGATGCGTGGAACTCCTCGCGCCTGCCCGACATCATCGTCGCACTCGCCTACATCGGTGTCGTGGGCTTCATGCTCGACAAGCTGGTGGCGGCGCTCGGCAAAGTCATCACCCGTGGCGCTGCGGCGAATTGAGAGGGCCAAAATCATGAACGCTTACCTGAAGCTCGATCACATCGACAAATATTTCGACAAGGGCGGCTCGCGTGCCGAGGTGTTGAAAGGCATCAGCCTCACCATCGAAAAAGGTGAATTCGTCTCCGTCATCGGCCATTCCGGCTGCGGCAAGTCCACCATGCTGAACCTCATCGCCGGGCTGACGAAAGTTTCCGCCGGGGCGGTCCTTCTTGAAAACCGCGAAGTCAACGAACCCGGCCCGGAACGTGCCGTGGTGTTTCAGAACCACAGCCTGCTGCCCTGGCTTTCGGTTTATGAAAACGTCAATCTCGCCGTGGAAAAAGTGTTCAGCAGAACAAAAACCCGGGCCGAGCGGCATGACTGGGTCATGCGCAATCTCGATCTCGTGCAGATGGGGCATGCCAAGGACAAGAAGCCTTCGGAAATTTCCGGTGGCATGAAGCAGCGCGTCGGCATCGCCCGCGCGCTCGCCATGGAGCCGAAGATCCTGCTGCTGGACGAGCCTTTCGGTGCACTGGATGCGCTGACCCGCGCCCACCTTCAGGACGCGGTGATGGAAATCCATGCCCGGCTTGGAAATACCATGGTCATGATCACCCATGATGTCGATGAGGCGGTGCTGCTTTCGGACCGCATCGTGATGATGACCAACGGTCCCGCCGCCCATATCGGCGAAGTGCTTGATGTGCCGCTGGCACGCCCGCGCCACCGCATCGAGCTTGCATCCGACAAGACCTATCTCAAATGCCGCGAAGCCGTGCTGAAGTTCCTTTACGAACGTCACCGCTTTGTCGAAGCCGCGGAGTAACGACCATGACGCAAAAACTCGTCATCATCGGCAATGGCATGGCGCCGGGGCGCATGCTGGAAAACCTTTTCGAAACCGCCCCCGGCCTTTATGACGTCACGATCTTCAACGCCGAGCCGCGCGTCAATTACGACCGCATCATGCTCTCGCCGGTGCTCTCAGGCGAAAAGAGCTATGAGGATATCGTCATCCATAATGACGAATGGTACGCCGCCAATAACGTGACGCTGCACAAGGGCGCGAAAGTCACCGGCATCGACCGGGACAAGAAAACCGTGACCAGCGAAAACGGCATCACGGCTTCCTACGACAAGCTGGTGATCGCCACGGGCTCCCTGCCCTTCATCATTCCCGTTCCCGGCCATCAATTGCCGGGGGTGCTCGCCTATCGCGATCTCGATGATGTGACGAAGATGCTGGAGATTGCCGAGGGCAAGGGCCGCGCCATCGTCATCGGCGCTGGGCTTCTGGGGCTTGAAGCGGCTTATGGCCTGAAGCGGCAGGGCATGGATGTCACCGTCATCCACCTGATGCCGACGATCATGGAGCGTCAGCTCGATCCGGCAGCGGCCTATCTCCTGGAAAAGGCGCTCAATGAGCGCGGTATCGACATCATCACCAAGGCCAATACCAAATGCATTCTCGGCGAGGATAAGGTTGAAGGCATCGAGCTGGAAGACGGCCGTGTCATCAAGGGCGACATGGTGGTGATGGCGGTTGGTATCCGTCCCGCTTCGGGTCTCGCCAAGGAGGCCGGTATAGCCGTCAATCGCGGCATCGTCGTGGATGACGGCATGATGACGTCGGATGCCTCGATCTATGCGCTCGGCGAATGCGCCGAACATCGCGGCATGTGTTACGGCCTCGTTGCGCCGCTTTATGAATCGGCCCGCGTGCTGGCCGACCGGCTGTGTGGCGGTTCGGCCGAATATCACGGCTCGGTCACCAATACCAAGCTGAAGGTCACCGGTATCAACCTGTTTTCCGCCGGTGATTTTGCTGAAGGTGACGACCGCGAGGAAATTGTGCTGCGTGATGCCACGGCCGGTGTCTACAAGCGCCTGATCCTCAAGGAAAATCGCATCATCGGTGCAGTGCTATACGGCGAGACGGGTGATGGGTCGTGGTTCTTCGACCTGATGAAAAAATCGACCGATATCTCCGCTATGCGTGAAACCCTGATCTTCGGCCAGGCCTATCAGGGAGGGTCGCCGCTGGACCCTATGGCGGCCGTTGCAGCCTTGCCGGATGATGCGGAAATCTGCGGCTGCAACGGCGTTTGCAAGGGTAAGATTACCTCGACCATCACCTCCAAGGGGCTGACGTCGCTGGACGATGTACGCGCCCACACCAAGGCATCAGCCTCCTGCGGCAATTGCACCGGCCTTGTCGAGCAGCTGATGACGATAACGCTCGGCGACAGCTACAATCCCGCTGCCGTGCAGCCGATGTGCAAATGCACCGATCTCGGCCATGACGATGTGCGCCGTCTCATCAAGGCCAAGGGCCTGAAGACCATCCCGGCCGTGATGCAGGAACTGGAATGGAAAACCTCCTGCGGCTGCGCCAAATGCCGGCCGGCGCTCAATTATTATCTCGTCTGCGATTTTCCGGATGAATATGCCGACGATTATCAGTCTCGTTATATCAACGAGCGTGTCCACGCCAACATCCAGAAGGACGGCACCTATTCCGTTGTGCCACGCATGTGGGGAGGTGTCACCTCTTCCTCGGAGTTGAGAGCGATTGCGGATGTGGTCGACAAGTTCGACATACCCATGGTGAAGGTGACGGGCGGCCAGCGTATCGATCTTCTCGGTATCGAGAAGGAGGATCTGCCGGCGGTGTGGTCCGATCTCGGCAAGGCGGGTTTCATCTCCGGTCAGGCCTACGCCAAGGGGTTGCGCACGGTAAAGACCTGTGTGGGCCAGCAATGGTGCCGCTTCGGCACGCAGGATTCCACCGGCTTCGGCATCCGCATTGAAAAATTCATGTGGGGTTCGTGGACGCCTGCCAAGCTGAAGCTTGCCGTTTCCGGCTGTCCGCGCAACTGCGCCGAGGCCACCTGCAAGGATATCGGCGTCATCTGCGTCGATTCCGGTTTCGAGATCCATTTCGCCGGTGCCGCCGGTCTCGATATCAAGGGCACTGAAATTCTGGGGCTCGTCCACAATGAAGACGACGCGCTGGAGCATATCGTGGCGCTGACCCAGATGTATCGTGAACAGGCGCGCTATCTCGAGCGCATCTATAAATGGGCCAAGCGCATCGGTTACGACGAGGTTCGCCGCCAGATCATGGACGACGCCGAAAAGCGCCGGGCCTATTTCGATCGCTTCGTCTTCAGCCAGAAATTCGCGCAGGTCGATCCCTGGTCGGAACGTGTGTCCGGTCACGACAAGCATGAGTTCAGGCCCATGGCGGCAATCGGTTTCAACCAGGCAGCGGAGTGAGAACGATGGACAGCAACTGGATCGACATTGGTGACATCTCCGACATTCCATTGCGTGGCGCGCGCTGCGTGAAAACGCCGATGGGCAAAATCGCGGTGTTTCGCACGGCGGAAAATCAGGTCTTCGCCATTGAGGACCATTGCCCGCACAAGGGCGGGCCGCTGAGCCAGGGCATCGTGCATGGGGCTTCGGTGACGTGTCCCTTGCACAATTGGGTCATTTCGCTGGAAACCGGCAAGGCGCTGGGGGCGGATGAGGGCGAGGTGCGGACCATTCCGGTGCGTAATCTGGATGGGCGGCTTTCGATAGCGTTCGAAACGCTGATGATTGCGGCGGAGTGAATGGCGATGGCGGTGGCGTTACCCCCCTCTTCTGTCCTGCCGGGCATCTCCCTCTCTAAGGGGGAGATCACCTGTGGCACGAACCTCCATTCACAACTGGCGTCATCGCCGATGGAGAGGAAACGAGGAGCCTTCCGCTTGTCGATCTCCCCCCTTGAGGGGGAGATGTCCGGTAGGACAGAGGGGGGTAAACGCCGCTCACCGAGAGGGCAAACCCATGCCCGTTGAAACAAAAACCACCTGTCCTTATTGCGGTGTCGGCTGCGGCGTCATCGCCACCGTCAACGACTCCGGCGTCGTGTCCGTCAAAGGCGATCCGGACCATCCTGCCAATTTCGGCCGGCTATGCTCCAAGGGTTCGGCTCTCGCCGAAACCATAGACCTCGAAGGACGTCTTCTCTATCCCGAGATCGCCGGCAGACGGGCGGCATGGGACGAAACGCTTGATCTCGTCGCTTCCCGTTTCTCTGAAACCATCGCCGAACATGGCCCGGATTCGGTTGCCTTTTACGTCTCCGGCCAATTGCTGACGGAGGATTATTACCTCGCCAACAAGCTGATGAAAGGTTTCGTCGGTTCGGCGAATATCGACACCAATTCAAGGCTCTGCATGTCGTCGTCGGTCGCCGGCCATCGCCGCGCCTTCGGAGCCGATACGGTGCCGGGCACCTATGAGGATATGGAGCTTGCCGATCTGGTGATCCTCACCGGTTCCAACCTCGCATGGTGTCATCCGGTTCTCTACCAAAGGCTGGCGGCGGCAAAGACCGCACGGCCGGAAATGAAGGTCGTGGTCATCGATCCGCGCCGGACGATGAGCGCCGATATTGCCGATATGCACCTCGCCATCTGCCCGGATGGAGATGTGGCGCTGTTTACCGGTCTTTTAGTGCATCTTTCCGTCAGTTCCGTGATCGATAGTGCTTACGTGCAAAACCACACGGCCGGTTTCGACGCCGCCATGCAGGTCGCAAGCGAGCATAGCCTGCCGGAGATCGCCGAAGCCACCGGCCTGACCATCGCCGAACTGATTTCCTTTTACGAATTGTTCGAACGCACGGAAAAAACCGTCACCTGTTACAGCCAGGGCGTCAACCAGTCGCAAAGCGGCACAGACAAAGTCAATGCGATCATCAACTGCCACCTCGCAACCGGCCGTATCGGCAGGCCGGGCATGGGGCCGTTTTCGCTGACCGGCCAGCCGAACGCCATGGGCGGGCGCGAGGTCGGCGGGCTCGCCAACATGCTGGCCGCCCATATGGCCCTCGAAAGCGCTGAGGACCGCGACCGGGTGCAACGTTTCTGGGCCTCGCCCGCCATTGCGCAAAAGCCCGGGCTAAAGGCGGTGGACATGTTCCGGGCCGTGGCCGACGGCCGCATTAAGGCATTGTGGATGATGGCCACCAACCCCGTCGTCTCGATGCCGGATGCCGGTGCCGTCGAAGCCGCGATCAAGGCCTGTCCTTTCGTCGTGGTGTCCGATGTCATGGCCAATACCGATACGGCCCGTCATGCCCATGTGCTTTTGCCTTCACTCGGCTGGGGCGAAAAGGACGGCACGGTTACCAATTCCGAACGGCGCATTTCCCGTCAGCGCGGTTTTCTCCCTGTGCCCGGCGAAGCCAAGGCCGATTGGTGGCAAATGGCGGAAGTGGGCCGGCGCATGGGTTTCGACGCTGCTTTCGCTTATCGCCAGCCATCGGAGATTTTTGCCGAACACGCGGCCCTTTCCGGCTTTGAGAATGCGGGCAGCCGGGATTTTGATATTAGTGGGATCGAGCCGGATTCCTATGGAGAGATGCCACCCTTTCAATGGCCGAAAACCGTAACCGGTGGCAATGCCGAAACGCGCTTTTTCGCGGATGGTCGTTTTTACCATGCCGATGGCAAGGCGCGGTTCATCGCCACAGCCTTGCCGGAGACCGGCAGAACGTCGCCCGATTATCCGCTGACGCTGAATACCGGCCGCATCCGCGACCAATGGCACACCATGACCCGTACCGGCAAAAGTGCGCGGCTGACCGCCCATATCGCCGAGCCTTTCGCCGAACTTCACCCGCGTGATGCGCAGGCGCTGGGCATCGAAAGCGCCGATCTGGTGGAACTGGAAAGCCCGCACGGCAAGGTTCTGCTGCGCGCACTGGTCAGCGAAAGGCAGGCGCGTGGATCGGTCTTTGCGCCAATGCACTGGAACGACCAGTTCGCCTCGCGGGCGCGCATCGATGTGGTTGTTGCGCCGGTCACGGACCCGCATTCCGGCCAGCCGGCTTCTAAAAACGTGGCGGTGAGGGCAAGGCGTTTTGCGGCAAAGGCCTATGGCTTCGCCATCTCCCGCACCCGGCCGGATGCACCGGATTGCTCCTATTGGGCGACAGCCAAGGCGGATGGCGGCTATCGCATGGAGCTGGCCTTCGAGGAAGAACCGCAGGACTGGACGCTCTGGGCGCGGCAGGTTTTCGGCATCGATGTCAGGGTCGAGCCGCTTGGTTACAACGACCGGCAGACGGGCAATCTGCGGCTTGCCTTTTTCGATGGTGAGAGCCTCTTGGCAGCGCTGTTCATCGCCAATCAGCCGGTGGCCGTCGCCCGCAACTGGGCGATATCGCAATTGACCGAGCGCCATGAGGATTTGCGCATGCGCTTTGCGCTGGTTGCCGGTCGCCCCGGTGCCGGGCGGGCCGATCCGGGTGCGACGGTCTGCTCCTGCTTTAATGTTGGGGTCAATCAGATCACCGCCGCCATCCGCGATGGCTGCCACAGCGTCGAAGCCATCGGCAAGGCGTTGAATGCCGGAACCAATTGCGGCTCGTGCCGCGCCGAAATCAGGGGGATCATCGATGGATGCCTTAAAACCGCAGCGGAATGAACCGGCGCGCATGGAAAAGTTGGCCAAATTACCAGTTTTCTGGGGGCTGGAGGGTAAGCGTGTGGTGCTTGCGGGAGGGTCGGATGGGGCCGCCTGGAAAGCGGAACTGCTGCTCGCCTGCGGTGCTACGGTGCATGTCTATTGCGACAAGCAAGATTTGTCGGAGACATTCACGACCCTTATTGCAAAGAACCCGGCCTTGAGCTTTCACGACCAATCCTGGCATTATGGCATATTCGACAATGCCGAACTGGCGCTGGCGGATTGCGAAACGGATGTGGAAGGAAAAGCCTTTTATTCCGCTGCGCGGGCTGCCGGCGTTCCCGTCAATGTCATCGACAAGCCGGAATTTTGCCAGTTCCAGTTCGGCTCCATCGTCAATCGCTCGCCGGTGGTGGTATCGATTTCCACCGATGGCGCAGCCCCCATTCTGGCGCAGGCCATCCGCCGGCGCATCGAGACATTGCTGCCGCTGGCCCTGAAGGATTGGGGCGCACTTGCCCAGACGATCCGTGATCGCGTTAATCTGCGGCTCGCACCCGGCCCGTCACGGCGATCTTTCTGGGAAAATTTCGTCGATCGGGCCTTTACCGAAAGGCTGGATGAGAGCAGCGAAGAACGGCTGCTGACGGATATTGGAACGCAGGACGCCGGCACCGGCCTATCGCGCGGACGCGTAACGCTCGTGGGGGCCGGGCCGGGCGATGCCGAACTTCTGACGCTGAAAGCGGTTCGGGCCCTGCAGGCCGCCGATGTCATCTTATTCGATGATCTCGTGTCAGCGGAGGTACTGGAGCTGGCGCGGCGGGAGGCGAAGCGCATGCTGGTCGGCAAGCGCGGTGGCCGGGAAAGCTGCAAGCAGGAAGACATTAATGACATGATGATCCGCCTCGCCAAGGCCGGCAAACGGGTGGTGCGGCTGAAATCCGGTGATCCGATGATTTTCGGGCGCGCCGGCGAGGAGATCGCCGCGCTGGAGGCTGAAAATATCCCGGTCGACGTCGTGCCGGGCATTACCGCCGCAAGCGCCATGGCCTCGCGCCTCGGCGTCTCCCTGACGCATCGCGACCATGCCCAGTCTGTTCGCTTCGTCACCGGCCATTCGCGGCAGGGAAAGTTGCCGGAGAATATCGATTGGGCATCGCTTTCCAATCCCGCCGTGACCACTGTTTTTTATATGGGTGGCCGCACCGCAGCTGATATCCAGTCCTCGCTGCTCGCCCACGGCATGCCTGCTTCTACGCCCGTTGCGGTGATGATTGCCGTCAGCCGGGCAAATGAACAGCGCTGGTGCGGTTCGCTCGCGCAACTGGCTGCGGCAGTCGAGAGACTGGGCGTGAACGAACCTATCCTGATCGGTATCGGCGATGCGTTCAGTGCCGCGTCTTCGGGATTCTCCGGTATCGATATGCAGGGGGTCGCCTCAAGGATAGCTCAGAAAGCCGGCTAATGAGTTCGTGGGCAACCCCATTGCGTGTTTCAGGCATATTCGCAGACAGGTAGAACGCACCGCCACAAACCTTCCCTTGACATTGGTTTTTCGTTCGCTCTTCAATAAAACGAAAAAATTGAAAGAGGAGGGAGGGTGAAATGCTGCTCACACCGCGTCAGGATGAAATCGTTGCGCTGGCGAAAGCGAACGGGCGGGTGCTGGTCGATGAGCTGGCGGCGCGCTTTTCGGTGACCCCCCAGACAATTCGCAAGGACCTAAACGATCTCTGCGACACCAGGGTGCTGACGCGCATCCATGGCGGCGCACTTTTTCCAAGCGGCAATGAAAACGTCAAATACGAAGCGCGCCGCGCGATTGCATCTGTTGAAAAACAGGCGATCGGGGCTGCTGCCGCTGCCCTCATTCCCAATAACTCGTCGCTTTTTATCAACATCGGCACGACGACCGAGTCGGTGGGTGAAGCTTTGGCGGACCACCACGAATTGATGGTCATCACCAACAATATCAATGTTGCCAACAGGTTGCGGGTTTTCCCGGGCATTGAAGTGGTGATTGCCGGCGGCGTGGTGCGCGGTTCAGATGGCGGCATCGTCGGTGAGGCGGCGGTCGACTTCATCCGCCAGTTCAAAGTCGATTTTGCCGTCATTGGCGTTTCGGCCATTGATGAGGACGGCGCTCTGCTGGATTTCGATTTCCGCGAGGTCAAGGTCGCGCAGGCGATCATCTCCAATGCCCGCCATGTCATTCTGGTGTCGGACTCGCTCAAATTCGAGCGGACGGCCCCGGTGCGCATCGGCCATCTTTCGCAGGTGCATACTTTTATTACCGACCACTGCCCGGTCGATTCCATCCGTTCCATCTGTGCCGATCATGACGTTCGGCTGATTGAAACCGAGGCGCGGGAGACCTGATCCTGCGCCATCGGAATTTCGTTTGACATTCGTTTTGTCTTCGAATTAGATGTCTGTGCTTTCAATATATCGATGAGGAGAGCGTCGATGAAAGCGCGGGAGAATTCATGTCTGACGAGGCAATCCACGATATTTTCGTGATCGGCGGCGGCATCAATGGCTGCGGCATTGCGCGTGATGCCGTTGGCAGGGGTTATTCCGTTGCACTTGCGGAAATGAACGATTTTGCCTCCGGCACCTCGTCCGCCGCGACCAAGCTCATCCATGGCGGTTTGCGTTATCTCGAACATTATGAGTTTCGTCTGGTGCGCGAAGCGCTGATGGAGCGCGAGGTGTTGTGGGCCATGGCGCCGCACATCATCTGGCCCATGCGTTTCGTTCTGCCGTTTCAGAAAGGTGGCGTGCGTCCGGCCTGGCTCGTGCGTCTCGGACTTTTTCTTTATGATCACCTCGGCGGCCGCAAGCTTCTGCCTGCCACCCGTTCGCTTGATCTGCGCCGCGATCCCGCCGGAAAACCGCTGAAGCCGATTTTCGCCCGCGCTTTCGAATATTCCGACGGCTGGGTGGATGATGCCCGGCTTGTCGTGCTGAACGCCCGCGATGCCGCTGATCGTGGCGCCCTGATCCTCAACCGCACGCAGGTGGTTTCAGCGCGGCGCGAAGGCGCCTTCTGGCGGGTTGAAACAAAAAGCGCTGCCGGGGAAAGCGCGACCTACCGGGCACGCATGCTGGTGAATGCCGCCGGCCCCTGGGTGGACAAGGTTCTCGCTTCCACATTCGGCAAAAATAACGTGCATAATGTCCGCCTCGTGCAGGGCAGCCATATCATCGTGCGCAAGAAGTTTGCCGATCCGCGCGCCTATTTTTTCCAGAATCCGGACGGTCGGATCATCTTCGCCATCCCTTATGAACAGGACTTCACGCTGATCGGCACGACGGATCGCGACTATACCGCCGATCCCCGCGCTGTTAAGATCACCGCGGAGGAAATCAGCTATCTTTGCAGCGCGGCCAGCGAATATTTTGCCGAACCGGTTACGCAGGACGATATCGTCTGGACCTATTCCGGCGTGCGGCCACTGTTCGACGACGGCGCGTCGAAAGCGCAGGAAGCGACCCGCGATTATGTGCTGAAAACTGATGGAGCGGAGGGCGAAGCACCTTTGCTCAATATTTTCGGCGGCAAGCTTACCACTTATCGGCGGCTTGCCGAACATGCTCTTGAAAAAATCGGCGATGCGCTGGGCGAAAAGGGTGCGCCCTGGACGGCGGGTTCGCATTTGCCGGGCGGGAACTTCGGTGCAGAGGCTTACGGTGCAGAGGTTTCGGCCCTGCGTTCGCGTTACCCCTTCCTGGAAGAGCGACATGCCGGGCGGCTCGTCCGCTGCTACGGAACGGATGCGACGGCAATGATCGGTTCTGCCACGGATGCGGCAGCACTGGGCCGTCATTTCGGCGGTACGCTTTATGAGGTCGAGGTTCACTGGCTGATGGCGCGGGAATGGGCGCTGACGGCGGAGGATATTCTGTGGCGCCGCACCAAGCAGGGGCTTTTTTTCACTCCTGAAGAGGTGCGCGGGCTGGAGGACTATATCGAAGACATTGCAGGGGAACGCTTGAAGGCAATCTGACGATCCGATCGAAAAGCGGAGGAGGCTTTGGATCAACATGCTTGAATTGCGAAACGTCTCGAAGATGGCCGGCGGTGAATATCATATTCACCCGACCGATCTGACGTTGCAGCGCGGAAGCCTGAACGTCCTGCTTGGACCGACACTTTCGGGCAAGACGACGCTGATGCGGCTGATGGCCGGGCTGGACAAGCCGAGCGGCGGCGCGATCTTCTTTAATGGTGAGGACGTGACGGGCTGGCCGGTGCAGAAGCGCAACGTCGCCATGGTCTATCAGCAGTTCATCAACTATCCGGCGCTGAGTGTCTACGAAAACATCGCCTCGCCGATGCGGGTTGCCGGTAGAGACCAGGCAACCATTGATCGGGAGGTGAGGAAAGCCGCCGAGCTTCTGAAGCTGACGCCCTATCTCGACCGGACGCCGCTCAATCTTTCCGGTGGCCAGCAGCAGCGCACGGCGCTCGCCCGCGCCATCGTCAAGAACGCCAATCTGGTGCTGCTCGATGAGCCGTTGGCCAATCTCGATTACAAGTTGCGCGAGGAACTACGCGAGGAATTGCCGCGCATTTTCGCGGAATCCGGCGCAATTTTCGTTTATGCCACCACCGAACCTTCCGAGGCACTGCTGCTGGGTGGCAATACCGCGACGCTTAATGAGGGAAGGGTGACGCAGTTCAGCCGCACCATCGAGGTTTACCGGCATCCGGTGGATATCGTGACCGCGGAAATCTTCGCAGATCCGCCGCTTAACACCATTGAGGTCATCAAGGCCGGCAATGCTTTCACCCGTGCGGATCATGCCGTGGTCGCGGTTCCAGCCCATCTTGCCGCCATGCCGGACGGCCCGGTGACGATAGCCTTCCAGCCACACCACCTCTTCCCCTATGCGAAGGGAGAAGCGCGGCAATCCATTCGGGCGCGAACGCTGATTTCGGAAATCGCCGGATCGGAAAGCTTCGTGCATGTGGAATTTTCGGGCCGGCGCTGGGTCATGCTGGCGCATGGCATTCACGATATCGAGCCGGACAGGGACATCGAACTGTTTCTTGATACACGGCATTTGATGGCCTTTGACGCGAATGGCCGCGCCATCGGCAAAGCGGCTTGAAGGGAGATCGGTCATGGCACGCATCACGCTCGATCACATCCGCCACGCCTATAACGCCAAGGCGCAGGCAGCCGGCGATTATGCCCTGAAAGAAGTGCATCACGAATGGGAGGATGGCGGGGCTTATGCGCTGCTCGGGCCTTCCGGCTGTGGCAAGACCACGTTGCTCAACATCATTTCCGGGCTGCTGCGCCCCTCCGAAGGGCGTATCGCGTTCGACGGAACTGACGTGACCGATCTTGCCACCGAAGACCGCAATATCGCCCAGGTGTTCCAGTTTCCGGTCGTCTACGACACGATGACGGTCTACGACAATCTGGCCTTTCCGTTGCGCAACCGGCATGTGCCGGAAGCAGAAGTGGATCGCCGGGTGCGGGACATCCTTGAGATGACCGATCTTTCCGGCATGGCCAAACGTCATGCGCGTGGGTTGACGGCAGACCAGAAGCAGAAGATTTCGCTGGCACGCGGCCTCGTGCGTTCCGACGTCAACGCCATCCTGTTCGACGAGCCGCTGACGGTTATCGATCCGCATATGAAATGGGTGCTGCGCTCGCAGCTAAAACGGCTGCACCGGCAATCCGGCTTCACCATGGTCTATGTGACGCACGACCAGACCGAAGCGCTGACCTTCGCCGACAAGGTGGTGGTCATGTATGACGGGCAGATCGTCCAGATCGGCACGCCGGCGGAGCTTTTCGAGCGGCCGGGGCATACATTCGTTGGTTATTTCATCGGCTCGCCTGGCATGAACGTGCTGCCCGCCAGGATAGACGGCGCAACCGCTATGATCGGCGACCTCGGTGTGCCGCTTGCCGGTGTACCGAAGGTTGATGGAGCGCAGCGCATCGAGATCGGCGTCCGCCCGGAATTCATCCGGCTGGAGCGGGGCGGCATGCCGATTACCGTCGACAAGGTCGAGGATATAGGCCGACAGAAGATCGTTCGCGCCCGGTTTGCCGGCCAGAAGCTGGCAATTGTCGTTGCTGAAGACGAGGAAATTCCGGCGGAAGCGGGTGTTCGCTTCGACCCGGCCGCCGTCGGTGTCTTTGCCGATTCCTGGCGTGTGAAGATGGGGGCCTGACGATGGAAAAGAGCTGGAACAACAAGGCGTGGTTCATGGTGCTGCCGGTTTTGGTACTGGTCGCCTTTTCCGCCGTCATTCCGCTGATGACCGTCGTGAACTATTCGGTGCAGGATACCTTCGGCAACAACCAGTTCTTCTGGGCGGGAACGCAATGGTTCGAAGAAATTCTGGCATCGGCCCGGTTCTGGGATGCGCTGGGGCGCAACCTGCTGTTCTCCGGCATCATCCTCGCGATTGAAATTCCGCTCGGCATTTTCATCGCGCTCAAAATGCCGAAATCCGGCATCGGCGTGCCTGTCTGCCTTGTGACGATGGCGCTGCCGCTTCTGGTGCCGTGGAACGTGGTCGGCACGATCTGGCAGGTGTTCGGGCGCAGCGATATTGGGCTGCTCGGTTATTACGCCAATCAGCTTGGGCTTGATTACAACTACGTCAACGATCCGCTCGATGCATGGATCACGGTCGTCATCATGGATGTCTGGCACTGGACGAGCCTCGTCGTGCTGCTCTGCTATGCCAGCCTCGTTTCCATTCCGGATGCCTATTACCAGGCGGCCAGGATCGATGGAGCATCGCGTTTCGCCGTATTCCGGTTCATCCAGCTGCCGAAGATGAAGCGCGTGCTGCTCATCGCATTCCTGCTGCGCTTCATGGACAGTTTCATGATCTATACCGAGCCTTTCGTCGTCACTGGCGGCGGCCCGGGCAATTCCACCACCTTTCTGTCCATCGATCTCGTGAAGATGGCGCTCGGCCAGTTTGACCTGGGCCCTGCAGCAGCCATGTCGCTGATCTACTTCCTCATCATCCTGCTGTTGTCCTGGGTGTTCTACACCGTGATGACCAGCCACGACGCGGAGACTTGAGACATGAGCGCCTCTGATGTCACCACAAGCGTGGAACGGATGGGAAATTCCCCGGTGAAAGCCGCCTCGGCGGGATTGTCGGGCCTTGCGGCACGATCGCGCCGCCGCCATGGGCCATCGCGTTTTTCCTGGCTGGTGCCGACGATCTACATCATTCTTCTGCTCGTGCCGATCTATTGGCTCGTCAATATGAGCTTTAAGACGAATGCGGAGATCGTCTCGTCCATGACGCTTTATCCGCACCAGCCGACGCTGCAGAACTACCGGACGATCTTCACCGATTCCTCCTGGTATTCGGGTTACATCAACTCGATTATCTACGTTGTGATGAACATGGTGATCTCGGTTGCAGCGGCACTTCCGGCGGCCTATGCCTTCTCCCGTTACCGTTTTCTCGGTGACAAGCACCTGTTCTTCTGGCTTTTGACCAACCGTATGGCCCCGCCCGCCGTGTTCGCGTTGCCCTTCTTCCAGCTTTATTCGGCGTTCGGGCTGATCGACACGCATATTGCTGTGGCGCTGGCGCATTGCCTGTTCAACGTGCCGCTGGCGGTGTGGATCCTCGAAGGCTTCATGTCGGGCGTGCCGAAGGAAATCGACGAAACCGCCTATATTGACGGCTATTCCTTCCCGAAATTCTTCGTGAAGATTTTCATGCCGCTCATCGCTTCCGGCATCGGTGTGGCCTGCTTCTTCAGCTTCATGTTCTCGTGGGTCGAGCTTCTGATCGCCCGTACGCTGACGACGACGGATGCAAAGCCGATCGCCGCGACGATGACGCGAACCGTGTCCGCCGCCGGCATGGATTGGGGCCTGCTTGCCGCTGCCGGTGTGCTGACACTCATTCCGGGCGCGCTGGTGATCTGGTTCGTGCGCAATTACATCGCCAAGGGCTTTGCGTTGGGGAGGGTTTGACCGTGATGAAGATGCCCGATTTTACCTGGATGGCGTGGACTTGGGCTACGGCCGCATTTTTCTGCGCCATCGCCGTGCTGCTCGTCGGCATGTGGGTCTGGGAATATTTTTCGCCCGGTGGCAATCCCCGCTTTGGCCTCTTGCGCTTTGAGACCACGCGCGGCGACCGGTTGTTCATTTCGCTGCTCGGCAGCGCCTTTATTCATCTCGCATGGCTCGGGCTGGTCGGTCCGAACCTGTGGTGGGCTCTCGCTCTGTCCGTGGTCTACGCCATCGGCGTTTTCCGTTTCGTTTAGAGCAGAAAGAACGGTGCGGCGGAGGAAGACCGCACTGGAGGACTTCATGCAATCGCAACCCCTGGGAGGACTGATATGCGACGGCATCTGATGACGACGACGGCAGCCATGCTGCTGGCAATGACAGGTTCCGCTTTCGCCGGAATGGAGGAAGCAAAGCAGTTTCTGGACAAGGAAATCGGCGATATGTCGTCGCTTTCCCGTGCGGATCAGGAGAAGGAACTGCAATGGTTTATCGATGCCGCGAAACCTTTCGCCGGCATGGACATCAAGGTCGTTTCCGAATCCCTGACCACGCATGAATATGAATCGAAAGTTCTGGCGCCGGCCTTCACCGCCATTACCGGCATCAAGGTCACGCATGACATCATCCAGGAAGGTGACGTCGTCGAAAAGATCCAGACCCAGATGCAGACCGGCCAGAACCTTTATGACGGCTGGGTCAACGACAGCGATCTCATCGGCACGCATTGGCGCTACCAGCAGGTGCGCAACCTGACCGACTTCATGGCCAATGAAGGCAAGGACGTCACCAATCCCGGTCTCGACCTCAAGGATTTCATCGGCAGCGCCTTTACAACGGCACCGGACAAGAAGCTCTACCAGCTTCCCGACCAGCAATTCGCGAACCTCTACTGGTTCCGTTACGACTGGTTCAACGACGACAAGAACAAGGCCGATTTCAAGGCCAAATACGGCTACGACCTCGGCGTGCCGGTCAACTGGTCGGCTTATGAGGATATCGCCGAATTCTTCACCGGCCGCGATGTCGGCGGCAAGAAGGTCTTCGGCCATATGGACTATGGCAAGAAGGACCCGTCGCTTGGCTGGCGCTTCACCGATGCCTGGCTCTCCATGGCTGGCAACGGCGACAAGGGTCTGCCGAACGGCCTGCCGGTCGATGAATGGGGTATCAAGGTCAACGACAAGTCGCAGCCCGTCGGTTCCTGCGTGGCGCGGGGTGGTGATACCAACGGTCCCGCTTCGGTCTATTCCATCGAGAAATATCTCGAATGGCTGAAGAAATACGCGCCGCCGGAAGCACAGGGCATGACCTTCTCCGAATCCGGGCCGGTGCCGGCGCAGGGTAACATTGCCCAGCAGATCTTCTGGTACACGGCCTTCACCGCCGATATGGCCAAACCCGGCCTGCCTGTTGTGAACGAGGACGGCTCGCCGAAATGGCGCGTCGCACCTTCGCCGCATGGCGTCTACTGGAAGGACGGCATGAAGCTCGGTTATCAGGATGTGGGTTCGTGGACATTGATGAAATCCACCCCCGACGACCGCGCCAAGGCTGCATGGCTTTACGCGCAGTTCGTGACCTCCAAGACGGTGGATGTGAAGAAGAGCCATGTGGGTCTCACCTTCATTCGTGACAGCACGATCCATCACCAGAGCTTCACGGATCGGGCTGCCAAGCTCGGCGGTCTGATCGAGTTCTATCGTTCGCCGGCCCGCGTGCAATGGTCTCCAACCGGCACCAACGTTCCTGATTATCCGAAGCTGGCGCAGCTGTGGTGGCAGGCAATCGGCGATGCGTCGTCGGGTGCGAAAACCGCGCAGGCAGCCATGGACTCGCTCTGCGCCGAGCAGGAAAAGGTCATGGCCCGTATCGAGCGCGCCGGTGTGCAGGGTGATATCGGCCCGAAACTGGCGGAAGAGCACGATATCGACTACTGGAACAAGGACGCCGTTTCGAAGGGCAATCTGGCTCCGCAGCTGAAGATCGCCAACGAAAAGGAAAAGCCGGTCACCGTCAATTACGACGAACTGGTCAAAAGCTGGCAGAAGTAATCTCTGCGTGACATGAAGCATTTTCAGTAAAAGTGCGTAGCGGTTTTACGTCCGGAAAATGCGTGAAAACAAAGATACAGAGTACGTCCGACGACGTGCTCTGAAACCGGGGCGGCTTTGCCGCCCCGTCATTGCGTCTGAAAGGGAGTTACATAATGGGCGGTTATATTCTGGCGATCGATCAGGGAACGACATCGACACGGTCGATGGTCTTTGATCGCGACATGCGGGTCATCGGTGTCGGACAGCGAGAATTTCCGCAACATTTCCCGGCCTCGGGCTGGGTGGAACATGATGGCGAGGATATCTGGAAAAGCGTGCTCGAAACCATCCGGCTGGCGCTTGCCGATGCCGGCATTGCCGCTTCCGATATCGAGGCTATCGGCATTACAAACCAGCGCGAAACGACAGTGCTCTGGGACCGTAACACGGGTGAAGCCGTACACCGTGCGGTGGTCTGGCAGGATCGGCGCGCCGCACCCATCTGCGAGGACCTGAAACGCCGTGGCCTGGAGCCGTTGTTTTCGAAAAAGACCGGCCTGCTGCTCGATCCCTATTTTTCCGGTACCAAGCTGAAATGGATTCTGGATAGCGTCAGCGGCCTCCGCGAAAAGGCGGTGAGGGGTGACATCTGCTTCGGCACGGTCGACAGTTTCCTGATCTACCGTCTCACCGGCGGTCGTCGCCATGTGACCGACGCCACCAATGCCTCTCGGACCTTGATCTACAATATTGAGGACAATGCCTGGGATGACGAGCTGCTGTCGATCCTCGACATTCCCCGCGCCATGCTGCCGGAAGTGCTGGATTGCGCCGCTGATTTCGGCGTGACGGACAAGGCGCTTCTAGGCGCAGAAATCCCGATCCTCGGTGTTGCCGGCGATCAGCAGGCAGCTGTCATCGGCAATGCCTGCTTCGAGCCGGGCATGATGAAATCAACCTATGGCACCGGCTGCTTCGCGCTTCTCAATACCGGCACGGATCGCGTCGCTTCCACCAACCGGCTGCTTACGACGATTGCTTACCGTCTCGATGGTGTGACGACCTATGCGCTCGAAGGTTCGATCTTCATTGCCGGTGCGGCGGTGCAATGGCTGCGTGACGAGCTGGGTTTCATCTCGGTCGCCTCTGAAGTCAGCGCGCTTGCCGAAAAGGCCGATCCCAATCAGCGTGTCTATCTGGTTCCGGCCTTCACCGGCCTTGGTGCGCCGTATTGGGATGCTGATGCGCGCGGAGCGATCTTCGGCCTGACGCGTGGAACAGGACCTGCGGAATTCGCACGTGCGGCGCTGGAAAGCGTTGCCTATCAGACGTTTGACCTCCTGGATGCCATGCGCAAGGACTGGGCGGGTGACAATGGCAAGACGGTGCTGCGGGTCGATGGCGGCATGGTTGCCTCTGACTGGACGATGCAGCGACTGGCCGATGTTCTCGCCGCACCGGTAGACCGTCCGGTCTTTCTGGAAACGACCATTCTGGGTGCCGCCTGGCTCGCTGCATCGCGTGCGGGCATCTGGCCGGATCGTGAAGCCTTCGCAGCCCATTGGAAACGTGACCGCCGTTTCGCTCCTGACATGGACGAGGCGGAGCGGAAAAACGCCATCGCCGGCTGGCGTGACAGCGTCGGCCGGTGCCTTTCACGGCGGGAAAACTAGAGCATTTCCAGCAAAAGTGTGAAGCGGTTTTGCGTCCGGAAATGCGTCAGGGAAGCTATACGAAGCTGCCGGGAGCGATGCTCTTGCTGGACACCAGATCGGAAAGGGCGCGCACCAGTTTCGTATCGGTACCCTTGCTCGGCTGAAGCACGAATTCCACGTCTTCGAGCACCGGCAGCACATCCGCCGCAATCTCCTTGAGACCGGTGGGCGCCATGCTGCGTGGCTGCACCAGAATGCCCATGCCCGCTCTTGCAGCAGCCGTCAGCCCGCTGAGACTGCCGCAGGTGCAGACGATGCGCCAGGAGAGGCCAGCGCGGTCAAGCGCTTCCTGCGCCGCCTTTCTGGTAATGCTCGGCGGCGGAAAGGCGATCAGCGGCAGGGCGTCCGGCTGGTTCAGCATGCGCTCGGGGTCACGCGCCAGCCACACCAGCGGTTCGCGATAGAGGAAGTGTCCGAGCTTGTCACCAAGACGGCGTTTGGCCAGCACCACATCCAGTTCGCCATTATCCTGCATCTGGTAAAGTACGCCGCTCAGCGAAACCGTCAGTTCCAGATCCACTAGAGGATAAAGACGGATGAACTCTTCCAGAATGGCCGTCAGCCGGCTGGCGACGAAATCTTCGGATACACCAAGCCTCAGCCGTCCGCGCAGGCGGCTTTCGCTGAAGAGCGAGGAGACCTTGCTGTCGATGTCAAGCATATTGCGGGCATAACCGAGCAGTGCCTCGCCTTCACCGGTCAGTTTTACCTGATGGGTACTACGTGCAATCAGCCGGCGACCAAGCGAGGCTTCCAGCCGTTGAATATGCTGGCTGACGGTGGATTGGCCGACACCCAGTCGCTCGGCTGCGAGAGTGAAACTGCCGGTTTGCTGCAGCATGACGAAGCTGGCTAGATGTTGAAGGTTCAGCATTATCTCAAATCATGATAACTGTTAGTCTTTGCATTCGAATTCATGATTAGCGATAGTGGCTGACATTTCAAGTAAAACTGATGCCGGAAAGATTTTCCCATGACCCGCTTCCTGCCTGACCGCTTCACCATGATGTTGGTGGCCACCGTGATTTTGGCTTCCTTTCTGCCCATCAGCGGTCAGCCGGCGGAATATTTCGGCCTTGCGACGAAGCTGGCGATTGCGCTTCTGTTCTTCCTGCATGGTGCGCGACTTTCGCGGGATGTGGTGATTGCCGGCATCCTGCACTGGCGTCTGCATCTGGCGATCCTGCTCGTCACTTTCGGCCTTTTCCCGTTGCTGGGCGTGGCGATCGGTTTCATTCCCGAAAACATCCTGCCGGCGCCGCTTTATATGGGCGTGCTGTTTCTCTGTGTCCTGCCATCCACTGTGCAATCCTCCATCGCCTTCACCTCCATGGCGGGCGGAAACGTGCCGGCGGCGATCTGCTCGGCTTCGGCATCGAATATTTTCGGCATGTTCCTGACGCCATTGCTGGTTGGCCTGCTGTTTACGGTCGGCGGCCATGGCAACGGGTTTTCGCTGGACGCTTTCCTGCAAATCTTCCTGCAGCTGTTGTTGCCTTTCATCGTCGGTCAGGTGTTGCAGCCGTGGATTGGCGACTGGATCCGGGCGCGCAAAAAACTGCTGTCTCCCGTTGATCGCGGCTCGATCTTGATGGTTGTCTATCTCGCTTTTTCCGATGCTGTCATCGAGGGTATCTGGCAGACGTTTTCCCTGCGCGACATCGGCGTGGTCATTGTCATCAACATCCTGCTTCTGGCGTTTGTCCTCTGCGTAACGATGTTCGGCAGCCGGGCGCTTGGTTTCAACAAGGCGGATGAAATCACCATCACCTTCTGCGGGTCCAAGAAGAGCCTTGCCAGTGGCGTGCCCATGGCGGGCGCGATCTTTGCCGGCCAGAGCATTGGCGCAATCGTTTTGCCAATCATGCTCTTCCACCAGATTCAGCTGATGGTCTGCGCCGTGCTGGCCCAGCGTTATGCCCGCAAGGCCCATGAGAAGGCAGCGATTATGGAAACGGCTGCCGCAGAAGGCGTGGCGGCATCCACCCGCTGACACGAGAATTTCTGCAAACAAAAACGGCCCCGTGAAGGGGCCGTTCCGATTGCATTTCACGATAGTTTAGTTGACCTGAGCCGGCGTGATCTGGGCTTCGATCGTCTTCGGCGCATCGGCGCTGTCGGACGAGATCGCGATGCGGCGCGGCTTCATGGCTTCCGGGATATTGCGGACGAGATCAATGTGGAGCAGGCCGTTCTTTAAGGAAGCGGTCTGGACTTCGACGTGGTCGGCAAGCTGGAAGCGGCGTTCGAAAGCGCGCGTGGCGATGCCGCGATACAGGAATTCGCCTTCGGATGACTTCTCGTCCCCGGACTTCTCAGCCTTCACCGTCAGCGCATTGGCGCGGGATTCAATGCTGAGTTCGGTCTCATCGAAACCGGCAACAGCCATGGTGATACGATAGGTGTTCTCACCCGTCCGCTCGATGTTGTAGGGCGGATAGGACTGGGCCTGTTCGGGCTGGCCGAGGCCGTCAAGCATCGAGAAAAGACGGTCGAAGCCAACGGTGGAGCGATAGAGGGGGGAAAAATCGACGTGACGCATGGTGTCCTCCTAAGAAGCGACTGTTTGCGGTTAAATCCGGCGTCCCGTTCTGGCAACGGCCGGACATAGGGCGCGGTCCCGTTCTGGCGACCGCATGAAGGAGATGGGAATGGCTTGAGCCGGCGTCAAGGGGTGGTCACAACATGAACCATGGCTGAACATCCGGTTCCGGCATCGTTCAGTTTGAGCGCCATAAAACTGCGGTCATCGGAGACATTCTCCGTGGACAGAAGCAATAACGTCCCTTCTTCTTCTGTCTTACTAGCCGGAACCGCGACTGCTTTAACCGACGGTTCCGGCAATTTTTTCTTTGACCTTCTGTCGCCGCCGACCTATCCGAAAAGAGTTGAAAAGCCGGAAAAGACCGATGATCGAAGCCACATTGCGCGTCAGTGAAGATAACCCGGTTCCCGGCAACCATACCGTCGGATATTTTGCCGGCCATGGCGGCAAGCAGCTTCGATATGCGATCTTTCGCGCCAGCCGCCATATTGCCCGCGGAACGGTGGTTCTTCTGCACGGCCGCAACGAGTGTATCGAGAAATATTTCGAAACGATTGCCGATCTGACGGCCATGGGCTTCTGGGTCGCGACCTTCGACACGCGCGGGCAGGGCGGTTCTGAACGGCTGCTGAAGAGGCCGGGCGCCGGGCATGTTCGGCGGTTTTCCGACTATCAGCGCGATATCAGCCTGTTTCTCGAGCAGGTGGTGTTGCCGGATACACGGCTGCCATTCTTCATGATCGCGCATTCCACCGGTGCGCTTGCAGCACTTGCGGCGGCACCCGACCTGTCCAACCGGATAGACCGACTGGCGCTTTGCTCGCCATTCATCGAGCTGGACAGCCAGCAATCCGTTCCTTCGCCCGTCATCCGGCTTGTCTCGACGGTCTTAAGTCTGATTGGCCTCGGAAGAATTCAGCTCGGCAAGGATCAACGTGAGCGGGATTTCGATGGCAACCCGCTGACCTCGGATGCGAAGCGTTTTGCGCGAAATCTATCGCTGCACCGGCAATTTCCGGAACTGTTCATCGGTGCGCCAACGGCGCGCTGGGTCTATGAAGCCTTGAAGGCCATGGCGCGGGTGACCCGTCAGGATCATCTGACGAACATCACCATTCCGACCCTCATTCTGGCGCCGATGCTGGATACGATTACGCCCTATAAGGCGCAGGAAGAACTGTCGCGCAATTTCCGGGCGGCACAGCTTCTTCCCGTCACCGGTGCGCGCCATGAACTACTGCATGAACGCGATGTTTTCCGCAAACAGGCGCTCGCGGCCATCGACGCGTTTTTCGCGCCGGAGTGATCGCCGCTCAGCCAGGCTCCTAGAGTTTCGAGAGAATGGCCAGGGCTTCTTCGTGCACGGCCTTGGAACCGGCTGCCAGAATGCGCCCGCCATTTTCCGGGCGCCCACCATCCCACGTGGTCATGATACCGCCGGCCTGCTCGATCACCGGGATCAATGCGCCGACATCATAGGGCTTCAGACCGGATTCGATCACCAGATCAACATGGCCGGCGGCCAGCAGGCAATAGGCGTAACAATCCACACCGTAGCGGAAAAGGCGGACCTGTTTCTCTACCTTTTCATAAAGCGGCTTTTCTTCCGCGGTGAAGATATGCGGGGTGGTGGTGAACAGCACCGCATCGGACAGAGACGCGCAATCACGCGTGCGGATTTTCTTTTCGCCATCGGGTCCGAAATACCAGGCACTTTCACCATCTGCGAAATAACGCTCTTTCGTGAAGGGCTGGTCCATGATGCCCATCGTGGCGCGGCCGGCTGAATGGAAACCAATCAGCGTGCCCCAGACCGGCACGCCGGAAATGAAGGCGCGGGTACCGTCGATCGGGTCGATGACCCAGATATGGTCGCGGTCGAGACCGACATTACCGTGTTCTTCGCCAAGAATGCCGTGCTGCGGAAAATGCTCTTCGATGAGCGCACGAATGGCGGTTTCTGCTGCCTGATCGCCTTCCGTCACCGGATCATAGCCGCCATCCTGCTTGTTGGTGACGGCAATGCCCGTGCGAAAGCGGGGAAGCGTTTCAGCACTGGCTGCATCGGCAAGTTTGAAGAAGAAATTCCGGTCGGGCAGCATGCGAAACCTCATTGCCTGGATGGTGGAGCCTGAATGATGTGGCCTGAATTGCGTGGCGAAATGCATAGACCGGAATCACATCCGCCGTCCACTCGTATGGATGCGGGAGCCGGTGTTTCCATATTTTCGGCATAAGTCTAAAAAATAGGCATAAAATAAAATGATTGACAATTGTGCACGCACTGCGTAGCGTGACCCTGCAGTCTTTGACTGTAAATACCCTCCTTGGGTGTTTCCTCCCTAGACTTGACCGCGCCAAAAGCGCGGTTTTTTTTGCCCGGCATGCCGCCAGACGGTCTCGTCTAAAGATTTGAAATATCGGGAATTTGGCGCGTTATTCGGCGGCGAGCGAGGTCTCGATCGCGTATTCCGAAACGAAAGCGCCGAGCTGACGCATGAAGATTTCCAGCGATGCCTGAATGGCCGGAAAATCGGCTTTCTTCGAAAGTGTCTTCTCATCGACGTAAAGCGACCGGTTGACCTCGATCTGCAGCGCGTGGAGGGAGCGAATGGGCCGGCCGTAATGTTCGGTGATGAAGCCGCCGGCATAAGGCTTGTTGCAGACCGCGATGAAGCCCAGCTCCTCCAGGAAATGCAGGGCGGCTCGGGAGACCTCCTGGGATGCGCTGGTGCCGTAGCGATCGCCGATGATCACATCCGGCCGGAGGTTCGAGCCGGCGACGCGGATATTGCCGGGCATGGAATGGCAATCAATCAGCACCGCCATGCCGAAATTGGCATGGGTGCGTGAAAGCAGCCGGCGCAGGCAGGCGTGGTAAGGTTTGTAGATCGTCTCGATTCGCGATAGTGCCTCATCGACCGGCAGGCGGTGAGCATAAATATCCATATTTTCGGCGACGATGCGCGGCACCGTGCCCAAGCCGCCGGCAACCCGCATGGAGCCGATATTGGCATAAGGCGGCAGGGTGCCTTCGAACATGCGCGGATCGAGCTCATAGGGCTCGCGATTGACGTCGAGATAGGCGCGGGGAAAATTCGCTTTCAGAAGCGGCGCGCCGATCTCGGGGGCGGCGGCGAAAAGCTCATCGACGAAATGATCTTCCGAGCGGCGAATCTCATGTGAATCCAGCCGCGCCGATTCGAGGAAGGAAATGGGATAACAGCGGCCGCTATGGGGTGAGTTATAGACGAATGGCAGGGTTTGAACGGCAGGCTCCGTTACTTCAAACAACTCATATTCGCCCGTTACCCAGTCCATTCAGACCCATTTACCATGTCACAAACTATCAGGATGTTCATGTTGCCAGTTACCGTGCAGCAAGTCCATACTATCGCCAAAGCAGCGCTATACCGATTCACGTGTTCACAGGATATTTACCGTGAAAATCCTATAATCGGGCTAGGGTATTCCAAACATTGAGCAGTTACGGTCACTTAACCATGAATCAAAAAATTCTTCTTGCTGAAGACGACAACGATATGCGCCGCTTCCTCGTCAAGGCGCTGGAAAAAGCCGGTTACAAGGTTTCTTCCTTCGACAATGGCGCAAGCGCTTACGACCGGCTTCGCGAAGAGCCTTTTTCGCTACTGCTGACCGATATCGTCATGCCTGAAATGGATGGCATAGAACTCGCGCGACGCGCGACCGAACTCGACCCGGACCTGAAAGTCATGTTCATCACCGGCTTTGCCGCGGTTGCACTGAATGCCGATTCGAAGGCCCCGAAGGACGCCAAGGTGCTTTCCAAGCCGTTCCACCTGCGCGATCTGGTGGATGAGGTCAACAAACTCCTTGTGGCGTAAGGCCTCTTAAAAAACCTTCACAAAACCGAAAAAAAGCAGTTGACGCATGAACCGGTTTTGTGGTCTATCCGCCGCCAACGGAGGGCGTGTAGCTCAGCGGGAGAGCACTACGTTGACATCGTAGGGGTCACAGGTTCAATCCCTGTCACGCCCACCATCCGAATTTTGATATCATTGAGAAATCCCCTTCTGGGGATTTTTCATTTTTAGAGACTGACACGCTTCTGACACGTGAACTAGCCTTGGTACAGTGTAGGTCAAGCCGAGCGTCTCGAAATAAGCGTCTATGGCTATTCGTCCTGCGCTCAAGTAATCCGGCGCGTAGTGCGCATACTTCTCCGTCGTGCTTGGTCTACGGTGCCCAAGAAGCCCCTCAATTTCCCAAGCCGACACACCACGACGGCGTAGTTCAGTAGCCATCGTGTGGCGCAGGCTATACGGCGTAATTTCTTTTGACAGACCTGCGTCAAATACGGTGGAGGCAAAGGTCTTTTTTACGCTTGCTATAGGTTTGCTGTTCCAAAGCACGAATGCGGGGATATCTGTCTGCTGGAGGAAGGGTAGTAGGGTATTCGTGATAGGGACGATTGGACGGTATTTTTTCGTCTGTTTTCTGCCCTTTGGGTTGAGGTTGATCCACCGGTCAGAAAGGTCTACCTGCGACGGAGAAAGCTGGAGGGCGGCTTCCGGTCGAGCCATGATGTTCAGTGCTATCATGCAATAGATGAACATATGAGGGCGCTCCTGCGCCTTAGTTAGTAGCCGTCTCATCTCCGCGAGCTTGACTAGATAGGGTTCTTTCTCGTCAGACCTGTCTGGCTCGTCGTAGATAAAGGGCACCGAGCTAATTTCGCCGTTCTTCCATGAGAAGCGAACAGCGGACCGTCCGACGGACATTGTCCGAGATACGTAGCTATTCTTGTAGCCTTTTGCCTTTAGCCAGAGAATGAACTCTTTCTGTTTTGGCGGCGTGAGGTCAGCAACCGTTGAGGCCCCCAAGAATTCGGTCCAGAGCGATAAAGCGTATTTTGCTTGGTCTGCCGATGCAATGTTCTTCGCATGGTGTTCCCAATACCGGTAGAAAACGAGGCCTAGTGGCATGTCCGCGGCCCTTTGATCCTTAGGTATTGTCTGCTTCAGGGCGTATTCTGCGAGGAGCTTTTTTGCTTCATGAAAGTCTTTTGTGCCAAGAGATGCGCGGCGTGTTTGTCCAGTGCCCGCGTCGTACCAAGTGGCTTTGTAGACGGTGCTGTTGTGCTGTGAGAGCCAATATTCGCCGAGTTGGTACCGTTCGTTTTGCATAGTTCTAAGCCTTTCAAAAATTCATCAATATGCTGGTGGGTGTAGTAGGCGGAGCGACCTATCTGGTAGCAGCCGATTTCACCCCGTTTTCGAATCCTACGGAGTGTGTGGATGGATTTGTGTATGCGTTCGGCTGCCTGCGTCTCGGTGAGGAGATGAGCTGAACCAGGTTCCGTAGACGCGCGGGATCGAGGAAATTTCAGCATTAAGCTTCATCCTCCGCGCTAGCGCTCTTTGCAGTTTTTACAATTTGGATGATCTCGGCGTTTAGGCTTCGCCCGTTTTTGCCAGCTTGATCGGAAAGCCAAGCTTTGAGTTCGAGAGGGAGTCGAATGTTGAAAGCAGAAAGTAACTTCATATTACACCTTTATGGTTCAGGACCGTTACGGTGTACATAGATTCCAGCTTGTGGTCTAGACCATTATGATCCATACCGATGCGATGATTAGCTATACGCAGATGAAAATTCGCCTATCGCAGGCACTAAAAGAGCAAATCGAGAAAAGTGCTACGGAGTCGAACCGTTCGCTAAACTCTGAGATAATTTCTCGCCTGGAGGCGTCCTTTCCCAACGTTGACTTTGGAGAAGGGCAATCGAGACGCGCTCTAAGGCGCGATAAGACGGAGATTGAGCTCGAAAATTTGCGCGCCGGACTTCGTGCCGAGGAGGCTCGTGGAACGGATCTAGAGCGACGGCTTAAAGAAGTTATTTTTAGACTAAACAAGTTGGAGCGCGGCGAGCGTAGCTAGTTCCTACGAACCAGCCCGTAATTTGGAAAGGGCACCTTCAAGCCCATCGGTGTCGAAAATCAGTGTTTCGACATGTCCGCAGTCGTCTTCATATCTTAATCTAATTTCATCTGCGCCGACGATGGAGTTCAGGAATTTGTCGGATCGAGTGCCTGGTTCGATTTTCAGTCGTCGCTTGTCTCTAGAAACGTCCCAACGCATTTGCATCGGTTGGGAAACGAGACCGTCTCTTAGCGAGATGAAATCGATGACAAGCCAATCTCCGCCAATCGTGCAGATATAGCTCCCCGGATGAATTACAAACGCTGTATTTTCCTTAAAATCTTGTCGTCTCTTGTCTGGTTTCCCTATGTATAGAGACTGCCCTTGGTCGTTTTCAACGCGAGCAAAATCTACATTTAATCCCGTGAAAGAGTCCTGCTCCACGATGTAGCGAAACGCTGGAACCATAATGTCGGAACGTGAACGCAGAGCATCTGCGTTTACTGGCGCCGGAGCATGGTGGTTAGGTGAGCGCAAAGACGACCGGACTGTCGAAACAGTGAACAGTACTATCAGTGATACCGCGATCAGGACCAGCCATGCCGCCGGAGAATTTGTCGTCGTCCGTGTCACTCTGGAAACGTCAGCTTTGCCGTTTTCTATTGATTTGAGTTGATCCCGTACCTTCTCAGAAAAGCGAACGCCGCGATCCTCGTTGTTTTTTGAGGTGGTGGTTCCGCCAACAGTAAGTGGTTCCGGCTTTTTTTCAGCCATTCTTGTCCCCAGCAGCATATCATCTCAAATTGACGATAGCATGCTTCCTTTGAAATGCAATTAATTGCAAATACGTATTTTTAATCCATAACGCCTAGCGTTTCTCCCGTTTTACATCTCCTCTTGGAGACGTAATCATGGACCTTCGTTCAACATTTGGGTCATGCGTTAAGGCGCATAGGCACAGGCTAAAGTTAACGCAGCAACAGCTGGCCGATCAGACGGGCATGTCTATCGATACGGTAGCGAAAATTGAAAGCGGAGCAATTGGGGCGAGTTTCGCAACAATCGAGAGGTTCATGAGGTTTTTTGCCGTGGATGCTGCAAGTTTGTTTCGGATTGATGAGACCGATCCTCGCTTTAATCCGCAGCTTAACACTGTTGTAAACAAGCTGGCGGCGCTCTCAGAGGGCGATCTGATTTGGCTATCAGCAATCGTTGACGCCGCGTTGAAGCCCCGCCCCCGGTAGCCACTATCTGTTTAGCCGCTAGTGGGGAAGAGAGCCTCGTCCGATGTCCCGCGCGCACGCAATGATGAGCTTTTGCCGTAGAATTTTGCAGGATTACCAAACGGCTAAAGTCTGCTGTCGGCCCAAACTGGTCATTAGGGATGAACTCGTCCAACGGCGGTTTTGTGTCTTCATCTCAGATGTTCCCTCATCTGCTAGAAGAGGCTAAAACCGGACGTAGAAACCAAACAGGTTGGCCGGTCGCGGCTTAAGCAACGGTAAAGGTAATAAATCTTGACTGCTTATGGGCGCAATAACTTCGAACTAAATTCTGCGATTGCAATCCGTGACATATATCGTTTGTTTTTAGTATTTAGCGGCGATGGGCAGCTTTTTGACCTTGCACCTGCACCGGACGATCCTCTTAGGCTGATGCGCGACGATCACTTCGCAGACGAGATTATCCATTTGCTGGTTGGCACCGCGGTCGCTAATCGCATTCATGCAGAACACATGAGCCTTTTACGCGCTGATCCAGCAGAGCTGAGGCACCAGCCAATTACTTTGCATTGTGGATCGCTCCAACCGGACATCTTAAGCAGCAACCGGGAGGTGCCGCTTACCTTCGAGCAAGCCTGTAACAAAATCATCCACGCCGTCCACATTGTCCCAGATTGCGGCAACCCCGCCGAAAATCCATTGAGCAGTGAAGTCAAGCTGCGAGGTCATCTGGGAAAATCAGCTTGGTCTGCATACCTAAATATTCCGCAATACGTCCGCGCATCGATACTGAATTTCCGCGACCATACGTGATCTATAAGAAAAACTAGCAGCGGCAAAACGCGCGCTCATGTTGGCCGCTGGCCGCCTGATCGCATTTTCCGAAAGAAGACACCGCTCCGGCAACTTCGTTAAGTCGCCTTCGCGCCTACATCTCGGCCGTCCGAGTGTTTCTCGCTGGTACCCGATAGTGTACGAAATGCTGACTTATCTTTCTCTCGCCGACCCTAAGCGCATGCTTCGATCGGGTCTGTGCAGCTTCGCACTGAAATTTGGAGTGAAGTTATTGCCGCTCGCACAGCGTTGGCCTTAAAATTGGTCAACGCAAACCCACTCCATATCGGCGAGACCTATTGGCCAAATCCACATTCCAGAAATCACTCGATAAGGCGGGTCAGTACATCGACGACGGATTTGACCGGAGCGATCCACAACTCACTGACCGGGCGTTCGCGGCTCTCGACAAGCTCGCCGCACGCAAGATTATCCGCGATGACGACGCGGTCCTCTTGCATTACTTTCGAGCCAACGCATTCAACAACCGACAGCACGAAGCCGGGCTAGAGCGGTCCTGGCAATGGGAAAGTGAGCACCTCCAGAGCGAACTGCTCGAATTACGCAAGGCTGCTAGGCATAAGGGGTTTGAAAAACTCGGCCCGATCCGGCGCTGCCAAATTTTGACTAATCTCGGTAGTAAGCTCAATTCAGTCGGTCGCCCTGTTGAAGCCCTGCACTATTGGAACAAAGCGCTCGCGATTGAGGGACGTTTTGCCATGGCGCTCTTTAACAAAGGTTCGGGACTTCTGAGCTATGCAGACTCGGTCAGCGATCCCGGACACTCTCAACTCATCGCTGCGCAAGCTTACGATAACTTTGTGGCAGGAACAGCTCCGGATGCTGTGCACGAAAGTTCGGAGAACGCGGAGCTTGTTCCTCATTTTGCTGAGCGAGCGAAGAATATTTCAAAGTGGCTCAACGTGGCATCCGCCAACGCGAATTTGGCGGAGGAACACAGTCTAGGCCGCTCAAGGGCAGAGATGGTCTACCGTCGTTGGTGCCTGGAGAAGCGGCTGTTTCTCAATCCCATGAATGACCTTGGCACATATTCGATTGCCGCAACAGACAACTTGGTTCTGCCGTCCATCAGACTTCCGATCGCCAAGGGGGGAGCGCTGCCACCGGCTGTCTTCGGGCTTTTCAATCAGCTTAAGCAGGAATTCACTACGGCAAGGTTATTCCTTTTTGAGGCTATGACAGCCAATACAGCGCACTTCGCCGACAAGGGCGTGAAGCTTGCAAACACGCTCGACTATCCGAGCTATGGGGTGAACGTCGAAAAGGCGCGACAGGCCTTTCGAATGACGTATGCCTTGTTCGATAAGATTGCTTTCTTCTTAAACCACTACCTCGAACTTGGCATTTCCGAGAATAAGGTCTTCTTCCGCTCGATCTGGTATGAGGAGAAAGGAAATCCAAAACCGCTCCGTCCGTTCTTCCTGGATCGGGAGAATTGGCCGCTTCGAGGCTTATTCTGGCTATCCAAAGACCTTTATGATCGTGAGTTTCAGGAAGCCACGGAACCGGACGCGGAAGCACTGGCGCATCTGCGCAATTATCTCGAACACAAATACTGCCAGATTCATGAGCAATGGGGCGCGACCGTTCTTGATTTAGACGATGCAGAAACCGAACAGGTCGGACTTCACATCGGAAGGCAAGATTTTGAGGCAAAGGCGCTGAGGCTAATGGGACTCGCACGCGCCGCGATAATCTACCTTTGCTTGGCTGTTCATCGAGAAGAGAGCCTCAGGAAGAATGAAAGCGAAAACGCAATTTCGATGCCGATGATTTTCGACACATGGGATGATAAGTGGAAAGTATAGACGCAGGTGAAGTGCCAAGCGGCTATCGTGCCATCGTTCCCAAGCAGGGCGTCGATCACTCTCAAGGATTGTGTCCCTCGACCCGCTCGCGCTTTACCGTGAAGCATGAGGTGCCAATCCTCAGCGAATCATTGAAGAAACTGCATTCTTGATACCCGCTACGCATCGCGTCCGCTTGCTCCGACCGCCCATGTCGGCCATTCGCCCGAAGCGGACATGGCTAAGCAACACCAGGTTCGGCATAATTTTCTAAGATACGCGACAGACAAAGAACTAGCACGCAAAGCAACGTGGAGGAAAAATGATGGACGATGCAGATGAAGAGCCGGTAACGTCGGACGAAACAAAAGAGGCTTCGCGGTCGCCACAAGCCACTGTCACGCCAGCGGACCTCCGGAGCATTGACTACAACGCGATCGTGCGCGACCTAAAGTCTGCCTACGGTAGCCGCCTTGAGAATGAGTTCATGAAGGCAATGCGACTCAACCATGACAATGAGCCCGCATTCAGCGTTTACCGTCTGCTCGCGTCTGTTTGCAGTCTGCACTTTCGTTTGCATGATAAGGCGGGTGCTTTCGGCGCGAAAATGTCGATCGGGAATCGGCGCACGGCCATACCCGAGGACTGGCTTGGTGAGCAGACCGACTATTTCTTTGAGATTGTGGATGAGGTTGAACACCCAGCACTCCGGGCTCGGCTGGCTGATGTGGTTTGGACAAACGACCGCAAGAAAGGCAAGGCCGCCACGATTGCGGTGGACGCGTACTGTGAGTGCGTGGAAAGCCTCATGAACGGAACCTACGAACACCGCTTCGAGACTAATAACGGGGTTTCCCTAGAAGAGGTCGATCTTATAGAGCGAGCGTCTCAGATACACGTGAGGTCGAACAAGCGGACTGCACCGATGCACGATCGTGTCGCGGCGCTGCTCAACTCGCTCTACAGCCGCGCTCTTTTCCACGTCGACGTCGTGCCGTTGAATCGGATTGCAACGCTGCTTTTACGACATTCTCTGATAACGCTGGACCAGCTCGCTGCCGATATAGAGGCGGCAGCAACTGCAGCCGAGCATAAACCCGATTCCTATCCGGAAGCTATCAAGGAGTTATGGGACCTTGCAGCGTTTGCTCATAAGCAAGCCAATCGGCCTGAAGATCGGCGACGCTGTCAACTTGCTGCCGTAGAGCAGACGCTCAAGATGGCGGCACAGATAGGCTCGTCGTCCGGTTCCGCGCACTGGTATCGACAAGCAATTGGGGAGTTGCGGGAGATACCAGGGACTCAAGAGCGGCGCGAAGAGCTTCGCAAAGAAATGCGGAACCTACAGGAGAAATCACTCGAAGAGATGGGTTCGTTCGAGATGCCGATTGATTTGTCCGATGTCGTCAGTGGCACAATTGAGGTTTTCGAAAAACTATCTCTACCAGAAGGGCTCAAGCAGTTCGCGTTGTTAATTCGTCCTGCCAGCGCGACGGAGATGAGAAAGAAAGCTACTGAAAAGGAGGGCAGCTTCGTAGACATGTTCGCGGCCACCCACCTAGACAGCGAGGGGAAAATCATCGCTGAGATCGAGGGAGCACCACTCGACGGATCGCCGCCAAGCGAGGCTTGGATCAAAAGCAAGATGATCCAGCATCTGCAGATCTCGATAGAGATTGCTGTGAAAGGCGAGCTCGAACCCGCCCGACGGTTCCTCGCAGGAGAATTCCCATTATCCGAGCGGCACTTTCGCTTGATCGTGTTGCAAAGCCCATTCGTCCCACCCCATCACGCTGCAACGTTTGCTCTTGGATTTGCACGTCTGATGCAGGGAGATACGCTCTCGGCAGGGCCGATCCTCATTCCTCAACTGGAACACTGCCTCCGACACGTGCTGGTCAACAGTAGTACCGACACTTCAACGATGCGGAATGATCTGACGCAGGAGGATCGGTCGCTCTCCACATTATTAGAGACTTATCGAAACGAGTTGGTCGCGATCTTCGGCGAAGACATCGTGCTGCACATCGACCTAATCTTCAATCATCGCCCAGGTCCTGCTCTTAGACACGAATTTGCTCACGGAAAAGTAGGTGATCGGAGCTACGGGGACCCGGTAATCTACTACGCCTGCTGCCTCATTTATTTCCTGGTCTGCGTCCCGCTCATACCAAGTTGGGCTCAGTATGTGGCACCAGCGATCGAAGCTGGGTCCTTCTGACCACAAATTGCGGTGTGCGGCCAGAAGTCTGTAACGTTCGCTAATGGCGCAAAGCGGAAGACCGCAATTGGCGCAAAAGCACCGCTTACTCTGATGCCCAATTGTCGCAAACTACATTCAAGATCCCTTTTCCTTCGATGCGGATTGCCTAGAGGGTGCGCTTTCCGAGAGATCCAAACTTTGGAACCTGAGTCGGGCTTGCTGCATACTAGGGTTGTAAAAACTCTGGGTTCTTTGTTGACTACGACCGCCTCATATTGTCCAGTACCATGCAACGCAATTTGGCCGGTACCGCATGACTGAGATTGAAAAGCTATCTGTTTCGCTGACAAAACACGGTGCATACAAAGTAGCTCGACTGATCGAGCATTTTGACGTTGATGCGGTTCTCGAAAACACATGGGATACATACGACGGCATTCGAATTGACCGTGCTCAAGCGGCTAAAATCTTGTCCGCACTACCGGATGGAACATTACCTGGCCTTTGGAATGAGGCGAAAAAGCATGGGCCTGAATCGATCAAGGCGCTTGTTTTGCTTGCGATAGTTTTCAGCCATTCTGAATTGATTTCGGTGTTCCAGGCTGGAGTAAAAAGCCGTAACAAGGGTAGCATTAAACGTGGGCAGCTAACTGCTGCAAAAGCATTTACCAATTTGAAAAATAACTTCGTCGAGCTTGGATACTCCGAGACCGCCGACGAGGAGCAGTTTAGCTATGATTTTTCAGCAATTACTGGTGATTCAAATCTGGCTCCACTCGTGGTGGAGTTAATGCGCCTAAAACTGATTGCAGCGAAATGGCCTGGAACTAATGATATTATTGACGAGTGCGTATCGCTCAATTTTCATCGAGTTCTAGCCCTTTCCGAAGCTGATTTTCGTTCTTGGCTTACTAACGTGCCAGCCGCAAACCGCGATGAAGATGAGCTCCCCAATAAAGTCGACCCTGAGACTGAAGTCGTGAAGGCTTTCAGCTTTAAAGCGGGCCACGTTAACAGAAGCACCAATGACGTTGTTCGTCGTGGCTCTGGAAAGCATCCCAAAGCCCGACTGCTACACAACGCGTTACAAAACGCGCTCTATGCATATCTCAGCGGGAACTATGGCGAAGACAATGTTGGGACTGAAGTTCCTACAGGAGCCTCTGACACGTCAATTGATTTGGTAAGGCGCGACGGAAACGACTTTATATTCTACGAAATAAAAACCGTTGTTTCGCTCAAGAAAGCCGTGAGAGAGGCGCTTCCGCAGCTTCTTGAGTATGCTTATTGGCCCTCTGCGAAGCGCGCAGCGCAGCTAATTGTCGTCACCCCAAATAAATCCACTTCTGAAGCTCGCCAATATCTCAGTTTGCTCCGAGAAACATTCGAAATCCCGATTTTTCACGAGACAATTGACGCAGTGACCGGGGCTCTAAGCGATAGGATTTAAGAAAGACGTCGAGCTATCAATAGAGCCTCTTCAACATCGCGCATACGGTCGGCCCGTCGTCCCATAGTCATGTGCTGATAATCCTTCGTGAGGACTTCGACTGAATAAGAAGTACCGAACACATCGGCTGCTATAGAGCCGATTTGTATGAGATCGAGAAGGGCCGTGTTGCTATAGCTCAGCACAACGTTGGACCCTGTGAGGCGAACTCCATCAAACATTTCTTCGAACGCTGTAGGAACCTTGCTACGAATACTAAATGGCGATTGATGTCGTTCTTCTCTGTAACGTCCCTTAACAACTTGCCCTGCTTTTAGCTGAAGGTCAGGGTAATCGTAGAGCACAAATGTCTCGATCGCGTGATAAAATCTACTGTAGTGGACAAACGCATAAGGTGGGTCAGCGTAAACCGTGGCCTCGCTCAGTTCAGCTATGCAATCTCGGTAATCGAGTGCTTCGAACCGATGGTTTGGCTGTGAGCTGACGTACCTTAGGTTCCAGTCTCGGATTGCGAGAAATTTGCGCTCAAAATAGCTGCGAAAGCTCTTTTGTCGGTAGATGTTTATGTCGCGCATAGAACTTTGAGTTTTAGCGTCGCGATATTGTGCGTAGTGACCCGTACCTTGCCCGCAATATGCCATAGCATGCATCGCGCATGTTAAAAGTATGGCATGGTCACCTTCATTCACCTCGCTACGCTCCAGCAAGCCATCAATCGCACTACGAATCGCGTCAATCCAAGCGCATTGTTCAGCAGACCACCACGTTCCTGCGTAATTTTTGAGGAAGAGATGGTATTTATGATCAAAGCTTAACTCAATGAGACCCCTGTTGCGGTTCTCAATCGCGTTGAACTCTTCTAGCGACGGTGACGTGGGATATGAGTAGTCCTTACCCAATGTACTGAGGGTGTGTTTAACTGAAGCGGCAACTTCCTCGCAAATTCGATGGATGTCTAGAGTCGCGGCTTTATCCGATAGACGGTGGAGATACACATGAGCTATTACTCTAGAATAATTCTGGATGTCGTTGGTTACAATTCTCGTTTGATCGCCGATTGCGCCTGACAAGCTACATGCGCCCGCAAACAAGTCGCAAACCGTGTCTCCAATAGCAGCGATGTTAAGCCCTTCAAGTACGAAATCCATCAATTTCGCTTTCGAACCCATATACTTGATCACTAGCGGGTATTCCCGCTTTTCAAACGTAACTGGTATTTCTTGAGAGCGAAGGGCTTGCATTGACATAAAGGTTCCTTCCCATTCCATCGGGTTTTGCCACCAGATCGCGGGCAAAAAACGCCGAAGCAGCTATCAAGGTGATAGCACACTTTTGGATATGGTTTGGTATTTGCAAGATTTTTCCACCTGCAATTCTCGGCAGGCGTTCTGGTAGCAATCATGTGCCCCCTCGGATTTTTGACGCGATTTCAAAACTAACGACCTAAATGGTCTAGGCGCCGAGGAACGATCAGTTGCTCTGAGCGCCATTGGGTTGAAGGCGCTCACGCAGATCTTCCGTATTTCACCCCTCTAAATGCCAAATCGTGACCCGCCTGAGCGAAAACCGCCAAGGTTTCAGTCTAAGGTTTGGCGAGTCTTGTGAGCTGTGCTTCAAGCTTGCTTAAAGGAAATACCTTGAAGTCACATTCAACAGAATTATCGGCGATAACTGAGTTAAGTCTGTTATTGAAGTCGGCGCAGTTGAAATCGTTATCTACACCTCTAAGCCGAGATTTACCTTTGTCAGCTACGCCAAAAACAATATAGCCACCAAATGCGTTATGAAATGCAACCGCATCCTTTATGATTTCGGATGTCTCAATATCAAACTGCCTACGAAACCCTCAACCCTTCAGTTGGCTCTTTAGCAACTTTTTCTTTGTAATCCCAGAGTTACTTCTCATCGTCATGAGGTTTTCCATCAGGAGGTAGTAAAGAGAAGACATCCGACGTTAAGTCTAAATTATCGACCATGATTTTAAGGCGATTGATTTATCTCCGCTGTGGACAGTTGGCGCACGCGGTTTCTCCCTTTTCCCTAATCATATGGAAGTTGCATGGCATGGCGCGTTCTACCGCATTCAGTTAACAATTTTTGGCGTGTGTGGAGCAGGCAGACTTTGACTGAGGCGAAGGCGCAATATTGGCGACCGTGCGTTTAGTTCACCAGCGTATGGCGTTTTATAGCAACCTACCTGTCACAAACACAGGCTCGCTTTTGTCGATCGATAAACAGCGATCTTTTAACCGTCGGCCTGCTATTCCAAGCTTCGCAAATTGGGGGAAAGGTAGCATGATTTCGAGGTTATTTGCGGCGACAACGGAAGAAGATTTCAATCTGTCTGCAAATGGTTGGTTCCAGTTAACATTGATCGCCGCTGCACTAGGGTTCATATTTTTTCTTTGCAGCGGTATCACAGTCGCCACTCAGCCTAACGCGGAAACCAAACAAAAGATTTCGCAGGCCTTTGCACCCTTTCTTGTTGGCGCAGTTGCCATCGTGACATTTTGTGCTGCCATATGGCGCGGCAAGCTCAACTCAGAGCAAATCAAACAACAAAAGCGCCAGAACGACGCGAATTCTGGCAGAAACTGAAACAAGTCGAAATTGTCGAATCCACCCCTTGCGCGACCAAAAGCAGATGTATATATCATGGGCATGATAATTCACACCAAGGATAATGGTATGGACCATATCGATTTTGATTTGACCGACTTTGCATATGACTCGCAGCATTTCCGTGAACTGGCTGAGACCGAACTGGGCCAGGAAATCCTGAAATTCATGACGCATCCGGTCAACGTGGTCCGGATGCAGACCGCAACCGAGCTGGAGCGTGTCGCCGTCGAACCCCTGGGCAAATACCTGGTAAAAGAGTTCGGTGAGGACGTCATTGACGACCGGATCAAGCAGATGATCGGCCACATGGCTAGGCAGATCATGGAGCACATCGGCTACCAGCATGATCGCAAGAGCCTCCAGATCACACGTCCGGGCCTATTCTCCTCCGGCAGCACATATCGCAATGACGTGAAATCCGAAATGCGGATCACTAAGGAACAGCGTGAAGCTTGGCTGAAAAACACGGCGCAGTCGCCGTTCAATAAGTGGCTCGATGAACAGGTGCGCACCGACGGTAAACTCGACCTCAATAAGCTTTATGAGGTCGCTGAAAAGCATGGTGTCACGAAGCGGTATGATCACCTCAATCCTGGTCAGCAGCGTATGAACATCGGGGTTTTGCTTCGGAAGATGGTGAAGATCGCAGCTTAGGCCGCGATCTCGAAACCGCTGGAAAAACAGCAATTTCTGCGCTACTGGAAATTGCAATCAGGGGGATCGAATGCGTTTTCTACAAATCTTGTCAGCCATCTGCATCAGCAGCGTTTCAACAGCTTATGCCGCAGATGAAGTGCCGACAGCACAAGGCTTGCTGGAAAACATCTGCATTGGCAGTCGCCTCGATGAAAAGCTACTTGAGCCTTTCGTGAAACAGACAGCCGCCCATTTTGGAGCAAAATCCATGAAAATGGAGGCGGACATGCTGCCATCGGTAAATCCCGATGCGACATCAGGTTGGCTGATCGGAAAAGACGACCGGTCTTTCGCCATCGCGTTTGCAAAGAAGATTGTCGATGGCATGCCAAGCATAAGCTGCTCTATCGTGACCCAGGCAGATGATAAGGCGGTTGCTGATCTCCGGACGCACATTGAGACGACCTACAAAACACGGAAAATTGCAGACCAGAAGCAGGGTGGTACGACCATTGCTGTCTACAGCGCGGAGTTGTTAGGCTTCTCATCACCTAAGAACTTCAGCGTCCAGCAAGTTCACGCTGGGCCAGGTCTGGATGGCATGGTCATGGTTTCGTTCTTCGACAGCTCTGCGAACTGAGGAGTCCGGATGACGGCATGCGTAAGGATGAGCCAAGATGACCAGGACGCCTCGACAACAAAAGTATTTTGGCTTGAGGTCGTCGACAGACCTATTTCTGAAATTGGTCTACGACATCGAACGTCTGCGTAATGCCAACAGTTCGACGGCCATCCAATATGCTGCCATCGACGCAGCCGTGACCGGATCACATATTTTGGATTGGGTGCTGGTTGAGCTGGATTCTAAAGCCTACCTGCGGCTCACCGGCTTAAAGAAGGGCAAGAAGATCAAGAAGGGCGAAGTTGGTCCGATCCAGACTTTTATCCACCTCAATGAAAAGGAAATGCCCGCAATCGATTATTGTCGACGGATCGCCAATAACGTGAAGCACAGGACATCGGAGCTAGGCGGTCCGATGAAGGACATGGCCATCGGGAGTACCGTGAAGCTAATCTGGAAAGACAAGAAGCTCACTGACACCCACCCAACCGCATACATCCAAAAAGAGCCAGGTGGTGAGAAAATCAACGTCCTCGATCTGTTCGACAGCATGGCAGAGCAATGGCACGACTTCTTGGTCGGTGAAGGTCTTTGGGTCGAACAACCACCCGACTGGGACGACCAAGCCTAGACGTACTCTCCATCTGACAGATAGCCATCGCCACCGATAGCGTCTCTTATCTGGCCTCTTGTATTGTCGTACGGGTTTAAATCAGGGGCCAGAGGACCTTCAGCCCGCTCAGCTGCCTGTTTGTAGATATTGCCACGATCTGGGCTCAGGGTGAGAAAAAACTGGTCCTCCCTGAAGAGCATCGCCCCATCTCGCATCTCAATCCATTCTCCAGCATCAGGTGCCCGATGAGCTATTCCCTCGTTGCCTATGAGCAGTAACATCGGCACGGTGCTTCTCTTGTTTTCGTTCCAACCATAGTAACGGTCGAAAACATACGCCGTGTTCCAGCGCGGATGATCCTCGATGACTTTGTAAGATTTTTCGTAGACGACCTTAAATTTCTTCATTTTTAAGAATTCGACCAGGAAACGTTCCAAAGTTGCCTCGTCAGAAACGCCATCTGGTCCGGCACCATATCTATCGATGTCGTCGGCACGGCAGACAATGCTATGTTTGCATTCTCCACGCCAAGTTTCCACTGCGACAACCTGAGCCTTCTGCAGTGGGGTGAATTTGCCTTCCAGCCGGACAATCACGAAATCATTCGGTTCAACACCGAACTTGCAGTTCACAGGATAGGGATTTCCATCTTCGGAAAATCTCACTTTCGCTATGCGGTACTCAGCCATATTTATCCTGCACTACAAAGTTGCTGTTTACAGAGCAGTGAGCTTTATAATGGCTGTGAAGTCAACGCTTTGATCGCAGAGAGCAATAGAGCTGCCCAGGCAAGCTGAAATCGCTGGAAAAATCGCTGCGCCTATGCAATTCCTGGTCGCAGAACAGATTTGAAGAGAGTGACACCACATGGATGACCCGCAGAAGACCCTCGCGGATGAGATAGTCAAAATGACCGAAAAATATTGGGCTGATGAAGAATCGCCGTATCTATTGGCTGAGCTGGGTCCGAAGCTCGGAAGCTATCGCGATATTATTGCTCCACTCACGTTGAAACAGTTTGCCAGCGGACTGAGCGACAGAATTAAGGTCGTTCAGCATTCGTCGAAGAAGGCCAAGATCGGCCTGATACCAGCGGCTCAGTCGTATTCCTTCGATCAGGTCGTTGAAGCCGCCGAAGTGGCGCAGGAAGTGGCTGAGACCAAGAGCAAAGAACGACGGCGCTCCAACAAGTATGTTGTCCTGAATTTCCTGCAGGCGCTCGCTACTCTGGATGATGAAGACCTTCGTGGTGTCGTCATTCCCGCGTTCGTATTGGCAAAGCTCGTCAAAGAAAAATAAATGACCGTTCAATTTATCGTTGTCACGCAATCCGACGACGTCTTCCGATATGTCGGTGTAAAGCGAACGAACATATTCCCGAAAGACCTAAGAGTTGGCCTTCCGGAGATTTTTGCCAAATTCGAGGTTTACTCGATAAAGGCGGCGTCCTCTGCTGAAGCGAAAAAGATGATTTTCGAGCACGCTTCTAACGGCTTTGATGAAGTCAGTGGAGCGGTGATCCTCCTCGACGACACCTTTAGCGATATCGTTGTGGAACTTGGTCGCATATTCTTCGTCGTCAAATTTGATCGCAACCTCGGCGGAATGAGCGTCCATAACTATTTTAATCGGTGTTTGCCGCCGATATCCAAGACGTTCGCTTACTTCGCGAGCGAGTTTGACAATGAGAAGCGTCGAAAGATGTTTCTTCTACCGCTAAGAAATTTCGACGCTGACGAGCTACAGGATTTGCTGAAGGTTTTCCTGCAGGGGGTTCCGATGAAGGGGCTGCCCCTGTCGATCAATCAGTTCTATGGAAAAATGCGAAACCGACAAAAACCGAAAACGATCAAAACAAATGACCAGTCGTCATATTACGTCGACGATAACGATCATTTCTACTCGTATGGTCCAGAGCACCACGCGCTACCTGAAACGAAGAATCCGCCACATGGAGACGCGTGTGCTTACACATCCAGGCTCCGGTTCGGTAAGCGTTACGATCACGGCAAGCACTACAACGTGTCAAATGAAGCTGGAAAAATTGCCGGGAATTTCGATGATTGCCACGGCACGGCCACCCCGATCAAAGAGCGCAAACATATCAACATGTTTCCGAACGATTATATGACGTAGAAATGCGAACGGGGACGTACGAATACGTCCCCGCCGAAATCTAAGGCCTATGCGGAACTTCATTTCACCGCTGCGGTAAGATCAGATCACGACATTGTCGCTGCTCAAAATCCACCGACACAGACGCCAGGCTGAGGGATACCTAAATAAATAGGTTAAACCCCTCTGCATAAAATGACACAAGGCGTATTGAGATATGGGCTATGTACGAGTGTTTGTCAAATTAATTGGAAATTTCGTTGACGCACGAATTGACGCACAGTTAATCGCACGAAAAGAAATCCGATGATAAATTCGATTGCAACGGAATTGCACGATTGAAAATTTCGGTGACGCAAACGGATTGACGAGCAATTTACACTGTCGATGATCGACTGGCCATGATTGCTTCACCGATCTCACGCTTCCGGGCATCGAGCGCGGCGATCTTCCCATTGATGGTTTCGATATCAACCTTCGAATTGGCGATCTGCTCAGCCAACAGCGCCAGCACTTTGTATTGGTCAGCTATTATAGGATTGACGACGTCATCCTTCATGTCCGCGACGCTGAGTGCTGCGGCATCATCGTAATCGTCGATCATTTCTCGGATGATTTGACCGATCTGAAGGTCAAGTTTCAGGATTTCGTTGTAGTATTCGCCATACAGCCGGATTTCGAGCGTTTTCACATCGTCGACGGCATAATTACGAATGCCGAGTTCCATCAAGCACGCAGCACTCAACGGACCCATTGTATACCGCTGCATGAGAAGGCTCTTCCAACCTCCTCTCGGAAATTGCTGGAAGAATTCGACATCGGCGACCAGATGAGCCCACACGTGGACGGATGCGATGTCCTTAGACGCACGAACTAGCTCACACCATCCTTCTTCGACCAGAACGATTTTGAGCAATTTCGCACGCTGACCCTGCTGACAAAAATAGAATTTACAAGTATATGGCTTGTCGCCGTGCATTAAGAGCTGCGAGCGGAGTTGGGCACACATCAAATAGAACTATCAAAATCGACTTAAGCTCGGAGCCTCAAAAACCGATACCAACTATATTGGGCTGCTCGAGGTTACGAGTAACGGGTGGTACCATCGCCGGCTCCAGATACGAGAAGATCAGAGCGGAGATGTTGCTGGAGTTAAGAGATGCCACAGTGAAAACGGCGGTCGTTGCAAAGGAAGCTTGGTCGTTTAAGGGATGCGCATTTATCGATTGCCACATCAAATTCTTAGCGCAGGATTTTATCGAAAATAACAGCTTTACGAATTGTGATTTTTCAGGCGCTGAGACTTCAAGAATTGGTCTTACAGACAGAGACGGTGGCTTTTTAAAGAAACTCGAAAACGCAGGAAACTACTATGTGACCGGGACACCTCCTGAAACCATAGGAAATATAAATCCAACACTTGCTCTGTAAGCAAAATCTCACGGAAGAAGTAATCGTCTTGTCAGAAGCCGACCGCAATTAAGACGGGCTCCATCCTGACAGCTAAATGTTAGATAGCGGCGATTGAATCCCGAATCGCCACTACTTGACTCCTATGACTCGCAGTACATCCCGTAAACCTTCACAAGACAGCGCTTGCAGCGTTGCTCTCGAACAACTCCGTTAAGCGAATGTAGCGAGCCAGCATCTGCTCTGATTGGTGCCCTGTTTGGCGGCGTATTTGCCAGCTCGACGCTCCAGCCTGTGCTGCGCTTGTTGCGAAACCGGCTCTCAAACTATGACCAGAGAAGAGCGACGGATCGACGCCGATGGCACTTATTCTCTCTTTCACTATCTTTGCAACGGAGCCATCACGCAAACGTACCTCCGAAATACGTCCGTGCCGGTTGATTGGCCTGAATATGGGCCCGAACCGGATGCCAGACGTTTCCAGCCAAGCTTCAAACGCAGCAACAGGGCAATGACGAGTTCTACCAAACGGGATGGCAATCTGTCGGCCGTTGCCCTCTTGGTCTGTCTTGCTACGGCGAATGTTGATTATGAGCCCTCTGCGAACGACCTTAATGTCAGCGACGTCAAGGGCAACTAGTTCACTACGTCGAAAGCCTCCTGCGAATCCGATTAAGAGTAAGGCCTTGTCGCGGAAATCACGAGGGTTAATTGCCATTGCATCGAGAATCGAAAGCAGATCATCCCGCAAAAGAGGATTAACCATTTTGGGGGCGGCACCAACTGAACGATTGATGCCTTTGAGTGTTGCCTGAACAATATTGGTCTTCGTAGGGTCCTGCAGGCCGATAGCGCTATGGGCGTATGAAAGTGACGCGACCCATCTTCTAAGTGTGGCTGCTTTATGGGTTTTCGCATGGGTGGCGACATACGTCGCAACGAGCTCTGGACTGCACGGAATTCCTCCTCCCCAGCGCTCGAAACGCCCAACGTCTGACGCATACGCACGACGGGTATTGAGCGCAACACTCTGGGAGACAAACTCTCGAACTGACTTTCCCAAAAATTCCAAACCAGGGACTTGTGCAATTGATTGCAAATTTTCGCTGCTTTCAAATCTCAGGAGGTTTAACCCCTGATAATGAGAGTTATCGTGGGTTAGATCGCTCATGCTTCATCCCTCAGTGCGACGGTTCCGGTCAAGCCGTTATAAGATTTCGGTGCCTCTCGGAGCCTTCTGCGAATTTCATTGAGGTGGTCGAGGTTGGCGAGCACTATATTTGTGATTGCCTCTACTCCTGGGTCTGGTGTGCCTATCTTTGTCATGTCGGTTTTACGACCAAGAGCGAAAAGCGCGTCGGATTTGGTCCAAGTTATCCTGTGGTTCAAGGCTATCGCATCTGCATAGAATGCGGCCATGCTTGCCACTTCGATCGCTTTATACTCAGGCACAAAGTCAGCAATGCAGTCCCTGACGACGCTGCTCTCGCGTAAAAGTTGTCTTATGGCTTGCTTTCCCAATCGGGTATGTTTGTCGAAGGTGTAACTCGGCAAACCTCCGCATAGCACTGACCGTGGCGCGGGCTCCCGTAATATCATTGGCGCTTCACGTGTTTCGCGAATAGCTACCCATAACAGAGCCACCATCACAACGATTGGCTCGAGAGTCTTTTCAGAAGCCCCCTCGATTGCGGTGGACACACCGGGTGGCAAACCAATTTCTTCCAATGCCCGCATTAGGCTTGGTAAATCACCCTTCGATAGAACACGTGGCCCGCCTCCGTTGATACCGGATGCCATCCACGCTGCCGTAGCGCGCTCTAGGAGCGGCGTGCGGGGGTCGGTGGCTGTCTCCACCATCTGCGCTATTGATCTCCCCGCCACGGACGCTCTGAGGCCCTCTGTGAAGGTGGCCTGCTTAGCGGTGCATATCAGGTAGTCGGTCTCTCGATTCTTAGGTGCTGTGCTCATCTGCTTTGTGAGCTCTAAAATTATCTCACCATCTGTTCCAGCTTGTCTCCGGACGTTTCGATCAATCGCATATCGCGCAATGTCGCCGCAAAGGGGGAGATCGCCGATGCCGATGTCTTCATAGGCGATGAGTGTTAATCGTCGCCAGATTGCATTGCCTCGTAGTTTGTGGAAGTTGATGGCCGCCGCTTGGGCGTATTCTGTCTCGCCACGCCGTACAGCTTTTTGGAGCAATGAGCTGGCGGTCCATGCGTCGATTGCAGGTAATAAAGATTTTATGTCGGGCATTCAAACCTCCTTGTTGTTACAGGGAGGTCATCCATCATCGAGCGACCCAATAAGGACGATAGCTAGCAAATCTGTCTATTCAAGAAATTAGAACGCTTTCACCCAATTAAAAAAATGAAATTTTCTTTTGCTGAAAGGAGATAGCTGAAAACGCTATGTTCCGCCAATGTGTGTCTCTAACCCGTAGCTTGTAACCTGTTATTTCGGGTAAGGAATTTCTCCGAAAGCTCAAGTTTCTTCCCGTCTCCATAGCGAGGCTTGCCGAGCGTATGGCCTATTTCTATCTTTGACCGAAATATTATGTCCCCTGTAATATAAGATAGAAATAGGTATCTTATATTACAATAGGGGGCATAATGCATTCGGTCATTTGATGTGTGTCAGCGTTGATAGCGTCTTTTGACTGCTTTTCGCCGAGTAAGCCTTTTGCTCTTTCATCAAATGCATTTCTATTCCGACGGAGTTAAAGCGTAGAATGAAGCTCGTCGGAGGGAAATCATCATAGTATCGGAAGTAGCCTTCGTCACCGAGTAGTGCGATCTGAATTTTTGCTCCCGCCATAAATGCTGGTACATCGTTTAGGACGAGCTTGAATATCTCTGGAGCTTTCTCCATACCCCACTCGTCTGCAAGGCCACCCAAATGGCCATATTGGGCACCATTTATCCTCCGACCAGTTTTGGACAGCCATATTTTGGCAAGGATATTTTGGACGTGCTTCTTGGTTTTTACCCCGTAAACGCCTTCACGAATGAGTGTAACTTTCTTGCCTGTATCAGGGTCTAAAACACATTCCCGAACGAACGGCGGTTTAGAGATCAGTCGGCGGAACGTTTCTACCGAAAAGCCAAGTGTACTAACCCACCAAGCTTGTGGCCTTTTCGCCCACACAAAACCATTGTGGTTGTAAGGTTCGGCAGTGGTGAGCTGACCTACGAGTTTTTGGATAGCGCCAACCTTTTGCGACGGCGCTTTTGCGAACGAGTGCTTTTGAGCAGTGGTTATCGCTTTTTCGACGTGTTCCTTACTGTTGACCGCTAATGCTTCTTTGCTATTTTGTGACATCGACTGAGGATTCCTATGGATGCTGTTCTTTAGCCGTAAAATGGGCGAGGTCGTAAAGATGAGCCCCAGCTGCGAGCCGCGGACACGCCTTCGTTCCCGAGACAGTGATCGCGCGGGCACCTACACGCGGGTGACACGTGAACCTCTGGAAACTGTTGGTAATGGTGGATAGCTGCTGGCAGGCGGTAGTAGCATTTGCTATCAGCTAGCTCTGTATTCGTTGATGTTCATAGACGTTGACATCGTAGGGGTCACAGGTTCAATCCCTGTCACGCCCACCATCCGAATTCATGAAAAGGGTTTCTGAGTGATCAGAAACCCTTTTTTCGTTTCTGGCCTGCGTCAGTTCAATCTCCCCACATGATCCGCAAGAGGTTTTCACAACGTCTCGAAGCGTGAATATCCGCAAGCGGCAGATTGCCCCCGATGGGACCTTATCGCCAATCTTCCCCGACAACGTTTGCGTTGATTGCAATAAATTTCACATAACAAAATAAAATTCAAACCACATTGACGCCCACTCGGTTTGCGGATATCTCATACTCATGCAATAAATTACAAAGTTCAAAATTTATTGCGGACTAGCTCATTGTCCTTGGGAGGGGAATATGTTGGCTTTTCTGAAATCGACCGTTGCCGCGGGTGTTTTTGCCGTGGCGGTTTCCGCTGGCGTGGCTTCACCGGCCGCCGCTGCGGGCAAATTCGCCTGCGAACCGGGTGAGACCTATGTGATGAACGTCATGGTTTCCAGCCACCCCTATTGGGTGCCGGTCTTTGAAGGGTTCAAGCAGGCCGCCAAGGCGCTTGGCTGTGAGGCTGTTTTCACTGGCACGCCCGAATATGACATCACCAAGCAGATCGCGTCCTTCGAACAGGAACTGGTGAAAAAGCCGAAAGGCATTTTGCTGCATCCAATGCAGGCTGATCCCTTCATCGAACCGATCAACAAGGCTATTGCCTCAGGTGTGTCGGTGACGACCTTCGCGGCTGACTCTCCGAAGTCGAAGCGCACCGCCTATATCACCTCGGACAATGTTGCCGAGGCGAAATTCGCGGCTGATGAAATCGTCAAGAAGATCGGCGAAAAAGGCGAATATGCGGTTCTGGAAAATCCGGGCCAGAGTAACCACGATCTGCGCGTCACCGCCCTCATCGATTATATGGGGCGCACCTACCCGCAGATGAAGCTGGTTGGCCGTCAGGCGACCAATCAGGATTCGAACCTCGCCTATCAGGCAACTGGCGCATTGTTGCAGGCCAACCCCAATCTGGGCGCCCTGTGGATTCCCGAGGCCGGTTCGGCCGAAGGCGCGACGGCCGCTGTTATGGAGGCAAAGAAGAAGGTCCTGATCCTGCACGCGGACATTACGCCTGCGACGCTCGAGCATATCAAGCAGGGCAATATCTACATGTCCATCAATCCTAATCAGGGCGTACAGGGCTTTATGGGTTTCATGAACACCTTTCTGGGTGCCCATTCGGATCTGATCGACCCGTTCAACGACTATAAGGTGTCGGGCTTCAACCCGATGCAGGTTCCGTCGATGGACAATGGTTTTGCCGTGATTACCAAGGCGAATGCCGCTTCGTTTGATCTCAACGACTATATGAAGGGGCGCTGACGCGTCGCCCTTGAACCGGCGGGGTTTGAGCCTCGCCGGTCAAATGGGAAGCAGCTTCGGGAGGGCGTTATGGGCGAGGTCATCCTCAGCATGACGAATATTCATAAGGCGTTCGGCCCCGTGCGGGCGTTGCGCAGTGCCGCACTCGAATTGCGGCGTGGTGAAATCCACGCGCTGGCGGGTGAAAACGGTGCCGGCAAGTCGACGCTGATGCATATTATCGATGGCATTCTGCAGCCGGATGGCGGCGAAATCCTGCTGGACGGCAAACCGGTGCGGATATCTTCGCCCAATGCGGCGAACCGGCTCGGCATCGGTTTTGTCCATCAGGAAATTGCCCTTTGCCCGGAAATTTCGGTTGCCGAGAACATGTTCATGTCGGAGACGGGCCAAAGCCGCTCCTTGTTCATGAATTATCGCGATCTCGGCAAGCGGGCCGCAACCATCCTGCGGGAAATCGGCGATATCGACCCCGCCAGCCGCGCCGGTGATCTGTCGATCTCGCAACAGCAGATAGTCGAAATCGCCAAGGCGCTGACGCTGGATTGCCGTATCCTGATCCTGGATGAGCCGACGGCGGCTCTGACCGAAACTGAAGCCCAGACGCTTTTTCGTATCATGCATCGGCTGGCGGAACGCGGGATTGCGATCATCTATATTTCGCACCGGATGGCGGAGATTTTCGAGCATTGCGACCGCATCACTGTCATGCGCGACGGTTGTCACATCAAGACGGCGAATATCGCGGAGATTTCCCCGGAGGAGGTCGTCAACAGCATGGTCGGGCGGGTTCTGGATAAGCTTTATCCGCTGAAACTCTCGGACGATGAAAAGTCGGACGAAGTCATTCTGTCCGTTCGGGGATTGAACGAAGGAAAGCGGGTTTTTGATGTCGATTTCGATCTGCGTCGCGGTGAAATCCTCGGTCTTGCCGGTCTGATCGGTGCGGGCCGAAGCGAGATCGCACGAGCGGTTTGCCGGCTGGAAGGGAAACCCAGCGGCGAAGTTACGCTGCGCGGTCGGCCGCTGAGGCTCAAGGACTATCGCGACAGCATCCGCGAGGGGCTCGTCTACCTGTCCGAGGATCGCAAGGGTGACGGGCTTTTCCTCAATATGTCCATCGCCGAAAATGTCTCGGCACTCGATGTCGGCAGGATATCGAACGGCATGGGCTTCATCGAGCGGCGCAAGGAAATGAAGCGCGCCGATGAGTTGGGCAAGCGGCTGAAATTGCGGGCCAATAGCGTTGGCGACGCTGTCTCCACCTTGAGCGGTGGCAACCAGCAGAAAGTGGCTCTGGCAAAGATGCTCTCGGTGGAACCCGAGGTCGTCTTTCTGGATGAACCGACGCGCGGGGTGGATGTGGGTGCAAAGGCCGAAATCCACCGCCAGATACGGGAACTGGCGCGCGAAGGCGTCGGCGTGGTGGTCATATCCTCGGAGCTGCCGGAACTCATCGGCGTCAGCGATCGCGTGCTGGTCGTGCGCGAAGGGCGCATTGCCGGTGAGGTGCAGGGAGAGGACATGACGGAGGAGAAGATCATGCAGCTTGCATCGATCAATATTGTGCATAGCCCGGCCGGGGCTTGAGGGAGCGGGAAAATGGCAACATCGGAAACACCTTCAAGCCTTGCCGAGACGGCGGTTCGCCGTACTGCGTGGTGGGAGCCGGCGCTGAAAGCACGGGAAACCGGACTGATCGTCATCATCCTCGCGCTTTTCGCGGTGATGTCGTTCATATCACCATATTTTCTGACCGTGGACAATCTGCGGGCCATGGCCATGGTTTTCGCCATCGAAAGCATCGTCGTGGTCGGCATGACGATCCTGTTGATCTCCGGTGGTATCGATCTGTCAGTTGGTTCCGTCACGGCACTTGCCATGGTCGCCGCCGGCTGGCTGTTCCTCAACGGTGTCGATCCCTGGGTGGCGGCCGGACTGGCGATCTGCCTCACCACATTGGTCGGCATGGCCATGGGCTTCCTGACAACGGTTATCGGCCTGCATCATTTCATCGTGTCGCTGGGCGTGATGGTGATTGCCCGCGGTGTCTGCCTGCTGGCAACGGGTGGTCGACCGCTCGGGCTCTTTTCCCTGCCGCCGGAATTCAAGTTCATCGGCCAGGGCGCGCTTGGTGGAATTCCGCTGGTGCTGATCATCTTCGCGGTGGTGGTGGTCTCGTTCGATCTATTGCTGCGGCGCACGACCGCCTTCCGCAAGGTGTTCTATACCGGCAGCAATCCCAAGGCGGCGGCCTATTCCGGCATCCGCGTCGGTCGGGTGGTCTTCGCCACCACCACGCTGTGTTCGATGCTGGCCGGCGTCGCAGGCGTGATCTACATGGCTCGCTTCGGGTCCGCCCAGCCGAGCTTCGGTATTGGCATGGAGCTTAACGTCATCGCGGCGGCGGTCATTGGCGGCGCCAGCCTTTCGGGCGGCTCGGGCACCATTCTAGGTGCGATCCTCGGGGCAATCCTTCTGTCGGTCGTTTCCAGCTCGCTTGCCTTGCTCAATGTGTCTGTCTACTGGCAGGACATTATCAGGGGCAGCATATTGCTGACAGCGGTTCTGTTCGACCACTATCTGGTCAGGCGTCGCCGCTGAGCGCCCATCGAGCGCGCATTGAACGCCTGAAGGTAACTGGAGAAAGATGATCATGCTGGATATCAAGGACGACTTCGATCAACAGAGACAGGTGTATTCCGTCCTCGTGCTGCATTTCATCGAGGGTGTAAAACAGTCGGAGATCGCCGAGCGGCTCAATCTTTCCCATACCAAGGTAAACCGCATGATTGCCGCCGGCCGCAAGGCCGGCATGGTGAAGATCACCATCGCCAGCCCCTATCAGCGGCTGGTGGATCTCGAAAACGAGATCACCCGCCGTTTCGGTCTCAGGCAGTCGGTGGTGACGCCGACGGTTTCCGATAATCCCGAAACCGCGCTGCAGATGGTCGGGCGGGTGGCTGCCAATCATTTGCTGGAGACGATCCGGGACGGTGACGTAATCGCGATTACCGGCGGCAAGGCGGTAAGCGCGGTTGTCGACAACCTGGAGGCGGAGCGCCGCTTCGATGTGCGGGTGGTGCCGCTGACCGGCGGTGTGCAGGGCAAACACTATACGGATGTGAACCATCTCGCCACGCAGCTGGCGGAAAAGCTCGGCGGCAGCGCCTCGCTTCTGCATGCGCCGCTGTTTGCCGAGGATGAGGAGCAGCGTGATCTGCTGATGAATGTCGCATCGATCCGCGAAGTGTTTGATCTGGCGCGGCAGGCGCAGGTGGCGCTGGTCGGTATCGGTTCGGTGGAGGCGCCGGGTTCCGGTTATTACGACCTTCTGCCGGATGTGGCCCGCGGCGGGCAGGCGCTGGTGGATGCGGGCATTGCCGGGGAATTCCTCGCCCACCTTACCATGGCGGACGGGCAGCTGGCGCGGATCGATCTCAACTCGCGCGTGGTGGCGCTCGACCCCGGGCAGCTTGCCCGGTGCCCGAACATCATTGGTGTGGCGGCGGGCGCCATCAAGGCAGGGCCGGTGGCGGCCACGCTTGTGGGCCGATATCTGACGTCGCTCGTCGTGGACGAGGCGATCGCTGGCTATTTACTGGATCAGGAAGAAGGGGAAACTTCGTGACGGACAATGCTATATTGACCCGGACGATTGGCGGCAGTGGCATCAGCGCTTCAGTCGTGGGGCTCGGCACCTGGGCGATTGGTGGCTGGATGTGGGGCGGCACTGATGAGCGGCAGTCCATCGCCGCCATTCAAGCCTCCATCGATGCCGGCATCTCCCTCATCGATACCGCACCGGCATATGGCATGGGGCTTGCGGAAACCATTGTCGGCAAGGCGATTGCCGGCCGGCGCGACAAGGTGGTGCTGGTCACTAAATGCGGCCTCGTCTGGCATGTGAACGAGGGCGCTTATTTCTTCCATCAGGATGGCAAGCCCGTTCACCGTTATCTCGGCGCGGCGTCGATCCGGCATGAGGTTGAAGAGAGTCTTAAGCGGCTCGGAACCGATTATATCGACCACTACGTCACCCATTGGCAGGACGCCACGACCCCGATTGCCGAAACGGTTGAGACTTTGGTGCGGCTGAAGGAGGAGGGAAAGATACGCTCGATCGGGGCAAGCAATGTCTCGCCTGGCGATCTTGAGGCCTATATCGACACCGGTGCGCTCGATGCCATTCAGGAAGAATATTCCATGGTGAAACGGGACATCGAAACGACGCTCCTGCCTCTGTGTCGAAAGAATGCCGTTTCCGTGCTCAGCTATTCGTCGCTGGCGCTTGGTCTGCTGTCGGGCAAGGTCGGGCCTGAGCGGATCTTTGCAGAGGATGATCAACGTCACGGCAATCCCCGTTTCAGCCAGTCGAACCGTCAGAAGATCGCCCGGTTGATGGGTGTGCTGGAACCGGTGGCGGCCGGGCATGGGGCCTCGGTCGCGCAGGTGGTGATTGCCTGGACGATTGCTCAGCCAGGCATCACATTTTCACTGTGCGGTGCGCGTGATCCAGCCCAGGCGGTCGAAAACGCCGCGGCAGCCCGCCTGCGCCTCACGGACAGTGAAGTGGCCCTCATCAGCGCCGGCGTTGCCGAGCATCTTGTGGGGCTTGATAGCTGAACACGTAGTCGGGACGGGTCTTACGGCGAATAGCAGATAATTTTCACCGCCCGTCTCTCCTGTCGCTTTGAACGGTCAACAACATTGGGACGCTGGTCATCCACCAGCGAACGGTATTTCTATGCCCAGTTTTCGCGAGGACGCTCTGCGTCGCATCCGGCAAGATGGTGATTTTGATGCCGTCGTCATCGGCGGCGGCATCAACGGCATCGCCGCCTATCGCGATCTCGCCTTGCAGGGCTTGCGGGTACTGCTGGTCGAGCGCAACGATTTTTCCTCCGGCTGCAGTGCGGCGCCGTCACGCATGATCCATGGTGGCCTGCGTTATCTCGAAAACGGCGAATTCGGCCTCGTGGCGGAATCTTTGCGGGAGCGCGATGCGCTGTTGACGCTCGCACCGCACATGGTTCATCCGCTGCCGACGACGATCCCGATTTTCTCGACTTTCAGCGGGTTGTTCAACGCGGCAGCGACCTTTTTCGGCTCCGGCGGCAAACCCGCGAGCCGGGGGGCGCTGGCCATCAAGGCGGGCCTCACGCTTTATGACTTCGTTACCCGCAAAAACCGGATCCTGCCCCGCCATGAGTTTCGCAGCGCCGGCAAGACGCTGCAGCACTGGCCGGGCCTGACACCTGACATCAGATATTCGGCCACCTATTACGATGCATGGATAAGCCAGCCTGAACGGTTAGCGCTGGAACTCCTGATCGATACTTATACGGATGCACCGCAAAGCATTGCGCTCAACTATGTGGAGCTTGTTCGCACCGGGGATGAATATCGTCTTCGGGTGGAGGAAACGTCAGAAAGTCTGGCCATCCGGCCCCGGATCATTGTCAATGCCACGGGTGCGTGGATCGACGAGACGATCGGCGCGCTGACGGAAGCTCCGACTGCGGAGAAAGCAAAACCTACGGTTTCCGGCACCAAGGGATCCCATTTGATCCTGGCGAACGAGGCGCTTCTCAAAGCCCTGAACGGGCATATGATTTTTTTCGAGAATGCTGATAACCGTGTCTGTATCCTCTTTCCCTATCTCGGCCGGGTTCTCGCGGGTTCGACCGATATAAAGGTAGATCGTCCTGAGCGGGTGCGATGCGAGCCGGAGGAGCGCGACTATATTCTCGATGCGATCCGACAGGTTTTTCCGGATATCGCTATCGACCATTCCGACATCGTCTTTAGCTTCAGCGGCATACGTCCGCTACCGCGCAGCGATGCCGCCTTTACCGGGAGAATATCGCGCAGCCATTTCATTCACCGCGTCGCAGGCGATCCGCCGCAGCTTTGCATGATCGGCGGCAAGTGGACGACCTTCAGGGCTTTTGGTGAGCAGGTGACCGACGAGGTTCTGGCCTTTCTCGGACGCAAGCGGCTGACCGGCACGATGGGTCGCCCAATCGGCGGCGGCAGGAATTTTCCAACCAGTGCCGGACGTCTGCCCGCCTTGCTATCAGAGGAGTTTTCGATCGGCAGGGACCGGGCCGAACATCTGGCGTCGGCCTATGGTTCACGTGCGCTTGAATTGATGGGCTTTTGCCGGGGCCGCGCGGATGACACACCGCTTTGCGAAAAACTGCCCGTCACGGTTGCGGAGGTGATCTGGCTGATCCGTTCCGAACATGTCCGGCACCTGACCGATCTCATTCTGCGGCGAACCACACTTGCCATAACCGGTCGCATCGACGCGGATCTGATCGACGCAATCCTCGGCGTCACGGCACGGGAACTGGGCTGGTCATCAAGCCAGGCGGTGGAAGAACGGCAGCGGCTTATTCATGAGCTGGAGACCTTTTATGGGGTCAGTCCGGCAATGCTTCAACACAGATGCAAGGAGAATGCATGATGATGCGGATTTCGAAAAAGGCGCGCATGAACCGGTTGTTCCGCAATGGCGGATGCCTTGATGTGGCCATCGATCACGGGGTTTGCAACGAGCCGAGTTTCCTCATCGGGCTTGAGGATATGCCGCAGACCGTCGAAAAGCTGGTTGAGGCCGGTCCCGATGCCATCCAGATGGTCTACGGGCAGGCAGATCTGTTGCAGCAGAGGCCGGAGCGGGACAAGCCGGCCCTCGTCATGCGCATAGATATGGGCAACCCCTATAATTCCACGCGCCACAGAACCATGTGGTCGCAGCTCCAGAATTATCACGATCCAATCATCGGCGCGCTGGAAATGGACGCGGCCTGCGTTGTCGTGAACCTGTTCATGCTGCCGGATGAGCCGGAACTGTTTCGCCAATGTGTCGAAAATATCAGCCGTGTGCGGGCCGATTGCCACCGCTTCGGCATGCCACTGATGATCGAGCCGCTGGTAATGCTGCCCAACGATGTGCGCGGGGGCTATCAGGTGGATGGCGATGCCGAAAAGATTGTTACGCTGGTGCGCCTTGCCTCGGAAATGGGTGCCGATATCATCAAGGCCGATCCCACCAGTGATCCGCAGGATTTTCACCGGGTGATCGAGGCGGCGCGCTGCCCGGTGCTGGTGCGAGGCGGAGGGCGAGAGGATTTGCGCAACGTGCTGGCAAAATCGGCGGCCTTGATGGCTCAAGGGGCGAACGGACTGGTTTATGGTCGCAACATCTATCAGCATGACAATCCGAAGGCCGTTGTTGCGGCCCTGATGGCCATCATCCATGAGGGTGCGAGCGGTGAGGAAGCATGGGACATCTATAATCGTGGCTGAGAAAAATCACATATTGGGTCTGGATGTCGGCAACACGGTCATCAAGGCCGTGCTGTTCGACACGGCGGGCCGGCAGGTCGCACAACATGCCATCGACGGCCATTCGACATTTCCGCAGCCCGGTTATGTCGAGCGCGACCTTGAAGAATTATGGCGCAATGGCTGCGAGGCGATCCGCCAGCTTCTGGCAAAATCCTCGGTCGATCCCAGAAGCATTGTGGCGGTGGGATGCGCCGGTCACGGCAATGGTCTTTACCTGCTGGACAAGCGGCAAAAGCCCTTGCTCGGAATCCAGTCGCTCGACAGCCGTGCCGCTGATATTGCGGCCGAGCTTGACGGGAAAAGCGGAGACTTGCTGCAGGTACGCTGCCTGCAGCGGCCATGGCCCGCGCAAACGCCCAGCCTGCTTGCCTGGGTAAAACGGCATGCACCCGACATTTACGCGCAGACCGGAACGGTGCTGTTCTGCAAGGATTTCGTCAATTTCCGTCTGACGGGCTGCCTTGCCAATGACATTTCCGACCTCAGCGGTGCGGGATTGCTTGCCTTCCCCGAAGCCAGGCTCGACCGGGAACTCCTGTCGCTTTATGGGCTTGATGATGCCGTTGCCTTTTTCCCGCGTCTCGTGGAATCGGCTGACATCGTCGGCCGCATCACAAGCGAGGCTTCAGAAGCAACCGGGCTCTCCGAAGGCACGCCCGTCATTGGCGGGTATTTCGATGTCGTCTCCAGCGCCATGGGGTCGGGTGTCATCAATGCAGGGGAAGCTTCCATCATTGCCGGCACCTGGAGCATCAATCAGGTTTTCGCAGACAAACCGGTCATCAGCCCGGATGTCTTCATGGTGACGACATTCGGCCGGGACCGCTATGTCAATATCGAATCCAGCGCCACATCCGCCGCCAATCTCGAATGGTACGTACACCGCATTCGCGACGACCATGGCGATCATGCCTTCGACCGGTGTAACGACCTCGTCGGCTCGGTTACGCCGCGCGCCGACGATCCGTTCTTTCACCCCTTCATCTTCGGTTCGCGGCTGGGTGCGGAATTCCGCGGCGGCTTTTACGGTCTGGCCGGCTGGCATGGCGAAGGTCATATGTTGCGTGCCCTGTTCGAAGGCGTCTGTTTCGAACATCGTCGCCATATCGGTGTCCTGCGTGAAGCCGGCCTGCCGGTCGAAAATGCCGTGATGTCCGGCGGCGGTTCCCGCAGCCAGCATTGGCCGCAGATCATGGCGGATGTGCTGGAAATTCCCCTGCGTGTCGCCGAAGCCCGCGAAACGGGTGCGCTTGGGGCGGCGATCGGCGCAGCCGTCGCTGTCGGTCTCTATCCCGGTTATGAGGAAGCGGTTGCGGCGATGACGCGCGTGGCGAGCGCCTACGAACCGAAAGAGAACCAAGTTCGGCATTACCGTCGGCGTTATGGTCTCTACACACAATTGACCGGCCAGTTGCGAGGCTTCTGGAATGCTCTTCGCTTGCAGGAATAGAGACTTCCGGCCCCGCGGTGCGCAATCACGCGCACCGCATTGCGTTTTCGAGATTCCGAATATCGCGCAATATTTTGTATATACTGGAATAATACAACTTCATGATGTATCTCACTTCCCTTGAACTGCTTAAATGCAGGGTGGAAAGTAATTTTTAAGCATAGTTTTCTAATATTACCTTCCAGCCCGATCACTGACAGTTGCGGGCACCCGTAGCGGCGTCCGCCGTCGCGGCAGGGACTTTTGGGGGGAAGGGCATGCTGTTTAAATCGACTACGGGCCGCAATATCTTCGCGGTCGCCGCGTGCGGCGTAATTGCAACAATCGCGGCCTCTGCCGTGCTGTTTTATCGCTCCTTTGAGGATACAAAGGCCAACAGCCTTGAGCGTATGCGGCAGATAGCGCATGCCGAAGCCCTGGTGACCGAAAAGAAGATCGGTGGCACCATTCATATCGTCAACAGTCTCGCTTCCGTTCTGGAATCCATGAAGCAGTCGGGCGAGGCCGATCGGAGCAAGGCTGATCAGCTTATCCAGCACATGCTGGCGAACAACCCTGAAGTCCTTGGCCTTTGGACCGGGTGGGAGCCGAACGCCTTCGATGGCAGGGATGCGGACTTCGTCAACAAGGCGGGATATGACGCAACCGGTCGTTATGTGCCCTATTGGGTGCGCAGCGGTGGCAAAATAAGCAATACCGCGTTGACGGACTATACCACTGCAGGCCCGGGTGATTATTATCAACTGCCCTTCACACAGAAGAAAACCGTCGTCATCGAACCCTATGCTTATGCGATCGACGGCAAGGAGGTTCTTATAACTTCGGTTGCCAAGCCGGTTGTCGTCGATGGTAAACCACTGGGGGTCGCTGGCCTCGATCTTTCGCTGGAGGAAACGAGCAAGGCGCTGTCGACCATTCGGCCCATGGGAACGGGTTTCGTGAGCCTTGTCAGTGGCAGCGGCAAGATCATCAGCCATCCGGATGCGGCGATAATGGGAAAAAGCCTCGCGGATGGCGGTACGCAAACCGCCGGCTGGGATCAGCTGATCGCCAATCCCGGCGTCGAGCGGGAAATGACGGCGCAGGACGGAACGGTTTCGCTTAACGTTGCCTCGCCGGTCACGCTGACCGGGGACATGAAATGGTACGCAATCGTCTCGGTGCCGGAAGATACGGTCTTTGCGCAGTTGCATGCGATGATGCGCGATGCTGCCTTGACGATCATGACGGCAGCGGTGCTTCTGGCGCTGGCTGGCTGGTTCATTGCCCGGCGGTTCATCGGCCGCATCACGAACATCATCGGTGAGACCGCCCAGATCGCACAGGGAAACCTCCAGCTGACATTGAAGGATATTGCGACCAGGGATGAGATCGGTGATCTGGCCCGCTCGCTGGATGTCCTTCGTGAAAGCAACCGGCAAAAGGCCGCGCTTGAGCAGGAAGCAGAGACCAATCGCACTCTCGGGGAACAGGAGCGCTTGACCCGCGAACGCCAGGCCGCCGATGAGGCGGGCAACATCCGGTTTGCTGTCGACAGTCTGGCCTACGCCTTGGCAAAACTTGCCGAGGGCGACGTGTCGTGCCGTATCAATGAACCCTTTGTCGAACAGCTCGATGCGGTTCGTAATGATTTCAACGGCTCCTCCGGAAAGTTGCAGAATGCGCTGCTGCGCGTGTCGGAAAACGCCTCCGGCATCGATTCGGGCGCTCATGAAATCAAGGCGGCGGCCGATGATCTGGCAAGGCGCACGGAGCAGCAGGCTGCCGCCGTGGAAGAAACGGCCGCAGCCCTTGAAGAGATCACTGTCACGGTGAAGGATGCCGCCAGCAGGGCGCATGAGGCGGGTCGGCTCGTCTCCCGCACGCGTATCGGCGCCGAACGATCGGGCGAGGTCGTACGCCAGGCGGTCATCGCCATGGAGCGGATCGAGAAATCGTCAAACGAGATTTCCAGCATCATTGGCGTAATTGATGAGATTGCCTTCCAGACCAACCTTCTGGCGCTCAATGCCGGCGTTGAGGCGGCGCGTGCGGGTGAGGCGGGCAAGGGGTTTGCAGTCGTCGCGCAGGAGGTCCGCGAGCTGGCGCAACGCTCCGCCGGTGCGGCGAAGGAGATCAAGTCGCTGATCACCAAGTCGAACCAGCAGGTGGAGGAGGGCGTGCATCTTGTCGGCGATACCGGCAAGGCGCTCGACGTGATTGTCGCCGAGGTGCAGGAGATCAATCAGCACGTCGCCGCGATCGTCGAATCCGCGCAGGAGCAATCGTCCGGCCTTCAGCAGATCAACATCGCCGTTAACCAGATGGATCAGGACACGCAGAAAAATGCTGCGATGGTCGAGGAAATGACTGCCGCAAGCCACACTCTGGCGGGGGAGGTCGATGCGCTGAACCGGCTGCTCGGCCAGTTTGAACTCGGTTCGGGAGCGGACGTTTATCGGGGGTCTCTGAAGGCAGCCTGAATGGCGGCCTGACGGTCCTCTTCACGCACAGTGTGGATCACTGTCCCCGTGCCGCAATGCGGGCGGGGCCAGGCGGGGAAATGCAAGATGGACATTATCGGCAAATTGCGCATCTTATCCCTGCAAGCAGTAATGGGATAAGCAGCAGCAGATGGATATCAGGCGTCTGAAATCGTTTATAACGATTGTCGATATGGGGAGCATAACAAGAGCGGCGGATGTGTTGCATATCGCCCAGCCGGCGCTGAGCCAGCAGCTGGCGAGCATCGAGGAACATTTCCGCCAGAAACTGCTGACCCGAAGCCAGCAGGGCGTCGTCATGACCGATGCTGGCAAGGTCGTTTACAGGCATGCCCAGGTGATTTTGCGTCAGATGGAGCAGGCGCAGGCGGAGGCGCTGGAAGCGGGCGCGGTGCTGTCCGGCAAGGTATCGGTCGGGCTTGCGCCCTTCAGCAGCGCCGCCACATTGGCGCTGCGTCTGATGGAGGAAACAAAACGGCTTCATCCCGGCATTCTGCTGCACATCACGGAAAGCGTCAGCCAGCCCTATAGCCAGATGATCATGAATGGTCGTCTGGAGATGGGGTTGATCCACGGCACCGGGCCGATCCGTGGCGTCAAGTTCACGCCGTTATTGCGTGAGGAATTCGTGCTGGTCGTGCATCGCAGCTTCGGCGTGGAGCCCGGCGATGCACCTATCACAGTTGCTGATCTGGCATATCTGCCCTTTCTTCTGCCGCCGACCTATAATTTCGTGCGCCGGGCCATCAATCTCGCCTTCACCCGCAGCCGCAAGGATCTGCTCGTGATGGCCGAGCTGGAATCGGTAAGGACCATCGCACGTGGTGTGGATGCCGGGCTTGGCGCGACCATAACGCCCAAGGCTATCGCCGACCGTATCGTGGCGGAATCCAATGAGGAAATTGTCGTCCGGCAGATCGCCAGCCCGATGATCGAGGAAACCCTGTCCTTTTGCGTATCGGATAATACGCCGCTCTCCGAGCCCGCGCTTGCCGTGAAGGAAATACTGCTGCAGCTGGCGGAAACGCTGAAATAAAGGCGCACCGGCTTGTGATCACGCGCCGGCCTGTTTTCCGGCCCGGCGCGTGAAAAAAGACTAAAGCATCGATTCCTTGCGACAATTCACCAGCAATTCGGCCACCGAAAGATTGTTCGGCAGGCAAAGCAGCGTTTCCACCATTTCGGCGAGATCTGCCGGCTGGGTCATATCCTCGCGGCGGACTTCGGTTTCGCCAGCTGTCATATCGGTTGCGATGTAACCGGGGCAGAGGGCGGTGGCGCGCACGCCGCTGTCCCACAATTCCTGCCGGATGCCGTGGGTAAGCGCGACGACGGCAAATTTCGTCATCGCATAACCGACATTCGAGCCGACACGCCGCCCCGCCAGCGAGGCGACATTGATGACCCTGCCCTGTCCGGTCTTCACGAGGTGAGGGATGGCGGCGCGGGTGACCCTGAGCGGACCCTTGACGTTGATACGCCACATCTGGTCGAGGCTTTCTTCGCCCGTATCCATGACCCGAACCTTGGGATTGATGCCGGCGCAATTCACCAGCCCATCGATCCGGCCGTATCTGGCGGCGACGGCATCAACCCAGGCTTCTGCCGATCCCGCCTCTTCCGCATCATATCGGTCGGCGGAAAGCCTGTCCTTCACCGCAACGGCGGATGGATTTCGCGCTCCCGCCGCGACGGTGAAACCGGCTTCGTGAAGCCTTGTGGTGATCGCAAGGCCAAGGCCTCGCGATGCACCGGAAACCATGATCACACGGCCACTTCCTCCCAGCATGCTGTTCTCCCTATTTCATTCCGTTGCAGAATTCGGCGATGCGGGCGCAGCCTTCGGCGAGGTTCTCCATGCTCGTGGCATAGGAAAGCCGGAAGAAGGGGCTCAGGCCATAGGCCGCGCCCTGCACCGTCGCAACGTGATGTTCGGCGAGCAGCGCCATGACAAAATCGGTATCGTTCTCGATCTTCGTGCCGCCCTTCGTGGTCTTGCCGATCAGCGCCGCAATGTTCGGGAAGATATAGAAGGCGCCTTCGGGCTTGTGGCAGCGAAGGCCGTCGATCTCGGCCAACTTGCCGAGCACGAAGTCGCGGCGCGTCTTATAGATATCGGCGCGCTCTTTCAGCAGATCCTGCGGGCCGTCGAGAACCGCAACGGCGGCAGCCTGCACGATGGTGGCGACACCGCCGCTATTCTGGGTGTTGACGTTGCTGATGGCCTTGATGAGATCTTTCGGGCCACCGCAGAAACCGAGGCGCCAGCCGGTCATCGCATAGGCCTTCGATGCGCCGTTGACGGTCAGGACGCGGTCGTAAAGGCGTGGCTCGACCTCGGCGATGGTGCAGAATTCGAAGTCGTCATAGATGAGGTGCTCATACATGTCGTCAGTCATGATCCAGACATGCGGATGCCGCAGCATGACCTCGGCGATTTCTTTCATCTCCGCACGGGAGCAGGCGGCACCGGTGGGGTTGTTGGGGAAGTTGAAAAGCAGCCATTTGGTCTTCGGGGTAATGGCGGCCTCGAGATCTTCGGCCCGCAGGCGGAAACCGTTATTCTCCGGGCAAACCACCGGCACAGGCACCGCTCCGGCAAACTTGACGATATCGGCATAGCTGATCCACGACGGTGCGGGGATGACGACTTCATCGCCTGGGTCGCAGGTTGCCATGATGGCGTTGAAGATGATCTGTTTGCCGCCGCCTGCCACCAGAATTTGGCTTGGATCGTAGTCGAGATTGTTGTCGCGCTTGAACTTTCGCTGGATCGCGGCCCGCAAAGCAGGCGTTCCGTCAGCCGGCGGATATTTCGTATCGCCGGCAAGGGCTGCCGCATGCGCCGCCTCGACCGCATGGGCAGGGGTCGGGAAATCCGGTTCGCCGGAAGACAGGCTGATGACCTTGATGCCCTGAGCTGCAAGGTCGCGGGCTTTCTGGGTCATGGCGAGCGAGGCCGAAACGGTGACGTTGTTGAGGCGCTGGGCGATAGTGGGCATGGATGATTTCCGATTGTAACGGTGAAGGCAGGCATCGTCGCGATGCCAGTGCATGACAAAGAGGTTACGGGAATTTTCCGCCTTTTCCCCAATACGACTTCGATGTGAGGTCATACAGGATTTTGATGCATCGCCTTCAGACGGATGTGAAGTCCATATTCGTATGCGATGACCTCAGAGCAATAAAATATTATGCAGCCCGTCGGCTTAGACCCTAAGCTCTGCGTAACAACCAAGGGAACGACGCGTCGGGCAATATTGCCCAAAGAGGTAACCGACGCGAGCAAGCAGAAACATGCGACGGGTATCGGCAAAAGACCGGATACCTGGACAGGGAGCACACCCAGCAAATTCTAGTCATAGGGCTCGGACGACCCCGTCGTTCGGCTCAACGCGATGCCTCGTGCCGTATTCAACGCGACGGGAGTATAGATGTCGGATATTGCGATCATGAAACCCCATGCCCCGCCACGCCGTGGAATCTCCGGCTGGAAAGCCATTGAACGTCGGCTGTTTTCGCCCGGCATACTCATATTGCCGCTTTTGATCTTTCTGCTGTTCTTTTTCTTCCTTCCGGCCATCCGCCTGATGACCTTCAGCGTCATGACGCAGAATTCGCAGGGGTTGATCGGTACACCCTTCACGCTTGCCCATTACATCAGGTTTTTCGAGGTCGATCTTTACCAGAAGGTGCTCTGGGCGACGATCCGTATCAGTCTCATCACCTCCATCATCGCCGCGATACTGGCCTATCCGGTCGCGACCGTTCTCGTGCGCGGCAATATCACCACGACCCGCATCATAACGCTGATTGTTATCGCACCGCTGGCTGTCAGCGTCGTGGTTCGCGCTTATGGCTGGCAGCTCATCCTCGGCAATGGCCCAACGGGTCTCTTGAATTATGTGTTGATGAATCTCGGCATTATCGACAGTCCGCTGACGCTGCTGTTTTCCGATGCTGCCGTCATCATCGGCTCCCTGCACATTTTCTTCCCGATGATGGTGCTGCCGCTGTCCTCCGCGCTTGGCAAGATCGATCCGAACCTGCAGCAGGCTGCCCGCACGCTCGGTGCGCCGGCATGGAAAGTGTTCCTGCGGATCACCTTCCCGCTCAGCCTTCCCGGCCTCGTCGCAGGTTTCACGCTGGTCTTCTCTCTGGCCTCGGCATCTTATGTCATTCCCGCCCTTATCGGCGGTCCCGGCTCGCAGATGCTCGGCAACATGGTCGAGCAACAGGTTCTCGCGGTCTATGACTGGCCCTTCGGCGCTACCATCGCCACCATCCTCGTTTTCATCGTCATTCTCATCAACGCCGTCTCGATGAGGCTGCTCGGCGGGCGTCGTATCAAGGCAAGCGCGTCATGAACAACAAGCTGACAGGCACTTCCGCCATCGTCCTTTATGCGGTCACTGCCGCCATGATGGTCTTCATCCTGGCCCCGATTGTCCTCGTCGTCGCCATCTCGTTTTCCGACAGCTACTTCGTCACCTTCCCGCCGCAGGGCTTCACCTTCCGCTGGTATGCGGCGGTAATGCAGAACGAGGAATTCACCGCCGGCCTGACCTTCAGCGCGGCGCTGGCTGTCGCCACCACCATTCTTTCATTGGCGCTCGGTGTTCCCGCAGCCTTTGCGCTCTCACGGGGAAAATTCATCGGCCGCTCGCTGATGAAAGGGCTGCTGCTTTCGCCGCTGATCTTTCCCGTGCTGGTGACCGGTCTTGCGCTGCTGCAGCTCTTTTCCGGCTATGGCTGGATGGATACCAAGCTGAAACTTCTGATCGCCCACACCGTTGTCACCTCGCCCTATGTGATCCGCACGGTGCTGACCAGCCTCCAGCTCGTCAATGTCAGCCTTGAGGAAGCGGCGCGCACGCTTGGCGCCACCCGCTGGAAAACCTTCACGCGAGTGATCTTTCCGCAGATCGCGCCCGGCGTCGCCTCCGGCTCGATCTTCTGCTTCATGGTTTCTTTCGACAATTATCCCGTTTCGATGTGGCTGGCCGATTCCGCGAACCTGCCCGTGCCCATCGTTCTTTATCGCCAGATCGGCACGGTCTTTGATCCTTCGGTCGCGACCATGTCCACCATCATCATCCTTCTGGCGGTGACCGTCGTGCTCGTCCTCGACAGGCTGGTGGGTCTGCGCCGGGCAATGGCTATGTAAATCAACAACAAGAGGGGTACCGGAAATGACAGACAAGACCATCATCATGAAACGGCGCAGTTTCCTGACAGTCGCCGCAGGCGCGCTCGCCACACCCTATTTTTATACCGCGGCTTCCGCACAGGACCGCACCATGTATGTCGGCGTCTATAATTCGGCGCAGGGCGGGCTGATCAAGAAGGAAGTCATCCCGGCTTTCGAAAAGGAATATAAGTGCCGGGTGCTGACAACCGAAGGCGCGACGCTTGCCAATATCGCCACGCTGCGCGCCACCCGCGAAAATCCGCAATATAGCGTGATGTCGATGGACGATGTCGGCGTTCCCCAGGCCAAGGAGGAAGGCCTGATCGAACAATTGCCGATGGACGAAATCCCCAACCTCAAGAATGTCTATTCCCGTTATCTTTTCGAAGACAATTTCGGTGTCGGTTTTGCGATCTCTATCGCCGGCCTGTTTTACAATCCGACGACGGGCAAGCCGTTCGAGAGTTACGAACAGATGTTCGACAAGAAATATGCTCGCCGCATGCTGCTCAACACACCGAAGAACACGCAAAGCGTTTTGATGCTGATGGTGGCGGCCGCCCTTGCAACCGGCAAGCCACTGAAAGAAGCGCAATATGATACGGATGCCGGCTGGGCGAAACTGGCCGATCTGAAGCCGAACGTGCTCTCAATCTATGACGCGGAAGCGCAGACGATGATGGTGGCGCAGGGCCAGGCGGATTTCGGCGGTATCGAATATTCCAAGGCGGTTTATCCGCACACCAAGAAGGGCGTGCCGCTCGACATGACCTTCCCGAAGGAAGGCGCTTTCACCGGCATCAACTCCATCGCGCTGGTAAAGGGCGGGCCGCACCGCGATCTCGCGCTTGCCTATATCAACCGCATTCTCGACCCCGGCGTGCAGAAGATGCTTTCGGAAGCCACCCTCAGCGCGCCTTCGGTCAAGGATGTCTCGTTTGGCGAAGATACCGCGAAATTCCTCGCTTATCCGGAAGCGAAAATGGAATCGCTGAACCTCTTCACGCCGGACTGGAAATACATCATTCCGCGCCGCGCCCAGTGGCTCGAAAAATACAACCAGACTTTTAACGGCTGAGGAACGCTGATGAAATCCGTAGAAGTCCGCCTGGAAAGACTGACCAAACACTACGGCGGTCAGGTCGTTGCCGTCGATGATGTTTCGCTGACCGTCAAGGCAGGGGAGATTCTCGCGCTTCTCGGTCCGAGCGGATGCGGGAAAACGACCTGCCTTCGCATGATTGCGGGGCTTGTCGATCCCACCTCGGGTGAAATCGTGGTCGGCGGCAAGCCGACCACGCGCACCCCGGTTCACCGCCGCAACGTTGGCATGCTCTTCCAGAACTATGCCCTGTTTCCCCATATGACCGTTGCCGAAAACGTTGCCTTCGGTCTCGAGATGCGGGGTATCTCCAAGTCCGACCGGGAAGGGCGCGTTAAACAGGCGCTCGATCTCGTTCAGTTGCATGCCTTCGGAGACCGGCTGCCGGCGCAGCTCTCCGGCGGCCAGCAGCAGCGTGTGGCTCTGGCCCGTGCCCTGGTGATCGAACCTTCCATGCTGCTTCTCGACGAGCCGCTCGGCGCACTCGACAAGGGCCTGAGAGAAAGCATGCAGGTTGAAATCCGCAGCCTGCAGCAGCGACTTGGTCTCACCACCATCATGGTAACCCACGATCAGGACGAGGCCCTGACCATGGCGGACCAGATCGCCGTAATGCGGGATGGTAATCTCGAGCAGATCGCACCGGCCGGCGAAATCTACCAGAAGCCGCTGACACGCTTCGTCGCCGGTTTCATCGGCGCTTCGAACTTCTTCGAGGCGAGCGTGGCAGAGCGCAATGGTCGTTCCGCAAGGCTGGTCACCGGTTCGGGCGTGCGGCTCGATGTTGAGGATATTGGGGCGGTTCAGGGCGAAAAGGTCGTCGTCACCGTTCGCCCCGAAGCGATCTCGGTCTCACCGCTTGCGGTGGGCGTAGATGAAAACGCCAGCAATTCCACCACGGCGCGGGTGGAGCAGGTCGTCTATCGCGGTTTCATGCTGCATTACTATCTGCGTCTCGACAATGGCGAGCCGATGATCGCTTACCGGCAGACCCAGACGGAAGGTTTCACCAATGCCGTCAGCGCCGCCGGTGACCGGGTGAGACTGAGCTGGACGAGCGACAGCAACCACGTGATCCAGCTGAATTGATGGTTTTATGGCCGGGGCGCTCATGCGGCCCGGCTTGTGAAGGGCGCAAATCCACATCGTAATTGCATAGCCGGCAAAATTACGGCACCGCGCTCCTGAATGGAATGCGGTGCCGTAACTTTTGGTACGTCAGAATATGAGGCGTGCCCCCGCTTCAGGCGATCACTTCGCGAGCCGGCACGACGCTGCCGCCGCAGGCTTCCACTTCGCTACGCACCGTGCGGGCAAGCTCCAGCGAGCCGGGTGTGTCGCTGTGAACAAGGATCGACCGGGCGCGAACGGGAATGATCTCGCCCTCGATGGTCGTGACCGTGCCTTTTTCCAGAAACTGGCGCACCCGCGCGCGAACTTTTCCCTCTTCCTTGATGACGGAATTGGGCAGCTTGCGTGGCACGAGCTGGCCCTTCACATCATAGGCGCGGTCGGCGAGGAAGAGATTGAGCACTTTTAGCCCGCAATCCAGCGCCGCCTTTTCGATCAGCATGTCCGGCATCGAAAAGACGATGAGATTGGGATCGACCGCCCTGATCTTTTTCATGATCCGTTCGGCAAGCGCCGCATCGCGATTGATCATGTTGCCCATGGCGGCATGGAAGCTGATATGGGAGAGCGCAACCTCCTGCGCCCTGGCAATCGCCGAAAGCGCGCCGAGCTGGTAGAGAACCTGCTGTTCCATTTCTTCCGCGTCGACGGGAATTTCGCGGCGGCCGAAGCCGAGACGGTCGGCGAGGCCGGGATGGGCGCCGACGCCGACGCCGTTCTGTTTGGCCAGACGCACCATGCGCGCCATCATTTCCGGATCGCCGGCATGGAAACCGCAGGCGACATTCGCCGAAGAGACGACTTCCATAAGCTTCTCGTCGTCGCAGACCTTATAGACGCCGAAACCTTCGCCCATGTCGGAATTAACATCGATCTTCATGGTTCCCTCTCCTTGTTCTTCAGGATTATCGTTTTGTCAGCGTGCCGAGTGCGGCGGTAACCAGCGGCAGGGTTCTGCGGATATCCGCGAAATAGGCGTCGATCGCCTTCTCGATCTCCAGCGCCTCCCGTACCGTTGCCTGCACGAAGCGGATGCGGCTGCCGATGCGGGCCTGGCCGAGACGCCACAGGTCACTGTCGATGATGCCGGCCATCTTGGGATAACCGCCGGCCGTGTTGGCGTCGCTCATCTGGATGATCGGCTCGCCACTTGGCGGCACCTGAACCACGCCCGGGATGACGCCATAGGAACGTAGTTCCACGGGAGCCGAAAGGGTCAGCGGTGTTCCGGCCAGCCGGTAACCGGTGCGGTCGCTCTGTGAGGTGATTTTCCAGGCTTCCGACCAGAAACGTTCGGCGTTGTCGCCGAAAAGATCATGTTCGGCGGCTGGAATGGCTCTCAGCAGCAATTCGCCGGTGTCGGACACCGGAAACATGTCCGGCATCGCTTCTGCAAGCGGCGTAAGGCCAAGGCCGCTTGCAGGCAGAGCGAGTGACTCGGATGGCAGAACGGGCAACCTGTCGCCAGTGGTGAGATGCCGTCCTTCGTGACCGCCGAATGAGCCGCGAAGAGAAGTGCTGCGCGATCCCATCACCACCGGAACATCGACGCCGCCCTGAAGGCAGAGATAGGCCCGCGCATTTTTCAGCGGGGTCGAAAGCTCGAGGATTTGACCCTTCTCGGCCCGCACACACCAGTAAGGCGGTAAATCCGCACCATCGAGCCGTGCAGCGCAATCCGCGCCGGTTACCGCGAAGGTCAGCGCCTCTTCGAATTCGATGCGGAAAGGAAAGGTCTGGATTTCAATCGCCGCGGCCTCTTCGCCGTTGCCGGCGAGAAGATTGCCGACCCTGAGCGCAATCGGGTCCATCGCGCCCGTGGCGGTGATGCCGATATTGCGGTAACCCGCGCGGCCGAGATCCTGCACTGTGTTCAGCGGTCCGCAGGCAAGAATATGGATCATAGTTCGATCCTTTCGGGAAGGAAGCGAACCCGGTCGCCGGGCGCCAGCACAGCTGGCTGTTCGGCCGTGGCGTCGAACATGGTGATTTCGGTGAAACCCAGCGAATTCCAGCCGTTTGGCCCGGTCAGAACCGAGATGCCGGACTGCATGCCGCCGATCGTCACCATGCCCTTCAGCATGCGCAGCGAAGGGACTTTCTTGCGCGGCATGAAAATGCGTGGATCGAGACCGCCGAGATAACCGAAACCGGGCGCGCTGCCGACGGCGAAAACCGTATAGGTGCGCTCGAAGTGAAGGCGCACGACCTCCTTATCGGGTAGGCCGGAATAATCGCAGATCGCCGCAAGGTCGATGGCGTGTTCGCCGCCATAGGTCGTGGGCACTTCGATGGTCTTGCCGAGAAGATCGAGCTCCGCCGTCCTTTGCCAGAGGTCGAGAAGCTCGTCCTGCAGATGCCCGGCATCTTCAGGCGTACCGCGCAGCACGATCAGCAGGTTGGTCATGCCGGGTATGAGTTCCAGCACCTCGGGACGATCTTTCAGCGCACGCGTCAGCGCCCAGATACGCCGCTGGGCGGGCAGGTCCAGCTCGCCGGGCGCTTCGATCAGAAAGGTCCTGTTGCCTATCATCGAGATTTTCGGCAGGCCCAGATGGGCGGGGGTGAGGTGGGGCGTTTTCAGCGGGAGGTTGCTCATCGACGTCACCATCATGTTTCGGTCTTGAGAAGGGTGGAGCCATAGCCGACAAGCACACCAGTTTCCGCCACGATTTCGCTGACGGTGCCGGCTTTTTCGGCGATGACCGGAACAAGCACGGGTCCAGCCGCGATGAATGCGACGATCTCGCCTTTCGCTACGGATTGTCCTGCCTGAACCGCCCGGTCTGGGCGCTGCGGATGGGCGGCTGTGAAGATGCCGGCCATCGGTGCACGGGCAAGAATATCCCCCGCCTTTACCGGCGCTTTGGTCGCTTCAATGGGCTGCTGTGCCGCAGAGGCCTGACCGCCTGCCATGGCAACGATCTTCAGTGACCCATCGGGGGTCTCGATCTCGATGGCGGAGACGTTGTTGCGCTCGAGGTGAGCGGCAAGATCGGCAATCGTGCCGGGCTTGCTGTAGCGGGATATGGAAACAGGCTGTCGTTTCACTGGGCACTCCGCGCTGCAAGCCAATGTTCGAGGTAGTGAATATCCGTGCCGCCTTCGGAGAAGGCCGGGTCGTCCAATATTTCCCGATGTAGCGGCAGGTTGGTGGAGACGCCTTCGATGCGCATTTCGCCAAGCGCGCGGCGCATGCGCAGAATCGCCTGTTCGCGCGTCGGCGCGTGGACGATGAGCTTGGCGATCAGGGAATCGTAGTGGGGCGAAACCCGATAACCCGCCGTCACATGGGTATCGACCCGCACGCCGGGGCCGCCCGGCAGGTGAAGGGCCGTTATCAGACCGGGGCAGGGAATGAAATTATAGGGGTCTTCGGCATTGATGCGGCATTCGATCGAATGCCCTTCGCAGGTGATGTCTTCCTGCGAAATCTCGAGCGGATGGCCAAGAGCGACGAGAAGCTGCTGGCGCACCAGATCCACACCTGACGTCATTTCCGTGACCGGATGTTCGACCTGCAGGCGGGTATTCATTTCGATGAAATAGAATTCACCGTTTTCATAAAGAAACTCGAAGGTACCGACGCCGCGATAACCGATCTGGCGGCAGGCTTCGACGCAGCGATTGCCGACGAAAGCGGCCACATCAGGCGGGATGCCGATGGCAGGGCCTTCTTCAACGACCTTCTGGTGCCGGCGCTGCATCGAGCAGTCGCGCAGCCCCACCCAGACGCCGCCGCCCTGGCCATCGCAGAGAACCTGAATTTCGACATGACGCGGATGTTCGAGGAATTTCTCGATATAGAGTTCCGGCGTTCCGAAAGCACGGCTTGCTTCCTCGCGGGTGACGAGAACGGCATCCTGAAGGGCGGAAGCCTCTCGAACGACGCGCATGCCGCGCCCACCGCCGCCGCCGGCCGCCTTGACGATGACGGGATAACCGATGTCGGCGGCGATTTTCGAGACTTCGGCCATGTCATCCGGCAGGGCGGAATCGGGGCCCGGAACGCAGGGCACGCCAGCCTCCATCATCGCCCGCTTCGCTGCGATCTTGTCACCCATGGTGCGGATGGCGTCGGCGCGTGGGCCGATGAAGACCGCTCCCGCCGCCTCCACGGCCTCCGAAAAAGACGCTCTTTCGGATAGAAAACCATAACCGGGGTGAACCGCGCCAGCGCCGGTCAGCTCCATTGCGAGCAATATGGCCGGCGCGTTGAGATAGCTCTGGCCGGGAGAGGCGGGGCCGATGCAGATGGCGGTGTCGGCCGCCTTCAGATAATCTGCGTCCTTATCGGCTTCCGAATAGACCATGACGGTCTTCAGGCCGAGTTCGCGGCAGGCGCGTTGCACGCGCAGTGCGATCTCGCCACGATTGGCGATAAGGACACTGTCGAATGCTCTTTGTTCGGCCGCTGCCTTTGGGAGTGACGCGTTCATCATTCGAACTCCAGCACCGGCTGTCCGAGTTCGACATCTTCGCCGTCATTGGCAATGAATCTGGCGATCCTGCCGCTGCGCTCGGCTCTCACGGTGTTGAACACCTTCATTGCTTCGATGATGAAGAGTTCCTGTCCATGCCTGACCTCATCGCCGGCTTCGACGAAAGGCGGCGTGCCGGGGCTTGGCGCGCGATGGAAAAGACCGAATGAGGGCGCTGCGACGATGCCGGATGGTACCGGAGCGGTGACGGTGGAGGCCGGCGCCTGTTCTTCGGCGCGCGGTGTCTCGGATGCTGTTTGCGCCACCGGAACAGGCTGGGGCTGCGGGGATGGCGATTGCAGTGAAACGGCGCTGTTTTCACGAATGATCCGGACCGTGGTTCCCTCCTGGCTCACGGTCAATTCGGACACTCGCGAAGAGCCGACAAACTCGATCAGTTTCTTGATCTTTTCCAGATCCATATTGGTTTCCAACGTCTTTTTGTATCCCCACGGCGACGGGCAAACGGAGCGGAATCCGCAGCCTGTCCATCAGCAATAGCTACCATGTGGGCAGCATTAATGGGGTCAGACGAAGTTCCTATGGACACTGCTTTGAGGTTTGATATCCAGCCTTTGCGTGGTGAAACGGTTCAAAGACGTCCGAAGGAACGAACCATGGAACCCCGCAAAGGCATTCTCCTTAAAATCTCCGCAGCACTTGCTCTGGTGTTGATGGGCGCCTGTATCAGCGGTCTCAAGGGCGAGATCCCCATCGGCCAGGTCGTCTTTTTCAGGTCGGCGGTGGCCATGCTGCCGCTCTGTCTGTGGATGGCTTCGCAGGGCGGTTTCCGGAGGCAGGTGGCCACAAGCCACATTGGCGGGCATCTGGTGCGGAGTTTCTCCGGCACCGGCGGCATGGTTTTCAGCTATCTGGCGCTGGCCTATATTCCGCTCGCCGATGCTACGGCCATCAGCTACGCGACACCGCTCTTCACGGTCATTCTGGCGGTGCTGCTTTTGAAGGAAGTCGTCAGGATGTACCGCTGGACCGCGGTGGTCTTCGGGCTTTGCGGCATCGTGCTGATCCTGTCGCCACATTTTTCCTTCGATGTTGCGGATATCACTTCTGGCACCCGCGTCGCCATGCTCGGCGGCCTTTTCGGGCTCGCGGCGGCTTTTTTCTCCGCAATATCGATGATCCAGATCCGGCATCTGACGCAGACGGAAAATACCGGCGCGATCATCTTCTATTTCACCCTGCTCACCACCGTCATCGGTTTTGCGAGCATCGGGATGGGCTGGACAATGCCGACCGCGTGGCAATGGGCACTGCTGATCGGCACCGGTCTCATCGGCGGAACCGCGCAGATATTGGTAACGCTCAGCTTGCGTTATGCGGAGGCGTCGCTGCTGGCGCCGTTCGATTACACGACGATGATCTGGGCGCTGTTGATTGGGTACACCTTCATGGATCAGGTGCCGGCGCTCACCACCATTATGGGAGCATCGATCGTGGTTGCTGCCGGCTTGTTCACGTTATGGCGGGAAAGGCGGCTGCATAAAAAGCGTATCACCGATGAGCTTACGCTTTCGGCTCCGTGATGGGTTGTTTCGCCAGCCGGTTTTCGCGCCACATGGCGAACAGTCCGGCAGCAATGACTGTCAGTGCGCCGACGATGGTCGCGCCCGTCGGAACTTCGGCCATGAGGAGATAACCGAGGGCGATCGCCCAGATCATCGTCGTATAATCGAAAGGCGCGAGCAGCGAGGCCTGGGCATGCCGCAGGCTGAGCGTCATGGTGATCTGGCCGATGCCGCCGGCGAGGCCGCCGCCAGCGAGCAGCAGGAACTGGTGAAAATCCGGCATTTTCCATCCAAATATGATCGTGGTGAAGCCGGCGACAACTCCCGTCAGCGTATAGATGAGCACGATGCGTGACGGCTTTTCGATACTGTTCAGGTGGCGGACAGCGATGGAGGAAAAGGCAGCGCAAAGCGCACCGGTCAGTGCCAGTGCGGTTCCGATCATTGCAACGCCGTCGATCTGGGTCGGGCCTGATGCGGCATCAAAGACCAGATTGGGTGACAAGGTAATAAAGACGCCGATGAAGCCGGTGAGCACGGCGGACCATCGGTAAATCCGCACCTTTTCGCGCAAGAGCAGCGCTGCCAGCATGATGGTGAAAAGCGGCGTCGTGTAGCTCAACACTGTGACATTCACCAGCGGTAGATAGGCGAGCGCCAGAAAGCCGAAGAACATGCCGCCCAGCCCGGCCGAACTGCCCGCGAGCAGGCTGCCGATGTTTTTCCGGGCCGGCACGGTTATCCGCTCGGACGAGGCGATGAACCAGAGACAGAGGGGAATGAGGGCAAAAAATCCCCGACAGAAGACAACTTCGCCAACCGGGATCGCCCCGTCCAGGCCCTTCACACAGGCGGACATGACTGTGAATGCCAGCATGGCCGTCAGCTTGAGCAAAATACCGGTCTTAGGATCCATTCCGCTCCCCATCGCAGCCAGGACCGTGTCATGGGGAAGAAGCAGAGAAAAGCCTTAGCCGGCTGTCATAAGAATCTTGTCTTACCCCATCACTTGCCCCATTGCCCACCTTCCGCGGAAAAGGGCTTTTTGCCCTAGGTCATGGCGGCGATTTGGTGTCATGATGACCTCTTGAACCGGCGGGAGGTGGAAGCGGGCATGTTGGATTTGCGCAGGCTGCGATATCTGGTCGCGATTGCCGATTGCGGCTCCATGTCGGCTGCGGCGCGGCAATTGGGGATCGCCCAGCCGGCGCTCAGCCACCACATCACGGAACTGGAGCGGCTGGTGGGTTTTTCCGTGCTGCACCGGCTGGCGCGCGGCGTGAAGGCGACGGAGAAGGGCGAAGTGCTTCTCGCCCATGCCCGGGAGATCACCGAGAAAGTTCGGCAGGCGGAAGCGGAAATTCGCGCCATGGCCTATCTGGATGAGCGGGTGATCCGGCTGAGCCTCATCCCCTCCTGGGCCACGGCCTTTGCACCAAGCATCATCAGTGAAGTTGCCGCTTCGATGCCCAAGGTTTCGCTGCGGCTGATAGAGGCACGCAATGATGAATCGCTGCGACTCATTCGTCTTGGCAAGGTGGATATGGCGGTTGCGCTTGTCGGTGCGGAAGAGAAGGCCGACGATCTCATCGTCAAGGAGAGCTTGTTTGCAGTTTCCTCAAGGCCACTCGGCCGGTCGATGCCGCTTGAGGCTGCGGCTCAGCTCAATCTGATCCTGCCGCCGAGGGATAATCCGCTGCGCGAATCGATAGACGAGGCCGCTACCCGCGCCGGTATTGGCCTGAATGTGACGATGGAGATAGACGGGCAGGATACGATCAAACGTGCCGTCGGCGCCGGCATCGGTGCGACGATCCTGTCATGGAATTCGGTTCAGCAGGAGCAGGAGGCCGGCCAGCTTCAGGCCGCGCATATAACCGATCCGGTTATTTATCGCTCCATCCATCTACTGAAGGGCAGGGAGGTGGATGAGCGCACCTTCAGGCTGTTTCGGGACCTGCTGCGGTCGGTCGCAAGGCGCGAACCTTCTTTCAACCCATAAAAGATTTGTATGGATAGTTTGAAAACTCGGTATTTGTGTTGTTGATGGCTTGTTCCTAGCCTCCCCGGTGAAAGCGTATCGGGGAGGAAAAGATATGCGTTTGAAGACATCTCTGCTTGGTGTGTTGGCGGCAGCGGGAATCTTTGCTGCGGGAGGGGCGGCGGCGGAATATCCGGAGCGGCCGGTGACGTTGGTCATCGGTTATCCGGCCGGTGGCGGCACCGATATCCAGTCGCGGGCGCTGGTGCCCTATCTTGAAAAATATCTCGGCACATCGGTCGTGGTGGAAAACCGCGAAGGTGCCGGCGGGCTGATCGGCGCAACCTATATCGCCAATGCCAAGCCTGATGGCTACACCATCGGTGCGTTGAATTTTCCGTCCATGTATTCGCCGATCGTGCAGGGCAACGCCAGCTACAAGGAGGACGCCTTCACGCCGCTCGCAAACCAGATCGGCGGTGATCTGGCGCTGACCGTCAACAAGGTGTCGCCGATCAAGACCGCCAGGGAATTCGTCGAAGCGGCCAAGGCGAACCCGGTCGTCGTCGGCGTGACCGGCATCGGTCATCCGAGCCAGATCACTGCTCTGCTGTTTGAAGATGCGGCGGGCGTGAAGCTCAACTTCGTACCCTTCAATGGCGGCGGACCGGCAAGGCTCGCCATGCTTGGTAACCACGTCACGCTCGGTTTCATGAACCTCAACGAGGTTTTTGCCGACAATCGTTCCGGCGCACTTCGTGTACTGGCCACATCAGGTACCGAGCGCTCGCCGCTTTCACCTGACGTTCCGACTTTCAAGGAGGCCGGCTACGATGTTCAGTTCAGCCTGCTTGCCGGTTTCGGAGCGCCCAAAGGTCTGCCTGAGGATGTGGAGGCAAAGTTGGTTGATGCCTTCCAGAAGGCGCTGAAGGACCCGGATTATCTTGCCGACGCCAAAAAGCGCGAACTGACCATGCTGCCGCTGACCCAGGCCGAATTTGCCGAGGCGCTCAAGAAGGGCAACGCCAATCTGGCCGAGCTCTGGAAAAGCAAGCCCTGGACAAAATAAGCGGCCGGTACCGACCGCTTCTCTCACCCCTAATCAAAATGACGCTTGGGCCGCGTTTGGTCCGGGCATGACCCACTGTTGAAAGGAACCCGGCCAATGGCCCATGTCATCCGCAATTTCCAGCGCCCTTCGAGGGCCGATGTCGAGGCGATCAGCAAGTTCAGCCCCGCCACCATTCATGAGGCGCAGGGCAAGCTTGGCGCGCTCGATTATCGTATCAAGCCGATCAAGCCGGGCTTGAAAATCTGCGGCCCTGCGATCACCGCGAAATGCCATATCGGCGACAATCTGATGATTTTCGAGGCCATCAATCTGGCAAAGCCCGGTGACGTGCTGGTCATCGATGGCGGTGACAATCCCAATCAGGGCGGCTTCGGCGATGTGCTGGCTGCCGCCTGCATCGGCAAGGGCATTGTCGGCTTCGTGGTCAGCGCCGCCGTGCGTGATGGAAAGGGTCTGCGCGAGATCGGTTTCCCGGTTTTCTCACTCGGCCTTTGCATGAAGGGCACCTCAAAGGACACGCTCGGCACCATCAACCATCCGGTCGTGGTGGGCGGCGAATTGATCAGCCCCGGCGATATCGTCTGCGGTGATGATGACGGCGTTGTCGTCGTTCGCGAGAGCGATATCTCGAAACTCGTCAAGGCCTGCCGGGAGCGCGACGATCACGAGAACCACATGATGGAACTGCACCGTCAGGGCAAGATGGATATCGAGGATCGCTACGAAATGATGCGCTCGAAGGGATGTGTCTGGGCCGACTGAGCCAGCAATCCGGCATCTGAATACGCCGTGTCGGGAGGCGCGGCGTATTTCTCAATATGGAGGGGAGATAATCATGGCCGAACACGGCTCGAAACTGACGGCGAATATTCTGTCCGGGGCTTTCTTTCTGGTGGCCGCCGCGGGGCTTTATTACGGCGCGCGGCCGCTGAGCATGAGCACTAATTTCCAGCCCGGACCCGGCTATATGCCGACGGTCATCGCGGCTTTAATGTTCGCACTCGGCATCACGCTGCTTTTGCAGGATTTGCTGGGGAAGACACCGTCCGAAGCCTGGGTGGCGCCGAAAATGCGTCCGTTTCTGGCGGTCGCCGGCATTGTCGGTTTTGCGCTGCTGATCGAGCCATTGGGCTTCATTGCCGCCGCTTTCGTGCTGATCGTGCTCGCCTGCATCGCCTATGGCAGGATCCGGCCGGTTGAAGTTCTGCTGCTTTCGGCGGTGCTCATTCTTGCCTGCATCCTCATTTTCGTTGTCGGCCTCGGACAGAGGATACCGTTGCTGCCATGACCGATCTTCTTTCCAATATCGTTCTCGGTTTCGGTGTGGCCGTCACGCCGATAAACCTTTTTTACTGTCTGCTCGGCGTCACGCTCGGCACGATGATCGGCATCCTGCCGGGCATCGGCCCTTCCGCCACCGTCGCGCTGCTTCTGCCCATCACCTATACGATGCCGGATACGGCGGCGCTGATCATGCTCGCGGGCATTTTTTATGGCGCGCAATATGGTGGCTCGACAACGGCGATCCTCGTCAACCTGCCGGGCGAATCCTCGTCCGTCGTCACCTGCATCGATGGTTATGCAATGGCCCGGCAGGGCAGGGCGGGTGTGGCGCTGGCCACGGCGGCGCTCGGGTCGTTTTTTGCTGGAACGGTAGCGACTGTCTTGATCGTCGTTGTCGCAAAGCCGCTTTCTGCCGTTGCGCTCGCCTTCGGGCCGGCCGATTATTTCAGTCTCGTGATCTTCGGGTTGCTGTTTGCCGTGTTCCTGTCGAGCGGATCACCGGTCAAGGCGGTCGGCATGGTCGCGTTCGGTATCGCGCTCAGCCTCGTCGGCATCGATCCGACATCCGGGGAGCAAAGATTTACCTTCGGCATGGCGGAACTGTTCGACGGTATCGACTTCGTCGTGCTTGCCATCGGGTTGCTCGGCGTCAGCGAAATTCTCTTCAACCTGCAGCAGGGCGTGGAGCGGGATGCAGGGGCAGCAAAGACCGGATCGCTGATGCCGACCCGGCAGGATTTCAAACAGGCCTTTCCCGCCGTGTTGCGCGGTACCGCGCTCGGCTCCTTCCTCGGCGTGCTGCCCGGTGGTGGTGCGATCATGAGTTCGTTCGCGAGTTATGCGCTGGAACGCAAGATCGCCAAGGATCCGTCCCGGTTTGGCAAGGGCGCAATCGAAGGGCTGGCGGGGCCGGAAAGCGCCAATAATGCCGGCGCGCAGACCTCCTTCATTCCGCTTCTGACGCTCGGCATTCCCGCCAACGGGCTGATGGCGCTGATGGTAGGCGCGATGATGATCCAGGGCATTACACCGGGACCTGAAGTCATGCAGTCGCGGCCAGACCTTTTCTGGGGGCTGATCGCCAGCATGTGGGTGGGCAATCTGCTGCTTCTGGTGTTGAACCTGCCGCTGATCGGCATCTGGGTTCGCCTTCTCGGCATTCCCTACCGGTTTTTGTGCCCCGCCATTTTGATGTTCTGCGCCATCGGCGCCTATGGCCTGTCTTACAGCGTCGTCGATGTTCTGTTCTGCGCGGTCTTCGGCATCGTCGGCTTCTTCCTGCGCAAGATTGGCTGTGAGCCGGCACCTCTGGTGCTGGGCTTCGTGCTTGGTCCGCTTCTGGAACAGAACATGCGCCTCGGGCTGCTGATCTCGCAGGGTAGTTTTTCGACATTCGTCACCCATCCGATCAGCGCCACCCTGCTCGCTTTGTCTGCCATCGTCGTCATCATGATGGCGATGCCGGCGATCATGCGCCGCCGCGAAGTGGTATTTCAGGGTGACGAGGACTGACAATCAATCGAGCCGGCAATGCCGGTCAATCAAAGGTGAACCATGCATATTCTTATAATCGGCGCGGCCGGAATGATCGGCCGTAAATTGACACAACGCCTTGCCGCGGATGGAACGCTTGGCGGTGTGAAGATCAGCCAAATGACGCTGACGGATGTTTTCGAGCCGGTTGCACCGAAAGGTTTTGGCGGCACGGTGACCCTCGAGCGCAGCGATCTGTCGAATGCCGGCGTGGCCGAAAAGCTGATCGCAAAACGGCCGGATGTGATCTTCAATCTCGCCGCCGTGGTTTCGGGCGAGGCGGAGGCCGATTTCGAGAAGGGCTATCGTATCAATCTCGATGGCGGACGTTCGCTGTTCGAAGCCATTCGACTGGAGCATCAGAAGGACGGATACCGGCCGCGCGTGGTGTTCTGCTCGTCGCTCGCCGTGTTCGGCTCGCCATTCCCGAAGGTGATCGGCGATGAGTTCCTGACGGCTCCGCTGACCAGCTACGGTACGCAGAAGGCGATCGTGGAGCTTTTGCTCGCGGATTATAGCCGTCGTGGTTTCTTCGATGGCGTCAGCATCCGCTTGCCCACCATCTGCATCCGCCCCGGCAAGCCGAACGCGGCCGCCTCCGGCTTCTTCTCCAATATCCTGCGCGAACCGCTGGTGGGCCAGCAAGCGGTGCTGCCCGTTGCCGATACCGTGCGCCACTGGTTCGCCAGCCCGCGTTCGGCCGTCGCCTTCCTGCTGCGCGCCGCGACCGTCGATCTTTCCGGGCTTGGCGTTCGTCGCAATCTCATCATGCCGGGGCTTTCGGCCACGGTTGCCGACGAGATCGAGGCTCTGCGTGCCTTCGCTGGGGAAAAGGCTGTGGCGCTTATCAAGCGTGTTCCCGACGAGCGGATCATCCGGATCGTCGACGGCTGGGCCGAGGATTACGATCCGCAGCTCGCTCTGTCCCTCGGCTTCCGGGCGGAAACATCCTTTGCCGAAATCATTCAGGCGCATGTGGAAGATGAACTGGAAGGGAAAACAGCATGAGTGGGGGAAAGATCGCGCTCGTCACGGGTGGAGGAACAGGCGTCGGCAAGGCGATTGCCGAGGCGCTTCTGGAAGATGGTTACAGCGTTGCGATCACGGGGCGGCGGCGTGAGATTCTGGACGCCGCTGTCGGCGAATGGCGCGAACATCGAGACCGCGTTCTGGCCGTCGCGGCCGATATTTCCGTTCCGGCCGATGTCGAACGGCTGTTCGCCGAGGTCACCGGTCGTTTCGGCCGTCTCGATCTTCTGGTCAACAACGCCGGCATGTCGGCACCGGCGGTCCATATCGAAGACGTGCCGTTCGAAACCTGGAACGCGGTGGTCGGGGCCAACCTCACTGGCGCTTTCCTCTGCACGCAGGCGGCGTTTCACCAGATGAAGGCGCAGTCACCACAGGGCGGGCGCATCATCAATAATGGCTCGATTTCGGCCACCACGCCGCGTCCGCGGTCCGCGCCTTACACAGCGACCAAACACGCCATTACCGGACTTACAAAATCCGCCGCTCTGGACGGTCGGGCGTTCAACATCGCCTGCGGGCAGATCGATATCGGCAATGCCAGCACCGAGATGACCCGCGCCATGGCGACCGGCGTGTTGCAGGCGGATGGCAGCACCGCCATTGAGCCGACCATCGACGCCGGCATCGTCGCCAAGGCCGTGGTCCACATGGCCTCGCTGCCACTTGAAGCGAATGTGCTGACCATGACCGTGATGGCGAGCGGCATGCCTTTCGTCGGTCGCGGCTAAGGAGCGCGCATGAAGCCCGATCTTCTGCAAACCTATCCGCTTCAGCCACAGATAGAAGCTGAACTGCAAAAGCGCTTCCGGGTCCATCGATGGCACGAAATATCCGACAAACAGGCGTTTCTGCAGGCGGAGGCGGCGTCGATAAAGGCTGTCGTTACCGGCGGCCATATCGGGGTCGCCCCTGAACTCGCTGCCTGCCTGCCCGCTCTTGAAATCGTCGCGATCAACGGCGTCGGCTTTGACAAGGTCGATCTCGATCAGGCCCGCGCACGCGGCTTCAGGGTGACGAACACACCGGATGTGCTGACCGAAGATGTGGCCGATCTTGCCATCGGTCTTTGTGTCATGCTGCTGCGCCAACTCGTCAATGCGGACCACCATGTCCGCTCCGGTGCATGGAAAAGAAGCGAGATGCCGCTCGGCAACAAGGCCTCGCGGCGGCGTTACGGCATTTACGGGCTTGGCCGCATAGGTCGTGCCATTGCGGTACGGTTGGAGGCTTTTAATGCGGAAATCTTCTATTTCAGCCGACAGAAGCAGGACGTGGCCTATGAATATCATTCGACAGCGGTGTCACTCGCGAGTGCGTGCGATGTCCTGATCGTCGCAGCGGCGGCGACGTCGGAGACGAAACATGTCGTCAACCGAGAGGTGCTGGAGGCGCTGGGGCCGGACGGGGCCCTCATCAATGTCGCCAGAGGATCGCTCGTCGATGAAAAGGCGCTGGTCGATATTCTCATGGCGGGTGGGTTGAAAGGTGCGGCGCTCGATGTCTTCGAGAACGAACCGCATGTTCCCGAGGCACTGTTCGGCATGCGCAATGTGGTTCTCACACCACATATCGGCGCTGCGACCCATGAAACGCGGCTGGAAATGGGCGCTCTGGTTCTCGCTAATCTGGACGCTCATTTTGCGGGGAAAGATTTGCCGACGCCGGTCGTCTAGGCGATTTCGCCGCTTGGGGCGGTGGCGCGGCGGTTGTGCCTTTTCGCCGGCCGGACTGATGCAGTGTCGAAAGTAGCGCTCGCATCCATCATCCATACAAGTTGCTTATTACTCCAAAAAAAATCGGTCTTAGGCAAGCGATGAAAGCTTCACTAATGTTTGGTCAACGATAGGGGACAAACATGCCATTCTCAGACTACAAGACCGCACTCGTGACCGGCGCATCTTCCGGAATTGGCGCCGCCGTTGTCGAGCGCCTTTGCCGTGAGGGGCTGGAAGTCCATGCGGTTGCCAGAAGTGCGGATGCTCTTAATCAGTTGGCGAAGCGCACGGGCTGCTTTGCCCACGTCATTGATGTGACGGACCGGCCGGCGCTTGCGAAGCTCACCAGTGAGGTTGCATTCGATGTCCTCGTCAACAATGCCGGCGTCGATCGTCCGAAGAAGTTTCTGGAGGCGGATGAAAGCGATATCGATCTGCTGATCGACGTCAACCTGCGCGCCGTGCTGCATCTGTGCCGCATGGTAGTACCGGGCATGGTGGCGCGCGATCGTGGCCATGTCATCAACATCTCTTCCATCGCCGGCAATTACAATTTCGGCGGCAACTCCATCTATCATGCCAGCAAGGCGGGCGTGGCGATGCTGTCCAACCAGCTGCGCATCGATGCTTTCGGCAAACGCGTGCGGGTAACGGAAATCTGCCCCGGCCGCGTCGCAACCGATATCTTCAACCATGTGCATGGTGATGATCCGAGCATTCGCGAGCGCTTCATCGATGGTTTCGAGCTGCCGCAGGCATCCGATATCGCTGAAGCGATTGCCTTTGCCATCGCTGCGCCCGTGGCCATGAATATCGGCCACATGGAAATTACCCCGACGCTTCAGGTCATGGGCGGGCTGCAGACTGCCAAGCCACAGACGATTGAAAGTCGACCGGCTGAAAATAAGGCCGCGGCGGGCGGAGCCGGAGGAAAAGTCGCGTGAGCGGTTTTGACCTCTGGGCAATCCTGAGCAATGCGGACTACGTCTCGATGCTTTTGCATGGCATCCAGATGACGTTCATCATCTATGCCGGCTCATGGCTGCTCGCCATGTCGCTGGCCATTGTGCTGCTTGCCATTCGCCTGTCACCTTTCCGCTTCGGTGATCCGCTGGTGGCGGCCTATGTTTCCTATCACCGCAACGTTCCGACACTCGTGCAGCTGATGCTGTGGTATTTCGGCGTCTTCACGCTGCTGCCAAGCGGATTGGCCAACTGGCTTTCCAGCCACAATGCCGAAGCGATCTTCGCCATTATCGGTCTCGGCCTCTGTCAGGCAGCCTATTTCAGCGAAGATCTGCGCTCCGGCGTGCGTTCCATCAATCCCGGCCAGATGGAAGCGGCGCGTGCGCTCGGGCATAGCTATGTCTCGGCCATGCGTTTCGTCATCATGCCGCAGGGCGTTCGCAACGCACTGCCGCCGCTGATCAACCACAGTACCTCGCTGTTCAAGAACAGCAGCCTCGGCGTCCTGATCGGCGCACCGGAACTCACCCATGCGGTCAAGGAAGTCGAAAATCTGAGCTTCCGGACGTTTGAAGTCTATCTGGTCGCCACCGTGCTTTATCTGTTCTTCTCGCTGCTGATCATGGGTCTCGGAGCCTATATCTCCATGCGTGTCGATCCACTGCGGAGGGCACGGGCATGATCCATGACATGATCGCAATCGTGCAGGATTACTGGCTGCTTCTGCTGATTGGCCAATATCCGAACGGCCCACTGGGCGGCCTTGCCAACACGCTCATCCTGTCGGCGCTCAGCATCGCGCTCGCCTTTCCCGTCAGCATCCTGATGGCGCTGGCGCGGCTGTCGAAATGGCGGCTCCTGCGCTGGCCAGTCACCGCCGTGGTGTATTTTACCCGTGGCGTTCCGCTGCTGATGCTCATCCTCTGGAGCTATTTTCTCGTTCCGCTGTGGACCGGGGCGGATGTGCCGAGCTTCGTTACCATGCTGGCGACGCTCGTCATCTATCAGGGCGCTTTCATGAGCGAGGTTGTGCGCGCTGGCATCGTATCGCTTGGGGCCGGACAGATGGATGCGGCGCGGGCGCTGGGGCACGGATATTTCAGCGCGATGCGCTATATCATCCTGCCGCAGGCGCTCTACAACATGATCCCGAGCCTCATTTCGACTTTCGTGTCCACCATCAAGGACACGACGCTTGGTTATGTCATCAATGTGCCGGACCTGACTTTTGCGGCGAACCAGGTGAACAACCAGCTCCTGACACAGCCTTTCCAGGTCTTCCTCATTCTGGCGCTGGTTTATTACATCATCTGCTGGTCGCTGACCCATGTCGCCAATCTTCTCGAGCGGCGCATCGCCCGCCGGCGGGCAGGCCCGCGCGGCAAGCTCGCGGCAGACGCACCGGCCCCCGCCAATATCGTTACGGAGCAGCTATGACCGCGCCAGTTTCCGCCACTCAGGAATACACCATCACGCTTTCGCAGGTCTGCAAAAGCTATGGCGATTATCAGGTGCTCAAGGATGTCAACGAAAACGTCACCCGTGGCGAAGTCGTTGTCATCTGCGGACCGTCGGGCTCCGGCAAGTCCACCCTCATCCGCACGATCAACCGTCTGGAGGAGATCAGCAGCGGCTCGATCATGCTGGATGGCAGGAACATCCATGCCCAGATGCGCGCAAAGGAGCTGAATGCCCTGCGCAGCCGGGTGGGTTTCGTCTTCCAAAGCTTCAACCTCTTCCCGCATCTTTCAGTGGTCGAGAATGTCTCCATGTCGCCGATCCGGGTGAAGGGCGTTTCTCCGGCTGTTGCCCATGACAAGGCGCTGAAGCTTCTTGATCGCGTTGGCCTGGCCGACAAGGCCAGCTCCTACCCGGCCCAGCTCTCCGGCGGCCAGCAGCAGCGCGTCGCCATCGCGCGGGCGCTTGCCATGGAACCGCCGGTCATGTTGTTCGACGAACCGACGTCTGCGCTCGACCCGGAAATGGTCGGCGAAGTGCTCGCTGTCATGAAGAGCCTCGCTGCCGAAGGCATGACAATGCTCTGCGTCACCCATGAAATGGGCTTTGCCCGTGAAGTGGCTGACCGCATCTGGTTCATCGACGCCGGGCGCATTCTCGAGACTGCCAAACCGGACGAGTTTTTCAAAAATCCGCAACACCCGCGTGCCCAGCGTTTTCTCGCTGATCTCAGGCACTAGGGCGGAGCTGGCGACAAATATGAGCGGTTTCGCAAAAGAACGCTCCGGACTGAATTACCAACCCAACCTCTATAATAACAGGGAGAACTGAAATGAACTGGAAGACAATTACGCTTACCGCTGCGCTTGCGACCTCTGCCGCGGTCCTGCCGGCCAAGGCCGACCAGCTCGACACGATCATGGCGAACAAGACGTTGCGTTGTGCCACTTTCGCCGACGTGCCGCCTTTCGCCTCGCCGGATCCGAAGACGCGCGAAATGGCGGGCTTCGACGTTGACCTTTGCGGCGCCATCGCCAAGGAACTCGGCGTCAAGGCCGAGGTCAAGCCGGTGTCGGTTGAAGCGCGCGTCCCCGAAGTCAAGCTCGGCCGCGTCGATCTCTCGGTCGCCAACCTTGCCTATACCCAGAGCCGTGCAGAACAGATCCAGTTCAGTGACCCTTATTACCTGGCTAAGGAAATGCTGATCGTTCCGGTCGATGACCCCGGCACCAAGAAGTCCGATTTTGTCGGCCAGCGCATCGCGTCCAGCAAGGGCTCGACATCGGAACTCTCCGTCAAGCTCAACAAGTCCGAGCCGCTGACGTTCCAGGATACGGCGTCCGCCTATCTTGCCGTTCAGCAGGGCAAGGCGCGCGGCATCGTCGGCAACACCATGACGATGACCAAGTTCGTCAACGAATCCAAGACCAAGGGCAAGCAGATGCGGATGATCGAAGAGCCGATGCTCTTCCAGCCCATCGGCATTGGCATGGCCAAGGATAATCCGGCGCTGACCGCCAAGATCAACGAGATTCTGCGCAAGCTCGATGCGGATGGCGAAATCAACCGCATCTGGGACAAGTGGCTTGGTCCGAACACCGAATACAAGATGACACGCACCGACAAGGTCGTGCCTCTGTCCGAACTGAAGTTCGATCCGATCCCCTGAGCTTCGGCTCAGCTTCAGTCATCATTCCATCTATCCAACATCATTATCGGTCGGCGAGACGTTCTCGCCGACGGTTTCAACGTGGGAGGTTTTCATGATCCACATTAAAGATATCGCGCAGCGTCCGGCCAAGGCCGATGTTGAAGCCCTTGCCAAATTCTCTCCTGCGACGATCCATGAGGCGCAGGGACGTCGTGGCGCATTGTCTTCGCGGCTGAAGCCGGTCGATTATCGCATGAAGCTTTGCGGTCCGGCCTTCACGGTCAAATGTGCGCCGCGCGACAATATCATGCTGCAGCTGGCCATCAACTATGCCAAGCCGGGTGACATCATTGTCGTTTCCGCTGGTGAATATGAAGAAGCGGGTTCCTTCGGCGATGTGCTCGCCAATGCCTGCCTCGCAAAAGGCATCGGCGGTCTGGTGACCGATACCGGCGTGCGTGACACGCTGCAGCTGCGAGATCTCGGCTTTCCCGTCTTCTCGCTTAGCGTCTGCATCAAGGGCACGGTCAAGGAGACCATTGCCGCGGTCAACGATCAGGTGATCGTCGGCGGCGAAATCATCAATCCGGGCGATATCATCGTCGGTGATGCCGACGGTCTTGTCGTCGTGCGACGCGAAGAAGCGCAGGAAGCGGCGAAGCTTTCGCAGGCCCGCGAAGATGCCGAGGCCGGTTACATCGAAGCCTACAAGCAGGGCAAATCGGTGATCGAGGTCAGCAAGCTCGAGGCTGTGCTGAAAGCCAAGGGCCTCGTGGTCGATATCTGAGACAAATCCAGGGAAATGGCCTGGCGGCAGTAGCCGCCATGCCGAACCCCCATGGGAGGAGCGAATATGAAAGCGGTTGTCATCCACGCGGCCAAGGATTTGCGGATCGAAGAACGGGAGGCGGAGCAGCCCGGCCCCGGACAGGTCGAGGTCGCCATCGAGGCGGGTGGTATCTGCGGCTCCGACCTGCATTATTACAATCACGGCGGCTTCGGCACCGTGCGGGTGCGGGAGCCGATGATCCTTGGCCATGAGGTCGCCGGCACCATCAGGGCTTTGGGAGAAGGCGTTTCCGGTCTTGCCGTCGGCGACCGCGTTGCCGTGTCGCCGAGCCGGCCCTGCAACCATTGCGAATTTTGCCTGAAGGGCCAGCAGAACCAGTGCCTGAACATGCGCTTTTATGGCTCCGCCATGCCGATGCCGCATATTCAGGGCGCATTCCGCCAGCGCCTCGTTGCCGAGGCCTATCAGTGCCACAAGGTGCGCGACGGTATTTCCATCCATGAAGCGGCCATGGCTGAACCCTTTGCAGTGACGCTGCATGGTGTCAACCGAGCCGGCGCATTGACCGACAAGCGTGTTCTGGTCACCGGCTGCGGGCCGATCGGCGCGCTTGCCATCATCGCTGCCCGCGCCCACGGCGCCCGGGAAATCGTTGCGACCGATGTCATGGATGCGGTTCTGCAAAAGGCGCTTGCCGTCGGCGCCGACCGTGTCATCAATGTTGCCAGCGACCCGGATGCGTTATCAGCCTATTCGGCGAACAAGGGCTACTTCGATGTGCAATTTGAAGCCTCCGGAAACGAAAGGGCCGTCCGGTCGGGTCTCGAAGCGCTGAAACCGCGCTCCACGGTGGTTCAGCTCGGTCTCGGCGGCGATGTGTCCATTCCCCAGAACATGGTGGTCGCCAAGGAAATCGAGATGAAGGGCACGTTCCGTTTCCATGAGGAATTTGGACTTGCCGTCGATTTCATCAACCAGCGCCGCGTCGACCTGAAGCCTCTGCTGACCTGCACCTTCCCGTTGGAAGAGGCGGTCACGGCATTTGAAACCGCCGGTGACAGAAGCAAATCCATGAAGGTTCAGCTCGCCTTCTGATAGGTCCGATTTATGGTCCGGAGACGGCTGCACGGTAACTTTTGGTGCGGCCGTTCATCCGCCGGAATTAGCGATCATTCGGGCCGGGAACGAACAAAGCGCTGTTCCAGAACCTCGCTTCCCCATTGGCTACCAGGACGTTCTTCGACACAGGCGAAACCGTGGGTCTCGTAAAGATGTCGGGCGGCCGAAAGGCCGTTGAATGTCCAAAGATGGGTTTCCGAAAAGGCCTTTTCATCCGCAAAGGCCAGAGCGGCTGCAAGCAGCCTGCGTCCGACACCGCCACCGCGAACACTGTCATCCACTATGAACCAGCGTAGATGCGCGTTGCCCGATCCAAGGTCTTCGCCGTCGATGGCGACGGAGCCGATAATCTCGTCGCCGCGCATCGCGGTCCATATCGCATTTTGCGGTCTTTCGAGCCGGCTGCAGAAGGAGGCGAGGCCTTCGGCGACAACGGATTCGAAGCGCTGGCCGAAGCCGGATGTCCGGGCGTAATAGAGCGCATGCATCTGTGTTATGCGGGCGATGATGCCTGGCCGGTATCCTGAGACGATATCGATAGCCGGAGTGGTGGCATCGCCTCGGTCTCCCAGCGCATCGGCATAAAGGCGCAGCCCCGCAAGGATGGTGTTTGCATCTGCCGGTGTGAGCTGTGTCAGGGCGCCGGATACCTGGCGGTTGGCGAAGGTGTGAATGGCGCCGACCCGTTTTTGTCCCTTGTCGGCAAGAAACAGCAGCTTGATACGGTTATCCTGTTCGTCCGTCTTCTCCAGAATATCTCCTGACAGGACGAGTTTGCGAAGCATGCGGCTGATACTGGATTTTTCAAGCCGCAGAAGCTTTCCCAGATCACGCGCCGTAATTCCCGGGCACGTCTCGATCTCGATCAGGGCATGCACGGCGGAAGGTGGCAGGTCGGTGCCTGCGAAAGCGCCGCCCGTGAAACCGAGTTCCCGGACAAGCCGGCGCGAGGTGAAGCGGATGTCATTTATGGGGAGAGACTGTTCGGACATGTTAAATCCATTATGGTTGCATCGTGCAACGATAATCATACTCACCACGACCTGCCAAGTTCGGTCTTCTTTAAAATGCTGGATTTCTCCCGGAAATCGGGCAAGCTCCAGTTCAGGATCGTTGGCGCGACTTCAGGAATGACCGCCATCGAGAAAAAAGCCATCCTCAAGCAGTCCGCGCGGAAGGTTTCGTACCGTCGCGACGTGTAATTACCCGGCTATGGAGCAGACATGCCCGATACGCCTCGCTTCTTCCGTTATGCCGTTCTCGCTGCGATGTTGCCCGTCGCCGTCCTCGGCATCACGACGCCGCCGAATGAGTATCGCGCCGTCGGCATCGAGGCAGTCGATTGTGATGGGCCTATATCGGTTCTGATCCCTGCCGTGCCGGCACTTGTAGCCTATGCCATTATCGGCTGGGTGTTCCTGTCAGGTACAAAGCGCCACCGTTCCCTGATCTCTGGCAGCATTTGTGTGGTGATATCCTTGGCGCTCATCTGGAATATCGGCGCAGCGCTGCTGGAACATCGGCGAAACGCCCTGGAAATGGCCTGTGATTACAGCGGGAAGCTGTAACCTTGCCTGGAAATGCGGAATACGGTTCTATCCGTGAAACCGCAGGTTCCGGCGCGTCAGCTGCTCGACAGTGGTGCAGCCCATCAGCTTCATGCCGCGCTCGATTTCGATGCGCATCATTTCCAGCGCCCTTTCCACCCCCGGCTGGCCGGCGGCAGCGAGCGGGAAAAGATAATAGCGGCCGAGCCCCACAGCCTTTGCGCCCAGAGACAGGGCTTTCAGAACATGGGTCCCGCGCTGTACGCCGCCATCCATCATTACGTCGATCCGGTCGCCGACGGCATCAACAATCTCTGCCAGCTGGTCGAAGGCGCTGCGGGAACCATCGAGCTGGCGACCGCCGTGATTGGAGAGCACGATGCCGCTGCAGCCGATTTCGACAGCGCGCCGGGCGTCGTCAACCGACATGATGCCTTTGAGGCAGAAGGGTCCATCCCATTCTTTCACCATCTGCGCCACGTCATCCCAGTTCATGGAAGGGTCCAGCATCTCGGTGAAATAGCGGCTGATGGAGAGCGCCCCGCCATCCATTTTTATGTGGCCGTCGAGCTGCGGCAGGCTGAAGCGCTCATGCGTCAGGTAATTGATGCCCCAGGCCGGCTTGATGGCGAATTGCGCGATGCCGGAGAGATTGAGCTTGAAGGGGATGGCAAAACCAGTGCGCTTGTCGCGCTCGCGGTTTCCGCCGGTAATGCTGTCCACGGTCAGCATCATCGTCTCGACACCGGCACTTTTGGCGCGCGCCATCATATCGCGGTTGAGGCCACGGTCCTTGTGGAAATAGAACTGATAGACCTGCGGCCCGCCGCTGATCCGGCGTGCTTCCTCAAGGCTGGTGGTGCCGAGGGAGGAGACGCCGAACATCGTGCCGAACTTTCCAGCCGCGGCCGCGACCGCCCGCTCTCCCTGATGGTGGAAGAGACGCTGCAGCGCCGTCGGGGAACAATAGACCGGCATGGAGAGCTTTTGCCCCATGACGGTGACCGACATGTCCACGTCGGACACACCGCGCAGCACATCCGGAACAAGATCGCAGTTTTCAAAGGCGGCCGTATTTCGCCGATACGTTACTTCGTCGTCGGCAGCGCCATCTATGTAGTTGAAGATCGGTCCGGGAAGACGCTGTTTGGCCATACGGCGAAAATCGTGGAAATTATAGCAGTCTTTGAGTTGCATCTGTCGCTCGACCGGTCCGGTTTGAAAGCCCTGAAAAGATTGCTCGAAACCTATACCGGGGATTTGGGGCGGGCAATCGGCCTGCCGACGATTTCCGCAGGCTCGAAGCATGAATAATTCAGAGGCGGGGCGGAAGCGCTAAACGGGGCCTGCAAGCTGTTCGGTGGAGACCGCATGCAGCGCTTTGCCAGTGCTGATGAAGCTTTCAATATTGCCGATCGTGGTATCCGCAATGTTTTTGAGGGCTTCCTCCGTGAAAAACCCTTGATGACCGGTTACCAGAACATTGGGGAAGGTCAGCAACCGTGCAAAGACATCGTCGCGCAGCACGTCATTGGAAAGATCTTCAAAAAAGAGATCGGCCTCCTCCTCATAGACATCGATGCCGAGAGAACCGATCCTACCGTCTTTCAGACCCGTGATCGCGGCGCGCGTGTCGATGATTGCGCCGCGGCTGGTATTGATGAGCATCACGCCTTTCTTGAGGAGGGGCAGCGTCTCCTTGCGGATCAGGTGCCTGGTCTCCGGCGTGAGCGGGCACATCAGCGTAAGAACGTCGGATGTCCGGAACAATTCCTCCCGCGTCACATAGGCCACGCCCAGCGCCTCGCAATCAGGATTCGGCTGAAGATCGTGGCCAATGAGACGGCAGCCAAAACCGGCTGCAATACGCGCAAAAATCGCGCCTATCTTTCCAGTGCCGACGATGCCGATGGTCTTGCCGTGGAGATCGAAACCAAGCAGGCCATCAAGGGCGAAGTTGCCTTCGCGGACGCGGTTATAGGCGCGATGGATCTTGCGGTTGAGTGACAGGATGAGCGCCATCGTGTGTTCGGCAACCGCATAGGGCGAATAGGCGGGAACGCGAGCAATGGTCAGGCCCAGCTTTTCGGCAGCCACGAGATCGACCTGGTTGAAACCGGCGCAACGCAGGGCGACGAGCTGCACGCCCATTTCCGTCAGCCTTTCGAGCACGGGCCGCGACAGGTCATCATTGACGAAGGCGCAGATAGCACCTGCTCCCTCCGCCAGCGCCACCGTTTCAAGCGACAGGCGCGCTTCGCAATATTGTATCCGCATGTCTGACCGGGCGGCGGCGTCAAGGAACTGCCTGTCATAGGGCTTGGCGCTGTAAACCACGATCCGCATCTGCTTCTCCAGTATCGAGTACGAAAGTTACCGTTGCGGAGACCCTGTGTCCGGTACGTGGCCTCAGCTGCGAAGGCCCGGTGCTTCCTGCCCGGTGCTTTCTACATATTCGGTGTAGCCGCCGCCAAATTGGTGAATGCCATCCGGGGTCAGTTCAAGTACCCGGTTTGAGAGGGCGGCGAGGAAATGACGGTCGTGGGAAACGAACAGCATCGTGCCCTCATAATCCGACAGGGCCTTGATCAGCATTTCCTTGGTATCGAGATCAAGATGGTTCGTCGGCTCATCGAGTACCAGGAAATTCGGTGGATCGAAAAGCATGGCCGCCATCACGAGGCGGGCTTTTTCACCGCCGGACAAAACGCGACAGCGTTTTTCGACATCGTCTCCGGAAAAGCCGAAACAGCCGGAAAGCGCGCGGAGCGGCGCCTGTCCGGCTTTTGGAAAACGTTCCTCCAGCCATTCCAGAATGGTGCTGTCGCCATCCAGAACATCCATGGCGTGCTGGGCGAAATAACCGAGCTTGACGCTGGCACCGAGCGTGACATTGCCGGAATCCGGCGCGGTCGTGCCGGTCACCAGCTTCAGCAGGGTGGATTTTCCAGCGCCATTCACGCCCATGATGCACCAGCGCTCCTTGCGCCGCACCATGAAATCCAGCTCGCCATAGATCGTGCGGCTGCCATAGGCCTTGTTGACCTTCTTCAGCGCCACGACATCCTCACCCGATCTTGGGGCCGGTGCGAATTCGAAAGCGACCGTCTGGCGCCGTTTTGGTGGTTCGACGCGGTCGATCTTTTCAAGTTTCTTGACGCGGCTCTGCACCTGCGAGGCATGTGAGGCACGCGCCTTGAAGCGTTCGATGAATTTGATTTCCTTGGCGAGCATGGCTTGCTGGCGCTCGAATTGCGCCTGCTGCTGCTTTTCGTTCTGTGCCCGCTGCTGTTCGTAAAAGCCATAATCGCCGGAATAGGTGGTGAGGTTGCCGGCATCGATCTCGATGATCTTGGTGACGATACGGTTCATGAATTCGCGGTCATGCGAAGTCATCAACAATGCGCCGTCATAGTTCTTCAGAAAATCCTCAAGCCAGATCAGGCTTTCGAGATCGAGATGGTTCGACGGTTCGTCAAGCAGCATCACGTCCGGGCGCATCAAAAGGATGCGGGCGAGCGCCACACGCATCTTCCAGCCACCGGACAGTTTTGAAACGTCACCGTCCATCATTTCCTGGCTGAAGCTCAAGCCATCCAGAACCTCACGGGCGCGGCCCTCCAGTGCGTAGCCGTCAAGCTCTTCGTAACGCGCCTGCACTTCACCGTAACGTTCGATGATGGCGTCCATTTCGTCCATTCGGTCGGGATCGGACATGGCGGCTTCCAGCTCCCGCAGTTCCGCTGCCACTTCGCTGACCGGGCCTGCACCCTCCATGACTTCGGCGACGGCGGAGCGTCCGGACATTTCGCCGACATCCTGATCGAAATAACCGACCGTCATGCCCTTTTCGACGACGACCTGTCCCTCATCGGGCTGCTCCTCGCCGGTCATCATCCGAAACAGCGTGGTCTTGCCGGAACCGTTCGGGCCGACAAGGCCGATCTTCTCGCCGCGATTGAGCGCAGCGGAGGCCTCGATGTAAAGAATGCGGTGACTGTTCGACTTGCTGATATTTTCGATGCGGATCATGACAGGGCCTATGAATGGGAGCGGCCCTCCTATGCCACGGGTCGCCGCCGCTGTCACCTGCTACGCATGTCTTGTCAGCCATGAAGAGCCCGGGAAGACTGGCCTCCGGGGCAAATACCCCGGAAGCGATATGTTTGCGTCTTCGCCCGCCGAATTTTCGTCAGTTGGTCAGCGTGGCTATGCTGCCGGCTGCCTTGCGGGCGATTTCGCCAAAGGCGGTGACAATCTGCTCCATGTTTTCGGGCGCGTAATAATTGTCGGTGCTGGAAGCGCAATATTGCAGCAGCGACTTGCCCTTGTCCGGCGCCATGAAGGCGACGCTGAAGATCTTGATCCCGTCTTTCTTGGCGGTCTCGCAGGTGGTGCGCACCGACTGGTCGATGCTGGAACTCCACGAGGAGCTGTTTCCAGTCATTTCACCGTCGGTCATGAGAACGATATAGCGCTCGAAGGATTCGCTTTCCTGTGTCTTATGTGCCTTGGCTTCGTCCGGATTCGTTTTTTTAAGAGCGTTGTAAGCGGCATTCAGGCTGCTGCGGGCATCCGTGCCGCCAGTGGGAAATTCGGGAATCTGTTTATTAACGTAGCTGACAACGCTGTTCGTACCCCAGCTGATAGCCTGAGCCGCATAGGTCTCATGTGTATATACCGACGCGCCGGTCCGAACGAGCTGGGAGCCGCCACTTGCGGTGTAGGTCGGATCGGCCTTGTTCAATGTAGCAACGAGAAAGCTGACGGCGGTCTTCAACGATGTGGCCTTGTTGACATAACAGGGCGATGTCTTGCCGAGATTGGGATACTTGCCCCAGTTATCGGATGTGTAGTTCTGGCAGGACGTTTTAGCGCTGTCGACACTGTCCGTCTTGAAGGACATCGAACCGGAGCGGTCGAGCACCAGATACATGGATATCGGTGCGCCTTTGTTGACGGTACTTTTCGCGGTTCCGGTCGCTGCGATATCGAGTGTCTTAATACCGACGAACCCCAGCAGCGGATTGAGCTGCACCTGGCGGTATAGCGTGGTCTCGATGGTATAGGTCTTGCCGCGCGCATCTTCCTTAGCGGAAACGCCAACTGGGGAGTTCTTCTCCAGTTCCTTTTTCTCTTCCTCGGTCAGGCTCTTTTCCATCTGCCCAGCGATGAAGGCCTTGGCGATTTCCTTGATTTGTTCGTCTGTGAGCGCGCCTTCCTTCAGGCGTGCCTCGGTTGCTGCGGCGAGCGCTGCGGAATCCGCCGTGTTCTGCAGGTCGGCTTTCACCTGCATCACATTCGCCAGCTCCAGGCCGGCTCCGGCCACGCCCAGCAACATCGGCAGCAATATTGCCGTCATGATGCCGAAATTACCGCTGGTATCGGCAAGGAAACGGCGCTTCAGTTTTTTGTTTGTGGAGGCGGTCATGATGGGGCTCACCGATTAGAATATGCGACTGAGCGCAGAAAACCCGTAAAGGATATAAAATCCGCTAACACGAAGATTATAATTTTATGAATCGTTCAAATTGGTGCAGTTTTTGAAGTATTTTTAAGAATTAATTGGTTGGAAGATTGAAATAACACATATTGTATCATTGCTGGACGGGAACCACATCCACCGCCTGTTTTATCTGCTGGTTGCCGTAGCTCTTCAGGACCCCGATCACCGGTGCGACATCCGAATAGTCGCGGCCATAACCGACGACGATGTGGTCGCTGCCGGCCACGATATCATTGGTGGGGTCGAGTTCCAGATAACCGGCCGCTTCTCCGCACCAGATGCGGACCCAGGCATGCATGGCATCGGCGCCTTCCAGCCGTTCCTTGCCAGGCGGAGGAATGGTGCGCAGGAAACCGCTGACATAACCGGCGGGAATACCGAGGCTGCGCAGCGCCATGATCATGATATGCGAAAAATCCTGGCACACGCCGCGCTTCAATTTAAAGGCTTCCGATGGTGTCGTATCCACGGTGGTCGCCTCGCCATCATAGGTGAAGTCCTTGTGGATGCGTTTGCACATGGCCAGCGCGATTTCGCGGATCGTCATTCCCGGTTTCAGCAACTCCCGCGCATAGGCGGATATTGCCGTATCCACTCCTATTCTGGGGCTCGCGCCAATGAAATGGTGTGGTGACTGGAAATCGATCGACCAGACATCGGCAAGGTTCTGCGGCAGGCGGGAAAGCTCGGGTGAAAAATCTGCCGTCATGGCCGGCGCTTCCACCATCACCCGCGCCTGCATGCGGATATCCAGCTTTTCATGCGGCGCGCGCAGATGCACAGACGTGGCCGATTGATGAAAGAAATCGTCAAAGACGGCACGTTCTTCCGGCACGGGCGAAACATCGATGGAACCTGCGACCAGTCTCTGCCGACCCGGGATCGACTGAGGCAGCACACGGATAATGTGGCGTGCGCCATGGGCCGGCGTGTCGTAGGTGTAACCCATATGCAGGGAAAGATCGTAAAGCATAGGGTTATCCGAGATATGTGCGGGCCAGAACATCGGACAGATGTTCCATGTCGGTTTCAAGCTGGCGATAGATCGCACCGTTCATGTTTTCCGGCGTCATGACGGCGAGCCCGGAATGAAGACGCATCGTTTCGCGGTAAAATGGCGACATCTGGCCGTTCACAAAGGCATTTGGAAGCTGCTCCACCTCAGTGCGGATTTCGTTCAACTGGAACAGGATCGAGCGCGGATTGAGCGGATCAAGCGCCAGAAGATCGGTGACCGTCAGGCCAGCCGTGGCGACATTGTAGCGGCGGCGATGGGTCATGACGCTATCGCCGATTTCGAGCAGCATGTCATAGGAACCATCAGGCGCGTCCGGCCCGGTCATGTGGCCGAGAAGCCGTGTCATATGCAGGCCGCGTTCAAGATAACGGCCGATCGACAGGAAACGCCAGCCGGTGAAACGGTACATGTTTTCATGCACGAGACCGGCAAAGCCGGCAAGCTTGCGCAGCAGGATGGTCATGGCGTGGGTAGCATCGTCGCCGGGCGCGACTTTCGCATGGAAACGGCGGGCCGTCTTGGCAAGGTCGTTCAGCGCCAGCCATCCATCGGGTGAAAAGCGGTCGCGGATATTGCTGGCGGAATAAAGCGCGCTGTTAATGTTGTTCAGCAGGCTTTCCGGCACGGCATCGTTCATCTCCACGTCAAGCGCTTCGAGATACCGCGTCACATGGGCGAGCAGGGGCTGACGCGGATCGGCCGATTCAGCATAACGCCCGTGCCAGGCGCGCAGGATGCGTAACGCGCCTTCAGAGCGTTCGATATAGCGGCCGAGCCAGAAGAGATTGTCCGCCGCGCGGCTCGGCAGGCTGCCCGGCATGTTGCGGGTAAAGCTCTCTTCCGCCGGCAGAAGCGTGGTGCGCTCCACCGGTTTTTCGCTGACGATCCAGACATCTGCCGCGCTGCCACCCGATTGCATGGCAATGGCGGAAACGTCATCGCCGCTTCCAATTCGGGCAAAGCCGCCCGGCATGATCTGCCAGCCATTCTGCGTGCGGGCGGCAAAGACGCGAAGGCTCATCGGGCGTGGTACGAGCTTGTTGCCGATATAGGCGGGCGTGGTTGAAAGCTTCACAACTTCCTGGCCCACCAGCCTGTGGCCGTCAGAGGCAAGCCAGTCGCTGATCGATTCCTTCGCCGTCTCGCGCAACGACGAACCGAGCACGGATTGGCCGTTATCGTCGAAGAAGGGCAGGCGGGAATAGGCCGGGCCGATGACCATGCCTTCGATATTGCCGGCAACATGGCGGCGTTCGGATTCCTGTCCGCACCACCAGGTAGCGATCGACGGCAGCTTCAGCTCCTCGCCCAGGAGGTGGCGGCAGATGCGCGGCATGAAGGCAAGCAGTGCCCGCGTTTCGAGAATGCCGCTGCCGAGGGCGTTGACGATGGTGAGTGCTTCGTTGCGCAACGCCTGCACCATGCCGGGTGTGCCGATATGGGATTGCTGGTTGAGTTCCAGCGGATCGGAATAGGACGCGTCGAGGCGCCGCCAGAGCACACCGATCGGCTTCAACCCGGCCACGGTTCGAACCATGACGCGGCCGTTGACGACGGTGAGGTCTTCACCCTCCAGCAGCATGAAGCCGAGGTAACGGGCGATATAGGCATGTTCGAAATAGGTTTCGTTGGCGGGGCCGGGCGTCAGCACCGCGATGCGGTCGTCCGGGTGCTTCCTGTGGGCCTGCAGCGTGTCGCGGAAAGCGCCGAAAAACGAGGCCAGCCGGTGAACATGGGTTTCGGCATAGATATCGGACAGTGCGCGGGTGGTGGCTACCCGGTTTTCCAGCGCGAAACCAGCGCCGGAAGGCGCCTGCGTCCGGTCGGCCAGCACCCACCAGTTTCCATCAGGTCCGCGTCCTATTTCGAACGAGCAGAAATGCAGATAATGGCCGCTTGCCGGTTTGACGCCAACCATCGGCCGTAAGTATTCCGGATTGGAAGCGATCAGCGCCGGCGGCACGTAACCTTCGTTCACCAGCCGGTTCTCGCCGTAAAAATCGGCAACCATGGCCTCCAGAAGATCGGCGCGCTGTTTCAGCCCCTCGGAGAGAACCGTCCATTCCCTGTCATCGATCAGTACTGGAATATGCGAGATCGGCCAGTTTCGCTCGCTGCTGCCCTTGCTGTAATCGCGGTAGAACACGCCTGCGTCGCGTAGATAGCGGTCGGTGCGGGCAAAGCGCTCGTGCAGTTCGCGTTCGGACATGCGCGAGAGCGCACCGAGCAGGTGCTTCCAGACCGGCCTCACCTTGCCGTCGGTATCGAGCATTTCGTCGGCCACGCCCGGCAAGGTGGAATAGCCAAGCCCGCGCAGTGGTGCGCCGGTTTCCGTCTTGCGTTCCGTTGCCGGGGCTTTGGACAATTTAAACTCCGTATGGCCGACGCAGATCGAGCGTCAGCGGAAATTCTGGCGACACGGTTTCCGCATGAAGCGGATATTGTCCTGCCGTATGTCCCCATGGTTCGAAACGGGCAAGGCGGCGTGCCTCGGCCTCGTTGCCGTTGACGGGAAACGTCTCGTAATTGCGCCCGCCCGGATGAGCAACATGATAGATGCATCCGCCGATCGATCGCCTCGACCATGTATCATAAATGTCAAAGGTCAAGGGTGAATTGACGGGCAGAACGGGATGCAGGCCGGAAGCCGGCTGCCATGCCTTGAAGCGCACGCCGGCAACCGCGACGCTGCGGTTCTCCGTGGGGGTCAGCGGAACGGCGCGGCCGTTGCATGCAACGGCGTAACGCGCTGGGTTGGAGGTTTCCAGCCGTACTTGCAAACGCTCGACCGAGGAATCGACAAAACGCACGGTTCCGCCGATGGCGCCCTGTTCGCCCATCACATGCCAGGGTTCCAGCGCCTGACGCAACTCCAGTTTCGAGCCTTCATATTCCACTTCGCCGAAGAAGGGGAAACGGAACTCCTGCTGGGCGGTGAACCATTCGGGTTTCAGATCGAAACCGTTTTCCCTGAGATCGGCGAGCACATCCAGAAAATCCGCCCAGATATAATGCGGCAGCATGAAGCGGTCGGCGAGTGCCGTGCCCCAGCGCACGAATTTGCCGCCGGCGGGGTTTTTCCAGAAGCGGGCGATAAGCGCGCGCACCAGCAATTGCTGGGCCAGCGACATGCGGGCGTTCGGCGGCATTTCGAAGCCGCGAAATTCCACGAGCCCGAGGCGTCCGGTCGGTCCGTCAGGCGAAAACAGCTTGTCGATACAGATTTCCGCGCGGTGGGTGTTGCCCGTCACATCCGTCAGGAGGTTGCGGAACAGGCGGTCAACCAGCCATGGCAGCGGTGGCGCGCCCTCACCGGGCGCAGGCACCTGCGCGAGTGCGATTTCCAACTCATAAAGGCTGTCGTGGCGGGCCTCGTCGATACGCGGGGCCTGACTGGTCGGGCCAATGAACAGGCCGGAGAAGAGGTAGGAAAGCGAAGGGTGCCGCTGCCAGTGCAGAACGAGGCTTTTCAGAAGATCGGGCCGGCGCAGAAAGGGGCTGTCATTGGGGTTGGCGCCGCCGACGACCACATGGTTGCCGCCGCCGGTGCCGGTGTGGCGACCGTCGATCATGAACTTGTCAGCACCGAGACGTGTCTGGCGTGCTTCCTCATAAACCGCCGAGGTGATGTCGACGCATTCCTTCCAGCTTGCAGCGGGATGGATGTTGACCTCGATGACACCCGGATCGGGCGCGACGCGGATGACATTGATGCGCTCGTCATGCGGTGGCGCATAACCCTCGATATGAACAGACAGTCCCAGCTCGGCCGCCGCGGCTTCCGCGGCTGCGACTAGCTCGAGGTAGTCTTCGATGCGTTCGACCGGCGGCATGAAAACACAGAGACGGCCGTCACGCGGCTCAACGGAGAGCGCGGTGCGCACCGCACCGCCGATTTCTCCAAGCGTCTGTTCGACACGCGCTTGGGTGGCAGCCTCATCCACCTGGAAGGACGCTGCCGGCATGGCGCGGCCAGACGGCGAGGCGAGATCGGGAAGCGGGTCGCGAGGGATCGATGGATCGGCCTCGTGGATATAGGGGTAAGCAGAGGGTGGTACATATGGCAGGGTGCCGAGCGGCAGGCGGTAACCGACCGGGCTGTCACCCGGAACGAGAAAAATCTTGCCGCGCCGCGTTTTCCATTTTTCGCTGACCCAGCGTTTGCCGTCTGCCTTGGCGTTCCACGCCTGGACGGGAAGAATATAGCCCGTCGGCGTCGTAAGCCCGCGTTCGAACACGCGGGCTATGCGGTTTCGCTCTTCGGGATCTTTCAATTTGGAATTGGACGGGTCGACATTATCGGGAAGGCTGCCTTCCTTGATGATCCATTCGGCCGGATCCTCATAAGCGGGCAGTACAAGATCAGGCTCTATGCCAAGCTGCGTGGCGATACCGTTCAGTAATCGCTGCGCATCTTCGGGCAGGACCTTGGTGTATGAGCCTTCCTCGGCGATCAGTGCCGGGTTTTGCCAGATCGGCAGGCCGTCCTTTCGCCAATAGAGCGAAAAGGTCCAGCGCGGCAGGCTTTCGCCCGGATACCATTTGCCCTGCCCATAATGCAGAAAGCCGCCCGGCGCGAAACGCTCGCGCAGGCGGCGTATCAGGGCGTCTGCTTTTTCGCGTTTTGTCGGTCCAACCGCGCCGGTGTTCCATTCCTCGGTTTCGAAATCGTCGATGGAAACGAAGGTGGGCTCGCCGCCCATGGTCAGCCGGACGTCATGCGCGTTCAGGACATTATCGACCACTTCGCCAAGCGTGTTGAGGTCTTCCCAGCTGTCATCGGAAAAGGGTTTGGTGATGCGCGGGGTTTCGGCAACGCGCCGGACCTGCATGTCGAAGGCGAATTCGGTATTGGCGTGGCCGAAATAACCGCCCGAAATCGGTGCGGCGTTGCGATAATGTGGTGTTGCCGCCAGTGGAATATGGCTTTCACCGGTCAGAAGCCCAGATGTGGGATCAAGACCGATCCAGCCAGCGCCTGGCATATAGACCTCGGCCCAGGCGTGCAGGTCGGTGAAATCCACCTCGGTGCCGGAAGGGCCGTCCAGCGCCTTGAGATCGGGCGTCAACTGGATGAGGTATCCGGATACGAAACGCGTGGCGAGGCCAAGATGCCTCAGAACCTGTACAAGCAGCCAGCTGGTGTCGCGACACGATCCCTTGCCAGAGGCCAGTGTTTCCTCCGGCGTCTGGACGCCCGGTTCCATGCGGATGACATAACCGATTTCCTGTTGCAGGCGGGCGTTGAGGCCCACAACCATATCGACCGTCGGCTGGCCGGGTGTGTGGTCAACGGTCGCCATGAAGGCTGCGAGCAGCGGGCCGGTCGGCTCCGGTTTCATGTAGATGGATAAATCGTCCCGCAATTCCTGCGGATAATCGAACGGCCATTTGGTCGCTTCTTCCTCGACGAAGAAATCGAACGGATTGTAAACCGTCATATCGGCGACAAGATCGACCTCGATCTTGAATTCCGTTGCCGGCTCGGGAAAGACGAAGCGGGCGAGGTAATTGCCGTAGGGATCCTGCTGCAGGTTTACGAAATGATTGGATGGCGAAACCTTGAGCGAATGGCTGATAACGCGGGTTCTGGAATGCGAGGCGGGCTTTAATCTGATGATTTGTGGTCCAAGGCGAACCGGATTGTCATATTTATAATGCGTCAGATGATAGATGCTCGCTTTGATCGCCATTAATCTGCCTTGCCCGGTTTTTCCGGTCTATGCGGTTTATCCGCCCCTCTGAAATTATTCGGATTTTGTGCAATGCAGGAAAAGAAAGCAAGGATCATTTCCGGGGACATCCGCATTGTTGCTACGGGCCGAAAGGTTTGCCCGCGCGAAGATTTATCCGCGCTTTTCAATCGCCGCCGCCGGGATTTCGCCGGGATTGTGGACAAGGTCGAACGGCGTGTTATTGCTTGGCATCGCAAGGCGCAGAATCGCGACCCGCTTTCTTTGCCGACAGACGTTTCGGAATGGAATGAATGGCAACAACGGTGACCGACGATCAGCGCAAGAGCGCGGCTAACCCTTCGGGCTTCGATCTCGATTTTCCTGCGCAATTGCGCATGATGGGCAATGCCTTCTGGACCTCACCGGTGCGCAACCGGCTGATATTGCTGTCGTTTGCCCTATTGACGGTAATATTGCTGACGGCCTATGGCCAGATCCGCCTCAACGAGTGGAACGCGCCTTTCTACAATGCGCTGGAGCGGCGCGATCTTGATGCCTTCATTCACCAGCTCGAGGTCTTCGCGATCATTGCCGGGCTGCTGCTGCTGCTCAACGTCATCCAGACCTGGCTCAACCAGATGACGGCGCTGAACATGCGCGAGGGTCTTGCCAAGGATATGGTGGACCAATGGCTGAAACCGGGCCGCGCCGCCCGTCTTGTCGGTTTCGGCACGATCGCCATCAACCCCGACCAGCGTTTGCACGATGATGTCCGCAACCTTGCCGAAAGCAGCACCGCGTTGTCCATCGGCCTCGTGAACGCAACAATCCTGCTTATCAGCTTCATCGGTGTTCTCTGGGGCCTGTCAGCGGGCTTTTCCATCACCATCAATGGCGATCTTGTCCCCATTCCCGGCTATATGGTTTGGGCGGCGATCCTTTATGCCGGTTCCGCATCTTTGCTGAGCAACCTTGTCGGTTATCGTCTGGTTGGGCTGAACGCTGAACGTTATTCGAAAGAGGCGGAACTGCGCTTTTCCCTGATGCGCGCCAGCGAAAATCTGGCCGCGATCGCTTTGGCGCGCGGTGAGAAAAACGAGCGGCGGCGGATCGGTGTCGATATCGATGCCGTGCTCGGTGTGATCCGGGGGCTAGCCATGGCGCTGACGCATCTGACCTGGGTTTCGTCGGGTTATGGTTGGCTGGCGGTCGTTGCGCCAATCCTGATCGCGGCGCCGGTCTATTTTTCCGGCAATCTCACCTTTGGCGGGCTGATGATGGCTGTCGGCGCCTTCAATCAGGTCAATACCGCGCTTCGCTGGTACATCGACAATTTCGGACCGATCGCCAGTTGGAAGGCGACGTTGCAGCGCGTTTCGGTGTTTCGCAACGCCTTGATCCAGATGGATAGTGTCGAACAGCACGGGCTGGCGATAGATCTGCAGCGGAGCGCACAGAATGAGAAGATCCGCCTTCAGTCGGTCACGATTTGCCGCGATGCAGGCGGGCAGGATGTGGAGCGCGGTTTCCGGCTGCGTGAGGCGAATGTGGAGATCGGGCCGGGCGAGCGGCTGATGATCAATGGCGAGCAGGGCGTGAACCGGCGGCTGTTATTTGCCGCCATGGCGGGACTGTGGCCCTGGGGGCAGGGCAGAATAGAAATGCCCGAGCAATCCGACACGCTGTTCATTGCCCAGCATGGCTATTTGCCGACGGGTTCGCTGCGCGAAATTCTCGCCTATCCGCGCGCGCCGCAGCGGTTTGCCGAGGAGGATTATGTCGCGGCGCTCACCGCGTGCGGGCTTGGCGATATGGCGCCCCGTCTCGATGAAAACATCCGCTGGGACAAGAAACTGGATCCGGATGAGCAGGCCAGCATCCGTGTCGCCAATGCCCTGTTGCTGAAGCCGAAATTTGTCGTCATCGACGATTTGCTGGAAGGGCTGGAGAAACAGACGCAGGATACGCTGGCTGAAGTTCTGAACGGCATCGATGGCGCGGCGATCATCTATATTGGTCGCTCAGAGACGTTTCTGTCGGTTCTTTCTCCGGCTGTGGCGCATCTCGATCACGCCGTACCGAAGGAAAATATCGCCAAGCGTGATGGCAATTCGCAATAGCCGTTTCGCTATGTCATCATTTGGGTCGGTTGCGGTGGATCAAAGCCGCAAATGCCACTTTTCCAGGTCGAGCCGCTGCTGTTTGGCGAGATTTATGGTGATCTCCGGTCCCGCCTGCGAGCGCAGCGCAATGGTTCCGGTCGCCAGACTAACGGCAATAACGCTTGCGACCACCACAATGATGCGGTCGTAACGTTGCTGTATCGTGTTGTTCCCACTCCAGTCATAGGCCATTCGCACGCCCTCGCGTTTTTTGGAATCGTGCCCCATCATGGTTAACCGAAGCTTACGATGGCTTTGTGATTCCTTGCTGTTTTGGAAGGGCTGCCGCGATAAATCGGCTATTGGCTGATGAGGCGCGGTTGTCTAAATCCGGCAGCGGGAGGTTTGTGAAAGGAATTTGACATATGGACCAGCAACCGCCCGCCGACATGGAACTTACCCTCAGAACGCTTGCCATGCCCGCCGACGCCAACCCGGCCGGCGATATTTTCGGCGGCTGGGTGATGTCGCAGATGGACCTTGCCGCTTTCGTCCGCGCCAATGATGTGGCCGGCGGCCGCACCGTGACAGTGGCTGTCAACGAAATCGTCTTCAAGAAGCCGGTCAAGATCGGCGATACATTGTGCGTCTATACCCGGATAGAGAAGGTCGGGCGCACCTCCGTCACGCTCAAGATCGAGGCCTGGACCCGCAGGCATTATGAGGATTCACGCGAAAAGGTCACGGAAGCCGTCTTCATCATGGTCGCGGTGGACGACAAGGGTGAGCCGCGCCCCGTCCGCAAAGAGGTGTGATGCGGTTCCCGTTCAGTTCGAAGCAAATTCCGAAGCGCTGAAAGAAGCTCAGGAGAGTAAGAAGCGCTTCGGCTCCGGCAATTCGATCGTCGCCGCTCAATACTTTAGAAATATCCAATTTATTTATCAATTTTTGCGATCAAGGTACGGAATAGGACGGGGATCAGGCTTTGACCATTCCAGGTGTTGTTATTGTCGGCGGTGCTCACGGCACGCTTGCCCTTGCCCGCAGCCTCGGCGCCCTGAATGTGCCTGTCTATTATCTCACCCATGATTCACCTCTGCCGGGCTGGTCGCGCTTCGTGCGGGAGACGATCCGCTGGGCCGGCCCGCACGATGCCGGGGCGCTGCCCTTTTTGCGGGAAATGGCCGAAAAACATCATCTGAAGGGCTGTCTGCTCGTGCCATCCGGGGATGGCGAGGTACAGCTCGTTTCGCAACATCGCGACGAACTCTCCGCCCTTTACAAGATCATCCTGCCGGATTGGCCATCCCTGCAATGGTTGTGTGAGAAGCCGCTGCTCTATAAACGCGCGGCGGAGCTTGGCGTCTCGTTCCCCCGGACCTATGCGCTGACATCGGCCGATGACATCGATGCGCTGGACGTGACGTTTCCCGTTATCCTCAAGCCGAATATGGGGGGTGGGGATACCGTGATTTCCCGCGCGAAGGTGATCCGCGCCGATGACCGGCAGGCGTTGAAAACCGCTTTTGCGGATGCGAGCGCGGAGATCGGCGCGGGCAATGTCGTGGTGCAGGAACTCATTCCCGGTGGGGGAGAAAGCCAGTTTTCCTATGCGGCGCTATGGCGCGACGGAGAGCCGGTTGCCGAGTTCACCGCCCGGCGCACGCGTCAATATCCCGTCGATTTCGGATATACCAGCACCTGCGTCGAGGTTGTGGACAACCAGCAGGCGATCGAGGCCGCGCGGACGACATTAAAATCGGCCGGTCACAGCGGTCTGGTCGAGGTGGAATTCAAACTCGACGGCAGGGATGGTTCGCTGAAGCTTCTCGATGTCAATCCGCGCCCATGGTCTTGGTTCGGCCTCAGTTCGGCGGCTGGCGTCGATCTTGGCGCGTTATTATGGCAGGTTGCCAATGACGTGCCCACCGGCCCGTCCCAGGCTGCGCGACAAGGCGTGTCGTGGTCCTATCTTGTCCGTGATACGGTTGCCGCCTTTACATTAAGCCGGCGCGGCAAGGCAAATATCGGCGACTACGTCGCATCTCTGGGCGAAATCCGCAGCTGGGCCGCTTTTGCGCTGAATGATCCCTTGCCGGGTCTTATCGATCTGCCGCTCACCGCCTGGAGAGTCGCCAAAAAACGGGTTCTGCCCGGCCTCAAGTCAAAACAATCCGCAACGGTTTCCGGACAGGCGGCAAAGCGCCTGTTGAAATACGGAGCCATAAGGGCCGGGCTGGAGGTGAGTTCTCTCCCCGTGGTCCGCGCTGCATTTCCGTCGCTTGCCGGGCGTGGCGTGATTTTTACGCTTCATCATGTGCGCCCGGGGCAGGCCATCTCGCCTTTTGCGCCGAATGTGCAATTGTCCGTCACGCCGCAGTTTCTGGAAGAGGCGATACAGGCAGCACTTGAATGTGGACTTGTTCCCGTCCACCTGCATGATTTACCGGCATTGCTTGCCGACAATAACGAAGGCCGGTCGTTTTGCGCCTTCACGCTTGATGACGGTTATCGCAATAATGCCGTTCATGCCGCGCCGGTCTTCCGCAAATATGCCGTTCCCTACACGATTTTCATCACACCGGGTTTTGTTGAGCGGACACGCAGCCTGTGGTGGGAAACCGCGGCTGCGCTGACGCAAAAAGCCGCATCGTTTGACTTCGATTTCGGCTCCGGGCCGGAACATGTGGCATCCGCCACGCCTCAGCAGAAGGCGGAAGCATTCACGCGCCTTGAGAATTTCGTGCAGAACTTTTCAGAGGATGAGGCAGTGGAAAGGATCGACCGCGCCGCGAGACAGCACGCCATCGATCCCATCGCGATCGTGGACGAGCTTGTCATGGATGCGGATGAACTCAGGGCGTTGTCGAACGATCCTCTGGTGCATTTCGGCGCACACACCATGACGCATGTGAACATGCGCAAGATCGATGCGGCGCGTCTGGCGCACGAGATCGAGGAATCGACCCGCCGGGTGGAGGCCTATGTCGGCCGTCGGCCACAATCCTTTTCTTATCCCTATGGCTGGACAAAAGCAGTGGCAGAGCGCGAGGCAAAGGCGGTGTTCGAGGCGGGATTTTCCGTGGCGGTCACCACACAGGCCGGTGTTCTTGGCCCTCATAGCCTCGAAAAGCCAACGCAGTTGCCGCGTGTTTCGCTGAACGGGCGCTTTCAAAAGAAGCGTTTTGTCAAAGCGCTTATCTCAGGGCTACCTTTCCGGTTTATCTAGCGGCGATATCCTGTTTGCCGTCTTTCGCCTTGCCTGCGGAGCCGCATGCGGGTTGGCCGCGTTTATCCTTTTCTGAATCTAGCGATGGCTTAGCGGTTCGCTTCATCGCCACCCGGCCAATTCGAAAGCCTTCATAATAATTTTTGTTATTCACATCTGTTTATCTATTGATTATAAATAAATTTATTGATGTAAAACATTACAACTTTTTTTGAAGGCTTCGCCCGTGCTGCTGATTTTCGCCGATGATCTGACAGGCGCGCTCGACGCCGCCGCACCCTTTGCCGGGCGCGGGCTGGCGACCGAGGTTGCGATCGGGCTTGACGGTGTGCCCGCAGCCCTCGCGGATGCGCCTGCCGTCCTCAGCGTTAACCTGGGTTGTCGAGACGGTGATGCGGAAGAAGCCAGTCAACGCACGCGGTCACTATTGGCGCTGGTTCCAGCGGATACGATCCTGTTCAAGAAGGTCGACTCCCGGCTGAAGGGGCACATTGCGGCTGAAATGGATGCGATGTCCTATCGGCACGCACTTGTTGCGCCCGCCATCCCCGATTTCGGACGTATCGTTATAGGCGGGGCCGTATCCGGCTTTGGCGTTGACGTCGCCATTCCAGTTCATGAGAAGCTCGGCAGACACGCTGGTCGCTGCACGATACCCGATACCCGATCGCAGGGTGACATCCGGGAAGCTCTCGCCGCCGCACAGGCTAAAGGCGTCGATCTTCTGGTCGGCGCACGCGGGCTTGCCGAGGCTCTTGCCGAGGCTATGACGGGTCGGATGGTTGCCGAAACGGCGATTATTCCGGCTGGCAAGGGACTTTTCGTCGTGGGTTCGCGTGATCCGATTACGGTAGAGCAAATGGAAGCGCTTGAGCGGGCCGGGCTTGTGTCGGTTATCGATGCGCCCAACGGTGTCGTACTTTCCCCTACACATAATGGTTCCGGCCTGACACTTGTTCGTGCAACGCAAGGGGCAGAAGATCTTTCACCGCTTATCGTTTCCGATCGGCTGGCGGAAGGCGTCGTACCGCGCTTCACGGCAGGTGCCGGCAGGCTGCTTCTGTCGGGTGGGGCGACGGCCGAAGCCGTGCTGCGCGCCATGGGCATTTTTCGCCTGCGTCTTGCCGGCGAATGCCTGCCGGGTCTGGGCGTCGGCTGGGCGGGCGACCAATGCATCATTGCGAAGTCTGGCGGTTTTGGGCAAGCTGACACGTTGAAACACATTGCGAAAATGATGCTTGGCGTAAACGACACCGGAGAAAGCTGACCAGATGGGGCTGATGAAAGAAACGGCGCGTAAGGCACTTCCGGACATTATTTTCGAGAGAATGCACCGGGCGATCAAATCCGGTGCTTACAAGCCGGACGAACGGCTGCCGACCGAACATGAACTCGCGATGGAATTCGAGGTCTCGAGACCAGTGGTGCGCGAGGCTTTGCGGCGGCTGCGCGAGCAGGGCTTCATCTATTCCCGAAGAGGTTCCGGCAGCTATGTGCGGGCTTTTGGCCTGCGCGAGCCGCTCGGCTTCGGGCAGCTGGAAAATGTCGCCGACCTTCTGAATTGTTACGAATTCCGGCTGACGCTGGAGCCGGCCGCGGCCGCTGCGGCGGCATTGCGGCATGATGGCGAGAGGCTTGCGGCGATCAAGAAGGCGCTCGAATTGATGCGGGACGCCACCAATCGCCAGTCCCACCGTGAGGATGCCGACTACCAGTTCCACCTCGCCATCGCGCGGGCGGCAAGGAACAGTTATTTCTCCACTGCGATGGAGGCTCTGAAAGATCATATCGCGATGGGCATGAAGTTCCACGGCATGTCGGTAAAGCGCGAGGCCTCCGGCCTGACGCGTGTTTTTGCCGAACATGAGGCCATTGCGAAGGCGATCGCCGATGGGGATGCCGAGGCGGCGCGTCAGTTGATGCTCCAGCATCTGACGGGATCGCGCGACCGCCTGTTCGAATCTTCGCATTCGGATTGAGGCCGGTGCGCCCGAAGGCGTGCCGCCCCTTCTTTCAGAAGGCGCGTCGGTAAATGCCGAGCACGTCTTCAAGGCTCATATCGACCGGATTATTGTCCATCAGCCGGCGGATGGCGTGTGCGTCCTCGGCATAACGGGGAAGATCGGTCTCGGTTGCCCCGTGCCTTGCCAGTGACATTTCGATGCCGAGCCCAGCGCAGAAATCCGTCGCCGCCTTGCGCAGGTCATCCGGTGAAAGATGCTCGTGAAGGCCGAGCGCACCTGCCACCTCCGCCGTTTTTGCTGAAACCGCAGGCTGGTTGAAGGCCAGGACATGCGGAAAAACAACGGCATTCGCCAGTCCGTGCGGCAGGTTGAGGAGCGTGCCGAGCGGATAGGCGATGGCGTGGCCGGCGGCCGTATTCACCGGGCCGAGGCAGATGCCTCCATAATAGGAGGCGAGCATCATGCCTTCCCGCGCTTCAGTATCCGTGCCATCGCGGACGGCGCGTGCCAGATATTTGCCGACCAGCGCAAAACCCATGCGGGCAAAACCGTCGATCATCGGGTGAGCCTTGCGGTTGGTGAAGGCTTCGACGCAATGGGCCATGGCATCCACGCCCGTTGCCGCCGTCACGGCTGGCGGCACGGAATAGGTGAGTTCCGGATCGAGCACGGCGAAATCGGCGATGAGGTGGGGGCTTTCGACTGCGATCTTGTTGCCCTTGACGGGATCGGTGATCAGCGAGCGGATGCCGGCTTCCGAACCGGTGCCGGCGGTGGTGGCGATCTGCACCAGCCTGGTGTCGCGCCCGGCGACCCTGTTCGGTCCGGCCACATCCTCAAGCGTTTGGTCTGAGTTCCACAATGCGGCAACCAGCTTTGCCACATCCATTACCGAACCGCCGCCGAGGCCGATGACGAGATCGGGTTTGGCATTACGTGCCGCGTCGAGTGCTGCATCGAGCGTAGCCGTGTCCGGCTCGCCGGGAATGGCATCAAACACCGTGAATGGACCCTGCAATTGCAAACAGTCGACGAATTTCGCTGTCAGCGGCGTGGCGATCACTAAGGTCGAGGCGGTTTTGCCGGCGAAGGCGCCAACCTGCGCGATGGTGCCGGCGCCAACGGCAAGCCTGCGCGGCTGATGGATGAGAATGGGAGCTGTGGACATGGTGCTTATCCTTTCGCGCTCTTGCCCGCCACGAGTTTGCGGGCATAGGCGATGGCCTCTTTCATGTTGCCGTGATTGGCGATGCCCTTGCCGGCAATGTCGAAGGCCGTGCCGTGATCGACGGAGGTACGGTCTATCGGCAGATCGACCGAAACATTGACGGCGGTATCGAAGGCGACAAGCTTGATCGGGATATGGCCCTGATCGTGATATTGCGCGACAACGAGATCAAAAGCGCCGGAATAGGCCCGGTGGAAAACGGTATCGGCGGAAATCGGTCCATGCACCTCGATGCCTTCGGCGCGGGCAGCGGCGACTGCGGGCGCGATCTGATCGTCATCTTCGGTGCCGAACAGGCCGTTCTCACCGCAATGCGGATTGATGCCAGCGACCGCGATGCGCGGCCGCTCGTAACCGATGCGTTTCAGGTGTGCATTGCCGGCGCGGATGGTTGCCAGCACCCGTTCCGTCGTTGCCCGGGCAATGGCGTCCTGCAGGGAAACATGGGTTGAAACGTGAATGACCTTCAGCCGCTCGGAGGCGAGCAGCATATAAGCGGCCGAAGAGCCGGTGAGGCTTCGTAACATGCCGGTGTGGCCGTCATAATGGTGGCCGGCAAGGTTCAGGGCCTCCTTGTTGATTGGCGCGGTGACGATACAGCCGATTTCGCCGGCTTCGGCATCACGCACGGCCTTTTCGATGAAACGAAAAGCGGCGTCACCAGCCACCGGCGACAGCGTACCCCACGGCAGCGGCGCGCCCTCGATGGGCAGGTCGACCACATGCTGCGTCAGATCGATATCGACGCCGAGCGCATCCCGTGCTGCCTGAAGCGTCGCCAGATTGCCGTAAATCCGCGTGGCGGCCTGGTCCGGGGCGGACATTTCGGCAAGCGCCCTGACGGTGATTTCCGGACCGACGCCGCAGGGGTCGCCCATGGTGATGCCAATGATGTTGCTCATCTTTTTCCCTCGTCCTTGGGGTCAGCCCAGCCGGGCGCCAGCCGGACATATTTGATTGCGCGGCGATGATAGGTGTAGCTGGCGTGCAGCGTACCGTCCGGTGCTTCCAGAAGCCATGGATAGGACATTTCCAGATTGCGACCATCAGTCGAATCGTTCGACAGGCAGGTGCCGGGACCGTCCTCGATCAGAATACGGGTGGGGAAGCTGAGCCCGTCGTCATCGGAGATGCAGATGGAAACCGGCGCGCGCGGCACGCCCCAGACAGGCACACATCCGCCTGTCGGATCGGCATCCGGCCTGCTGTCATCCTCTCCGAGCTCGTCATAAAGCGAGGTGCGCCGGTCGTTCGATTGAGCGGCGCTGACGGGGTTGCAGATCATCGCAAGCCGGCCGTCACCGAGCCTGATTGCGGCAATGGAGGAATTGTTGTTCGGCACGTCGGTTGGCTGCGGCTTTGACCATGAGCGGCCGCCATCAGCGCTTTCCGTGCGATAAACGAAATCGGCCTGACGACGGCGGAAGAAGGCGGAGTAGCGTGCATCACCGCCGGAAACCGGACTCATATGCACGCAGCCGGTCGAATCCTCCAGCTCCTGCAATTGCCATGTCAGGCCATTGTCCTTGGATATGCCAAGTGCTGCGGTGTCGTGGCTGCCGTTCCATTTCTGGCCGGGGCGCTGGATGCAGCGGAAGATTGGCAGCAGCCATGCGCCGTCATCACGAATGCGCAGCGGTGCGCGGATGAAGCAGCCCTTCGGAAGATCGAGAAAACGACCCTCTTCGGAGACGAGCTTTTCCGGTGCCGTCGTATCACGGGCAACTCGCGCCATGCGAATGCGGCATTCGTCCTGGTTGCCGGAAGGCTGGGCGGTGTGAAACAGCCACAGGGCACCATCCGGCGCGGTGAAAAGAACCGGGTTCTGTTCGGAATGGGCAGGGTCGTAGCTCAGGCGCTGTGGTGCGCCCCAGCTTGTCGCGCCGGGCATCAACACGGAAGCGAAGATCGAAATGTCCGATTTTCCTTCCAGCGTGCCGCCGAACCATGCGCACAGCAAGGCGCCGTCATCAGCCAGGTGCAGAAAGCTTGCATGGTTCTGGATCATCGGCGACGGCAGCAGCGCTTCCTGCCGATTTTCTGACGTGGTGCGGATGGCTCCGGTCATGGCGTGAGCGATGTCATCAGGGGTCATCGTGGTCTCCTCTTGGCCTGATGAAAATGACATATTCGAAAAGTTGTCAAGTTTATTTCGATGCAAATCGAACATTTGATTTTTCGATTTTTCGATTTAATTATCTGTTTTAAAACAATAAAAATTGCTATTTTGGCGCTGGCAAAAAATGCTTAAGAAAAATAAATTGACAAAAAACGTGATAACGCCGATGCTCTGTTTACGGGTGGAGGAGACAATCATCCGCACGCCATGCTCCTCGATGCAGGAGGCGGGGCTTTCTTTAGAACCCCTTGCGGCACGCCGCCATGTTGCTGAATTTCTGATCTGGGAGGAGAACGGAATGAAGAAGTCATTGATTGCGGGCGCCCTTGTCTTGGGTTCCCTCAGCGCTGCGGTTTCGCCGGCGCTTGCGGCCCCGGGGCCGATCAAGATCGTGCTGGCGGAAGAGGCTGATCTGCTGGAGCCCTGCATGGCGACCCGCTCCAATATCGGCCGCATCATCATGGAAAATGTCAGCGAAACGCTGACCGAGCTTGATGTGCGCGGCAAGAACGGCGTTCAGCCGCGGCTTGCCGAGAAATGGGAGCAGAATGCCGATGGCAGCTGGCGCTTCCATCTGCGTGAAGGCGTGAAGTTTTCCGATGGCACCACCTTCGACGCCAAGGACGTGAAGCACAGCTTCGAACGCATCATGAGCGACAAGAACGCCTGTGAATCCCGCCGTTATTTTGGTGGTATGACGGTGACACCTTCGGTTGTTGACGACCACACGATCGACTTCAAGACCGACCCGGCCCAGCCCATTCTGCCGTTGCTGATGTCGCTGGTCACCATCGTTCCCGAAGAAACCAAGATGGAATTCATCCGCGAGCCTGTTGGCACCGGACCTTACAAGCTGACCAACTGGACACCGGGCCAGCAGATCGTTCTGTCTGCCCGTGACGATTATTGGGGCAAGAAGCCGCAGGTGACGGAAGCGACCTATCTTTTCCGTGCCGATCCCTCGGTTCGAGCCGCCATGGTGCAGACCGGAGAGGCTGATCTTTCGCCCTCCATTTCCCAGCTCGATGCGACCAATCCGAAGACCGATTTTTCCTATCTCGATAGCGAAACGGTCTATATGCGCCTCGACCACAACATCGCGCCGCTGAGCGATGTGCGGGTGCGCCGCGCGCTCAACCTCGCCATCGACCGGCAGGCCTTCCTCGGCACGCTGGTTCCCGAAGGAGCGGTGCTGGCGACCGCGCTTGTTCCGCCGACCACGCTTGGCTGGAACCCCGACGTCAAGGTCTTCCCTTACGATCCTGATGGCGCAAAGAAGCTGCTCGAGGAAGCCAAGGCTGCCGGCGTGAAGGTGGATACGCCGATCACCATCATCGCGCGCACGGCGAATTTTCCGAATGTCACCGAAATCATGGAGGCGATCCAGCAGCAATTGCAGGACGTCGGCTTCAAGATCGACCTGAAATTCGTGGAAGTGGCCGAACACGAGAGCTATTATTCCAAGCCCTTCAAGGAAGGTCGTGGACCCCAGATCGTCGCTGCCATGCACGACAATTCCAAGGGCGATCCGTCCTTCACCATGTTCTTCAAATATGCCACCAAGGGCACGCAGTCCGGCTTCTCGGACCCCAAGGTGGATGACCTGATCGAACGCGCTTCCGCAGCCGTCGGTGACGAGCGCGCCAAGCTCTGGTCAGAACTCATCGCCTACCTGCATGATGATGTCGTGGCGGATGTGCTGCTGTTTCACATGGTCGGTTTCTCCCGCGTTTCCGAACGGCTGGACTTCAAGCCCACCATCGCCACCAACTCGATGCTGCAGCTTTCGGAAATCGGCATCAAGTAAAGCCCGCATCTTATGAGCCAATGAGCGGCGGCAGGGTGAAAGCCTTGCCGCCGCGTTGAAACCCGGAGGCAACCATGCTGAGCTTCATCCGAAAACGATCCATTGCGAGCCTGATCTCCCTGGTCGGCCTCATCGTAATGGTTTTCTTCCTCTCCCGCCTGACAGGAGACCCGGCCGCGCTGTTTCTGCCGGTGGAGGCTTCGGAGGAATTGAAGCAGCAGTTTCGTGCGCTGCACGGGCTGAATGATCCGCTGATGGTTCAGTTCCTGCGTTATGCGGGCGATGTGATGACGGGAGATCTGGGTGAATCACTCAGAAAAGCCCGTCCGGCGCTGGATGTGGTGCTGGAGGCCTTCGTCTGGACGCTCTGGCTTGCAGTCATTACCATGTCGCTGGTCACCACCGCGGCCATCGTCGTCGGCTCGCTTGCGGCTTTCCGCTCCGGCGGCTTTTTCGACCGCATGGCCTCGACCATTTCGTTGATCGGCGCTTCGGTTCCGGATTTCTGACTGGCCATCGTCGCGATCGTCGTCTTTTCGGTCAATCTCGCCTGGCTGCCCACATCAGGCACGGGCTCGGTGCTGCACTGGATATTGCCGATCTCGGTGCTGTTCGTGCGCCCCTTCGGTATTATCGTGCAGGTGGTACGCGGCTCGATGATTGGCGCTTTGTCTTCCGCTTACGTCAAAACGGCGCGCGCCAAGGGCGTGAAATCCGGGCCGATCATCTTCATCCATGCCCTGCGCAACGCCATGCTGCCGGTCATCACCGTCATCGGTGATCAGGCCGCAAGCCTTCTTAACGGCGCCGTCATCGTTGAAACCATCTTCGGGTTTCCGGGCGTCGGCAAGCTGATGATCGATTCCATTCTGCAGCGGGATTTTAATGTCGTTCTGGCCGCCATTCTCGTCACCGCGCTGGCGATCTTCCTGATGAACCTGCTGATCGATATCGCCTATGCGCTGCTCGATCCGCGTATCCGGCACTGAGGGGAACATTTAGCCATGAGCCTTTTGAACGCCGATACCGAGATCATCGATGAGCCATCCTTCGTAACGCGCATGCTGCGCATGTTGTGGGCGGATAAATTCGCGCTCTGTGCCGCGATCTTTCTCGTCGTCATCGTCATACTCGCCTTTGTCGGCCCGGCCTGGCTTGGCGATCTCGCGACGAAACAGAACCTGCGCGGACGCAATCTCGCGCCATTCGACTGGCAGCGTGAATGGTACTTCTGGCTGGGAGCGGATGCGCTCGGCCGGTCACTTCTGGCGCGCATCGTTGCCGCCACGCAAAACACGCTGATGATTGCAGCCGGCGCCGTGCTTCTCTCCGCAGTCACCGGCACGGTACTCGGCCTTATCGCCGGGTTTTCCTCCAACCGCGTCGGCCAGATCATCATGCGGCTTGCCGATGTGATCATGTCGTTTCCGTCGCTGCTGATCGCGGTCATCGTCCTTTATCTGCTCGGTTCCTCCATCCTCAACCTGATGCTGGTTCTGGCCATCACCCGCATTCCCGTTTACATCCGCACCACAAGGGCGGAGGTGCTGGAGGTGCGCGAGCGCATGTTCGTGCAGGCGGCGCGCGTGATGGGCGCATCCGGCAAACGCATCCTGTTTCGCCACATCCTGCCCGTGGTGCTGCCGACGTTGACGACGCTTGCGACGCTCGATTTCGCTTATGTGATGCTCGCGGAAAGCGCGCTGTCCTTCCTTGGCATCGGCATTCAACCGCCGGAAATCACCTGGGGTCTGATGATTTCGCAGGGGCGGCAATATCTCACCAATGCCTGGTGGCTGTCCTTCTGGCCCGGGCTTGCCATCATTCTCACCACCCTGTCGCTCAACCTGCTGTCCAACTGGCTGCGCATCGCGCTTGACCCCGTGCAGCGCTGGCGGCTGGAAATGAAGGGCCGCAAGCATGGCTGACCATCTTCTCGACGTGCGCAACCTTTCCGTGGAGTTCCACACCGCAAGCGGTGTCGTCCATGCGGTGAAGGATGTCTCCTACCATATCGACCGTGGCGAAACGCTGGCTATCCTCGGCGAAAGCGGTTCCGGCAAGTCGGTATCGTCCTCGGCCATCATGAACCTCATCGACATGCCGCCCGGATATATCAGCAGCGGCCGGATATTGCTTGATGGCAAAGACCTTCTGACCATGCCGGCAGAAGCGCGTCGCGAGGTCAACGGCCGGCGCATCGCCATGATCTTTCAGGATCCGCTCAGCCATCTAAATCCCGTCTATACCGTCGGCTGGCAGATCCGCGAGGCGATGACCACCCATGGCATGGGCAAGGCGGAAGCTGAGGCGGAGGCAAGGCGGCTTGTCGCCCGTGTCGGCATTCCTGATCCGGATGGCGCCTTGAGGAAATATCCGCATGAATTTTCCGGCGGACAACGCCAGCGCGTCATGATTGCAATGGCGCTGGCGCTGCGGCCCGACCTGCTGATCGCTGACGAACCGACCACGGCGCTTGACGTGACGGTGCAGGCCGAGGTGCTTTCCCTGCTCAAGGAGCTGCAGCGGGAAACCGGCATGGCCATACTCATCATCACCCATGATCTCGGCGTCGTCGCCGAGATAGCCGACCGGGTGGTGGTGATGGAAAAGGGCGTGCTGGTGGAGGCCGGCACCGTTCGCGAGGTTTATCGCAACCCTCAGCACCCCTATACCCGCAAGCTCATCAGCGCCGCCCCCGGCCGGGGTGAAATGCACGAACCGAAAGCAGGGGGTGAACCTTTGCTCAGCGTGCGCGATGTGCGCAAGCGCTACGGCGCCTTCGAGGCCTTGAAGGGTGTTTCCTTCGACCTGATGGCCGGGGAGACCATCGCCGTCGTTGGGGAAAGCGGCTCCGGCAAGTCAACGCTGGCGCGCATTCTGTTGCGGCTTGACGAGCCGGATGCCGGCAGCGCCCTGTGGAAGGGGCAGGATCTCTTCCAGCTTTCGCCGGCGGAGCTCTTCGCGCTCAGGCGCGATCTGCAGATGGTGTTTCAGGATCCCACCCAATCGCTCAACCCACGCATGACGGTATTTCAGCTCATCTCCGAAGCCTGGGTCATCCATCCGGACATATTGCCCAGGGCAAGATGGCGCGAACGCGCCGCGGAACTGCTGCATCAGGTCGGCCTGTCGCCGGAACATATGCGCCGTTATCCGCACCAGTTCTCCGGCGGCCAGCGGCAAAGGATCGCCATTGCCCGCGCCTTGGCGCTGGAGCCGAAGCTCATCATCTGTGACGAGGCAGTCTCGGCGCTCGATGTGTCAGTGCAGGCGCAGGTTATCGCGCTGCTCGATAAACTGCGCCGCGAAATGGGCCTCTCCTTCATCTTCATCGCCCATGACCTGCCGGTGGTTCGGGATTTCGCCGATCACGTCATGGTCATGCAGCGCGGCGAGGTGGTGGAATTCGGTTCCGTCCGGCAGGTCTTTGAAGCGCCACGTGAGGCCTATACCCGCGCGCTGCTTTCGGCGAGCCTCGATCCCGACCCCGATATGCATTCTGCGCGTAGTCCGACGGATGCCGGCCCTGCCATCGGAAATTCAAGTGGAGTTCTTTCATGACCAAACAAGCCTTCGTCGCGCTCGTCACCTGTTTCAACGAAGACGAAACCATCAATTACGAAGCCACGCGCGCGCAGGTGCGCCGCCAGGTGGCGGCCGGCAACAACATCATGTGCGCCGGCACCAACGGCGATTTTACCGCGCTGACCCATGAAGAAAAAATCCGGCTGACCGAAGAAGTGGTGGACGAAGTGGCCGGCCGCGCCAAAGTCATCGTCAATGCCGGCATGCCCGCCACATTCGAGACCATACAGCTTGCCAAAGCCTTCGACCGTATCGGCGTCGACGGTATCGCCGTTATCACGCCCTTCTTCATCGCCTGCACGCAGGATGGCCTGATCCGCCATTTTTCGACGGTGGCCGATGCCGTTGAGACCCCGACCTATCTCTACGATATCCCCGCCCGCACCCAGAACCACATAGAGCCGGAAACCGCGCGTAAACTTGCAACCCACGGCAATATCGCCGGCATCAAGGATTCCGGTGGCGCGCAGCAGACGCTCGAAGCCTATCTCCAGGTGGCGAAGGAGATGCCCGGTTTCGAGGTCTATTCCGGCCCTGATCACCTCGTCTTGTGGTCGTTACAGAACGGTGCCGCAGGCTGTATTTCCGGCCTTGGCAACGCAATGCCGGATGTGCTTGCCGGCATTCTCAACGGATTCAACGCCGGCAATATCATAGAGGCCGAACGCCAGCAGGCGATCTACACAGCCTTCCGCACCGATCTCTATGCGCTGGGTTTTGCACCCGCCATGGTCAAGCGCTCACTCTACCTGCAGGACCCGTCCGTCGGCGCCAGCCGTCAGCCGGCCCTGCTGCCGGACCAGCAACAGGACGACCAGATTGTGAAAATCCTGCAGCGCTATCAATTGCTCTAACACCATTGCCGAGTGTGACGCGCACGGCTGGAGGTCGATGCGTGTCGTCTTAAAATGCTGTGAAAACCGCCGAAAGCCGAAGCATTTCTCCAGTCTTCTCTATGACGAATAATTTGTGACACAAACACGAAATTCCGCTTGTCAGCCCGGCCATTGATGTTTAATAGGAGCGCGCAACGCAAGCGTTCGCGCATGCGGAGAGGTGGCAGAGTGGTCGAATGCACCGCACTCGAAATGCGGCATACCTGCAAGGGTATCGTGGGTTCGAATCCCACCCTCTCCGCCATTCTGAACCGAAGCGCCTGCGTTTCCTACTAAGTTAGCATTTTCAATGCCTTGATCTTCTCGTCGTTCCACTCAACTGTTACAGTGGAGCAATGAAAGACATGCCCAGGCACCCCCGTTTGATGATGCGCGGTAACACTTATTGGCACCGCACTGCCATCCCCTCAGACATCAAAAAAACCTATCCAAAGGCGGAAGAGACATTCTCGCTTAGGACGAAGAACGTCTATGAAGCCCTCATCGCTGTTCGGAAGGCTGCTGCCGAGGTTGATGAAAGGTTCGCTGCTCATCGTCGTCGGATGGCAGTTCTTAGGCTCAGGACCCATTGATTTGAATTGACGGTTATGATTCATGCGTTTGTGCAGGAGCCTGGCCAATGAGTAATCTATTTTGGCTGACGGACGAGCAAATGGCTCGTCTTCAGCCTTATTTCCCCAAAAGCCATGGCCGCCAGCGCGTTAACGACCGACGCGTTCTGAGCGGCATTATCTTCGTCAACCGCAATGGGCTGCGTTGGCGTGATGTGCCGAAGGAATATGGCCCGGCAAAAACGCTTTACAACCGCTGGAAACGCTGGGGCGACAAGGGCATCTTTATCCAGATGATGGAAGGCCTGGCTGTGCCTGAAGCCGCAGAGCGCAAGACGATCATGATCGACGCGACCTATCTGAAGGCCCACCGCACTGCTTCCAGCCTGCGGGTAAAAAAGGGGGCGCGGGCCGCCTGATTGGGCGCACGAAAGGTGGCATGAACACCAAGCTTCATGCCGTAACGGATGCGAGTGGTCGCCCGATCAATTTCTTCATAACGGCTGGTCAGGTCAGCGATTACACCGGTGCTGCCGCCTTGCTTGATGAGCTTCCCAAGGCAAAATGGCTACTGGCCGACCGTGGCTATGATGCCGACTGGTATCGTGACGCTTTATAGGCAAAGGGTATCACTCCCTGCATTCCGGGTCGCAAATCCCGCACCAAGACCATCAAATACGACAAACGCCGCTACAACGGCGTAACCGGATCGAGATCATGTTCGGGCGTCTCAAAGACTGGCGGCGTGTCGCTATGCGCTACGACAGGTGCCCAATGGCCTTTCTCTCCGCCATCGCTCTCGCTGCAACCGTTATCTTCTGGCTATGAACAATGAGTCCTGACCCTAACCCAAGGGTGTCTACGAAACTCGGGGCTATTCACTATTCCGTCAGCCATCACTCGCTGTCACTGAGGTAGATAAGCATCTGCACCTGCAGCGATGATATCTTCCTCGCTGAGACACCTGTGCCAGTGCGAATAGAGCACGAAGCGGTGACGCGGAAGCCCCACTTCCTTCTTCAGGTGACGATGAATGGCACTGAAGGCTTTGTGTTCGCATCCACCCCAGAAGAAGATGCTCTCTCGGCATGTCGGCCATCGAATGGAGCCAATTGCGTCCTGAAGCAGCGTCGTTGTGCCTGCAGCATTGCCGTTGCGATACAACCACCGGATTGAGACATCGCTGGAAGAGCAGAGCGGCAATTCGTCGGCGGGCGTATCGACTTCGATGAAGGTATGGCCGGTTGCCGTCGCCGGCAGATGTTCGAGAATTCTGGCAATGCCGGGCAATGCGGTTTCGTCGCCGGCGAGAACGTAGAAGTCCGCCAGCCCTGGGCCGTTCGCCGCAGGCCCCAGAATACCGACGACATCGCCTGCCTGTGCGTTCATCGCCCACACGGTCGCGGGACCGGGATGAGCATGGAGCGCGAAATCGATTGTGATTGTTTGTCTTGCCGTGTCGATGAAGCGGATCGTATAGACGCGCGTCGGAACAGCATTATTGTCCGGCCAGACGACATGCCCGCGATGGTCAAGTAGCGGCCAGCGTGGCGCGGCGATATCGCGCGGCTGGAAAATGAGACGACAGTGGAGCTGGTCTTTACGGTCGTAACGTTCGAGGTTCTCTCCCTTGAAGACGATCCTGCGAAAGCGGGGCGACAGGTCCTCAATGGTCTGCACCCGCAAAATGCGCAGATCGTCGGGTAAGGCAGGGTCCGCATGGTCGCCTTCCCATTGAATATCGAGATTTTCACGGGCGGCGATGAAACCGATCGGCCCGACCAGAGCATGTTTCAGCCGGTTCAGACCGCCGGGATCGGAAGCTTCCGCCGTCAACCGGAAACCGTTTCCGGTCGCCTCGAATGTGGCGTCGCCGAATGGCGAATGGATATGATGAATGCCACCTGCCCTCTTGACGGTCATGTCGTGCGTTGCAATCGATTCAACAATCGGTTCGATATAGTCGTTAATCTTTTCAAACTGGACAGCGGCATGTGCGCGGTATCGGTTGTTGCTGGTCGATGGCATCGGGCGTGGCTCCGTGTCTCAGATCGCCGCCCACAGCGGTCCCTTTATGGGAAATGCTGCGAAGTCGCGATTGATGGTGTCGAGAATGGCGGTTGGATCGATATCGGCACATCGATCCGGATGCAGCCATCTGGTTGCCTGGGCGATAAACAGCACGTTGAGGGGCAAGTTGGTAATCAACCCGGTCCATATCCCGTAAACACGCTTTGAACGAACGCTCGGCAGATGTTCGAAACTCGGGCGGCCCTCGATCAGGTGCTGCAATCCCTGTCGACCCTGTTCGGCGTCGATTCCAGGGCCGATGGACGGACGGCCACCCGAGGCCCAGCCACCGCCGGAGGCGATGTAGACCTCATGCGGTGTGGCAAGAAGATATTCGAGCGACAGCTTCTCAAACCACGGCGCGACCACGCCCGGAAGCGGCTGACCACCGGCCAGCGCCAGCAATTCGCCCCAGTTCTTTCTGCCCGCCGCCCAGCAGCAGTCGTCGAGCGTCGACTGGACCTCCAGATAGGTCGTGACGGGCTTCGCACCTGAAACGCACGTTGCAATGCCCGCCAGTTCCCGCTCGACAAAGGTGATATAGGCCTCTGCTTTGCCTGAAGCACCCAGAAGTGTTCCCCACATGCGCATAGATGCTTTCATCGCATCAACCGGGCCGCTTGCCCTCGCCTCATCCGCCGCGTTTGAAAAGGCGTCGCTGAAGACCACGGGAATGCCGATCTCCTTCAGCCTCTGCAGCAGGGAATTCTCATCACCCTGCGGCGTCATGAAGGCCGTGGTCACGATCAGGTCGGGAGACAGGGCGATCAGCCCTTCAAGGGAAAGCGTGTCCGGGCTCAGCGTCCCGACCGTGCTGACGGAATGGCCGTTCAGCAGGATCGTCTGCAATTCACCGCTGTCGAGCCGATCGACGGCGGCCCAGCCCACGACCAGCGACGCAGGATCGCGATGCAGGAGCGACATCGTCAGCAGGTCATGCGCCTCCAGCAAAACGATCCTTTTCGGAAGGGCAGGGAGGTGCACCTCGCGCCCCGCCATATCCCTCACGGTAACCGGTTGCTCGGCTCCAGCGGGCTGAATGCCGGAAAGGATGCCAGCTGCCGCAAAGGAGATGCAAAAGCCTCGTCTCGTTATGATCACGGCGACATCACCATTTGTATCTGAGGCCGGCGAGCACCGTGCGGCCGTTGCCGTATTGGCAATAATATTCGGAACTGCAGGAGGAGTAATAGTCCTTGTCGAGCAGGTTGGTGACGTTCAGTGTCGCCTGCAGCCCCTTGAGTTTCGGGTTCGTTGCTCCAAAATCATAACGAAGTGCGGCGTCAAGCAGGGTATAGCCATCGGCTTTCACCGTATTGGTGTCGTTACTATAGCTGGAGCCGACGAAACGCATCCCGCCGCCGACGCTTAAGCCCTCCAGCGCACCGGAATCGACGGTGTAGTTCGCCCAGAGCGAACCATAGTAGCGCGGCACGGCCTGCGGGCGGTTGCCTATGATCGATGTGATACCGGATTCGGAAACTTCCGTGTCGAGCAGGGAAACCGCAGCGATAAGTTCGAGATTGCTGGTGAGGTTCCCCCTCGCCTCGAACTCCAGCCCGCGGGAGTGGATCTCGCCCTGTTGTTCATTGAAGCCTGATGAGGCGTTGTAATAGACCACATTCTGCTGGCGAATATCGAAAGTGGAGAGCGTGAACATGGCGTCCAGCCCCGAGGGCTGGTATTTGACGCCCACCTCATATTGCTGCGCTTCCGTCGGCTTGAACGGACTGCCATTGGCACCAACGCTGGTGGAAGGTTCGAACGAGGTGGAATAACTGACATAAGGCGCAATGCCGTTATCGAAAAGGTAAAGCAGGCCGGCGCGATAGCTTGTTGCGCTGTCAGATCGTTTCAACGATGTTCCGGCAAGGAGATTGTCAGTGTCCTGACGGGCCCAGTCGTGCCGCACCCCGAAAACACCGCGCAGCCCGCCGATCTCGATCTGATCCTGGAGATAGATGCCTGTCTGGCGAAGCGACTGATCATTGTCGACCGCCGTCATGAACGGGCCGACCGGTCGGCCGTAGACGGGATTGGCCACATCAAGCGGCGTCGCGCCACCCAGCAGATATTCCCAGCTGCTGCTTGAGCGCTGAATGTCGAGGCCGGCAAGAAGCGTATGACCGATGGCGCCGGTTTCGAACTTGAATTCAGCCTGGTTGTCGAAGGAAAAGCCTTCGGCGTCCTCGATGGAATGGACAGCCCAGCGGGGAATAATACCCGTCGCGGACATTGGCCCGTTCATCTGGAGCGAACGCATATCGGTATCCACGCCGGAATATCGGAAGTTGGAGCGGATGGTCACCTGGTCATCGAACCTGTGCTCGAACTCGTAACCGGCACCATACTGGGTGCGCCTGAACGCGTCGTAGTTGGGATCCCCGACATTGAGGTCCCGACTGAGGAAACCGGCATAACCTGCGGGCGCCAGAAACTTCGGATAAAGCGAGTTGAAATAGCCGCCTTCCGGATCGCGCTGATAATAACCGGAAACAACGAGCGAGGTATCCTCGTCCGGCTGCCACTTGAGGGATGGCGCAATGCCGAGACGCTTTTCATCCACATCGTCATAGCGTGTGCCGGAGGAACGGCCAACAATGCCGATACCATATTGCCATGTTCCATCCGTGGCGATGGGGCCGGTGGAATAAAGACCGCTTTGCACCCTTCCATCGGTCCCGACTTCAAGTCTTGCCTCGTTTGACGGCACGCTCGATGGCTTGCGGCTGACCTGATTGACAAGGCCGCCGGGGCTCACCTGGCCATAAAGAAGTGCTGCCGGCCCCTTCAGGACGTCGATGCGCTCAAGGAGAAAAGGATCAATGGAGGGTGTTGCAAAGGCCTGACCACGTTGAAGTTTCAAACCATCCAGATAATTCACATAATTGGTCGCCGTGCCAAATGCGCCGAAGCCGCGAAGAAACACGGAATCGTAACGCGAATTCGAGTCCCGATCAGACAACACACCGGCTGTATAACGCAGCGCTTCACCGACCGTCTGCGGGTTCTGGTCGTCGATCTGCTTGCGCGTTATCACGGTAACGGATTGCGGCGTTTCGGCTAAAGGTGTTCCGGTCTTGGTTGCCGACCGAGTGGACTTGGCGACAATCGCAGCGGAGGTCCCGGCTGCCCCACCATTGCCCTGCACGACGATTGTTTCCAACTGTGTGCCCTGCTCCTGCGCCAGGGCATGGGTCGCCACCAGAAAGGTTGTGGCTGTCAGAATGTTTTTAAAGGAAAGACCTTGCTTCACGAATTCGCCCCCATGGTCGAAGCTTGGGAAATCTGCTAGAGTGCATAAATCAAACGGGACCGTCCTGTCCAGTTAATATGAAGGCGTTGGTCAACTTTTATGTTGGCAATCCTGTTCGACGTCTTCAAACAGGCCGGGCACGGGCAAGTGCGGAGGAAATCTGGTGTCGGAAAAAACAAACGCCACAGCGCGGGTAGGTCGGCCCTTGAAGGCGGAACAGAACGCCGCGGCCGAGCGGATAATCGACGCTGCGACCACGCTTTTTGCGACGCGCGGCTTTGCCGGCACTTCAATGGAACAGGTCGCTTCGCAGTGCGGGGCAGGCAAGGATACTGTTTATCGCCGCTTTCCCTCGAAAGTCGCCCTGTTCGAAGCCGTGGTGGAACATGCTCACGCCCGAGCGGTGGCACGGCTGAGAGACTTGCCGATGGCACAGGGCAACGCTCTTCAACGCCTGCGGGCCCTGATGCGCGAATTGCTGCATATCAACATGGAGCCGGACCTCATTGCGCTGAAGCGTATAACCTTCAGTGAAGCGGTCGTGTTCGAAAAGAAAAGACCGATCCCGCCGCAGCCCGATCCGATCATGAACCGGCTCGTCGATGCCGTGCAGACAGCGCAGGATGCGGGCGTGGTTGCGACCGGGGATGTGAGCCTGATCGCCAGCCATCTCATTCACTGTCTTGTTGCAATGCCCACCTCATCCGCGATGATGGGCAGCGCCGAATTTGATACAAGACAGTCTGTCGACCTGTATTTCGACAGGACCTGGAACTGGCTCTACAGAGGAATATCGGCAGACGGCTAACAGCAGGGTCATTTCCATCATTCCATGGAAAGCTGTGGCAACTGAAATCGCAAAGGTCGTCCTAGGGTTCAGGGAGCGTTCCGTCGCAACCGTCGCAAAGCCGGCGATCCGTTTTTTCTGCGCTCATTGTTACTTCTTAATGTCACGATCCAGCTGTGAATGACACGAATGAGATCGGGAACTGCCTCTTCTTAGTCCTGTCGAAAAGGCTGCTACCTCAGCTTGGACTTTGGCAAGGGTCAGTCCGGTCTCGGTTTCAAATCAACTATGCTGGCGGGGCAAATTTCATCTACTCTAAAATATCTCGAAAAAAGGAAATTTGGCCACGACGGGTCGCGGGTCTGAATTCCTTCAAGAGCCCAACCCTGAGAGCTGCGTCGTCTTGCCCACAGCTTGCGGGCCGCAATCCAATCGGGGAACGCCCGCTTTTGAAACGGTGCCTCCATATCCCGAGAGCCGAATAGAAATGGTGACACAGCCGTACACCCCTTGCCCCGGACTGGAACTCCGATAAAAGTTTCAGTCTGTTAATTCTGAGGTGGAGTAGGCGGATGCAGAGGGTGAGCTGCTCATTCCAGCTGACCTGCGCCAGACCATTAGCGTGGGTGCGGCGCTTGCCGTCAGCCTTGAGCCGTTCGGAGGGTTGTCGACTGGCCTTCCGACAGGTCCGATCTTTGCCAGTGGAACCGCGAGGCAGCTCTAGGATATGCCGGATCGAACTCTTTGCCTGATCGCTGCGCTTCTGATGATGGGCTGCTTCGCGTTGATTGTTTCTAAAGCGGTTGCTGCGCCAAAGCGGGACGATCAGCCAGTCCGTATCGATGTCGGTGGGTTCAAACTTAATAGTGTCCTGCTTGAGCCTGGTCGGAATCCAGACTTGCCACCAATCGTTTTCATTCATGGTGCCAGCGCCAGCCTTTACGATCCGATTTTCTCGTTTCGGACAAAGCTGCAGGAGCGGGCCAAGCTTTTGTTCCTCGATCGCCCGGGTCACGGTAATTCCGACGTCGGTGGTGAGCAGAACATTTTGCCCGACGGTCAAGCCGACTCCATTGCCGTCCTCATGCAGAAGCGCGGTATCAACCGCGCTATTATTGTCGGTCATTCCTTCGGGGGAGCAATTGCCGCGTCCTTCGCCGTGCGCCATCCTGACATGGTCTCGGGCCTCGTCTTCCTGTCTCCGGCGGTCTACTCATGGAATGGTGGGATCGCCTGGTACTACGACGCTGCCAGCGCCCCGGTCACAGGCACTTTATTCAGCACCCTTATCGTGCCAGCTGTCGGGCTTATGGCGATTGATCGTGCCACGAAAGGCGTTTTTGCCCCGAACCCGGTTCCTGCCGGCTACATCGACAAGACACGTGCCCTGCAAGCACTGCGGCCGCTCGCATTTCGGCACAATGCGAGAGAGGTTGCGGCTTTGAGCGACTGGGCCAGAGCGGCTTCCGTGAATTACCGCAAAATCAAAGTGCCGACAGTCATCATTACTGGCGATACTGATAATATCGTCTCCCCTGAGGTCCACTCCCTTCATCTCGCCCGCGATATTCGTGGTGCTCGTCTGATCGTCGTGCACAATCTCGGGCACAAGTCGGATTTCGTCGCGAGTGATCTGGCAATCGCAGCGATCGAGACGGTTGCGGGCCGCAAGTCGAACCTCAATGCCATAAAAAGGGATGTCGAGCAGAGGATAGCACGTGACGGCAAGGATTGATGTCTGGCAGCGGCGGTGCCAGTGGGGATTATCCAGCTTCTATGGTCTCGCGGGCATTCTTCATATCGTCCTGCCCAAACCCTTCCTCGGTATCACGCCTGCCTGGGTTCCTGAGCCGGAGGCCGCTATTTTCCTGACTGGTCTGTGCGAGATTGCCGGTGCGGTCGGAATTCTGGTGCCAAGGCTGCGGAAAGCTGCCGGCATTGGCCTGGCGCTCTATGCAATCTGCGTCTTCCCGGCCAATATCAAGCGTGCCATCGACAGCCTTGGTGCAGCGACTGTTTCGCCATGGCAATGGTCCTACCATCTCATCCGGTTGCCTTTGCAGCCTTACTTGGTGTGGTTGGCGCTCTTCGCGGGAAACATCGTCGTCTGGCCATTCGGGCGTGGCGAAAAATAGCCTTGATATCGTCTGACGAAATTCGCAAAGTTTCATCGTCGGCGGATGCATCCTGAAGGCCAGGGAATGCATGGGCACGATCACGCTCACCAACGAGATGGGTGGTGTTGCGCACACGGCGATCGCCGACATTAAACAATCCAACGGCGTCATCCATGTCATCGACAAAGTTTTCTGCGCAAGATGTAGTCCGGGACCATTCCGTCATCAGAAAGGCCGGCGACATTTGAGGTCGCCGGCCTTTTCAGTTTTCATCGTTAAACGTCTGCCGAATTACATGTTCGGCAGAACGGCGATGTCGCGCACTTCGTTGTCGAGCCCTGTGATCGGGCCGACTTCGGTTGCCGCTCCAGTTTCGAGGTTGACCGTGTAGAGCGTCTTGGATGCGGCGAGATAGGCCACGTTCTTGCCGTCCGCCATACCCTGAATATCAAAGGCATAGGCCGCAGGCTTGTCTTTAAGGCCGAGCTTGCCGATTGCTTTCAGCGTGCCGTCATTCGGCTTGGTCTGCTGGATCAGCGCGCCGATCGTGGCATCGATATTATACATGGCGGTCTTTTCAGGCTTGCCGACGGAGTTGGTATAGGCAGCAGCGACGATGTTCGGGGTCTCGCCCTTGTGCATGTCGCCCTCCTCGAAGGCGAGCACACCGTCAACCGTCACAGCGCCAGTATCCGGGTGGACGCGATGGTTGGTCGTTCCGGTCATGAAGCGCAGCCGATCGGCCATCGGGTTGAAGTCGACCACGACAGGGGCTTGCGTCATGGTCAGCATCTTGTCCATTCTGGCGACGTCGGTGGCGGCGCCCGTTTCGAGATTGATCGAGACGATGCGATGATCCGGGGTGACGCCGATCACCGTCTTGTTGCCGGGGCGGAAGTCGATGCCGACAAGCTTGTCGACGCCAGTCACGTCCATCTTTTTCGTCACCGCCGGTTTCTCCGTATCAAAGATGACGAGCGTCCTGTCGCCGCTCAGGCCGAGGACGGGGGCAGCGAATGCGGTTGATGCCACTGCGATGGAAGCAGAGGAGGCAATCAGTGCGAAACGAATGATCTTCATGTCTTTCTCCCGTGTTGAACCGTTCGGAAGTCGTGTAGCGCTCGGCTCTCGACGCTTCCTGAACTGAAGACACGCGAGCCATGCCGTTTGGATGCAGCCTGCGAAAAAATAATTTCGACTTGCATCCATTCGTCGATCCGGCGGGTATAGCTTTCAAAGCCGACAGTCTTCTTCGTCGGTGTTGGGAGAAGGTATTGATGCTGATGGGCTCTAAGCCGGATGATCTCGATACGGCACTCGCTGCCTGCGCCAAGGGTGATCGCAACGCTCTGCGCCTGATCTTTGATCGGGAGGCGGGACGCCTGATCGCGGTCGCCGAGCGCATTGTCCGGCGTCGTGAGCTTGCCGAAGAGGTGGTGCAGGACGCCTTCATCCGGATCTGGACCCATGCGCATCAGTATAGGGCCGATCGCGGCTCTGCCCGAGGCTGGATCTATGCCATCGTCCGCAACCGGGCACTTAATCTCCTGCGGGACGGAAAGCGTGAGCACACCGTCGAGGAAGTGGAGGCCCTGCGCGACAGCGAGCAGGCGGATGAGGTCTTGGCGGCGTGGCACAGGCTGGACCGCAGTTCGCGGCTCTATGATTGCCTCGGCGGACTCGACGAGAGCAAACGGAGCGGCATTCTTATGGCCTATATCGGCGGCTACTCGCATGGCGAGATCGCCGGGAGGCTGCGCATTCCGCTCGGTACGACCAAATCCTGGATCAGGCGTGGCCTTGCAGCTCTCCGGGAGTGCATGGCATGACCTACGATCGCAAGGATATCCCTGCCATTGCCGATGAATATGTCCTGGGCCTGATAGAGGCCGCGGATGTTGACGAGGTTGAGGTTGCCATGGAACGCGATGCTGAACTGCGCGCCGCAATTGCTGCCAGCCGCGAGCGCTTCCTGCCTCTCGACATGAGCGTGGCACCTGCTACCGTCACCGAGCAGCTTTGGCAGCGCATCGAAGCGGCCTTGCCGGTCCAGGATCAAGCCGCTGTTATGCCTCTGATCTCAAACGCCAATGACAACCGTAGAAACGGTTGGCGAATGGCTGCGATCTCGGCCATCGCCGCCACCTTTCTACTCGCGATTGGTCTCGCTTACAGCCTGACCCGGACGGTGGAACCGCTTGTCGTCGCGGTTCTGATCAATGATGCTGGGGAGGTGCAGGCGGTCGTCGAGGATTTCGGCAACGAGCAGGCGACGATCCGTATGCTGGCCGATTTCAACATCCCCGGGGACAAGACGATCCAGGTCTGGACCCTGCCATCCCGGGAGATGGGGCCAGTTTCCCTCGGCCTCATCGAAGGTGCGCGCTCCGCACGTCTCGATAGTCCGGTCTTGCCATCACCAAGAAATGATCAGCTCTATGAGATCACACTTGAGCAGACGGGTGGATCTCCGACGGGGCGACCGACCGGACCGATCCTCGCTAAGGGACTGGCAAGGATGCCGCGATAACGGCGAGCTCAGCCAGCCGGGAAATGAGAGCTTGTTCCGATGTTCATAGCACGCCAGAAGGTTCGCTCGGCCCGGCTCTGAATCCTTGCAGGCTACTGGGCATTGGGGTTCAGGTTGGACGGGCTAAAAATCAGGCAATGAGATGTGTGGGGCCCCTCGCTATATCCTCCTGCGGAGAGGGAGACGTACGATAAATGGGGCGCCGACGGGTCCGCAAGTCTCTTCTTGACAGATCGGGATCACGAAAACGCTGGGACGCGCGCGCACCTCGATCTACGCATTCCGACGCAGGGGATGGTTTTACGCCTCAGTTGCCCCTCGGTTCAACAGAGACTGTTGCGGTCCTCCCCGCAATCAGGTTGACCGACTTTGGAACATGGTCGATCTCAATCCGCACCGGAATCCTCTGGGCCAGACGGACCCATGAAAATGTTGGAGCAACGCTAGCGAGCGAACCTGCAGTATCGCTTCGCTCGCGATCCTCAATCCCGGCGGCAACACCTGCGACATGGCCGATAATCGGTTGCTGTTCTCCCATGATCTCGATCTTCACGCGATCTCCGACGTGGATCCGCGGGAGTTTTGTTTCTTCAAAGTACCCCGCAACGTAGATGGCGTCACTTTCTACTAACACGCCGACCGCATTTCCGACGGAGACATAGGTGCCCCGACGTAAAGGGAAATTCGTGATTTTGCCTGAGACTGGCGCTTTCACGGTTGTCCGGTCAAGGTTCAGCTTCGCCAGATCAAGGGCGACGAGTGCCGATTGATAAGCGGCGTCTGCCTGGTACCGCAGGCTTTCTGCATGCTGCCGTTCCTTGAGGCTGGCGGCTTCTTTAGAAGCGAGCAGTTGATATCGTTCGAATTCGATCTTAGCCAGATCCGCTGCGGCCTTACTGCTCCGCACTTGGGCCTCTGCCTGGCGCAGCGAGAGTTCGAAACGGTCTGCTTCGATCCGAAACAGGGGCATCCCTTTTTCGACTTGAGCGTTGTCGGATACCAAAACCTCCGTGACGGCCCCCGACACATCTGGTGCCAGACGAACGATATCTGCCCGGATATGAGCGTCGCGTGTCCACGGCGCTTCCATGTAGAAAGACCACAGGTGCCAGCTTAGTACCGCTGCGCAACATACCATGGATAAGGTCAACAGGGCTCTGCCCAAGGTGATGGTAAAATTTGTCATGTCTGCAACCAGTTGAGAATAGCGGAAAGCACGCCAAGGAGGGTGATATAAAGCGCGAGGTTGAACAGCGAGCGATGCCACACCGCTGAATAAAGCCCCAGCCTGCCGAACACCGGTATGAGTACCCGGAGCAGACCGTATGCACACACCGCGAGCGCGGATAACCAAGGCAGGAAGACACCATAGAGATCGAATTGTCCGGTCACCTGGCATTCCTATTCGATGGAGACGTTGTCGAAACCGGAGGATCCGTCTCCGGTGCAAGGCACAGACGAAGAGCGGCCGCGTGCACCATGAGTTCCGTGTCGGCGTCCGTTAAGGAAAGGCCCGCGGTTGAAAGCATAAAGGCGTCCAGCATACCAAGTGCACGCTCCATGGCCTCACCACGCTTGGCGGGTGTAATCCGATACAAGAGCTCCAACGCCGAGAAGATGACTTCGGCCCTGAGACAAACAGGTATCGAGGCTTCATCCGAACGCACCTGCATTGCCGTTATGTGCAGCCCCGCGCGCAGGTCCCTCATCAGGTCGGCATCGGAGGCGCCGGAGGTGGCGGGTAGTTTCGCCGCCCTGACTGCAAACATGCCTGCCACGTCGATGACGTGATGGCGCGTGACATGCGCGTCGGCATGCTGGCCCGCCGCGATCCCGGCAACATGCGCCTGTGTCACTGAGAAAAGCCTCCTGGCATTCGTCTCTGCTCTCACAGATCGAAAGATGCCGCACACCACGATCGCCCAGACCATCCCAAGAACAGTCGCGGTACCCGAGTTTGCAAACATTATGAAGTCGCTGCTCTGATGTGCCTGAAGAGTAAGAAGAAGTGGAAAGTTTATACAAAGGCCCATGCCGACGATCGCAAGCGAAGGCACGGCAAGGCAAATCCCTGCAGGTATCAGGAAGAGGCCTAGTGCAGCGACAAGCGGCACAAAACCATCGATCAGCGGAAGGATCGCGAAGGCATAGACGGACGCAGCGATGACCGACCAGAGGGTGACATACGCGAATTTGCGCATGGCTGGCACCGGATCGTCCATCGTCGCCAGAAGGCAGCAAAGTACGCCGGAAATCTGGGCAAATGCCATGCCATCGGGCCACGTGCTGGCGATCCAGAAGGTGATTGATGTGGTGAGGCAGATCGCAACCGTCAGTGCCGAAAGCAACGCCATGGCGATGTCAGCGTGCTGGGCTGGGATTTTTTCCCGAGACGCGAAGCGACCAACTGCCCTCGTTGCATTCTCTTCCTTCAAAGCGTCTCGAAGCGACTGATACTCATGAGAAATTTGAGCAATATTCCGCAAGTTCCGCGAAACATTGGCAAGAAGAAGCACTTCCCATGTTCGAGGCGCTTCGAAAGAGGCTGGCGCATCGGTTTTGATCCCGAAGAATTCCGGGGAGCTTAATGATGATGATCCGATCGCCGTAATCATCGACATGGCCTGCTCCGTGCCCGGAGTATCGCGCCTGGCCAATGCCCTTCGCTGATCCTCGAGTTCGCTCAACAACGGAAGAATGGCGACCATGCGGTGCTGCAGTGACCTCACAAGCGAAACGGCAGATCGATATCTCGATCCGTCATATCGAAGGTGAACTGTGAACGACCGCAGGTCCGCCGCTTCTGCCGCCAAGGCGTATCGTTCCGCTCTGTTTCGGGCTTGATCCGGCTTGGCGGTTGCAGTTGCCGCAAGGAGCGCCTGCGCCCTTGCCATCCAAGCATCGATCCGCCCCAGCAGTGCAGTGCCGACATGGACTGGAAAAACAACGTGGCTCACGATCGAGGCACACAGGATCGCAAGTCCGATCTCCTCGACCCGCGCAACGACAGTGTCAAACGTGCTTGCCGGCGCCGTGACAAGTGGCAATCCTGCGAGAAGCACGGTGTATCCGGCCAGCAGGGAAACATAGCTGCGGGGTGTGCGATCAAGAAGGCTGATGAACGTGCATCCCGACACCCACAAGATAATCGCTGCGGAAAGCAGTGCGGGTGAGTTCACGAGATTTGGGACCATGATGATGGTCGCGCCGCCCCCGATCAGCGTTCCTAGCAGTCGATAGAACGATTTTGATGAGATGGCGCCCGAGAGGGGATGAGCAACGATGTAGACGGTTGAAACGGCCCAAAACGGTCGCGGCAGATCGAACCGTATCGCGATGTAATAAGCAAGCATTGCTGCCAGGAATGTCTTCAATGAAAAGATCACGTTCCCGGGGGTGACAAAGGTTCGAACGCTCATAAGTCATCTACCGCGTGAGCGTCGATCTGCGTCGTGCCTCTGTCACCCATGGAGGTGGTCAGTCCGTAGAGTTCAGGCGAGGCGTAGCAAAAAAACGGCGTCGCTAAGCATGCATGCATATAAGCATCAGACAGATCAGCGCTTGAAACGACCGACGGTGTCCGTGATCGGCGGGCAAACCAAACGCCAACTCTCTCAAGGAAGGCTTTCACGGCCATTTGTGCGATAGCTATGCGGCTGACCCTGCGCCCCACGCTGTCTGAAAGCATGATGCAATGCTTGGAATCGCACGTCTGAGGCAATCGAATTTCTGTCTGAAAGATATCAGACCAGTATCCAGGCTCATGATGTTGCACTGACATCGTCATTCTCCGAATTATCTGGGATGACTCTATCGACAAAGCCTGTTGATGAATTTAGATATCCTCTCAAATGATGACTAAATTCCACCATCCGTCCTTATCCCTTTCAGCAGCCCTGGGCGACCACGAACTAGAAAAGTCCGCGGCGCGAGTGCACGCTGTGAGGATCGACGTATCTCAGAACGAACGGGAGGCACCTGAACACCGCCACCAAAAAGGGCAGCTTGTCATGGCTTCACGGGGCGGCGTGACATGTCGCGTTCCAAGCGGGATGTGGATGGTGCCGCCCCATTGCGGCGTCTGGGTTCCAGGCGGCATGCCGCATAGCAACGTGGCAACCGCCAACGCCCGTTTGTTTTTTCTGTTCATCGAGCCGGGCGCCGCCGATCTGCCGGACCGGTGCTGCACACTGTCTCTATCCCCGCTCATCCGGGAACTTATCATTGAGATGGCTAATCAGCCCGCAGCAGTGACCGCAGATTCAGAACTCATGGCAACATTGCTTCTGTCGGCATTGCCGCGGATGCCGATAGAGCATCTTCATCTCCCGCTTACAGATGAGCCCCGGCTTGTGCGAATTGCATCGGAGCTGGCCGACGATCCCGCCGATCGCAGTACGATGGCGCTATGGGCAAGGCGGGTCGGGATGAGTGAGAATTCGCTCGCACGTCTCGTCCAGCACCAGACCGGCCTCACATTCGGTCGTTGGCGACAGCAGCTGCAATTGATCATCGCAATCCGCAGTCTTGCGGCCGGGTCGACAGTTCAGCAGGTTTCGGGCGACCTTGGATATGAATCCGTGTCTGCATTTATCACCATGTTCAAGAAAGCACTCGGCACATCGCCAGCCAGATATTTAGGTAACTTCGAGCGATAGCATCATGAAATTCAGCTATCACCTGAGAGGAGATAAAGCATGTTCACCCACGTCATGATCGGCAGTAACGACCTGGAACGATCCAGAAAATTTTACGATGCGACCTTTGTTGCCCTGGGGGGTAAGCCCGGCGAGATGGATGCGAGAGGTCGACTGATCTACGCGCATGAAGGAGGGCGGTTGATGATAACGAAACCGATCGACGGGAAGCCGGCGACCGCTGCCAATGGTGGAACGATCGGTATTGCGGCGGCGACCCCCGACCATGTCGTGGCATGGCATGCCGCTGGTGTGGCACATGGCGGCATGGCAATCGAGAGCCCGCCCACGGAACGTCCGAACGGCGCGTTCGTCGCATATCTTCGCGACCCCGACGGAAACAAACTTTCCGCGCGGACGCATCAGCTGAAATGAGGTCGCTGTGAGTCGCCCCTGGTGATCAAGGACAGGAGGGTTACATTGGCCACAGCCGCAGCAAACGCCCTAGTGATCGCAACTCGTGACACAAGCCATTTTTGAGGCTGCAGGGCTGAAGGTGATCAATCCCTGGTCCAGATAATGATAGTGTTCATCTGAGTGTGGTAAGTTCAGGTCCCTTCAAAAGCTGGAGACTACGTTCTCGCGGAGGCATCTTGAATCGGAATTGCCACGTTGATTAGCGTTGGGTGCCAGCGGCGCGGTGTCGCCAGTTTCGGACTGTCATTTCAGCGGCATACTCAGCCCACAGGCTGAACGCATCAGCCTGGGCGTGCGGTATGAAATGGCGGGTAGAGTGTAAGCGGCGGGGGCGGAAGATCGTGTTGATTTGATCGTGGGCCGAGAGGAAGCGCTGTGCCTGAAGCGGTGTTTGAACCGACCCGTGATCTTCTCGCACTTTCGGGTCTGCCGGTGGGAGTTTTCAATTCGGTTGTTCAGCTCATTGTGCGTCCGATGATTGGACAGGCAAGGTTTCTCCGTAATTTATGAACTCCGTTCATTTGAAACTGATGGCGGAAATGGCTATGGCCATACCCCGCACTATATGAAGTCGCTGATGGGAGCATGCGCCGTCCCCCTTAGTGAAGATCGATGCCATGCGAGGGCATCCGATGCGTGATCTTTCATAATAATCTGGAGATCATGCGGCATCGACCTGGAAGAATAGGGGGAAGGCTGGCACGCGCAGGTTCATATCCGCCATTGCCTCTCGCGGCGGAGGCGTTATCATAATCGTGTTGTAAGGTGGTAGGCTTTGGGAGGAGCGATACGTGAGACGGATGTGGCCAGATGAATTTGCCTTTCTGCTTGATGGTGCGGAAGAGGTTGACCTGCATATTCCACCGATGGAGCACAAAGATGGTTCGTCCGGGGAAACGATATCCCGGAAGGCCTTGAAAGCCCGTATCAGCCAACAGGATTTTGAGAAGATTTGGCCCCTGGCAGAGGCTCGTTATCGGTTGAGCGGCCGGCTTTCGGGCAAGGCGATCACGCTGATTGCCAACAACCCTCATTACCAGAAATGGCACCCCTCCGACGGTGGCAGCGTCGAAAGCGTGTCTGATAGCGGCCAGAAATACACGACACGTTATGTGACCGTGCATTTTCTTCTGGATGATGTTCACGAGCCTGTCGAAGCCTGAAGGTCGTAGTGGCGGTTCTTGCCAGTGGATTGGTCGAGTGGCGTCGAGGTCATTTCAGTCTTCGACGCCATTTTCGTGCCGGTTTCGATCTCCCGCACATCTAGCCGTCAAAGCCCCACGTGATCAGACCTTGGGCTGCTCGTGGGTGGCGCAATGAATGCCGCCGCCTACCTCACCTACCGGGTCGATATTTAACGTGATGATCTCCCGGCCGGGATAAAGCCTGCCAAGAATCGCTGCGGCTCGTTCGTCGGCCTCCCGATCGCCGAATTCGGCGGCGATGACCGCACCGTTGCAGACATAATAATTGACATAGGAAGATACGAAATCGGCGCTGTCGACACGAATGTCGTAGGGTTCCGGCAAGATGATCATATCCAGCTTGCGGCCTTCGGCATCGGTGGCTGCGGCCAGAATATCATGGGTTTCGAAGGCTGCCACCGACCACGGTTCGTCGTGGTCGATCTTGTCTCCCATCTGGATCAGCAGTTGCCCCGGCTTGACGAAACGGGCGAGCGCATCGATGTGGTAATCGGTGATGTCAGCTCCGATGATTCCGGGTGCCCACACCATCTTGCGTGCGCCCATCGTGTCGAGGAGAAGCCGTTCGATTTCTGCCTTGTCGCCGCGGTTGCGATTGGCATTGATGAAGCTGCTTTCATGGGCGATCAACGTACCGTGGCCGTCGGTTTCCACCCCTCCAGCCTCGCCCACCAGCCCTGCATCAAAAATCGGAAGGCCCATACGTTCGGCTATCCGCGCGGCAATCTTTCCATCGGCATTGTGGGTTTGCTTGTTGCCCCAGCCGTTGAAGTTGAACTGCGTGATGGCGAGCCCGCCCTTGCCATCTACAACAAAGGACGGCCCGGAATCGCGGCACCACAGATCATCGGTCGGGATGTCCCATAATTCGACGTTGCGCGACACCTGTTTGCGGATCGCGCCATGGTACTGCGCCGCGGCCAGCATCACGACTGGCTCGAACTCCGAAATGGTATTGGCGATTTTCGCGATGGTTTTTTGAAGGTCATCAAGGAAATCGGGATCGTCATGCACGGCGGGGTTCACCGGCCACTGCATGAAAGTGCGTTCATGCGGTTCGGTTTCCTCAGGATACCAAAATCCGGCGGCACGGGCCGATGGGCCTGCCGTCCGGCCCTGATGGGACGAGGCCGAAAGGCCAGCGGTGGCAGCAGCGGCAAAAAGCAGTGTCTGGCGGCGGGTCATCATCGTATCACCATGAAAACGCAAAGAAAACGATGCTTCAGCTTATGGGTGCGCATCTTGGATTTGCCCAAAGCTGCTGTCAACAAAGCTAAATCGTTCTGAAACTTCTGCTCATATTCCAATGTGGCTTTTACATGGATGTGACGGATAAAAGCATGGGTTTTCAGGCTGAAGGATTCTTATGTGCCGGAAATGACCATTATTTCGATCGCGATTGGCTCGGCCTCTCGCGGGGCGTCACGGTTTTACTCCGTTCGGTTCAGAAACCGCTTTTGGCAAGAAACGCCCTGCTGGCCGCCAGATCGTTCAGAATGCTGCCGGCATTACGCGGGTCGCGTTCCTGCTCGATAGTGATGTAACCGCCGTAACCGAGTTCAGTTAGAAGGCTGCGGATCGCTGGGTAATCGATAGAGCCGCGGCCGATCGGGCACATCACGCCCTTGGCGCAGGCGTCGAAGAAGCGGATGTGTTCTGCCATCACCTCCTTGAAAACCGCGGCGTCGATATCCTTGAAATGAATATAGTCGACGCGGTCCCAATAACGGCGAAGCGTGGCGACGGGGTCCATGCCGGAATAGGCCATATGGCCGGTATCGAGGCATAAGCCCGCAAGATCGGCGGGAATGTCCTTAATGATCTGCTGCAACTCGTCGGCAAATTCGATATAGCCGCCAGCATGGGGATGGATGGTGGCGCGCACGCCATAGGTGTCACGGGCAAGCGTTGAGATGGCGCGTATGTTTTCGACCATCCCCCGCCACGCGGCTTCATCGAGGCGTGGTGCGCGGTCGGAATGGCCGGCGGCATAGTCCCGCTCATCATGGCCCCAGTCCATCACCGTCAGATAGGGCGCGGGAAAACGCTGGCCGGTATGGGTTTCCGGCTTCGGCAGGCGGGTGATCAATGCGCAGATCTCGTCGGTCTGGCGCAGCAGGTTGTCGCGGTTGTCAGGTGAGACCAGATCGTCAAAGATCGTGCCGGCAACGATCTTCAGGCCACGCTCGTCCAGCGCCTGTGAAACGCGCTTGAGATCAAGCGGCAGATAGCCATAAGGGCCAAGTTCCAGACCGCCGAAACCGGCGGCCTTCGCCTCATCCAGCACCTTTTCCCAATGGGGCAGATGGGGGTTTTTGACGTCATCGACGCCCCAGCAGCAGGGAGCGGTGGTGATGGTGATCGGGTTGGTCATGGCATCCTCGTAGTGCGATTGGTCCCGGGCCGCATTCTGCGGCCCGGGAGCTCGTCTCAGCGGCTGATGGTCGCTTGCAGGGCGTCGATGGAGGACTGGATGCCCGCCTCGGTGGACATGGTGAAATCCTCCATTTCGAGGCTCACCCAGCCATTGTAGCCGGCCATGCGCACGACGGAGAAAAACTCCTTCCACCATTGCAGGTCGCGGCCGGCGCCGACAGCCACATAGTTCCAGCTGCGGTTGGCTACATCAGTCACTTCTTTCAGCTCCAGGAGGCCGTTCACATCCGCTACCCCGCGCTCGATGCGGGTGTCCTTGCCATGGCAATGGTGGATCGCGCCGCCGAGTGCCCGGGCAGAGGCAATGGGATCGGCACCCATCCACATCAGGTGCGAGGGATCGAGATTCATGCCCACCGCCGGGCCAACCTCGTTGCGCAGGCGGAACAGGGTTTCCGGGTTCCAGACGAGCATGGCCGAGAAATTCTCGAGTGCATATTTCTCGACGCCGGCTTCCTTGGCGAGCTTCACGAGCCCATGCCAGAGCGGGAAGGCGCGGTCTTCCCATTGATAACGGTCGCGCTCCGGCATCTCGGTCGGCCAGCTCTTGGTGTAGACGAGCCAGTTCGGCACCGTATCGCCGGGCGCTGCCTCCGGCAGGCCGGACATTGTGACGATCTTGGTCACGCCGATCTCTCCGGCCAGCCGGATGGTGTCCTGCATCTCCTTAAGGTGGCGCTTACCCATGTCGCCGGGATCGAGCGGATTGGCGGAGCAATTCAGCGCGGCGATTTCGAGGCCGCGGGCCTCGATTTCCTTCAGCTTGGATTTGAGCAGCCCCCTGTCCGCCAGAAGTTCGTCCGCGCGGAAATGCGGGCCGCTGGACCAGCCGCCGCCGGTCATCTCGATGCCCTCGACGCCGAGCGCGACACATTTGTCGAGCATATCGGTGAAGGGCAGGTTTGCCATGACATCAGTACAAATTGCGAGTTTCATCGTTTCATCTTTCGAAAGAGGCATGGGGACGCGCTTGATGAGGAGGAGGACGGGAGAGTGGTCCGGCGCGCCCCCAAACTGGTTATGCGAAATCGACCCAGGCGGCGTCGGCATCGGCCGAGCGGACACAGTTTTCCAGCCAGCGAACGCCTTCGGTGCCAGCCGTGATGCCGGGATAATGGTGGGTCTTCAGAAAAACCCTGTCACCACGATTTGCCGCATCGATCGCCTGGGCAATCCAGAGATAGATGTTCGACCAGCTGTCACCGAGACCTTCGGTATGCAGCGCGCCCATGCGGTCGATGGCGAGGCTTTCCTGTTCGAGATAGGGCATGCCGTGATGCAGGATGCGGCCGGGTTCGCCCTGAACCTCGTAGATCAGCTGGTCGGGATGAGAATCTGACCATTCGAGCGAGGCTTTGGAGCCGACGAAACGGTAACGCTGCGATCCCATATTGCCGGCATTGACGGAGGAGACCCAGAGGCGACCGCGTGCGCCATTGTCGTAATGCATCAGAACGGTGGCATGGTCCTCCAGCGGCGCGCGGGTGGGGATGAAAGCCTTGCGGTCGCAGAGCAGGCGTTCCACCTTCATATGCGGCAGCACGACTTCCGAGAGATAATAAAGATGCGTGCCGATATCGCCCAGCACGAAGGTCGGGCCGGCGGTGCGGGGATTGGTGCGCCATTTGACGGCCTCGCCCGCGTCCACATCGTCACCGGCGTTGAAGCCGTGGGTATATTGCAGGTCGACGATGCGGATGTCGCCCAGCATTCCCTTCTTGACCATGGCCGCCATCTGGTGGACGAGCGGGTGCCCGGTAAAACCATAGGTAACGCCGACGATCAGGCCCTTCTGTTCGGCCAGCCGTGCCACCTCGTCACATTCCGCCACGGTGAAGAATAACGGTTTTTCGCAGATGACATGCAGCCCGGCCTCAAGGCAGGCTTTGGTGATTTCGTAATGGGTAAAATTGGGGGTGGCGATGGAGACGACGTCAACACCGTCTTCGCGTGTCGTTTCGCCGGCAATCAGCGCCTTGTAATCCGCATAGCAGCGTTCCGCCGCAACGCCGAGATTGACGCCGAAGTCACGGCCTCTTTCGGCATCGAGGTCGAATGCGCCGGCGACGAGCTGGTAATTGCCGTCGCGCAGGGCGCCCGTGCGGTGCTTGTAGCCCACCTGTCCCGTGCGTCCGCCGCCCACCATGGCCCAGCGCATCGGGCGCGAAATCAGTCTTTCTCCGTTGATCATGTCAGTCGTCTTTCCATTTGATGTTACGAATGGCCGTGGCTGGAGGCTGGGTTCGCGTCAGCTTCAGCGCCGGTTTGCCGCGTTATTTCTTGAAATAGAGGTCGATATAGTCCTGCATCTTGCTGCGCATGAACCGGCTCGATTCATCGGCCCTGTCTTCCCAGGCGAAGACGCAGGAGGTCATGATGCCGTCGAAGCCGATTTCGGAAAGCGTGCTGAAGAAGTCGTCCCATGGCACTTCACCCTGGCCGATATTGAGATGCTGGTGCACCCGCGCCTGCGTGCCCGGCGGGTTGAGGATATAACGAAGCCCGGAGCTGGCCTTGTGGTTGAAGGTGTCGCCCACATGCACATGGGCGAGCACATCCTTCGCTTCGCGCAGCATCGCCTTGGTGTCGTCACCGAAATAGAAGGTGTGCGGCGCGCAATAGAGGAATTTGACGTTCTTCGAATTGACGGTGCGGATGATGTCGAGCGCCGGCTGCAGCGTCTCGCACCAGTCTTCCGGATGTGGCTCGACATGCAGGTTGATGCCTTCGCGTTCGAAGATCGGCACCAGTTCTTCCATCGAGCGCCACCAGGCGTCCTCGCAGGCTTCAATCATCGAGCCGGTATGGCAGCAATAACATGAACCCTTGTCGGGATGCGGTCCGCGGCCGAATTCGGAATTCATCGTGTCGACCTCCAGGTCGATGGCGGTCTCGATGGCGCGTTTCCAGTGTTTTACCGCCGCCTGCCGTTCGGTCTCGTCATTTGAGGCCCAGCGATACATCGGCAGCAGCGAGGCGATACCGACATTGGCGTCTTTCAGCGCCTTTTTGAAAGACCTGATGCGCTCGGGAAAAACACGCGGCGCCTTGAACCATTCGAGGAAATCGGCGCGGGGGCTGAGTTCGATCCAGTCGAAGCCAAGCTCCTTCACCTTGGCGGGCAGCTCATCGAGGCTGGTGAAACGGTGCATGTGGGGGTCGATGGCGATTTTCATCGGTCTTGATCCTTCTCTATGTCTTAACTGGATGGCGGCTGCGGCGGATGGCCGTCATGGCTGGCCATGTAATTTTCCACCTCAGCCCCGAGATCGGCGAGCGCCTCACCGCCGGCCATCAGGTCGGTGATCTCCTCGCGGGATTTTTCGCCCTTGCGGAAATTGGCGGCGACTGCGCCGCGGATGAGCACGGCGAAATGGTCGCCGACGGCGATGGCGTGGGTGACCTGATGGGTGATGAAGATCACCGCGATCCCCCGCTTGCGCGCTTCAAGGACGATGCGCAGGACATGGGACGCCTGTTTCACGCCCAGCGCCGCCGTCGGCTCGTCGAGGATCAGAACGCGTGCGCCAAAATGCACCGCGCGGGCGATGGCGAGCGATTGCCGCTCGCCGCCGGAGAGCCCGCCGATAAAGCGGTCGCCGTCATCGATGCGGGTGATGCCGAATTCCTGCACCGCCTTGACGGCGATTTCATTGGCCTTCTTGCGGTCGTAAATCCGGAAGGGCCAGAAACCTTTCGTGGGTTCTGCGCCAATGAAGAAGGAGCGGCCGATGCTCATCAGCGGAAAGGTTCCGCCAAACTGGTGCACGGTGGAAATGCCCATGCGCTGCGCATCGCGCGGCCCGTCGAAATCGACCGGCTTGCCATCCATCAGCAACTCACCGGAACTGGGCTGATAAACCCCGGCCAGTGTCTTGATCAGTGTGGATTTTCCAGCACCGTTGTCGCCCAGCAGGCAGAGCACCTCGCCGGCGCGCACCTTCAGCGAGATATCGTGCAGAACATCGATGGGACCGAAGGACTTGTTGACGTTTCTGAGTTCGAGAATGGGTGTGGTCATCATCCAGCCTCACTTCTTCTTCGGCGAATAGGTGAGCGCCATGACGCGAAAGGTGTTGTTCATCAGCACCGCCAAGAGCAGCATGACGCCGATGATGAGGCTCGACCAGTTGCGGTCAAACGAAGTGAAATAGATGCCCTGGTTGACGATGGCGAAGGTGATGGTGCCGAGAAAAATGCCGATCACCGAACCGAAACCGCCCGTCAACAGCACCCCGCCCACGACGACCGCGATGATGGAGTTGAAGATGAAGGTCATGCCGGCCGAAACCTGGGCGACGTTGAACAGGATTGCCTGACAGACCCCGACGAAGGAGGCGCTGACGGAGGAAAGGACGAAAAGTGTCACCGTCAGCTTGTCTGTGGGAATGCCGGCATTGCGGGCACTCACGCGGTCGCCGCCCATGGCGAAGATCCAGTTTCCGAAGGGCGAATAATGGACGTAGAAGATATAGATCGCCGTCAGCAGCAGCCACCAGACGATGCTGACCTGAAAACTGCCGCCGATGAAATGTCCGAAGAGAAATTTGGCGATGGGGCCGGATTGCGCCGGGCTAAGCGCCACGCTGGTCGTGCCGGTCAGAAGCACGGAAAAGCCGAGGATTAGCCCCTGCACCGCAAACAGCGTGCCGAGCGTGACGATCAGTGACGGCACCACGGTCCGTATCACCAGAAAACCGTTGATCAGCCCGACAAGCATCCCAAGGCCAAGCGCGCCGATGATGCCGAGCCAGATTGGCATGCCGTAATAACCGGTGATGATGGCGACCGTCAGAGCGCCGGCCGGGATCATCGCGCCGATGGAAATGTCCAGCTCGCCGGAAATCATGAGAAGGCCGACGGGAATGGCGACGATGCCGAGATTGGCGGCGACATTCAGCCAGCTTGCGGCACCCGCCGGTTTCAGGAATTCGATGCTGCCGAAGACAACGAAGAAGACAAGAACGAAAACAAGGCCGAGAAAGGCGCCTGATTCCGGGCGGCGCAGAAGGTCGCCCAAAGAGAAATTTTTCACGTCGTTCACTCCAATATTGGCCCTAAGTGCCGAGGGGATATCCTTTTGCCGTCAAACCCCGACCCCCGGTTTCCTTGGGGATCGGAGGTGGCTACGGATAACCGCTCAACGCGCTCCCTTGGCGACGCCGGCAAGCGTGGTCTGGATGTTGGATTTGTCGACGATGTTCGGTCCCGTCAGCAGTGGGGCGGTCGGCAGATCGGTTCCGAAATCGATGGCCGAGGCCAGCAGCGTTACCGCCAGCAATGATTGCAGATAGGGCTGCTGGTCGATTGCGAAACCCTGCGTCCCGTCCTTGATCCGGTCGAGGCCGGACTGGTTGAGGTCGAAGGTGCCGAGCAGGGCCGTTTCGGTCTTGCCGGCCTGCATGACGCCGATGGCGGCCGAATCCGCATCGCCCGCCGAAATGGTCAGGACGCCGTCGATCTTGCTGTCTTGTAGCAATGTCGCCTTGATGGCCTCGGCGACGGCGGTGGCGTCGCCGAAGCTGGTGGCCGGAAGCGGCAGCTGCTTGCCGGCGCCGCCGGCCTTGGTGATACCGTCGATGACGCCCTTGCAGCGCGCCTCCTGATTGGCGGCGCCCGGAACGGTATTGACGCAGATGACGTTCTTTTTGCCCTGCTTGGCGAAATATTCGCCTCCGGCCACACCCGCCAGATATTCGTCGGAGCCGATATAGTTGATCGCGCCGAGTTCCTTGGCCTTTTCGTGCCCACCGGCATTCATGAGAATGACCTTGATGCCGGCATTGATGGCTTCCCGGATCGCCGGGTCTTCGCCTTCCGGTACCCAGTTCGGGATCACGAGACCATCGACCTTCTGGCTGATGGCGGTCTGGATCAGCTGCACCACATCGGGCGCAAAATTGTCGTAGGTTTGCAGGCGCAGATAATTGACCTTGCCGCCATTTGCCTCGACCACGAGGCGTGCGTCATCCAGACCTTTTTTGATGATGTTCCAGAATGCGTCGTCGTTCTTGCCACCGACAACGGCGATATTGGCCGCAAACGCGCCGGATGCCATTACCAGCGATGCAGCACCCGCGATGAGAAATTTCCTGAAAAATGCCATTGTTTCCTCCCTGCCCATTCTCCCGATGGGCCAAAATGACAGGATGATTTATATCTTTCATTTTCTTGAGAATGGAATTTATATTTCATTTAATGTTGCATTTCGTATCATTCCATGTCATTCATTGATGATACGATTGTGAGGTGCCATGAACCGCCCGACCATTACCGACCTCGCCAAGGCAGCCGGTGTCAGCATCTCCACGGTCAACCGGTTGCTGCACGGTTCGACCGCCGTGCGTCAGGATACGATCGACCAGATTCTCAAGGCCGCGGAAGAGATCGGTTTTTATGGTCTCGGCACCATCAAGGACCGCCGTCGTGAGGCCATGCCCCACTACAGGCTCGGTTTTCTGCTGCAACAATCCCATCGGCCGCTCTACCGGTTGTGGGCGGAGGGGATCGTTATCGCTGCACGCCAAAGGCCGGACAGCGTCATCGAGCCGGATGTCGTGTTCGAGGACGACCTCTCACCGGAGGCCGTTTCCGCCAATCTCCTGAAGATGGGGCAATCCTGCAGCGCGATCGCGGTGGTGACGGCCGATCATCCACTCGTCAGCCAGGCAATCGACGAGCTGCGGGGCAGGGGCGTTCCCGTGGTAACCTACGTATCTGATCTGTCGGCGGCGAGCCGCGCGGGGTTTGTTGGAACCGACAGCTGGAAACGCGGTCGGACTGCGGCATGGTTCCTCAGCCAGACTGTAAAGGGCGAGGGGGTGGTCGTGCCGCTGATCGGCAGCAACCGCTATCAGTGTCAGGATGTTTCGGATGCCAGCTTCCGCTCCTATATCCGCGAGAACACACCTGAATTGCAGGTGGCGGAAACACTGCTGACCTTCGAAGAGCCTGAAAATGCCTATGTCATCATCCGTGACATGATCGCTTCCGAACCCGGTCTCAAGGGGATTTATGTCAATGGCGGTGGCATATCCGGCGTTTTGCGGGCACTTCGGGAACTGCCCATGGAAAAGCAGCGCGGCATAAAGATCGTTTGCAATGATATCGGCCCGGAAACGCGCAAGGGTCTGAATGAGGGGCTGATTACCGCCTCTCTGCCGCTTCCCCTCGACAGGATGCCGCAGCAATTGATCGACGTGATGTTACGGCGCGTCGAGAATGGCGATATATCCTCCGTCGAACAGCGGATCGTTCCCTTTGAAATCCTGACGCCCGAAAGCATCTGGACCTAGGCCGATAAGATCACTGGAATTCAAGGCTCATCCGGGCAAGATCGTCCCACAGGCTTTCAGCGAAACCGCGTAAAACAACGACTTCGAACACCTGCCCATCAAGCCGGGTGAGATGCGCGGCGATATGGCCGATCAGCGTCGTCGCGGAGCGTCCCGCCGGAAAAGCCGCGGTGGAAAGATCGACCGCCGTTCCTTTCGCCAGCACCCGCTCGACCATCCTGCCTTCGATACGAATACGCACGCGTCCCTGGCTCTGGTCCACACCCGTCGCCTGCGGCTCAAGCGCCGCAAGAAACGCCTTCATCTCCGCGTGGGACAGCGGCTCTTCGCCGACGATGAGCCATTGGCCGGGAGAGACCGCCCGCACATCGCCTTTTGCGAGGCTGCGCAGGCGGACTTCCATATCCGCTGTGCCGGGCGAGGCCAGCACATGAATGATCGCGCCTTCCGGCAGGGGAGAGAGCTTGATGGCGGTTGAAGCAATCGCTGCCTTTTTGCCCAGCACCGGCGGGCGGAGCGTCGGCCGGAAACCAGATTTGAAATCGGGCTTGAAATCAGACATGGAGCTTCTCGTTCTCAGGGTCGAAGAAAACCGGATGGCACAGGCGGGCGGCGGTGAATTCATTGCGCAGACCGTTCCAGACCACGACTTCCTCGCCATGCCGCGCAGGGCCATTCTTGACGAGGGCGAGGCCAATGGTCGAACCGAGATGGGGTGAAAACGCGCTTGAGGTCACATAACCCTGATCGTTTTCCAGCATTGCCGCCGCATCCCTTTCGAGAATATGCGAACCGGTGCGGAAGGACTGGTTTTTATCCAGCGGCACGACGCCGACAAGGCTTGGACGGTCGGCAGCGGAAAGCCCCTCGCGCTCCAGCATTCGCCGGCCGATGAAATCGGCCTTGGTGGCGGAGACCATTTTGCCGAAGCCGAGATCGGCGGGCACCACCGTGCCGTTTACTTCATTATGGGTGACATGGCCCTTTTCGATGCGCAGCACACCAAGCGCCTCGACGCCATAGGGCATGATATTCTCCGGCTTTCCTGCTTCCATAAGCGCATCGGCAACGCTTTCACCGTAACCGGCCGGAACGGCAAGCTCGTAGGCCAGCTCGCCGGAGAAGGAAATCCGGAACAGGCGTCCATGCAATTGCCCGCCAAACAGTGAGACGTCTTTGGCCGCAAGAAACGGGAAAGCCTCGTCGGAAATATCTTCATCGACGATTCTTTGCAGAATTGTGCGCGCCTTCGGTCCGGCAATCGCCATCTGCGCCCATTGATCGGTGACAGAGGCAAGCCGCACGTCCAGATCCGGCCAGAGCGCCTGGGCGCAGAATTCCAGATGGTTCATGACACCCGCCGCATAGGCCGTGGTGGTCGTCATGAAGAAACGATTCTCCTCCAGCCGGCTGGTGGTGCCGTCATCATAGATCATGCCATCTTCACGCAGCATCAGGCCATATCGCGCCTTGCCGACCGGCAGCTTGAGAAAGGCATTGCAATAAACCCGGTTGAGGAATTCGGCGGCGTCCTTGCCGAAAATCTCGATCTTGCCGAGCATCGATACATCGCAGAGGCCGGCATTCTTGCGAACGTTCAGAACCTCGCGATCGACACTTTCCCGCCAGCTGTCTTCACCTTTGCGGGGAAACCAGGAGGAGCGATACCATAGGCCGGTTTCAACGAAGATCGCTCCGTTTTTCTCGGCCCAGCCATGCAGCGGCGATTTGCGCACCGGCTGGAAATGCTGGCCGTGATAAGCACCGGTGAGCGCGCCAAAGGAGATGGGTGTGTAGAACGGCCGGAAGGTGGTGGTGCCGACTTCTGCCGGGGAAACGCCGCGCGCCTCGGCCAACAGCCCGATGGCGTTGACGTTGGAAAGCTTGCCCTGATCGGTCGCCATGCCGTTCGTCGTATAACGCTTGGCCAGTTCCACATGGCCGTAACCTTCGCTGACGGCGAGACCGAGATCCTTGCGGTGAACATCATTCTGGTAATCGACAAAGGCTTTGGCCCTGATGCCGGGGATGGACCAGAGTGGCTTTGCGGGCGGGGCGACAATATCGTTTTCCACGACGCCAAATGTTGGTGTGGTCGCTGCAAAACCGAGATCCTGCGCAAGCGCCGCACCCTTTCGCGCGCCGTCTTCAAGGCAGGCGGCGATGCCATTGATCGCGGATACCGCGCCGGCGAGTTCGAGCCCCTTGAGATTTGCGGGGGCAAGGAAGGCAACATTGTCTTCCGACCAGACCGGCTTTCCGCCGCGATGGCAGGCAAGATGGATGACGGGGCTGAAACCGCCCGACATGGCGAGCGCATCGATATTCATGCTTTCCGTGCGGCCATTGGCATAAATTTCCATGGCGGAAAGTGCCTTGCCGCCCCTTGCGTTCGAGACGACACCACCCTTGATGACACGCGCCTTGCCTTCGTAGCCCGGATTACTTTGCTCGCGGCTGTCGATGATGGCGGCAAGAGTGACACCCTGTGCTTCCAGATCGCGGGCAAGCGCATAACCGCTGTCATTGGTGGTGAAAATTGCCGTCGCCGTGCCGGGGCTTACGGCATAACGGTTGAGATAGCTGCGCATGGCACTGGCCATCATCACGCCGGGAATATCATTGCCACCGAAGACCAGCGGCCGCTCTTCCGCGCCCGTGGCGAGCAGCGCACGTTTGGCGACGATGCGCCACAGGCGCTCCACCGGCACGTGGGCTTTCGGGTGGGCCACATGTTTTTGCACACGCTCCAGCGCGCCAAAGACATTGCCATCGTACCAGCCGAAGGCCGTGGTCCGTGTCAGCATCGTCACATTCGGCAGGGCTTCGAGTTCGGCGACGCATAGCGCCGCGAAATCCGCAGCGCTCTTGCCGCCGATGGTCGCGGTTTCGGAAAGGAGCCCGCCGCCTGCCACGGAATGTTCATCGACAACAATGACGCGCGCGCCGGCGCGCCCAGCAGCAAGGGCTGCGGTAAGCCCTGCCGCGCCGGAGCCAATCACCAGCAGGTCGCAATGTGCCCAGCATTTGTCATAGGCGTCCGGGTCTGCCGCGTAGCTTGCCTTGCCGAGACCGGCCGCCTTGCGGATGAAGGGCTCGTAGATTTTTTCCCAGAAGGCGGCAGGCCACATGAAGGTCTTGTAATAGAAACCCGCGCCGAGAAATGGCGAAAGAAGGCCGGTCAATGCGCCGATATCGAAATCGAGAGAGGGCCAGCGGTTCTGGCTTTTCGCTTCCAGCCCGGCATAAAGCTCCTGCATGGTGGCGCGCGTGTTCGGCTCCGTGCGCCCGCCGCTGCCGATCGTCATCAGCGCGTTCGGCTCGGCGGCACCCGCCGTCAATATGCCGCGCGGGCGGTGATATTTGAAACTGCGGCCGACGAGCTGCTGGCCATTGGCGAGCAGGGCGGAGGCGAGACTGTCGCCTGCAAAACCCTGCATCACCTTGCCATCGAAGGTGAAGGAAAGCGGCTGGGTGCGGTCAATCAGACCGCCGGTCTTCATGCGGCTGGATGTCATGCGCTTGTCGCTTCCTTCTCTTCGGCGGCATCGCGGCAGGCGGATATCTCATGGGTGACGGTGTCGCGGGCGACGATCAGCCAGCGGCGGCAGCCGGAGGTGTGGTGCCAATATTCCTCATAGGCGCCGCGCGGATTGTCACGCAGATAGACATAATCGAACCATTCCTCAGCACCGGCATCCGCCGCCGGTCGCTGAAGGGCAGCGCCCTTGATGGTGAATTCTTGCCTGGGTCTTGGCCCGCAATGCGGGCAGGGCACGAGACTTGCCATTTCAGATGTCCTTGATCCGCCAGATAGCGGGATGCCGAAAAGTGTGAGCGGTTTTCGCCTGAAATCCCGCGACAGATTTAGTGAAGGTTGGGCTGTGAGCCCTGACCCTTTTCATCGATGAGATAACCGCGTCGGAAGCGGTCCAGCCGGAAGGCTGTTGCCGTTTCCTGCGGTGTGCCGCGCGCCAGAAGATGGGCGAAGCAAAAACCTGAAGCGGGCGTCGCCTTGAAGCCGCCGTAACACCAGCCTGCATTGAGATAGAGATTGTCGATCGGAGTTTGGTCGATGATTGGTGAACCATCCATCGACATATCCATGATGCCGCCCCAGGAGCGCAGGACCCGGACGCGGGAAAGCGCCGGTATCATCGCCTTGCCGGCTTCGGCGACATGTTCGACCGTCGCCAGATTGCCGCGTTGGGCATAGGAGTTGTAACCGTCTATATCGCCGCCGAAGACGAGGCCGCCCTTGTCCGATTGCGAAACGTAAAAATGGCCCGCCCCGAAGGTGACGACGCCATCGATGAAGGGCTTCAGCCCTTCCGACACAAAAGCCTGCAGCACATGGCTTTCGATCGGCAGTTTCAGGCCGGCCATGGCGGCCACCTGCGAGGAATTGCCCGCTGCCGCGAGCGCCAGCTTGCCACAGCCGATGAAGCCGCGGCTTGTCTCCACACCCACGACCATGCCGTTTTCGCGGCGAATACCCGTCACCTCGCAGCCCTGAATGATATCGACGCCCCGGCTATCTGCACCGCGGGCATAACCCCAGGCAACGGCATCATGCCGCACCGTGCCGCCGCGCTTTTGCAGCAGGCCGCCCTGAACCGGAAAGCGGGCATTGTCGAAATCGAGAAACGGCAGCATTGCCTTGACCGAGGCGCGGTCCAGAAGTTCGGCATCGACGCCGTGCAGCCGCATGGCGTTGCCGCGCCTTGTATAGGCATCGCGCTGTGCATCCGAATGGAAAAGGTTCAGCACGCCGCGCTGGGAAACCATGGCGTTGAAATTGAAATCCTGCTCCAGCCCTTCCCACAGCTTCATTGAAAGCTCGTAGAATGGGTTGTTGCCCGGCAGCAGGTAATTGGAGCGGATGATGGTGGTGTTGCGACCGACATTGCCGGAGCCGATATAGTTTTTCTCCAGCACCGCGACATTGGTGATGCCGAATTCCTTGGCAAGGTAATAGGCGGTGGCCAGCCCGTGCCCGCCGCCGCCAACGATGATGACGTCATAATGCGGTTTCGGTGACACATCCCGCCATGCGGGCTTCCACGATTTATTGCCAAGAAGGCCGTTCATGAAAATGGAAAAGGCGGAATAGCGCATCTGGCGTACCTCGAACGATATCACGCAAGCTTATCGACACGGCTCCAAAGGCGATTGCAGAAAAGGGACATTATGAATTAGAAACGAGACATGACCGTCATCGAGCAAAAAAATACTCAGCATATCGGTTTTGTCCTCGTCCCGAATTTTGCGCTGATGTCCTACGCCTCGGCGGCGGAGCCGCTGCGGGCTGCCAATCTCATTGCCGGGACCGATCTTTATGAGGTCGTGCCTTTGTCCTTCGGCGGTGAAGCCGTCAGAAGCTCGTCGGGAATCCTCGTCGATTGCCAGTCACTCGCCATGGTGGGCGAGCGATGCCATACGATCTTCGTCTGTGCTGGCGGTGGGCCGCAGGACTGGGCCGTGGGGGAAGGTTCTTTTGGCATGCTGCGGCGGCTGGCGCGCCAGGGCGTCAGGATTGGTGGTATTTCCAGCGGTGCTTACCTGCTGGCGGCAGCGGGCCTGCTGGATAATCGTGATTTCACGATCCACTGGGAACACGCGCCGGTACTCCGGGAAGCCTTCGCCCATCTCACGCCCAGACAGGCCCGCTTCGTCATCGATGGGGACCGCATTACCTGCGCCGGTGGCGTTGCGCCCCTCGACATGATGCATGCGATGATTTCACAGAGAATGGGCGCCCATTTCGCAAGGCGTGTCAGCGACTGGTATCTGCACACGGCGGTCGCCGAACCCGGCGCGCCGCAGCGGGGCTCCTCGGCGGAACGTCATGGCACCCACCATCCGGCCTTGCTGACCGTGCTGGAAAAAATGGAAACGACCATCGAAAGCCCGCTTGACCGGCAGACCATGGCAAAGCTGGCCGGAACCAGCGCGCGGCATCTCGACCGGCTTTTCGCGAGCCATCTGAAGTCGAGTTTTCTGGAGACCTACCGCGCCATTCGCCTTGACCACGCCCGGCGATTGCTGGAGCAAAGCCCGCTCTCCATCGCGGAAGTGGCCTTCGCCACGGGCTTTTCCAGTGCAGGCCATTTTTCGGCATGCTTCAAGGCCCGCTTCGGGCAAACACCGAATGCCATGCGACAAAGATTTCCCCTGAATTAAAATAGTTTTCCTGTAAAGAAGGGAAAACACGAAAATGCCGGAGGAACCGATGGCCAAGGATACCACCAAGACCGAGCAGGCGCAGTTCCTGTCCCAGGACCCGCATGCCGTTCGCGAGCCGAGGGTCAACAATCTGGAAATGGCGATCGGTCATGAGGTGCGCGCCTATCGCAAGAAACTCGGCATTACGGTCACCGATCTTGCATCGGCCACCGGTGTTTCCGTGGGCATGCTGTCCAAGATTGAGAACGGCAATATCTCGCCATCACTCACCACGCTGCAGACGCTTTCAAAGGCGCTGGGCGTGCCGATCACCGCGTTCTTTCGCGGTTTCGAGGAGCCGCGCAGTGCGACCTTCGTCAAAGCGGGGCAAGGGGTGAATATCGAACGCAGGGGCACCCGGGCCGGCCACCAATACAGCCTGCTCGGCCATATCGACAACAATACCAGCGGCGTCACCGTCGAGCCCTATCTCATCACGCTCACCAAGGATTCGGATGTGTTTCCGACCTTCCAGCATGAGGGAATGGAGTTTCTCTACATGCTGGAGGGCGAGGTGGTCTATCGCCACGGCGAGCAGCTTTTCACCATGCAGGCTGGTGACAGCCTGTTTTTCGACGCCGATGCGCCGCACGGGCCGGAGGAATTGGTAAAGCTCCCCGCCCGTTATCTGTCGATCATTTCCTATCCGCAAAGGCGGGTGACCAGTGATTGAAATTTGCCTTAGAAGAAAAAAATATTCCTGATAGTTGACGAATTGGAATTCCATATGTTAGCCCTTCATTCAGAAACGAATGGAGGTGCCTGTCGATGTGCGGCATTGTTGGACTATTCCTGAAAGACAAAAGCCTTGAACCGCAGCTGGGTCAGCTGCTCTCTGACATGCTCGTCACCATGACCGATCGCGGCCCGGATTCGGCCGGGATTGCGATCTATGGCAACGCTGCCAATGGCCGGGCGAAAGTAACGATCCAGTCGGCCGATCCCGCCGTCGATTTTTCCGGCCTCGCCGAAGCGATGAAGGAAAATGGCGTTGATGCCGTGGTCACGGTGAAAAGCACCCATGCTGTTCTCGATATTCCCGCCGAGAAGCTGGGTGGTATTCGTGCGGTTCTTGCCGCCATCCGTCCTGATGTCCGGGTCATGGGCTCCGGCGACAGTGTGGAAATCTACAAGGAAACTGGCCTGCCGAAGGACGTTGTCGCCCGTTTCGACGTGCGCTCCATGGCCGGCAGCCATGGCATCGGCCACACCCGCATGGCGACGGAATCGGCGGTGACGACGCTTGGCGCGCATCCCTTCTCCACCGGTGCCGACCAGTGCCTCGTGCATAATGGCTCGCTTTCCAATCACAATAATCTGCGCCGCGAACTGGTGCGCGAGGGCATGACGTTCGAGACCCAGAACGACTCGGAAGTCGCCGCCGCCTATCTCACGGCTGAGATGGCCAAGGGCAAGGATCTGGGCGAGGCGCTCGAGGGTGCGCTCGATGATCTCGACGGCTTCTTCACCTTCGTCGTCGGTACCAAATCCGGCTTTGGCGTGGTGCGTGATCCCATCGCCTGCAAGCCCGCTGTCATGGCCGAGACCGACCAATATGTCGCTTTCGGCTCGGAATATCGCGCGCTGGTCAATCTGCCCGGCATTGAAAATGCCCGCGTCTGGGAGCCGGAACCGGCAACCGTCTATTTCTGGGACCATGAAAAGGCTGCCTGAGACCCGTCATCGGCGCCTGTTTTGAAAGTCATAATCCATGCCAGTTTTCGATCTCTCCCACACGCCATTGCGTGAACTCAACAGTGCGCTCCACGGCCTTTCCTCTGGAGCCAACGACACCGAATTCGAAGTGGTCAATCCGCGCGGCCATCATGCCGTGGCGGTCGGCATCGACAGCCCTGTGATCGTCGATGTACGCGGCTCTGTCGGTTATTATTGTGCGGGCATGAATGATGGCGGCACCGTCACCGTGCACGGTTCGGCCGGGCCGGGCGTTGCGGAAAACATGATGTCCGGCACCGTCGTCATCGAGGGTGATGCTTCGCAATATGCCGGCGCCACCGGTCGCGGCGGGCTTCTGGTTATCAGGGGCAATGCCGCCTCCCGCTGCGGCATTTCCATGAAGGGCATCGATATCGTCGTGAAGGGTAATATCGGCCACATGTCCGCCTTCATGGGCCAGTCCGGCCACCTCGTCGTCTGCGGTGATGCGGGGGATGCGCTGGGCGATTCCCTTTATGAGGCGAAGCTTTTCGTGCGCGGTTCGGTGAAGAGCCTGGGTGCCGATTGCATCGAAAAGGAGATGCTGCCCGAACATCTCGAAAAGCTTGCCGAACTCCTCGAAAAGGCCGGCGTCACCGATGTCAGCCCCGGTGAGTTCAAGCGCTACGGCTCGGCCCGCACGCTCTACAATTTCAACATCGAAAACGCCGACGCGTATTGAGGCAAGGGATATTCCGATGAGCTATCACAACCCCTTCACCCCGCCGCGCAAATCCGCAACATTCGATGATCACACGCTGGCGGAAATCCGCCGCGCGGCGGCGACCGGCATCTATGACATTCGCGGTGCGGGCACCAAGCGCAAGGTGCCGCATTTCGACGACCTGCTGTTTCTTGGCGCGTCGATCTCGCGTTATCCGCTCGAGGGTTACCGCGAGAAATGCGATACGACCGTCACGCTCGGCACGCGCTTCGCCAAGAAGCCGATCACGCTGAAAACGCCGATCACCATTGCCGGCATGAGCTTCGGCGCGCTTTCGGGCAATGCCAAGGAAGCGCTCGGCCGTGGCGCGACCATCGCCGGCACGTCCACCACGACGGGCGATGGCGGCATGACGGATGAGGAGCGCGGCCATAGCCAGACGCTGGTTTACCAGTATCTGCCCTCACGTTACGGCATGAACCCGAAAGACCTGCGCCGTGCGGATGCCATCGAGGTCGTGGTCGGCCAGGGCGCGAAGCCGGGCGGTGGCGGCATGTTGCTCGGCCAGAAGATTTCCGATCGCGTCGCCAACATGCGCAACCTGCCGAAGGGCATCGACCAGCGCTCCGCCTGCCGCCACCCTGATTGGACCGGCCCGGATGATCTGGAAATCAAGATCCTAGAACTGCGCGAAATCACTGACTGGGAAAAACCGATCTACATCAAGGTCGGTGGTGCACGCCCCTATTACGACACGGCTTTGGCGGTGAAGGCCGGTGCCGATGTAGTGGTGCTTGACGGCATGCAGGGCGGCACGGCCGCTACGCAGGATGTCTTCATCGAAAATGTCGGCATGCCAACGCTTGCCTGCATTCGCCCCGCCGTGCAGGCGCTTCAGGATCTCGGCATGCACCGCAAGGTGCAGCTCATCGTCTCCGGCGGCATTCGCTCAGGCGCTGATGTCGCCAAGGCGTTGGCGCTCGGTGCCGATGCGGTTGCGATTGGAACGGCGGCGCTGGTGGCGTTGGGTGACAATGATCCGCATTGGGAAGCGGAATATCAGAAACTTGGCACCACCGCCGGCGCTTATGATGACTGGCATGAGGGCAAAGACCCCGCCGGCATCACCACGCAGGACCCGGAATTGGCAGCACGCCTCGATCCCGTTGCCGCCGGCCGCCGCCTCGCCAATTACCTGAAGGTCATGACGCTCGAGGCGCAGACCATCGCGCGCGCCTGCGGCAAGAACCATCTCCACAATCTGGAGCCGGAAGATCTGGTGGCGCTGACCATGGAGGCTGCGGCAATGGCGCAGGTTCCGCTGGCGGGAACGAACTGGTTCCCGGGGAAAGGCAGCTTTTAAGCCATAAAGAACGGACGGGCGCATTTGGGAGGATGTGCCCGTCTTTTTTCAATGAAGTGTCTGATACCAAAAAAAGGGGAATGACGTGACACTGGACCTCTCCAAATTTGCTGCCGAAAAGGGCATCAAATATTTCATGATCAGTTATACCGATCTCTTCGGCGGCCAGCGCGCCAAACTGGTTCCTGCGGAAGCCATTGCCGATATGCAGAAGGGCGGGGCGGGTTTTGCCGGTTTTGCCACATGGTTCGATCTGACGCCGGCTCATCCCGATCTTTTTGCCGTACCCGATGCCTCGTCGGTCATCCAGCTTCCGTGGAAAAGGGATGTCGCCTGGGTCGCTGCCGATTGCGTCATGGAAGACCAGCCAGTGGAACAGGCGCCACGCGTGGTTCTGAAAAAACTCATCGCGGAAGCGGCAAGCGAGGGGCTGCGGGTCAAGACCGGCGTTGAGCCGGAATTTTTCCTGATTTCGCCTGACGGGGCGAAAATCTCCGACGAATACGATACGGCGGAAAAGCCGTGCTACGACCAGCAGGCTGTTATGCGCCGTTACGATGTGATCGCCGAGATTTGCGATTACATGCTGGAACTGGGCTGGAAGCCCTACCAGAACGACCATGAGGACGCGAATGGCCAGTTCGAGATGAACTGGGAATATGATGACGCGCTGCAGACCGCCGACAAGCATTCCTTCTTCAAGTTCATGGTCAAATCCGTCGCCGAAAAGCACGGGCTGCGCGCCACCTTCATGCCGAAGCCTTTCAAGGGGCTAACCGGCAACGGCTGCCATGCCCATATTTCGGTCTGGGATCTCGACGGCAAGATCAATGCCTTTGCCGACAAGGCAATGCCTTTCGGGCTTTCTGCCAAGGGCAAGACCTTTCTCGGTGGCATCATGAAACATGCGTCGGCTCTTGCGGCGGTTACCAATCCGACGGTCAATTCCTACAAGCGCATCAACGCGCCGCGCACCATTTCGGGTGCTACCTGGGCGCCAAACACGGTGACATGGACCGGTAATAACCGCACGCATATGGTGCGCGTACCGGGGCCGGGGCGGTTTGAACTGCGCCTGCCGGATGGCGCTGTGAACCCCTATCTGCTGCAGGCCATCATCATCGCCGCCGGCCTCTCCGGCGTCCGTTCAAAGGCCGATCCCGGTCCGCATCACGACATCGACATGTATCGCGAGGGCCACAAGGTCACGGATGCTCCGAAGCTGCCGCTCAATCTTCTCGATGCGCTGCGCGAATATGAGAAGGATGCGGAATTGCAGCAGGCGCTGGGCGTTGAATTCTCGAAGGCCTATCTCAAGCTGAAGCAGGGTGAGTGGAACAGCTATTGCTCGCAGTTCACCGCCTGGGAGCATCAGACCACGCTCGACGTTTGACCCGGTTTTCCCCGCCGCCCTTGCGGCTCTTCCCGCGCTCGTCAAACGGCGCGGGTTTTTCCCTTATTGATGACAGAGAGAACGCCAGATGACGAATTTCGTCCTGACCGTAACATGCAAGTCCACCCGTGGCATCGTCGCCGCCCTTTCAGGCTTTCTGGCTGACAAGGGCTGCAACATCATCGACAGTTCGCAGTTCGATGATCTGGGCACAGGTCGCTTCTTCATGCGTGTGGGTTTCATTTCGGAGGAGGGAGCAAAACGCGACGAGCTTATGGCCGGGCTTGCACCGATCTCGGAAAAGTTCGGCATGGAGGTGGCGCTGCACGACCAGTCCGAACGGATGAAGGTTCTTTTGATGGTGTCGCGCTTCGGCCATTGCCTCAACGATCTGCTGTATCGCTGGCGCATCGGCGCCCTGCCGATCAATATTGTCGGCGTGGTCTCCAACCACTTCGAATACCAGAAGGTCGTCGTCAACCACGACATTCCCTTCCACCACATTCCGGTAACGAAAGAAAACAAGCCGCAGGCCGAAGCCCGGATCATGGAGATCGCTGAAAGCACCGGAACGGAGCTCATCGTGCTCGCCCGTTACATGCAGGTGCTATCCGACAGGATGTGCGCGGCGATGTCGGGAAAGATCATCAATATCCACCACTCCTTCCTGCCATCCTTCAAGGGCGCCAACCCCTATAAACAGGCCTATCAGCGCGGTGTGAAGCTGATCGGCGCGACGGCGCATTATGTGACTGCGGATCTGGATGAAGGCCCGATCATCGAGCAGGATATCGTGCGCATCACCCACGCCCAGAGTGCGGAGGATTACGTGTCGCTTGGCCGCGATGTGGAAGCACAGGTGCTGGCCCGGGCCATTCACGCCCACATCCACCGGCGGGTATTCCTGAACGGCAGCCGAACCGTGGTGTTTCCGCCCGGTCCCGGCTCCTATGCCTCGGAAAGAATGGGATAAGGTTTCCCGGTGCCGCGGCAGGCTGTCCTGCCGCACGGTCTGCTGTTGCCATAAAGATGATGCGCGGCTAAATAAGTTGGTACGCCATAATATCAAGAGCCAGAACCTGCTTTGGCGTGCGGCGAGCCGAAGCGGAATGTGCCAAACGAGGTGATACCATGACCGGTGCTTTGCAGGGAACTGCCATTCGCGTTGAGCGTCCGACGAAGACGCTGAGGGAACTTGCGCTCGACAAGGTGCGGGATGCCATCGTGAATGGTTATTTCCGCCCGGGAGACCGTCTGGTGGAGCGTGATCTCTGCGCCCAGCTCGGCGTTTCCCGCACCATTGTGCGCGAGGTCCTGCGGCATCTGGAATCCGAGGGGCTGGTGGCGAATTTGCCCAACAAGGGGCCCATGGTCGCGCTGCTCGATTTGGATGAGGCCAAGCAGATTTACGAAATTCGCGGTGCGCTGGAGGGAATGGCGGCACGCCTTTGCGCCGAACGCCGCGATCCCGCCATCGTCGAGGCGCTGGAGGTTTCGCTCAGGCACATCCGTGAAAGTTATCTCGCGAAGGATATGCCGGGCGTGCTGGCACATACCTCATCCTTTTACCAGACCTTGTTCAGCAAGATCGACCGGCATGTCGCCTGGGGCGTCGTCAATCTGCTGACGGTTCGGATCAACCATCTGCGCTCCATGACCATCAAGACGAAAAGCCGCGACACTGACGGTCCGGCGCAGATGGAAAAGATCGTTGAGGCCATCCGAAAGGGTGACGGTGACGCTGCCTACAAGGCCGCGCTCGACCATGTCACAAGCGCCTGCGCCATCGCCGAAGCCGTTCTGACGGCGCAAAAAACCGCCGACTGACGGTTTTCGGTGCTCCGATTATCCCGCCCTTGTGGTTACCCTGCCGGGAGCCGCAAGGTTGCGATTATTATGTTTATCGTTGTTTTTCAGTAATTTAGAAAAATCCTTAGCCGCTTCTTGACAGGGCAAACCGTTTGGTGTGATGGTATGCCATAATAAATAATATAAAGAGCGGAGCTTAATATGAACTGGAATCCGATTTCCCGGAAATGCACAGCCGTGCGCGCCAAAACCTTTCTGGCGGGCGTTGCCATCACTCTTTTTGCCGGTGCTGCTGTTGCTCAGGACTGCACACCGAAAATATCCGACGATCACCTCATCAAGCCCGGTCATCTCGTCATGGCCACCAGCCCGACCCTGCCGCCCATGGCCTATGCCGATCAGCAGGGCGTCCTTAAAGGGCTGCGCATTGAGCTGGGTTATGAAATCGCCAAGCGTCTGTGCCTGAAGCCGGAATATATCAGCACCGAATATGCGACCATGGTGCCGGGCCTGCAGGGTGGCCGCTGGGACATGATCAATGCCGGCCTGTTCGTAACGGCAGAGCGACGCAAGATCCTGTTCATGATCCCCTATGAAAACCTCGCCATCAGCATTTCCACGGCGGTCGGCGCGTCCGATCCCATCACCAAGGTCGATGATCTCGCCGGCAAGGCCGTCAGCACCGATATTGGCGGTTATGCCGAACGCAAGATCAAGGAACTGAACGAAGACTTCAAGAAGCGCGGTCTGGCGCCGATGACGATCAACCTCTTCGACAATTACGCGACGGTTTATCAGGCGTTGCGCGCCGGCCAGGTGCAGGCAGCGGTATCGATCGATCCGGTTGCCAAGCAATATCAGGATCGTGGCGAATTCACCCATGCGCTTTCCGGCATGTATCCCACACCCGGTTCGCTTTCCTTCGGTAACAAGGATGTCGCCGACGCCGTTTCTGCCGCTCTGAAGGAGATGAAGGCCGATGGTGCACTCGAGAAGCTGATGGGCGGGTATGGCGTCAGCATTGCGCCGGGCGATCTCGCCGTTCTCGGCCCGGAAGGCTGAATTCCATCCATCTGAATAGTCATCGCGGCGGGAAAGCTCTCGCCGCGACCGTTCCCGCATGAATTGGAGAAAGACGTGAAGGGTTGGAACTGGGAAGGTTTCTTCGAATATCTGACGAATTATTATCTGTTCGAGGGCGCGTTGGTGACGCTCGGCCTCACTGTTTTCGCCATGACGGCGGGTCTGGCGCTGGGCTTCGTTATTGCGGTGATGCGCATGTCGAAATACCGGTTCCTGTCCGGGCCGGCCTATTTCTACACCTGGATCTTTCGCGGCACCCCGCTTCTGGTGCAGCTCATCATCATCTATACCGGTCTGCCGCAGATCGGCATCAAGCTGACGGTTCTGCAATCAACGCTGATCGGCCTGTCGCTCTGTGAAGCGGCCTATCTGTCGGAAATCGTCCGGGCGGGCATTGCCGCGGTTCCGAAGGGCCAGATCAATGCGGCCCGCGCCATCGGCATGACCGAGGCGCAGGTGATGCGGTACATCGTTGCGCCGCAGGCTTTCCGCATCATCATTCCGCCGCTCGGCAATTCCGTCAACGGCGTGCTCAAGACGACGTCGATCGCTTCGATCATTTCCATGGAAGAGCTTCTGCGCCGCACGCAGGTGCTCATTCAGGAAAAGTTCCTGGTTCTCGAACTCTTCATGGTCGCAGCCCTTTATTACCTCGCCATGACGACCGCCTGGGAACTGATCCAGCGCCGGATCGAAAAGCGGTTCGGCAAGGCCTATGGCCCCATGTCGACTGACGTGCATTAAGGAGCGGTCCGATGTCGCAAGCAATCAGCATGATCGAACTACAATCCGTCAATAAATGGTATGGCCCGAATTTTCAGGTTCTGACCAATTGCAGCCTGAATGTCGCCAAGGGGGAAGTCGTCGTGATCTGCGGGCCTTCCGGTTCCGGAAAATCGACCCTGATCAAATGCGTCAATGCGCTGGAGACGATTGGCAACGGCGTCATCACGGTCAACGGTGTGGAGGTGACAGATCCTAAGACCGATATGCCGAAACTGCGCTCCAGGGTGGGCATGGTGTTTCAGCATTTCGAACTTTTCCCGCATATGACGATCCTTGAAAATCTCTGCATCGGGCAGGAGAAGGTTCTGGGCCGTTCGCCGGCGGAAGCGCTTGCCAAGGCCAATGCCCTTCTCGAACGGGTGGGGTTGACGGCGCATGCCAGGAAATATCCCGGGCAGTTGTCGGGCGGTCAGCAACAGCGCGTCGCCATTGCCCGTGCGCTGGCGATGGACCCGGTCGCCATGCTGTTCGATGAGCCGACATCGGCGCTCGATCCGGAAATGATCAACGAGGTCCTCGACGTCATGGTCTCGCTCGCGCAGGAGGGCATGACGATGATGGTGGTGACGCATGAGATGGGTTTTGCCCGCAAGGTGGCGGACCGCATCGTCTTCATGGATGGCGGCGAAATCGTCGAAATCGGTGAGGGCGACAGTTTCTTCACCGATCCGAAGACGGAGCGTGCCCGCTCCTTCCTGTCGAAAATCCTGGCGCATTAGGCTCGTCTCGGCCTGAGCGGGATAACGATATTCCGCTTCAGGTCATCTGGCCTTCGGCCTTTCCGAACAATGCAGAATGAGAGTGGCGGAGAACTGCAATGATAAACCGTGTCCTGATGCCCCGCGAAATGCTGATCGGCGGCGGTAGCCGTTTCCGATTGCCGGCCATGCTGAAATCGCTCGGCGTCAATCGTCCTCTGCTCGTCTGTGACCCCGTGATGCAGAAGCTCGGCCATGCCGATGCGCTTTTGCAGGCGCTTTCAGGCGAAGGCATAGACGGCGCCATTTTCTCCGAAGTCGTTGAAGACCCGACGGACATATCGATCGCTGCTTTGGTGAAGCGCATTTCCGATGGTAGTCATGACGGTCTTGTCGCCCTCGGTGGCGGCAGCGCCATGGATACCGCAAAGGCAGGCGCCATCGTCGCGACCAGCGGCGAAGAGTTGCGCACCCTAAAGGTGCCGCGGATCGTGGATTTCGCCGCCATGCCGGTGATTGCTATCCCCACCACCGCCGGCACCGGATCGGAAGTGACCCGCGCCGCCGTCGTCACCGATACGGTGGCAAGCGAAAAAATGCTGATCCTTGGCACCGCCGCTTTGCCTGTCGCCGCCATCATCGACTACGAGCTGACGCTGACCTGCCCCTACCGCGTCACCGTCGATACAGGCATCGATGCATTGACCCACGCGCTGGAGGCGCTGGTCAACCGTAACGGCAACGCCCATTCCGAAGCGCTGGCGCTTTCCGCGCTGAAGCTGATCGGCGCAAATCTTGAAAAAGTGGCTGATAATCCTGATGACCGGGATGCGCGCGAAGCGATGATGCTGGGCGCAACCCATGCCGGGCTTGCCGTTTCCAACACATCGACTGCGCTGATCCATGGTCTCAGCCGGCCGGTCGGTGCTTTTTTCCATGTGCCGCATGGCATGTCGAATGCGATGGTACTGCCACTGGTCACGCAGTTTTCGCTGAATTCCGCTTTGCCGCATTATGCCGCCGCCGCCCGTGCCCTGGGTTGTGCCAGCGCGGCGGATAGCGACCAGATTGCCGGCACAAAGCTGGTGGAGGCCTTCATCGGCCTGAACAGGCGGCTGAAGGTGCCGACCCCGCAAGAGTTCGGCATCGACAGGAGCCGCTATCTCGAACTGTTGCCGGAAATGGTGCGTCAGGGCCTTGCGTCTGGCACGCCCGCCAATAACCCCCGGGTGCCCACAATTGCCGAAATGACGCGTCTGTACGAGCTCGCCTATGACGGAAGCATCGCGGAATTTTAAGGTGTAACATACTGTTAAAATTAATGATTTTCGATTTTGAAAACGAAAATCATCTGGCCCTTGACAGTAATGTATTATGGCATACCATAAGACATCATATTTACGGAGAGAACGCCCATGTCCATCCAGATCCGCAAGACCCTGCTGCAGGTCGAAACGACGTTGATTGAGGGAGGCAAGGCTGCCGCTACGCCCTTGAAGCTGTTCAGCGCGATTGCGGTCGTGAAAAATCCCTGGGCGGGAAAAGGCTTCGTGGAAAACCTGAAGCCGGAAATCCATGCCGGTGCGCCCGTGCTTGGCGAGTTGCTGACGAAGATGATCCTTGATGCCGTCGGCTCGGGCGAAGCTGTGGAGGCCTATGGCAAGGCGGCGGTCGTCGGGCTGGATGGTGAGATCGAACATGCGTCCGCGCTCATCCACACGTTGCGGTTTGGCAATCACTATCGCCAAGCGGTTGGCGCGAAATCTTACCTGGCCTTCTGTAACACCCGTGGTCCGGGCAATGCACCGATCATGATCCCGCTGATGGACAAGAATGATGAAGGCCGCCGTTCGCATTATCTGACCATTCAGACCGCCATTCCCGATGCCCCGGCTGCCGATGAGATCGTCGTCGCACTCGGCGCTTCGGTTGGCGGCCGGCCCCATCACCGTATTGGCGACCGTTACCAGGATCTGCAGGATCTCGGTCAGGATGTCGCCAACCCGGCCGGCGTTTGAGGGCGACGTCAATGCAGGAGGCCGCCACCACCTCAAGGGTCAATGTTGCAAAGGCAGGTGCTGCCGCGCTCCCTCGCAAGACGACCGAGGGCGGGGCGGCTTATTTCGAAGCCGGTGCGGGTGAGGATCTGATCCTCATCCACGGCGTCGGCATGCGGCTTGAAGCATGGGAGCCGCAGATCGAAGTTTTTTCCCGGACGCACCGTGTCATTGCGGTCGATATGCCGGGCCATGGCGGCAGCGCACGTTTGGCCGCGGGCAGCACGCTTACGGATTTTGTCGGCTGGTTCGGCCGTTTTCTTGACGATATGCGGATCGCACGCGCCAATGTTGCCGGCCATTCCATGGGCGCATTGATTTCCGGCGGAGCGGCAGCAACCTTCGGAGATCGGATTGCGCGCGTCGGTTACCTGAACGGCGTCTATCGCCGTGATCCGGTGGCAAAAGCAGCGGTGCTTGCCCGTGCGGCGGCAATTCGCACCGAGGGCGTGGACAAGGAAGGTCCACTGTTGCGCTGGTTCGGCGATGACGCCAAGAGCCAGCATGCGCGGGAACTGACACGCGGTTGGCTGGAAATGGTCGACCCGGAAGGTTACGCAGTTGCCTACACGGCCTTTGCGGGCGGGGATGAGACCTATGCGGATCGCTGGCCTTCGGTCGCTTGCCCCGCGCTTTTCCTGACTGGTTCTGATGATCCGAATTCGACGCCGCAGATGGCCGAGCAGATGGCGGCAATCACGCCGCGTGGTTACGCTCGCATCGTTGATGCGCACCGGCATATGGTCAATCTGACCGCACCTGAAACTGTCAATGCACTGATGGCCGAATGGCTGGCTATTGAGGAGGAGCCGCAATGACTGTTGCAAACCTTGACCCGCGCGCCTTGCGCGACGCATTCGGCGCTTTCGTGACGGGAGTAACGATCGTGACCACGCGGGATGACGCGGGAAAGCCGGTTGGCTTCACCGCAAATTCTTTCACTTCCGTTTCGCTCGATCCGCCGCTGCTGTTGATCTGCCTCGCACGCACCTCGCGCAATTTCGCGACGATGACCGGCGCGAAAAACTTCGCCGTCAACATTCTGTCGGAAAACCAGAAGGACCTGTCCAACACCTTCGCCCGCCCGGTGGAGGATCGTTTTGCCGCCGCCGCCTGGTCGGATGCACCGCAGGGATCGCCAGTCTTCGCTGAGGTTGCGGCCTGGTTTGAGTGCACGATGCAGGAGGTTATCGAGGCGGGCGACCATGTCATCCTGCTCGGTCGCATTGGTGCTTTCGACAATAGCGGCCTGAACGGTCTGGGCTATGCGCGTGGCGGTTATTTCACGCCGATGCTGGCCGCCAAGGCGGTCTCGGCGGCAGCCGAGGGCGAAATTACGGTTGGCGCGGTGCTGGAGCGGCGCGGCGAGATTTACCTCGTTGGTGATGACGTGCTGTCGCTGCCCGGCTGCGTCGTCGCAGGCGGTGATCCCGTCGTGGCGCTGACATCGCGCCTTGAGGAGTTGACGGGCCTCTCCGTCAGGACGGGCTTTCTCTACTCCGTTTATGAAAACAAGGCGGATGGACGCCAGCATATCGTCTACCACGCGCTTGCCGAGGGTGACGACGCACCGGAACAGGGTCGTTTCCTGTTGCCGAGTGCGCTTGGCTCCACAAAATTCGATTCCGCCGCGACAGCGGATATCGTCAATCGTTTTGCGCTGGAAAGTTCCATCGGCAATTTCGGTGTCTATGTCGGCAACGAGACCGCCGGCAAGGTCCATCCCATTTCCATGAAGGGGGCAAACCCATGAAATTTTCGCTCTTCGTCCACATGGAACGGCTGGACGCCTCGCAGGATCACAAGACGCTTTATGAAGAGTTCGTCACCCTTTGCGAAATCGCCGACCGTGGCGGCATGCATGCCATCTGGACCGGCGAACATCACGGCATGGATTTTACCATTGCCCCGAACCCCTTCGTAACGATTGCCGATCTTGCGCGCCGCACGAAGACGGCACGTCTCGGCACCGGCACGGTCATCGCGCCCTTCTGGCATCCGATCAAACTGGCGGGTGAAGCGGCGATGACGGATCTCATCTGCGATGGCCGCCTTGATATCGGCATTGCCCGCGGTGCCTATTCCTTTGAATATGAACGGCTGCTTCCCGGCCTCGACGCCTGGGGTGCCGGCCAGCGCATGCGCGAGCTGATCCCGGCCGTTAAAGGCGTCTGGGCGGGCGACTATGCCCATGACGGCGAGTTCTTCCAATTTCCGGCCACCACGTCGGCCCCGAAGCCATTGCAGCAACCCTTTCCGCCGATCTGGGTGGCGGCGCGTGATCCGAATTCGCATGAATTCGCCGTCGCCAATGATTGCAACGTGCAGGTGACACCGCTGTGGCAGGGCGATGACGAGGTGGAAACCCTGATGGGCCGCTTCAACGATGCGTGCGCCAAAAACCCCGAAAAACAGCGGCCGAAAATCATGCTGCTGCGCCACACCTATGTGGGTTCCGATGCAGCCGATATCGCCCAGGCGGCGCATGAAATGAGCGTTTATTACAATTACTTCTTCGCCTGGTTCAAAAACGAGAAGCCGGTTCATCAGGGCCTCATCGAGCGCATTGCGCCGGAGGATATTGCTGGAAACGCCATGCTTTCCGGCAATGTCATGCGCAAGAACAATGTCGTCGGCGATGCCGATGAAGTCATTACCCGGCTTAAAGCCTATGAGGCCATGGGGTACGACGAATATTCCTTCTGGATCGACACCGGCATGAGCTTCGAGCGGAAGAAAGCCTCACTGGAGCGTTTCCTTTCCGATGTCATGCCGGCTTTCAAGGAGTAAGTGATGCGCCGTTTTCAGTGCTATATCGACGGACGTTTCGAGGATGGCGAGGCCAGCTTTTCAAGCCTTGATCCGGCAACCGGCACGGCATGGGCCGAAATGCCGGAAAGCCGGGAAGCGGATATCGGCCGCGCCGTCAATGCCGCGCACCGGGCGCTTTATGAGGATGTGGCCTGGTCGAAGCTGACGGCGACGCAGCGCGGCAAGCTGCTTTACCGGCTGGCCGATCTGGTTGCGGAAAATGCAAAGACGCTGGCCGAGCTCGAAACCCGCGATACCGGCAAGATCATCCGCGAAACCTCCGCGCAGATCGCCTATGTCGCGGATTATTACCGCTATTATGCCGGGCTCGCCGACAAGATCGAGGGCGCTTATCTGCCGATCGACAAGCCAGATATGGATGTCTGGCTGCGGCGCGAGCCGGTTGGCGTGGTAGCAGCCATTGTGCCGTGGAACAGCCAGCTGTTTCTCGCCGCCGTCAAGATCGGCCCGGCGCTTGCCGCCGGCTGCACCATTGTCGTCAAGGCCTCAGAAGATGGACCCGCGCCACTGCTGGAATTTGCCCGGCTGGTGCATGAGGCCGGTTTTCCGGCTGGCGCCGTTAATATCGTCACCGGTTTCGGTGCGTCCTGCGGCACCGCGCTCACTACACATCCGAAGGTGGCGCACATCGCCTTTACCGGCGGGCCGGAAACGGCGCGTCACATCGTGCGTAATTCGGCTGAAAACCTTGCCTCGACATCGCTGGAACTCGGCGGCAAGTCGCCCATCCTTGTTTTCGCCGATGCCGATCTTGAGAGCGCCGCCAATGCGCAGGTGGCGGGCATTTTTGCCGCGACCGGCCAAAGCTGTGTCGCTGGCTCGCGGCTGATTATCGAAAAAAGCGTCAAGGACCGTTTCCTCCAGATTCTGGCTGCGAAGGCTGAGGCGATTCGCATCGGTTCGCCGCTGGAGATGGCGACGGAAGTGGGGCCATTGGCGACGGAGCGCCAGCGCAAGCACATCGTCTCACTGGTTTCCGCTTCCGTGGATGCCGGTGCGAAAGTGGTTACCGGTGGTGAGCCTCTGGATGGTGACGGCTATTTCTATAGGCCGACCATTCTTGATTGTGATGGCATCCGTTCGCCTTCCATGGAAAAGGAATTTTTCGGTCCCGTTCTTTCGGTCGTTTCCTTTGAGACCGAGGCCGAAGCCATCGCGCTTGCCAATGATACCGTCTACGGCCTCGCCTCCGGCGTTTTCACGCAGAACCTGACACGCGCCCATCGGCTGATGAAGGTGATCCGTGCCGGCATCGTCTGGGTGAACACCTATCGCGCGGTCTCACCGATCGCGCCCTTCGGTGGCTTTGGCCTCTCGGGTGATGGACGCGAAGGCGGGCTTGCGGCGGCGCTCGATTACACGCGTACCAAGACCATATGGCTGCGTACCTCCGATGACCCGATCCCTGATCCTTTCGTGATGCGGTGAGCCGATGTTTTACGAGATCCGCACCTACAGGCTGAAGAACGGCGCCATCCCGGCCTATCTCAAGGTCGTGGAGGAAGAGGGTATCGCAATCCAGAAAAGCCACCTCGGCGAACTGGTGGGTTACTTCTTTTCCGAGATCGGCCCGATCAACGAAATTGTCCATATCTGGGCTTTTGCAAGCCTTGATGACCGGGAGGAGCGGCGCGCAAAGCTGATGGCCGATCCGCGCTGGTTATCGTTTCTGCCGAAAATTCGCGACCTCATCGAAGTCGCCGAAAACAAGATCATGAAGCCGGCGCGTTTTTCTCCGCTTGTGTGAAAGCCACTGGCCGCGACGTGCATGCCAACGACAAGCTCTAAAACGGAGTAAGGGAACATGAGATCGAAACTGGTATTGACGACATGTGCAGCACTTTTCGCCCTCGGTGCAGCCGCACAGGCGAATGATCTGGTCTTTTCCAGCTGGGGAGGAACCACGCAGGACGCCCAGAAGGCGGCCTGGGCCGAAAAATTCATGGTGTCGAGCGGCATCAATGTGCTTCAGGATGGCCCGACCGACTATGGCAAGCTGAAGGCCATGGTTGAGGCAAACGGCGTGACATGGGATGTGGTCGATGTCGAAGGCGACTATGCCGCGCAGGCTGGGCCCAAGGGTCTGCTTGAAAAGCTGGATTTCAGCGTCATCGACAAGACGAAACTCGATCCGCGTTTCGTGACGGATTATTCCGTCGGCAGCTTTTATTATTCCTTCGTCATCGGCTGCAATGTCGATGCCGTGGCCGCCTGCCCGAAAAGCTGGGCCGATCTGTTCGACACGGCAAAGTTTCCCGGCAAGCGCACCTTCTACAAGTGGTCCGCACCGGGCGTGATCGAAGCTGCCCTTCTGGCCGATGGTGTGGCCGCCGACAAGCTTTATCCGCTTGACCTCGATCGCGCTTTCAAGAAACTCGATACGATCAAATCCGATATCATCTGGTGGTCGGGCGGCGCGCAGTCGCAGCAGCTGATCGCATCGGCGGAAGCGCCCTTCGGCAGCGTCTGGAACGGCCGCATGACGGCGCTTGAGAAGAGCGGCGTGAAGGTGGAGACCTCTTGGGAACAGAACATCACCGCAGCGGATTCCCTCGTCGTGCCCAAGGGAACGAAGAACAGGGACGCGGCGATGAAGTTCATCGCACTCGCCACCTCTGCGCAGGCGCAGGCGGATATGGCGACCGCGACCGGTTACGCCCCTGTTAATATCGAATCCGCCAAGCTGATGGATCCGGAAACGGCAAAAACCCTGCCGGACCAGCAGACCGCGAGCCAGGTCGATGCCGATATGAGCTACTGGGCACAGCATCGCGATGAAATCGGCGAGCGCTGGTACGCCTGGCAGGCGAAATAAGATAACGGCGCGGGCAGCGAAGCGCCCGCGCGATTTTCCACGTCCGGGGAGGTTTGGACATGGTCTCGCTAACCGATGAAACAGTCAGCACGAAGGTGAGAGCTCGAATGCCCTTTCGGCCCGGCAATTTTGCCGCCACCCTGCCGGCGCTGGTTCTGCTTGTCCTGTTCTTCGTCGTGCCGGTTCTGATCCTGCTGTCGCGCAGCGTTACCGACTTCGGCCTTGGCAACTATGCGGCACTGCTGGGCAGCTCCACCTATCTGAAGATCTTCTTCAACACCTTCGTGGTGTCGGCGCTGGTAACGGTGGTCTCGCTAGTGATCGGTTTTCCCGTCGCCTGGGCGCTTGCCATCATGCCGGCGCGGCTTGCCTCCATCGTTTTCGCTATCCTGCTGCTCTCGATGTGGACCAATCTTCTGGCGCGCACCTATGCCTGGATGGTGCTGTTGCAGCGCACGGGTGTGGTGAACAAGACGCTGATGAGCCTTGGCATCATCGATCAGCCTCTGCCGCTGGTCAACAATCTCACCGGGGTTACCATCGGCATGACCTATATCATGCTGCCCTTCATCATCATTCCGCTCTACGGCGTCATTCGCAAGATCGACCCGGCCATTCTGCAGGCGGCTTCGCTGTGTGGGGCAACCCGCTGGCAGGCGCTGACCCGTATTCTCATTCCACTTGCCGCACCCGGCATGATCTCTGGCGCGCTGATGGTCTTCGTCATGTCGCTCGGTTATTTCGTCACCCCCGCGCTCCTTGGCGGCACGGCAAACATGATGCTGGCCGAACTCATCGCGCAATTCGTCCAGTCGCTCGTCAACTGGGGCATGGGCGGGGCCGCTGCGCTGGTGCTTCTGGTGGTGACGCTCACTCTCTACGCCGTGCAGCTCAAATTCTTCGGCGCGGCCGGGGCAGGGGGGCGCTGACATGCTTTTGAACTATAACAGCCTCGGCCTCTGGAAATGGCTGCTCCTCCTCATCACCGTGCTGACCTCGGCATTTCTGATCCTCCCGATCATCTTCATCGCCGCTTTGTCCTTCGGTTCGTCACAATGGCTGATCTTTCCGCCGCCCGGCTGGACGCTGAAATGGTATGCGGATTTCTTCGCAGACCCGAGATGGCTGGATGCTGCCTGGACGAGCCTGCGCATCGCGCTGATGGTAACCGTGCTGTCCGTGCTCATCGGTCTTGTCGCCTCCTTCGGGCTGGTGCGCGGCCGTTTCATCGGGCGCGGCACTTTGCGGGCGCTGTTCATGACGCCGATGATCCTGCCCGTCGTGGTGCTGGCGGTGGCGCTTTACGCTTTTTTCCTGAAGTTCGGCCTTGCGGGCACCACGACCGGTTTCGTCATCGCTCATCTCGTCGTGGCGCTGCCCTTCTCCATTCTGGCGCTGACCGGTGCGTTGGAAGGTTTCGACAAATCGATCGAGGATGCGGCGGTGCTGTGCGGTGCAACTCCGTTACAGGCGAAAATCCGCATCACGCTGCCCGCCATTAGTCACGGCCTGTTTTCGGCGGCGATCTTTTCCTTCCTCACCTCCTGGGATGAGGTGGTGCTGGCGATCTTCATGGCAAGCCCGACATTGCAGACGCTGCCGGTGAAAATCTGGGCGACGCTGCGTCAGGATCTGACGCCTGTCATCGCCGCTGCCTCCACGCTTCTCATCGCGGTGACCATCATTCTCATGCTGCTTGTCGCGGCTGTGCGAAAAGGACTGAAAACATGACCAAACCGCTCCTGCAAATTCGCGGCATCCGCAAACAATATGGGCCGGTCGTCGCCGTTCAGGACGTCAATCTCGACGTGCAGCCGGGCGAGTTCATGACATTTCTCGGGCCGTCCGGCTCGGGCAAGAGCACGACGCTTTATATTCTGGCCGGCTTCGAGCAGCCGACCGCGGGCGACATCCTGCTGAACGGCGAGAGCCTGCTGTCCACTCCGTCGCACAAGCGTAATATCGGCATGGTCTTCCAGCGCTACACCCTGTTTCCGCATCTGTCGGTCGGGGAGAACATCGCCTTCCCGCTGAAGGTCCGCCGCAAAAGCAAGGCGGAAATCGATGCCAAGGTGAAGGAAATGCTGCGGCTTGTCCGCCTCGAAGGTTTCGAGGACAGGAAGCCCGCGCAGATGTCCGGTGGCCAGCAGCAGCGCGTGGCGCTGGCGCGCGCACTTGCCTATGATCCGCCGGTACTTCTGATGGATGAGCCGCTTTCGGCGCTCGACAAGAAGCTGCGCGAAGAAATCCAGTTCGAAATTCGCCGCATCCACCAGCAGACGGAAGTGACGATCCTTTACGTCACCCACGATCAGGAAGAGGCCTTGCGTCTTTCCGATCGGATCGCCGTGTTTTCGAAAGGGGTGATCGACCAGATTGGTACGGGGCCGGAGCTTTATGCCCACCCCACCACCCGCTTCGTGGCCGAATTCATCGGCGACAGTGATTTTATCGCCTGCGATCTCCTCGCCGCATCGGGTGGCAAGGCAACGGTTTCACTGGGCCGGGATATCGTCTTCGATCATATTCCGATGCATGGCGAGGCCGCGCTGGGCAAGAAGGCGGCGTTGATGCTAAGGCCGGAGCGCCTGCAGCTCAGCCGCAACCGGCCGGGGTCCTCCGCCGGTTTTCAGGCAACGGTCAGCGACATCACCTTCCTTGGCAACAACGTCCACGTGGTTGCCCATACCGGTTCCGGTGAACCGCTTGCGGTCCGTCTGCCCTTCGGCCACGAAGCGATTTCCGGTCTTAACCGGGGCGATCTCGTGCATCTCGCCTTCGATCCAGCGTCGGCTCAGGTTTTCTGTTGAGGGATTTGCCCATGCATCTGAATGATCCCACACTTCTGGGTGAAAAAGTGCCTGTGGCTGGCCGCTGGATCGGCTGCGATGGCCGCGAAACCGCGACCATTCATAACCCCGCGACGGGGGAGATCGTCGGGCAGGTTCCCGAACTCGGCGCAGCGGAAACGCAGGAGGCTATCGCTGCCGCCGTGATTGCCCAGAAGGCATGGGCGCGCCGCACCGCCGGTGAGCGTGCGACTATTCTCAAGACGTGGCACCGGCTCGTCATGGAAAACCGCGACGATCTCGGCATGATCCTGACGCTGGAACAGGGAAAGCCGCTTACTGAGGCCAAAGGCGAAATCGCCTACGGCGCGAGCTTCATCGAATGGTTTGCCGAAGAGGCACGCCGCATCAATGGCGAAACGGTGCCCGGCCATCAGCCGGACAAGCGCATTCTGGTCCTGCGCCAGCCGGTTGGCGTGGTTGCGGCCATTACGCCGTGGAATTTTCCCAATGCCATGATTACCCGTAAAGTCGGCCCGGCGCTGGCCGCCGGCTGCGCGGTGGTGTTGAAACCTGCGCCGCAGACGCCGTTTTCGGCCATAGCACTTGCCATTCTCGCCGAGCGCGCCGGCCTGCCGCTCGAACTTTTCAGCATCGTGACCGGTCCTGCTGCTGAAATAGGCGGGGTGCTTACGGCAAGCCCGGATATCCGTCTTCTGACCTTCACAGGCTCTACCCGCACGGGAGAATACCTTTACAGACAATGCGCGCCGACCATCAAGAAACTGGGGCTGGAGCTTGGTGGTAATGCGCCCTTCATCGTTTTTGACGATGCGGATCTCGATGCCGCCGTAGAAGGCGCTATCCTTGCGAAGTTCCGCAATAATGGCCAGACCTGCGTCTGCGCCAACCGTCTTTATGTGCAGGGCGGCGTGTATGAGGCCTTCGCTGAAAAATTCGCACACGCCGTCTCGCAGTTGAAAGTCGGTAACGGGCTGGAGGAAGCAAGCATTCTCGGTCCGCTTATCGATGGCAACGCCGTTGCCAAGGTGGAAGCACATATTGCCGACGCGCTTTCGAAAGGCGCCGAGATCGCCACAGGCGGCAAAAGACACGCGCTGGGCGGCAATTTTTTCGAGCCGACGATCCTGCGCAATGTCGATGCCGGCATGCAGGTAGCGCGTGAGGAAACTTTCGGGCCGCTTGCCCCGCTCTTCCGTTTTGAGGATGAAGCGGATGTGATCGCGCAGGCCAACAATACCGATTTCGGCCTTGCCTCCTATTTTTATGCGCGTGATCTCTCGCGCGTCTTCCGGGTTGCCGAGGCGCTGGAATACGGCATGGTCGGCGTCAATACGGGGGCGATTTCCACTGCGGAAGCGCCGTTCGGCGGGGTCAAGATGTCGGGGCTCGGACGGGAAGGGTCTCACCACGGTATCGAGGAATATACCGAACTCAAATATGTCTGCATTGGTGGCATTAGCTGAAAGCAGGCTGCCGGGGGTTATGCCAGCAGTCCGCGCATAAGCAGGTCGAGATGAACTTTCAGAACGGCCTGCCTGTCCAGACTGCGCCGATCATCGAAAATCAGCCGGAACACCAAGGTGCCGACCATGGGTGACATGACGACCTTGGCGAGTTCGGGCGGATTGGCCCTGAACCTCTCTTTCGCCACGCCCTCATCGAGGATCATATTGATGCGTCCCAACACTGGCGCCATCAGAACATCATGGTGGTGGTCGATGAGATCAGGAAACTTCGCGCCCTCCGCAACGACGAAGCGGAACAGTTCCCGCATTCGCCTGTCATCGACAAGGGTTTCGAACAGGAATTCGAGCAGCAGGTGAAGCTCGTCGACGGGGTCGTCGGAGGTACGGGCATAGGCTTTGAAAGCCTCCTGAAAAGGCCGGCCGACATGCTCAATCATCGCGGCAAACAGGGCTTCCTTGGTTTCGAAATAGACATAGACCGTCCCCTTCGTCACCCCCACCCGGTCGGCAATGTCCTCGACCCGCGTCGCCGTAAATCCCCTTTTGGTGAATTCCTCAAATGCGGCATCGAGAATTTGCAACGGACGTTGTATCTTCTGTTCTGCACGTGTCAGTTTTGTTTTCGTCATGACCCCGGCTCCTCAGGTATTTTCGGCGCGTGCCCTTCTATCCGTCGTGAGCGGCGGACGTCATTGGTGGCCTGCCTATCGCACCGGCGCAAAAACCGGAATCGATTTTTGCAGGTGGTGCGTGGTTCATTCTTTCAGCCTTATTCCCGGTGTCTCCCAAGAACGCCCGGGTAAATCTTCGATAATCATCCGGGAGCCCGGCGTTAAGCCCGAACGGTTCCCGGATTGGCGGCATAAGAATTTCATTGACTATTCAGTCAGTCAAATATTATAGGATGGGGCGAAGATCAAGAGGTCACCATGAAAACCATTCTTATCGCGCTTGCGGTTGGCGGTGTTTTTGCCCTGTCGTCCTGCAGCAATGAAGAGCCGCCGGCCGAAAAGCCACTGCGGACCGTCGACGTGGTCACGGCGGTGAAAAAGCCGGTAGATCGCGGCAGCGTTATCACCGGCGAAGTGAGGGCGAGGGTTCAGACGGACCTGTCCTTCCGGGTCAGCGGCAAGATCACCGAGCGGCTTGTGGATGTGGGCGCGCGGGTGACGACCGGGCAACTGCTCGCCCGCATCGATCCCGAAGAGCAGAAGGCCGACATCGATGTCGCGCTCGCCAACCTGCAATCGGCCGAAGCGCAGCAGACGCAGGCGCAACTGACGTTCGACCGCCAGCAGAGCCTGTTCAAGACACAGGTCACTTCGCGTTCAGCGGTCGACAAGGCCCAGGAAACCTTGCTCACCACGCAGGGCGCGGTGAGATCGGCGCAGGCGCAGCTCGATACGGCCCGCGATGCGCTTTCCTATACCGAACTCAGGGCCGATGCTGACGGAGTGATCACGGCACGTAATGTCGAGGTTGGCCAGGTGGCGCAGGCTGCGCAACTTGTTTTCACGCTGGCGCATGACGGGCCGCGCGATGCGGTTTTCGATGTCTACGAATCGCTGTTCCTCGAGCGCGATATCGACAATCTCGTCAATGTCAGCCTCCTGTCGGATCCGTCCCGCACGGTTGCGGCACCGGTGCGGGAGATTTCACCGACGATCGATCCGGACAATGGGACGATCAGGGTCAAGGTTGGCCTCAACGGCGATCTGACCATGCCACTCGGCGCGCCCGTATCCGGCCATTTCCGCTTCAAACAAGTCGATGCCATCGAGCTTCCATGGTCGGCGATGACATCGCAGAACGGCCTTCCCGCCGTCTGGGTTGTCGATCCGCAATCATCGGAAATCGCCATGCGCCGGATCGCCATCGCCGACTACGAGACCGGCCAATTCGTCGTCGCGGATGGGCTCAACCCCGGCGATATCGTCGTCACCGTCGGGACTAAATTTCTGCGGGCCGGTGAAAAGGTCGCCTATGAAAAGGGGCAGGCACAATAATGTTCAGGATAAACAGAAGCTTGTTTTTGCTCGTTGCGGCAATCGCGGTCTCGTCCTGCCAGGAAAAGCAGGAAGCCGCCGCGGAGGCACCGCGCCCGGTACTCTCCGTTGTGGTGGAGGAGAAGTCGCCCGATGCGCTGCGGCTCACCGGCACGGTGGAATCGCGCATTCAGACCGATCTCGGTTTTCGTGTGCTCGGGCGCATTATCGCCCGCAATGTCGATGTGGCCGATCTGGTGAAGAAGGGCGACGTGGTGGCGTCAATCGATCCGCTCGCGCTTGAGCTTGCGGTGAAGAGCGCGCAATCCGACCTCTCCAATGCGGAAGCGCAGCTGTCCAATGCAGTGACGACCGAGCAGCGCCAGCGCGTGCTGGCGGAAGCCCGCAGCGGCACGGAAGCGGCACTGGAAGAGGCCGAGCAGGCCACCCGCACCGCCAATGCTTCCGTCGCCAAGGCCCGCGCCAATCTGGACAAGGCCGAAGAGCAGCTGGGTTATGCGCAGCTGCGTGCGGAATTTGACGGCGTGGTCACCGCCACATCGGGCGAAATCGGCCAGGTCGTTTCGGCCGGTCAGACGGTCGTGACGATCGCCCGCCCGGAAGTGCGTGATGTGGTGGTGGATGTTCCGCAATTTGCGGCGCAGTGGCTGGAGATCGGCTCGACCTTCGATATCGCCCTGCAGCTCGATCCGAAAATCCGCACCACGGGTGTGGTGCGCGAGATTGCTCCCGAGGCCGAAACGGCGACGCGCACGCGCCGCACGAAGATCAGCCTGCAGGATGCGCCCGCGGCCTTCCGGCTGGGCTCCGTCGTCACGGCCTCGGCGCTTGCCGCATCCGAACCGCAGATTGCGCTTCCCGCATCAGCCCTGCTGAAAACCGACAATGGATGGGGCGTCTGGATCGTCAATGCCGATACGGCAACGGTGACGCTGCGCCCGGTTACGATAGCGGGCGAGCCGGTTGACGGCGGCAGCGTGCGCATTACCGGCGGCGTCAAGCCCGGCGAGCGTGTTGCCAGCGCCGGCGTTCACAAGCTTAAGGATGGACAAGCCATCAGGATCGATCAGGAGGTCCGTCAGTGAAGAAATTCAATCTTTCCGACTGGGCGCTCGAACACCGTTCGCTCGTCTGGTACTTCATGGTGGTGTTCGTTCTCGCCGGCGTTTTCTCCTATCTTAACCTTGGCCGTGAGGAAGATCCGAACTTCACCATCAAGACGATGGTGATCAGTGCGCAATGGCCCGGTGCCTCGGCAGAAGACGTGGCCCGGCAGGTGACCGACAGGATCGAGAAGAAACTCGAGGAACTCGACAATCTCGACCATCTGCGCAGCCAGACGGTGGCCGGCCGCACCACGATCTTCGTGGAGCTGGTGCCGGAAACCAAGGCCAGGAACGTTGAACCGACATGGGTGCGGGTGCGCAACATGATCGGCGATATCAAGGGCGAGTTCCCCTCGGGCGTCGTCGGTCCTTTCTTCAACGACCGTTTCGGCGATGTCTATGGTAATATCTACGCTTTCACCAGCGATGGCCTCAGCCAGCGGCAATTGCGCGATCTGGTGGAAGATGCCCGCGCAAAAGTTCTGACCGTCGACAATATCGGCAAGGTCGATGTCATCGGCGCGCAGGACGAGGCAATCTATCTGGAATTTTCCACCCGGCAGATCGCGGCGCTCGGCATCGATCAGCAGTCGATCATCAAGACGCTGCAGTCCCAGAATGCCGTTACCCAGTCTGGTTTCGTTAATGCCGGACCTGAGCGTGTGGCGTTGCGGGTCAGCGGCCAGTTCACCTCGGAAGACAGCCTGCGGTCCATCAACCTGCGCGTCAACAACCGGTTCTTCCCGCTGACGGAAGTGGCGACGATCCGGCGCGGTTATGTCGATCCGCCATCTTCGCTGTTCCGCTTTAACGGCCAGCCGGCCATCGGTCTTGCCATAGGCATGAAAACCGGTGCGAACCTCGTGCATTTCGGCGAGGCGCTGGATGCGCAGATGAAGCGCATCGTCGCGGACCTGCCAATCGGCGTCGATCTGCACCGGGTATCCGATCAGCCGGCCGTGGTTGACGGGGCGGTATCGGGCTTTACTTCGGCGCTCTTCGAAGCGATCGCCATCGTTCTCGTCATCAGCTTCATCAGCCTTGGCCTCAGGGCGGGCATGGTGGTTGCCGTCTCCATCCCGCTCGTGCTGGCGATCACCTTCGTTTACATGGAATATACCGGCATTTCGCTGCAACGCATCTCGCTTGGCGCCCTCATCATTGCGCTTGGGCTGCTTGTCGATGACGCGATGATTGCCGTCGAGATGATGGTCGCGCGTCTGGAGGTCGGCGATGATCTCAGAAAGGCGGCGACCTATGTTTACACCTCGACTGCCTTCCCCATGCTGACGGGCACGCTGGTCACCGTCGCCGGCTTCATTCCCGTCGGTCTCAACAACAGCGCGGCGGGTGAGTTCACCTTTACGCTCTTCGTGGTGATTGCGGTTTCGCTGATCGTGTCGTGGATCGTCGCGGTCCTGTTCACGCCGCTGCTCGGCGTGACGATCCTGCCAAAGACGATGAAATCGCACCATGAAAAGAAGGGCCGTTTCGCCTCCGGCTTTTCCTGGCTTCTTGGCCGGGCGCTGCGCTGGCGCTGGGTGACGATCATCTTGACCATTGCGCTGTTCGGTCTTTCCGTCGGAGGCATGAGCCTCGTTCAGCAGCAGTTCTTCCCGTCATCCGACCGCGTGGAACTGATTGTCGACTGGAACCTGCCGCAGAACAGTTCGATTGCCGAAACCAACCGGCAGATGGCGCAGTTCGAACAGGAGATGCTGGCCAAGAATACGGATATCGATCACTGGACGACCTATGTCGGCGAAGGCGCGCCACGTTTCATCCTGTCTTTCGATGTGCAGACGCCTGATGTGACTTTCGGCCAGACGGTCATCGTCACCAAGGGGCTCGATGTGCGTGACAAGGTGCGTGCCGAGTTGCAGGATTACCTGAACCGGACCTTCACCGGCACCGATGCCTTCGTGAAATTGCTTGATATCGGCCCGCCGGTCGGGAAACCGGTACAATATCGCCTGAGCGGTCCCGATATCCAGAAGGTCCGTGAGCTTGGACAACAATTGTCGGGTATCGTCGGCGAACATCAGCTGCTGTCCAACATGGTCATGGACTGGAACGAGCCGACGCGTGTGGTCAAGGTTGACGTTCTGCAGGACAAGGCCCGCCAGCTTGGCGTCTCGTCGGAAGACATCGCCAATGCCATGAACAGTATTGTCGAAGGGTCTACGGTCACGCAGGTCAGGGACGATATCTATCTCGTCAATGTGGTGGCGCGGGCGCAGATGTCGGAGCGCGGCTCCATCGAGACATTGCAGAACCTGCAATTGCCGGCGACCAACGGCAAGGCCGTGCCGCTGTCGGCCATCGCCAATTTCCGCTACGAGCTGGAACAGCCGACCATCTGGCGCCGCGACAGGATCCCGACGATCACGGTCAAGGCTGCCATTATCGGCCCGACGCAGCCCGCAACGATCGTCGAGCAGTTGAAGCCGAAGATCGAGGCGTTCCAGAAAACACTTCCCGTCGGCTACAAGCTGGAAACGGGTGGTTCGGTGGAATCGAGTGCGGATTCGCAAGCGCCGATCATTGCCGTGGTACCGCTGATGCTGTTTGCGATGGCGACCATCCTGATGCTGCAGCTGCAAAGCTTCAGCCGGCTGTTCCTGGTCTTCGCCGTGGCGCCGACCGCATTGATTGGCGTGGTGGTGGCGTTGCTTCTCTCCAATGCGCCGATGGGCTTCGTCGCCATTCTCGGCGTGCTGGCGCTGATCGGCATCCTGATCCGCAACTCCGTCATCCTCGTCGTCCAGATCGAGCATCTGAGAAGCGAGGGCGTCTCGGCTTGGCGCGCGGTAGTCGAGGCGACCGAGCACCGCATGCGGCCGATCATGCTGACGGCGGCGGCGGCCACCCTTGCCCTCATTCCCATATCGCGGGAGATTTTCTGGGGGCCGATGGCCTATGCGATGATGGGCGGCATCGTGGTCGGCACGGCGCTGACGCTGCTTTTCCTGCCGGCGCTTTATGTCGCCTGGTTTCGCATTCCGCGTGAGGATGACGAGCCGGAGGGACAGGAAGTGAAGGTGTGATACTGAAGGGAAGCGGCCGCCGCTTCCTTTCCTCCGATAAAAATATCCGCCGTCGTTGTTCCATCCGGCCGGATAGTGTTAGGAAGGTCGGCTTAGCCGCGTGAGCGGCCGCCGTCCTTTCATGCTGGATGGCAGGCATATTGAGGGTGCGGAGGGTTTAAAGATGGGCGGGTTGTCGGATTGGCTTGCGGATGCACAGCCGATCAATCGCAAGAATGCCGCGGAAGCGGTGTTTGAAGATATCCGCTCAGCGATTACTTCGGGGCAGATCGCGGTCGGCACGCGGCTGCCGTCCGAGGCGCATCTGGCACAAAGATACGGCGTCAGCCGGCCGATCATTCGCGAGGCGTTGCGATCTCTCCAGACTTTGGGGCTGACGCAGACCCGCACTGGAAGCGGCACATATGTAATGACGCCAACGCCGCCTTCCGAACTGAATTACGGCGCTTATTCCGCCCGCGATCTGATCGAGGCCCGCCCCTTCATTGAAGTGCCGGCGGCCGGCTGGGCGGCGCTCAGGCGCACGGATGCCCAGTTGCAGGTTTTGCTGCACCTCTGCGACCGGATGGACGCCGAAGAAAGGCCGCACCCCTGGGTGTTGCTGGACGGGCAGTTCCACTGCGCCATCGCGGAAGCTTCCGCCAATGCTCTCTTTGCCAAGGTGGTCGCTGACGCCCGCGAGGCTGTGTCCCAGCAATCCGAGATGGTCAATCTGATGGCGGGCCGTCGCGTTGCGTCGAATTACGAGCACCGCCGGATCGTTGAGGCGATCCGGCGGGGTTCAGCACCCGAGGCGCGCGAGGCGATGGAGCTTCACCTTGGGCAGGTGAAGCAGGTGGTGACGACGATCATTGGAGAAGATCGGGCTCGTCAACCGTAAGTGCCGGCAGGTTGGCAAGGTGCCGCGGGCTCAGCGCCTGCTGCAATTGCGCTTCCGTCAGATATCCGCGTTCCAGAACCACCTGCGGCACGGTGCGGCCACTGGCGAGCGCCTCCTTGGCCACTTCCGTTGCCGCGTAGTAGCCGATCAGCGGATTGAGTGCGGTGGCAAGGCCGATCGATTCTTCCACACGCTGCGCCATGATGGTGGGGTTGGCGACGATGCCGTCAACGCAGCGTTCCGCCAGTGTCCGGCAGGCGGCGCTGAGCTGGCTGATGCTCTGGGAAAGGGCACGCACGATGATTGGTTCGAAGGCGTTCAGCTGCAGCTGCCCGGCTTCGGCGGCCATGGTGATGGTGATATCGTTGCCGATGACCGCATAGGCGACCTGATTGACGACTTCGGGAATGACCGGATTGATCTTGCCCGGCATGATGCTGGAACCCGCCTGAACCGACGGCAGGGTAATTTCGCCGATACCGGCGCGCGGACCGGAGGAGAGCAGGCGAAGGTCGTTGCAGGTTTTCGACAGCTTGACGGCCACGCGTTTCAACACGCCGGACAGATGCACGAATGCGCCGGGGTCCTGTGTCGCTTCAATAAGGTCTACCGCGGTCACCAGCGGCCGTCCGGTCAGCGCTGCCAGATGCTGGCAGGCAAGCGCCGCATAACCGCGCGGCGCATTAAGGCCGGTGCCGATGGCGGTGGCGCCAAGATTGATCTCGTGCAGCAGGGCCGCGGATTCGATCAGGCGGGCCTGATCTTCACCCAGCATCACCACGAAAGTGCGGAATTCCTGGCCGAGCGTCATCGGCACGGCGTCCTGCAATTGCGTGCGCCCGATCTTGATGAAGCCGGCAAATTCCTGCGCCTTGCGGTCAAAAGCGTCCTTCAGCACGCCCATGGAGACCGCCAGATCGTCGATTGATTCAATCAGGCCGATATTGACCGCCGTCGGATAGGCGTCGTTGGTGGACTGGCTGAGATTGACATGATCATTGGGGTGAAGGCGGGCATAATCGCCTTTTTGGTGGCCGAGCAGTTCAAGCGCCCGGTTGGCGATGACCTCATTGGCATTCATGTTGGTGGAGGTGCCGGCTCCGCCCTGGATTTCATCCACCACGAATTGCTCGTGCAGCGCGCCGGCGCGGATTTCGCGGCAGGCCGCAGCGATTGCTTCCATTCGCTCGGTATCGAGCAGACCGAGTTCGTGATTTGCGCGCGCCGCCGCCTCCTTCACATAGGCTAATCCCCGCACGAGATAGAGGTTGTGGCCGATGGTCACCCCGGTGATCTGAAAGTTTTCTACCGCGCGTGCGGTGTGCACACCCCAATAGACATCAGCCGGAATTTCCTTCGTTCCGAGCAAATCATGCTCCCTGCGCGTCACACTCACTTTTTCCTCCACTGGCTTTTAAGTGTTGCTATATCTGTAAAGCTGTCTTACAGATTTTTTGACCTTAATCTGGGCTGAGGAGAAGGTCAATCATATGGAATACCCTTGACGAACGGCATTATCTGCCATTATGAGGGGCGAAAATCTGTCATGCAGCTTTACAGCATGCATGCGCATGCTGGCCATATTTCCAGCACGGACTGTGCCAGTTTCATTTTGATTTCCGGCTTATCGCCGACTAAAGCAGTTTATCGGGAGGATAAATCCATGCATTCTGGGAAAACGGCGCCTGCCGAACGTGAGGTCTTCGTCGAAGAGGACCTCGGTTACCACAAGGCCCTCAAGCCGCGTCAGATCCAGATGATCGCCATTGGCGGCGCGATCGGCACCGGCCTGTTTCTTGGCGCCGGCGGCCGGCTGGCGCAGGCAGGTCCGGCGCTGGTGTTTGTTTATGCGCTCTGCGGCTTCTTCGCGTTTCTGGTCCTGCGCGCGCTTGGCGAACTTATCATGCACCGCCCGAGCTCCGGTTCCTTCGTATCCTATGCCCGTGAGTTCTACGGCGAGAAAATGGCCTTTGCCGCCGGCTGGATGTATTGGCTGAACTGGGCGATGACTTCGGTGGCGGATGTGACCGCCGTTGCCCTCTACATGAATTTCTTCAAGCAATATGTTCCGTGGCTGGCGGGCATCGACCAATGGGTCTTCGCGATGACGGCGCTTCTGGTCGTGCTGGCGATGAACATGCTGTCGGTGAAGGTCTTCGGCGAGCTTGAATTCTGGTTCAGCCTAATCAAGGTTCTGGCGCTTGCAATTTTTCTAGTCGTCGGCGTTTATTTCGTCATCTTCGGCACGCCCATCGAGGGCCATGTCACAGGCTTCAGCCTCATTACCGATAATGGCGGCTTCTTCCCGAACGGCATTCTTCCGGCCTTCGTCATCATTCAGGGTGTCGTTTTCGCTTATGCCTCGATCGAGCTGATCGGCACGGCGGCGGGTGAAACCGAAGACCCGCGCAAGGTCATGCCCCGCGCCATCCGCGCCGTCGTTCTGCGCCTTGTGGTGTTTTACGTCGGTTCGGTGCTGCTGTTCACGCTGCTTCTGCCCTATACCGCCTACAAGGCCGGTGAGAGCCCCTTCGTCACCTTCTTCGGCTCCATCGGCGTAGAGGGTGCCGATGTGATCATGAACCTCGTGGTTCTGACCGCCGTGCTTTCCTCGCTTAATGCCGGTCTTTATTCCACCGGCCGCATTCTGCACTCCATGGCCGTTTCCGGCTCGGCTCCGGCAGCGCTGGCGAAGATGAACAAGGCCGGCGTGCCCTATGGTGGCATTGCGGTCACCGCCGTGGTCACCGTTCTCGGCGTGGCCTTGAACGCCGTCGTTCCCGCTTCGGCCTTCGAAATTGCCCTTAACCTCTCGGCACTTGGTATCATCTGCGCATGGGCCGTCATCGTGCTCTGCCAGCTGAAGCTCTGGCAGCTTTCGCAGCGCGGCGAACTGGCGCGCCCGGATTTCCGCATGTTCGGCGCGCCTTACACCGGCATTCTCACGCTCATCTTCCTGTTCGGCGTACTTGTGCTGATGGCGTTTGATTATCCCGTCGGCTCTTGGACCATCGCGTCTTTGCTGGTCATCATCCCGGCGCTGATTATTGGCTGGTATCTGCTGCGCGACCGTATCCACCGTCTGGCGGCTGAACGTGTGGCTGGCGCGGGGCCGTCGCATTGAGCGGGCAGGGTGAAACTTCACTGGTGGCGGTCATCGCCACCGGTGGCACCATCGCCAGCCGGCGTGGTGCCGATGGCGCCAGTACGCCCAGTCTTTCCGGCGAGGACCTGCTGTCGCTGGTGCCGCAGATCAGCGCCCGGCTGAAGCCGGTCGATCTGATGGCCAAGGATTCCTCCAGCCTGACATTGGCAGACATGCAGCGCATCAGCGATGCGGTAGGCTTGGAACTTAACGACCCCGCGGTGGCGGGCGTCGTTGTTCTGCATGGCACCGACGCCATGGAAGAATCCTCGCTACTCGTCAATTTGCAGAATAGTCTCACCAAGCCGGTGGTCTTCACCGGTGCACAGTTTACGGCGGACCACCCGGATGCGGACGGACCGGCCAATCTGGTGCAGGCGATAGAAACGGCGCTCGATCCGCAGAATGCCGCAAAGGGCGTGCTTCTGTCCTTCGGCGGTCGCTGTCTGCCGGCCTGGGGGCTTTACAAGCTGAGTGCGGATGCGGCGGACGCCTTTCGCTCGGCGCGACCGGTACTTCAGGCCTCAGCGCCAAACCTTGCTGCTCCCGTCGCCGATATCAGGGTTGATATCGTCGCCATCCATCCCGGCTGTGACGCCACCCATATCGACGCTAGCCTGCAGGCGGGGGCTAAAGGCATCGTACTTGCGGCGCTCGGATCCGGTAACGCCAATCCAGATATTGCCGAGGCGGTGAAACGCTGCGCGGAACGTGGCGTCCCTGTCGTCGTTTCCAGCCGTGTGCCGGAAGGCCGTCTTGTCGCAAGTTATGGCGGCGGCGGTGGCGGACATGACCTTGTCGCGGCCGGTGCCGTGCATTCTTCCACACTTCGCCCGGGCCAGGCCCGCATTCTGCTGGCGGCGCTGCTGGCCGGCAAAAGCACCGCGGAAACCATCGTTTCCGCTTTCGGCGAGCCGCTTTCTCTCTAAGAAACGGCAGCGGTGCCCGCGTCTGCGGGCATCGAAATTCCTATAGGATTCCTATTTTATTCCCTCTGAGGCCGTCTCGAACCTTTATGCGGTTCGGGTGCATTCTTCTGTTCGGGAAGGGATGGTGTTCCCTTCCTGAGCCAGAAAGAATGAAAAGCGACGTCCCACATGGCGGCGCTTTTCTTCCTGTCAGGCTCCTCGTGGAAAAAAGGAGTCCCATCATGATGGACCTTGTTCTGATCGGCGCAGCGACGGTGTTCTTCGCCCTCTGCTTTGCCTATACGCGCGCCTGCGACCGGCTTTAGACGGAGGCTGCGATGATATTCGACTATGTCCTCAGCGGTGCCGTCACCGTCTTTATCGCCGCCTATCTCACCTATGCTCTCATTCGCCCCGAACGCTTCTGATCGGGAAGCGGCGGCTATTGAAAGTCCAATACAATGACCCTCAATGGATGGTTTCAGATTCTGCTGTTTTGCGGGATCATTTTTGCGCTGGTGAAGCCGCTCGGCTTCTATATGGCGCGTGTCTTTAGTGGTGAACGCACCCTGCTTTCACCGGTTCTTGCACCCGTCGAGCGCGGCCTTTATGCCCTTGCCGGAACAAGCGAGCGCGAGGAACAGCACTGGACGACCTATGCGTTCTCCATGTTGCTCTTCAACCTCCTCGGTTTTGCCCTGCTTTACGCGCTGATGCGTTTTCAGGCCGTGCTGCCTTATAATCCGCAGGCAATGCCGGCCGTCGGGCCGGAACTGTCGTTCAACACGGCGGTCAGCTTCGTCACCAATACCAACTGGCAGAATTATGGCGGCGAAAGCACCATGTCTTATCTGACCCAGATGGCTGGTTTGACCGTGCAGAATTTTGTTTCCGGCGCCACGGGCATGGCAATTGCCATCGGCCTCATCCGCGCCTTTTCGCGCGCTTCGGGCAAGGCCATCGGCAATTTCTGGGTGGATATGATCCGTGCGACGCTCTACGTGCTTTTGCCCCTCTGCATCGTCCTGACCCTTGTCTATGTGTGGCTCGGCGTGCCGCAGACGCTCGGTGCCTATGTCACGGCACAAACGCTCGAAGGTGCGCAGCAGACGATTGCGGTCGGGCCGGTGGCATCGCAGCTGGCGATCAAGATGCTCGGCACCAATGGCGGCGGTTTCTTCAACGCCAATTCCGCGCATCCGTTTGAAAACCCCGATGCCTTTTCCAACATGATCCAGATGGTTTCGATCTTTGCGATCGGGGCGGCCTTCACCAATGTCTTCGGGCGCATGGTGGGCAACCAGCGCCAGGGCTGGGCGATCCTTTCGGCCATGGGCGTTCTGTTCATCGCCGGCGTCGCCGTCACCTATTGGGCGGAAGCGGCCGGAAATCCGCTGATGCACGGCTTTGGTCTTGCGGGCGGCAATATGGAAGGCAAGGAAGTTCGCTTCGGAGTGGCGCTTTCGTCGCTGTTTGCGGTCATCACCACAGCCGCGTCCTGCGGCGCGGTCAACGCCATGCATGGCAGTTTCACGGCGCTCGGCGGTCTCGTCCCGCTCATCAACATGCAGTTGGGTGAAGTGATCGTCGGCGGTGTCGGCGCGGGTTTTTACGGTATTCTGCTATTCATCATCATCGCCATCTTCGTGGCGGGTCTGATGGTTGGCCGCACACCGGAATATCTCGGCAAGAAGATCGAGGCCAAGGAAATGAAGATGGCGATTCTGGCCATTCTCTGCCTGCCGCTCGCCATGCTGGCTTTCACCGCCACGGCGACGGTCCTGCCATCGGCGGTGGCGTCGATCGGCACGGCTGGACCGCACGGTTTCTCCGAAATCCTCTATGCCTATACTTCGGCAGCTGCCAATAACGGCTCGGCTTTCGGCGGTCTCACCGGCAATACCACCTGGTACAACATTACCCTTGGTTTCGGCATGCTGATGGGGCGTTTTCTGGTGATCATTCCGGCACTGGCCATTGCCGGTTCGCTGGTCACCAAGAAGACCGTTCCGGCATCGGCCGGCACCTTCCCGACGGATGGTCCGCTGTTTGTCGGCCTGCTCGTCGGCACGATCCTGATTGTCGGTGGCCTCACCTTCCTGCCGGCGCTGGCGCTTGGTCCGGTGGCGGAACACCTGGTGATGGCCGCGGGCCAGGTCTTTTGAGGTGGCACGATGACCAATGACACCCCTCGATACCGCCGCAACCTTCCTGTCCGCACTGGTGCTCCCGTCAAAAGGAGCGCCGGTCCCGGCGGCTGGTGCGCGTCCAATCTCATTCTTGCGATGATGGCGGCCCTGTTCGCCGCCGTCGTCGCTCTCGAAGTTCTCACGGGCTGATCGACCCTTATCGGTCGCCCTGTTTCAAACGCTGGAGCCTCTTCATGAGCCAGTCCAAACAAGCGAGCATCCTCGATTCTCGCATTCTCGTGCCGGCCATTGCCGCCGCATTCAAAAAGCTCAATCCGCGCACGCTTGCCCGCAACCCGGTCATGTTCGTGGTGGCGACGGTCTCGGTGCTGACGACCGTGCTCTTCATCCGCGATCTGATCATCGGCAGCGGCAATCTCGGCTTTTCCTTCCAGATCAACCTCTGGCTCTGGTTCACCGTGCTGTTTGCCAATTTTGCCGAAGCCGTTGCCGAAGGGCGCGGCAAGGCGCAGGCGGATTCGCTGCGCCGGACCCGCACCGAAACCCAGGCGAAACTGCTGACCGGCGATGACCGCAGCCAGTACAAGATGGTGGCGGGCACCAGCCTGAAGGTCAACGATGTCGTGCTGGTGGAAGCCGGCGATATCATCCCCTCCGATGGCGAAGTCGTTGAAGGTGTGGCCTCCGTCAACGAGGCAGCGATAACAGGTGAATCCGCCCCGGTTATCCGCGAATCCGGCGGCGACCGTTCGGCCGTCACCGGCGGCACGCAGGTTTTGTCGGACTGGATAAGGGTGCGCATCACCGCTGCTGCCGGCTCCACCTTCCTCGACCGGATGATTTCGCTGGTTGAAGGTGCCGAGCGCCAGAAGACACCGAACGAGATTGCGCTCAACATCCTGCTTGCGGGGATGACACTGATCTTCGTTCTGGCCACCGCGACGATTCCAAGTTTCGCGACCTATGCCGGCGGCTCCATCCCGATCATTGTGCTGGTGGCGCTGTTCGTGACGCTCATCCCGACAACCATCGGCGCTCTTCTGTCCGCCATCGGTATTGCCGGCATGGACAGGCTGGTGCGCTTCAACGTGCTTGCCATGTCCGGCCGCGCCGTCGAAGCGGCAGGTGACGTCGATACGCTGCTGCTGGACAAGACCGGCACGATTACGCTTGGCAACCGGCAGGCGACCGAGTTTCGGCCTATCGCCGGCGTTTCCGAACAGGAGCTTGCCGATGCCGCACAGCTTGCCTCGCTTGCCGATGAGACGCCGGAAGGCCGCTCCATCGTCGTTCTCGCCAAGGAAAAATACGGCATCCGCGCCCGCGACATGCAGAAGCTGCATGCCACCTTCGTGCCCTTCACCGCCCAGACCCGCATGAGCGGCGTCGATTTTGAGGGCGCCTCCATTCGCAAGGGTGCCGTCGATGCCGTGCTGTCCTATGTCGATGGCGGCGTTGCGCAACAGGGCAATGCGGCGTTGGCCGTCAAAACCGAAACCGATGCCACGCGTGGGATCCGTGCTATCGCGGAAGAGATCGCCAAGGCTGGCGGCACGCCGCTTGCCGTGGTGCGCGATGGAAAACTGCTTGGCGTCGTGCAGCTGAAGGATATCGTCAAGGGCGGCATTCGCGAACGTTTCGCCGAGCTTCGCCGCATGGGCATCCGCACCGTCATGATCACCGGCGACAATCCGATGACGGCGGCTGCCATTGCGGCGGAAGCAGGCGTCGATGATTTCCTCGCCCAGGCGACACCGGAAAACAAGCTGGAACTGATCCGCGAGGAGCAGGCGAAGGGCAAACTCGTCGCCATGTGCGGCGACGGCACCAACGACGCCCCGGCGCTGGCGCAGGCCGATGTCGGCGTCGCCATGAACACCGGCACGGTGGCGGCGCGCGAGGCGGGCAATATGGTCGATCTCGACAGCGACCCGACCAAGCTCATCGAGATCGTCGAGATCGGCAAGCAGTTGCTGATGACGCGCGGCGCACTGACGACATTCTCCATTGCCAACGATATCGCCAAATATTTTGCCATCATCCCGGCGATGTTCCTGGTGCTCTATCCGCAGCTTGGCGTCCTGAACGTCATGGGGCTTTCGACGCCGCAAAGCGCGATCCTTTCCGCCATCATCTTCAACGCGCTGATCATCATCGCACTCATCCCGCTGTCGTTGAAGGGCGTCAAATACCGTCCGATCGGCGCCGGCGCGCTGCTGTCGCGCAATCTGGTCGTTTATGGCCTCGGCGGCATCATCGTTCCCTTTATCGGCATCAAGGCCATCGACCTCGCTATTACGGCGCTTGGTCTTGCCTGAGGAGTAAAGACAATGTTTAGACAGTTTCGTCCCGCACTGGTGCTGATCCTTGCCACCACCGCCATCACCGGCCTTGCCTATCCGCTGGGCATGACGGGCCTTGCGCAAGCGCTCTTTCCCTTTCAGGCCAATGGCAGCCTGATCGAGAAAAACGGCAGCGTGGTGGGTTCGCAATTGATCGGACAGGCCTTCACCGGTGAGAAATATTTCCACGGCAGGCCGTCGGCCGCTGGTGACGGGTATAACGCTGCCTCCTCTTCCGGCTCCAATCTTGGCCCGACCAGCGCCAAGCTGATCGACCGGGTGAAACAGGATTATGAGACGGCGAAAGCCGAAAACCCGGCAGCCGAAGTGCCGGCCGATCTGGTGACGGCATCGGGCAGCGGTCTCGACCCGCATGTTTCGCCTGAGGCCGCCTATTTTCAGGTTGCGCGCGTCGCAAAGGCAAGGGGCATGGATGAAACCGCGTTGCGTGCCATTGTCGAGCGTCATGTCGAGGGATCGGAACTGGGCTTCATGGGCGAACCCGTCGTAAATGTACTGGCGCTCAACATGGCTCTTGACGCAGCCGGCTCATGAACTGAAATGGCTATGGCTTCTTCGGAAGCCATAGCTTCGACCACTGGTGGGTTATATGCCTGACGATATCAGCAATATGCCGAGCCGACCGTCGCCCGATGCGCTGCTGGAAAATGCCCGGCGCGAGGCACGGGGCCGGCTGAAGATTTTTTTAGGCGCAGCCCCCGGCGTCGGCAAGACCTATGAAATGCTGATGTCCGGCCGTGCGAAGCTTGCGGATGGCGTCGACACGATCATCGGCGTCGTGGAAACCCATGGCCGCCGCGAAACCGAGGCGCTGGTCGAAGGGCTGGAGGTGATCACCCGCAAGCGCATCGATTATCGCGGTCAGATGCTGGAGGAGATGGATCTCGATGCGATACTCGCCCGCCGCCCCGCGCTGGTGCTGGTCGACGAGCTTGCCCATACCAATGCCGCCGGCAGCCGCCACCCCAAGCGCTATATGGATGTTCAAGAAATCCTCGCACAGGGAATAGACGTCTATACGACGTTGAACATCCAGCATGTCGAAAGCCTGAATGACGTGGTGGCTCAGATCACCCGCATCCGTGTGCGAGAAACCGTGCCTGACAGCATCATCGACAGGGCCGACGATGTCGAAATCATCGACATCACCCCCGACGATCTGCTGAAACGCCTGCAGGATGGCAAGGTTTACATGCCCCGCACCGCGCGGCGCGCCATCGAGAATTATTTTTCGCGCGGCAACCTGACGGCGTTGCGTGAACTGGCGCTTCGACGCACGGCGCAGCGGGTGGATGAGCAATTGCTCAACCACATGCAGTCGCACGCCATTTCCGGACCATGGGCCGCGGGAGACCGGGTTCTGGTCTGTCTGGACCACGGCGGCAATGGCCCGGGTCTGGTGCGTTATGCCCGAAGGCAGGCAGACCGGCTGCGCGCGCCATGGACGGCGCTGCATCTCGATACGCCACGTTCGCAGCAATTGTCGGAGACGGAGAAGGACCGGCTGGCCGGCACCATGCGGCTTGCCGAGAAGCTGGGCGGCGAGACGGTAACCCTGCCGGCGCTTGATCTGACACGCGAGATCATCGCCTATGCAAATGCCAATAATTTCACTCACATCATCATCGGCCGTCCGAAAAAGAACTGGTGGCAGCGCCTGTTTCAGCGCTCGCTCACCCATGAATTGATCGACCATGCGGGTGATATCAGCGTCCACGTCATTTCCGGCGACAAGACGGCGGAAAAGTCGGCACCGACGGTAAAGCAGGCATCTCCGCGCCTTGGCAATCGGATCAAGGCCTATCTCAGCAGTACGCTACTGGTGGTGGTGGCTATCGTTGTCGGCATCGGGCTGGACCAGATGCTCGACGTCCGGAACCTGGCGCTGGTCTTCCTGATGGCGGTTCTGGCTGCGGCCGTGCGCGGCGGGCTGGGGCCGGCACTTTATGCCTCGCTGCTTGGCGCCTTCGCCTTCAACTTCTTCTTTCTGGAGCCGCGTTACACGCTGACGGTGAGCGCGCCGGACAGTGTCGTGGCGCTGCTGTTTTATTTCGGGGTGGCCCTGGTTGCCTCCAATCTGGCCGTCGCGGTGCAGCGGCAGGCGGCATCGGCGCGGGCGAGGGCACGCACGACAGAGGACCTCTATCTGTTCTCGAAAAAACTGGCAGGCACGGGCACGCTGGATGATGTGCTGTGGGCAACCGCTTACCAGATGGCTTCGATGCTGAAGGTCCGGGTCGTTCTGCTGCTGCCGGAAAACAATACGATTACCGTCAAGGCGGGGTATCCGCCGGATGATACGCTGGCGGATGCCGATATTGCCGCTGCGCAATGGGCATGGGAGCATAACAGAGCCACGGGTCGCGGCGCGGATACGCTGCCGGGCGCCAAGCGCCTTTATCTGCCGTTGCGCACCGGCAGTGGCGCCATCGGCGTGGTGGGGCTGGATGACGACCGGGTTGGCCCGCTTTTGACACCCGAACAGCAGCGGCTGTTCGATGCACTGGCCGATCAGGCGGGGCTTGCCGTTGAACGTATCCAGCTTGTCTCGGATGTTGACCGGGCAAGGCTCGCGGCGGAAACCGACCGGCTGCGCACCGCTCTCCTTACCTCCATTTCCCACGACCTGAAGACGCCACTTGCCGCCATTCTGGGGTCTGCCGGAACGCTCAAGGATTTTGCCGACGACATTCCGCCAGATGCGCGCACTGAGTTACTTTCGACGATCATTGAGGAGTCCGAGCGGCTGAACCGTTTCATCTCCAATCTGCTGGATATGACAAGAATTGGCTCAGGTGCGATGGAACCGAATTACGGGCTGCATTTTGTTGGTGATATGGTCGGCACGGCGCTTTCGCGCGCGGCGAAAATCGTTGTCCGGCATGAGATCGTTCTCGATATTCCCTCCGATCTGCCAATGCTGAAGGTCGATCCGGTGCTTTTCGAGCAGGTGTTGTTTAATCTGATCGACAACGCAGCCAAATATGCACCTGAACAGACGGCCATCGAGATCAGAGGGTGGCGACAGGGCAGGCATGTCCTCCTGTCCGTTGCGGATGAGGGGCCGGGCATCCCCCCTGATGATACGGAGCGGGTGTTCGACAGTTTCTACCGGGTGCGCAAGGTGGACCATGTGCAGGCCGGCACGGGTCTCGGGCTATCCATCTGCAAGGGTTTCATCGAGGCCATGGGCGGGTCGATCCGGGCGGAGAACAGGTCAGGTCGCTCAGGCGCGCAATTTATCATAAGCCTGCCCGCTTCCCCTGACGCTCCCGTGCTAGATCATGATTAGGGCGCGATTTCAGAAGAGAATCATTCACGTGCTTTGTCGTGCCGCTAAGGGAGATCGGGAATGACCAATTCCGCCGTCCGCATTCTGATCGTCGACGATGAACCGCCGATCCGCAAGCTTTTGCGGGTGGGGCTGTCGACGCAAGGATATGCGGTGAGCGAGGCCATGAATGCCAAGGTGGCGATGGAGCTCGTCGAGCAGGACAAGCCCGATCTCGTCATTCTCGATCTGGGCCTGCCTGACATGTCGGGGCATGATCTGCTGGCGAAATGGCGTGGCGAAGGACTGGCGTTGCCGGTCATCATTCTCTCCAGCCGCACGGATGAGGCAGGTATCGTCAAGGCGCTGGAACTGGGGGCGGATGACTATATAAGCAAGCCCTTCGGCATGAACGAGCTTGTCGCCCGCATCCGCGTCGCCCTGCGCCACCGCCTGCAGAGCCAGGGGGAAAGACCGGTATTCCAAACCGGCGATCTTTCGGTCGATCTCGTCCGGCGCATCGTCAAGGTGGAGGACCGCGAGGTGAAACTTTCGCCCAAGGAGTATGATATTCTGCGGGTTCTGGTGCAGCATGCGGGCAAGGTGCTGACGCACCGATTTTTACTTGAGCATGCGTGGGACGAGTTGACCGACGTGCAATATTTGCGGGTCTATGTGCGCCAGCTCCGCCAGAAGATCGAAAAAATCCCGGACCAGCCACGTTATATCCTGACGGAAACCGGTGTCGGTTACCGGCTTCAGGAGGTTTGAGGGCGCCATTATGGAGCGCCCTCAAATGTTGTGTCAGACAGAGGCGCAGATCGACAGGAATTCGTCCACGTCGGCCTCGGTCGTCGCAAAGCTGGTGACCATACGGATCAGCATTTCGTCCTTGCCGACCTTTTCCGGCATGTCGCGCGGCTCCAGCCAGTCATAGAACTTCGCACCCTTGGCCGTTGCGGCTTCGGCGGCTGCCTTCGGCAGAATGGCGAACACTTCGTTAGCCTGTGTCGGCCAGGCGAGGCGGGCGCTGTTGAGCGAGCCGAAGCCGGCGCGCAGCCGGTTGGCCATGGCATTGGCGTGGCCGGCGAGACCGAGCCACAGATCGTCCTGCAGATAGGCTTCGAACTGCGCGGCGATGAAACGCGATTTCGAAAAAAGCTGGGCGGTGCGCTTGCGCAGGAAGGAGAAGTCCCGGGCGAGCGAGGGATCGAAGAAGACGATCGCTTCCGCGCACCAGCAGCCGTTTTTCGTGCCGCCGAAAGACAGGACGTCGACGCCGCGTTTCCAGGTCATTTCGGCCGGCGTGGTGCCGAGTGCGGCAAGCGCATTGGCAAAACGCGCGCCATCCATATGCAGTGGCAGGCCGTTGTCCTTGGCGATCCTGGCGATGGCGTCGATTTCATCGAGCGTATAGACCGTGCCGGCCTCGGTTGCCTGCGTCATGGTGATGGCGGCGGCGCGGCCATGGTGAACGGCGTCCTGCGGATAACGCGCGATACGTTCGATCAGGTTTTCCGGCAGCATCTTGCCATCCGGCCCTTCGACGGCGACCATGCGCATGCCGCTGAAGAAATCAGGCGCGCCGCATTCGTCTTCGATCACATGGGCTTCCGAATGACAGAAGGTCAGGCCGCCGGGGCGGGCAATGCTGGCCAGCGAAAGCGAGTTGGCCGCCGTGCCAGTGGCGACGAAAAACACCGCGACCTCGCGCTCGAATATCTCGTTGAAGCGCTTTTCGATGGAGAGATCGAGTTCGCTGGTGCCGTAAGCGGCGGCAAAGCGGGTGGATTCCCGCGAAAGCCGTTCGTTGACGGCCGGATGGGCGCCAGCCCAATTGTCTGAAGCAAAAAACATCTCTGAAGGCTTTCCGATAGCTGAGGGTCTGTTTTGGGGCTGCGTGAAGCGATGACGGGGAAAGTTCTAGGACCTAACCTTGCGATTGGCAAATCCGGTAATGAAAGCAATAGCTCGGCCGGTTTTGTGACAAGAAAGTTTCGCGCAATAGGTCAGTATCGAAACTTCACTGCAAAAGGACGGTCTGACTAATTGGATTCGCACCCTTGCCAATTCCGCCGGTTTCTGCCAAAATCCTCGTGAATTGAGACAGCTTTGCTGTCCTAAATTTGATCGAGCCGGGTTGAGTGCGATTTTTGCTGGAAGCGAGAATTCGTGGTCGAGCCGGATCTTCGCATGAAACCATGCAAGTAATTTTGCAGGAGGGACAAACATGACGCACAAGCCGCAGGCAGAGATCGCCGCCGCAACCCTGACCACAGACTGTCCCACCGCGGCTGTGGCCGCACCCGTTTCTGCGAAAGCGCGTTTCGCGGGCGGCCTGCCGGAAAAGCAGGGTCTTTACGATCCCGCCAATGAACATGACGCCTGCGGCGTCGGCTTTGTTGCCCATATGAAGGGCCAGAAGTCGCACCAGATCGTCAAGGACGGCCTGTTCATTCTGGAAAACCTGACGCATCGCGGCGCTGTCGGTGCCGATCCGCTGATGGGTGATGGTGCCGGCATTCTCGTGCAGATCCCCGACCGTTTCTTCCGCGAGGAAATGGCGAGCCAGGGTGTGACGCTGCCAAAGGCTGGCGAATATGCCGTTGGCCACATTTTCATGCCGCGCGATCCGTCCCGCATCGAGCACTACAAGAAAGTCATCGTCGACGTCATCGGCGAGGAGGGACAGCAGTTTCTCGGCTTCCGTGATGTGCCGGTTGACAATTCTTCGCTGTCCAAGGCCCCGGATATTGCCGGGACAGAACCGCACCATGTTCAGGTCTTCATCGGTGCGGGGCGCGAAGCAGCGACCAATGCCGATTTTGAGCGCAAGCTGTTCCTGATCCGCAAGGTGCTGTCCAATCGCATCTATGACGAGGGCGGCGGCAAGGAAACACAGGATTTCTATCCCGTGTCGCTCTCCTCCTCCACCATCGTTTATAAGGGCATGTTCCTCGCCTATCAGGTTGGGGCCTACTACAAGGATCTGGCCGATCCGCGTTTTGAATCCGCCGTCGCCCTCGTGCACCAGCGTTTCTCGACCAATACCTTCCCGTCGTGGAAGCTCGCGCACCCCTACCGCATGGTCGCCCATAACGGCGAAATCAACACGCTGCGCGGCAACGTCAACTGGATGGCGGCGCGTCAGGCGTCGGTTTCCTCTGCACTGTTCGGCGACGATATTTCCAAGCTCTGGCCGATTTCCTATGAAGGCCAGTCGGACACCGCCTGTTTCGACAACGCACTCGAATTCCTCGTGCGCGGCGGTTATTCCATGGCCCATGCCGTGATGATGCTGATCCCGGAAGCATGGGCCGGCAACCAGTCCATGTCGGCCGAGCGTAAGGCATTCTACGAATATCACGCGGCACTTATGGAGCCGTGGGACGGCCCGGCCGCCGTCGCCTTCACCGATGGCAAGCAGATCGGCGCGACGCTTGATCGCAACGGCCTGCGCCCGGCGCGTTATCTCGTCACTGACGACGACCGCATCATCATGGCGTCGGAAGCCGGCACACTGCCGGTGCCGGAAGAGCGCATCGTCAAGAAGTGGCGTCTGCAGCCCGGCAAGATGCTGCTGATCGACATGGAAAAGGGCTCCATCGTTTCCGACGAGGAAGTGAAGCACGAGCTTGCCGCCAAGCACCCTTACCGCACCTGGCTCGACCGCACGCAGCTCATCCTTGAAGAGCTGAAGCCGGTGGAACCGCGCGCGCTGCGCCGCGACGTGTCGTTGCTCGACCGCCAGCAGGCCTTCGGCTACACCAGCGAAGATACCAAGCTGCTGATGTCGCCGATGGCGACGACCGGCCAAGAAGCCATCGGTTCCATGGGTACCGATACGCCGATCTCGGCCATGTCGGACAAGTCGAAGCTGCTCTACACCTACTTCAAGCAGAACTTCGCGCAGGTGACGAACCCGCCTATCGACCCGATCCGCGAAGAGCTTGTGATGAGCCTCGTGTCCTTCATCGGTCCGCGCCCGAACATTCTCGACCACGAAGGTGCTGCCCGCGCCAAGCGTCTGGAAGTGCGCCAGCCGATCCTGACCAATGGCGATCTGGAAAAAATCCGCTCCATCGGCCACACGGAAGACCGTTTCGATACCAAGACGCTCGACTTCACCTATGATGTGGAACGTGGCGCGGAAGGCATGCCCGATATGCTCGACCGCCTGTGCGAACGGGCTGAATCGGCCGTGCGCGGCGGTTATAACATCATCGTTCTTTCCGACCGCCAGCTCGGCCCTGATCGTATCGCGATCCCGGCACTTCTGGCGACGGCTGCCGTGCATCACCACCTGATCCGCAAGGGTCTTCGCACCTCGGTCGGTCTCGTGGTGGAAACCGGCGAGCCGCGTGAAATCCACCATTTCTGTCTGCTCGCCGGTTATGGTGCCGAGGCGATCAACCCCTATCTCGCCTTCGATACGCTGCTCGACATGCACAAGCACGGCGCCTTCCCGAAGGAAGTGTCCGACGACGAAGTCGTTTATCGCTACATCAAGGCGGTTGGTAAGGGCATTCTCAAGGTCATGTCCAAGATGGGCATTTCCACCTACCAGTCCTATTGCGGCGCGCAAATCTTCGACGCCATCGGCCTGTCTTCGGAATTCGTCGAGAAATATTTCTTCGGTACCGCCACCTCCATCGAGGGCGTCGGCCTGACGGAAATTTCGGAAGAGACCGTGACGCGCCACACGGCGGCCTTCGGCAAGGACCCGATCCTTGCCAACACGCTCGATATCGGCGGCGAATATGCCTATCGCATGCGTGGCGAAAGCCACGCCTGGACGCCGGATGCCGTCGCTTCGCTGCAACATGCCGTGCGCGGCAACAGCCAGGATCGCTACCGCGAATTCGCCGGCATGGTGAATGACACGGCGCTGCGCATGAACACCATTCGTGGCCTGTTCAATGTCAAGTCAGCGGAAGCACTCGGCCGCAAGCCGGTCTCCATCGATGATGTCGAACCGGCAGCTGATATCGTCAAGCGTTTCTCGACGGGCGCCATGTCCTTCGGTTCCATCAGCCGTGAGGCGCATGCGACGCTTGCCGTTGCCATGAACCGTATCGGCGGCAAGTCGAACACCGGCGAAGGTGGCGAAGAATCCGACCGCTACCTGCCGTTGCTCAACGGCAAGCCGAACCCGGAACGCTCGGCCATCAAGCAGATTGCCTCGGGCCGCTTTGGTGTGACGACGGAATATCTCGTCAATGCCGACATGCTGCAGATCAAGGTGGCGCAGGGCGCAAAGCCCGGTGAAGGCGGTCAGCTGCCCGGCCACAAGGTGGATGCAACGGTTGCCAAGACCCGGCATTCGACGCCGGGCGTCGGCCTCATCTCGCCGCCGCCGCACCACGATATCTATTCGATCGAAGATCTGGCGCAGCTGATCTACGATCTGAAGAACGTCAACCCGGAAGCCGATGTTTCGGTGAAACTGGTGTCGGAAGTCGGCGTCGGCACGGTTGCGGCCGGCGTTGCCAAGGCGCGCGCCGACCATATCACCGTTTCCGGCTTCGATGGCGGCACCGGCGCTTCGCCGCTCACCTCGCTCAAGCATGCGGGCAGCCCCTGGGAAATCGGCCTTGCAGAAACCCAGCAGACGCTGGTGCTGAACGGCCTTCGCTCACGCGTGGCACTGCAGGTGGATGGTGGTCTGAAGACCGGCCGCGACGTCATCATCGGCGCTCTGCTCGGTGCGGATGAATTTGGCTTTGCCACTGCGCCGCTGATTGCGGCGGGCTGCATCATGATGCGCAAGTGCCACCTCAACACCTGTCCCGTTGGCGTTGCGACGCAGGACCCGGTTCTGCGCAAGCGCTTCAAGGGCACGCCGGAACACGTCATCAACTATTTCTTCTTCGTTGCCGAAGAAGTGCGCGAAATCCTGGCCTCGCTTGGCGTTACCCGGCTGGACGAGATCATCGGCGCTTCCGAACTGCTCGAAAAAGATGAGATGCTGGCGCACTGGAAGGCCAAGGGGCTGGATTTCAGCCGCATCTTCCACAAGGTCGAGGCTCCCAAGGAAGCAACCTTCTGGACCGAGCGCCAGAAGCACCCGATCGACGATATTCTCGACCGCAAGCTGATCGAGAAGTCGCTGCCCTCGCTCGAAAACCGCGAGCCTGTCGTGTTCGAAGTGCCGATCAAGAACGTCGACCGTTCCGCTGGCGCGATGCTGTCAGGTGCGCTTGCCAAGCGCTGGGGCCATAAGGGCCTGAAGGACGATACGATCCACGTCACCCTCAAGGGAACGGCCGGTCAGTCCTTCGGCGCGTTCCTCGCGCGTGGCATCACCTTCGATCTGGTGGGTGATGGTAATGACTATGTCGGCAAGGGCCTTTCGGGTGGCCGCATCATCGTGCGCCCGCCGGAAAACGCCCGGATTGTCGCGGAAAACTCAATCATTGTCGGCAATACCGTGCTTTACGGCGCGATCACCGGCGAGTGCTATTTCCGCGGTGTGGCGGGCGAGCGTTTCGCGGTGCGCAACTCCGGTGCTGTCGCGGTTGTCGAGGGTGTCGGCGACCATGGCTGCGAATATATGACCGGCGGTATCGTGGTGGTTCTCGGTGAGACGGGGCGTAACTTTGCAGCCGGCATGTCCGGCGGCGTGGCCTATGTTCTTGATGAGACCGGTGATTTCGCCACCCGCTGCAACATGGCTATGGTCGAGCTGGAGCCGGTTCCGGAAGAAGACGACATGCTGGAAAAGCTGCACCATCACGGCGGCGACCTCATGCACAAGGGACGTGTAGACGTTTCCGAGGACATGACGCGCCACGACGAAGAGCGCCTCTACCAGCTGATCTCCAACCACTTCCACTACACGAACTCGGCGCGCGCCAAGGATATACTCGACCGCTGGAGCGAGTTCCGTCCGAAGTTCCGCAAGGTCATGCCGGTTGAGTACCGTCGTGCGCTTGAGGACATGGAGCGGATGAAGATGGGCGTGGCAGCGGAGTAATCCGCCGCGTGAAGATACTACACCAACTGGTCTCGCTGTTGATCGCGGTCGCCGTTCCCACGGCGATCTACCGGACGAGCGGCGAGACCGGATTTGAGTTCATCGTATTGGGGGCGGCTTTCGGTTTCGCTTACTGGTACTGGGGCCCGACAGGCGCTCCGCTTTGATGTGAGGACATAAACGTGGGCAAGGTAACAGGTTTTCTGGAAATCGACCGGCAGGTGGGCAAGTATCAGCCCGCATCGGATCGTATCCGCCATTTCCGCGAATTCACCATTCCGATGTCGGATGCCGAAGTGCAGAAGCAGTCGGCGCGCTGCATGGATTGCGGCATTCCCTATTGTCACGGCCCGACGGGCTGTCCCGTGCACAACCAGATCCCCGACTGGAACGATCTGGTCTATAACAACAATTGGGAAGAGGCGATCCGCAACCTGCACTCGACCAATAACTTCCCGGAATTTACCGGCCGAGTCTGTCCCGCGCCTTGCGAGGAAGCCTGCACGCTGAACCTCGAGGATGCGCCGGTCGCCATCAAGACCGTCGAACAGGCGATTGCCGACAAGGCCTATGAGCTGGGTTTCATCGTGCCGAAGCCGGCGACGATCCACACCGGCAAAAAGGTTGCCATCATCGGTTCCGGCCCCTCGGGCATGGCGGCCGCTCAGCAGCTTGGCCGTGCCGGTCACGAGGTGCACGTTTATGAGCGTGAATCGAAGGCCGGTGGCCTGCTGCGTTACGGCATTCCGGATTTCAAGATGGAGAAAAACTTCATCGACCGCCGCGTCGAGCAGATCAAGGGCGAAGGCGTCACCTTCCATTACGGCGTTAATGTCGGCGTTGATGTGACCGTCGAGGCGCTCCTGGCTGATCACGATGCGGTGCTTTATTGCGGTGGTTCGGAAACTCCTCGTCCTGCCGGTATCGGCGGCGCAGATCTGCATGGTGTCTACGACGCCATGCCGTATCTCGTGCAGCAGAACCGTCGCGTCGGCCGTGAGAACATCGACAGCGTCGGCTGGCCGGCCGATCCGATCCTCGCTGGTGGTAAGCATGTTGTCGTTGTCGGCGGCGGTGATACGGCGTCCGACTGCGTCGGCACCGCCTTCCGTCAGGGCGCGGTGAAGGTCACCCAGCTCGACATTCGTCCCATGCCGCCGGAAAAGGAAGACAAGCTGGCGGTCTGGCCTTTCTGGGCAACCAAGATGCGCACCTCGTCCTCGCAGGCCGAAGGCGCCATTCGCGAATTTCAGGTGGCGACGCTTGAGTTCGTCGGTGAAGACGGCGTGTTGACCGGCGTGAAGTGCTGTCAGGTGGATGACCGCCGCAAGCCGATTGCCGGCACGGAATTCATCATCAAGGCTGATCTCGCTTTCATCGCCATTGGCTTCTCCGGTCCCTTCACCGATAGCGTGCTGAAGGAAATGAACGGCAAGCTGGCGCTCAACACCGACCGTCGCGGCTCCACCAATGTGATCGCCAACGAGACTGATTACAAAACCTCCGTCGATAAGCTGTGGGCGGCGGGCGACGTTCGCCGCGGCCAGTCGCTGGTGGTCTGGGCGATCCGCGAAGGCCGGCAGGCGGCGCGTGCGATCGATGAAGCCCTGATGGGTGCAAGCCTATTGCCACGCTGAGCGGATTAATGTCGGCGTAAGCCGCACGAAGAAAAACAAAAGGCCTGTTGTGCGAAACACAACAGGCCTTTCGCTTGACCGGACGACCAAAAATGCGATTGGGGTGTCGCATCCTTGGGGACAGGCAAAATATCGCGCCTATGAATTACACCGGCATTACGGGTTTTTTCGAAAAGCAGCTTTTTTGCGAAGAACGGTGTGTCAGCAATAGGGGAGGCTGATACGGAAACAAGCGCCCCCAGTGGAGGAATCGCTGATGGTGATTTCTCCGCCATGGTAACGGATGATTTCCTGAACGAGATTGAGACCGAGCCCGGTGCCGCGATCTTTCGGTCTCAAACGGTGGAATGCATCAAACACCAGCTCCCGGTCCTCTTCCGGAATCCCACTGCCCTCGTCGCATATGTCGATAACGCGATTGGCGGCGACCTTTATGGTGATCGTTCCGCGATTGCCGCCATGTTCGATGGCATTCTGCACGATATTCATAAGGGCGCGTTGCAATGAGGCGTCATCGGCCAGAGCAAGGATTGGTTCTTCTTCCGGCTCGAAAGAAAGCTCATAGCCTTGGGAGATGGCAAGCGGCGCCATGTCAGCAACGACCGACCTGCACAGGCTGACAAGATCAAGCGGAATAAGCGGCGCTTTCTGTCCGCCGAGACGCTGCAGATCAAGCAATTGTTCGGCCAGCACGGCAATGCGGCTGGCATCAGCCAATATCCTGCTCCGGGACGGGCCGTCCAGCAACGTTTCAACGCGGGTCTGGAGAATGGCGACGGGGGTTCGCAATTCATGGGCAGCGTCGAGAATGAAGCGCTTGTGCCGTTCGTAGCCATCGTCCAGCCGTTTCAGCGCGCCGTTGACGGCATGCACAAGCGGCTGCACCTCTCTTGGAATATCGCCATCCGGCAATCGATATCCGCGCTTGTCGATGTCGATGGTCTCTGCCGTGCGTGCAATGGCGGAGAGGGCGAGAAATTCCCTGCGAATGATCCAGGGAATGGTCATGATTGTGACAATCGACATGAGAATGAGGATCGGCATGATCAATATGTTGGAAAACAGCAGGACGGGGAATGTCATGCTGAACGGTCCGCCTTTGCCGATCATGGCGAATTCGCCGGCCGGCCCGGAAACGCGGCGAACGATGGCAATACGCACGACGGCGAGATAGGAATAGGACAACGCCGCCTCGCGTATATCCGAGAGCCTGATATCGCTCAGCTGTTGACCCATGTTGCTGAACGCTTCGGGAACTTGCCCACCCTGTATGACCTCTCCCGTTTCGCTGACGGCGGCGAACCAGAAGTCGGGTGTGCTACTGCGCAATTGCGCGAATTCACTCGTTTCCTTCAGAACTAGCCGGCCATCCTTGTCCCGCACCAGCGCATTGGCGGTAATCTGGGCTGCCTGTGGGCTGAGCAGTGCGCTGCTTCCGCCGCCGGTGGACAGATAGGCGACGAAGCCGGCGCTGACGATGAAAAGGCTGCCGATCTGGAACAGCAGTAATTGAATGGTCAGGCGGCGCTTGAGCGATTTTCTCTTGGCCGGTTTCATGATGTCGCTCTCAAAAGATAGCCGACGCCGCGAATGCCATGGACCTCCACCCCCGCATCGGCGGACAGCAATTTGCGGCGCAAACGGGAAATGTGGGAATCGAGGGCATTGGACTGGATTTCATCATCGAAATTATAGACGGCTTCCTCCAGCAGCGAACGCAGCACCGTTCTGCCCTGCCGCCGCAACAGCGCTTCAAGAATGAGCAGTTCCCGCCTGGTCAGGGCAAGAAACTCGCCCGCAATGCGGACTTCACGGGTTTCGAAGCAAAATTCCAGCTTGCCCAGCTTCGCCGTCATCGTCACCGCGCTGGCGGGTCGTCGCATCAGGGCGCGGATGCGGGCGAGAAGTTCTTCGACGGCAAAGGGCTTGGCCAGATAATCATCCGCACCGAGGTTCAGGCCCTTCACGCGGTCGGCAAGTGCGCCCTGCGCCGTCAATACGATGATCGGCGGAGTGACCGGTAAAACGCGCAGATCCTCTATAAGCTGGATACCGTCTCCATCGGGCAATTGCCGGTCGAGAACGACAAGATCGTGGACACCGTCCATGATGGCATGACGGGCAAGGTCGAGCGTGCCGACATTGTCCACGATGATATCGAACCGGTGAAGCGCGGCGGACAGGGCTGCTGCCATTTCGCGTTCGTCTTCAACTAGCAGCAGGCGCATGAATTGGTCTCGGCAAAATCTTGACGCGGCTCACGTGGGCCGTGCATGAAGTAAAAATGACAGCTTTGTGGTGGTAACGAAGAAATATCGCCATACAGAATGCGGCTACAGGCCGCATCCCTGCAGAACTTCCGTTACCTTGCCATTTTCGCATTGCCTAAACATTACGCCCGGCCGCGTTTGTGATGCCGGTGGAGAAGCGCCTATTGTCGGGCTTGCACATTCTCCGGGACGACCCGATAGTCATCAATGCGGCCGGCTGGCGCATCGGCCATTTCGCCACGCTTGGTCAGCCGTTCACGTGGCGATTCCACCACCGAGACCCGTGTCGGCCCGGCTGTCAAAGGTGCATCGCCCAGCAGCTTGTCGCCACCATCGAGATTGGGATCGGTAAGGCTGATCGGCTGCGTGCGCACCTGCCCCGCATCGATGCCAAGCGCCGGCAGCGAGGTGAGCGCCGGAAGATTGCTGCCGTCCAGCTTCACGAGATCCGGGCCGGCGCTATCGAGGTGTCTGCGCACGAATTTCTCGACGTAGAAGGCGAGCTTGCGCTTGCCGGCCTGTGTCATGCCGATGCCATCAGCCTCGCGCAGACGGGCCTGCTGGCCGTTCATGTCGTAACCTGTGATGACGAATTTTCCGCCTTCATCGACAAATCCGTCCCATACATCCACGAACTCACCGCCATATTTTTCGACATGGCTGCGGTAGAGCCGGTTGAAGCCGACGAGATCGGCTGTAAGCGAGGGGGACTGGAAGGCGGGAAGGCCAACCCAGAGCAGTGGCACTTTCGGCCGGCCGGCAAGGGTCAGGAGTTCATCGATCCGCCGTTCATATTCCTTGAACCAGACATCGGTGCCGAATTTTTCCCGGATATCGCCGATCTGCATTTGCTGGCGATCGTTCGAGCCCATCATGATGACGATGGTGGCCGGATTGGTCTCGCTTATGAATTGCGGCAGATTGGAAAACCAGTCGTAATAATCCGTGCGGACGAGACCGGAAGAACCATTCGCCCGCACATCGACGGCAATTGCCGGCGAACTGGCAAAGGCATTGACGAGCTCTTCCCCCATGCCGCCGGCCAGGAAGTCACCGATAACGAGAACGCGTCGTGCATTTTCAAGCTTGGCGGCCGGCTCCGGCTTTGCGGTTCGCATCTGAACCACCGAAGGTGCCTTTCGCGCAGGTTGCGGACGTGTGACCGATCTTTCGCGCGGGGCAGAGGGGAAATCCCGCCGGCTGCGGGGCTGGTATTCACGTCCGGATGAGCCATCGCGGCCTACCGGCCTGCCGAACAGCATTTCGAACAGGGTACGCCGCTGTTCCTGGGCAAAGGACTGGGATGGAACGAGCGGCACGCAAAGGGCAGCAGAAAGAATGATGGCGCAGATGCGCCATCCGGTCTTTTTGCTATTCACCGTTGGTTTCCAATTCATAACATCGACCTTTCCGGATGCTTCGGCGGTGGTGAACCCCCGCCGAATTCGCCGGCATATTATCAATTGCGCAGGGCTCTCAGCAATCTCTGCGACGGCTGGCCGTCATTTTCCATGCCCATGCGCGACTGGATGGCGCTAATGGCTGCTTTCGAACCGGAGCCGAAATTACCGTCAATCTCGCCGTCGTAATAACCGAGTTCCTTCATGCGGGTCTGGAGCTCGAATTTTTCGCGAATGTCGAGCGTGCCATCGGGGCGCGGCCATTTCTGCTGCATGCCGCCATAACCGGCGATTTCATCCGCGAGCAGGCCGACGGCCAGCGCATAGCTGTCCGATGCGTTGTATTTCTTGATGGTGAAGAAGTTTTTCATCATCAGGAAGCCCGGACCGCTTGCTCCACCCTGCAATTTCAGCATGGCGCGATCGGAGCCGCGGGTAAAATTCTTGCCGTTCGGGCGGGCAAAGCCGAGCTTTGCCCATTCCGAAATCGTCTTCGTCTGGCCTTCATAACGTGCGCCGCCGCGCGGCACGGCGGTTTCATAACCCCAGGTCCGGCCGGGTTCCCAGCCGTTCTTGGAAAGAAGATTTGCGGCTGTCGCCAGCGCATCGGGAACCGAGTGCCAGATGTCACGCTTGCCATTGCCGTCGGCATCTACCGCGTAAAGCAGATAGCTGGTCGGAATAAACTGGGTGTGCCCCATCGCGCCCGCCCAGGAGCCGGTCAGCTGTTTCGGTGTGACATCGCCCGCCTGAAGGATTTTGAGGGCGGCGATCAATTGCGTGCGCGCGAATTTGGCGCGCTTGGGATCGGAATAGGCAAGCGTCGCAAGAGCCTGCGGGATGTTGTGCAGCCGCTCCGGCTTTTCGAGAACCGCGCCGTAATTGGATTCCATCGACCAGATGGCGAGAATGATGTGCTTGTCGACATTGAAGTTGCGCTCGATCCAGTTCAGGGTCGTCGCATGCTTCATCTTCATCTCGCGGCCGATCCGCACCGTATAGGGGTTGACGCGGGAATCGAGATAATCCCAGATCTGGGTGGTGAATTCCGGCTGAAAGGTTGCCTTGCGCAGCGCATCCGGGTCCGGTTCGCTAACGCCGGCGAAGGCCTTCTGATAGGTCGCCTTGCTGATGCCTTCTTTTGCCGCTGTTGCGTAGAACTGGTTGATCCACTGTCTGAATCCGGCGTCGGCATGGGCCGAAACAGGGGTCAGGGAGATCACCAGGCCTGCAACCATCATGCAGCCGAATTTGCGGACATCTGAAAGGATCATCTTTGTCATCGTCAGTCTTTCGTTCTCTCGAATGTCATTTCGATTGCGAAAACGCATCGGGCATCAGCAGGGATAACAAAAGAACGTCAACAAATTCTTTACCATTAATAGATGGTAGCGTCACCCTTTACAAAACGTTGTTATTTTTGAAATAACAACAGCGTGCGGGGATTGTGATCAAGTTTTATCTCTCAGGAGGGATATGTGGTAGAACAGAAAAAAATTCGGAAGGCCGTATTTCCGGTCGCAGGTCTCGGTACCCGTTTCCTGCCCGCAACCAAGGCGGTTCCGAAAGAAATGCTCACTGTCGTTGACAAGCCGGTCATTCAATACGTCGTCGATGAGGCGGCGGAAGCAGGCATTGAGCATTTTGTATTTGTCACCGGCCGCGGCAAGGCGGTGATCGAAGATTATTTTGATATTCAATTTGAACTCGAACAGATGCTGCGTGAGCGCAACAAGAATGCCGAGCTGACATTGCTGGCCGGCCTTCTGCCCAAAGCCGGCACGGCAAGCTTTACGCGCCAGCAGGTGCCGCTCGGTCTTGGCCATGCGGTCTGGTGTGCCCGCGATATCGTCGGCGACGAGCCTTTCGCCGTGCTGTTGCCGGACATGATCATGCATTCGCAGAAAAGCTGCCTGAAAGGCATGGTCGAACTTTACGACCAGACTGCAGGCAACGTGATCGCGGTGCAGGAATGCGCTCCCGACCAGACCCACAAATACGGTATCGTTGGTGTGGGCGATGCCGTGGGCGAAGGTTTCAAGATCACAGAGATGGTCGAAAAGCCTGCCAAGGGTACGGCACCGTCGAATTTCTACATCAACGGTCGTTACATCCTGCAGCCGGAGATTTTCGACATTCTCGAAAATCAGGAGCGTGGTGCAGGCAATGAAATCCAGCTGACGGACGGCATGCTGACGCTTGCCCAGTCGCAGGAGTTTGCCGGCTATCACTTCCGCGGCCAGACTTTCGATTGCGGCGCCAAGGACGGCTTCATCCTCGCCAACGTCGCCTTCGCTCTTGAACGTGGTGATATTCGTCCGGCGATCGAAGAGCCGATCAAGGCCCTGATCGAGGGACTGAAGTAACCGACCAGAACACGACAAAATCCCGGCCTTCGCGCCGGGATTTTTGTTTGGTGATTACCGCTTCAGGACAAGTCCTGCACCGACGCGGAATTCGTTGCTGTCATAAACCGGCGTCCACTGGTAGCTGACGTCGGCGGTCAGGTCTAGATAGCGGTTCAGCCCCCACGTTAGACCGGCACCTGCCGTATATTCCACGGCATTCTCGATGTCGGAGGAGGGGAATGTGCGGTGCACGATCTGTCCCGTCAAACGTGCGACCAGATTGTTGCGTAATTCGTGGGTAAGCCCGGCATCCAGCCGATAGGAAATCCAGCCGCCCTGCGGACCGCCGGCAAAATCCTCAATCGTCGTGCGCAGGCCGAGATTGACATTCGTTCCGCGCTGCGGCGACCAGTTGAGTTCGCCGTCCAGCGTCAAGGCGCCGATGGAGGCAAGACGGTCGTCATCATATTGCTTGCGCAGATAACCGATGGCGGCCTCGCCACGGGTCTTTTCGCCGAGATCGACCTCGGTTCCGATCTTCGCACCATAGGAATTGGAGGAGCGGGCGTAACCGGAATTATCCAGCCGACTGTCATATTTGGTCTTTCCCGCATTCAGTTCCAGGAACGGGATCAGCGCCGGCGATAATTCGTAACCAATGCGCCCGCGCAGGTTCGCACCGTTCTGGTCGCGATCGCTGAGGCTGATCGGCCGGCCATCAAGGCCTTTCGCATCCGTATAGACCGTGCGGGAGAGATCGAGCGCCGCAAGCCCACGCAGCTTGCCGAAATCCCGCTCTATCGACGCGCCAGTCGTGAAACGGTGCTCACCGCCCTGCACGGCAGCGCCGGTCAGAGCATTGGGGTCCGTCGTGTCTTCGCGGCTGAACTCGTAACCGGCTTTGAGATTGGCCTTCGTCTCTTCGCCGAGATCGAGGCGCAGATCGGCCTCTATCCGCGCCCGGGGCTCTTCGCCATCCTTGTCGCCACCGAAGTTTCTCTCCCAGGCGCCGTCGCCCGTCACGGTCAGCGCGTGGCGGGACCAGTCGCTGGTAAGCGTGCCGCGGATGCCTGTTGTCAGATAGTTGCGTCTGGAGGGACCGCCGGTATTTGTCTGTTTTTCCGTGTTGATGGTCTGGCTGATTGCGGGACGCAGCAGGAATGTGCCGAGCCGGATGCCGGGGGTCTGGCCAGGCTCAGTCGCTATCTGCGGATTTTCACCGCCATCCACCGTCGGTTCATAGGGGTTTTCAGCCTCGGCATAGGGTTGGCCCGCATCGTCCTGCTGTTCGTAAATCGGGTCGCCGGGATTGTTCGAGGGGCGCCAGAGCTGCTGTGGCGCAGGCGCGGCGGCCGCAGGTGCAGCCTGTTCTGCATCCGCCGCTGCTCCAACGCCCGTTGCCGGGGTGGCCGAAGTTGTTCCGTCGCCGGCGGGAGCGGTGCCGGGCAATAAGGGGGTGGCTGTAACGGTGGTTTGGGCGAAAAGGTTTGTCGTGGTGGAGCAAAGAAGCGTGCAGGCAAGCAACAGGGTTGCTGCTTTCCGCGACGTCTGCAGACGTGTGGCGGCGCCCTTCACATTCATTCCTCTTCACCCGGCGAATTTGGCCGATGCCGGATCGACAATTCGCCAAAACACTTCCCCGGGCCAAATGAATGAGAGGCCGATGAAATGACGTGGACAAACCAGGGACCCGACAGGCGACGCAAGTTTTAACATCGCTTTAACAATAGGTTTTTTATGGTTAACAGTTGATAAAGATCGCTGGGATTTCAGCGTTTTGGCTACCGCGTGAAAATCGGTGAGGCTCGCGCTCACGGTTTGCAATCAGAATTCTGCCAGCCGGAGGAACGGAAAACCGTACCGCAGTGCAAAATATTTCTAATATGATAAGATTTAAACGTTTCAATTTGGCACGGAATCGCCCTATGATTTAAGGGTAATGGGCTTTCCATTGCTTGGTAAATTCTATTGATTTTTATTTTATGTGACAGCGTCGTTTCATGAATTCCGTTTCGAACATCAAGCAGGTCGGTTTTTATTGCTGGGATATTACCAACGACCAATTCTATCTGGATGAGGTCTGTGCGGAACTCTTCGGAATTCCGCTAAGACAGGCGATGCAGGGCATCAGCATTTTTCAAATGCTTGAAAAAGTACATCTGGATCATCGAAATCGTGTGATCGAGACCGCTTTGATCACCCTGAAGGCGGCAAGCTTTTACAATCAGGAATATGCCGTGCGCCGGGACGATGGTTCGGTATCATGGGTAAGGACAGTCGGGCGATATCTGGTCGATGAAGAAAACATCCCTTTCAAGCGGCTGGGAACGATCGAGGAAATCTCTCCGCCGGACCTGCGGCACTAAAAAGCAGCACTGGCCGGCTGAAGAGTGGACTTATCCCGGGTGAAAGAGTAACAGTCGGCCATGATTACGCGCGCCGTCAAACTGGTCGAAGACAATGCCATCTCATCCGCTGTGCGGACGATTTCGATGGAGCGCGCTGGTCTTGCCGCCCTTGAGGCCGCTCTCACCAACGGTCTTTCCGAGCCTTTCTGCAAGGCGATTGAGACAATCGGCCAGTCGAATGGCCGTCTCATCATCACCGGGGTCGGTAAAAGCGGCCATATCGGCGCAAAGCTCGCCGCCACTTTCGCCTCCACCGGCACACCGGCGTTTTTTGTACATGCGGCCGAGGCCAATCATGGCGATCTGGGCATGATCGGTGGCGACGATGTGGTTCTGGCGATCTCCAAAGGTGGTGAAAGTGCTGAACTGCGCAGCATCATCAACTATTCGCGCCGCTTCTCCATTCCGCTGATCGCACTCACCTGTTCCGAGACTTCATCGCTGGCGAAGGCCTCCGATATCGTGCTGCTGGTCCCCAATGAACAGGAAGCCTGTCCGCTTGGTCTGGCACCCACCACTTCCACCTTGATGCAGCTGGCGCTGGGTGATGCCCTTGCCGTGGCACTTCTGGAGGCCCGCAATTTCACTGCCGGTGATTTCCGGGTGTTTCATCCCGGCGGCAAACTGGGCGCCAGCCTGACACTGGTCAGCGATATCATGCATACCGGCGATCGTGTGCCGCTGGTGATCAGGGGAACAGCCATGCCGGAAGCGGTCGGCGTTCTCTCCCGTAAGCATTTCGGCTGTGTCGGCATTCTGGATGAGGATGGCCGTCTGTGCGGCATCGTCACCGAGGGTGATCTGGCCCGCAACCTGTCGCGCAACCTCGCCGAATTGACGGTGGACGATATCATGACCCGTACTCCGAAGACGGTCAAAAAATCGGTGCTGGCGACCAGCGCGCTGGCGACACTGGAAAAATTCCATATCGGCGCGCTGATCGTGGTGGATGATGACAACAGGCCGATCGGCCTTGTGCATTTCCACGATCTGTTGAGAATCGGCGTGGCCTGAGGCCACAGGGCTTTCTATCGGTCTATGGGCTCGATCGTCAGCGTGCGGCCGCGTGCTGACGCAATCCTCACGCGGGTTCCGGCCGGAAGGTCTTCGCCATTTACCGGCCACCACGTGTCGTCCAGCCTTATCCGGCCACGTCCTTCGACAATTGGCTCCTGCAGCGTTGCGGTGCGGCCGACAAGGCTTGCCTCGCGCTGATTGAGGAACGGTTCATCGGTGGCGGCCCGGTTCCTGCCGAAATATTTCCGGCCGAGCAGGGCAAAGGCGACGGAGAGCGCGGCAAACAACACCAGCTGCAATTGCCAGGCCCAATATGCCGCATCCCATAAAAGCAGCGACACCGCGCCGATGACCAGCGCGGCAAGGCCGATCCAGATCAGGAAAACGCCCGGAGCAATGAGCTCGGCGGCCAGCAGCACAAAGCCGACGATCCACCAGCTCCATGGTCCCAGCTCAGTGGCAAGCCGTTGCAGCATCGTTATCTCTCCGATGAGGAACCGAAGGGGGAAGGCCGGGTTGGCGGCACGGAGCGGGTCGGGGCTGGGGCCGGGGCGGATGGCGCATCGCCCTTATCACCAAAAACCTCTCTCGCAATGGTGCCGATGCCGCCGAGTGAACCAATCAGCGCCGAGGCTTCCATCGGCATCAGCACGATCTTGGAATTCTTGGCCGTGCCGATTTCGGCCAGCGCCTCGGTGTATTTCTGGGCAACGAAATAGTTGATGGCGTGAACGTTGCCGGCGGCGATGGCTTCCGACACCATTCGGGTGGCATTGGCTTCGGCTTCTGCCAGACGTTCACGGGCTTCGGCGTCCCGGAATGCTGCCTCGCGCTGGCCTTCGGCTTCCAGAATGGCGGATTGTTTTGCGCCTTCGGCGCGCAGAATCTGGGCGTTGCGGGCGCCTTCGGCTTCCAGCACCTGCGCGCGTTTTTCGCGCTCGGCCTTCATCTGCCGCGCCATGGAATCCACGAGATCCTTCGGCGGCGCGATGTCCTTGATTTCGATGCGGGTGACCTTGATGCCCCATGGTCCCACTGCCTCGTCCACCACGCGCAGCAGTCGGTCATTGATGGCATCGCGGTTCGACAGCAACTCGTCGAGGTCCATCGAACCCATCACCGAGCGGATGTTGGTCATGGTAAGGTTTTCGATCGCCATCTGCAGATTTGAAATCTGGTAGGCAGCCTGTGCGGCATTGAGCACCTGATAGAAGGTGACGGCGTCGGCCGAGACGCTGGCATTGTCGCGGGTGATGACTTCCTGCGTTGGAATATGAAGCACCTGCTCCATGACATTCATTTTCGAACCGATGCTTTCGAAGAATGGCACGATGAGGTTCAGGCCGGGTTCGAGTGTGCGGGTGTAACGCCCGAACCGTTCAACCGTGTAACGATGCCCCTGCGGCACGGTCTTGATGCCGGCAAACAGCACCAGAATAACCAGAACAACCGCCGCTATGACGACGATGTCGAAACCGCCCAATGCAATCATTACTTTCCCTCCAAGGATCAGAACCATCTGGGTTTTACCCCAGTAGCGTTATGGCAAGATTACACCCAGCCTTGCAACTCCTGTCTTACAACCTTTTCGAGAACGTTCATGCCCTCGGCGCTGTCGTTAAGACACGGAATATGGGTGAATTTCTCGCCGCCATTGTGCAGGAAGATTTCTCCGGCTTCACCGGCAATTTCCTCCAGCGTCTCAAGACAATCCGATACGAAGCCGGGGTTCATGACGGCGATGCGCTTGATGCCCTCGGATGCCAGCTTTTCCACGGTCTTGTCGGTATAGGGCTGCAACCACTCTTCCGGCCCGAAACGCGACTGGAAGGTGATCATGAAATTTTTGTCGGTCCGGCCAAGAGCCTCCCGCAGCAGGCGTGCGGTTTTCTGGCAATGACAATAATAGGGATCGCCCTTTTTGAAATAGGATTGCGGAATGCCGTGGAAGGAGGTGATCAGCATCTCCGGCTCCCAGTCCAGCGTCGCCAGATGGTTTTTGACGGAAGTTGCGAGCGCCTCGATATAGGCCGGATCGTCGTGATAGGGCGGCACGGTGCGAATAGCGGGCTGCCAGCGCAGCTTCATCAGATGTTCGAATGCCTTGTCGTTCACCGTTGCCGTGGTCGATGCGGCATATTGCGGGTAAAGCGGGAAAAGCAGGATTTTTTCGCAACCCTGCTCCTTCAAAGCGTCGATTTTCGAGGCAATGGAAGGCTGGCCGTAGCGCATCGCCCAGTCGACGACGACGTTGGGCAGATCCTTCAACGCCTGTGCCATCAGTTCGCCCTGGCTGCGGGTGAAGGTGCGCAGGTAGCTTTCGTTACGTTCGTGGTTCCAGATTTCCTCATAGGCCTTGCCAACTTTCTGCGGGCGCTTGTTGAGAACGATGCCGTAAAGGATCGGATACCAATAGAGGCGCGACCACTCGATGACGCGCTTGTCGCTCAGAAATTCCGCCAGATAACGGCGCATCGGCCAGTAGTCCGTACCGTCAGGCGTGCCGAGATTGACGAGCAGGACGCCAACCTTGCCGAACGTTATACGGGGATGGTCTACGGGGAGTGCGGATAGTTCTGTCGCCATGAATGACACCCTGAAACTCGGACTGTTTGCGTGAGAGCTTTTCCGTCTGGAATAGAGGCGGAAAGGTTCAATCTTCTGTCTATGCATACCGGATGCGAACCGTGATGGCTTTTACCGGAAATGCCCGAGCTATACGCCCGTGCCGTCGATTTGTTCACGTGTTCTAGACGAATTTTTTCCGGATTGAACCACCAACGGGTGTGATTTGCGCATTCAATGAGCGGTCACGCTGCTTTTTAATGATTGGCAGCGCACAACATGCTGTTTTTTATGGAAAAAATAAGAAGCCGGCCCCTTGGTTGGGGGCCGGCTTCCAGCTGCGGCAAATTGCCCTGTCTTTCGGCTTCCGGCTTATTGAGCCGGAAGTTCGAGTTCTTCGCCGATCTCGATATGGTTCGGCTGTTTCAGAGTGTTCGCCTTGGCAATTCTGGTCCAAAGCGCGCCGTCGCCATATTTTTCCGCTGCGATCTTCCAGAGAGAATCGCCCTTTTCGACAACATATTTGCTGGCAGCGGCGGCTGCGGCCGCAGGCGTCGGGGCAGCGGGTGCGGTTGCAGCAGGCGCCGGAGTTGCCGTGGTGGCGGGTGCCGGTGCCGGTGCCGTGGCAGCAGGTGCTGTCGCAGTGGGTGCGGGAGCTGCCGGTGCCGGCTGTTTTACAGGCGCAACGTAATCCGCCGGCGTTACATCGGTGATACGTCCGTCGGTTTGTGGCTTATAGGGGCTGTTGGCGCTGATATAGGCCGCAACCGCATCTTCAAGGCTCGGGCCGAAGTCATAGGGATTGACGGCTTTGGTCGCGAAAACCTTATAACCGTCGCCGCCCGAGCGCATGTAGTTGTTGGAGACGACGCCGTAGGTCTTGTCCGGATCGAGCGGCACGAAGCCGTTACCTTCCTTGACCTCGACGGAAACGACGCGGCTGCCGGCAGGCTTGGAACGGTCGAATGAATATTTGAGGCCGGCGACCTGGGCGAAGCGCCCGGCCCCTTCCTCGATCTGGCCGGCGCCATTTTCAAGGGCGGCCACAACGTCGGAGCCTTTCAACTGGAATGTGGCGATGGAGTTCTGGAACGGCAGAACCGTCAGGACTTCGCCCATCGTCACTGTGCCGGCATCGATGGAGGCACGCAGACCGCCGCCATTCTGGATGGCGATGGTGATGCCCTGGTCCTTGACGCGGTCCAGCAACGCGTCGGAAACGAGGTTACCCATCGTGCATTCCTTGGCGCGGCAAACTTCCCGTGAACCGTCGATGGGAGCTTCAGAAGAACCGATTTCCTTCTTCTTCATTTCCTCGAGCGGGCCGGCAAGTTCCGTCACGCGCTTGGTGAAGCCCTCGTCGGGCGTGACGGAAGCGTCGAGAAGCTTCGGTGCGCCTTCGGCGGATTTAACCACGCCGTTGTCATCGAAGGTCACCGTCAGGTCACCGAGATATTTCGAATAGGCATAGGCAGTGACGATCGGGACATCGATCCCGGACGGGTTCTTGACGAGAGTGGGATAAGCACCGGCAGCCTTCGGGTCAGTGCTGGAAAGCAGGGTGTGGCTATGGCCGCCGACGATGACGTCGATTCCGTCCACAGCGCGGGCGATTTCCTGATCCTTGACATAACCGACATGCGAAAGCAGCACGATCTTGTTGACGCCCTGATCCTGAATCTCCTTTACGGCGCCCTTCAGATAGGTGACCTCGTCTTCGAAACTGATCTTGTCGCCAGGAGACGACGTCTCATTGGTGTCGGTCGCAAGCACGGAAACCACGGCAACCTTCTGGCCGCCCAGATCCTTGATGACATAACCCTTGTATTTATCGGCAAGGATGGAATCGGTCGCTGCCTTGGTGTTTCCGGAAATGATCGGGAACTTCAGCGCATTGATGAATTTCAATAGCTCTTCCGGGCCGTCATCGAATTCATGGTTGCCGATTGCCATCGCATCGAAACCGATGCCGTTCATGAATTCCGCGACCGGTCCGCTCTTGTACTGCGTATAGAACAGCGAGCCCTGGAACTGGTCGCCGGCGTCGAGAACCAGAAGATTGGCGTCGCTGCCCAGTTCACCCCGGCGTGCGTCGATCGCGCTCTTCACGCGGGCGATGCCGCCGAAGCATTCGTTCTTTTCCGTTTCGGCAGCAGAGCAGGTCGAGTCGAATTTGTTGATCGCTTCGATGCGTGAGTGCAGGTCGTTGATGTGAAGAATGTTAAGTTTGTAGTCGGCCAGAGCGACCCCGGCTGAAAGCGTTATTGCGGAAACGCTCAGCATGCCCAGTCCCAAAATTCTTTTCATCGTCCCTCTCTCCTGTCTGAAACATAATACGGGCTTGCCGATCATCATCCGCCCGTGCTCCGATCATTCTTTAATCTGAAAGTATGTCAGGCTTTCAAAGCCGGATGTTTCCATTTAGCGGCCATTGCCGCAAGCGAAATTATGACAGGTACGCAACAAAGAAAAACGCACGCCGGAAGCGTGCGTTTAAGAAAGCTATCTCGTTGAAAAGGCAGCTATATCAGCCTTGGCGCGTCAGCGAGAACTGGCTGTTGCTGTCTGTCGTGCAATTCAATTGTGAAGGCGAGACGAGGGCGCAGTTGACGCGCGACTGCGTGTTGCGCACCAGCGATGTCATGTTGATTTCGTAGAGCGTCGGCGAAATCGTCACATAGGTGCCGGAGGCCAGAAGCGTGTTGGTGTCTGTCGAACGGGTGGAGAAGGCGCCATTCTGGAAGGTCGACACGATGCCGTTGCGATCGATCCAGCGGCCATCGACGGCCGGGCCGCGGGAAAGCGAAGGCGCCATCGAGGTCTGCTGCGAGGGACCCGGCGCGACGCATGAAGACACCGCGATGGCGGCACAAAGCAAAGCAGCGCTTGTCTTGAAGTTCATGAGCCTGTTCTCCTGCGATTCGATGAAACTTTCTGTGTTTCGACCATGCCGTGAAGCGTTCCTTATTTCAAGGCAACGTTGCTTGCTCTTGCTGGTTCCTCATATGCCGCATGAAAGCATCCATGTGACAAATATGAGACGCGGCGTCCTCACCGCACCAGAATGTTGCGGAACTGCCAGGGGTCGGACGTGTCGATATTGTCGGGAAACAGGCCGGGGCGGCCGTCGAGCGGCGTCCAGTCCGTGTAGTGTCCTTCGACCGGGCCCAGATAAGGACGCTGCACCTCCAGGCATCGGCGATAATCCATTTCGTCCGCCTCGACGATGCCGACCTGCGGATTTTCGATGGCCCACACCATTCCGGCCAGCACCGCTGAACTGACCTGCAGTCCGGTCGCATTCTGGTTGGGGGCGAGCGAACGCGCCTCCTGCAGGCTCAGCCGCGAGCCGTACCAATAGGCATTTTTGTCGTGGCCATAAAGCAGAACGCCCAGCTCGTCGGCGCCATCCACCAGCTCATCTTCGCCCAGCACATGTTGCACCGGCTGTGGAATGCCGCCATTGCCGAAGAGTTCGTGCAGGGAAAGAATGGCGTCGTTGCAGGGGTGATAGGCATAATGACAGGTCGGCCGGTAGGTCACGTCGCCATCGTCATTGCGGACGGTGAAATAGTCGGAAATCGAGATCGCCTCATTATGGGTGACCAGAAAGCCATATTGCGGCCCCTGTCCCGGACACCATGTCCGCACCCGCGTATTGGCGCCTGGCTGGTCGAGATAGATCGCCGCCTTGCTGCCCTTCTTCTGTTTTTTCGCGTTTTTCGGCATCCAGTTTTCATGGGTGCCCCAGCCGAGTTCGGCGGGCTGAAAACCCTCGGCGATAAAACCCTCCACAGACCAGGTGTTCCAGAAAGCGCCGAAAGGTTTTGGGTCCTTTGCCCGCTGCGTATCGCGCTCGGCCACATGCACGCCCTTGACGCCGAGCTGCTTCATCAGCTTTGCCCAGGCTTCCCGATCATGCGGTTGTGGCTCTTCGATAGCAAGGCCGGTATCCTTGGCGAGATTGACCAGCGCCTGCTTCACGAACCATGACACCATGCCGGGGTTCGCCCCGCAGGTGGAAACGGCCGTCGTGCCGCCCGGCTTGCGCGCCTTTTCCTTCAGCATGGTCTCGCGCAGCGAATAATTGGTTCTGGAGGCATTGTCGGCATCGGCGTCGAAATAAAAGCCGGGCCATGGCTCGACCACGGTGTCGATGTAAAGCATGCCGTGTTTGCGGCAGAGCCGCATCAGATCGACGGAGGCAGCATCGACCGAAAGATTGACGCAGAAGCCCTGGCCCTGAACGCCCTTGAGCAGCGGCTTCAGAACTTCCTTGTAATTCTCCTTGGTCAGATGCGTGCGGATGTGGTGAATATTCCTCTCGGCCAGAAACGCGGCGATATCTTCGCGCGGATCGATGACGACGAGCCGGGTCTTGTCGAAATTGAAATGACGTTCGATCAACGGAAGAGTACCGCGCCCGATGGAGCCGAAGCCGATCATGATGATGGGGCCGTCAATATCGCCGTAAATCGGATGGTTTGCGTCCGTCATTCGTCAATTTTCCTTTTTCAGCCAATAAGTAAGCTAGATCACAAAAGCGTGCCACAATAAAGGGCAGGTGGATGACGGACATATGACGGTCGGGGTGAAAGCAGCCGTGCACGCGCATTCTGCCTCTTCGCATTTTAGAGACTGCGTTTATAATCAAGTTCTTCTTTTCGTCTTGAGACCAGCTGCTGGGGGGCTTTGGCCGATGACGACAGGGAGTTTTTGCCATCACAGGAGAATTGCCTGTTGAACAGTTTCATCGAGCGTGTCGCAGCGCTTCAAAGTGCCACCCCCGTTCTGATTGCCCTCTACGATTCCGAAGACCGGCTGCGGCATGCCAACCCGTCGTTTCGGGAAAGCTTTCAAATTACCCCGGAAGAATTTCCGACCTGGGCGGATATCATGCGGCTGAACCACCGCCTGCAAACCGGTGTTGTCGTTCGACACAGGGATTTCGAAGGCTGGCTCCTGTCGGCGCAGTCCCGGCGCGGCAAGCTGCCTTATCGCGCCTTCGAGATGGACATGTATGACGGCCGCTGGTTCTGGATGACGGAAACGGTGCAGCAGGATGGCTGGATGCTGTGCATTGCCAGTGACGTGACCGAATTGCGCCAGGGTTACCGTGCGCTGCGGCAGGACCGGGATCTGGCGGTGCGCGCCTCGCAGACGGATGAGTTGACGGGAACGGCGAACCGCCGTTTCGTTTTCGCCAAGCTGGCACTGCAGGTGGAACGGGTTGGCAAGGGGCTTGAAACACCCTTTTGCCTCTGCACGCTCGATATCGATTTTTTCAAGCAGATCAATGATCGTTTCGGCCATAAATGTGGTGATGCAGTGTTGCGCGATTTTGTCGGCATCGCCCATTCCGTCATCCGGCGGGTGGATTGTTTCGGCCGGATCGGCGGTGAGGAATTCATGCTTGTGCTGCCGCGCAGTTCGGTCGCCGAAGGCCGCGAGATTGCCGAGCGGCTGCTGCAAAAGGTGCGGCTTTCAAGACCTCTGGCCGACTTTCCCGATTTCTCCTACAGCTGCTCGGCTGGCATGACGACGTATCGGATGGCGGAAAGCGCCGATGATGTTTTTATGCGCGCCGATCAGGCTCTTTATGCGGCCAAGGAAAAAGGCCGCGACCGGCTTCTGGCGGTGACTGTTTAAACCAGTTCCGCCGCAATCAGCCCTTGCAGCGAATTACCGACGAAGAACTTCCGGCCGGTAATATCCTGCGGTTTCAGCGCCTGTCCGCGCGCCTTGCGTTCGCGGATCAGGTCGGCACGCAGCACGCCCGGCAGGATGCCGCTGTCGAGCGGCGGCGTCAGCAACTGCCCGTCCGGCATTTCGACGAAAATGCTGGTCGATGATCCCTCGCACAATTCGCCGCGTTCATTGAGCAGGAGAACTTCATCCGCCTCTTCGGCTGAAAATTCGGCGCGGGCGGCATCATAGGGCTCGCGACGCGATGATTTGTGGCGATAGAAGGTATCCGTGGAATCAAGCGTGGTTTTTGTCGCGATACGAACGCGCCAGACCGCATTTGTTTGTACGGGACTAAAATCGGCCGTCTCGATATCGAGTTCGCCCTTGTAGTTCATAACCAGCCGGACGCAAAGCGGTTTTTCGCCGCCCACCGTCTTTTCCAGCGCCTGAATTGCATTGGCCGGGGCGCGAAAACCGAGCGCATCGGCCGACCGCAGCAGCCGGCGCATATGCTGGTCGATGCGCTGAAAGCCGGTTTGCGGCTCCCAGCGCAGGGTTTCCCTCAAGGTCAGATCGGCAGGTTTGCGTTTCATTGCCTGTGCTCGTCGCCTGTCATGATGGTCGGTTTCTGCGCCGGCACTATCAACCGGCAAAGCTTGTCCGAAATAGGATAGCCTTGCCGGCTGGCGGGGTTAAGCCTGTTTATTGTCCAGCGCTTCCAGTTCGTCGATCAGTCCTTCGATCATCGAAAGTCCCTTGTCCCAGAAGGAGGGATCGGTGGCATCGAGGCCGAAGGGCTTCAGAAGCTCGGAATGGTGTTTGGTCCCGCCCGCTTTCAGGAGTTCGAAATATTTGTCCTGAAAGCCCGTCTCGGCCTTTTGGTAAACCGCGTAAAGCGAGTTCACCAGGCAATCGCCGAAAGCGTAGGCATACACGTAGAAGGGCGAATGGATGAAATGGGGGATGTATGTCCACCATGTCTCGTAGCCTTCGGAAATGCGGATTGCCGGGCCGAGGCTTTCGGCCTGCACGGAGAGCCACAATTCGCCGATCTGTTCGGAAGTCAGCTCCCCCTGCTTGCGGGCAGTGTGCAGCTTGCGCTCGAATTCATAAAAGGCGATCTGGCGCACGACGGTGTTGATCATGTCCTCGACCTTGCGGGCGAGCATGGCCTTGCGCTCCCTGACATCCTTCGTGTCGTCGAGCAATTTGCGGAAGGTCAGCATTTCACCGAAGACGGAGGCGGTTTCGGCAAGCGTCAGCGGCGTTGCGCACATCAAGGCACCCTGCTGGCCGGCCAGCACCTGATGCACGCCGTGACCAAGCTCATGGGCAAGCGTCATGACGTCGCGCGGTTTGCCGAGATAGTTGACGAGCACGTAGGGATGAGCCGAAGGCACGGTCGGGTGTGCGAATGCGCCCGGCGCCTTGCCGGGACGGGCGGGGGCATCGATCCATTCCTCGTCAAAGAAACGGCGGGCGATATCGGCCATCTCAGGCGCGAAGTTGCCGTAGGCCGAAAGCACGGTGTCCTTGGCCTCGTCCCACGGAATAATCGTGTTCGATGTATCGGGAAGCGGCGCGTTGCGGTCCCAGTAATTCATCTGCTCCATGCCGAGCCACCTGGCCTTCATGGCGTAATAACGGTGCGAAAGACGCGGATAGGCTTTCTTCACGGCGGCGGCCAACGCATCGACCACTTCGCGCTCGACGCGGTTGGCCAGATGGCGGCTATCGGCAATATCCTCGAACTTGCGCCAGCGGTCGGAAATATCCTTGTCCTTGGCAAGCGTGTTGGTGATGAGGGTGAAGACCCGCAGATTATCCTTGAAGGTAGCGCTCAGCGCTTCCGCCGCTTTTTTTCGGGTCTCTGGCTCCGGCTCCTGCAACATGTTGAGCGTCACTTCCAGCGGAAGGCTCGCGCCGTCGATGTCGAAACGCAGATCGGCCATCGTTTCGTCGAACAGGCGGTTGAAGGCAGCAGCACTGGTCATCGATTTTTCGAGGAACAGCTGCTCCAGCTGGTCGTCCAGCTGATGTGGCTTGTCCTTGCGCAAATCCACCAGCCACGGCCGGTAGTGTCCTGCAGCGGCGTCGTTCACCATGCAGGCGTCCATCGTCGCGTCGTCGATGCGGTTGAGTTCAAGCGTGAAAAACAGAAGATGTGCGGAAATATCCGTCAGCTTCGCCTGGGCATCTCCATAAAGCTTGCCGTTTGCCGGGTTCGATGTATCGGAAAAATAGGTCAGTCCAGCAAAGGAGCCGATGCGGCCGATAAGATCGTCCAGCGCCTCATATTCCTTCAGCGCAGTACCGATGCCTTTTCCGCCCGTGGCCGTTGCAGCCGCCTCAAGCTTGCCCTTCCACTTATCCTCGAAAGCGGTCGCCATGGCCGCCGCCTTTTCGATATCGCCCTTATATTCCGGTGAATCGCCCGACGGGTAGAGATCCGAGAGCTTCCAGCCGGGCAGGTCTCCGAGCACGGGACCGGAGGTTTCGGCAAGGGAGAATGCGGGTTGCGGGGTGAGGCGATTGAGGGTCATCGAACACGTCCTTCTGATTATGCTTGCGAAGCATATGGGGCCTTTGTTTCCCGCAGCAATGGATAAAATGCAAGCAAATCTCAAAACTGGATGTTCAAGTCTCCCGTGCCAGAGTGCGGCACAAGGGACCGCATGACGCAGGTCCATAAACCGGAAACCGGAGCCAAAAATGACCGCGCATGTTCTCGTGATAGACGATGATCCCGTCCAGCGCCGCCTGCTCAAAAATGCGGTGGAACGTTATGGGCATATGGCCTTGCTTGCCGAAAACGGTAGGGCGGGGCTGGAGCTGCTCAAGCAATATAGCGGTGAGATCAATGTCATCGTCCTCGACCTCATGATGCCGGAAATGGACGGTCTTTCCTTTCTGAAAGCCGTTGGCGAACTCGGCACCGATGTTCCCGTCATCGTTCAGACCGGGCAGGGCGGCATCGATACCGTCGTGCAGGCCATGCGCGCCGGCGCTTTTGATTTCGTCGTCAAGCCAGTCTCGCCGGAAAGGATCGGCGCGGCCATTTCCAATGCCCTCAAACTGGACAGGAGAGAAGCAAAGGCCCGCACGGGCAGGCGTGGACGGAGCAATGCAGTGAATTTTACCGATATCGTTTCCGCCAGCCCGGCAATGCTGAGGGTGATAGAACTGGCGCAGCGCGCCGCCCAGTCCAGTATTCCCGTGGTGCTGGAAGGCGAATCGGGTGTCGGCAAGGAAATGGTTGCCCGTGCCATCCAGTCGGCAGGCGACAGGGCGAACAAGCCGTTCATCACCGTCAATTGTGGCGCCATCCCGCATAATCTGGTGGAGAGCATTCTCTTCGGCCACGAGAAGGGCGCTTTTACGGGTGCTACGGAAAAACACATCGGCAAATTCATGGAAGCGGATGGCGGCACGCTGTTCCTCGATGAAATCGGCGATCTGCCGTTGGACGTGCAGGTGAAGCTGTTGCGCGCGGTTCAGCAGGGCGAAATCGAAACCGTCGGCTCGGCGCGGGTGCAGAAGGTCAATGTCCGGTTGATCTCCGCCACCAACAAGAACCTGATCGAAGAGGTGAAGGAAGGCCGTTTCCGCGAAGACCTTTATTATCGCCTCAATGTTTTCCCGATCACCATTCCGGCGCTGCGCCGTCGCAAGGAAGATATCCCGCATCTGGCGCGGGTTTTTGCCGAGCGTTTTTCCGCCGAACAGAAATTGCCCAATCCCGTCGGCCTTGATGCCAGCGCGCTGGCGCTTCTGACGGCCTATGATTGGCCCGGCAATATTCGCCAGCTTGAAAATGCGGTCTTCCGCGCCGTTGTCCTGTCGCAGGGCGAGGAACTGGCGGATACCGATTTTCCGCAGATCGCGTTGCAGCTCCCGGAATTCGCGGCGATGGACGATGCGGGTGACGCCATCCGGTCCCCATCCGGGTCGTCGCTGAAGCTGGCCGTCTATTCGCCGCCGCCTCCGCTCGCCGAAAGCCACGCTGTTGTGGAAGAGACAACGGATGTTTCCACCACCATATATCGGGGCGGAAACCTGATCTCGAGCATGGACGAGGCGGGCAATATTCGAAAGCTGGCCGAGATCGAAGAGGAGCTTATCCGCTTCGCGCTGCGTTTCTATCGCGGGCAAATGAGCCAGGTCGCCAGAAAACTCGGCATCGGCCGCTCGACGCTTTATCGAAAACTGAAGGATTACGGCATCGATCCCGACGATCCCCTTCGAGATGCCGCATGACGCCGCAAATGGCGCATTGCCCGGCAGATCGTGAAATTTGTTAACTTCTGAGCAAGGATATCCGCTTACCGTCTATAAACCTCTTGTTAGTGGCTGATTCACTATATAGAGGAAGGTTGCATGTGTGTGGCAATTTTGCCATCGTGTCACCGTATTTGACGTTCATTTGAGGCAATGTGACATAAATTGTCTTCCAGGCGGGGATCGAATTGCCATATCTGCATCGCAATAACGCGCTTTCGACAAAGATTGCGCGCGGCTTGATCAAGGATATATGCACGAAGCTGTCGGCGCGCGCTGTCACCTTTGCCTGCCTGATGCTCGCCGCCATGCCTTTCGTAGGTGTTTCGGCGACGGAAGCCGCCGCCGAAACGCGCAGCCTCAAACTGTATTATATCCACACACGCGAGAAGGCGGTCATTACCTTCAAGCGCAATGGAAAATATGATCAGAAGGGCCTGCAGGAACTGAACCGCTTCCTGCGCGACTGGCGTCGCAACCAGCCCACACGCATGGACCCGCGCCTTTTCGATCTCGTCTGGGAAGTCTATCGCCGCAGCGGCGCGACCGATTATATCAATGTCGTCTCGGCCTTCCGTTCGCCAGAGACCAACGGTCTTTTGCGTTCGCGCACCAAGGGTGTCGCAGAAAAAAGCCAGCATATGCTCGGCAAGGCCATGGATTTTTACATTCCCGGCGTGAAGCTTTCGACCCTGCGTGAAATAGGCATGCAGATGCAGATCGGCGGCGTCGGCTTTTATCCGAGCTCAGGTTCCCCCTTCGTGCACATGGATGTCGGCGGCGTTCGCGCCTGGCCACGTATGAGCCGCCAGGAACTCGTGCGTATCTTCCCGAAAGGCAACACGCTGCACGTTCCATCCGACGGCAAGCCGCTTCCCGGTTATGAGCAGGCGCTGGCGGATTACAAGAAGCGCGTCAACTCCTCCTCCGTTCAGGTTGCATCCAGCGCCGGTGCCGGTCCCGCTTCCTCTGGTGGTGGTGGCAAGCGCAAGACGCTGTTGCAGGCGCTGTTTGGCGGTGGTGGTGATGAGGATGAAGATCCCGATAGCATCGCAGCGCCGGCGCCGGCGGAACGCCCGGCCGTCGCTCGCCCGGCAACGCCGCAGCAGGCAGCACCTGAGCCAGAACCGACGATTGCGGTTGCTTCCGCCCAAGCTCTTCCGGGCGTGAACGATGCACCGCTGCCGACGGCTCGCCCTGCCTTTGGTAATCAGCCGCCGGCCAATACCGGTCTTGCCACTGCACTTTACTCCCCGGCCCGCAATGCCGCGCAGGATGCCCTGCAGGCCGCGACGACGCCAACGCCGGCTTCCGCTCCGGCCGAACGCCAGCAATTTGCCGATCTGGCTGAAGTCTCCGTGCCCGTGCCCACACTTCTCGGCCCGCGTGGCATGAGAGGTGATGCGGAAGGATCGATCCTGACGGCGTCTGCCGATGGTGCGACCCCTGCGGCAACCGGTGAGCTTGCCTCTGTTCCGGTTCCCGCTAATCGCCCGGCCGTGGCTGAAGCCCTTCTTGCTGCCGCCAATGCCGATCCGGAAGGCGAAGACGATCTCGCCGAGGCGCGGCAGGATACGCTTTCTCCGACGGTGGTTGCGGCGCTTGAACAGAGCGGTCAGGCCGCGCGTTCGCAGGTCCAGTCCGCTGCCATGCCGACCGCCGCGCCCTTCCCGGCTGCCGTCAACCACAAGGTCACCGTTGCACCGGCTGAAACCGCCAAGGCGGAGCCGCAGGAAGGTTTCGGCGATGCGTTCGATCTGAAGCCTGCCATCAATGGCGGCCTCACTGCCGGCTTGCCGACCAAGGGCTCGCGCCCGAGCAAGCAGGATGCCGCCGTTTCCCACCAGGCGATGGTCGGCGGTGGTCGCCTGACGCAGGATTCGATCTCTGACTGGGCGCTCAACCAGAACAAGGGTACGACTGGACGCTCGGTAAAGGCGCCGCGCGTTATCGCCAACCGCATGCTCAGCCACGACATGTCGGCTTCGGCCACGTCGGCAAGCTTCAAGCCGGGTGCGGCAGCAATCGAGTCCAGCCGCTTCAGCACACCGGTGAAGATGCACTGAAGCCTGCTTTTTCTGATGTGGCCGAAAGGCCAACAAAAAACCCGCCGTTGCCGGCGGGTTTTTTAATTCCTGGATATTCCTTTATCAGACGCCGCTCTGGCCGTCCGAGCCGATATAGGCGATACGCACCATATTGGTGGCGCCGGGGGTGCCGAGCGGCACGCCGGCAGAGATGATGATGCGGTCGCCCGGCTTGCCGAAACCTTCGGAAACAACAATGCGACAAGCGCGGTTCACCATGTCGTCGAGGTCGCTCGCATCACCGGTGACGACGCAGTGCAGGCCCCAGACGACCGACAGGCGGCGTGCGGTCTGGATGATCGGCGAAAGGGCAATGATCGGCACCTGCGGCCGTTCGCGTGCTGCACGCAGACCCGTCGTGCCGGACGAGGTATAGGTAACGATCGCCGACAGTTTCAGCGTTTCGGCGATCTGGCGGGCAGCGAGCGAAATGGCGTCGGCGCCTGTCGGCTCCGGCTGGGCGCGCTGCGCATAGATGATGTTGGAATAATGCGGATCCTGTTCCACGGTGCTGGCGATGGAGGCCATGGTGGAAACGGCTTCTACCGGATAGTCGCCGGAGGCGGATTCAGCCGAAAGCATGATGGCATCAGCACCTTCGAAGACGGCGGTAGCGACGTCGGATACTTCCGCGCGGGTCGGAACGGGCGCGGTGATCATCGATTCCAGCATCTGCGTGGCGACGACGACCGGCTTGCCGGCGCGGCGGCAGGCGCGCGTCAGCTGCTTCTGGATGCCCGGAACGGCCTCGAGCGGCATTTCTACACCAAGATCGCCGCGTGCGACCATCAAGGCGTCGGAAAGCTCGATGATTTCCTCGATGCGCTCGACGGCCTGCGGCTTTTCGATCTTCGACATCAGGCCAACGCGGCCGCGCGCGATCTTGCGCACTTCGGCAAGGTCTTCAGGACGCTGGACGAAGGAAAGTGCAACCCAGTCCACCTCGTTGGTGGCGAGAACGGCATCGAGATCGACGCGGTCCTTATCGGTGAGGACGCCAACGCCGAGCAGGGTGTCGGGAAGGCTGATGCCCTTGCGGTCTGAAATCTTGGTGCCGGAAACAACGGTCGTGACGATGCTCTTGCCGTCACATTTTTCAGCGCGCAGATGCAGCTTGCCGTCATCGATCAGCAGGCGGTGGCCTGGCTTGACCGCTTCGAGAATTTCAGGATGCGGCAGGAAAACGCGGGTGTTGTCACCGGGCGTGTCGTTATTATCCAGCGTGAAGGTCTGGCCTGCCACGAGATCGACCTTGCCTTCGGCGAATTTGCCGACGCGCAGCTTGGGACCCTGCAGGTCGGCAAGAATACCGATGGGGCGACCGTTACGGCTTTCGACCGAGCGGATACGCTGAATGAGCGTCCGCATCACGTCATGGCTCGCATGGCTCATGTTGATCCGGAAGAGATCGGCGCCGGCGAGATGCAGCTTCTCGATCATCGCCTCTTCCGAAGAGGCGGGGCCGAGAGTTGCAAGAATTTTGACTTTGCGGTTACGCTTCATCAGTTTTGATTTCCCTGTGTGCCTGGCGTATCGGAAAGCTGGACCATCCAGCTGCCCTGTCTGCCCGTGTCATATTCCTTGAAACCCATTCTCTGGAAGCTGCGGGCATAACAATCATCTACGCCGCCGATCTTGAACTCGTTTTCCGCCACGCACATGTTGACGTCACCGGTCCAGCGGCCGCCATGGGCGGCATCTTCGGCATAAAGATAATAATAACGCGATTGCAACTCACCCTCGATCAGCGTCGCGCAGGTCGAGGAGGGGACCTGCCACCAGCCTTCACTGACCCAGCCCTCCTGTGCCCGATAGCCGATTGCGACCCCCACGAGATTTTGCGTGCTGTTGCAGACGCGAAAATCCGCATGTGCGGTTTCCACGAACACAAACGGGGTCATAAACAATGCCGCTGCGGAAAAAAGACGGGCAAGGTGCCTGATGTGGCGAGGACGAGCGAGAGATGACTGAGTCACGGCTTCCATCCGGATTCCATGGTTATAATGAACACACTTCTTGGCGTGGCCGCCAAAGAAAGTCAACGCGAGTTTAATCGATTATATTGTTCGTGGGATCGTGAGTGCGGTAAGGTAGATGGCTGTTCTTCCGCCGAAACTTGCGCCCGGCCTCAAGCCATGCCATCAAGCTTTTCTCCTCAATCCTGCCCCAGAAAATCATCGATGAACGACTTCATACCTTATGAAATCATAGAAGGCGAATATGACAAAGGCATGGTTCTTCTGGCGGACCATGCGATGAACCTTCTGCCGGCACACTACGGCAAACTTGGCCTTCCGCAAACCGCTTTTCATCGCCATATCGCATTTGATATCGGCATAGAAGGGCTGACGCGGTCGCTCGCGGCCCGTCTTGGCGTGCCGGCGGTGCTCGGACGGTTTTCGCGGCTGCTGATCGACCCGAATCGCGGCGAGGATGACCCTACCCTCATCATGAAAATTTCCGACGGGGCAATCATTCCCGGCAATCACCCGATTTCGGATGAGGAGTGGCAAAGACGCATCGAGATTTTTCACCGCCCGTATCACAATGCCGTTGACCGCGTGCTGACCGGCGTTGCCGAAGCCTCGGGTGAAGCGCCGCTTGTTCTGTCGCTGCATTCCTACACGCCCTTCTGGAAGGAAACGCCGCGCCCCTGGCATGCGGCGGTTCTGTGGGACACGGATAACCGCGTGGTCGACCCGCTCCTGGCGCATCTGCGTGCGACCGGCGACATTCTCGTCGGCGACAACGAGCCCTATGACGGGGCGTTGAAGGGCGATACCATGTATCGCCACTGCATGATGAAGGGCATACCGCATGCGCTTCTGGAGGTTCGGCAGGATCTGATCGCAGATGAGGAGGGGATTGCGGCCTGGTCGAACCGTCTTGCTCCCATTTTCGCCGCAATGAACGACGATCCGGTTTTGCATGAATATCAGCTATTCGCCTCCCGCACCGGCCCCTATTGAGCCTGGAGTTGCCCCATGACGAAAGAGAACGACACACAGCAGATCGAGTTCGAGGCGGCTGCCTTCCGCCGTCTGGTGCAGCATCTTCGTGAGCGCCACGATGTGCAGAATATCGATCTGATGAATCTTGCCGGCTTCTGCCGCAATTGCCTTTCCAACTGGTACCGGGAAGCGTCTGAGGCGGCTGGCGCTCCGCTCAGCAAGGATCAATCCCGTGAAATCGTCTATGGCATGCCTTATGATGACTGGAAGGAAAAATATCAGGCGGAGGCGAGCGACGCCCAGAAAGCCGCCTTTGAGCAGAACAGACCGAAGGAATAACCCCCGATCGACGGAAACGACTTGACGTGAAGCCCGGCAATGGGCAGTTCACAGGCCTGAATTTGTGCCGCCCGGCTGGCGGCGACCGGCGAAAGTTTTAGCCCGGATGCAATGAACAGGGCTCACGCGAAAGAGCCGCCACTACGAAGGATGATATGATGGACGAAACGAGCACCACCGAAACCGTCGCCGCCGCCGAACTGCGCCAGTTCATCGAGCGCGTCGAGCGTCTCGAAGAAGAAAAGGCTGCCATTCAGGGCGACATCAAGGATGTCATGGGCGAGGCGAAGGGTCGTGGTTACGATACCAAGGCGATCCGCACCATCATCCGCCTGCGCAAGAAGGATGCCAACGAGCGCATCGAGGAAGAAACCATCCTGCAGACCTATATGGCAGCACTTGGCATGGAATGATCGGCTGACGGTCACTCAATAAAAAATCGCCGCTTTTGCGGCGATTTTTGTTTGGCCCCTTGGAACTCAGCCGCGTGTGCCGGCAAGCTTCTCGGAAAGATCGATGGCCTGTTTGCGGGCGTCCTTGTCAGCTGGATAAAGCGCCAGATAACGCTCCCATGCTTTCAGCGCCAGTTCGTCGCGTCCGGAGGCTTCGAGGATATTGGCAAGGCTCGCCAGCGCTGGAAAATAGCGCGGCTCCTTTTCGAGCGTCAGGTTGATATCCGCCATCGCCTTGCGGGTGTCGCCATCGGCAAAATGCACCATGGCGCGGCGATAGGGCGCCTGCACATAACCCGGATCGAGCAGAATGATCTGATCGAGAAAATCGTAAGCCGCGGCGTTGCGCTTTTCGTCGGAGGCTTCGCCTGCCCATTGCATCAGGAGATTGATCGTCGCGCTGCCGGAATCGTTCCATTCGGATGCAATCTGGTTGGCGATGCTGCGCGCCTTGACCGCATTTCGCTCTTTTTTCAACGATGCAAAAAGCGTGTCGATGGTTCCGGCCGGTGAAGGCGCGGCTTGCGTGGCCGCAGGCGTTTGTCCATCCGTGGCATGAGCGATGGAGGTCAGTCCTGATAATAGGAGACCCTGAGCGACGATAATAGCCATGCAAAAACGATTTGGGCGCATGGGTTAAAGATTAACCCGCCTGCGCCCAATATCAAATGCAAAGTTTTGCTCTGTCAACAAAGTGATCCGCGACGTTGAGCGCGAACCGCAGTCGCAGTCAATCAGCCCTGACGAGCCTTGAAGCGCGGGTTCTGCTTGTTGATGATGTAGACGCGGCCCTTGCGGCGAACCAGGCGGTTATCGCGGTGACGGGCCTTAAGCGCTTTAAGCGAATTCTTGATTTTCATTTTACTGGTCCGCAGTTTTGCACGGCTTTTACCGTGCTTATTCAAACAATCAAAAGCGCGCAACGGGGCGCGCTCTTTTCGGTTGGCAGGCAAATACCCGTTTGACCCCTGCCTGTCAACACTTGCAGGTGTCTTTGCCTTAAAAGACTGAGGCTTTTCCTGTGTGCAAAAGCTCGGTCACATGGCCCATCTTGCGGCCGGGTCGTGCTTCCGTCTTGCCGTAGAGGTGTACGAGACAGTCTTTTTTCGACAGCCATGCCGGAACATCATCAATGTCGTCACCGATGAGGTTGGTCATGACACAATCCGAATGACGGGCCGCGCTGCCGGGCGCAAGGCCGGACACTGCCCGTATATGCTGCTCGAATTGCGAGATCACACAGGCGGCTTCCGTCCAGTGGCCGGTATTGTGCACGCGCGGCGCCATTTCATTGGCAACCAGAGAGCCATCGGACAGCACGAAGAATTCGATGCCGATGACGCCGACATAATCCAGCGCCGCCAGAAGCTTCTCCGCAGACTGGACGGAAACTGCCGCAGCCGCTTTCGAGAGCGCAGCCGGCACGGTCGATGTGTGCAGAATGCCGTTCAGATGGACGTTTTCAGCCGGATCGTAGCAGACAACGGTGCCGTCCCTGAAGCGAGCGGCGATAATCGATATTTCCCGCTCGAAGGCGACGAAGCTCTCAAGGATGAGCGGCACGCCACCGAGCGCGTCGAAAGCACCTGCGCCGTCCTCGCCACCGCGGAACAGGCGCTGTCCTTTGCCGTCATAGCCCATGCGGCGGGTTTTCAGCACGCCCTTGCCACCAAAAGCCGCCAGGGCGGCCTCCAGTTCTTCCTGGCTGTCGATGGCGCGAAAATCGGCCGTCGGAATGCCGCAACCGTTGAGGAAGCGCTTCTCGGTCAGCCTGTCCTGCGAGGCGTTGAGCGCCTGTGGCGGCGGATAGACGGGAACGGAGGCGGCGAGCATTTCGGCTGCCGCCACAGGCACGTTCTCGAATTCATAGGTCACGACATCGCAGCGACGGGCGAGTTCCGCAAGGGCGCTTTCATCGTCATAATCCGCGACGATCTGGTCGTTGCAAACCTGGGCGGCCGGACAATCAGCCTGCGGCTCCAGCACGATGGTACGGTGGTTGAGACGCGCGGCCGCCATCGCCAGCATGCGGCCAAGCTGCCCGCCGCCAATGATGCCGATGGTCAGATCATTCATCTTCGCCATCACTGGGCGCTGTCCATCGGATATTCGGCGACGGCTGCCGACTGGCGCGCGCGCCATGCATCCAGCCGGTCGGCCAGATCCTCGTCACTGAGCGCCAGAACCGCAGCCGCCAGAAGTGCGGCATTGATGGCGCCGGCCTTGCCGATGGCAAGCGTGCCGACGGGAATGCCGGCCGGCATCTGCACGATGGAGTAGAGGCTGTCCTGTCCGGACATGGTCTTGGACTGTACCGGAACGCCGAAGACAGGCAGAGGCGTCATGGCGGCGGTCATGCCCGGCAGGTGGGCGGCGCCGCCAGCACCTGCGATGATGACCTTGAAGCCTTCGTCTTTGGCGCCATTGGCGAAATCATAAAGCCGGTCCGGCGTGCGGTGGGCGGAAATGATGCGCGCTTCATATTCGACATCAAGCGCATCGAGCGTATCGGCGGCGTTCTTCATGGTCTCCCAGTCCGACTGGCTGCCCATGATGATGGCGACGGGGGGTGTTTCTGCTGTCACGTGATTTCTCCGGATCAGGCGATGATGTCGGGAATGACCTGATCTTCGATCTGGGTCATCTTGTCCTTGACGGCCAGCTTTTTCTTTTTCATGCGCTGTATCCGCAGCGCATCGCAGCTGGTCTGGATCATCGCGTTGATCGCCGCGTCATAGTCCTCATGCTCCTGGCGCAGCCGCGCCAGCGTGAGCCTGATGTCCGCCTGGTCCTGATCGGGCATCTTGTCATCCCCATTTTATGCCAGCCGGATAGCCTCCGGCGCGTATGTCATCGTTCACGAGCCTCTATCATCAAATCGCGGTAACGGGAAGTTATCCCTTGCGACCAAATTGCCCACTTATTGCCTTCATTTCGCCTTCGACAATATCGTTAATCCATGTCACATTGTCGTCGCAAACCTGAAACTCCAGCGATGGAGAGCTGGAGGTAGGTTTAAAAAAGGAAGGACGTGCCGCATGACCATTCAGGCTCATATTGCATCGCTCGAAAAGAAACACGGCGCTCTGGAGGAGCAGCTCGAAAGTATTCTTGCTTCCCCGTCTTCGGACGATACGGAGATTGCCGACCTCAAACGTCGTAAACTGCGCCTGAAGGATGAATTGCAGAGGCTCAGAGCCTCCACTAGGCATTGAATGGAATAAGCTACACCGCAGCCTTTGATGAAATGAAGGACTGACGGTTTGTTCTCTTTCGGCCCCGGCAGCACCTGTGGTGCAGTCGGGGCTTTTTATTGGCTGTCGAAGGCTAAAACGGCAACCCGTCCCATAGCAGCTTCGATGCGGCGACAAGCGCCATCGTATACATGAGCGGATAAAACACTGATGGTTTCATGTATTTCACCACTTTGGCGCCAGCGAGTGTCGCCAGCATCGCCACGGGCAGCAGGCTTGCCGATGTCTTGAGGTTGGTGGCGTCAAGCGCACCCAGCGCAAAATAGGGGATGAGCTTGATTGCATTCATGATGGCGAAGAAACGCACGCTCATGCCGGTATAGGTTTTGGGATCCAGTTTTAGCGGCAGGACGTAGATCTGGAAGGGCGGCCCGCCCGCATGGGCGACGAAACTCGCATAACCCGACAGGCTGGACCAGAGCGTCGCGGCCGCCGGTCGTTGCGGTTTGGCCGGGATTGCCTGCCCCCTTCGGCTTTTGAAGCTCTCGTAAAAATAGCGCATGACGAAGAGGATGGTTACCGAGGCGACGACAAGGCGCATGGCGTCTGCCGATATGAGGCTCGAGGTGGCCCAACCGAGCGTGATGCCGGCGATTGCGCCCGGCAACATGATGAGGAGCGTTTGACGATGGTTATGGTGCCGCCACGCCCAAAGCGCCACGAGATCCATGACGATCAGGATCGGCAGAAAGATCGCCGCCGCCTGCACGGGCGGGATCGCCAGTGCCATAAGCGGCACGCCCATCAGTGCCAGCGCACCACCCAGCCCACCCTTGGAAAGGCCGACAAGCACGACTGCGGGAATGGCGACGAGAAAAAAATGAAAATCGGTCAGCATGGATGGATGGTTGATCCTTTCGCCGGTCCGGTTTATCGGATTTATCATATCAAAACGAGTGCAGATCGCTCCGGAAGTGTCTTCTGCCTGAAATGGACGAACCGATGACCATAGTTGAAGACCGTTGCCGCCTTGTCCTGATCGTCCCGCAATCGGGCGATGCGCAAAAGCAGGCGGCAGATTTGGAAGACGCATTGCGGGGCGGCGATGTGGCCTCCGTCATCATTCCGCAATACGATCTGGATGACGCGTCTTTCCAGAAGTGGGCCGAACTCATTGTGCCGACCGTTCAGAAAGTGGGTGCTGCCGCTCTCATCGCCGGCGACAGCCGCGTCGCCAGCCGGGTGAAGGCGGATGGCCTGCATGTGGCTGGTAATGCCGAGGCGCTTGCCGAGGCCGTGGAAAACTTTACGCCGAAACTGATCGTCGGCGGTGGCAATGCGGATGACCGCCACAAGGCTCTGGAGATGGGTGAGGCCAATCCGGATTACGTCTTTTTTGGCAAGCTGGAAGGTGACATCAAGCCGGAGGCCCATCCCAAAAACCTGGCGCTTGGCGAGTGGTGGGCGTCGATGATCGAAATCCCGGCCATCGTCATGGGCGGCACGGATCCGTCCTCGGTGGTTGCCGTGGCTGAAACCGGCGTGGAATTTGTGGCGATGCGCAGCGGCGTTTTCGGCAATGACGCCGGTGCCGCCCAGGCGGTTTCTGAAATCAACGCTTTGCTTGACGAAAAAGCGCCACGGTTTGGCGGTTGATACAGGCGATGTTCATGCGCTCGGTTCCTTTCTGCTTTTCCGTTTCGCTGCTGGCGCTTGCTTTTGGCGCACCGGCGGGCGTTGCCTTTGCTCAATCCGGGCCGCAAAGCGAGAGCAATGCGCTCTCCCGCCAGATGGAGGATGAGGCGCAGCCTTCCCGTCAGGGCAGGGTGCAATCCGAGGAACAGAAGGATCTGCAGCCGTCGCAGGGCGTCAACGTCTATCAGCGCATGGGCGCAGACCTGCCGGCACTGCCGCCTGAGAAGGAATTCAAGGGCAGGATAGATGAGGCCTACGGGCATTTCCAGCGCGGCGAATATGTGCAGGCGCTCGACAAGGCGCTGAGCCGCGCGCAAAACGGCGATGCGTCCGCGCAGACGCTGGTGGCCGAAATGATGTCGCGCGGCCTTGGTATCGCTCGCGACGAGAAGACCTCGGCCTTCTGGTATCAGCAGGCGGCGCAGGGTGGCGATCCCGTTGCCATGTTCAAATTCGCCCTGATCCTGATGGAAGGCAAATTCGTTACCCGCGACAAGGCCAAGGCCGACGATTTCATGCGCCGGGCGGCGGAAGCCGGCAATGCGTCCGCTCAGTTCAACTGGGGGCAGATACTGGTTTCGGAAAATCCCGGCGCCAAGGGCCTGCTGATGGCCATGCCATTCTACGAAAAATCCGCCGAGCAGGGCATTGCCGACGCGCAATATGCGGTGTCGCAGATTTACTGGTCGGTCAAGGATGTGCCGGCAGACAAGAAGGCCAAGGCGCGGGATTGGCTGATGCGGGCCGCAAAGGCAGGATACGATACCGCGCAGGTCGATCTCGGCATCTGGCTGGTCAACGGTTTCGGTGGCGAGAGAAATCTGGAAGAGGGCTTCCGCTGGCTTTATGGCGCGGCGCAGCGCGGCAATGTCATTGCGCAGAACAAGGTGGCGCATCTTTACATTCAGGCGCTCGGCACCCGGCCAGATCCGGTGGAGGCGGCCAAATGGTATGTGCTTTCCCGCCGCGCCGGGCTCAAGGATCCGGCTCTCGAGGATTTTTATCTCGGCATCACCGACGAGCAGCAGAAAAAGGGGATAGAGGCCGCAAATCGTTTCCGTCCGACGTGATGCAGGCCCGATCTTCCGGTGCCGGCTGGCCGGTGCGGGCTTTTTGCCTTGAATTTCCGCGCGTTTTGTGGTCTTGAACCGAAAACTTTCAATTCAAGAAAATAATGACGTGCCTGCCCGATGCGCTTTCGGGCGGTTCGCAAGCTTTCCAGGAAACAAATTCGATGGCCCGTTCAGCCCTTCTCAATGTCATGGTTCAGGCCGCCATCAAGGCGGGTAAGTCTTTGTCGCGTGACTTCGGTGAAGTGCAGAACCTTCAGGTTTCGGTCAAGGGACCGAGCGATTTCGTCTCGCAGGCGGATCTGAAAGCCGAAAAGATCGTGCGCGACGAGCTGATGAAAGCCCGCCCGACCTACGACTTTCTGGGCGAGGAAGGTGGCGAGGAAAAGGGCACGGATGGCGCGCATCGCTGGATCGTCGATCCGCTTGATGGCACCACCAACTTCCTACACGGCATTCCGCATTTCGCCGTTTCCATCGCGCTCGAGCGCAATGGTGAAGTTGTCGCCGGCGTGATCTTCAATCCGGCCACCGACGAACTCTACACCGCCGAGCGTGGCGGCGGCGCGTTCCTCAATGATCGCCGCATTCGCGTTGCTGCACGCAAAGCGCTGACCGATTGCGTCATCGGCTGCGGCGTTCCGCATCTTGGCCGCGGCAATCATGGCAAATTCCTCGTCGAGCTTCGCCACGTCATGGGCGAGGCCGCCGGCATCCGCCGTATGGGCGCTGCAGCACTCGATCTCGCCTATGTGGCAGCAGGCCGTCTGGATGGCTTCTGGGAAGCCGAGCTTTCTCCGTGGGATATGGCGGCCGGTCTAGTGCTGATTCGTGAGGCCGGCGGTTTTGCTTCCGACATCAAGGGCGGCACGGATATCTTCGGCAGCGGCACCGTTGCAGCCGGAAATGAATATATCCACAAGTCGCTTGTGGAAGTCGCCAACCGCCCGATACCGGGCCGCTGATCGATTTCGGCAGAAAACCTGCCGTTTAATGCAAGTTTCAGGCGCCCGGCGAACCCTTGCCGGGCGTTTTTGTTTTTCTGCGCACGGTCCGCTTCCGGTTTTGTAAAATGCCTGTGACGAAAGACCGGCTTTTCGCTTCAAATCGTCGCAATTTTCAAATAGCTTCCGCTAGATACGTGACCGAAGGGAATGCGAACGTTATGGCGGATTCGGAGTTACTTGATCTCGGCGTCGAGAAACCGGTGACCACGCGGCAATACAGCCACAAGCTGTCCAGCCCCACACCGTTTCTGTGGACGATGGTTCTGTTTCTGATCCTCGTCGGCTTCCTGGCGGCCATTCTTTACCGGCAGGCGCACACCGCCTTCATGACCAATCCCGGTCTCAACGGCTTCATTCTCGGCGTTTTGGCCATCGGCATCATTCTGGTGTTTACCCAGACCATGAGCCTGCGCTCTGAAGTACGCTGGTTTAATGCCTTCCGCGCTGCCGGCAGCGCCGAAAAGGTCGGTCGTGCGCCCAAACTGCTTGCCCCCATGAGCACGCTGATCGGCAAGCGCGGCGAGGTTCGGCTTTCCACCGTCACGCAGCGGACCATCCTCGATTCCATAGGGACACGTCTTGATGAATCGCGTGACACGTCGCGTTATCTCGTCGGCCTTCTGGTGTTTCTCGGTCTGCTCGGCACCTTCTGGGGCCTGATCGGCACCATCGGCGCCATCAGTAATGTCATCCAGTCGCTTGATCCGAGCGCCGGCGACAGCAACGATATTCTAAGCTCGCTCAAAGCGGGTCTCACAGCACCGCTTGCCGGCATGGGAACGGCGTTTTCCTCGTCGCTTCTCGGTCTTTCGGGTTCGCTGATCCTCGGTTTTCTCGATCTTCAGGCCGGCCGCGCCCAGAACCGCTTTTATACACAGCTTGAAAACTGGCTGTCTTCTGTCACCGATACGACGGTGGAGGGCCCAAGGGAATTCAAGGCTGAAGCCGGCGCCATGGTCAGCACCGAGCGTTCGCTTGCGGCCATGACCAGCCTTGCCGAAGGCATTCAGGGCCTCGTCAAGAATATGCGCAGCGAACAGCAGATGCTGCGCGACTGGATCGAGGCGCAACAGGAAGAATCGAAATCGCTTCGCCGCACGCTCGACCGGCTGTCGACGCGCATTGACAGCGAAACAAAATCCTCCGGACGCACCCGGCACGATAACGGGAGCGAGTAGCCATGGCGCTTGCGCGCAACCGCCGCCGCGACAGGGGTGTGGATTATTGGCCGGGTTTCGTCGATGCGTTGTCGACGCTGCTCATGGCCATCATGTTTCTGCTGACCGTCTTCGTGCTGGCGCAGTTTGTCCTCTCGCGGGAAATTACCGGCAAGGACGAGGTACTGACGCGCCTCAACAGCCAGATTGCCGAATTGACCGAACTTCTGGCCATGGAAAAGGGCAACAAGCAGGATATTGAGGACGCGCTGGCAAGCCTGCAATCGACGCTCGCCTCATCGGAAAATGAGCGTTCGCGCCTGCAGGCGCTTCTCGATGCGGGATCGGGCAGCAGTGCGAACGCCAATGCCCGGATCGGCAGCCTGACCGGCGAGCTGGATGACCAGAAGCAGGCCAACTCCCGTGCGTCTGCGCAGATCGAATTGCTCAACCAGCAGATTGCGGCGCTGAGGGCACAGATCGCTTCAGTGGAAGCCGCCCTGCAGGCATCGGAAGCCAAGGATACTTCGTCCCAGGTCAAGATTGCCGATCTCGGCCGCCGCCTCAATGTCGCGCTGGCACAACGAGTGCAGGAACTGAACCGCTATCGTTCGGATTTCTTCGGCCGGCTGCGCGAAATCCTCTCGGATCGCGAAAATATCCGCATCGTTGGTGACCGTTTCGTTTTCCAGTCCGAAGTGCTGTTTCCTTCCGGCGGCAATGACCTCAATCCGGCCGGGCAGGCGGAAATGGAGAAACTGGCGGCTGCGCTGATCGATCTCGCCAAGGAAATCCCGGCCGAGATCAACTGGGTCCTGCGTGTGGATGGCCATACGGACAATGTTCAGCTTTCAGGGTCCGGCCGTTTCCGCGACAATTGGGAACTTTCCTCGGCCCGCGCCACCTCGGTGGTGAAATTCCTGATCTCCAGGGGCGTGCCGGCAAACCGGCTGGTTGCCGCCGGCTTTGGCGAGTTTCAGCCGATTGCCGAAGGCGATACGCCGGAAGCCCGCCAGCAGAACCGTCGTATCGAACTCAAGCTCACCGAACGCTGACATCGCTGCGGTATCATGGTGGTTGCCTTCTGGCGGAAGTAAATTTACGTTCGCGTAAAGGTAATTCCGTCATGTCTGGGAGGGGTTGATGGAGCGATATGATGTGATCATCGTCGGTGCGGGGCTTGCCGGGCTGGTGGCGGCGACCGAGGCGGCCGAGCGAGGACTGAGCGTCTGTGTCGTGGATCAGGAGGGCGAGCAGAACCTCGGCGGACAGGCCTTCTGGTCGCTAGGTGGTCTGTTTTTTGTTGATAGCCCCGAGCAGCGTCGGATGCGGGTGCGTGACAATCTCGATCTCGCAAGGCAGGACTGGTTCGGTTCGGCCGGTTTCGACCGTCCCGAGGATCATTGGCCGCGCCGCTGGGCGGAAGCCTATCTGGATTTTGCGGCTGGCGAGAAGCGTGAGTGGTTACACCGGATGGGCATGCGCTGGTTTCCCGTGGTCGGCTGGGCTGAACGCGGCGGAGCGCTTGCCGATGGTCACGGCAATTCCGTTCCGCGGTTTCATGTCACTTGGGGAACCGGCCCTGGCGTGCTGGCACCTTTTGTCGAAAAGGCGAAGGTCATGGTGGCAAATGGCTGGCTCACTTTTCGTTTCCGCCACCGCGTTGACCATCTGGATACGACCGATGGCCGGGTGATTGGCGTTTCCGGTGCGGTCCTTGCAACGGATCCGGTGTTGCGTGGGCAACAGAGCAGCCGAAAAGTTGAGGGTAATTTCACCCTTTCGGCCTCGGCGGTTATTGTCAGTTCCGGCGGCATTGGCGGTAATCAGGAGCTGGTAAGACGCAACTGGCCGGTGGAGCGGCTGGGCAAGCCTCCGGCAGATATGGTCTGCGGCGTGCCGGCACATGTGGATGGCCGCATGATCGCGATCACCGAGGCGGCGGGCGGCGCCGTCATCAACCCCGATCGCATGTGGCATTACACGGAAGGCGTGAAGAACCACGACCCGATCTGGCCGGGTCACGGTATCCGCATCCTGCCCGGCCCCTCATCCTTCTGGTGCGATGCGGATGGAAACCGTCTTGCCGCCCCCGCCATGCCGGGCTTCGATACGCTCGGCACTCTAAAACTGCTGGGCGAGCGCGGCAGCGGTCATAGCTGGTTCATTCTGACCAAGGCGATCATCAAGAAGGAATTCGCGCTTTCCGGCTCCGAGCAAAATCCGGATCTGACGGGCAAGGATGTGCGGCTGCTGCTCAAACGGTTGGGCAAGGAGCCGCCGGGACCGGTGCGGGCTTTCATGGAGCGCGGTGAGGATTTCGCTGTCCGCGATACGCTGGAGGAGCTTGTGGCGGCGATGAACGCCATCAGCGGCGACGCGCGGCTGGATATCGATCATATCCGCCGGCAAATTGAAGCGCGTGACCGGGAAATCGTGAATGGTTTCAGCAAGGATGCGCAGGTGACCGCGATCCATGGCGCGCGCCGTTATCTCGGCGACAAGCTGATGCGGACGGCAAAACCACACCGCTTGCTCGATCCCGCGATGGGGCCGTTGATCGCGGTGCGCCTGCATGTGCTGACGCGCAAAACGCTTGGTGGCCTGCATACCGACCTTGAGGCACGGGTGCTGGATGCTGCCGGTGAGCCGGTGCCGGGACTTTATGCCGCCGGTGAAGTGGCCGGTTTTGGCGGCGGCGGCATGCATGGCTATAATGCGCTCGAAGGCACATTTCTTGGCGGCTGCCTGTTTTCGGGTCGCGTTGCGGGGCGCAGCGTCCTAGCTTAAACGGCTCAGGCCTGGGCGCGCAACTCGTCCGGTCCGGTCTGGAATTGCAGCCGGGCCAGTCGTGCATAAAGGCCATTCTGGCGAATGAGGCTCTGATGCGTGCCTTCCTCGATGATGCGGCCGTCATCCATCACCAGAATGCGGTCTGCCTTCAGCACGGTGGCCAGGCGGTGGGCGATGACGATGGTGGTGCGGGTGTTCATCAACTCATCGAGCGCCTTTTGCACCAGCGTTTCGCTTTCCGCATCGAGCGCCGAGGTTGCCTCGTCGAGAAGCAGGATCGGCGCGTCGCGTAAAATGGCGCGCGCAATGGCTATGCGCTGGCGCTGGCCGCCGGAAAGCGTCACGCCGCGCTCGCCCATCTGCGTGTCATAACCATCGGTGAGGCGTTCGATGAAACTGTCTGCCTGTGCGGCGATGGCGGCGGCGCGGACCTCTTCGCGAGTCGCCTGCGGCCGGCCGAAAGCGATATTATCGTGAATGGAGGAGGCAAAGATCGCCACATCCTGCGGAACGATGGACAGGCGCGCGCGCAGATCGGTCAGGCTGACATCGCGAATATCAGCGCCATCGACCGTGATGCGGCCCTGTTGCGGATCGTAAAACCGCATCAGCAGCGAAAACACCGTGCTCTTGCCAGCACCGGATGGGCCGACAATGGCCACCGTCTCGCCGGCGCCGACCTTGAACGAAAGGCCGGAAAGGGTTGGGCGTCCCGCCGCCAGTGGATAGACGAAATCGACATTCTCAAATTCGGCCTCGCCGCGCGGTGGCTCAACCATGGCAACAGGTGCCGTGGGTTCGATCACGGGCGAGCGCTCATTCAGCAGCTCGGAAAGCCGTTCGGCAGCACCACCCGCCTGTGCCAGCTCACCCCAGACTTCAGAGAGCTGGCCAAGACCGCTGGCGGCAATCACCGAATAAAGCACGAACTGGCCGAGCGTTCCTGCCGTCATGCCGCCGGAAAGGACGCTCTGCGCGCCATACCAGAGAATGCCGACAACGCTTCCGAAGACCAGCGCAATGGCGACGGCGGTGAGGATGGAGCGGGCGCCGATCGCCGCGCGTGCACCCTGATAAGCCGCTTCCACGGAGGTGCCGTAACGGGCATTCGCCAGCGCTTCGGCATTGAAGGACTGCACGGTGCGGCTTGCGGCGATCGTCTCGGAGGCATAGGCGGCAGAATTGGCCAGCGTATCCTGCGTCGTGCGGGAGCGGGCACGAACAGACCGTCCGAAAGCGATCAGCGGAAAAACGATGAAGGGAATGGCAAGCAGCGCGAGGCCGGAAAGACCGGGGCTGGTATAGATCATCATCACCACTGCGCCACAACACATGATGATGTTGCGCAGTGCCACCGAGGCCGATGAACCGAAAGCCGAGCGAATCTGCACCGTATCTGCGGTCAGCCGCGAGGTCAGTTCGCCGGAGCGGTTACTATCGAAAAACTGTTGCGACAACGTGGTGAGGTGGGCAAAGACATCGCGACGCAGATCAGCGACAACCCGCTCACCAATCGTCATGACATAATAATAACGCATGGCGCTGGCGAGCGCGAGCAGGACGGCAATTGCCAGAAGCACCGCGAAATAGCTGTTGATCATGCCGCCATCCGGCGTCTGAAAACCGTGGTCGATGATGCGACGAACGGCAAGCGGCAGCGCCAGCGTGGTGGCGGAAGAAAGAACAAGCGCAAAAAGGGCCGCCGCCATCAGGCCGCGATAACGCCTGAGATAGGGAAACAGGCTGAGAAGTGGCTTCAGGCTTCTCTGTTTTGCTGCTTTCTGCTCTTCTATGTCTGCCACGTGCCTGATGCTCCTCGTTCCATGCCATTTTCGGCCATTTAGGGAGAAGATTTCCGGCGTGCGGTAAAATTCCTGCCCTGGCGGCCATCTCCTTTCACAAGGGTATGGCAGGCTCTTGTTATCTCGGCGACCTTCATGTATAGGCTCCGCATCGAATTGGGAAGCCATAGCCCATCTGGTCTATGGCTTCATTTATTGAAATGGCTCAATTGACGCAATTGCGGCAATGGACCGCACGTCACTTAACCAGGAAGATTGTCATGAAGGCTGATATCCATCCCGCTTACCACACGATCAAGGTGGTCATGACCGATGGCACCGAATACGAAACCCGCTCCACCTGGGGTTCGGAAGGCGCTGTCATGAACCTTGAAATCGACCCCAAGTCCCATCCGGCATGGACGGGCGGCAACCAGCAGCTTATGGACCGCGGTGGTCGCGTTTCCAAGTTCAACAAGCGTTTCGGCGGCCTTGGCCTCTGATCCACTTGCGGACGGATCGTTTTAAAAAAAGCCCGGTTTTGCCGGGCTTTTTTGTTGCCCTGTTTTGGTGGTGGCGTTCACTCGACATAATACCAAAACAAAAAAGCAGGCCGATGAGCCTGCTTTTCAAATTGTCCGGATAAGGTCGTCTTTTCTCAGTTGATGGAGAAAGCCGTGCGCAGGAGATTGAGCTGCGCCTGCACGCTGTTTTCATTGTCCGGCACCTTGGTGGCTTCGGACGGACGGTATATTTCGCGGTCGAGAAGGGCGATGCGGTTCTGGAGACGCAGCGACCGTTCGATGAGGTCACGGAAAGATTCCGGCAGGTCGTTCCAGCCCGGCGCATTGCGGTCGACATTGAAGCTGTCGAGACGCACCTTGCTCTTTTCGCTCAGAACCTGGTCCCGCGTCATTTCGCCATTGTTGACGGCGCGCTGCAGAAGCAGCCAGGAGGCCATCTGCATCAGGCGGGTGGTGAGACGCATCGATTCTGCTGCGTAAAGGACCGATGCCATGCGCGGCAGAACCTTCGAGGCAACGCGGCCGGCGCCATCGAGATAGCTTGCCGTTTCCTCAACCAAAGTCATGCCCTCAGTATAGAGGGTTTTGAACTGGTTGGAAGCAGCAGCGCGCCCCGCAAAGCTTATGGTATTTAAAACCTGTTCCGACATTTCTTTAAATCCCTGCTCACGCACCACACTGTCAGGCAACGAAGACTCGGATGTTTTGTTCCGGCCTTTTAGTGTTTTCAGGATGGTATCTTTACCCGAAATGCGCAAGGCAATTATTAAAGAAGGGTTAATACCCACAGTTTTACCGAAACCGGTGCGCGGTAAAAAAAGAGCCGCGAAAGCGGCTCTCAAGGTAAAACAGGGAGAAAAATCAGACCAATTCGCCGTATGGAGAAGATGCCTGAGGTCCAGAAGAACTGGACATGTATAGTAATCTCTCAGAAAGCTTAATTTTTGGTTAATGGTAAACGAAAGACTGCGCCAGAATATTCATTCCCGTTTACCATCAACGCTGCAGCTTGCCGCCGAAGGGCATTGACTGCGGGTTTTTCTTTAATTTCTGTCAGGATCGGAAGAGGTTTTCCGCCGCCAGTCGGCCGGCGGATTTTCGGGTCCTCTCCTCCTCCAGCCGGGTGATTTCGGCCTGCAGAAGATCGATACGGCTACTCAGCTCATCGACTGAAAGAAGGCTGAGATCGCTGCCGATCTCATGCGCCACGGGTTTTTGCGGGCGGTCATCGTCAAAGAGGCTCATATGCCTGCTCCTTTTTCCACATAGTCGCCATCGTCTTCGGAATATTGCGGCGCGCGCGGGTCAAGCGCAATACTTTCCGGCGTAACAAGCGGTGAAGGTGTGGTTGGCATCATCGTCGAGAAATTGTCTTTCTCGTCGGTTGAAAGGGCGGCGCGCTGACGGCTTCTGATGATGGCATATGCTGTGATCAGCACGTGGGCCACGGCCGTGACCAGAAACAGGGCATAGGGACCGGAATAGGTCATGACCGCGCCGCCGAGTGTCGGGCCGATAATGGTGCCGATGCCGTAAAGCAGCAACAACCCGCCGGAGACCTTCACGAAGTCTTCCGAGGCGGCATAGTCGTTGGCGTGCGCGACGGCAATGGGATAGAGCGCGTTGGCAGCGGCACCATAAACGGCGATCATGGCAATCAGTACATAGACATCATGGGGTTGCACCGCCGCGACGGCAAGGCCCGCGACCGCGCCGAGCCCGGCCAACCCGGCCAGTACGTAACGGCGATCTATCCGGTCAGAGAGGCGACCCGCCGGAAACTGCGCCAGCGCGCCGACGAAAATGGTGACGGAGACCATGATGGCGATCATGGTCGGGTCAAGGCCGGCCCGTGCGCCGAAGACAGCGCCAAGCGTACCATAAGCGCCGTTGGCGATGCCGATCATCAGAATGCCGACGAAAGAGACCGGTGAATTGCGGTAGAGCGCCGGTAAATCCAGACTGACCTTCTGCAAGGGTTGGGGGCTTGCCGCCTTGGAAAGCGTGGCTGGCAGAATGGCGATGCAATAGATGATGCCGCAGATCATGAACAGCGAGGTATTGCTGATGTCGCCCATCGGCACGATCATCTGCCCTGCCACGACGCCGAGCAGCGTAATGGCGATATAGAGCGAAAAGATCATGCCGCGGCTCTCATTGGTGGCGCGCTCGTTAAGCCAGCTTTCGATGATCATCGAGGTGCCGGCGGTGCAGAAGCCGGTAAGTGCGCGCAGGGCAATCCACCAGACATCATCGACGATCAGGCCGGTCATCAGCACCGTCAGGCAGATCAGCGCAACGAAGGAGCCAAAGGCCCTCACATGGCCTGCACGGCGAACGATGGCGGGCGCCACGAAACAGCCGATGACGAAGCCGGCCGCCCAGGAGGTGCCGAGAAAGCCCAGGATTTCATTGGAGTAACCTTCCGCCGAACCGCGAACCGGCAGCACGAGGCCCTGAAGGCCGTTCCCGAGAAAAAGAAACAGAGTGCTGGATAAAAGAGCGAATACGGGTAGAAGATTTCTGCTCATGAAGACACTCTCATGCGTTCGGACGGACGGTCGGACAGGCCATAGAACGGGATTACCCGAATGAGTTGCACTCTTCTGGTGAACGGTAAAAATGTCCAGCCTGTGACGATGCAGAAATAAAGAAAAGGCTCAATAAATGACAAAGGCGATCGGGCTTTTTTTACTGCTGGCGATGGTGGTCCAGATCATCCGGCCTCTGGGTCTGCCGGGCCTTAAGAAAAGAGGCGATTGCTGGAAGATCGCGGTGGCCGCCTTTGTCATCTGGTCGGCGACGCTTTTGCTGCGTCCGTAAAGCAAAAGCCGCCCAGCGGGGCGGCTTTGATTATTTTGACTGCATGTCGAAGGGCCTTATGCGGCCTTTTCGAGTTCCAGTTTCCAGTTGCCCTTGGCGGCAAGGCTGTTCATGGCAGCGCGGTGCGTGAAGGCGCGCTGGCCGGCAGCGACATTCTCCTGCTTGCCGCCCCAAGTCTTGAGTGCGGTGTCCTGGAGCGCGCGGCCATACGAATAGGTCAGCGACCAGGGCAGGTCGTAACCGGAATTCATGGCGGAGAGATGCGCGGTCGCTTCTTCGGAGGACTGGCCGCCGGAAAGGAAGGCGATGCCCGGAACGGCGGAAGGCACGGTGGCCTTCAGAACCTTTACGGTCTTTTCCGCCACTTCCTCGACCGAAGCCTTGCGGGCCTTCTTGCCATCGATGATCATGTTCGGCTTGAGGATCATGCCTTCAAGGTTGACGCGGGCGTCGAACAGATCCGCGAACACGGTCTGGAGGACCCATTGCGTGACTTCCGCACAGCGATCGATGTCGTGCGTGCCGGGTTCGCCGTCCATCAGCACTTCAGGCTCCACGATCGGCACGATATCCGCTTGCTGGCAGAGAGCGGCGTAACGGGCGAGCGACTGGGAGTTAGCCTTGATCGAACCCCAGCTCGGACGCTGCTCACCGATGGTGATGACGCCACGCCACTTGGCGAAACGGGCACCGGCCTCGTGGTACTTGCGCAGACGCTCATAAAGACCGTCGAGGCCTTCGGTGATGAATTCATGCGGGTGGTAAGCCATCGGCTTTGCACCGATATCCACCTTGATGCCCGGCAGGCTGCCGGCGGCCTTGATGATGTCAACGAAAGGCGTGCCATCGGCAGCCTTCTGGAACAGGGTTTCTTCATAGAGAATGACGCCGGAGATGTATTTCTTCATGGCGTCGTCGGAGCGGAACAGCATCTCGCGATAGTCGCGGCGGGCGGTCTCGGTGGACTCCAGATTAATGCTGTCGAAACGCTTTTTGATCGTTCCTGTGGATTCGTCGGCGGCGAGCAGGCCCTTGCCGTCGGCGACCATTTTGATTGCAATGTCTTCGAGACGTTCGGTCATTTGCTATTCTCCCAAGGCACAATAAATTCCCGATAACAGAAGTTCCAGGGCAGGGAAATGGCACGCTAACTCATTGAAACGATTGAAATGATTTCAATCGTTTGAAACTTTTCCTCCCATGTGCACTTACCAAAAAACAAGGCCGGGCAAGCAGGGCTTGTCCGGCCTCGTGTCAGGCAAGTGAAATGAGTTTACTTGGCAGCGGTCAGGATGGCAACGCCCGGCAATTCCTTGCCTTCCATCCATTCAAGGAAGGCGCCGCCTGCCGTCGAGATATAGGTGAAATCGTCGGAAACACCGGCATGGTTGAGCGCCGCGACCGTATCGCCGCCGCCGGCGACGGAAACGAGTTTGCCCGATTTCGTGCATTCGGCGGCGTGTTTTGCCGCTGCAACGGTCGCCGCATCGAAAGGCTCGATTTCAAAGGCGCCGAGCGGGCCATTCCAGACGAGTGTTTCCGCGCGGGAAATCCAGGCCTTGATGCTTTCAACCGATTTTGGCCCGACATCGAGAACCATGGCGTCAGCGGGGATGGCGTTGATATCGACCGTTTCATTGGCCGCACCGGCCTTGAACTCGCGGGCCACCACGCCATCTTCCGGAAGGACGATCGCGCAGCCGGATGTCGCGGCCTCGATCATGATCTGTTTTGCGGTTTCCGCCAGATCGTGTTCGCACAGCGATTTACCGACCTGCGCACCGCGGGCGGCAAGAAAGGTGTTGGCCATGCCACCGCCGATGACGAGCGCATCGACCTTCTTGACGAGGTTCATCAGGAGATCGATCTTGCTCGACACCTTGGCGCCGCCGACGATGGCGACCACCGGACGGACCGGCTGGCCAAGGCCTTTTTCCAGCGCCTCAAGCTCGGCCTGCATGGTGCGGCCGGCATAGGCGGGCAGGTGGCGCGCCAGGCCCTCGGTGGAGGCATGGGCGCGGTGAGCGGCGGAGAAGGCGTCATTCACATAGATATCGCCATTGGCGGCCAGTGCCTCGACGAATGCCGGATCGTTCTTTTCTTCGCCCTTGTGGAAGCGGGTGTTTTCCAGAAGCAGGATATCGCCATCATTCATCTTCGCGACCGCATCGGCTGCCGGAGCACCAATGCAATCGGCTGCGAAGGAAACGGCGTGATCCAGCACTTCCTTGACGGTCGGGACGATCTGCGACAGCGACATGTCGGCCACCGGTTCGCCCTTCGGCCGGCCGAAATGGGCAAGCAGGATGACTTTCGCGCCCTTGCCGGACAGTTCCAGAATGGTCGGTGCAACCCGCTCGATACGGGTCGCGTCCGTCACTTTGCCATCCGCAACCGGCACGTTGAGATCAACGCGGACGAGAACGCGCTTTCCGGCAATGTCGTTAAGGTCGTCGATGGTCTTGAAAGCGGGCATGGGTCGATCCTGATTTGTTGCGAGTTCGGCACGGACCATACTATGCCTGATTGCCGACGCAAGCCGGTTAGCCCTCATTTTCTCTCACGGCGTTCGAAGGTGCGGCAGTGTCTTCGATAGCGTTGCCGGAGCGCGATTGACGCCGTTGCGCCAGATGGTCGCGCACCCGGCGGATGATCTCGCCGAAGCTGATGAAGATCGGCAGGCTGGTGGCCGGCTCGACTGGTTCCAGTGAGATACCGATGCCGGTGATGGCCTCATGTTCGTCCAGCGTCCGGACGATGAGGACAATGGAGCCGAGGCGGACGCGGTCGGCATAATCGGCTTTTCCGGAAAGGCGCGCCTCGATCAATTCGGCAATGCTCATCGCCTGTTCGGCCTGAGAAATAAGGCCGGGGCCATAGGCCGCATCCAGCTCCTTGGCCGGTCGGGCGGGGGAGATAAGGAAGGTGCCGAAGAAATCGGCATCGTCATCGGCAACCGGCAGGGCGCTGGCGAACAGCCGGTCGATCAGCCGCGAATAACCGGGTGCAATGAAAAGATAGACTAGGTCGTTTTCCCGCAGCCGGCCGGCATATTGGTAACGGATCGACTTGCCGTCGCGCACCACCAGCGAAGGCATCGCCCAGCGTGGAATTCGCTCGCCCTGCATGATGGCGCTGCCGTTGGCGACGCGGTAGGAGATCAGTTCGTGATTGGCGGTGCCGGGAAGGTCCACTTCCAGCTTGTCGACGTCGCCCATGCGTGGCGGCACGATCAGCCCCAGCCTTGTTGCCACCGGCTTGATTGTCCAGCCCTGCACCAGGAGCGATACCAGAACGATGATGAAGGCGGCGTTGAAATAGATCTGCGCATCATCCAGCCCGCCAAGAATGGGCATGATGGCAAGCAGGATGGAAACCGCGCCGCGCAGGCCGACCCATGCCACGAAGGATGTTTCCTGCTGGGTATAGCTGAAGGGCATGAGGCTGAGCCACACTGCGAGCGGGCGGGCGACGAAGATCAGGAAAAGTGCCAGCAGCACGGCCGGGATGGCGATTGCCGGAAATTGTGACGGCGTGGCGAGAAGGCCGAGCATCAGGAACATGATGATCTGCGCAAGCCAGGTCAGCCCTTCATGGAAACGCCGTATGGTCTCCTTGGCGAAAATCCTGCGGTTGCCGGCAACGATGCCCGCCACATAGACGGCGAGAAATCCGCTGCCGCCGATTGCGCCGGTGAAGGAAAAGACCAGCAGCGCCAGCGCCAGCACGAAGATTGGTGCCAACCCGCGGTCGGCTGCGAAGCGATTGACCACGGTAGCTATCATGAGGCCGCCGAGCAGGCCGAAAATCACCCCAAGGCCCATTTCTTCGATGAACAGCAGCAGGAAACCGCTGTCTATGCCTGCCAGCCCCTGACCCTTGGCAATGATTTCGACCAGAGCGACGGTCAGAAAAATGGCCATGGGATCGTTGGTGCCGGACTCCACCTCCAGCGTCGAGCGCACCTGATCGCGGATGTGAATGCCACCGATGCGCAGCAGGAAGAATACGGCCGCCGCATCCGTGGAGGCGACGATGGCGCCGAGCAACAGTCCCTCCAGCCAGGAAAGCCCGAGCAGCAGCGCGGCCGCGCCAGCGAAAAAGACGGAAGTAAGGATGACGCCGACTGTGGCGAGTGCGACAGCGGGTGCTGCCGAAAGCCGGAAGGATTGTATCGACGTGCCAAAACCGGAATCGAAAAGGATGACGGCAAGCACAAGCGAGCCGAGCATATAGGCGAGCGGATTGTTGGTGAATTCGATGCCGAGGCCATCCACGCCCGCGGCAAGGCCGATCATCAGAAAGAGCAGTAGCAGCGGCGCGCCGAACCGGAAGGCGATGAGGCTGGAAAAGGCTGCGACGAGAACCAGAACAGTTGCCACCAGCAACAGAAGATAAAATGATTCCACGTCCACCGCCTCATTCAAACCGCGTTGGCTGCCGCAATGAATGCTCTGCGCGTCTGCAGCCAATGCGCCACGGGTTGCGGTCTGTCAGCGCTTGAGTTGTTGGCGTTGAAAGGCGACGCAAGGCGGGGTGTATCGAATGATACGGCAGGGCCGAAGTGCATTGCGCACGACCGTTGTCCCTGTGTTTCTTGTCGGTCTCAAAATGGACCAGACAAAGGCAGGAAATGGGAATTTTTTCGGCGAGCGGATGAAGGTGCACCGCTTGAAGCAACGTCTGTTCTGCGTCTGAAGCTTTTGCTTGGGGTGGACAGGAAGATTGCCGAAATAGATTCGTCAGCCGTGTTTTCACGTAACATAGCGATAATCCAGCTGCGCTAGTTGTCACCTCCGAATTGCTTTTCATCATTACCGGAGCGATCGGATGAAACGAATATCCATCATTATATTACTGGCGGCAGGCTCGATTGTTTCGGGTTGCTCCAGCACGGAGCAGACAGCTGAAAACATGGCCGCCCAACGCGAACGCTGTCGGGTATTTGGTTACCCTGAAGGTTCGCGTGATTTTGCAGACTGCATGATGAAGCTTTCGATGCAGCAAAGCGAACTGCGGCAGCAGACTTTCGATACGATCTGGAGCAATGCCGGCGACCGTGGCCCGGTCATCATCAACAATAAAAGATGACGGATGCGATTGTCTCATCCGTCGTATTGGGGAACGGCCAGTTTTTCGGCCGGCGACCGTTTTCGATCCGAAGCGTCCCCGCCTTGCTTCAGGATCGGCGCCGGCGGGATCCCTCAATCCCGCCGGCTTTTTTTCGGCAAACAAAAACCGGCAGGATTGCTCCTGCCGGTCTTTTGATGGAGCGATTTATGCTCAGATGGTCTTCGCGAAGGCGACGGCCGTGTCCGACATGCGGTTGGAGAAGCCCCACTCATTGTCGTACCAGGACAGAACGCGCACGAACCGGCCTTCCATGACCTTGGTCTGGTCGATCGCGAAGATCGACGAATGGCTGTCATGGTTGAAGTCGCGGGAAACCAGCGGCTCTTCGGTATAGCCGAGAATGCCCTTCAGCTTGCCGTTGGAAGCGGACTTGATCGCTTCGTTGACTTCTTCAACCGTCGTGTCGCGCTTGGCGATGAACTTGAAGTCGACAACCGAAACGTTCGGGGTCGGAACGCGGATGGACGTGCCGTCCAGCTTGCCCTTGAGGTGCGGCAGAACGAGGCCAACGGCCTTGGCTGCACCGGTCGAGGTCGGGATCATGGACAGGGCTGCGGCGCGGGCGCGGTACAGATCCTTGTGCATGGTGTCCAGCGTCGGCTGGTCGCCCGTGTAGGAGTGGATCGTGGTCATGAAACCATGGTCGATGCCAACGACGTCATCGAGAACCTTCACAACCGGCACGAGGCAGTTGGTGGTGCAGGATGCGTTGGAAATGACCAGATGGTCCTTGGTCAGCTGGTCGTCATTGACGCCGAAAACGACGGTGAGATCAGCGCCATCAGCCGGAGCAGACACGATGACGCGCTTTGCGCCGGCGGTCAGGTGGGCAGCCGCCTTGTCGCGGGCGGTGAAGATGCCCGTGCATTCGAGCGCGATATCGACGCCCAGTTCCTTGTGCGGCAGCGTTGCCGGATCGCGAACAGCCGTTACCTTGATCGGCTTGCCGCCACCAACGATGATGGTGTCGCCTTCGACCTTCACGTCAGCCGGGAACTTGCCGTGGATCGAATCGTAGCGCAGCAGGTGCGCGTTGGTTTCAACCGGGCCGAGGTCGTTGATGGCAACGACTTCGATATCGGTGCGGCCGGATTCGACGATGGCGCGCAGAACATTGCGGCCGATGCGGCCGAAGCCGTTAATGGCAACTTTTACAGTCATTTACAGTCTCCCGATCAAGATATGGCTTGGTCTTTGCTTGAATGGTGAGGGCTTGGGGCCCTCACGCGAGTTTTGCCTCGACTGCGGCGACAACGGCTTCCGCCGTGATGCCGAAGTGCTTGAAGAGATCCTTCGCCGGTGCGGACGCACCGAAGGAATGCATGCCAACGAAAGCGCCGTCGGAGCCGATGAAATAATCCCAGCCCTGGCGGATGGCGGCTTCCACCGCGATTTTCACCGGTGCCTTGCCGATGATGGCATTGCGATAGGTTTCCGGCTGTTCCTTGAAGAGTTCGAAGCAGGGAACGGAGACGACGCGGGCCGAAATGCCGTTGTCCTTCAGCGTTGCAGCGGCTTTCAGCGCCACTTCGACTTCCGAACCGGAGGCGAAGATCGAAACCTTCGCGTCGCTTGCCGATACGAGCTCGTAAGCACCATAAGCGGAGAGGTTCTTTTCTTCATATTCCTTGCGCGAAGGCGCGAGATTCTGGCGGGTAAGCGCCAGAGCAGACGGACGATGCTTCTGCTCGAGAGCCAGCTGCCAGCATTCCGCCGTCTCGGTTTCATCCGCCGGGCGGAAGACGAGAAGGTTCGGAATGGCGCGAAGCGCGGCGATCTGCTCGACCGGCTGGTGGGTCGGGCCGTCTTCGCCGACGCCGATGGAATCATGCGTCAGAACGTGGACGACGCGGATGCCCATGAGCGCAGCAAGACGGATCGACGGACGGCAATAGTCGGAGAAGATCAGGAAGCCGCCGGCATAGGGGATGAGACCGCCATGCAGGGCGATACCGTTCATCGCCGCTGCCATGCCGTGCTCGCGGATACCGTAATGCAGGTAACGGCCGGAGAAGTCGCTCGGCGTGATGGACTTCATCTGGCTGGTCTTGGTGTTGTTGGACGGCGTCAGGTCAGCCGAACCACCCACCATTTCCGGCAGGATGCCGTTGATGACTTCGAGCGCGTCTTCCGAGGCCTTGCGAGTGGCAACCGTCGGGTTGTTTTCGATGATCTTCTTCTTGAAGGCATCGATGGAGCTGTCGAAATTGCCGGGCAGGTCGCCGGCGAAACGACGCTTGAACTCGGCCTTCTTGCCAGCTTCAGCGGCTTCGAGGCGGGCTTCCCAGTCCTGGCGGGTCTTCGTAGAGCGCAGCCCAGCGAGGCGCCATGCATCGAGCACGTCTTCCGGAATGACGAAAGCTTCGGCTTCCCAGTTGAGGCTCTTGCGCGCAGCGGCGATTTCTTCTGCGCCGAGCGGGTTGCCGTGCACCTTGTGGGTGCCCTGCTTGTTGGGCGCGCCGAAACCGATCACGGTCTTGCAGGCGATGAAGGTCGGGCGGTCGGATTTCTGCGCCGCTTCGATGGCGGCGGCAATCGCGTCCGGATCATGGCCATCAACGCGGATGGTGTTCCAGTGAACGGCCTGGAAGCGGGCAATCTGGTCGGTGCTGTCGGAAAGGCCAACTTCACCGTCGATGGTGATGTTGTTGTCATCCCAGAACAGAACGAGCTTGTTGAGCTTCAGGTGGCCGGCAAGCGCGATGGCTTCGTGGCTGATGCCTTCCATGAGGCAGCCGTCGCCGCACAGCACATAGGTGAAGTGGCTCTGCAGGTCGGAGCCGAACTCCTCTTCCAGCTTGCGCTCAGCGATCGCCATGCCGACGGCGTTGGCGATGCCCTGGCCGAGCGGGCCGGTGGTGGTTTCGATGCCGGTCGCATGGCCATATTCGGGATGGCCGGCGGTCTTGGAGCCGAACTGACGGAAGCGCTTGATCTCGTCGATCGTCATGTCCTCGTAGCCCGTCAAATAGAGCAGCGAGTAAAGAAGCATCGAACCATGGCCCGCCGACAGCACGAAGCGGTCACGATCCGCCCAAAGCGGCGCCTTGGGATCGAATTTCAGGTAACGGGTGAAGAGAACGGTGGCGACATCAGCTGCGCCCATCGGCAGACCGGGATGGCCTGAATTGGCCTTCTCCACTGCATCCATGGCAAGAAAGCGGATCGCATTTGCCATCCGGTTGTGTTTGTCGCGAGAAATCATGGCTTTTCCGTCTGTTTCCGGGTGAAAGGAGATAGTTTTACGCAACTATCCAAAAAGCGGGTTGATCCATAGCAGGTGAGGCCGGCAAGTCAATAAATCCACGGGCGTTTGCGGTTCGCTGCGGGAGAAAAAATCGTTTAGAAAACCGGGTGTCCTGACAAAATTCGTGCGATATGGGCCGACATCCCTTCGTTCATCCACAGAGCAAAACGTCTCAATGCACTGGTTTGATTGACGGGATGATAAATCGGGTAATAACCTCATGATTGTTGAAAAGGCCTGAAACCGGACGATTCGCCCGGTGGCGTGCGAGTTGGAAAAAACGATGTCGGCTGAGAAGACCGTACAATCTGCGCTGACGGAGCTGAATGCTGCCATCACAAATCTCGAAAATGCCATCGATATGCGTATCGAGCGGCAAAGGGAGACGGGCGAGATCGATAATGAGGTCAAACGGGTCCATGTCGACCGCGCCAGACTGGCGCAGGAGCTGGATCAGGCCGAGTTTCGCGCCAACCGTCTTGAAGAAGTCAACCGCGAGGTTTCCCGCCGTCTGGTGACGGCGATGGAAACGATCCGCGCGGTGCTGGATCGATAGGAGCGGTTTCATGGCGCAAGTCACTGTTATGATCGACGGCAAGGCCTATCGCATGGCGTGCGAGGCGGGGCAGGAAGATCACCTCACCGACCTTGCCACGCGTTTTGACCGTTATGTCGGGCACCTCAAGAGCCAGTTTGGTGAAATCGGCGATCTCAGGCTCACCGTCATGGCCGGCATCATGGTGATGGACGAGCTTTCCGAAATCAACCGTAAGCTCGAGAAGCTGGAAGGCGAAGTCACCTCCCTGTCCCGCAACCGCGACGGCATGGCCGAGCACAAGGCGAAATCGGACGAGATGGTGGCGCTTGCCATCGGCGATCTGGCCGATCGCCTCAACGGAATAACCGACAAACTGCTGGCCCGGCCGAAGCCCGCAGCGCATTGATTGGCTGAAGAGTTCTGAGGCGGCAAAATTTCGCACCGCCCCTCTGGCGGTTTTCCCCGATCCGTCCTATATCTTGGATGCGTTCTGCGCTTCCCGACAGGAACCACAATCCCTGGGGCCATACTCGATCCAAAGGGAGCTGTCCCTGGCCAGTCCCGTGGGGCTGGACACACGGTGCCCACCTACTTTTGTAGGCACCCAGGATCGTAAATCTCCATCGGTCGCCGTGGATCGCGCTTGAAGTTTCGGGTCAACCCCGGTTCTTCACCTGATTATTTTATCGTCGACAGTTATTTTTAACTACTGCCGGGAACGGCTTTTTTATAGTGCCGTCATTGCAATGGCGGAACAATTCCCTATTATCCGGATTGGTATGTCTGTCATGCCCTTTTATAAAAGGGGCGCTGCGGCCAAAACCGCGACGTGCCGTTCAACAGCCCAAAGAGCTAAACTTGTTTACTGAAATTATGATCGTGGTCCTGCTCACCGTATTGAACGGTGTGCTTGCCATGTCCGAGCTTGCCGTTGTCTCCTCCAGACCGGCGAGGCTCAAGGTGCTTGCCGCGCAGGGCAGCAGAGGCGCCACCATGGCGCTCGGCCTTTCCGAAAATCCCGGACGCTTCCTTTCCACGGTGCAGATCGGCATCACGCTGGTCGGCGTTCTGTCCGGTGCGTTTTCCGGCGCCACACTCGGCGCCCGGTTCACCGCATGGCTTCTGGAACAGGGTGTTCCCGATCGTGCCGCCGATGCGATCGGTGTCGGTTCGGTGGTTGTCGCCATTACCTATCTGTCGCTGATCGTCGGCGAGCTGGTGCCCAAGCAGATCGCGTTGCGCGATCCCGAAAAGGTTGCCGCCCGCGTCGCGCCAACCATGGTGATGCTGTCGCGGGTCGGCGCGCCGCTGGTATGGCTGCTCGACAAGTCGGGCAAGGCCGTCCTCGCCCTTCTTGGCCATAGCGGCGAGTCCAACGCCTCGGTGACCGACGACGAAATTCGCACGGTTCTGGCCGAGGCCCATAGCGCCGGCGTGATCGAAACCGAGGAATCGGCGATGATCACCAGCGTCATGCGTCTTGCCGACCGCAATGCGCGTGGCCTGATGACGCCGCGCCGTGACGTGGAAGTGGTCGATATCGAAGACAGCGCGGAAGAAATCCGCGAGCAGCTTCGCGGCACCCAGCGTTCGCGCCTGCCGGTGCGCAACGGCGCTTCCGATGAAATTCTCGGCGTGCTTTTCGCCAAGGACGCCTTTGATGCGCTGGCCTCCGGCAAGGAGCTGGATGTGCGCGAGCTCCTGCGCGAAGTTCCTGTGGTCTCGGACCTGACGAGCGCGGTGGATGTCATCCAGTCATTGCGCCGTTCGACCGTGCATATGGTGCTGGTCTATGACGAATACGGCCATTTCGAAGGTATCGTCAGCTCCGGCGACGTTCTGGAGGCCATCACCGGCGCATTCCAGGAAGATAACGACGAGGAGCCGGCAATGGTCGAGCGCGAGGATGGTTCATTCCTCGTCGCCGGCTGGATGCCGGCCGATGAATTTGCTTACCGCATGGGGTTCCAGATCGACGAGGACGCCGAGTTCGAGACTGTTGCCGGTCTGGTGCTAGATGAGTTCCGTCGACTGCCGGAACTGGGCGAGCACATCACCCGCAACGGCTGGCGTTTCGAAGTCATCGACCTCGACGGCCATCGTATCGATAAGGTGCTTGTGAGCCGGGCCGCCTGATGTCTGGCGACATTGCCGAAAAAGCAAGACTGCGCGGCGAAAGGCTTGCCGCGCGTGATGCGCTGACGCAGGCCGAGCGGCAGGAAAAAAGCCAGGCGGTGACCGCCCATGGCGCATCCGCCATCTCCTTTGCGCCGGGCGCGATCATTTCCGGTTTCATGCCGATCCGTTCCGAGGCCGATATCCGGCCGCTGATGGAGGCGCTGCGGGCAAGGGGCGGGCGTCTTGTGCTTCCCGTCGTACTGGACCGCGAAACCATCGTTTTCCGCACCTTCGACGCGGATACCACACTGGTGAAGACCGGCTTCGGCACGACCGGGCCGGGGGCCGATGCAGATGTTCTCGATCCGGATATTCTGCTCGTGCCGCTGTCCGTTTTCGACGGGCAGGGTCAGCGTATCGGTTATGGCGCGGGCCACTATGACCGCGCCATTGCACGATTGCATGGCAAGGGTCGGAGCCCCGTTCTCATCGGTGTCGCCTTTGATTGTCAGGAAGTACCGTCGGTGCCGGCGGAGCCGCATGACGTGCCGCTTGATGCAATTCTGACGGAGAGCGGCCTGCGCTGGTTTTCCGCACGGCGGTCGATGCCCGATCAGGGGCAAAAGGCGTTTTAGCACTTTTTAAAACACGGATTACCCGCTAGAGGGACGCAATCCAAAGAACATACGCAAAACGGGGCGGTGAATGAGACTTCTTTTTCTCGGAGATATGGTGGGCAAGACCGGACGCACGGCGGTCTGGGACAGGTTGCCGGGACTGATTTCCGATCTGAAGCTCGATTTCGTCATCGTCAATGGTGAAAACGCCGCCGGCGGTTTCGGCATCACCGAGGATATCTATCTCGAGACCATCAATGCCGGCGCCGATGTGGTAACGACAGGCAACCATGTTTGGGACCAGAAGGAGGCGGTTTCCTTCTGCGAGCGCCATGACCAGTTCCTGCGGCCCGCCAATTATCCCGATGGTACGCCTGGCAAGGGCTCAGGCATTTTTTACGCCCGTAACGGCGCACGTATCCTCGTCGCCAACATTATGGGCCGGGTGTTCATGCATCCGGAACTTGATGATCCCTTCAAGTCGGCCGAGGCTATTCTTGCCGCCTGCCCGCTGAAAGAGCAGGCCGACGCCATCATTTTCGATTTTCATGCCGAGGCGACCAGCGAAAAACAGTGTTTTGGCCATTTCGTCGACGGCCGCGCAAGCTTCGTTGTCGGCACCCATACGCATGTTCCGACGGCGGATGCGCAAATCCTCAATGGCGGCACCGCCTATATGTCGGATGCCGGCATGTGCGGTGATTATGACAGCTCGCTCGGCATGGAGAAGGAAGAGCCGATCAACCGCTTCATCTCCAAGATGCCGAAGGGGCGCTTCGAGGCGGCAAGCGGGCCTGCAACGATCTGCGGTGTCGGTGTCGAGATTTCCGACCGCACCGGACTGGCTGAAAAGATTGCGCCGCTGCGCATCGGACCGCGGCTTGCCGAAACCCTACCGTCTTTCTGGGTCTAACCTTCCTTCGGCGGCAATGCTCACAATGACGAGATTGTGAGCATTCTCGCCGCTCTTGCAACTGGACGGCTTGCAAAACCTGTCTCATCCTCTGCGCATCGCAAGTTCAGGGGAGTGGCATGATGCTGCGTGTGCTAATGCTTGCAATAACGGGATTGCTCACCTGCGCGGGCGCGACCTTCGCCCAGACGGAAAGTCGCCCGCCCGTCAGCCAGTGCCAGGCGATTGCCCGCAATATTCCCGGTGTGATGTTCGCCAGTTTCAATCCACCCGGCGTTCAGCTTGCCCAGGCCGCTTCCCGGGAAGAGGTGAAGATCAGTTTCATCGGCCATTCCACCTATCTTATCGAAAGCCCCGGTGGGGTGACGATCGCCACCGACTATAATGGCGTCTATCGCCCGCCCGTCACCCCGACGGTGGTGACGATGAATAGGGCGCACTCCACCCATTTCACCCTGAACCCGGATCCGGCGATTCAACACGTGCTGCATGGATGGAGTGATACGCCGGGAGAAAAGGCCGAACACAGGGTTCTGGTGGGAGATGTCTATATCCGCAATGTCGCGACCGATATCCGCAACCGCTGGGGTGACTACGAATCCTTCCAGGAAAACGGTAATTCCATCTTCATTTTCGAAATTGCAGGGCTGTGTATAGGCCATCTCGGCCACCTGCATCACGAATTGACAGACACGCATTATGCCGAAATAGGCCGTCTGGATGTGCTGATGGTGCCGGTGGATGGCGGGCTGACCATGGGGGCCGACAGCATGAGCCGGGTGGTGAAACGCCTGCGCTCCGCGCTGATCCTGCCGATGCATCGCACCGGACCGCCGCTCGAACAGTTTCTGACGATGTTCGGAGAAAGTTTCCAGATTGCTTATGCCGCCGATCCGGTGATCCGCGTTTCAATGAGAAACCTTCCCCGCCAACCGCAGATACTGGTGCCGAAAGGCATGTAGCAGGCGGTGGGCGAGGAAGGCCGGGGGAGCCCGGAAAATCAGGAGCTAGAACCCAGGTAAAGGTATCAGGCGAAGGTGAGGTGCTGGCGGACGCCGACGTCAGGTGTCTTGTCATCCGACATGTTGGCCTTGGCGATTTCCCAGCCGAATTTCAGCGTGCTGTCGGTTGACGCCCAGATATCGGCATCATCGACGTGAAGTGCCAGCATCGTCAGCAGCGGGTCGGCCTTGCCATGTTCGAACCAGGCGGCGGTGACGGAATTCCAGTATTCGTCGATCTTCGCCCTGTCGTCACGCGCTTCCAGAATGCCGGAGAGGCAGGCGTGATAATCATGGTCCTTGCCGACGAGGCAGAAATGCGCACGCGAGCCTGACTTCAGCGATTTTACGAGATCGGTGTCTTTTTTGGAGAAAAACCAGATGGTGTTGGTTTTCGGGTCAGCATGAGGCGCCATGGGCTGCATGTGGTTGTGCAGTCCTTCCAGACCGAGCATGCCGGCATGGACGGAATTGATCTCGTCCCAGAGCTGGCGGGCCGGGGCTTCTCTTGCTTCAGTCAGGCTGACCATATGTTTTCTCCTTCCGGTCTGTTTTGCTGCGACGGAGAGAAATCCATGCCCTCATCTGCCGCGTTCATGATCAAAACGAGAAGCGGATAAATCAGTTCCTTCTATTGTTCACGGAAGAGAAAGCGCTTGCGGGGTTGAACGGCGGGCGTATCGCACTTATAAGGCCCGCAATCTCCAAATTAAGACAATCAGGTTTTCCATGGCTGGTCATTCACAGTTCAAGAACATCATGCACCGCAAGGGCAAGCAGGACTCCGTACGGTCCAAAATGTTTTCCAAGCTTGCGCGTGAAATCACCGTTGCGGCAAAGGCGGGCATGCCCGACCCGAACATGAACGCACGCCTGCGTCTGGCAATCCAGAACGCCAAGGCCCAGTCTATGCCGAAGGACAATATCGAGCGCGCGATCAAGAAAGCTTCCGGTGCTGACAGTGAAAACTACGATGAGGTTCGTTACGAGGGTTACGGCCCGGGTGGCGTCGCCGTCGTCGTCGAAGCCCTGACCGACAACCGCAACCGCACCGCCTCCAACGTACGCTCCATCTTCACGAAGGCTGGTGGCGCACTCGGTGAAACCGGCTCGGTCTCCTTCTCCTTCGACCGCGTTGGCGAAATCACCTATAAGGCGGAAGTGGGCGATGCCGACAAGGTCATGGAAGCGGCCATCGAAGCGGGCGCTGACGATGTCGAATCCTCCGAAGACGGCCACACCATCATCTGCGGTTTCGAAGCGATGAACGAGGTTTCCAAGGCGCTGGAAGGCGTGCTTGGCGAGGCCGAAAGCGTCAAGGCCATCTGGAAGCCGCAGAACACGGTGCCGGTGGATGAAGAAAAGGCGCAGTCGCTGATGAAGCTCATCGACAATCTCGAAGACGATGACGACGTGCAGAGCGTCTATTCCAACTTCGAGGTTTCCGAAGAAATTCTCGCCAAGCTTTCCGCCTGACGTTTCATGTTCTTAAAGAAAAGCCCCGGCAGCGATATCGCTCCGGGGCTTTTCTATTCAGGCGGCCTTCCTGATGGAACTCCGGACATCGGCGAAAATTTCCACGGAACGCAGCCGTTTTTCGATGTCATGGATCGGCATCGATACGATCAGTTCGTCTGCCTGCGTTTCGGCAAGGAAACCACCGAGATGGCGCTCGATCGTTTCCGGCGAGCCGACTGCGGCGAAACGCAAAGTGTGTTCCACCGAGAAGCGCTCAATCTCGTTCCAGTAGTCATCCATGCTGTGCACCGGCTTCGGGAACGGAGTGCGGACATTGCGGCGCAGATTGACGAATTGCTGCTGTGACGAGGTGAAGAGATGCTGCGCTTCCTCATCCGTCTCGGCGCCGACACCCATCACACCCACCATCACATAGGGCTTGTCCAGCACCTCCGAGGGCTGGAAGCGCTCGCGATAGATATGGATCGCCTCCATCAGCATGTCAGGGGCAAAATGCGATGCGAAGGAATAGGGCAGGCCAAGTGCCGCGGCGAGATGCGCGCTATAGGTGCTGGAGCCGAGCAGCCAGAGCGGCACGTTGGAATTCATGCCCGGCACGGCAAGGATCGCCTGATCCTGCTGCGGCGGGCCGAGGTAACGCTGCAACTCGATGATGTCCTGCGGGAAGTTTTCCGCACCGGCATCGAGATTGCGGCGCAGCGCCCGTGCCGTGCGCATGTCGGTTCCGGGCGCGCGGCCAAGACCGAGATCGACCCGGCCGGGCAGCAGCGCCGCTAGCGTGCCGAACTGCTCGGCAATGACGAGAGGGGAATGGTTGGGCAGCATGATACCGCCGGAGCCGACACGGATATGTTTCGTGGCCGCCCCCACATGGGCGATGACGAGCGATGTCGCGGCGCTGGCAATGCCCGGCATGCCATGGTGTTCCGCCAGCCAGATGCGGTTATAGCCATGGTCTTCGGCCTTGATTGCCATGCGGCGGGAATTTTCAAGCGCCGCGCTGACGCTCTCGCCTTCGCCGATGGGCGAAAGGTCGAGAATGGAAAAGGGGATCATCCGACGCTCCTGCGTAAATTCAAATCTTTGCTGCGGATGTAAGGCGCGTGTCCCGATTTACCATAGAAGTCGCATAGAATTGATGGATGGTTCAAAAAAATTGGGGCCTCCGAAGAGGCCCCCATATTCAGCCGGTCCGCCGGAATTGAGGGGTTTTGCCGTGTGCCGCTGCTTGCCCGTCAGTGGCCAGCACAAATTGTCCGAGCCTGCCGTCCATCTCGCCCGCTTCGGAGGCGAGGTTATGAATGGCGGCCGTCGTTTCCTCCACCATGGCGGCATTTTGCTGCGTCATGGTGTCGAGGCTGGTGACGGTGCCATTGATTTCCGCAAGCGTTTGCGCTTCCTCGCGGGTCGATTCCATGATCTCCTCGATGCGGGAGCTGATGGTCTGCACATGCTTGCCGATGCCGGTGAGTGACGCGCCCGCCTTTTCGACTAAGACAACCCCTGCGGATACCTCGTCGGTGGAGCGTTTCAGCAGACTGGAGATTTCCTTGGCGGCAGCGGCCGAACGCTGCGCCAGTTCACGCACTTCCTGCGCCACAACCGCAAACCCCCTGCCGGCGTCGCCAGCGCGGGCGGCTTCCACACCCGCATTCAAAGCAAGAAGGTTGGTCTGGAAAGCGATTTCATCGATGACGCCAATGATCTGGTTGATCTGGCGCGATGAGGTCTGGATCGCCTCCATGGCGGCGATGGTCTGCTCCATCACGCGGCTGGATGCTGTCGCCTCCGTGCTCGCGTCATGGGCGATACGCGTTGCCTGTTCTGCACGTTCGATCTGATCGCGGACGGCCTCGGTGATGGCCTTGATGGCGCTTGCAGTCTCGGTAATGGAGGCCGCCTGCCGCTCGGTGCGTTCCGCCAGCTGGTCGGCACCCACCCGCATTTCTTCGGAACCGCCACGAACGGCGGTGGAATTGCCGCCGATGGCCTGCATGGTCTCGCTGAGCCGGGCAAGCGCCGTATTGAAGTTGTGGCGCAGGCTTTCGAGATCCTCGGGGAATACTGTGTCGATGCGATAAGCAAGATTGCCATTCGCCAGCCGGTCCAAGCCTTCGTCCAGAGACTGCACGACCATCTGCAGGGTTCCGGCTTCGGCTTCGCGCTCGGCAAGATGGGCGCGGCGGGCGGTTTCGGCTTCCTCCCGGGTGCGCGATGCGGTCTCTTCCATCTCCCGCTGCAGAATAAGCTTTTCACGGAAACTGCCGAGCGCCCGCGCCATGCGGCCGATCTCGTCCTTCCGGTCTTGATTGCCGATCTCAGTATCGAGACGACCTGCCGCCACTTCGCCAGTCAGACCGGCGAGCTTTTCCAGCGGGGCGAACAGGCGCCGTGCGAAAAAGGCCGTTGCCGCACACATGGCGGCCAGAACGCAAAGGCCGATCACGGCAAGTGTGCCGGCAATCGAGATGGAACCCGCATTCAGTTCGCTGCGCAACATGCTTTCGACGGCGAGATATTTTTCACCTGCAAAGGAGAAGGGGCGGGCATAGGCATTGGCCTCGCCATCCGGGCGGTCGATCTTGGCAATCGTCATGCCGGCGGCGTTCAGCGCCTGTCCATGGAACCCGTAGATTGCCGGGTCGAGACCGATGAGCTTTTCGCCCTGTACGCCCAGAACCTTGCCGTCCGCCGAAATGATTGCCGATTGTTCGGAACTGCCGGCCGCGATGCCCTTTGCGAGTATCTGGCTGAACACGTCTTCCTTGACACGGAAGAGGACGATGCCCTTGAAGGCACCGAATTTGACGACCGGAACGCCGAAATAAATGCCGGCCTCCTTTGTTGCCGTGTCTATGCGCAGGCCGGAGAAACTGGTCTGCGCAATGTCGTTGACGGCTTTCTCGGCATTCGCGGCACCGCGTGCAAATGCCGCGCCAAGACCACTTTCCGTCCAGACGCCGCCGGTTACGGTTTCCGCAAAGGCCGTTCCCTTCAGATAAGAGTAATAGACCGTGCCGGCCGGATCGATGAAAAGGACGTCGCTGAACGGCGTTCCCTGCAGATATCCGCCGATATCCGTCTGGGTCTTTTCATGGGTCGAATAATAAAAGCCGCTTGGGTTTTCCGGCTTGATCAGCTTTTCCTTTTCGCCGAATGGATTTTCCTTGACGAAGACGCGCTGCAGTTCCGCTTTTGCGTCACCGGAATTCTTCTGTACGGTCGCCCAGCCGCTGCGCATGGAAACAACAGCCATTTGCAGCGCTTCGATCTTGGCGATGGAGTCCGCCTGCGTCTTCAGCTGTTCAAGGCGTTCCTGAAGCATGTCGCCGCGGAAGACGAGAATGCTCTCCATCGATTTCGACGCCTGTTCTTCGAGAACGCCACTGCTGCTTTGATAACCGAGAAGTGTCAGAGCCCCGGTGGATACCGCCATCAGCGCCAGGAAAATCACCAGCACTTTGGTGGATATGGAATGAAAACGGTTCAGCATGGCCGAAGCAGCCCCCAATGCCGGTTCAGTTCCCGCGCCATGCATGGATGGCGCCATCGGACGGCTGATATGGCGAAAATACTGTGCTGCGGATCATCATGTCCGCAGCTCCCCTTTTTTTTGGTTTTGTGGGGGAACAATGCGGTACGCGGTTTAAGCAGAGGTAAATGCTGTGTTGCAAATTTGATCAATGTTGTCGTTTTGTTCACTTATCGCTGGCAGGGTCGCAACCGGAAAGATAAGGTAACTCATGCAAAAGACGATTCGAATCATCGGCATCGACCCCGGACTGCGGCGCACCGGCTGGGGTGTGATTGACACCCTCGGCAACAGCCTGCGGTTTGTCGCTTCCGGCACGGTAACGTCGGACGGCGATATGGACCTTGCCTCCCGGCTCTGCCAGTTGCATGACGGGCTGGCGGACATCGTGCACAGCCATCAGCCCGATGAGGCGGCGGTGGAGCAGACCTTCGTGAACAAGGATGCGGTGGCCACGCTGAAACTCGGTCAGGCGCGCGGCATTGCCATGCTGGTTCCGGCACGGGCAGGATTGCCGGTCTTCGAATATGCGCCGAATGCGGTCAAGAAAGCGGTTATCGGCGTCGGGCACGGCGAAAAGCAGCAAATTCACATGATGCTGAAAATCCTGATGCCGAAGGCCGAATTCAAGGGTAACGATGCGGCGGACGCGCTCGCCATCGCCATCTGCCACGCCCATAATCGCGGTGGTGACAGGATGCGGCGGCTCCTGGCGGCCGGTTGAATATAGGTCTCATTGAGCGGGCGGCATCATGATCGGAAAATTGAAGGGCAGCATCGAGGAAATCGGCGCGGATTACGTGCTGGTGGATGTGCATGGCGTTTGTTACGTCGCCTATTGTTCGGCGCGGACACTGTCGAAAATCGGCTCCGTCGGAGAGGCGGTGGTGCTGTTCATCGAGACATATGTGCGCGAGGACCAGCTTAAGCTGTTCGGATTCCTCTCCGCACTGGAGCGGGAATGGTTCAACCTGCTGCAGAGTGTGCAGGGAGTGGGCTCAAAAGTGGCGCTGGCCGTCTTGTCCACCCTGTCGCCTTCCGAGCTCGCCAATGCCATAGCACTTCAGGACAAGGTAATGATTTCGCGTGCGCCCGGCGTGGGGCCGAAAGTGGCGGTTCGCCTCGTGACGGAACTTCGCAACAAGGCGCCCGCTTTCGCTGGGGATGCTTCGGCGTCCATCGGGCTCAAGCAGGAACTTGGGGAAGGCGTTGCCTCCGCGCCGGTTGCCGATGCGGTCTCCGCGCTCACCAATCTCGGCTATTCCCGTGATCAGGCCGCCAATGCGGTTGCCGCCGCGCTGAAGAATGGCGGTGAGGGCGGCGATAGCGCCAAGCTGATCCGGCTGGGGCTGAAGGAACTTTCGCGGTAAGACTGGCTTGGCAGGCGGGCGTGGAGCGCAGGCCTATCCTGAATTTCGTGAAGCGCCTTGTTGCGATACTCATGATATAGCGGCGACGGTTACCTGATGAATTCGGCTATAACAATGGAATGCCCTGAATGAGCGATGCGGAGAGACTGATTACCCCGGAAAAGCGCGGTGAGGATATCGACACCACGCTACGCCCGCAGTCGCTGGACGATTTTACCGGCCAGGCAGAGGCCCGCGCCAATCTCAAGGTGTTTATCGAGGCCGCCAAGAACCGGGGCGAGGCGCTCGATCACGTGCTGTTCGTCGGCCCTCCCGGTCTCGGCAAGACGACGCTGGCGCAGATCATGGCCAAGGAGCTCGGCGTCAACTTCAAATCCACGTCAGGGCCGGTCATTGCCAAGGCGGGTGATCTTGCCGCACTTCTCACCAATCTCGAGGAGCGCGATGTCCTCTTCATCGACGAAATTCACCGCCTCAACCCAGCGGTGGAAGAAATCCTCTACCCCGCCATGGAGGATTTCCAGCTCGATCTCATCATCGGCGAGGGGCCGGCGGCGCGCTCGGTGAAGATCGACCTTTCCAAATTCACCCTCGTTGCCGCCACGACCCGCCTCGGCCTGCTGACGACACCGCTTCGCGACCGTTTCGGCATTCCCGTCCGGCTGGCCTTCTACACGGTCGATGAGCTGGAACTGATCGTCCGGCGCGGGGCGCGGCTGATGGGGCTCAATATGACCGATGGCGGTGCACGGGAAATCGCAAGGCGCGCGCGGGGCACGCCGCGTATTGCCGGTCGGCTTTTGCGCCGCGTGCGCGATTTCGCTGAAGTGGCGCGGGCCGAAGCCGTTACCCGCGAGATTGCCGACGAGGCTTTGACGCGGCTCCTGGTCGACAATATGGGCCTCGACCAGCTGGATATGCGTTATCTCACCATGATTGCCGTCAATTTCGGCGGCGGCCCGGTCGGCATCGAAACCATCGCCGCGGGCCTCTCGGAGCCACGCGATGCCATCGAGGACATTATCGAGCCCTACATGATTCAGCAGGGCTTCATCCAGCGCACGCCACGCGGGCGTATTTTGACCGCAACCGCCTGGAAACATCTTGGCATGCAGCCGCCGAAGGATCTCGAGGCCGCGCAGTTCCGGCTGACGCTGGAAGACGATTGAGGGAACAAGCCCCGGTACGCTGGCATTTGACCATCTTTGGTAAGGAGATGATCATGTCGGCATTTCGCAAGGGAACGAAAGTTCGCTGGAACTGGGGTAGCGGAACCGGTGAAGGTAAGATTGTCGAGACCTTCATGGATGATGTTGAGCGCACAATCGCCGGCTCCAGGATCAAGCGGAAGGCGAGCAAGGACGAGCCCGCTTTTCTGATCGAACAGGAAGACGGCGCAAAGGTTCTGAAAAGTCGATCGGAGCTTGAGCGGGCCGATTGAACAACGCCGCCATCCGGCGGTCACGGAGGGACGCTGATGCCTTACGATCCGCTGCGGATTTTCCGCAAACTCGCTCGCAACAACCGGCTGGCCAATTCTCGACTGCATCAGGCCTGTCTGCGGCTTTCGCAGGAAGCTTTCATCGCTCCGCGCGTCAGTTTTTTCCCCACTTTCAGGGCGACGCTGAACCACATCTACACCGTCGACCGCTTCTATATCGATGCCCTGCAGGGTGGAACGCTCGGTCTGGCCGCCTTTGCCGAAGAGGAGCCCTTCTCCACCATGGCGGAATTGCACACCGCCCAGACGGAACTTGACGAGGTACTGATCGCCTTTGTCGACGGTTTGGATGAAGACGGCCTCGCGGCCACGGTCAATATCCATCGTGGCGCGCGTATCCAGCAGGATCGTTGCGACGATGTCCTCTCCCATCTCTTCCAGCACCAGACGCATCATCGCGGGCAGGCGCATGCCATGCTGTCCGGCACGACGATAAAGCCGCCGCAACTGGATGAATTCATTGTGGGGGATGATGCAAAGGCGAGAAAAGAAGAGATGGATGCGTTAGGGTGGGCGGAAGATGATTTGATGTTTCCAGCCCACAGGCCAGCATGATGACGCATGATAACAAAAACCAGGACACCCGTATCCGCATGAAATTCAAGCCGAAGCGCATCTTCCAGATGCGCGTTGCGGGTCTGGCGTTTCGTGATGGCCATGTGCTGGTGCATCGGGCGTCGCATGAAAAATTCTGGACCTTTCCGGGCGGTCGCGCCGAAATGGGCGAACGCTCCGAGGAAACGCTGGCGCGTGAAATGGTGGAGGAGCTTGGCGTCGAGGCCAAGGTGGGGCGGCTTCTCTGGGCGGTCGAAAACTTCTTCCATTATGAAGGCAAGGACTGGCACGAACTCGGTTTTTATTACCTGATGGACCTGCCGGAGACGCTGGCCTTTCATCCGACAGACATCATCCACCGCGTTCAGGATGGTGACAATGAACTGGAGTTCCGCTGGGTCGCGGCAACGCGTGAGGCGTTGACGGAACTGGATATTCCGCCCTATTTCATCGCCGACGAAATAGAACACCTGCCGCAGACCACAAGACACCTCGTCTGGCATGACGGCGATCTGGACGACAAATGACTTTTGCCCCCGAACGCCATATGATCCGGCTGGACCGCAAGCCGCAGCTTTTCAGCATGCGCGTGGCGGCGTTGATCTTCCAGAATGGCCATGTTCTCGTTCAGCGCGGCACAAAGGACAGTTACTGGGCCCTGCCGGGCGGACGGGCGGAAATCGGCGAAAGCTCCGAAGAAACCATCATCCGCGAAATCGGCGAGGAACTTGAGCGAGATTGTTCGGTCGAACGCCTTTTATGGTCCGCCGAGAATTTTTTTGCTTACGGCGATTATGCCGCGCATGAGCTGGCGTTTTATTATCTGGTGTCGCTTCGCCAGGCGTTTCCCTTTCATGAAAGCGATATCGTTCACCGGGTGCTGGATGGTATCGAGGTGGAGTTCCGCTGGTTGCGTGCACAATCCTCCACTCTGCTGGAGCACGATCTCAGGCCTCGTTTTATTGCAGACCGCATTGAGGTGCTGCCTCCGCGCCACGAACATCTCATCGTCCGCGAAGGTGGTATCGATGCGGACGCACTTACCAAGGAGACATTATGAGCGAGCTTGTGGTTTCGCTTTCCGGCGAACTCATCGAACATGGGCACCGCCTGACACAACGCGTCTATTATGAGGACACGGATTTTTCCGGCCTCGTGTATCACGCGCGCTATCTGCATTTTCTCGAGCGCGGCCGTACCGATTACCTGCGTTGCCTCGGCTGTGAGCAGAGCGCGCTTTTGACCGCTGACGAGGAGGGCCTTGTCTTCGTCGTTCATCGCATGGAGATCGATTTCAAGACACCGGCGCGGATGGATGATGTGCTGACAATCACCACTGTGACCGAAAAGGCTGGTGGCGCAAAAATGGTGCTCAATCAGGAAATACGGCGTGGTGAAACCCTGCTGGTCGCGGCCAAGGTCATCATCGCCGTCATCAATGCCAACGGCCGGCCAAGGCGTCTTCCGGAGACGGTGGCGGAAAAATTCCTGAAGTAATTGGCGGCCCGGTTCAGTAAATCCACCCGGCGTGCCCCGGTTGTAACACTCCTTTAACCATAATGGTGTCTTACTTTAGCAACTGGCATTTGTGCGGCGCACGCCTTCCTTTCACCAAATTTATTGGCAAGTAAGGCTTACTGGCAAGTATCGGGGTATGGCAAAGGGGTTAACGGCTGCGGCCGCATGACTTCGAGCGTTAACACGCGTTTGAATCGCCCGGTCCCGTACCGGGCGTTTGGATTCGGGGATTGGATATTTATGGAACAGGCAGGTTTGGCAGCGGCGACACACGATGTAAGTCTCTGGGCACTGTTTATGCAGGCGGGCCTCATCGTGAAGCTCGTGATGATCGGACTTATCGCCGCCTCGGTCTGGACGTGGGCGATCGTCTTTGACAAATATGTGAGCTTCGGCAAGGCAAAGCGCCAGTTCGACCAGTTCGAACAGGTGTTCTGGTCGGGCCAGTCGCTTGAGGAGCTTTATCGCACGCTGGCGGAACGCCAGAATGGCGGTCTTGCGGCTATTTTCGTTTCCGCCATGCGGGAATGGAAAAAATCATTCGAGCGCGGCGCGCGTTCTCCCATTGGTCTGCAGATGCGCATCGACCGGGCAATGGACGTGACGATTGCGCGTGAAGGCGAACAATATGAGGCCCGCCTCGGTTCGCTGGCCACCATCGGTTCGGCCGGTCCCTTTATCGGCCTCTTCGGTACGGTTGTGGGTATCATGACCTCGTTCCAGGCGATTGCCGGTTCGAAGTCGACCAACCTTGCGGTCGTGGCGCCCGGTATCGCCGAAGCGCTTCTGGCAACGGCCATCGGCCTTGTCGCGGCTATTCCCGCGGTTATCGCCTATAACAAGTTCACGGCTGATGCGCACAAGCTTTCCGCTCGCATGGAAGGTTTCGCCGACGAGTTCTCCGCGATCCTGTCGCGCCAGATCGATGAAAAACTTCAGACACGGCAGGCCGCCCAATAAGCGGCCGCGCAACTTGCATGCTGTGCAGTGATTTGCCGCAAGGCAAAATGGAGTAAAAACTATGGGTATGTCAGCAGGTGGCGGCGGCGGCGGTTCCGGTGGACGCCGGGGTGGGCGCGGCGGACGGCGCAAAGGCGGCGCGATCAGCGAGATCAACGTAACGCCGCTGGTCGACGTCATGCTCGTGCTGCTTATCATCTTCATGGTGGCGGCACCGATGATGACGGTCGGCGTGCCGATCGATCTGCCGCAGACATCCGCCAATGCGCTGAATTCGGACACGCAGCCGATCACGATTTCCGTCAATGCCAATGGCCAGATTCATTTGCAGGAAACCGAAATCCAGGCGGCCGAGGTGGCCGACAAGCTGCAGGCAATCGCCACGACAGGTTATAACGAACGTATCTTCGTCCGCGCGGATTCCGTTGCCGCATACGGCGTCGTCGCCGATGTGATGGCACGTATCCAGGCGGCGGGCTTCAAGAATATCGGCCTTGTGACCCAGCAGAAACAGGACAATTGACGTAAAACGATGAAGGGCAGCATCACCACATCCGCGATCGTGCATGCGTCGCTTCTGGCTTTCGCCCTGGTTTCCCTGGGCTCGCCGGAACCGCTCGACGTGTCGCAGGCCGAGGCCTTGCCGGTGGAACTGGTGCCTATCGAGGAATTGACCCAGATCCAGCAGGGCGACAAGAACGCTCCGAAGGCCGAAAAATCGGCTCCTGTTCCGACCACACGCCCTGACATCATTGAAAACGCCCAGAATATCGGTAATAACACGGCCGATATAGAAGCGCCGCCGACGCCGACGACAAAGCCCAATGACAATATCAGCGCAGCTGCCCCGCCAAAGCAGGAAAAGCCGCAGCCGGTCGTCGATACCAAGGCGAATGAAGTAAAGGAAATCGTCAAGGAAGAAACCTCGGCTCCGAAGCCGCAGGAAATGGCCGCCTTGCCGCAGACCAAGCCGGAAATCGCGCCGCAGCCGAAGACGGAACCGCCGCCGCAGGAAACCAAGGCGGAAGAACCGCCGCCGGCCACGCAGGAGCCGGCCGAAATCCCCGTGCCGCAGAACGTGCCGCGCCCGAACTCCCGCCCCGAACCGCCGAAGCCGGAAGAGCCGAAGCAGGCGGAAACCAAGCCTGCAGAGCAGAAGCCCGCTGAAAAGCCGGCCGAGACCAAGCCCGATCAGGCAAAGTCCACCGACAAACCTTCTGACAAGAAGCCGGGCGAAAAGAAGCAGGAGACGGCGAAATCCGCTTCGTCCAAGGAAAGCGATTTCAACGCCGACGATATCGCCGCGCTTTTGAACAAGCAGGCGCCATCCGGTGGCGGGGCGAAGCGGTCGACGCAGACGGCGTCGCTTGGCGGCAAGAAAACAACGGGCGGCTCTACGCTCAGCCAGACTGAAATGGATGCGCTGCGTGGCGCGATCCAGAAGAACTGGCAGATCATTCCCGGCATGGCGGATGCCTCGGACGTTCGCGTCCGGGTCACCATGAAGCTCGACCGTGATGGAACCATCATCGGTCGGCCCGAGATCGAGGCGACGGGTGGTTCCGAAGGAACGCGCCGTGCTCTTTCCGGCGGAGCCTATCGCGCCATCATGCGTTCTGCTCCGTTCACGAACCTTCCTGCCGACAAATATGACGCATGGAACGAAGTCGTTGTGAACTTCGATCCCAGTGAATTGCTATGAATGCTGAAAGGCCTGGCAACATGAAGATATTTTCGCCGATCCGGCTGGTGCTCGCTGTCGCGGCCCTCATGTCGGTTTTCTCCGCACCGGCTTTTGCGCGGGTGGAAATCAACATCAACAAGGGTAACGTCGAGCCGCTGCCCATCGCCATCACCGACTTCATGTCGAGCGACGGTATCGGCGCACAGGTCTCGGCGGTCATCGCCGCCGACCTGCAGCGTTCCGGCCTTTTCGCGCCGGTCAACAAGAGCGCCTTCATCGAAAAGATTACCAGTCCGGACCAGCAGCCACGTTTCGAAGACTGGAAGGTCATCAACGCACAGGCGCTCGTGACTGGCCGTGTGACGCGCGAAAGCGATGGTCGCCTGCGCGCCGAGTTCCGCCTGTGGGATACTTTCGCAGGCCAGCAGATGACCGGCCAGCAATTCTTCACCCAGCCGGAAAACTGGCGTCGCGTCGCCCACATCATCGCGGATGCGATCTATGAGCGGATCACCGGCGAAAAGGGTTATTTCGACACCCGCGTTGTCTTTGTCTCTGAAAGCGGCCCGAAGACAGCTCGCAAGCGCCAGTTGTCGATCATGGACCAGGACGGTTTCAACGTCCGCAACCTAACCAATTCGAACGACATCGTTCTGACGCCGCGTTTCTCGCCGAACCGTCAGGAAGTGACCTACATGTCCTTCGAAGGCCAGCAGCCGCGCGTTTACCTGCTGCAGCTGGAAACCGGACAGCGCGAAGTGGTCGGCAATTTCCCCGGCATGACGTTCTCGCCGCGCTTCTCGCCGGATGGACAGAAGGTCATCATGAGCCTTCAGCAGGATGGCAACGCCAATATCTACACCATGGATCTGCGTTCGCGCACCACGACCCGCCTGACGAACACATCGGCGATCGATACGGCGCCGTCATTTTCGCCGGATGGCCAGCGCGTCGCCTTTGAAAGCGACCGTGGCGGCCGCCAGCAGATTTACGTGATGAATGCCGATGGTTCCGGCCAGCAGCGTCTTTCTTTCGGCGACGGTTCCTATTCCACCCCGGTTTGGTCGCCGCGCGGCGATCTGATCGCCTTCACCAAGCAGTCGGGCGGCAAGTTCTCGATCGGCGTGATGAAGACCGACGGTTCGGGTGAGCGCATTCTGACCAGCGGCTTCCACAATGAAGGTCCCACCTGGGCACCGAATGGCCGCGTGCTGATGTTCTTCCGCCAGAACGCCGGTGCGGGCGGTCCGCAGCTCTATTCGATCGACCTGACGGGCTACAATGAACAGCTCATCAAGACGCCAACCTTTGCTTCGGACCCGGCATGGTCGCCGCTTCTGGACTGATATTAACTGCCATGACGGCGCCGGTAACTCCGGCGCCGTCATGTTTTACGCATGCCACACGGGAAAATGCCTCTTTCTTGCCGCAAAGTGTTGTGAGGGAGCAAAAAAGTGGGACATTTCCTTTCTGTTAACCATAAGCGTTTGCCGGCTATTAACCGCGATCAGTTAGTGTCTGGCAACGTTATTGAAATTTCCAAGGAGAGACCGGCGATGAGCCGTACACACATTTCGGCACTCAGCCCGATGCAGAAACTGGCCCGTAACCCGGCTGTTATCGCCATGACGCTCGCACTTGCCCTTGCAGGCTGCGCGAAGAAGAACATGCCGAACAATGCCGGTGAACTCGGTCTTGGTGGCGCAGGTTCCGCAACGCCGGGCTCCCAGCAGGACTTCACGGTCAATGTCGGCGACCGCATCTTCTTCGATACGGACTCGACCTCGATCCGCGCCGATGCGCAGCAGACCCTGCAGCGCCAGGCCCAGTGGCTTGCCCGTTACCCGAACTACGCCATCACCGTCGAAGGCCATGCCGACGAACGCGGTACGCGTGAATACAACCTGGCGCTCGGCGCCCGTCGTGCGGCTTCGACCCGTGACTTCCTGGCTTCCCAGGGCGTTCCGGCAAACCGCATGAAGACGATCTCCTACGGCAAGGAACGCCCGGTCGCCGTTTGTGACGACATCTCGTGCTGGTCGCAGAACCGCCGCGCCGTGACAGTTCTTGGTGGCGCGGGCATGTGATTGCCTGACGTTATTGTGATCTTGAATGGAAGGCGGTCTTCGGGCCGCCTTTCGTTTTTTTCATAGTTTGGCCGAAGTTAAGTTGCTTTTTTGGTTGATATGGAAAAAATCCGGCTTGCGCCATTCCGGTGCAAATCAGTTAAGGCAGGACGAATGAGATGAAGAAACTTGTCGTGGCGGGAATGCTGGGGCTTGCAGCCTGCACCGGCCTGAGCGGCATCGCCGTTTCGGGTCCGCTGTTCGGTGCGGGGGGTAGCTTCGGCACGATCAACTCTCAGCAGGCCCCGGTCATCCGGGTTCAGGCCAACGAAGCCTATCGGGTTCAGCAGCTTGAAGAGCAGATTCGGCAGCTCAACGGCCGTATCGAGGAAATGAGCTTCCAGCTTCTGCAGATGCAGGAAACGATCCGCAAGGCGCAGGAAGACAATGAATTCCGCTTCCAGGAGCTGGAAAGTGGTAATGCCGGCGGCAAGGGCGCAAGTCCTACGGCGCCGAAAAAGAAGGCGGAAGCCAGTCCGGTCAGTCCGGGCACGCCGCCGACAGACGACGTTGCAACGATCATCGAAACGCCACCCGAGGGTGGCGCTTCCGTTTCGCCGTCTGCTCCATCCAATGCACCGGCAGGTGCACCGGGAGAGACGACGCTCGGCTCGATCGAGCTTGATTCCAAGGGAATGCCGATCGGTGGGACGCTCAATCAGGGTGCCAACAATTCTTCCGGCAGTCTTCCCGGTGTGACCACCGGCAATACGCCGCGCAAGACGACCGATCCCGTCAACACGGCGGCGCTGACCAGCGAAAGCGATATTTATCAGGCCGCTTACGGCCATGTTCTTTCTGGCGATTACAGGCTGGCGGAGCAGGGGTTCCAGCAGTACCTGCAGGGCTATCCCAAAGGCACCAAGGCAGCGGATGCAAGCTTCTGGCTGGGTGAGGCGCAATATTCGCAGGGCAAGTTCAACGAGGCGGCGAAAACCTTCCTCAATGGTCACCAGGCCTATGGCAAATCTCCCAAGGCTCCGGAAATGTTGATGAAGCTTGGCATGTCGCTTGCAGCTCTCGACAATACCGAAACCGCCTGCGCCACGCTGCGCGAGGTGCCGAAGCGTTATCCCAGTGCGTCGAAGACCGTACTGAACAAGGTTGCAAGCGAACAGAAGCGGCTGAGCTGCTGATCTTTTTCCTGCCATGGTGGCGGTCTTTCCATGCCGGTTGATGCCCGCATTCTAAGCGACAACACAGCTGCGCCGCTTGCGGCGGCAAGGTCTTTCATCGAAAGCCTCCGCAAACCCGCCCATATCCTCGTCGCAATCTCCGGCGGCAGTGATTCCACCGGCCTGTTGCTGGCATTACATCAGGTAATGACGGAGGCGGATCGCGACGGATTGCGGATTTCCGCCATTACGGTCGACCATGCGCTGAGAGCGGAATCCGCCGATGAGGCCCCCAAGGTTGCCGCGCTTTGTGCCGAACTGAATATCTTTCATGCCACGCGCCGATGGGGCGGCATCAAGCCGGCGGCCGGCATCTCCGAAGCATCCCGTCTTGCCCGCTACCGCCTGATCGCCGGGGTTGCCCAGGAGGTCGGCGCTGATCTTGTCGTGACCGGGCATACGATCGGCGACCAACGGGAAACCGTGGCGATGCGTGCCGCCCGCAGCGCGGGGGCTGACAATCTCGGCCTCTCGGGCATGGCGGACGCGGTATTATACGATGGGCGCTATTGGATCATGCGGCCGTTCCTGAAATGTGAGAGGCAGGCAATCCGCGACTACGTGTCATCCCGCTCGCATGGCTGGTTTGACGATCCGAGCAACGAGAATACAAAATATGAGCGCGTGCGCGTGCGGCAGACGCTTCCCGATTTTCCGATGCAGCCTGATGCGGAGGCCGCCGCGAAAAGGCAGGCGCTTTCTGAAAAAAGCGCCGATTTCCTGCGTAGGCACGCGCAGATATTTCAGGCCGCAATCGCCAGATTGCCGGTGGACAGCAAGCTGGTCGATCACCCCGAATTCCGGCACGGGCTGGCGGCGCTCATCGCCGCGCTTGGCGGAAGGGCCTATTTCCCGGCTGCGAGCAGCATGGCGCGGGTTCTGCAATTTCTCAAAACCGGTGAAAACGGTCGGATGACGGTCGGTCGCGTCCTGCTCGATCGTCGACGAGATGGGCTTTATATTTTCCGTGAGCAGCGAAACCTGCCGGAGCTTCGTCTCGAGGCTTCCGAAGAGGGACTGTGGGACGATCGTTTTTCAGTGAGGAACGGGTCCACATTTCCGATCCGCGTTGCGGCAGGCAGGGTGGGTGATGCTCTGGAAGCGGCCAGGCTTTTTCCGTCGGTGCCGCCCGGGGTGGCAAAATCGGCGATGGCGGGCCTGCCGCAAATCGCCGCAGCCGGATCGGCCTCCTTTGCGGGAGGCGTCGAGATTACGACACGGCTTGCACCATTTGATCTTTTCCTGCCGCGTTTCGACCTTGAGTTGGCGAATGCAATCGCAATTTTATTCGGTCGCCAGGCATATCCACAGCCCCCGGTTTAAATCGGGCCTCTTTTTCGTGAATTGCCTTGGAATACTTTTTACACCAAAACGCATCAGATAACGCCGTTCGCCTTGGCAACGGCAGATGTCGTCCTTATGTTAGGGGCACATAATAGCGGGCAGCAGATATGTCCGTGTGAGTTCGGGGAGTTCGATGAACCCAAATTTCAGAAATTTCGCCTTGTGGGCCGTGATCGCCCTCTTGCTGATCGCGTTGTTCAGCATGTTCCAGACGTCGCCGACGCAAACGGGTTCGCGGGAAATTCCGTATTCCCAGTTTCTTCGCGACGTGGATTCCGGGCGAGTTCGCGACGTGACCGTCACCGGTAACCGGGTTCTCGGAACCTACACCGAAAACGGCACGGCCTTTCAGACCTATTCCCCCGTCATCGACGACAGCCTGATGGAGCGCTTGCAGAGCAAGAACGTCACCATCGTGGCGCGTCCCGAAAGCGACGGCTCTTCCGGCTTTTTGAGCTATCTCGGCACGCTTCTGCCGATGTTCCTCATTCTCGGCGTCTGGCTGTTCTTCATGCGGCAGATGCAGGGCGGCTCGCGCGGCGCGATGGGCTTTGGCAAGTCCAAGGCGAAGTTGCTGACGGAAGCCCATGGCCGCGTGACCTTTGACGATGTTGCCGGCGTGGACGAAGCCAAGCAGGACCTTGAGGAAATCGTTGAATTCCTGCGTGATCCGCAGAAGTTCCAGCGCCTCGGCGGTAAAATCCCGCGCGGCGTGCTGCTGGTCGGCCCTCCGGGCACCGGTAAGACGCTTCTGGCGCGTTCTGTCGCTGGCGAAGCCAATGTGCCGTTCTTCACCATTTCCGGTTCGGACTTCGTGGAAATGTTCGTCGGCGTTGGCGCAAGCCGCGTGCGCGATATGTTCGAGCAGGCCAAGAAGAACGCACCCTGCATCATCTTCATCGACGAAATCGACGCCGTTGGCCGCCATCGTGGCGCCGGTCTCGGCGGCGGTAACGACGAACGCGAACAGACGCTGAACCAGCTGCTGGTCGAGATGGACGGTTTTGAGGCGAATGAGGGCATCATCCTCATTGCCGCCACCAACCGTCCCGACGTTCTTGACCCCGCACTTCTGCGTCCCGGCCGTTTCGACCGTCAGGTCGTTGTGCCGAACCCTGACATCGTCGGCCGCGAGCGCATCCTCAAGGTGCATATCCGCAACGTGCCTCTGGCGCCGAATGTCGATCTCAAGGTTCTGGCCCGCGGTACACCCGGCTTTTCGGGCGCGGATCTGATGAACCTCGTCAACGAAGCAGCCCTCATGGCCGCCCGCCGCAACAAGCGTGTGGTCACCATGCAGGAATTCGAGGACGCCAAGGACAAGATCATGATGGGTGCGGAACGCCGCTCCTCCGCCATGACCGAGGCCGAAAAGAAGTTGACCGCCTATCATGAGGCCGGTCACGCGATCACCGCGCTGAAGGTTGCCGTGGCCGATCCGTTGCACAAGGCGACGATCATTCCGCGCGGCCGGGCGCTCGGCATGGTGATGCAGCTGCCGGAAGGCGACCGCTATTCCATGAGTTACAAGTGGATGGTGTCGCGCCTCGTCATCATGATGGGTGGCCGCGTTGCCGAGGAGCTGACCTTCGGCAAGGAGAACATCACGTCAGGCGCTTCTTCGGATATCGAGCAGGCCACCAAGCTTGCCCGCGCCATGGTGACGCAATGGGGCTTCTCCGACGCTCTCGGCCAGGTGGCTTATGGTGAAAACCAGCAGGAAGTGTTCCTTGGCCATTCAGTCTCGCAGTCGAAGAACGTCTCCGAGGCAACTGCCCAGACGATCGACACTGAAGTTCGCCGCCTGATCGACGAGGCCTACACCGAGGCACGGCGCATCCTGACCGACAACCACGATGGCTTTGTCGCGATTGCCGAGGGTCTTCTCGAATATGAGACCCTGACGGGCGACGAGATCAAGGCGTTGCTGAGGGGCGAGAAGCCCGCGCGCGATCTGGGTGACGATTCTCCGGGCAGCCGTGGTTCGGCCGTGCCGAAAGCCGGTGCCAAGAAGGACGGCCCCAGTGAAGTGAAGGGTGACGGCGAAGCCAAGGGCGACGGCGAGGCCGAAGGCGGCATGGAGCCGCAGCCGCACTGATCGCCTGTATCAGGCAAGCTATTGTAAAAGGCCATCCGGTAATCTGGGTGGCCTTTTCAGTTTGGTAACAAGATATAAGCCATTTTCGCGGTAATTTACGTGCTGTTTATCGTGGTTTGTGGCATCTAGCCAAAAACGCTTCCGGCTGTTTTCACATTTGCCGGAATGCTCGAAAGATTTGGAGTTCAAATGGCACGCCGTTATTTCGGAACCGATGGTATCCGCGGACAATCGAACGTCTTCCCCATGACGCCGGATCTGGCGATGCGTGTGGGCATTGCGGTCGGCACGATCTTCCGCCGTGGCCATCATCGCCATCGCGTCGTCATCGGCAAGGATACCCGCCTTTCCGGTTATATGCTGGAAAACGCACTGGTTGCCGGTTTCACCGCAGCCGGCCTCGATGTTTTCCTGCTCGGACCTATTCCGACGCCTGCCGTCGCCATGCTCACCCGGTCGCTGCGCGCTGATATCGGTGTAATGATCTCGGCATCGCACAATCCCTTCTCCGATAATGGCATCAAGCTTTTTGGACCTGACGGATACAAGCTTTCCGACGAGCTGGAGTTGGAGATCGAAGATCTTCTCGACAAGGATATCTACGCACAGCTGGCGAAGCCGAGCGAAATCGGCCGCGCCAAGCGCGTGGATGGCGATATTTACCGCTATATCGAATTCGTCAAACGGACTTTGCCGCGCGATGTGACGCTGAGTGGCCTGCGGATCGCCATCGACTGCGCCAATGGCGCAGCTTACAAGGTGGCTCCCGCCGCCCTCTGGGAACTCGGCGCTGAGGTGGTCACCATCGGCAACGAGCCGAATGGCATCAATATCAACCTCGAATGCGGCTCCACCCATCCGGAAGCCCTGCAGAAAAAGGTGCATGAGGTGCGGGCCGATATCGGCATCGCGCTCGATGGCGATGCGGATCGTGTCATCATCGTCGATGAACGCGGTGAGATCGTTGACGGCGACCAGCTGATGGCTGTCATCGCCGATAGCTGGGCTGACGATAACACGCTGCGCGGCGGCGGCATTGTCGCAACCGTCATGTCCAACCTTGGCCTGGAACGGTTCCTCGGCGACAAGGGCCTCACCCTTGCCCGCACCAAGGTCGGCGACCGTTATGTGGTCGAGCATATGCGCAACCACAATTTCAACGTTGGTGGTGAGCAGTCCGGCCATATCGTATTGTCGGATTACGGCACGACCGGTGATGGTCTTGTCGCGGCATTGCAGGTTCTCGCCAAGGTCAAGCGCTCCGGCCGCACGGTCAGCGAAGTATGCCGCAAGTTCGAGCCGGTGCCGCAGCTTTTGAAAAATGTGCGCATTTCTGGCGGCAAGCCGCTGGAAAATCCGGTCGTGCTGCAGGCGATCGCCGATGCGGAAAGCGCGCTGGCCAATAATGGCCGCCTCGTCATCCGTCCTTCCGGCACCGAGCCGCTGATCCGCGTCATGGCGGAGGGTGACGACAGTGCGAAAGTGGAAAAGATCGTCAACGATCTGGTCGGCGTCATCTCCAGCGCCCGCTCGGCCGCGTGAGTTATCGCGACAGTAACGAAAGACAAAAGCCGGCCTCCCAGCCGGCTTTTTCTTTGAGTATTTGCTAATAAATATAGTGAATGATCGTGGTTAATCGGGACTTAACCATTTTACGCCACTCTCCAGAACTGAACAGTTCACTGGCAGCTGCCGCAACGCACGTGCCTCTTCTGGAGTGGAAGTCATGAAAAACGCCCTGGCCGGATTTCTGGCCGTTCTGCTGACCGGCACAAGCGCCGTCGGCGCCGACCTTTATCAAGCCGAACCAGCACCCGCCTATGTCGAAGCGCCGGAAGTTCAGATCACGCAGTCTAGCGGCTGGTATCTGCGCGGCGACGTCGGCTATTCTTTCAACAAACTGCGCGGTGCCCACTATTATCAGGGCGGCCCTGGCGGTTATCTGCAGGATTTTGATACGGCTGATATCAAGGACAGCTATGTCGTTGGCGCCGGTGTCGGTTACCAGTTCAACAACTATTTCCGCAGCGACGTAACCTTCGACTATATGGGAAAATCGGATTTCCGCGGCTCCACAAGCGGTTTCTGCGGCTCCGTTCCCGGTCGCTGTGTTTCGGCTGATCTGAGCTCGCTGAGAGCCTATACGCTGATGGCCAACGCCTATGTCGATCTCGGCACTTATGGCCGTGTCACACCTTATGTCGGTGGTGGTATCGGTGGCTCTTACGTCAAGTGGGATAAGCTGCGCAACACATCGTGCAGCGTTAATGGCCTCGGCTGCGACCCGACCACCGAGCACGGCGGCAAGGGCAAGTGGCGCTTCGCTTACGCCCTGATGGCAGGTGCGTCGATCGACGTCACCTGTAACCTGAAGGCCGATATCGGTTACCGTTTCCGCCACATCAACAAGGGCGACATGTTCGGTTATGAGAACGGCGGCGGTCCGGGCCGTGACAAGGGTCTCTATTCGCATGAAGTGCGTGTTGGCGGCCGTTATGTCTTCAACGGTTGCGATACGGCACAATACATGCCGCCTGCCGATATTCCGCTGCAGCCTGCCGTTTATAAATAAACGTCACGCCAGACTGCTAGTTTCAAACCGTCCGCATCCTTCAGGTGCGGGCGGTTTTTTTGGCGGCATCTGACGCGGTGCGTGACGCATATGGACTAAAATTTCCATGCGTAGCGACATATTCCGCTTGACTGAGGTCGATGACAGGAATAGCAACGGCGTCAGGACACTCCACCCTAACGTGGAGCGCCTATCTGAAAGGGTAGTCAAATGACAGATATAGTGAAGCCGGACCTCCGTCCGGGCAATACGCATTTCTCTTCTGGTCCCTGCTCGAAGCGTCCCGGTTGGTCGCTAGATGCTCTCTCCGATGCACCGCTCGGTCGCTCGCATCGCGCCAAGGTTGGCAAAGACAAGCTGAAGCAGGCCATCGATCTTACCCGTGAAATTCTAAACGTCCCCGCCGATTATCGTATCGGCATCGTTCCTGCATCCGATACCGGCGCTGTTGAAATGGCGCTCTGGTCGCTGCTCGGTGAACGTGGCGTCGATATGCTCGCCTGGGAAAGCTTCGGCGCCGGCTGGGTCACCGACGTCGTCAAGCAGCTGAAGCTGAAGGACGTCCGCAAATTCGAGGCCGATTACGGCCTGCTGCCGAACCTTGCCGAAGTCGATTTCGACCGTGATGTCGTCTTCACCTGGAACGGCACGACATCGGGCGTCCGCGTTGCCAATGCCGATTTCATTCCTGCTGACCGCAAGGGCCTGACGATCTGCGACGCCACCTCGGCGGCCTTCGCACAGGACATGGACTTTACGAAACTCGACGTCGTCACCTTCTCCTGGCAGAAGGTTCTGGGCGGTGAAGGCGGCCACGGCGTCATCATCCTTTCGCCCCGTGCTGTTGAGCGCCTGCTGAGCTATTCGCCGACATGGCCACTGCCGAAAATCTTCCGCATGGTCTCTGGCGGCAAGCTGATCGAAGGCATCTTCACCGGCGAAACCATCAACACGCCGTCCATGCTTTGCGTTGAAGACTATATTGATGCGTTGCTGTGGGCGAAGAACCTTGGTGGCCTTAAGGCGCTGATCGGCCGTGCCGATGCCAATGCCAAGGTCATCTACGACTTCATCGAGAAGAATGACTGGATCGCCAACCTGGCCGTCAAGCCGGAAACCCGCTCCAACACCTCCGTCTGCCTGAAGATCGTCGATCCCGAGGTACAGGCGCTGGATGCGGCCGCACAGGCCGACTTCGCCAAGGGCGTTGTTGCCCTGCTCGAGAAGGAAAATGTCGCGCTCGATATCGGCGCTTACCGTGACGCACCGTCCGGTCTGCGCATCTGGGCCGGCGCCACCATCGAGACGGCCGATATGGAAGCCGTCATGCCCTGGCTCGCCTGGGCTTACCAGACGCAGAAGGCAGCACTTTCCAAGGCTGCCGCCTGATTTTGATACCGGCCCTGCGCTGATGCAGGGCCGCGCATTCTCCATTCGCACATCTCAATCGTTTCCTCCAAGGAGCCCGTAAACCATGGCACCTCGCGTACTCGTATCCGACGAACTGTCGGAAACCGCCGTCCAGATTTTCCGTGATCGTGGCGTCGAAGTCGATTTCCAGCCGAAGCTCGGCAAGGACAAGGACAAGCTTGCCGAAATCATCGGCAATTACGATGGCCTGGCCATCCGCTCCGCCACCAAGGCGACAGAAAAGCTGATCGAGGCTGCGACCAACCTCAAGGTCATCGGCCGCGCCGGCATCGGTGTCGACAATGTCGATATTCCGGCAGCCTCGCGCCGCGGTATCATCGTCATGAACACGCCGTTCGGCAACTCCATCACCACGGCCGAACATGCGATTGCGCTGATGTTCGCAGTCGCGCGCCAGCTTCCGGCAGCCGATAGCTCCACGCAGGCCGGCAAGTGGGAAAAATCGAAATTCATGGGTGTCGAAATCACCGGCAAGACGCTCGGCGTCATCGGTGCCGGCAATATCGGCGGCATCGTCTGCTCGCGTGCCTTGGGCTTGAAGATGCATGTTCTGGCCTACGACCCCTTCCTCTCGCCGGAGCGCGCGCAGGAAATGGGCGTCACCAAGGTCGAGCTGGACGAGCTGCTGGCGCAGGCCGACTTCATCACCCTGCATGTGCCGATGACCGACAAGACACGCGGCATCCTCAACGCTGAAAACCTTGCCAAGACCAAGAAGGGCGTTCGTATCGTCAACTGCGCCCGTGGCGGTCTGGTGGATGAAGCAGCGCTTGCCGAAGCCATCAAGTCCGGCCATGTCGCCGGTGCCGGTTTCGACGTGTTCGAAGTCGAACCAGCCACTGAAAGCCCGCTTTTCGGCCTGCCAAACGTCGTCTGCACGCCGCATCTCGGCGCTTCGACCACGGAAGCACAGGAAAATGTCGCCCTGCAGGTTGCCGAGCAGATGTCGGATTATCTCGTCAAGGGTGCCGTCTCCAACGCCATCAACATGCCGTCGATCACGGCTGATGAGGCGCCGCGCCTGAGGCCTTTCATCCGTCTTGCGGATGTTCTCGGCTCCTTCGTCGGTCAGGTGCAGGAAAGCGCCACCAAGGAAATCGAAATCCTCTATGATGGCGCAACCGCCAACATGAACACCAAGGCATTGACCAGTGCATTGCTGGCCGGCCTGATCCGCAGCCAGGTGGCTGACGTGAACATGGTTTCGGCTCCTGTCATGATCAAGGAAAAGGGCATCATCCTTTCCGAAGTCAAGCGCGACAAGACCGGCGTTTACGACGGCTATATCAAGCTGACGGTCAAGACGGAAAACCAGATCCGCTCGGTTGCCGGCACGGTGTTTTCGGATGGCAAGCCGCGCTTCATCCAGATCAAGAACATCAACATGGATGCCGATGTCGGATCGCACATGATCTACATCACCAACACCGACGTTCCCGGCATGATCGGCTTCATGGGCACCACGCTCGGCGAGGCTGGCGTCAACATCGCCAACTTCCAGCTCGGCCGTGAAAAGGAAGCCGGTGACGCCATCGCGCTGCTTTATGTCGATGGTCCGGTTTCCGAAACGGTGCTGGACAAGCTGCGCGCCAACCCGGCGATCCGCCAGGTCAAGCCGCTGATGTTCAACGTCGACTGATCTTATCGTTCCTCCCAAGGGGACAATAAGGCCCGGTTCAGGGGAAACCCTGTTCCGGGTTTTTCGGTTTTTCGGCCACGGATTTTATGGCAATACGCGTCTGTCTCGCGTTTCGGTTGCATATCACGAAAAATTTAAGCCGAGTGGTCTAAAAATGATGATCATGAGTTGCTATATCGCCTGCTGAGATGCTGCTCATGGGAGGGCGGCCAACAGGAGATAGTGATGTTTGCTGCCTTTCGGCGCTTCAAGGGTTTGTTCGCAGTCGCCGCACTTGGTATCGCGGTGTCTTTCGTGGCGGTTGATATGGCCGAGGCACGCCGTGCCGGCGGTGGTTTCGGCAGCCGTGGTACGCGGACATACTCCGCACCACCTGCGACCACCACTGCGCCGGGCCAGACCGCGCCAATTAATCGCAGCATGACCCCCAATACCAACCAGGCGGCGCCCAACGCTGCCCAGCCGGCGCGCCCCGGTGCGCAGGCGGCCCCGCAGCAGAGCCGTGGCCTGTTTGGCGGCATGATGGGTGGTCTTATGGGCGGCCTGTTGATGGGCGGCCTGTTCGGCATGCTGATGGGCGGCGGTTTTGGCGGTATGGCCGGTTTCTTCGGCATGCTGATGCAGGTACTGCTTATCGGTGGTCTGGTGATGCTCGCCATGCGTTTCTTCGCATCGCGCCGTCAGGGCCAGCCCGCTTACGGTGCAGCCGGCGGCTCGCAGCGCACGGATCATTCCGGTTCGTCCTTTAATGGTGGCTCGCAGGCAGGTCCTTCCGCATCCTCGTTCAAAATCCCGAAGATCGGCGCTCTCGCCGGTGCTACGGGCGGTGCGGCGGCAGTCACAGCGGCAGCGGCCAAGCCGGTGGCGCACGAGAACGCCGTTTCCGAAGGTGACGAGATCGGCATCACCCAGGGCGACCTCGAAACCTTCCAGAAAATGCTGGAAGACGTCCAGTCCGCCTATGCTGCAGAGGATTACGGCACGTTGCGCAAGCTGACGACGCCGGAAGCCATGTCCTATCTCGCCGAGGAACTGAGCGACAATGCCACGAGCGGTGTGAAAAACGACGTCCGCGACGTGACACTACTGCAGGGCGATGTTGCCGAAGCCTGGCACGAAGAAGGCCAGGACTATGCGACGGTGGCCATGCGCTACTCCGCCATCGACATCATGCGCGATCGCACCTCGGGCAAGGTTATCGAGGGTGACGAGCACAAGCCTTCCGAAGCGGTGGAAATGTGGACCTTCGTGCGCCGTGGCGGCAACGACAACTGGCAGGTCGCCGCCATTCAGGCCGCCGCCTGAGGCGAGAGCGAGTTTCATTTCTAGACTGAACAGCCCGGAGGTTACCAACCTCCGGGCTTTCGTTTGTCAGGATCAGCGATATCGCCGATTTCGGCGTTGATTCGGGTTGTGCCCCGGGCGCAGATGGGGGCAGGGCAGGGGCACAAAAAAAAGGCTGATAAATCTAACGGGTGATATCTGCCGCACCCACAAATCCGGACTTGGCCTCTCGCCCTGCCATGCAAGGGTTTGCGTGCTCACTGCCAAGGCATCGTGTCTGCGCATGGCTCGGTGCTTCCACGGAATCGCCTTTTTTCATTCATCCGGCATTCAGTCCGCGCGTCCTACCACGGGGCATACACGTCAATGTGACTTTTCGCGTCGGTTCTAAACCGCTTTGGAAAGGGAACCTCAGCCGCAAAACAGCGTTGACAATCCAATCCCCGGCCCGCCTCCCGCACGCCGGGCTGGGTGGCCGGGCAACGCAGGCCCTGTGAGAGAACGGAGAGCTATCGAGATGAAACGCTTTGACCTGATCGACGGGATGCGTGGTTACTTCCTCGTTTTCATGCTGATCAACCATCTGGTGTTTGCCGGCGGCTTCTGGCTGGTGGAAGTCAATCACCGGCAGTTTGCCTTTGTCGAGGACGCGCAGGGCTTCGTGTTCCTGTCCGGTCTCCTGATCGGCATGGTCTATGCCCGCAAGATGATGAAATATGGTTATGACGCCGGCAAGCAGATGATCTGGAACCGGGCGATGGAGCTTTATCGCTACGCGATGGGCCTTGTCATTGCCGTGCTGTTCTTCCGCATGGTCATCCCGCATGCGCCTTACATCTGGTACAACTGGCTCGGCATGACGACCTTCGACGATCCGCTGCGTCTCGCTGCCATTGCGACATTCCTCTTCCAGCCGACCTTCATGGATATCTTGCCGCAGTACATCGTCTACATGCTGTTTGCGCCGATCCTCGTGAAGCTCTGCCTTGATGGCAAGTGGGCTTATGTCATGGCCGGCTCCCTGCTGGTCTGGATGGCTGGCCAGCTTGGCCTGCAGCAGATCGTCACGACGCCGCTCAACGAACTCGTCAAGGGTGCGGATGAGCAGGGCATTCGCGTCAGCTTCAACCTGCTGGGCTGGCAGCTGGTGTTCTATTCGGCACTGGTGATGGGTGCGATGACGGCGCAGAACCGTATTCCGTGGAAGGCGATCTTCTCGCCGCAGCATACGTGGTTGCCTAAGGCCGCGCTGCTTATCTGCCTGTTCTTCCTGCCGCTGCGCATCGCCACGGCATGGGGCCTGATGCCGGAATTCATGATGGGCAAGTTCTCCACCATGGAAATCCGCGCCGATTTCGGCCCCGTCTATCTCATCAACTTCCTCGCCGTCGGCGTCGGCCTGACCTGGCTGGTGATTGCCGGCCCGAAGCATCACAACCCGCTCGTGCGCTCCATTGCCGAAGGCGTGATCTGGGTGCTGTCGTTGAAGTTCCTGCAATTGCTCGGCCGCCATTCGCTGCAGGTCTATGTCTGGCACGTGGCGATCGTCTACGGCGTCTATTATCTTGATGGCCGCACGGCGGAACTGTCGCAGGTCAGCAAGACGCTGATTGCCTTCACGGCCATCGGACTGCTGGCGTTGCCGGCTCTGTGGCGGGAGCGCGACAAGTGGATCGGCAGCAGCGGCCAGAAAACGGCTGGCGCTTAACACCACCACTATTTCCGGTGTCTGAGGGCTTTACGGGGCGGTTTTCCGCCCCGTACTTGCGTGCGCGGCCATTCCTTTCTATATGCAGCCCTTAAATCCGCAGGATGGCGGCGCAGGACAGTCCGGTTTTTCCGGCTGATGCCCACGCGGCGGATGACCGACAGGCGGCGGGGCCTTTACCCCCGTTATGACTGACGATGGGAAAAAACGTGAATACGCTCGATTTTGACAAGAGGCCGGAAGATACCCGGATCGTTGTCGCCATGTCCGGTGGCGTCGATTCTTCGGTTGTGGCCGGTATCCTCAAGCGCGAGGGCTATGATGTCCTTGGCATTACGCTCCAGCTCTATGACCATGGTGCTGCCGTGCACCGCGCCGGTTCCTGTTGCGCGGGGCAGGATATTGATGATGCGCGCAGGGTCTGCGAAACGCTGGGTATTCCGCATTATGTGCTGGATTACGAAGCGCGGTTCCGTGAAACCGTCATCAATCCTTTTGCCGAAGCCTATGCAATGGGAGAAACGCCGATCCCCTGCGTTGCCTGCAACCAGACGGTAAAATTTGCCGATCTGCTCGCCACAGCGCAGGAACTCGGCGCTGATGCGCTGGCAACCGGCCATTATATCCGCTCACGCCCCAATCCCGTGTCTGGCCAGCCGGGCCGCCGAGCGCTTTATCGCCCGATCGATAGCGACCGCGACCAGAGCTGGTTCCTGTTCGCCACCACACAGGAGCAGATCGACTATCTGCGCTTTCCGCTGGGTGGCCTCTCCAAGGCCGAAACGAGGGCGCTGGCGGAAGATATGGGGCTCGTCGTTGCCAAGAAGGCCGACAGCCAGGACATCTGTTTCGTGCCGCAGGGCAAATATACCGATATCATCAACAAGCTGAAGCCGAATGCGGCTCTGGCCGGCGATATCGTGCATCTGGATGGTCGTGTGCTCGGCCGCCATGATGGTATCGTGCATTATACGATCGGCCAGCGTCGTGGCATCGGTGTTGCCACCGGGGAGCCTCTCTACGTCGTGCATCTCGATGCGCGTGGCCGCCGTGTTATTGTTGGCCCCCGCGAAGCGCTGGAAACCCGCCGCGTCTATCTGCGTGACATGAACTGGCTGGGTGACGGCGAACTGGCTGTCGACGCCGGGCAGGGTTTTGCCTGCTTCGCCAAAGTGCGCTCCACGCGCCCACCAACCGAAGCGGTGCTGCATGCCGACGAAAATGGCATCTATGTGGATCTGATGACCGGCGAAGCCGGCGTCGCCCCGGGCCAGGCCTGCGTGCTCTATTCAGCGCCGGGCGCGGATGCCCGCGTTTACGGTGGTGGTTTCATCGAACGTTCGGAACGCTCGGTGGAAGCCGAGGCTTCGCTGAAGGCACTTCTGGAAAAGCCGGTTGCGGCCTGAAACAGTTCGCTTTTTGCCGCGAGGTGGAAAGCGAATTTTTTGCGCATCTTGCGCTTGACACTTTGGGGAGCGGCACCTTATAAGCCGCTCATCCTGATGGAGCGGCCAGTCACATGACTGTCACGTTTCCCCTGTGGCGGGGTAGCTCAGGTGGTTAGAGCAGCGGAATCATAATCCGCGTGTCGGGGGTTCAAGTCCCTCTCCCGCTACCACTTTCATCCAAAGTACAAAATTAAATAAGCGCCTTGTGCGCCTGTTTTTTGCCGTCTGGCCAAGGCCGGAAAGTGCCTACAGCAGCGTATTGGCCCATAGCGGTCGCCAAAAAAAGGGAAACCCGCCTGCTGCCAAAATGCAGCCAGCGGGTCTCGACCTCTACCCCCTCCCACAAGGGCGGCTGCACAAAAGCACATCAAATGAATTATGGCAAGATCATGGCGACCATATTGTTGCCGTGGACGGCTCCGTTCGCCAATTTAGTGGCGGATGGCACAGTGTGACCAGTTCCGTGTGCCGCTGGTAAGGCGCCTGATAGGAGACGATGTTCTCGGAGCAGCGCATTTCGGCGCGATTCGAATAGGTGTTCTCAGCCCGGTGTGACTGATAATGGTCTCTGTGCCGTGAAGGCTGATCCTGACCATAAACGACCATGTCTGCCGCGAATGAGGCGGCCGGCATCGTCACGGCAGCGAGTGCTGCAATCAAAAGAGTTTTCGAAATTGCGGACATGGGTGTTTCCCCCCGGTGTTGATCAACACAGGGAAACGCCCTCTATACGGGCGATGTTCCGGATGGGAAGATTTATATTTTGGCGGCAGATGCCAAAAAAATGCCCGCTCATGGCGGGCAATTCAGAGGGGAACCGAGGTTAGGAGCCTCGCATCTGAAACGACCATTTCTGACGGAAGTTCCATTCGTCCGATAATTTCGCCGTTGTTCTGAAAAGGCAGAATGACGAACTCTTGAGTGCCAAACCGCATAACCTAGCACAATCCGACTGGTCTGAAATTCATTATTCCGTTGGGAGATTACGTCTCTGGGAAAATTTGGAGCGGGCGAAGGGATTTGAACCCTCGACCCCAACCTTGGCAAGGTTGTGCTCTACCCCTGAGCTACACCCGCTCAAATCCACCGGTCCGGGGTAGTCGCTGAACCGTGGGTCACCACGTTGCGGCGACGGGCGCTATATCGCTCAATCGTTTTTGGAATGCAACAGGGAAATGACAAAAACGCGAAAATTTCTTTGAAAAATGCGACAAGCGACGGAAATGATTGGCGGTTTTTCATCTTTGCGTTTTTTCCGGCGTTGCCAAGCGCCGGTTGCCCCCTTAATCAGGAATGCAATAATATTGGAATCGGCAGAGGCGGCGGCGGAATATGGCGGAGAATTCTCCCAGAACGGCAACGGAGCTTTTCCAGTTTCTGGATGGGCTCGGCATTTCTCATACCACGAAACAGCACGAACCGGTGTTTACCGTTGCCGAAGCCCAGTCGCTGCGCGATCTCATTCCCGGCGGCCATACGAAAAACCTTTTCGTGAAGGACAAGAAGGATCAATATTTTGTTCTGACTGTCGAAGAAAATGCCGTTGTCGATCTCAAAAGCGTTCACAAGACGATAGGTGCTGCAAGCCGCGTATCCTTTGGCAGGCCGGAAAAAATGCTTGAATATCTGGGCGTCGTGCCGGGATCGGTAACGGTCTTCGGGGCGATCAACGACACTGGCAGGCAGGTCACCTTCGTGCTCGACAGTGATCTTCTGGAAAACGAACTGGTCAATGGCCATCCGCTTTCCAACGACCAGACGACGACGATCGCGTCGAAGGATCTTATCCGCTTTCTGGAGGCGACCGGACATGCGCCGCTTGTCTTGAAAGTCAGCGAGTGAGATACGATCTTTGCTTCAACTGAGACATGCGACAGAAATTGCGGGAGACCGGCATGAGCGACACCAATAATCCTTACGGCGGTTCCTATGGCGGGCAGATGTCTGCAAGCGCGCATCACAACGGCGAGCTGAATGGCGCAGCCTCCGGTCACATCAAGGACACAACGACGGCTGCTTTCTCCAAGGATGTTCTTGAGGAATCGCGCCGCCAGCCGGTTCTGGTGGATTTCTGGGCGCCCTGGTGCGGCCCGTGCAAGCAGCTGACGCCGGTGCTCGAAAAGGTCATCAACGAGGCGAATGGCCGTGTGAAGCTTGTGAAGCTGAACATCGACGATCACCCGTCCATTCCGGGCCAGCTCGGCATCCAGTCCATCCCCGCCATCGTCGCTTTTGCCGATGGCCGGCCGGTGGATGGCTTCATGGGCGCGGTGCCGGAAAGCCAGATCAAGCAGTTCATCGACAAGATTGCCGGCCCGGATGCGGGTGATCCCAAAGCCGAAATCGAGGCGGCTCTGACCGAGGCGAAACAGCTTCTGACGGATGGCGATTTTAACGGCGCAGCACAGCTGTTCGGCGCCGTCATGCAGGCCGATCCGGAAAACCCCGCGGCGATTGCCGGTATTGCCGAATGCATGATTGCTGCCGGTCAGTATGAACGGGCTAGCGAACTGCTCTCCTCCCTGCCTGCGGAGCTCAACGAAGATGCGGGCATTCAGCTCGTTCTGAAAAAGATCGCGCAATATGAGGAAGCCCGAAAGATCGGAGATCCGGTGGCGCTGGAAAGCGATCTGGCGCTCAATCCCGATCATCACGAGGCGCGGGTGAAGCTCGCCAAGGTGCTGAACGCTCAAGGGCGGCGCGATGAAGCGGCAGACCATCTGCTCTATGTCATGCGCAAGGACCGGACCTTTGATGATGACGGCGCGCGCCGGCAGCTTCTGGAGTTTTTCGAGGCCTGGGGCTTCAAGGACCCGGCAACCGTCGCCGGCCGCCGGAAGCTTTCGGCAATATTGTTTTCGTAATGCGGGCATATCCCGGCCGCGGCGGTTGATCTGCAGGCAGGGCAGCAGTGAACAGGGGGCTTGATCCCATGCATGTCGGAAATGCGAGATATGTGAAGAATGACGATCTGCCGGAAACCGTGCCGGTATTTCCCTTGCCGGGTGCCCTGCTGCTACCGGAAGGCCATCTTCCACTCAATATTTTCGAGCCGAGATATCTCGCCATGATCGACATGGCACTGGCTGGCCACCGTGTCATCGGCATGGTGCAGCCGGCCCTGAATGTCATTGAGGCGGGGATTGAAGGCGGGCCTTTGAGCGCGGTCGGATGTCTCGGCCGAATTACCTCCTTTTCGGAAACCGGGGATGGCCGTTACGTCATCTCTCTCACCGGTGTCTGCCGTTTCCGCTTGCTGGAAGAGGTGGAGGCAGGCAAGCCCTATCGCAGCTTCCGTCACGCGCCTTTCATTGCCGATCTTTCCGGCGAATATGACGAGGAAGCGGTGGATCGCGAAAATCTGCTCCGGGTATTTCGCGCGTTTCTGGACGCAAACCAGCTGGAGGCTGATTGGGAAAGCGTGGAAAGGGCGGGCAATCGTGTCCTCGTCAATTCCCTTTCCATGATGTCTCCCTTCGGTCCGGCCGAAAAACAGGCGCTGCTTGAAGCCCCCGACCTGAAGACACGGGCCGAAACATTGATTGCCATCACCGAGATCGTTCTTGCCCAGGGGTCGGGCGAGGGCGGCACCGTGCTGCAATAGGATCGCCCCATGGACGACAGAATGAGCAATGTCGATCCGAAGCTCCTGGAGCTGCTGGTCTGCCCTTTGACCAAGGGGCGTCTTTCTTATGACCGGACCCACAACGAGCTCATCTCCGAAAGCGCAAGGCTCGCTTACCCGATCCGCGACGGCGTGCCGATCATGCTGATTTCCGAAGCGCGTAAAATAGAAGACTAGCCTCCCCGTCTGCTGGCCTCCACGCATCCTCCTGTTGTGAATTGACGAAGATGCGTTGACAACCATGCGTGGATTTGACCAGAGTCCCGCCCGACATGTCTGTTGCGGGAGAATACTGATGTCGTTGCGCGCGCTCGTCCGGATTTCGTTGGTTGCGGTCTCTACCGCCCTGATTTTTCTCCCGGCCACGGCGGCCGAACCTTCGCGGAAAGTGGTAACCACGCAAAACGGCGATTATTTCGGCTTCGATCTTCGGACGGAGCAGAATGTCTCGCTGGAACAATGCGGCGAGATTTGCGTCGGCGACGCTGCCTGCAAGGCCTTTACCTACAATCCCAAGGTGAAATGGTGCTTCCTCAAATCGGATTTCAACCAGCTGAACGCTTTCCCCGGCGCGGTTGCCGGCAAGATCGTGGAAGTGGCGACGGAAGCCGATATCGGTGCGCCGCAACGCCTTTCCTTCGTGACGGATAGCCTGCAGCAGGAAGCCCGCCGGCTGAAATCCGGCCTTGCTGCCAGTGACGGTGACGAACAGGGCGTGGAAGCCCTTGTGCAGACGGCGCGGCAACAGGCAGCCGCAGGCAATGTTGCCGATGCGGTCACGACCTATAAACAGGCTCTAGCCATCACGCCTGATGACGGTGCGCTCTGGGCGGAATTGTCGGAAAAGGCGGCGCAGGTCAAGGATAATTATTCGATTGCCGGGCAGGCGGCGTCTGCCGCCATCAACGCCTATCAGCTGAGCCGCACGGTCAGCGCCCGCACCGAGGCCCTGAACCGGCTGGCGAAGGCTTTTGAGCGAACCCAGAATTATCGCGCGGCACTCAATTCCTATAAGGAGAGCCTTGCGCTCACCGACAACGCACAGACAACGGCGGCCTATGCCGATCTGCGCACGCGTCAGGGTTTCCGCGTCATCAACAACACCGTGGATACCGATAGCGTCAGCCCGCGCGCCTGCGTGCAGTTTTCCGAACCGCTGGTGAAGAACGGCGTCGATTATTCCTCCTTCATCACGCTGGATGGGGCAGCCCCCAAGGCCATCGAAGCGAAGGGCAGCGAGATCTGCGTGGAAGGCCTGACCCATGGCCAGCGCTACAAGATAGCGCTGCGCGCCGGCCTGCCGTCTTCGGTGGAAGAGCCTCTGGAAAAGCAGGTCAATCTCGATATTTATGTGCGTGACCGCGCCGCCAGCGTGCGCTTCACGGGTGAAAATTTCGTACTGCCGGGTACTGCGCGCCGCGGCATTCCGATCGTCTCCGTTAATGCCGACAAGGCCGATCTGAAGCTCTATCGCGTCGGTGATCGCAACATCACCGCGCTGCTTTCCAATTCGCAGTTTCTGACGCAGATGGACGGTTACAACGCCGACCGCATCGAAAATGAAATCGGCGAACTCGTCTGGCAGGGCGCGATCGATATCCAGCCGGATCTCAACAAGGATGTGGTGACGAGCTTCCCGGTGGATGAAGCTTTGCCGGAGCGGAAACCTGGCATCTATGTGCTGACAGCCGTGCCGCCCGGCACCGCGCCGGAAACATGGGATTCCCGCGCCACGCAATGGTTCCTCGTATCCGATACCGGCATCACGACCTATGCCGGAACCGATGGGCTCAATGTCTTCGTCCGCGCCCTTGGCAGCGCCAAGCCGCTCGCGGACGTGGATTTGCAGCTGCTTGCCAAGAATAATGAGGTGCTTGGCACGGCTAAGACCGATGCGGACGGCCGCGCGGTGTTTTCCGCCGGCTTGATGCGCGGCACGGCTGCGCAGGCGCCCGCAATCCTCACCGCACGCAACGGCGACAAGGACTACGTGTTCCTCGACATGACCCGCGCCGGCTTCGACCTCTCGGATCGCGGCGTGACGGGACGTGCAGCACCCGGCGCGATCGATGTGTTCAGCTGGACCGAACGCGGCATCTACCGCGCCGGTGAGACCGTGCATGCCGCAGCGCTTGCCCGCGACGTCGACGGCAAGGCAATCGAGGATCTTCCGCTCACTTTCATCTTCTCGCGCCCTGACGGTGTCGAGGACCGGCGTTTCGTCAGCGACGGCAAGGCGCTGGGCGGCCATGCGGTCGATCTGCCGTTGCAGGCAAATGCCATGCGCGGCACCTGGACGATGCGCATCCATACCGACCCGAAGACGGCTGCCATCAGCGAAAAGAGCTTCCTCGTCGATGATTTCGTGCCTGATCGCACCGAGTTCGATCTTTCCAGCAAGGCAAAACAGATCGACCCGGCTGCGGAAACGGCAATCGACGTCGATGGCCGTTATCTCTATGGCGCGCCCGCTGCCGGCCTGACGCTGGAAGGCGAGGTCGCGATCAAGCCGACGCGCACCAGCGCCGATTTCGAAGGTTATTTCTTTGGTCTGGCCGATGAGGAAAGCGAAGAGGAAAACCGCACCACGCTTGCCGATCTGCCGGTTCTGGATGAAGAGGGCAAGGCGAGCTTTAATGTCGATCTGACCGATCTGCCCTCCACCACGCAGCTGCTTTCCGCCAACATCACCGTGCGCATGCAGGAGGCGGGTGGACGTGCCGTGGAGCGCTCGCTGACGCTGCCTATCAAGGCGGAAGCCCCTGTTATCGGCATCAAGCCGCAATTTTCCGGCGATCTCGCCCAGAATTCCGTTGGCCGTTTCCACATCATCGGCGTCAGCGCCGATGGCGTGAAACAGCCGATGAGCGGCCTCAACTGGAAGCTCATCAAGGTCGAGCGGAACTATCAATGGTATCGTCAGGGCAATTCCTGGCGTTACGAGCCGGTGGAATACACCAAGCAGCAGGAAGCCGGCAGCTTGTCCGTCGATGCCAATGGCGGCGAGGTTTCCGTGCCGGTCACCTGGGGCCGCTACCGGCTGGAAGTGGAGGGTGCCGGTAATGGCGCACCGGTCTCCAGCGTTGAATTCGATGCCGGTTTTTATGTTGAGGCAAGCTCGACGGAAACGCCGGATGCGCTGGAAATTGCGCTGGACAAACAGAGCTACAAGATCGGCGATACGGCGAAACTCAAGGTTTCCTCACGTTTTGCCGGTGAGCTGATGATCACGTCCGGTTCCGAGAAGCTGATTTCCGTTCAGAATGCCGAGATAGGCGCGGATGGCGGCGAGATCGACATTCCGGTCACCGAGGAATGGGGTGCGGGCGCTTACGTCACGGCCACGCTGTTCCGGCCCGGCGATGCGCAGGAAAGCCGCATGCCGATGCGCGCCATCGGCATCAAATGGCTTGCCGTCGATCCGGCCGAGCGCAAGCTTGCCGTCACCCTCGGCGCGCCGCAGAAGACGCTGCCGCGCCAGCCGCTTGAAATTCCGATCACGGTTGCGGGCGCTGGTGTCGGCGAAAAGGCCTATGCCATCGTTGCGGCCGTGGATGTCGGCATCCTGAACCTCACCCGCTATGAACCGCCGAAGCCGGATGAATGGTATTTCGGCCAGCGCCGGCTGGGGCTGGAAATCCGCGACCTTTATGGCCGCCTGATTGACGGTTCGCTTGGTACCACCGGCCGGTTGCGCACCGGCGGTGATGGCGCAGGCGCCGCCCTTCAGGGCAGCCCGCCCACCGAAAAGCTGGTGGCCTTCTTTGCCGGTCCGGTCGAACTCGACGGTGACGGCAAGGCGACGGTTAGCTTCGATATTCCGCAGTTCAACGGTACAGCGCGCATCATGGCGGTGGCCTGGACGAAGACGGGCGTGGGACATGCTGTCTCCGATGCCGTCATCCGCGATCCCGTCGTGGTCACGGCCAGCGCGCCGAAATTCCTCGCGCCCGGCGATGTCTCGCAGTTGCGGCTCGATATCGCCAATACCGATGGCGAGGCTGGCGATTACCGGCTGGATGTCACAAGCAACACGGCCTTGACGGTCGATCAGGGCGAGATGTCGCAGACCTTGGCGCTGCAAAAGGGCGGTAAGTCGTCGCTGACGGTTCCGCTGACGGGCGAACAGCCCGGCAATGGCGCAATCACCATCAAGGTTTCCAATGCTGCGGGTGTCTCGCTGGAGCAGGTTCTGAATGTTCCGGTGCGCCCGGCCGTTCTGCCTGTCACAACGCGGCGCGAAATCAAGATTGCGCCGAACAGCAGCCTGACGATCAACGGCGATCTTCTGGCCGACAGCATGCTGCTCGGCTCTTCGGTCGCCGTCAATGTCACGCGCTCGCCCGCCTTTGATATTCCGGCGCTGGTGATGATGCTGGACAAATATCCTTACGGCTGCGCCGAGCAGACGACGAGCCGCGCTTTGCCGTTGCTCTATCTTTCGGAGCTGACGAAGGATAGTGGCATGGCCGAAGACCCCGATACCCGCAAGCGGGTGCAGGAGGCGATTTACCGGGTGCTGTCCTTCCAGTCCAGTTCCGGAAGTTTTGGCCTCTGGTCGCCGGGTTATGGCGATCTATGGCTCGATGCCTATATCAGCGACTTCCTGACCCGCGCCCGCGAGCAGAATTATGATGTTCCCGAAGCGGCCATGGTGCAGGCGCTGAACAATCTGCAGAACGGCCTTTCCTATGACAGCAACGTCAAGGATCGCGGTAACGAGATCGCCTATTCGCTTTATGTGCTGGCACGCAACCGCAAGGCGGCGATCAACGATCTGCGTTATTACGCGGATACGGCGCTTGCCGATTTCCCGACGCCGCTTGCCAAGGCGCAGGTTGCCGCCGCGCTTTCGCTTTATGGCGATCAGGCCCGTTCGAAGAGTGTGTTCGGCGCTTCGCTCGATATGGCAAGCCGTGCCACCAATGTCAGCTTGGCGCGGGCAGATTATGGCTCTGCGCTGCGTGACGGCGCGGCGACACTGGCGCTTGCGGCCGAAAGTCGTCCGGTTCCGGCCGTCGTGCCGCAGCTTGCCGGTGCGGTGGCCAAGGAATGGGAAAAGAAGCCCTATACCAGCACCCAGGAACAGGCCTGGATGCTGCTGGCCGCCCGTGCCGTCAAAGGCGAGGACAAGGATATCCGCCTCGACGTGAACGGCGACCTGCAGACCGGCGGTTTCGGCAAGCGGATGAGCGGCGATGAATTGCTGGCCGCTCCCTTGAAGATCGCCAATGCCTCGGCCGATCCGGTCACGGCTGTTGTCACCACGGTCGCGCCGCCGGCGCAACCGCTTGCGGCGGGCGGCGAAGGCTTCACCATCACCCGCACCTATTATTCCATGGATGGCGAGGAGGTGAACCCGAGCGAGGTCACGCAAAACGAGCGTTATGTCGCGGTGCTGAACGTCGTGCCGCAAAATAACTGGCAGTCGCGCATTCTCGTGACGGATCTGCTGCCCTCCGGTTTCGAAATCGACAATCCGAGCCTCGTCAATTCGGCAGCGCTTTCGAATTTCGACTGGTTGCCGGAAACGGAAGCGGCCCATACCGAATTCCGCTACGACCGCTTCGTGGCGGCCTTCGACCGCTCGGCCGGCGACAGTTCGGAGATCACGCTTGCCTATGTCGTCCGCGCCGTTACTCCGGGCACCTATGACCATCCGGCAGCCTCTGTTGAAGATATGTATCGGCCGCAATTTGCCGCCCGCACGGCAACCGGCCGCATGGAGGTGCGCTCGGCAAACCCATGAGGCGACGGAAGGCGATCATCGTCGGCATCGTGTCAGCCGCGCTGCTTCTCGGCGGCGCGGCCTTCGGTCTTGATGCACTGGACAAGGCCTATCCGCCGCCGCTGGAGGCTGCGCAGCAACGATCCTTCGAGGTGCTGGACCGCGACGGCAAGCTGTTGCGCGCCTTTGCGACAGCGGATGGCCGCTGGCGGCTGAAAACGACTGCAGCCGAGGTCGATCCACAGTTCCTGCGTATGCTGGTCGCTTATGAGGACCAGCGGTTCTACGATCATCACGGGGTCGACCCATGGGCGCTTATGCGCTCCGCCTGGCAACTGGCCAGCAACGGTCGGATCGTCTCAGGCGCCTCGACTCTTTCCATGCAGGTGGCGCGGTTGATCGAGCCGCGTGCCGACCGCTCATTCTCGGCAAAATTGCTGCAGGCCATGCGGGCGCTCCAGATCGAAAGACGGCTCGACAAGGCTGATATCCTCGATCTCTATCTGAATATCGCGCCCTATGGCGGCAATCTCGAAGGCGTCAGGGCCGCCAGCCTCGCGTGGTTCGGCAAGGAGCCGGGCCGGCTCGATACGGCGGAGGCGGCCCTGCTGGTGGCGCTGCCGCAGCTGCCGGAGAAACGTCGTCCGGACCGTTTTCCGGAAGCGGCAAGGCAGGCGCGCGAGCGGGTGCTGCAACGGCTTGCCGTCGAACGCGTGGTGGGCGAAGGGGAAGCGGAGCGGGCGTCTCTTTCCGCCGTGCCCGCCAGCCGGCGCGACCTGCCGGCCTATGCGCCGCATATGGCCGTCGCCGCGCGGGCGAAATTTCCGAATACCACAGAGGCGCGCTCGACGCTGAAACTGCCGATCCAGCGGGAGCTCGAGGGGGTTGCTCGCCATGCGGCGGAAAAGCTTGGCGACAAGGTTTCCGTCGCCATCGTCATGGCCGACGCGCAGACCGGCGATATTCTCGCAGAGGTCGGCTCGGCGGATTATCTTGATACCGCGAGGCGTGGTTTCGTTGAGATGAGCCGGGCGATACGCTCACCGGGCTCCACCCTCAAGCCGTTCATCTATGGCCTTGCCTTTGAAGACGGTCTTGTCGGGCAGGAAACCATCATCGAGGATCGCCCGGCGGATTTTTCCGGTTATCGACCGCGCAATTTCGATATGCATTATCAGGGCGATGTCAGCATCCGGCAGGCTCTGCAACTGTCGCTCAACGTACCCGCCGTCAAGCTGCTGGATGCGGTCAGCCCATCGGCGCTGATGGTGCGGTTCCGGCGGGCGGGCGTCCGGCTGGTGCTGCCGTCAAGCGAGGCGCCCGGACTTGCCATTGCGCTTGGCGGGGCGGGTATTTCGCTTGTTGATCTGGTGCAGCTTTATGCCGGGCTTGCCGGCAGCGGTGATCCCGTGCGGTTGGGCGACGGCGTCCGGTCAGTCCCTGAGCGCCTTGCCGGTGACCGGCTGTTTTCCGATGCTGCGATCTGGAATGTCTCTGACATACTTTCCGGCGTGCTGCCGCCGCTCGGTATGAAACAGCGCGGAATCGCCTACAAGACAGGCACGAGTTACGGTTATCGTGATGCCTGGTCGGTGGGCTATGACGGGCGGCACGTCATCGGCGTCTGGGTCGGCCGGGCTGATAATGGCGCGGTGCCGGGTATTGCCGGTTACGCGACAGCGGCCCCGATCCTGTTCGAGGCCTTCGCAAAATCCGGTGTGGCAATCACGCCGATGCCCGGCGCACCCTCCGGTGTGGCGCGCGTTGCCGTCACCGACCTTCCCGCCAACCAGCGGCGTTTCACCCTAACCGCAAGCGGCCTGCTTTCAGCCTCGAGACGCGAAAGCGCCCCGCGCATCGTTTATCCGCCGGAAGGAGCAAGGGTTGAGCTTTCCGGCCAGTCGGGCATTTCACCGCTGGTGCTGAAGCTGCAAGGCGGGCGCGCTCCCTTCCGCTGGCTCGCGAATGGCATGCCTCTGCCCGACGCTTCCCATCGCCGCAACAGCGAGTGGCGACCCGAGGGGCAAGGGTTTTCCACCCTCACGGTGATCGATGCCGATGGCCGCGCCTCGAGCGTGCGGATTTTCGTCGAGTGAATCTTTGCGGCGTGCCAGCCGCTCTTTGCGTCCGTTCTTCCCAAAAACAAGCATAGCTTTAGCGCGCGGCGCGCAAAGTCGCAGGGCGCGGGTTCTGTCGATCCTTTTTTACCTTCGGGACGAATGTCGGCAGATGGCCCCGCAGCAAGATTTTGGAAATTTTATTGCCGTATAGAAATTCTGCAATTTTTGTTGCGAATCCTGTTCCATCCCGCTATGTTGAAACTGCGCCCGGAAAATACCCGGTCGCATGGGAGAGACGGGCGCAGCACTAAAGCTGCGCGCAAACAGTGCTGCCGTTTCGACTGATCGACAGGACATGACTTCGCTTGAGGCGGATTTTGCTGCTGCATCCGTCACCGGCGAAGCCATGCCTGGAGACGGCCGGGAGGCACCGGTTTGGGTGATCGCACACATTCGTCACGTGCGGGGAAAAGAGGAGGAGAAAATCTCGTGATCAAAAAAATCGTAATCACAACCGCATTCTGCGCCCTGATGGCAAACGCTGCCTATGCCGAGAAGATCGGCGTGGCAATGTCGCTTTTCGACGACAATTATCTCACCGTATTGCGTCACAACATTCAGCGCCATGCCAAGGACCTCGGCGTCGAAGTCCAGATGGAAGATGCGCAGGGCGATATCGCCCGCCAGCAGTCGCAGATCGAAAACTTCGTGGCGGCTGGCGTTGATGGCATCATCACCATGCTGGTGGATGCGGATTCCGGCAGGGCGATGTCGAAGATCGCTGATCAGGCGGGTATTCCACTGGTCTTCGTGAACATGCTGCCGGCCAATATGGAAAAATTCCCGGAAAAGCAGGCATGGGTCGGTTCCAATGAGGAGCAGGCCGGCGAATTGCAGGCAACCGAGGTTTGCAAGCTTGCCAGCGGCAAGGGCGATGCGGTCATTCTCATGGGGCAACTCGGCACCACCGGCCAGCGCGGCCGCACCGCGGCGGCTGAACGTGTCCTCAAAAGCGATGCCTGCAAGGACATCAAGGTGCTGGACGCGCAGACCGCGAACTGGATGCGTACCCCCGCCATGGACCTGATGACGAACTGGATCACATCCGGCATGAAGCCGACCATCGTGCTTGGAAACAATGACGAGATGGCGCTCGGCGCGATCCAGGCGTTGAAATCATCCGGTGTCGGCATGAAGGATGTCATCGTCGCCGGTGTTGATGCAACGCAGGATGCGCTGGCGGCGATGGAAGCGGGCGACCTTGACGTCACGGTCTACCAGTCTGCCAAGGGTCAGGGCGAAGGATCGCTCGATACCGTCCTCAAAATCGCGCGTGGCGAAAAATTCGAGCACAAGGTCGATGTGCCCTTTGAACTCGTCACCCCCGCCAATGTTGCTCAATACAAGTCCAACAACTGATTTGTGGCCGGCGACCGGGCATTGCCTCGGTCGCCGGCACAGCAAATCACGGCCCGGCCGCTGACCGGATAAAGGACGGGTGAGATATGATTTCCACAACCACCTTAGAGGCGATCGAACGCTTCAAGCAGGCCGCCGGCCCATACCTTCTCGAAATCGAGGGGGTGCGCAAGGAATTCCCGGGTGTCGTCGCGCTGGATGATGTGCAGTTTCGGCTGCGCCCCGGTTCCGTGCACGCGCTGATGGGCGAAAATGGCGCTGGCAAGTCGACGCTCATGAAGATCATCGCCGGTATTTACAGCCCGGATGCCGGCACCGTCAGGCTGCGGGGAGAAGACGTCCGCCTCAAAAGTCCGCGGGATGCGCTGGAGCGCGGCATCGCCATGATCCATCAGGAACTGGCGCTGATGGACTGGATGAGCGTGGCGGAGAACATCTGGATCCGCCGCGAACCGAAAAACCGTCTCGGCCTCATAGACCATGCGAAAATGCTGGCGGAGACGCAGGCGCTGTTTAACCAGCTGAAGATCAATATCGATCCGGCGGCGGAGGTCAGCACACTGACGGTGGCGCAGCGGCAGATGGTCGAAATCGCCAAGGCCGTCAGTTACCAGTCCAGCGTGCTCATCATGGATGAGCCGACATCGGCCCTCACGGAGTCCGAGGTCGCGCATCTTTTCGATATCATCCGCGATCTGCGGTCACGCAATATCGGCATCGTCTACATCACCCACAAGATGAACGAACTGTTCGAGATCGCCGACGAGTTTTCGGTGTTCCGCGACGGGCGATATGTCGGAACCCATGCGAGCACCGATGTCACGCGCGACGACATCATAAAAATGATGGTCGGCCGCGAGATCACCAACATGTTTCCCAAGCAGGAGGCATCGATCGGCGACGTGGTTCTCGAGGTCCGCGATCTCGGCTTGTCCGGTGTTTTCCGCGGTATTTCCTTCGATCTGCATCGTGGTGAAATCCTCGGCGTGGCGGGACTGGTGGGATCCGGCCGTTCCAACGTCGCCGAGGCGATTTTCGGGGTGGTGCCGGCGAGCGAAGGGACCATCCGCATCAACGGCGCTCCGGTCACGATCCACTCGCCGGCGGATGCGATGCGCAGGGGCATGGCGCTGCTGACGGAGGACCGCAAGGCAACCGGCTGTTTTTTGCCGCTTTCGATCCTTGAAAACATGCAGATCGCAGCCCTCCAGAATGGTCATGCGGCGATGGGTTATGTCGATGAGCGCGGTTTGACGGTGCTGTGCAACGACATGAAGAAGGCGCTGCGCATCAAGACGCCCGATCTCGACGAGCGGATCGAAAACCTGTCCGGCGGCAACCAGCAGAAGGTGCTGATCGCCCGCTGGCTTCTGACGAAACCGGCAATCCTCATTCTCGACGAACCGACGCGCGGCATCGATGTCGGCGCCAAGGCGGAAATCCATCGCCTGATTTCCAGTCTGGCGAAGGAAGGTGTCGCCGTCATCATGATCTCGTCGGAACTGCCGGAGGTTCTCGGCATGTCCGACCGGATTGTCGTGATGCATGAGGGGCATATGACCGGGATTCTCGATCGCGCCGAAGCGGACCAAGTCAAAATCATGGAACTGGCGGCCCGCTGAGGCTGCGACGGCGGCAATGCCGGGGAGGAAAAATCATGGATAGCGTACAGACCGAACCGGTCGAACGGAAAAGGCGCAAGCTGCCGCAGGAACTGAATATTCTGACCGTGCTGATCGGCGTCGCACTTGTGTTTGAGTTGCTCGGCTGGTTCGTGCAGGGGCAGAGCTTTCTCGGCAGTCCGCAGCGCCTGACGATCATGATCCTGCAGGTCTCCGTCGTCGGCATCATCGCCGTCGGGGTCACCCAGGTCATCATCACCGGCGGCATTGACCTCAGTTCGGGCTCGGTGGTGGCGATGACGGCCATGATCGCCATGAGTTTTGCGCAAAGCAGCGATTTCGCGCGGGCGATCTATCCGGCGCTCACCGATATGCCCGTGGTGGTGCCGCTGGTCGTCGGCCTCGGTCTCGGCCTGATCGCCGGCATCGTCAACGGCATGCTCATCGCGGTCACGGGAATACCGCCCTTCATCGCCACGCTGGGCATGATGGTGACTGCGCGCGGCATCGCCAAGTGGTATACGAAGGGGCAACCGATCTCCTTCCCGACCGAGAGCTTCGCGTCGATCGGCTCGGGCGCATGGCCTGTCGTCATCTTCCTGCTCGTCGCCGTCACCTTCCACATTGCCCTGCGCTATACGCGTTATGGCAAGTTCACTTATGCGATCGGCGCGAACATGCAGGCGGCCCGGGTGTCCGGCATCAATGTCCAGGTGCATCTGGTCAAGGTCTATGCCATTGCCGGCCTGCTCGCGGGCCTCGCCGGCATCGTCACCGCTGCCCGTGCGGAAACGGCGCAGGCCGGTATGGGCATGATGTATGAACTCGACGCCATCGCTGCGGCGGTCATCGGCGGCACATCCCTTTCCGGCGGGCGGGGACGCATTTTCGGCACCGTTATCGGCACGGTGATCCTCGGTCTGATGATGTCGGGCTTCACATTTCTGCGTGTGGATGCTTACTATCAGGAGATCGTCAAGGGACTGATCATCGTCAGCGCGGTCGTCGCTGATGTCTACCGTCAAAAAGCCCGGCTCAGGAAGGGCTGATATTCATGCGCGCGGTGCCCCGGCAGGGGTGCCGGCGGCAATGCCGAGGAGATGCACTTGAACCTATTCAACTCTCCTCTGGAACTGGGCGTCACCGTGCTTGCCGTCGTGCTGGTCGGGCTTTCCAAGGGCGGGCTCGGCGGCATGAGCCTGCTTGGCGTGCCGCTGATGGCGCTGGTGATGTCACCGGTCACGGCGGCCGCCATCCTGCTGCCCATTCTGGTGGTCATGGACATGGTCGGCGTGGCCGCCTGGCGCAAATGGGTCGACTGGCGGATCATGCGCCAGCTTCTGCCGGCAGCCGTTCTCGGCATCGGGCTTGGATGGATGACCGCCGAGATCACCTCGGATGCCGTGGTGCGTCTGATCGTCGGCCTTGTCTCGGCCGTGTTCGTGCTGCGCGTCGTGCTTTCAAGGGGCGTCCTGGTGACGGTTGCGAAGGAGCGGCCAATGGCGGGGCGATTCTGGAGCCTGCTTGCGGGTTACACCAGTTTTGTCGCCCATGCCGGCGCGCCGCCGCTACAGGTCTACCTGCTGCCGCTTCGCATGGACCCGAAGGTTTTCACCGGCACCAATGTGATGTTCTTTGCCATCACCAATGTGCTGAAGCTCGTGCCTTATGCGGCTCTCGGCGGTTTCGGCGCGCAAAATCTCGGCCGCGCCGCCCTGATGGTGCCGTTGGCTATCGTCTCCACATGGCTTGGCGCCTGGACGGTGCGCCACATGCGCGCCTCGATCTTTTATCCACTGACCTATGTGTCCGTGGCGCTGGTGGCGGTGAAGCTTATCTGGGACGGCGTGACAGGGCTTTGAGTGAGGGTGCCTAGAGGCCGGTCACCGTCGGAATGCGCGGCGCTGTTTCGTTCTTCTGAACACGGGCGGCAACGGCGACGGCCAGAGCCTGCGCAAGACACATCGGCGCGGCCAGAGACCGGGAAAAGCTGTAATCATGCTCGGGGACCGAGAACAGGACCTTTGCCGATTTTGCCAGCGGCGACAGGGTACTGTCGGAAATCGCCACGGTCGGCACACCGATCTTTTCCGCCTCCTCGACGATATTCACCACTTCCGTCGCGTAAAATCGGAACGACACCGCGATCAGCACGTCACCGGTCTTCATCGTCCGCGCCATATGGGTGGCGAGCCCGCCGCCGGGATCGAGAAGGATACATTGCTTGCCGAGCATGGTGAGGATGTAACGCAGCAGCTCCGCCACCGGTGCGGAGCGCAGCTGGCCGACAAGATAGACTGTACCGGCGGCCTCGATCAGATCGGCGGCGGTGCCGAGCTGTTCGGCGCTGATGCGTTCGAGCAGGTCCTGAAGGGAGGCGATATCCCTGACGACCAGATCGTGAAGGAAACCGTATTCCGAACGGTCCTCGCGGCTTTGCAATTCATCGTCGAGCGCGCGCACGCGCGCCTCGAAACCCGGAGCCGCCGTCGCCAGCCGTTTCTGGAACAGCGCCTGGAGTTCCTTGAACCCCTTGTAACCCAGCGACTGCGCAAACCGCACAAAACTGGAGGCGTGGATGTTGTGCCGCTCGGCAATGGTATTGACCGAATGCACTGCGACTTCATTGGGGTTCTGCGTCAGATAAACGGAGATCCGCTGATAGGTCTTGCTCATCTGGTCATGACGATCATGGATGAGGCGGATCAGTTCTTCGTAATCTTTCGGAGGGTCGACGGGCTGCGGTTGTTGCTTCATGGCATGATCTTGCAATATTTATTGCGGTTTTCCAAGAGGCATGAAGGTCCGCAGCCCGCCGCTTAATCCGGGATTTCAGGCAGCGACATCCATCCATTGCCGTGCCGATGACGAGCGCTGGATCGTCTCGACCAGGCGCTGGATGCGCAGGCCGGCGGCGAAGCCGAAAGGCTCTGGTGCCTGTCCCGCGATCGCCCGGAGATAACCTTCGATTTCGATGGCTTTCAGGTCGTTGAAGCCGAGCTGATGGCCGGGCGCGACGCAGAAGCGGCCATAGGGTGCGTGGTCAGGAGAGGCCTCTATTTTGCGGAAGCCACGGCGGCCGGCCGGATCGGCAGCGGAATAGAAATGTAGCTCGTTGAACCGCTCCTGTGTGAAATAAAGTGTACCCTTGTCGCCGTAGATCTCGAAATCATGCTGCATCTTGCGGCCGGTGGCGATCCAGTTGCCTTCGACCGAGCCCTGCGCGCCATTGGCGAAACGCAGGAAGGCGCGCCCCACATCGTCCACTTCCACCTTGCGTGTGCCGCCCTTGCCATCCGGCCGCTCGGCAATCAGCGTCACGCAATCCCCCATCACTTCGGTTATCGGGCCGAGCAGGAATTCGGCTGTGGCAAGCGCGTGAGAGCCGATATCGGCAAGCGCACCGCCGCCGGCCGGATCGTGGCGGAAGGTGAAGGCGCCTGCGGCGTCAGCCATATAATCTTCGGCATGCAGACCGCGATAACCGCGTATCTTGCCGAGTTCGCCTGCCGCCACCATTTCCCGCGCCAGCCGCAGCATGGGATTGCAGAGATAGTTGAAGCCCACTTGTGTTTTGACGCCACGCGCAGCCGCGGCTGCCGCCATCTCGCCGGCATCCGCAGCAAGCGGCGCCAGCGGTTTTTCGCAATAGACGTGTTTGCCGGCGGCAATCGCGGCAAGCGCCATTTCCTTGTGCAGGGCGTTCGGCGCGGTGATGTCGACGAGGTCGATATCCGGATCGGCGATGATGCTGCGCCAGTCCGCCGTGGAATGGGCGAAGCCGAAATCCGCAGCTGCCCGTGCAGCCGCATCTTCGGTGATGTCGGCAACGGTGTGCAGTTCGATCCGGTAGGGGAGGTCGAAGACCTTCTGGGCAGAGGCGAAACCGAAGACATGGGCTTTGCCCATGAAGCCGGTGCCGATGAGGCCGACGCGTAGAACGGGTTTTTCAGACATGGGCAAATTCCGGATTGACGATGAGGCCGGGATCGATCGTCCCTTTCAGGTAGTTGACGGCATTCTGGATGGACGCGATGGCCATCCTCTCCCCGCATTCCGTCGTAAGCCCGGCAATATGCGGCGACAGGACGGTGTTGAACTGCGACAGCAGCGGGGAGGAGCTTTCCGGCGGCTCGTCGTCGAAGACATCAAGCCCGGCCGCGCCGACATGACCCGAGGCAAGCGCTTCGCTGAGTGCCTTTTCACAAACGACACCGCCACGGGCCGTGTTTGACAGGACGACACCGGGTTTCATCAGTGCGATTTCGGCGGCTCCGATTGCCGGGCTTGGCCCTTTGGGAATATGCACGGAAATATAGTTGGCCCAGGGCAGGCCCTCTTCCAGCGATACGGGTCTTGTCGGCCCCTCGGGCCATCCCGATTGCAGCAGGTAGGGGTCATAGGCGCGGATATGCATGCCGAAACCCGAAGCCATTCTGGCGAGATGCCGCCCGATCCGGCCATAACCGAGGATGAGCAGGTTCTTGCCCGATATTTCCTGCTGCTCCAGCCTGTTGCGCCAGCTCCACTGTCCGGTCTCCCGGACAGCGCGGTCGGCGAGTATGGCCCGCTTTGCCGCCGCCAGCAGCAGCATCATCGCATGTTCGGCGACGGAGACGGAATTGACATCGCCGACGATGGTGAGTGCGATGTTGCGCCGGTTGAGTTCGGCAAGATCGACGCTATCGTAACCCACCCCATGGCGGGACACCACTTTCAGCCGTCCGGCCCTGGCAATGGTGGCTGCCGAAAGCGGCTGTGTGCGAATGATGATGGCATCCGCTTCTTCGATGAAAGGCGCGTAGGAGGCTTCGGAAACGTCTTCGATATAGCGGACGGAGAAGCCGAGGGCCGGCAGGTCACGCAGCATGGCCTCGCCGGAAGGATGAAGTTTTCCGGCCACGAGAAGGTTCGGCATTCAATACCCCCCTTTGCCATCGGTTTTTTTGGCGGTCTTTTCTACCAGCCTGCGCCACGTCGCGGTCGATTCCGTCGCTGCGGCGGCCAGCAGGCGGGAATCGCCTGACACTGTGGTCATGTCGAAACCCCATTCCACCGCGCGTGCCGCGTAATCCGCCGTGCCGCAATGGAGGGCCGCCTTGATGCCGTTGCGGTGGCAGGCATCGAGGATGCGCTTGATGGCGCCGATGACCTCGGGCTCCTCGCGGTCAAAGGCAGGCGTCAATTGACCTTTAGAGAGCGAGAAACTCAGGTCGGCGGGGCCGACATAAATCCCGTCGAGGCCGGGGGTGGAGGCAATCTCTTCGAGATTGTCCATCGCCTCTGCCGTTTCGATCATTGCAAAGGCGAGGATTTCGTCATTGGCTTCCGCGGCATAATTGCCGCCGGCGGCGTAAACGGCGCGGGTGGGGCCGAAGCTGCGCTCCCCGAGCGGCGGGTAGCGCATGTAACGAACGAATTGCTCGGCCTGCGCCCGGTTGTTGATCATCGGGCAGATGATGCCGTAGGCCCCGGCATCCAGAACCTTGGATATCCACGCCGGGTCGAGCCAGGGCACCCGCGCCATCAGCACCTTGTCGGAAGCGCGCATTGCCTGGAACATGCCGAGCACGTCCTTGTAGTCGACCGCGCCGTGCTGGATGTCGATGGAGATGGCGTCGTAATCCTGCGCCGCCATGATTTCGGCGCTGAACGGGCTGGCAATGGACAGCCAGCCATGCAGCACCGGACGTCCCTCGGCCCAGATTTCCTTCAACTTGTTTTTCCGCATGGGATTCTCCTGCAAGGTTGTCTGTCGCTAGAGCACGTAAACGGAATCGTCGGATGTGCTCTAGCCCTTTGTTTTTCCGCATTTTCCGGACGTAAAACCGCTGCGCACTTTTACTGGAAATGCTCTAAAAGACGATCTGGGCGAGTTTGGTTTCGAGATAATCGCTTATCCCCTCGATACCACCCTCACGCCCCATGCCGGAATGGTTGGTGCCGCCGAAAGGCGCTTCGGATGCGGCGAGCGCGAAGCTGTTGATGCCGACCATGCCGGATTTCAGTGCCGCTACCGTTCGCCGTGCCCTGTCCGGAGAACGGGTGAAGGCATAGGCGGAAAGGCCCATGTCGGAGGCGTTGGCCCGCTCCAGAACCTCGTCCTCGGTGCTGAAGCGGGTGATTGCGGCAATCGGACCGAAATTTTCTTCGGCAAAAACCTTCATCGTGTCCGTCACGCCGGTCAGCACGGTGGGCTCGAAAAAGAAACCGTGGTTCAGGTGTGAGGGGCGTTTGCCGCCATGGGCGATTTTTGCACCGGCGCGCACGGCGTCGGCGACTACCGCCTCGATGTCCTCAAGGCGACCGGCATTGATGAGCGGACCCATTCCGGTATCGGCATCAAGCCCGTCACCAAGCCTGATCTTCGCCGCGCGGGCCACGAAACCGTCGACAAAGGCGTCGTGCAGGCTCTCGTGGACGAAGATGCGATCCGGCGTGACGCAGACCTGGCCGCAATTGGCGAATTTGGTGGGCACGGCAAGGTCGAGCGCGTTGTCGAGATCCGCATCGTCATAAATGATGAGGGGCGCATTGCCGCCCAGTTCCATAGAGACCTTCTTCACGGTCTCAGCGGCGTCACGGATCATTTGCTGGCCGACGCGGGTGGAGCCGGTCAGCGACACCTTGCGCACCCGCTTGTCCGCCATGATCGGGCCATAGGTATCGGCGGTCGAACCGACAACCAGATTGACGGCGCCATCGGGAAAGCCGGCGGCCCTCAGGCAGTCGACCATGACCATGGCGACACCGGGCGTCTGGGATGAGGGGCGCAGCACGACGGGGCATCCGGCGGCGAGCGCGGGGGCGAGCTTGCGGGCCGGAAGGGCGGCCGGAAAATTCCAGGCGGTGAAAGCGCCGACGATGCCGACTGCTTCGCGGGTCACCTCAAATCGACCACCGGGCACCCGGCTGTCGACGATGCGGCCATAAATGCGGCGTGCTTCTTCGGCGAACCAGCGGAACTGGTCGCAGGAAAGCGTCCATTCGCGACCCGCCTGGGCAATCGGTTTGCCGGTCTCCAGCGAGATCATCGTTGCGCCTTCGTCAGCACGGCGCAGCATTTCGTCGGCGGCCCGGTGTAGCGCCTCGGCGCGTGCGAAGCCGCCCATGGCGCGCAGTTTCGGAAGGGCGGCTGCCGCCGCGTCGATCGCATCGCGGGTTTGATCGGCGTTGGCAAGCGTCACCTTGCCGAGCGCAGCGCCGGTGACTGGAGAGACAACCTCGCCGGTTGCGGCACCGGCAAGCCAGCGTCCATCTATGAAAAGTCCAAAATTCGCGTACATGGTTTACCCGATCTCGCTTGTGTTGACGGTGCGCCCCTCGGCGACAGAGCGGATCGCCGCTTCGGCCAGAAGCAATGCCAGCCGGCCGTCTTCGAAGCCGACCTCCGGTGCCTTGCCCTGTTCCACCGCATCGACGAAGGCGCTGATTTCCGCTGCGAAAGCATCGGCATAACGGTCGATGAAGAAGTTCATCAGCGGTGCTGCCCGGTCGGTACCGGTTTCGGTGTGGAGACGCAGGTGATTGAGCGTCCGGTTTTCGGAAATCGCCATGCCGGCACTTCCGAAGGCTTCCACCCGCTGATCGTAGCCATATACCGCGCGCCGAGAGTTGCTGATCGTGCATTGTTTGCCCGAAGCGGTTTTCAGCACCACGGTCACGGTGTCGTAGTCGTCGCATTTTTCCATCAGCGCCGGGTCGACCAGCCGCGAACCGGTGGCCGAGACTTGGCTGATCTCTTCACCCAGAATGAAGCGGGCCATGTCGAAATCATGGATCGTCATGTCGCGGAAAATGCCGCCCGACATTTCGATATAGGCGGCGGGAGCCATGCCGGGGTCGCGCGAGGTGATGACGACCTGATGCAGATCGCCTATCGTTCCGTTTTCGACGGCCTCACGCACGGCGCGGTGTCCGCTGTCAAAACGCCGGACGAAGCCGAGCATGATCGGTACATCGCTGCCGGCAATTTTTGTTGCACAGGCGTTGACGCGGTCGAGGGAGAGATCGATGGGCTTTTCGCAAAGCACCGGTTTTCCGGCGGCAACCGCCTTTTCCAGCAGATCCGCATGGGTGGGCGTTGAGGTTGCGATCAGCACGGCGTCGACCTCAGGCGAGGCAAAAACCGCCTCGGCCGACTCAAATCGTGTCAGCTTTTCGGCAACTTCTTTCGCCGAGGGCTCGTATACATCAAAGATACCAGCCAATGTCGCGCGTGGATGAGCGACGATGTTTTCCGCATGCATGCGGCCGATACGGCCCACGCCAAGCACTGCAATTCTCAGCATTGAAATTTTCCTCCCGAGGTATTTGGCAATAATCATTGCAAAGTACCGAATTTGTCAATATGTATTCCAAAAACATATCAACAACCATCCGCAGGAGGAGGCGAGATGACCGCGAAGACCTTACGCCTGACCATGGCCCAGGCGCTAGTACGTTACCTGTGCAACCAGTTTACCGAGATCGACGGAGAGCGCGTTCCTTTGTTCGCGGGCGTGTTCGCCATTTTCGGGCACGGCAATGTCACATGCCTTTCCGAAGCTCTGGAGACGGTGCAGGACCAGTTGCCGACCTGGCGCGGGCAGAATGAACAATCCATGGCGCTTGCCGCAATCGGCTTTGCCAAGGCAAAGCGGCGCAGGCAGATCATGGTCGCTGCGACTTCGATCGGGCCGGGGGCGTTGAACATGGTCACTGCCGCCGGCGTCGCCATGGCCAACCGGCTGCCCGTTCTCCTCCTTGCAGGTGATACTTTCGCAAGCCGCCTGCCGGACCCGGTTCTGCAGCAGGTCGAGCATTTCGGCGATCCGACACTCACCGTTAATGACGCGTTCAAATCCGTGGTGCGTTACTGGGACAGGATCGTGCTGCCGGAACAATTGCTGCAATCGCTGCCGCAGGCGGTCGCCACCATGCTCGATCCGGCCGATTGCGGCCCGGCCTTTATCGGTCTTGCGCAGGATACGCAGGAAATCGCTTTCGATTATCCGGCGGTCTTCTTTGAACCGAAAGTCTGGAAAATTCCTCGGCCGCGTCCTGACCGTGACGCTGCGGCGGCCGCCGCCCGGCTGCTGGCGCAGGCGAAACGTCCGCTCATCATTTCCGGCGGTGGCGTGCGTTATTCGCTGGCGGAAGAGCGCCTTGCCGATTTCGCTGCAAAGCGCGGCATTCCCGTGGTCGAAACCATCGCCGGCAAGGGCGCGCTCACCCATCACCATCCGGTCCATGCCGGGCCGATCGGCATCGTCGGATCAACTTCGGCGAATGCGCTGGCCAAGGATGCGGATGTCGTGCTGGCGATCGGTACCCGGCTTCAGGATTTCACCACGGGTTCCTGGACGGCTTTCTCCCGCGATGCGCAGTTCATTTCCGTTAACGCCGCCCGCTTCGATGCGGTGAAACACCGGGCGCTTTCCGTGGTCGGCGATGCGCTTGAGACGATCGACGAGCTGGACCACGCGCTCGGCGCCTATAAGGCCGATGCCACCCATATGCAGCGGGCCAAAACGCTGTTTGCCGAATGGGACAATCTGCTCGACGAACACCAGCGCATCACCAATGCGCCGGTTCCTTCCTATGCGCAGGTGGTTGGCGTGCTGAACCGGGTTGCGCGGCCCGAAGATACGCTGATTGCGGCGGCGGGCGGAACGCCGGGTGAGGTGACCAAGGGCTGGCGGGTCAAGAACCCGAATACGTTCGATTGCGAATTCGGGTTTTCCTGCATGGGTTATGAAATCGCTGCCGGCTGGGGCTGCTCCATGGCGCAGGAAGGGCCGGGCGGTACCGGCGGCGTTCCAATCGTCATGCTGGGGGACGGCACCTACATGATGATGAACTCGGATATCTATTCAGCCGCGCTTACCGGGCACCGGATGATCGTGGTGGTCTGCGATAATGGCGGCTATGCCGTCATCAACCGTTTGCAGCAGGCCAAGGGCGTTCCCGGCTTCAACAATCTGCTGGCAGATTGCCGCGTCAGGGACAGGGAAAATCCGCTGCATGTCGATTTCGTCAAGCATGCGGAAGCCATGGGCGCCCATGCGCGCAGGGCCGAGAGCCTTGCCGATCTTGAAGACGCGATGATCTGGGCGCAGGGCAATGACGGCGTGACCGTCATCTCCATCGTTTCCGATGCCTGGAAATGGGTGCCGGGCGATGCCGACTGGGATGTCGGTGTTCCCTCCGTCTCCAGTTTCGAGACAGTGCGTGCCGCCCGCGCTGCGCAGGAAAACATCCGCAAGGCGCAGCGAGTGGGGGTCTGAGATGAAAGCAAGACTTGGTATCGCGCCGATCGCCTGGTGGAATGATGATCTTGCCGAGCTTTCCGATGATGTGAGCCTTCAGGAATGCCTGCGGCAGGCAAGCGAAGCCGGCTTTACCGGAATGGAGACCGGGCGCCGGTTTCCGATGGATATGGCGGAGCTTGGGCCGATCCTCGACCGTTACGGCATATCGGTATGCGGCGGCTGGTTTTCCGGCCTGCTGCTGGATGGTGACATCGAGGCGGAGAAAGACCGCATCGCGCAGCAGATGGAATTCTTCATCGCCGCCGGCGCGCCCTGCATCGTTTATGGTGAAACGGCGCGCTCCATTCAGGGCGTGCGCTCCGCACCACTTGCCACGAAGCCCCGGCTCGACGAGGCGGGCATGGCGGCCTATGGCCGCAAGATGTCCGACTTTGCCGACTGGTGCGCGGCGAAGGGCATGCCGATTTCCTACCATCACCATATGGCGGCCGTGGTGGAGACCGAGCCGGAACTTGATTTCTTCATGAAGCACTCCTCCGTGCCCCTGCTGTTTGATGCCGGGCACATGGCCTTTGCGGGCGGCGATGTCATGCGTGTCATCGAAAACCACCATGCACGCGTTACCCATGTCCACACCAAGGATATCCGGCGTGAGGTTGTCGACGGGCTGGACAGGAGCCGGGAGAGTTTCCTCGATGCCGTCATCAAGGGCGCCTTTACCGTGCCGGGTGATGGCAGCCTGGATTTCGGGGCGATCGTCAAGGCGCTGGCGTCGAAAGGTTACGAGGGCTGGTTCGTGGTCGAGGCGGAGCAGGACCCGATCAGGAACCCGCCGCTGGACATGGCCCGAAAGGGGCACAGGGAATTGCTGCGCGTGATGGACGCCGCTGGATATGAGGTCGTGAAATGAACCGTATTGAAGGAAAGATCGCCGTTGTTACCGGCGGAACCCAGGGTCTGGGCGCAGCGGTTGCGCAGGTGTTTGCGCAGGCGGGCGCGGCGGGGATCGTCATTGTCGGGCGCGGTGTGGAAAAAGGACAGGCTGTCGCGGATGCCATCACGCAGAAATCAGGCGTGCCGGTTGAGATGGTGGCGGCCGATCTCGGCGATATCGATGATGTCCGCAGCATCATTCCGGCGACGGACAAACGCTTCGGTCGGGTCGATATCCTCGTTAACGCGGCGGGCCTGACGGATCGCGGCAACATGCTCAACACAACGCCCGAGCTTTTCGACCGGATGTTCGCGGTCAACACGCGTGCGCCATTCTTTCTCATTCAGGATGCGGCAAAGGTGATGATCCGCGAGGGGATCGAGGGTCGGGTCGTTAATGTCGGATCAATGTCGGGTCTGACAGGCCAGCCTTTCCTTGCGCCCTATGCGGCGTCCAAGGGCGCGCTTGCCACCGTCACCCGCCATGCCGGCTTTTCGCTGATGCGCCACCGTATCCATGTGAACCAGCTCGATATCGGCTGGATGAATTCCGATCACGAGCGCAAGCTTGTCCTTTCCGAGACCGGCGATCCCGATTTCATCGACCGCGCGGCGGCGGCCAAGCCGTTCGGGCGCATCCTCGATCCGCGCGAAGTGGCCCGCGCCATCCTGTGGATGTCCTCCGAAGACAGCGGCATGATGACGGGCGCGGTGATCCCCTTCGATCAGTCGGTCTATGGCGGTTACGACGACGCGCCGGTGCCGGCGAAAAAGCTGGAGGAATAAGCCTATGCGAACCATCAAGGGGCCGGGTGTCTTTCTGGCACAGTTCGCGGCCGATGAGGCGCCCTATAATTCGCTTGCCTCGCTGGCGGCGTGGGCCTCGGCGAAGGGCTTCAAGGGCGTGCAGATTCCCACCTGGGATACGCGCCTGATCGACATGAAACAGGCGGCGGAAAGCGATGCCTATTGCGGTGATCTGAAGGGCATGCTCGGCGAGCATGGGCTGGAGATCACCGAACTCGCCTCGCACATCACCGGGCAGCTTGTGGCGGTGCACCCCGCCCATGATGCGATCATGGACAGTTTTGCACCGGAACATGTGCGCGGCAATCCCGCAAAGCGTCGGGCATGGGCCGAGGAACAACTGCGCTTTGCCGCCCGCGCCTCAAAGCGCCTCGGCATCGACCGCCATGTGACCTTCCCCGGGGCGCTTTTATGGCCGTATCTTTATCCCTATCCGCAATGGCCGGAAGGGCTGGTGGAGGAAGGCTTTGACGAGCTTGCCCGCCGCTGGACGCCGATTCTTGATGATTTCGACGCCCATGGCGTGGATGTCTGCTATGAAATCCATCCGAGCGAAGACCTGCATGACGGCCACAGCTGGGAGATGTTTCTCGACAAGGTCAAGGAACATCCCCGGGCGAACCTGATGTATGATCCCTCGCATCTCGTTCTGCAGGGAATGGATTATCTCGCCTTCATCGACCATTACCACCAGCGGATAAAAACCTTCCACGTCAAGGATGCCGAGTTTCGTCCAGACGGAAAATCGGGCGCCTATGGCGGTTATCAGCCATGGTCAAAAAGGGCCGGGCGCTTCCGCAGCCCCGGCGACGGGCAGGTTGATTTCGGGGCGATCTTCACCAAGCTGACGACCTACGGCTTTGATGGCTGGGCGGTGCTGGAGTGGGAATGTTTCGTCAAGAACCCCGAGGACGGTGCGTCTGAAGGCGCACGTTTCATCGCCGATCACATCATCCGTGTTTCGGACCGCGCCTTTGACGATTTCGTCAAATCCGGCGCGAACCGCAATGCCAACCGCACCATGCTGGGGCTGGAGGAACAATGACTATCGAAAGACCACTTCGTCTGGGCATGATCGGCGGCGGCCAGGGAGCCTATATCGGCAATATCCACCGTCTTGCCGCACGCCTTGACGGCAAATGGGTGCTTGTGACCGGGGCCTTTGATGTCGATCCCGAAAGGGGCCGCGCCTTTGCGATCAATGAAGGGCTTGACCCGGCCCGCAGTTACGGCAGCTATCAGGAGCTGATTACCGGCGAGGCTGCCCGTGAGGATCGTGTCGATGCGGTTGCGATCTGCACACCGAATTTCACCCACTATCCGATCGCGAAGGCGCTGATCGAGGCAGGTTTCGACGTGATCTGCGAAAAGCCGCTGACCGCGACGCTGGAGGATGCCATCGCTCTGGAAAAGCTGTCGCGGGAAAGCGGCCGCTTCGTTGGGGTGACCTACACCTATTCCGGCTATCCGATGGTGCATGAAGCGCGTGCGCGCGTCGCGGCGGGTGAGATCGGCGAGGTTCGCACCGTGCAGGTGGAATATCCGCTGGAATGGATGGCAACGGCCATCGAACAGCAGGGCAATGCCCAGGCGGCATGGCGCACCGACCCGAAGAAGAACGGCCGCGGCGGCTCCATCGGCGATATCGGCACCCATGCCTATCATCTGGCCGGCTTCGTGACCGGGCTGAAACTGCAGTCGCTCACCGCCGATCTCGCCACTTTCGTGGTGGGGCGGGCGCTGGATGACAATGCCCATGTGATGATGCGTTATGAGGGCGGCGCGCGGGGGCTCCTCTGGTCGTCGCAGGTGGCGCTCGGCAATTCCAACGGCGTGCGTCTGCGGGTTTTCGGCGCGACCGGTTCGTTGCAATGGTTTCAGGAACAGCCGAACGAACTCGTCTATACGCCGCTTAACGGGCGTGTGCAGACCATCAAGCGCGGCGCGGACGATCTTTCCGAAGATGCGAAGGTTCGAACCCGCACTCCGCCCGGCCACCCGGAGGGATATCTGGAGGCCTTCGCCAACCTCTATGCCGGTTTCGCGGAAGCCATCCGTGCCCGCAAGGCGGGCCGTGAGACGGGTGCGATTGGCCGCAACATTCCGCTTGCCTATGACGGGCTGAAGGGTGTGGCCTTTGTGGAAGCGGTTGTGGATAGTGCCGAAAGCGCCGCTCCGCGCTGGATCACGCCGGTGGCGGTGTAAAACGCGCGGCAGACCGTGCTGGAAATCGACCTTTCGGACAGGCCATGTCGGTCCGAGAGGTTTTGGCCGTTCTGATTGCAGAGCAGGGTCTGTATCTTAACGGCGGATAAAACAGGAAAATGGTGTCCACGAGAGGATTCGAACCTCCGACCCCAGGATTCATACCACTTCGGCTTTAACCGCCGTCCCGCCGAAAATAGGCAGGGCGTTCGTGGTCTGGACTGTCCCTTCACCATGGACCTTGCGGCCTTTAGGCGCTGCCCTACCAGTCTCTACACCTTCAACAGGCTTTCGCCTGAAGCTTGGCTCGGGATTGGCATGCTGGAAGCCCAGCTAAGCGTTCCCCGAATTTGAGCAGATCGACTACAGCCTTTCGGACCGCAGCCCCCAATTATCAACTAGGAATCCTGTGCTCTATCCTGCTGAGCTACGTGGACACTGAATTGCTCTTTAACCTGACGATGCCTGCGGATCAACCGCGTTCTTTATCGCGGTTGATCTGTTCCTCGGCTTTCTTTGCGCTCGCCGGCAATCAGCTCGTGAGACGCTGTTCAGCCAGCTTCACCCAGTAGGAAATGCCGTAGGCGATGGCGTCGTCGTTAAAATCGTAGCCGGGATTATGAAGCCCGGCCGAATCGCCATTGCCGAGGAAGATGAAGGCGCCCGGCCTTTCCTTCAGCATGAAGGAAAAATCTTCGCCGGCCATGGAGGGATCGACATCGGGATCGACATTGTGGTCTCCCGCCACATCGCGGGCGACGCGGATGGCGTGGTCGGTCTCGGCGGCGTGGTTGAAGGTCACCGGGCAATAACGCTCATAGACGACTTCGGCTTCGGCGCCATTGGCAAGGGCTATGCCTTCCGCCATCTGCTTGATGCGGTCCTGCGCGAGATCGCGCACCGTTTCGTCGAGGCTGCGCACCGTGCCGGCAATCAGCGCCTCGTTGGGGATGATGTTGTGGCTGGAGCCGGCGTGAAAGCGGGTGACGGACACGACGACCGAACGGATCGGATCGGCATTGCGCGAAGCGATCATCTGCAGGTTGCCGACAATCTGTGCGCCGATGGTGATGGGGTCGATGGTGCGGTGCGGCTGTGCCGCATGGCCGCCCCGGCCCTTGACGGTGATGGAGAACTTGTCCGGTGCCGCCATGATGCCGCCCTTGCGGATGGCGAAGGCGCCGAGAGGAATGCCCGGCATATTGTGCATGCCATAGACCTCGTTAATGCCGAAACGCTCCATCAAGCCGTCCTCGACCATGGCGAGCGCGCCAGCGCCACCTTCTTCGGCGGGCTGGAAGATGACGGCGATCGAGCCGGCGAAGTTGCGGGTCTCGGTGAGATATTTGGCTGCGCCGAGCAGCATGGCGGTATGGCCGTCATGGCCGCAGGCATGCATCGCACCTGCTGTTTTCGATGCCCAGGGCTTGCCGGTTTCCTCGAGAATGGGCAAGGCGTCCATATCCGCGCGAAAGCCGATGGTGCGTTCACCGGCAAGATTGCCCCTGATGATGCCGACCACACCCGTGCGGCCAAGACCGGTCACAATTTCGTCAACGCCGAAAGATTTCAGCTTGTCCGCAACGAAGGCTGCGGTGTTGTCGACATCATACAAAATCTCAGGATTTTCGTGCAGGTGACGCCGCCATTCGCTGACTTCCTGTTGAAGTTCGGCGGCTCTGTTCAAAATCGGCATTTCGTTCATTCCTGGGTTCATCGGTGCGGCGTGTGGTAAAAGCCATCCTCCATGGTGGATAGTGCGCCGCATAATTGACGTAATCAATGTACTTTGCCATTGCTAGGACATATATGGTGAATATTGCCATTCCCCGACCGAAGACGGGAATTCGAGGACAAGCCTTGCCACAGACAGTTAAATCGCCAAACGCCGCCCGGCGGCTCTCCGCAGCCGTTGCCATCATGACCGTAGGCCTCGTTGCCGCAGCACCCGTGGCCAATGCCAATCCGAAAATGGTGGTGGATGTTAAAACCGGCAAGGTGATTTCCCATCAGGAAGCCTTCCGCAAGTGGTATCCGGCGTCGCTGACCAAGCTGATGACCGCCTATATCGCCTTTTCGCAGATGAAGGCCGGCAAGCTCAGCCCGCAGACGGAAGTGGTGATGAGCAAGAAGGCCGCCGACCAGCCGGCCTCGAAAATGTATTTTAAGCCCGGCCAGAAGCTGACGATGGACAGCGCGCTGAAGCTGCTGCTGATCAAATCCGCCAATGATATTGCCGTGGCGATTGCCGAGACGATCGGTGGCACGTCCGATAATTTTGTGGCGCAGATGAATGCACAGGCGCAGCGGCTGGGCATGAGCTCCACCCATTACGTGAATGCCAACGGCCTGCCCGGCAAGGGGCAATATACGACCGCGCGGGATCTGGCGCTGCTGGCGCTGATCATCAAGCGCGAATTCCCGGAATATGCCCACTATTTCTCGCTGGAAGGCGTCACCACCGGCAAGAAGAATTATGCCAACTTCAATATGCTGGTCGGCCGCTTTGATGGCGCTGACGGCATGAAGACCGGCTTCATCTGTGCCTCCGGTTTTAACCAGGTGTCGTCTGCCGTGCGCAACGGCCGCTCCGTCATCACCGTAGTACTGGGCGCGGACAGCCTTGCCGGACGAACCGACCAGTCTGCAGACCTGCTGCAGATGGGGCTGACGGCGCCTTCCGGGCAGGGCGTTTCGCTTGCTTCGCTGGCGCCCTATGGCGATACCGGCGATGTGAACGATGTCAGCGCCGAAATCTGCAATCCGAAGGCTGCAAAGGTGCGTAGCGAGGGCCGCGATGAAGCCGGCCGTATGGTCATCCATTCGCCTTATGTGACGGAGATGACCCGCCCGCCGGAATATTCCTTCGCCGGTCTTATCCCGGGCAGCGAGACCGTGGCTGTCAACACGACCAAGGGGGCTGCGGCCAAGGGCGAACTGGCCAACGTGCCGATCCCGATCCCACGCCCGACATTCTGATTGGCTTGATCGCTCTTCAGTGATGAAGGGCGAGTGCGCCTGCGGATTGGCTATTCGCAGCTCTGATCTGTTATGATATTACAGTCTCGCCCATTGCCTTCAGGCCTTGGGCGATTTCTGTTTTATCGCGCGGTTCCGGCTCGAACATCGTTCAACGATCTGCCGGAGCGGCCCTCAACCATACAGGCAAGGCATGTCTCGCGAGCGTATACCGGTCTCCATCATCACCGGATTTCTCGGCGCCGGAAAATCGACGCTGCTCAACCGGCTCCTCAAAGACCCCGAGATGAGTGACGCCGCAATCATCATCAATGAATTTGGTGATGTCAGCATCGATCATATGCTGGTTGAAAGTGCCGGCGAGGGCATCATCGAACTGGCGGAAGGTTGCCTCTGCTGCACGGTGCGCGGGGAACTGGTGGATACGCTGGCGGAGCTGATGGATGGTATCCAGATCGGCAAGCTGAAGCCGGTGAAGCGGGTGGTGATCGAGACCACCGGCCTTGCCGATCCTGCCCCGGTCATGCAATCGATCATGGGCAATCCGGTGATCGCGCAGAATTTCGTGCTCAACGGCATGATTACGGTGGTGGATGCCGTGAACGGCCTCTCCACGCTCGACAACCACGAAGAAGCCGTGAAGCAGGCGGCCGTTGCCGACCGGTTGGTGATGACCAAGCGAGCGCTCGCCGACGCTTCCACAATTGCTGCACTGACGGCGCGCCTGCAGACGCTCAACCCGCGCGCAACGATCGAGGATGGCGACAAGCCGGACTGGAGTGCCTCGGCGCTTCTCGACAACGGTCTTTATGATGCCGGCAGCAAAAATGCCGATGTTGGCCGCTGGCTGGGCGAAGAGGCGGCCCATGATCATCACGACCACGACCACGACCACGACCACGACCATGACCATGACCATGGGCACCACCACCACCACCGTGGCGACCATGGCCATCACCATCACGATGTGAACCGGCACGATGCGTCGATCCGTTCCTTCTCGATCATTCATGACAAGCCGATCGAGCCGATGGCGATCGATATGTTTGTGGATCTGCTGCGCTCGGCGCATGGTGAAAAGCTGTTGCGCATGAAGGCCGTCGTCAAGCTCTCGGACAATCCCGACCGGCCGCTGGTGCTGCATGGGGTGCAGAACATTTTCCACAGGCCGGAGCGCCTTGCGGCCTGGCCTGACCCGTCTGATCAGCGCACGCGCATGGTGCTGATTACCAAGGACTTGCCGGAGGCTTTCGTGCAGGACCTGTTTGCCGCATTTACCGGCGCGCCGGGTATCGATCGTCCGGACAGGCAGGCGATGACGGATAACCCGCTGGCGATTTCGGGGATGCGGTTTTAGGGGTAAAAGGCGGCGGGTAAGTTTGTGGGTGGGGTTTACCCCCCTCTGCCCTGCCGGGCATCTCCCCCTCAAGGGGGGAGATCGACAAGCGGCTTGCTCCGAACTCTATCTGCATCTCAAGCCATGTGACAGACTTGCGAGGGAATGGGGGCGGCCTCACCCGATCTCCCCCCTTGAGGGGGAGATGTCCGGCAGGACAGAGGGGGGTAACCTCCGCAGTGAGCGCTCTACGCCCCCTTCACAATCCGAAACCGATGCCCGTTACCCACTGCCACGGTCTCAACCAGACTATGCCCATCCTCATTGCACATATGCGCAATATCGATGACAGCCAGCGGGTCCGTCGTTTCGACAGTCAAAACATCGCCCGCTTTCAGCGCAGCAAGCTTCTTGCGGCTTCTTAAAACCGGAAGGGGGCATTTAAGCCCCCTCAAATCGTAAATTATCTCGGTCGCGTTGCTCATTCCTTGGCCCAGAACTTCCAGAAGGGCTTCTTCTCCGGCGCTTCCGGTGCCGGTGCGGAATAGGCAAGCGGGTTGAGGGCTGGAACCGGGATGCCCTGTGCGGCCGCACCGCTCTGGCCGTTGGCCGAAGGCGCGGGGGTGGCTGTGGCAACCATGGTCGGAGCGGCAGGCGCCGGGTTCGACTGTGGGGCGGTTGGCTGGGGCGTCGAGGTGCGTGGGCCACGCAGGGATGAGGCGGTGGCTGCGGTTGCCGGGGAGGACGACGTCACCTGCTGCGGCTTCTTCTCCATCAGCGCGGCAAATTCCGTTTCCTTCATCAGCTTGCCGGCCTTCAGTGCCGAGCCGGTCGGGGCATAGGCGGGTTCGCGTCCCTTGCGCTTTTCGGCGACCAGCGCCTTGCGCTCCGCCTCGCTCGGGTCGTACCAGGCCATGCCGTCATATTTCTTCATCGCCTTTTCATAGGCGAGATCATAGGTCTTTTCGTAGCTCGAAAGCGCGCTGACCAGTGCGGGCGGCGTGCTCATGCCCGGGCACTGCGCGGAGGCGTTGAAGCTGCCGCCTGCCGTCTGCTGGTTGAAGACATATTTCTTCTCGCAGACATTCACCTCCGGCGGGCGCTTGGTGACTTCGAAATTGTCGTAACCGACCTTCAGCATCTTCCAGAATTCGAGATGCTCGCTCTGGCGATGGCGGGCCATGTTCTCCGCCGTCATGCGGAACGGGAAGGCCTGCAGCTGCACGGTCTTCTGGCCGCCCTTGAAGGCGTCACGGGCAAAACCGTAGATTTCAAGAATCTGCGCATCCGTCATCGAATAACAGCCTGACGATGAGCAGGCGCCATGGATCATCAGATTGGTGCCGTTGCGGCCATTGGCGGCATCGTAGCGGTTCGGGAAGCCGGTATTGATGGCAAGATAATATTTCGAGTTTGGATTAAGGTGCGCGGGCGTCAGGTTGTAGAAACCTTCCGGCGCCTGCCGGTCGCCTTCCTTCACCTTCGGGCCGAGTTTTCCGGACCATGCGCAAATCTCGTAACCGGCGATCTTCTCGAAGCGGTTGTCGCGTCTGGCCTTCCAGATTTCCAAGGCGCCTTCTTCCTTGAAGATGCGGATCATGATCGGCGAGGTGCGGTCCATGCCCCTTTTGTCGATCTCGGCCAGAATGGACGGAGACAGCGGGTAATCGACCTTGTTCTTGACGTGGGAAACGTCGCGTTCCACGGTTTCGAGCGTATCGTTGCAACCGGTGAGAATGAGCGCGGTGCAGGCGAGAAGGGCAAAATGTGTCAAACGCATGATCTGATCCGAAAGACGATGGCACGAAGCGGCGCAAGTTTTACACCAGCACGTGTGTATTTTAAATACGGTATTAACCGTTTACATCTTCTTAACTCAAATCGGACCCGCCCCGCGGCCGCCGATACATCTTTTGATGTGACCGGACTATGGCCGAGTTGGGGCGATATTCAAGGAAAATAAGGCCGGCGTTAGAGATTCCGGCCAATATCCAGGAACTTCTGGCGGCGTTCAGCGCGCAGCTGTGTACCGGAACGCTGGGACAGATCGGCCAGCGCCTTGGCGATCACATCGCCGGTCGCACCGATCACGGTTTCCGGAGCACGGTGTGCGCCGCCGATCGGTTCGGGAATGATTCCGTCGATAACGCCAAGCGATTTCAGATCTTCCGAGGTGATCTTCATATTGGTTGCAGCTTCCTTGGCGCGGGTCGAATCGCGCCAGAGAATGGAGGCTGCACCTTCTGGCGAGATCACCGAATAGATCGCATGTTCGAGCATGTAGACGCGGTTGCCGGTGGCAATCGCGATTGCGCCGCCCGAACCACCTTCGCCGATGACGACGGAGACGATCGGCACCTTGACGTTGAGGCACATTTCCGTCGAGCGGGCGATGGCTTCGGCCTGGCCGCGCTCTTCCGCGCCGACGCCCGGATAGGCGCCTGCCGTATCGATTAGGGTTATGACCGGCAGCGAGAAACGGTCAGCCAGTTCCAGCACGCGGATCGCCTTGCGGTAACCTTCCGGGCGCGGGCTGCCGAAATTGTGCTTCAGGCGGCTTTTGGTGTCGTTGCCCTTTTCCTGGCCGATGATGGCGACGGGCTGACCGTTGAAGCGGGCAAGGCCCGCCTGAATAGCCGCGTCCTCGGAAAATTTGCGGTCGCCGGCAAGCGGCGTGAAATCGGTGAACAGCGCCTTGGCGTAATCGACGAAATGCGGGCGCTGCGGATGGCGCGCGACCTGCGTTTTCTGCCAGGCGTTCAGCTTGGAATAGATGTCCTGCATCGCATCGTTGACGCGCGATTCCAGGCGGTTGATCTCCTCCGAGGTGTCTATGCTCTCGTCTTCATCGGCAAGCTTCTTCAGCTCGATGATCTTGCCCTCAAGGTCCGAGATAGGTTTTTCGAAGTCGAGATAATTGTGCATGAGATCCGTTTCCGATCGTTTTGCGCAAGGTTTGACCGGATTATCCGGCGGTTCCGGTCGCTCTAATCAAGGTTTTTGCCCTGTTTGGCAAGGGGGTGATGTGTTTGTACCAGCTCTTGCAGGCGTTCTTCCAGCACATGTGTATAGATTTGTGTCGTGGAAATGTCGGAATGGCCCAGCAGTTCCTGCACGGCGCGCAAGTCAGCGCCGTTCTGCAAAAGGTGGCTGGCAAAGGCATGACGCAGGACGTGCGGTGATACCGCAGATGGGATCAGACCCGCACGAATGGCAATATCCTTGAGGTCGCGGGCAAAGACCTGGCGGGGCAGGTGACCTTCCTTGCTGTTCGAAGGAAACAGCCACGGGCTCTCCTGTGTCTCCGGTTTTTTCTGCGAAGCGGCCGCCCTGCTTTTCTCCGGCGCGAGCGCCTTTCTGGCAGCCTCGTATTTTTCCATCGCCTCGATGGCGGCGCGGGAAAGAAGAACCATGCGGTCCTTGTTGCCCTTGCCGCGGATCATCAGGAAGCGGCCTTCCTGACGCAGCACCTTAACCGGCAGCGAGACGAGTTCGCTGACACGCATGCCGGTGGCATAAAGAAGCTCGAGCAGCAGATGCATGCGGATGCGGGCAAGCTGGCCGGGACCGGATGTGGCGGCTTCCTGCGCGGCAAGGGCAAGAAGCCTGTTCACATCGTCGACGCTCATTGTTTTCGGCAGGGTGAGGCCTTTTTTCGGGGCGTCGATGATGCCGGTCGGATCGTCACTGCGCAGCCCTTCCGAATAGAGAAAACGATAGAATTGCCGCATGGAGGACAGGCGTCTTGCCTGTGAAGTGGCGGCAAAGCCCTGAGCGGAAAGATGGGTCAGATAGGCGGAAAGGTCCGGGGTGCCCGCTTCCGTCAAAGACTGGCCGCGCTGGCCGAGAAATTCGCGCAGATCGGAAAGATCGTGCTCATAGGAAGAGAGTGTGTTTGTGGCGGCGCCGCGCTCGGCGCTCATCATTTCCAGAAAGCTTTCCAGCCGCGCGCCATCGCGCCCTCCTGCCGCCTGAGCGTTCATGGGGTGCGCCTGGCCGGCTCAGCCGCCGGCGGGTTCAGCCGCTCGGAAGGAATGCGCACCGTCACTTCGCGGTCGCGCGGCTGAACGAACATGACAAGCAGCACCATGCCGCCATAGATCAGCCCCGCAATGGTCGCCAGTATCATCGTGAAGCGGAAGAGGGTGGGCATGGCGGCTCCGTGAAGGTGGCGGTCGAAACTTATATGCGGTGCGGCGATAGCGGCAGCAAGATCAAAAAGCCGACGTCTACTCCGCGCCGCATGCGGCGTTGATTGTGATTCAACGCAATTCAGTCAGCAATTTGGCTTGACGCTTCGTAAACATTTGCAGATATCCATGCCAAACGGGCTTTCAAATTTATGAATGAAACGAATTTATCCGTCCCGGCCACACTCGGGGAACAAGCGCGGGCAAAGCTCGGACGGCGCAACATCGTCTTTGTCGGGCTGATGGGGGCTGGAAAATCCGCGATAGGCCGCATGGTCGCCCAGCAGCTCAAGGTCTCCTTCATCGATACGGATGTCGAAATCGAGCGGGTTTCGCGCATGACGATAGCCGAACTTTTCGCCACTTATGGCGAGGAGGAATTCCGGGCGCTGGAAACACGGGTCATCAAGCGGCTGCTGCGCGGCGGCCCCAAGGTCATCTCCACCGGCGGCGGCGCCTTCATCAACGACAACACCCGCCGGCACATCACGCGCGGCGGCATTTCATTGTGGCTGAAGGCCGATCTCGAGGTTTTGTGGGAGAGGGTCAACAAGCGCGACCACCGCCCGCTTCTCAAGACCGAAAACCCCAAGGCCACGCTCGCGGCCCTGATGGAGAAGCGCTATCCGATCTATGCCGAAGCGGATCTGACCATCGAATCCCGCGATGTCCGCAAGGAAATCATCGTGACAGAAGTGCTGGCCGCCATTGCAGGCATCGAACAGAAAGACTGATCCCCATGACGCCTTCCGAAATCCACGCCGATGAACGTCTCGTCCATGTGCCGCTCGGCGAGCGCGCCTATGACATTCTGATCGGGCCGGGCCTGATCGGCCGGGCGGGCGGCGAGATTTCGGCGCGGCTGAAGGGCCGGCGCGCGGCCATCATCACCGATGAACATGTCGCGCCGCTTTACCTCGAAGGCCTGATGGACGGGCTGCAGACGGATGGCATCGAGGCCGTCTCGCTGACCCTGCCGGCCGGCGAAAAGACCAAGAGCTTCGAACATCTGGTCACCGTTTGCGATGCGGTTCTGGCGGCAAGGGTGGAGCGCAACGATGCGGTGATCGCGCTCGGCGGCGGCGTGATCGGTGATCTCGCCGGTTTTGCAGCGGGCATCGTGCGCCGGGGCGTGCGCTTCGTGCAGATACCGACCTCGCTTCTGGCGCAGGTTGATTCCTCGGTTGGCGGCAAGACCGGCATCAACAGCCGCCACGGCAAGAACCTCATCGGCGTTTTCCACCAGCCGGATCTGGTGCTGGCGGATACGGCGGTGCTGGATACGCTGAGCCCGCGCGAATTCCGCGCCGGTTATGCCGAAGTGGTTAAATACGGGCTGATCGACAAGCCGGATTTCTTCTTCTGGCTCGAAAAGAATTGGGATGAAATCCGAACCGGCGGCCCCGCCCGCATAGAGGCGATTGCGACCAGCTGCCAGGCCAAGGCCGATGTTGTTGTGGCCGACGAGAAGGAAAACGGCGTGCGCGCCCTTTTGAACCTCGGCCATACATTCGGCCACGCGCTGGAGGCGGCGACCAATTACGACAGCAAGCGGCTGGTGCACGGTGAAGGTGTGGCGATCGGCATGGTGCTGGCGCACCAGTTCTCCGCTCGCATGAACCTTGCAAGCCCTGATGATGCGGCGCGCGTCGAAGCCCATCTGAAGGCGGTCGGCCTGCCGACAACGATGAAGGATATTCCGGGCGAATTGCCGCCGGTCGAGACGCTGATGACGGCGATCGCGCAGGACAAGAAGGTCAAGGGCGGCAAGCTCACCTTCATCCTCACCCACGGCATTGGCCAGTCTTTTGTGGCGGATGATGTGGCGTCGTCGGAGGTGCAGTCGTTCCTGTCGGAGAAGCATCCGGGGTGAGCTGGCACCGAGGAGTACGGTGAGGCCCCCCTCATCGCCTCGCTTCGCTCCGGCACTTCTCCCCGGCCGGGGAGAAGGTGGCCCGAAGGGCCGGATGGAGGGGGCTTGCTCTCGGTCTTGATGGCAGCCCCAATCAAAACCGCACCGTTTCCCCCGGTGCCGCCACCTCGATCGCGAGCGCATGCAGGCCCGCGTCGAGCTCGGGCTTCAAAACGGCATTGATCGCCCGGTGGCGTTCGACGCGAGACTTGCCGGAGAAGCTTTCCGACACTATCTGAACACGCAGATGTGTTTCGCCCGTGCCGGTTATATCCGGCTGGTGGCCCGCATGCATCTGGCTTTCATCGACGACTTTCAGGCGCTCTGGTGAAAAGCTCTCACGGAGCTTCGTTTCTATACGTTCTCGCAGGGACATGCGAAGGGCTCCATTCCTGTTGGCTGGTCTTGAAGGGGGTTACCTAAAAGCCAGCAACATTCCGCTTTGTCAATTCTTGTTGTGCGGCTTTTCGCACTCCATAATCAGGGCATCATGAAACTGGATTCGAAATATTTCGACCGCATCCGCACGCGCCGGAAAAGGGAGCGGGAACCTGAGGTTCAGGCTCCTACCTGCCAGTGGGACGGATGCGATAAACCGGGCGTTCACCGCGCACCTGTCGGCCGCAATGCCGAGGGGCAATTCTTCCTGTTCTGTTTTGAGCATGTGAAGGAATACAACAAGGGCTATAATTACTTCTCCGGCCTCTCAGACGGCGAGATCGCCCGTTACCAGAAGGAGGCGATCACCGGTCACCGTCCGACCTGGACGGTGGGCGTCAACAAGACGGCGCGCGACAGCCCTTTGCATTCCACACTTCGATCCGGCACCGCGAGCGGCAATGCCCGCATTCGCGATCCCTTCGGCTTCGCCGGCGGTTTTGCGGGTGGCGCAAAGGCCGGTGGACAGCGCATGCAGCAGGACCGCAAGCTGAAGACGCTGGAGGCGAAAGCCTTCGATACGCTCGGTCTTTCTGCCAGTGCGAAGCAGGAAGAGATAAAAAGGCGCTATAAGGAGCTTGTCAAAAAGCACCATCCTGATGCTAATGGTGGCGATCGTGGTTCGGAAGAACGTTTTCGGGCTGTTGTTCAAGCATATCAATTGTTAAAGCAGTCAGGTTTCTGCTAAGCCAACTTACGTGTTTACCGCCTGATTGATGATGTGGCCGGGTGGCTGCCGCCCGCCTTGGAGACGTGATGAGCAAAATCGACCTTGATATTTCCAACCTGCCCGACACGACTGTGTCCGTGCGGGAGGTTTTCGGCATTGATACGGATCTGCGGGTTCCCGCCTATTCCCAGGGCGACGCCTATGTGCCGGACCTCGATCCCGACTATCTTTTCGACCGCGATACGACCCTCGCGATCCTAGCCGGTTTTGCTCATAACCGACGTGTCATGGTTTCCGGTTTCCACGGCACCGGCAAGTCCACCCATATCGAGCAGGTGGCTGCCCGCCTCAACTGGCCCTGCGTGCGCGTCAACCTCGACAGCCATGTCAGCCGTATCGACCTCGTCGGCAAGGACGCCATCGTCCTGAAGGACGGCAAGCAGGTTACCGAATTCAAGGACGGCATTCTGCCCTGGGCCTACCAGCACAATGTCGCGCTGGTCTTCGATGAATATGATGCCGGCCGCCCGGACGTGATGTTCGTCATCCAGCGCGTACTGGAATCCTCCGGCCGCCTGACCCTGCTCGACCAGAGCCGTGTCATCCGTCCTCACCCCGCCTTCCGCATTTTCGCGACCGCCAACACTGTCGGCCTTGGTGATACGACCGGCCTCTACCACGGCACGCAGCAGATCAACCAGGCGCAGATGGACCGCTGGTCCATCGTCACCACGCTGAACTACCTGCCGCATGAGCAGGAAGTGAACATCATTGCCGCCAAGGTGAAGAGCCTCGACAATCCGAAGGGTCGCGAAACCGTCTCCAAGATGGTGCGCGTGGCGGATCTGACCCGTTCGGCCTTTGTTAATGGCGACCTTTCCACGGTGATGAGCCCGCGTACCGTCATCACCTGGGCGGAAAATGCGGAAATCTTCGGCGATCTCGCCTTTGCCTTCCGTGTGACCTTCCTCAACAAGTGTGACGAGCTTGAGCGTACCCTGGTAGCCGAGCAGTATCAGCGTGCCTTTGGCGTTGAGCTCAAAGAAAGCGCCGCGAACATCGTTCTCAGCGCCTGATCATCCCCGGTTTTCCGGAGAAGATCACCGATGACTTGAAGACGCCGGCGGCCGCGCATCCTCTGATGGGTGGGCCGCAGGCGTCGGCAACTGACAGGAAAGACAATGGCAGGGCGCGGCGACAATTCCAGAGCGAAACCGGGTACGGCGGTCGATACGGAGCCGTTGCGTCAGGCGATTGCCGGATGCGTGCGATCCGTTGCCGGTGATGCCGAGGTCGAGGTCGTCTTCGCCAATGAGCGGCCGGGCCTTGCCGGTGAGCGCATGCGCCTGCCGGAAATTTCCAAGAAACCCACGGCGCAGGAGATCGCCATCACGCGTGGTCTCGGCGATTCCATGGCGCTGCGTCTCGCCTGCCACGATGCGGACACGCATGCGATGATGTCGCCGCATGGCGCCGAAGCGCAGCTGGTTTTCGATGCCGTCGAACAGGCGCGGGTGGAATCCATCGGCGCGCTGCGCATGCCGGGCATGGCCTCCAATATCAAGGCCATGAATACGGAAAAATACGCCAAGGCCAATTTCTCCGGCATCAACAATAAGGATGACGCACCGCTCGCCGAGGCTGTGGCGCTTCTGGTGCGCGAGAAACTGACCGGCGAAAAGCCGCCGGCGAGCGCCGGCAAGGTTCTCGATCTCTGGCGCGACTTCATCGAAGACAAGGCCGCAGGCGACCTCAACGACCTTTCCCGCGTCATTACCGACCAGAAGGCGTTCTCGCGGCTGGTGCGCAAGATGTTGACCTCCATGCAGATGGCGGAAGATTTCGGCGACGAGGATAACGAGCCGGAAAGCCAGGAAGCGGAATCCAATGAGGACCAGCCGCGCACCAACGAGACCGAGGAAGAGCAGGTCGAGGAAGAGGCCGGCTCCGATGCGACGCCCGCCGATGAAAACGAGGCCTCGCAGGAGGAAATGGAAGAAGGCGAGATGGACGGCGCCGAGATGTCGGACGAAGAAATGTCCGACGATCTCGACGAGGACTCCGAAACGCCCGGTGAGACCCGCCGCCCCAACAGCCCCTTCGATGATTTTAACGAGAAGGTCGACTACCGCATCTTCACCGAGGAATTCGACGAGGAAATCCGCGCCGAGGAACTGTGTGACGAGGCCGAGCTTGACCGGCTGCGCGCCTTTCTCGACAAGCAACTCGCGCATCTTCAGGGTGCGGTCGGACGCCTGGCGAACCGTCTGCAGCGCCGCCTGATGGCGCAGCAGAACCGCTCCTGGGATTTCGATCTGGAAGAGGGTTATCTAGATCCGGCGCGCCTCGTCCGGCTCATCATCGATCCCATGCAGCCGCTCTCCTTCAAGAAGGAACGCGACACCAAATTCCGCGATACCGTGGTTTCGCTGGTCATCGACAATTCCGGCTCGATGCGCGGCCGTCCGATCACGGTCGCAGCCACCTGCGCCGACATTCTGGCGCGCACGCTGGAACGTTCGGGTGTGAAGGTCGAAATTCTCGGCTTCACCACCAAGGCTTGGAAGGGCGGACAATCGCGCGAACAGTGGCTCGCCAATGGCAAGCCCGCTTCGCCGGGTCGTCTCAATGATCTGCGCCACATCATCTATAAGTCGGCGGATGCCCCGTGGCGGCGCGCCCGGCGCAATCTCGGCCTGATGATGCGCGAGGGACTTCTCAAGGAAAATATCGACGGTGAAGCGCTGATGTGGGCGCATAACCGCCTGATCGGCCGCCCCGAGCAGCGCAAGATCATGATGATGATCTCCGACGGCGCGCCGGTGGATGATTCGACCCTGTCGGTTAATCCGGGCAACTATCTGGAGCGGCACCTGCGCGCGGTCATCGAGCAGATCGAGACGCGCTCGCCGGTGGAACTGCTGGCAATCGGTATCGGCCATGACGTGACCCGTTATTACCGCCGTGCCGTGACCATCGTTGATGCGGATGAGCTTGCCGGCGCGATGACCGAGCAGCTTGCTGCTCTCTTCGAAGATACGAGCAGTGCCTCCGGTTCGTCCCGCAGGGTCCGCCGTGCCGGATAAGCGGGGCCGGGTAGCCTTTTCCTGCAAGTCTCTGGCGGTCGCTGCTGTGCTTGCGGCGGCTTCGCTGTTTCCCATTCCCATCGGCGCATCGACCATCGATGTACCGGTGAGCGTTCGCCTGCTGTCGGGTTTCGAAGTCGGCACCAGCGCAAAACGTTTCGGCAAGCTGGAATTTATCGGCGGCATGGTGATGAGCGCCCCGGAAAAGCTGTTCGGGGCGATATCCTCCATCCGCTTCCGCCCCGATGGTGAGGAATTTATCGCTGTGCTGGATACCGGCCACTGGCTGACGGGCAGGATTACGCGTGGTGCTGCCGGCGCGCTGTCGGGGCTTGCCGATGCCCGCATCACCCCCATGCTGGACATGAGTGGCCGCGAACCGCCGCGCAAGATGGAAATGGATGCGGAAGGGCTGGCGCTGCGCGACGGCCAGGTGTTCGTCAGCTACGAGCAGCGGCACAGGATCGATATCTATCCGGATCCGGGTTTTGCAACAGCAAAGCCACTCAGCCGCCTGCCACATCTCATCCCCAATAATGAACTGCGCCATAATGGCGGCATGGAGGCCCTGGCGGTTTCGCCGGCCAGTTCGCCGCTCGCTGGCGCTCTTGTCGTGGTGGCTGAAAAGAGTATCGATGCGGACGGCAATCTGCTTGCGGCCATATTGGAAGGCCCGCTGAAGGGTACATTCGCTGTCACCCATCATCCGTCATTCGATGTGACTGATGGCGCTTTCCTGCCGAACGGCGATCTGCTGCTTCTTGAACGGCGCTTCAATTTCGCCGAAGGCGTCGGCATGCGCATCCGCCGCATCCGCGGGGCCGATATCCGGCCGGGTGCCGTGGTGGATGGCGAAATCCTCATGGAAGCGGGCATGGCCTACCAGATCGACAATATGGAAGGCATGGATGTGGTGAAGGGGCCGGATGGCTCGACGCGCCTCATCATCGTGTCTGATGACAACCACTCGTTCCTCCAGCGCAACCTGATGCTGGAATTCAAGCTGGTGGAGTGAATATCAGGCCTTTTCCTGTACTGCCTTGTAGGCAGCGAGGAGATCCTCGACCGGAATGCCGTCGATCTTCATGCCAGTCATTCGGCATGCCGTTATCTGCGCGCCGGACAGGTTCGTGTTGCTCAGCTTCAGTCCGGTAAAATTGACGTCATCGATCGACCAGCCGGACATGTTGCTGTCCGTAAACGAGGCACCGGAAAAATTGATGTCGTTGAAACGTGTGCCGGCCAGATTGACATTGTTGAAGGCCGTTCCCGACAGATTGACATCGTCAAAGCTGGAGCCTGAAAGCGTGGCGCTTGTCGCATCCACAATGTCGATAACATCCTTGATCTGCATGCCGATCCGCCTCCGAGCCTTGCCACGGACGGCAGATTGCAACGCCGCCCGTGGGTTTGCAAGCGCGATTTGATCCACGCCTTGCACAGCTTCAAACGCGGCTGGCGGATAATGTCAGCTTGGTTTGACCGCGCCCGGCATCGGCTTCAGCGTATTCATCAGCGCGCCGTAAGGCAGCAACATGACGAGGCCGACGAGAATTTTTACCGAAAGATCGCCCAGCGCCCAGGAGATCCAGCGTGGCGCCTCAAGTGTAAGTACGCCAAGTATGGGCGCGGTTTCGATGGCGAAGGCATCGTTGGGGCCGATGAAGGCGAAGCTTGCAGCAAAAGCGATGGAGAAGAACAGCGCCGTATCCAGCACGGAACCCAGCATCGAGCCGGCAAGTGGCGCATGCCACCAGCGCTGGCGGCGCAGGCGGTTGAAGACCGAAATATCGAGCAGCTGGCCGATGAGATAGGCGGTGCCGGAAGCGACAGCGATACGCGGGATGGATGTCCAGAACGACAGCGTAACGCCGACGACAAAGCCCGCAAGCACGACGCGGCGTGCGATGGAGGGCCCAAACTGGCGGTTTGTCAGATCGGTGACGAGGAAGGCGACCGGATAGGTAAAGGCACCCCAGGTCAACAGATCGCCGAGATTGACGCCGAACAGCGATCCGGAAAGCGGATACTGAACCAGAATATTGGAGGCGACGACCACCAGTGTCATCAGGGGAATGTAGATCAGCGTATAGCGCAGGGTCAGCATTTTTTTATCCTGGGTGATGCCACCAGTTGGAGCTGAACTGAAATAAAACAAAAGGCTTGAGCGGCAAAAGCCATTCAAGCCCTCTGAATATCGATGATGTCGAAACCGCTATTAAGCAGCTTCGGCCGTCTTCTTGGCGATCTGGCGGCGCAGGAGACGAGCGCGCATGCTCAGTTCGTTTTCGCCGGACTTCAGAAGGAAAGCATCGAGGCCGCCACGGTGTTCAACGGAGCGCAGAGCTGCTGCGGAAACACGCAGGCGGAAGCGCTGGCCGAGAGCATCGGAGATCAACGTGACCTGGCAGAGGTTCGGAAGGAACCGGCGCTTGGTCTTGTTGTTGGCGTGGCTGACGTTGTTGCCCGTCTGGACGCCCTTGCCGGTCAATTCGCATACACGGGACATGGGTACACCTATTTCGTTTCGTCTGTTTCACCACTGGCTCGCCACCGGCAAAACCGGGGTGGCAATCCAACTGGCCATGATTGGAAAGTTGCGGTTCTATAGTCAGACGAGACTTAACAGTCAAGCCGCTCGCGATCAAATGAAAGGAAATTCCGGCGTTTTCAACCGTCGTCCGCTTTTTTATTGCCACAAGTCAGCGTATATCATCGCCCGATAAGGCCGCTTCCGCGCCTCTTTTAAGGTGATATCGAAATGATTGCCAGAGGAAAAAGCATTTTCATGGCCGTGACGATGGCGTTTGCGGGCGTCTCCCCCTCGCTCGCCGCCGAAGCACGCCACACTAGCGAATACAGCATCAATCTGGGCATTTTGCCGATTGCACGGGCAAGTTTTTCGACTCGCATGGATGGACCGAATTATTCGATCTCCGGTTCCTTCAGTGCCGCCGGCCTTGCCAGCATCCTCAAGGACATTTCCGGCAAGACAACGGTTTCCGGCGCCAAGCGCGGTCACCGGCTGCAGGCGAACGAATATTCGCTGGTCTACAAGGACGGCAAGCGGGTACGCACCTATGACGTCGTCTACCGCAACGGCAATGTCACCTCGACGACGGTGAAACCCGAACCCAAGGCCCGGCCGGACAACTGGGTTGACGTGAAGGACCGCGACCTGCGCTCGGTTCTCGATCCGATTTCCGGTCTGATCATTCCCTCAGGCGGCCGCATCTGCCCGACGCGCCTGCCGATCTATGACGGCGAATCGCGACTCGACCTCGTTTTGAGCTCCAGCGGCACCAAGCCGTTCAAGACCAACGGTTTTAACGGTGATGCCATCGTCTGCAAGGCGCGTTACGTGCCGAAGTCGGGCTACCGGCAGGGGCGCAAGGATATCGAATATCTGAAATCCATCTCGATGGAGATCTGGTTCGCCAAGTCGAACAATATGGATGTCTATGCGCCTGTTTATGCGATCATTCCGACGCGGGTGGGTCAGGTCTATATTACGGCTACGAAATACGGCGGCTGACCGGGATTTATAGCAGGGCAGGTGATGCTCGGCGGCACCCCATGTTTCTTCTCCCCGCCGGGGAGAAGGTGGCCCGAAGGGTCGGATGAGGGGGGCAACGCCAGCAATATGCGGAGAGCCAGCCCCCTCATCCCGCTGCCGCGGACTTCTCCCCCACGGGGAGAAGCAACAAGTGGCATCCGCTCATTCCACAGGCATTGCCCTGAAAATTACGGCCCATCCCCAGGCGACCAGCCGGGTTCGGCCATGACGAAGCTCGTAAAAGCGAAACCTGGTGAGACGGTGCAGCCGACAAGGGTAAAATCGCCAAGACTTTCCGCCGATTGCCAGCAATTGGCCGGCACGATCACCTGCGGGCGCTCGCCTTCGAGAATGGCTGGGCCGAGCGTGAAGGTCTGCACCTCCCGGCCGTCCTGAGAAAGATGCAGTGCTATTGGCGCGCCGGCATAATAGTGCCAGACCTCCACCGCGTCGGTGACCCGATGCCAGTGCGAGCGCACGCCCTTTTCCAGCAGATAATAAATCGCCGTCGAATGGCCACGCTCGCCACCCGCCCTGTCGCGAAAAGTCTGGTGGTAAAAACCACCTTCCGGATGCGGTTCCAGCCCCAGTTCGCGAATGATCTCTTCCGCAGACAGATCGGCGCTCATCAGAAATTATCCTTGCGTGTGCGGATTTCCGCAAAGACGTCGGCATCGGCGGCCCCTTCAAGACCGAGATGTCTGCGGATGCCGGCATCTGCCACGCGCATATAGGGATTGGTCTGCTTTTCGAGCCCGATGGTGGTGGGAATGGTGAACTCATTGGCCTTCCGCGCCGTCTCGACACGTGCTGCGCGTTCGCTCAATACGGCATTGTCAGGGTCGACGGTCAGCGCAAAACGGGCATTCGAAAGCGTATATTCGTGACCGAAATAGACGCGCGTCTCATCCGGCAGGGCCATCAGCTTCTGGAAGGAGTGCCACATGTCCGCCGCAGGGCGTTCGAACAGTCGGCCGCAACCCATGGCAAACAGCGTATCGGCGGCAAACAGCAGGCCGTCATCCGGTAGATAATAACAGATATGACCCGCCGTGTGGCCGGGTGTGGCTATGATCTGAACGCGGCGTCCGGCAAATTCGAACTCATCACCATCGGCCTGCGAGCGATCGAGACCCGGTATCGCAATCGCCTCGTCATAGGGGCCGTATACCTCGCAGCGGAACTTGTCCTTCAGCGCCAGATTGGCTTCCACATGGTCCTGATGGTGGTGGGTGGTGAAGATATGGGTCAGTTTCCAGCCGTGGCCGTCGAGGGCGCGCAGGATCGGCCCTTCCTCCGGCGCGTCGATGGCCGCCGTCGCCCCGCTTTCGGGATCGTGCAGGAGCACTCCGAAATTATCGCTGCGGCAAAGAAAGACGTCTATTTCCAAAGGTTTCATCGTATCCTCTCCATTTGCCGGCCGAAACCGGCGCATTCGCCCGCCTGACTTTCCCAACTGACTTCCAATGTAAGGGCAGACGCCTTGAAGTCCAACCGCCTGATGCTACATTCTCGCCCATGAATACCGATATCGTCGATCTGCGCGAATTCTATCATTCTCCGCTTGGCCGCTCGGCCGAGCAGGCGATCACCATGGCGCTTTCGACGCTGTGGCCACCCTTGCCGGAGGAACGGCTGGTTGGCCTCGGTTATGCCGTGCCGTTTCTGGAGCGGTTCCGCCATGATACGGAGCGCACCTTCGCCTTCATGCCGGCGGGGCAGGGGGCGGTGAACTGGCCGGCGGGTGAGCTTTCCTCCACCGCGCTGGTGTTTGACGAGGAATTGCCGCTGCCCGATTCGTCGATAGACCGGGTCCTTATGGTGCATGCGCTGGAATTTGCTGAAAATCCGCGTGAGAGTTTAAAGGAACTGTGGCGGGTGCTGGCGCCGGGCGGCCGCCTGGTGATTGTGGTGCCGAACCGACGTGGCGTCTGGGCGCGCATGGAACATACGCCTTTTGGTTCCGGCCGGCCCTATTCGCGCGGGCAGCTGACGGCGCTTTTGCGCGAAACCAATTTCACCCCGGGCGCCACCGCCGAGGCGCTGTTCTTTCCACCCACCACGAGCCGCCCGGTGCTGAAATTCCGTCGTTACCTCGAACATACCGGCCGCAGGCTTTGGCCGCTGTTTTCGGGTGTCATCGTGGTGGAAGCGCAAAAGCGTCTCTATCAGGGGCTGCCGGTCACCCAGCGCGCCTCGCGCCGGGTTTTCGTGCCGGTTCTCGCGCCGCAGGGGGTGCCCACCACGCGCACTGCCGCAAGCCAAGGAAAGCCGCGCTGACCCTCGACAAAGCGGCCATTCCGGTCTAATGCCTCCGGCATTGCTTTTGCCGGGTTCTCCGGCGTTTTTCCAAAGGTCGATCAAATGAGTGCAGAGCTTAACCAACCTGTTCCGCGTCCGGGTATTCTGGATATCGCCGCTTATGTTCCCGGCAAGGAACATGTGGACGGCGTCGCGAAGGTTTATAAGCTTTCCTCCAATGAAACACCGCTTGGGCCGAGCCCGAAGGCGATCGAAGCTTTCGGCACTGCCGCCAGCCATCTGGAAATCTATCCGGACGGCCAGGCGATCGCGCTGCGCCAGGCGATTGCCGATGTGCATGGTCTCAACATTGCAAACATCCTGTGCGGCAATGGTTCGGACGAGCTTCTCGGCCTGCTTTGCCACGTTTATCTCGGTGCAGGCGATGAGGCGATCATCACCGAACACGGTTTCCTCGTCTACAAGATCCAGATCATGGGCGCGGGTGCGACCCCGGTGACGGTGAAGGAAAAGGATTGCGCAGTCGACGTGGACGCGATCCTCGCCGCCGTGACGCCGAAGACGAAGATGGTTTTCGTCGCCAATCCGGGTAACCCTACCGGCACCTATGTCCCGGTTGCGGAAATCCGCCGGCTGCAGGCCGGCCTGCCGAAGCATGTCGTTCTGGTGCTGGATGCGGCTTACGCCGAATATGTGCGCAAGAATGATTACGAAGCCGGGCTGGAGCTGGTCTCCGGCAACCGCAACGTCGTCATGACGCGCACCTTCTCCAAGGTTTACGGTCTGGCCGCCCTGCGCGTTGGCTGGATGTATGGTCCGGCCGCCGTCATCGATGCACTGAACCGCGTTCGCGGCCCGTTCAACATGAGCGCGCCGGCGATTGCTGCCGGTGCCGCTGCAATCCGTGATCAGGCCTTTGTTGAAAAGGCTGTGGCGCATAATGCGCTGTGGATGGAAAAGCTGGTCACGACCTTTACCGGCCTCGGCCTCACCGTCACGCCTTCAGTCACTAATTTCATCCTCATCCATTTCCCGGATCAGGACGGCAAGCGTGCAACCGATGCGGACGAATTCCTCAGCCGCCGTGGTTATATTCTGCGTGCAGTGCGTGGTTACGGCTTCCCGAATGCGCTAAGAATGACTGTCGGCTCGGAAGAGGCCAATCTCGGCGTTATCGCCACACTTACCGAGTTCATGGGGCAGGCGTGATGGGCGAGATCATGTTTGAACGCATCGCGCTGATCGGCATCGGCCTGATCGGCTCGTCGATTGCCCGTGATATCAAAGAGCTGGGGCTTGCCCGCCATGTGACGATTTCCACCCGCAGCGAAGACACGCTGAAACGGGCGGAAGAACTGGCGCTCGGCACGGATTACACCGTTTCGGCGGCGGACGCGGTGAAGAATGCCGATCTCGTCATCGTTTCGGTACCGGTCGGTGCGTCGGAAAGCGTGGCGCAGCAGATCGCGCCGCATCTGAAGCCGGGCGCCATCGTAACCGATGTCGGCTCCACCAAGGCTTCTGTTATCGCGCAGATGGCCCCGCATATGCCTGACAATGTGCATTTCATTCCCGGCCATCCGCTGGCGGGCACGGAAAAATCCGGTCCGGATGCCGGTTTTGCCGGCCTCTTCCGCGAGCGCTGGTGCATTTTCACGCCGTTGCCGGGCACGGATGCCGGGGCGCTGGAAAGGCTGAAGGATTTCTGGCGGGCGCTCGGCTCGCGCGTTGATGAAATGGATGCCGAACATCACGACAAGGTTCTGGCGATCGTCTCGCATCTGCCGCATATCATCGCCTACAATATCGTCGGTACGGCGGACGATCTGGAGACAGTGACCGAATCGGAAGTCATCAAATATTCCGCTTCCGGTTTCCGCGACTTCACCCGTCTCGCCGCCTCCGATCCGACCATGTGGCGCGATGTCTGCCTGCACAACAAGGATGCCATCCTTGAAATGCTGGCACGGTTCTCGGAAGACCTTGCGTCGCTGCAGAGGGCGATCCGCTGGGGGGAGGGCGACAAGCTGTTCGAACTGTTTTCCCGCACACGCTCCATCCGCCGCTCCATCATCGAGGCCGGTCAGGACGTTGATACGCCTGACTTCGGGCGTCACGCGCTGGATCAGAAGAAGTAGGGCGCTGGCATGATATTGATATCGGCTGCGACGGATGACGATATCGAATGGCTGCTGCGGGAAGACAAATGGATCGATGAGGATTGGTTGCGGCGCTGCGTCGGACACTGCGAATATCTCGTCGCGAAAGAAGATACGATTCTGGTCGGTTTTCTGCGGTTCTCGATGTTCTGGGGTAAGATTCCCTACATGGACATGATCCGCGTCGTTTCCGAGTTTCGCGGGCTTGGCGTTGGCGCATCGCTTACAGCTTTTTGGGAAACCCTGATGCGTGAGCAGGGTGCCTCACTGGTGATGACGTCCAGCCAGCAGGACGAGCAGGAACCTCAGGCGTGGCATCGTCGCAATGGATATAAAGAAGCCGGCATCCTGAATCTTTCAAAATTTCAGGATGCCGCTGAGGTATTTTTTACAAAATCTCTCTCTTAGATCGGCGGAATCTTCCCCAGCGGAATAAAGCCGCTGACAGTGGCGCGGCCGCGATCCACCACGAGGTCGACGGATGCCCTGTCTCCGCCGCCGGCAAGCGCGCCGAGCAGCTTGCGGGCGGTATCAATGGTGGATTGCAGCTGCGGAAACGCCTGTTTGGCATTGTCCGACCATGCACCGAGCTTTTCGATTTCCAGCTTGAACTGACCGGAGAGATAGCCCTCATTGTCAAAGGAGAAGGGACCGCTGATGCGCATGGTGCGGCCGTCGCCAATATCGGCCGCCAGCCGCCGAAGCTCGCCGCTCGTGCCGTAAAGGCCTGACGTATCGCTGCCGTCCACCATGCCCGCCTTGCCGGTGAGCGTCACATCGACGATGGCATCGAGGCGGGGAAGAACCTGCGGCCAGTCCTTGATGACGGTGGCCGAGTCGGTGAGGGTGATCGCGCCGTCAAGATCGGCGCCGTTCTGGCGCAGGTGCATCTCCGTCTTGACGGCATCGAAGTCGATCGTCTGGCCGGTGACGGAGGAAACCGCCTGCGCCTTCAGCCCGTCGATGACGAGCGAGCTGCGGTCGATGCCCTTCAGTTTGGTGACGATGCTCGACTGCATGTTCTGCCAGGAGGCTGAAACGCTCAGGCCATGGGCGGAGCGGATTTCCGCTGGCGAATCGAGTTCCCAGACGATGTGGCCGGGATTATAGACCTGCGCCGCCGACCGAAGTTCGCCGAAAGACGCTGAAACGCCGTTCCCGCTGTCGTCCACGGTCACCTTTGAGCAGAAGAGGCCGATGCGGAAAGGATAACCGCGGAAGGCGATATCGCCGCATTCGCCGCTGACATTCCTCGCCTGTGATGGAGCAATGACGTTCAGTACCGTCTGCTTCAGCCTGTCGGCGGCATAAAACCACCCGGCTGTATAAAGTCCGATGACCACCGCGACGGCGATGGCGAGCCAGAGGAATTTTTTGGCCGTGCCGGATTGGCTTGACGCTGCCATATTGATCTCCGATGAACAGACTTCAGGGAATTTTGATTTGGCTTGGGATATGGACGATTTTTGGGTCTTTGGCTACGGTTCGTTGATGTGGAACCCCGGCTTTGCCTTTGAGGAGAAGCAGCAGGCGCGGCTGCATGGTTATCGGCGCTCGCTCTGCATCAGTTCCAACTTTTACAGGGGCACCACGGAAAAGCCCGGTCTCGTGCTGGGTCTGGAACGCGGTGGCTCCTGCCTCGGTGTCGCATTTCGCGTGCGAGGCAGGGATCATGATCCCGTCATGGCTTATCTGCGCGAGCGAGAACTGGTGACGAATGTCTACAAGGAGCGGGTGGTTGCCATCGCATTTGCCGATGGCAGGCGCGGCAGTGCCGTGACCTATGTGGCCGACCCTGCGCATGAGCAGTACATTGGCGGTCTTGCTGTGGCCGAAGCGGCCACCATTGTCGCGACTGCCTCGGGTCGGTCCGGCCCGAACACGGATTACGTTTTTAATACCGTGCAGCATCTACAGGATATGGGCATTCGCGACTCCCTGCTGGAAAGCATCGCCGCCAATGTCGGCACGATTGCGGCTCAGCCGGCGGGGGTTGTTTCCGTGCCCTGAAGCTCGGCGATGCGCTTGATGGCGGTTGGCGGCAGCGGGAGGTGCGGGTTGTTGCGCACGGTTTCCAGCAACAACTCGTCGCTCGCCTTTTCCGTGACGTCGATCAGCCGCTTGAAAAACACGTCGGGGTCCAACCCCGGCTCGATAGCCGGCAGGATACGCACCTTGAAATGGCCGGGATAACGCATGGTCGAACGGCGTGGCCAGAAGAGGCCGGGATGCATGGCGACGGGAATGACCGGCACCTGCAGATCCCGATAAAGCCGGGCGATACCGTAACGGTACTCGGGCTCGGCACCGGGCGGGCGGCGTGTGCCTTCGGGGTAGATAATGAGTTCGCGGCCAGCCGCCATTTCTTCTCTCGCCCGCTCCATCACCTTCAGCATGACCTTACCACGCGCGGCGCGGTTGACCGGGATCATGCGCTGTTTCATCACATACCAGCCGAACAGCGGAATCCACATCAATTCCCGTTTCAGAATGTAGACGGGGTCCGGCAGATTGGGCAGCAGTGCGTAGGTATCCCAGAAGGATTGATGCTTGGGCGCAAAGATGCAGCCGGTTTCGGGAATGTTCTCAAGCCCCTCGATCTCGAAGTTGGTGCCGACGATGGTTTTCATCAGCCAATGGTTGGACCGTGCCCAGTTCTTGGGAATTTCGAAGGCGATCTTGCGCGGCAGAATGAAATAGATCGGTGTCAGCACAATCATGCGGACGATCAGGTTGAGATAAAACAGCGTATTAAAAAGAAAAGAGCGCAGCTTGAGCATCAACAGCCTTCCCGGGGCGCAGCCGTTCCGAAGCGTTGATACGCCTCGATGCCGGATGCCGATGCCAGACGCCTACACGAAAACAAGGCCCCGCAGCAAGCGCGTTTCTTGCCGCTCATGGAGACGCAGCCGCCACCTTCGGGGTGGAATGGTCAGCGGCGGCCTTGCGCAGGCCATCGCCCTTGCCGAAGCCGGTGAGATCACGTCCTGCCGCCGCCACGAATTTTAGATACTCATAGAGCATGGTTCTGACCACATCCGGCTCCACAAACCAGTTCGTGCGGGCAAGATCAGCGCTGATGACGGGATAGGCAATGAATTGCGTCTGCGGGCTGGCGCTGCGTAATTCATGCAGGCTGCGGTGCATATGATAATTGTTGGTGACGACGACGATCGAGGAGTAGTTGTGATCGCGTATCCAGCTTGCGGCTTCATTGGCATTGCCGATCGTGTCTATGGCTTTGTAACCCATGTCCACGCAGCAGGAAAACATGTCGGATGAGCCTTGCGTCATCTTGCGGATCTGCGAGCGGGTAGTGGCCGGGTTGACGCCGGAAATCAGCAAACGTTTGCCCACGCCATCACGCAGCAGGCCGACCGCCTGTTCGATGCGTTGATAGCCGCCGGTCAGAACAATGATGGCATCGCCCTTCGTGCCCTCCGGCGGGCGCATGGAGGCAACGGAATCGGCGAACCACAGGAAACCGCCTAAAAAAACGCCGAGGAGAACAACGCAAAGAAGGATAAAACCGCGAATAAAACGGCGCAACGGACCACGCCGCGACAACAGGCCCTTTTTGGCCGGTCGCGTGGTCGTCTGATCCTGGTCCATCCGACTCACAAACATTCCTCCTGAATACTCGCCGATTAAGGCAAGGAACAGGCATTTTTGTCCACCGTCCGCAGGTTACATCCGGATGGTGACGGTTTCAGTTTGCCATGGGATTTCGGGGGCAAGGTCACGATGTGAGGCCATCACTTTTCGACGGATCGGAGCGGACGCGGTCGATATCGTCGATGGTGCGGATGACGGTCACGCGCGCCGTGATGGTGGTGAGAAGTGCTATGACGATCATCGTTGTGGCGATGCCGATATAGCCGCCGAGACCAACGGAAAACGAACCGAAAAGCGCGCTTGCCTGATCGCTCTGCGGCGTGGCGACCGTGCTCGATTGCCAGAAACCGGCAACAAGGAAAACCGCGGCCGCGAGCGCGCCGCCCGCCGCCGCCCCTTTTAGGCTGATCTTCAGGAAGTGTTTCTGGAATTCCCGTGCCACGAAGCTGCTTTCCGCCCCGACGAAATGCAGCACCTCGACGATATGCCGGTTACCGGAAAGCGCTCCGCGTGTCGCAAACACCACCGTCAATACCATGGCGGTGAAAACGAGGATCAGAACGCCGAGGCCGATCATGACCGTCGTTCTGGCCATGGAGACAAGCCTGTCCACCCATGTGCGGTGGTCGTCCAGAAATGCCTGCGGAAGCTCGGCCTTCAACATGTCCCGCATCGCCTGAAAATCAGGCGGATTGTTTTCATCGATGGTGATGACGACGAGGCGCGGTATGGGCAGTTCGGAAAGGTCAAGACCGCTGCCGAGCCATGGCTCCAGCAGGCGTGATGTCGCCGCATCGTCAAGGATCGTGCCATCCCGCGTGCCGACGAAGGTGAGCGCCAGATTGCGCGCCTTGTTGAGCGCCGCATTCATGTCCAGCCCGTCCTCGGGCTTGATCTGGATGGTGATCTCACGGGAAATCTGGCTCTGCCATGTGGCGGCGGTGGCGCGCACCATGGAGACGGCGCCGAGCGTCAGGCAGGCGAGAAAGGCCATGATGGCGATCACCACCATCAGCGCATTGCCCTGAATGTTCGACGGCGGCAGGATGGGCGCCATCGGGCGGATGCGCATGGGCGGGCGCTTCGGCTGGGCCGCTTCCGGGGTCAGCTGTTTGCGGGTGATCTCATTCATAGATGTCGAGCCGCCCTTCAGTCAGAATCATCCGGCGTGCGTCGATCTGGTCCATCAGCGCAAAATCATGGGTGGCGATGACAACAGCCGTGCCCAGCCGGTTGAGTTCCAGGAAGAGGTTGAGAAGGCGCTTGGCCATCGGCGGATCGACGTTACCGGTCGGCTCGTCGGCCAGCAATATTTCCGGCTGGTCCATAAGGGCGCGGGCAATGGCGGCGCGCTGCTTTTCGCCACCGGACAGAATGGCCGGCAGCACATTGATGCGTTCGCCAAGCCCGACCCATTTCAGAAGCTCGATCACATCGTTGCGGTAAGCGCTTTCTTCCTTGCCGCGCACGCGCAGCGGCAGGGCGACATTCTCATAGGTCGTCAGATGATCCAGCAGCCGAAAATCCTGAAAGACGATGCCGACACGGCGGCGCAGCATCGGCAGTTCGCTGCGCGGAATGCGTGATACATCACGGTTGAACATGCGAATATTGCCGCGGGTGGGCTGCAGCGACATCAAAAGCATGCGCAGCAGTGAGGTCTTGCCCGCACCCGAGGGGCCGGTCAGAAACTGGAACGAACCCTTGGGGATATCGAAGGTCATGTCCCTCAGGATCTCGGGTCCCATGCCGTAACGCAACCCGACATTTTCGAAATGGATCAACGGACTTCCAGTCTCTTCGTTTCGTGGTGGTTCGCAAACCGCTGGCGCTTGGGGGCCGGATGTCGCGGTGTAACCCGGTTCCGGTGGCCTGCGCGAGCCGTTTTTGCGAAGCATTAACCAATTAAATTTAAAACTTGGCAGGATTCGTTGCAATGCCCAGTTTTGCGGGCCGGAAAACCTCATCCAAGGAATTCTATGGCTATGTTCCGTTCATCTCGCCGGCAAGCGGCATTCGATTTCGACCTCCTGATGCCGGAAACGCCGGTGCGCCGCACGGCGCGGACGGCAAATCCGATCCACGACGTGGTAGACGCGGAATTTGTCACCATCAAGGAAAACCGTGCACGTCAGCCCGGAAACGACAATCGCGGCGCGGCACGCCGGCAGATGGCAAAACCACCCGTCACCATCGGTACGCTTGGCCTTGCCTTCATCGGCTGGCTGGATCGCAGATTGTCGCGCCTCTCGGCGGATGCCTATTCAGCGCTGGTTGCGGGGCTCGCCATTTTCGTTTTCGTCTGCTCCGGTGGCCTTTCGGTGGTCGTGCCGGAAAAGCAGGCCGTCGCCGCGGCAAACCCGCTCGCGATTTCTCACGTGACGGTTACGCCGCAGGAGGCGGGCGGCATGGATATCCTGCTCATCAGTGGCATCGTGGAGAATAATGGCGGCAATCTGGAAGAGGTGCCGGCCCTTCGCGCCGATCTCTTTGCCGCCAAGGGGCAATTGGTGGCCAGCATGGTCATTGAACCGCCGGTGCGAGAGATGCAGCCCGGTTTCAGCCACGGTTTTTCGGCAAAGTTGCGCCATCCCGGTGGAAAAACGCCAGAGATCAAGCTTTCCTTCGTCGAGGCGGGTGCGTCCGAACGTTGACTGTGCTAACGCGTGATCTTCGTATTTTTACTGAAAGGTAAAATCGGCAAGGCGCAGCACAGGAGAAAGAATGCCCGTCGTCCGTGGAAAAAACATCGAGCCGCTCTACACCGCCGAGCAGATCGCCGAGCGCAATCGCGATATGGCCAAGCACATTGCCGGTGGCCCGACCAAGGATTTGCTGGTCATTGCCGTGCTCAAGGGATCGTTTATTTTCGCAGCCGATCTTATCCGGGCGCTGCATGACAGTGGTCTTGCTCCCGAAGTCGAATTCATCACGCTGTCGAGCTATGGCGCCGGCACGGTCTCGCAAGGTGTGAGGATCGTCAAGGATATCGACAGCGACGTGAAGGACCGCGATGTCCTTCTCATCGACGATATTCTCGAATCCGGCCGCACGCTGCGTTTCGCCAAGGAACTGCTTTATGAGCGCGGCGCGCGCAACGTCACCATTGCCGTGCTGCTCGACAAGAAGGTCAAGCGCAAGGAAGATCTGGAGGCCGACTATGTCGGTTTCGAATGTCCGGACTATTTCGTCGTGGGTTACGGCATGGATGTTGCCTATGCTTTCCGCGAACTGCCTTTCGTCGGCGTGGTCACAGGCGACGCCTGAGCATATTTGCCGTGCCGGAACGGCACAGGGCGGAGACGCCTCATTAACCATTCACCCAGCCAGGGCCTGGGTGTTTACCTCTTGAAAAGAGGAGCCTGCGATGTTGCTCATGGCTGGAGATGCCCCAGGAGCAATGATTAATGGCGAAAATTCTGATTACCGAAGACGAGGATGCATTGCGGGCTTTCGTTGCCCGCGCGCTGCGTCTCGACGGTCACGAGACCCATGAGGCGGCTGACGGCGAGCAGGGGCTGGAGAAGCTTCAGGAGACCAGTTTCGATCTTCTTCTTTCGGATATCCGCATGCCGGTCATGGATGGCATCGAGCTGGCGCACCGCGCCGCCGAGAGCTTCCCGGCCATGCGCATTTTGCTGATGACGGGTTATGCCGAGCAGCGTGAACGGGCCGATGATCTGGCGACGAAGATCGTGGACGTGGTGTCCAAACCCTTTGCGCTTCCGGATATTCGCAAAGCCGTGGCGCGGGCGCTGGCGGCCTGAGTGACAGGATCGCAGGGATTGGGAGGGTGGCTGTTAGGCCGCCCTTTTTGTTGGTCAGCTCCTGGCTCAGCGTAGCTCCCTACCTCCGTCATTCCGGCCTTGAGCCGGAATCCAGCCAGCCCAAGTCCTTGGGCTGATGGAACTCTTTCCGCCGCGCAGACGCGCGCCAACTGGATGCCGGATCAAGTCCGGCATGACGGAAACTTTAGCTTCTGAAACAGGATGTAACGAGGCGCACCATTACCCGTGCGCAACCCTCACCGAATATCCAGCAACCGCTCCAGATAACGCCGCTCGATCTCACCCGGCGGGTTGTTGCCGAGTTTCTCGCGGATGGCCTCGAGGATTTCGCGGGCGCGCTGCACGTCGATCTCGTCAGGCACCTTCACCTGATCGCCGAAATCCGGGCCGGTGGTGCTGCGTGGGCGGCCGAGCGGGTCGCGGCCGTTCTGGCCGCCCTGACCGGCCATGCCTTCCTGCCCTTGACCCGGTTGCTGGCCCTGCTGGCGCATGGCCTGCATGATCTGGCCCATCATGTCCTGTGCGCCCTGGCGCAGCGCGTTCAGCGCATTGCCCTGTCCTTCGACGGCCTGTTCGCCCTGGCCCTTGCCGAGCGCTTCACCGGCGCCCTGCATTTCCTGCTGCGCCTTGCCGAAGTTTTCGCCCGGTTCCATGCCGAGATCACGAAGGCCCTGCTGCAGCTCGCCGAGCTGCTTGCCGAGCGCATCCTGCTGCGCCCGCAGGTTTTTCAGCGCCTCGCGCAGCTGTTCGGCGGTCATCTGGTCGCTCGGCTGTTGTCCACCCTGCTGACCATTTTGACCCTGTTCGCCTTGCTGGCCTTGCTGACCCTGCTGCGGCGGCTGGCCGTTTTCGCCCATCTGCTGGTCATCTTCGCCTTCGCCGCCCTGCTGGGGGTCGCCGCGCTGCATGCGGTCTCGAAGAGCCTGGTCGAGCTTGAAGGTCTCGTCCATCAGCTTCTGCTGCTGTTGGAGAATTTCGCCCAGCTTGTCGATCTGCTGGCGCATCTTGCTGCTCTGCTGCTGCCCCTGCTGGCCCTGACGTTGCGGGCGGCCAGCCTGCAGATTGTTCATCATGCGCTGCAGCTGCGAAAGCATTTCCTGCGCCGCGTCGCGATTGCCGGAGCGGGCAAGGTTCTCGATCTGGTTCATCATGTTTTCCAGATCGCGCTGGCGCAATACGTTCTGCGCCTGTTGATTCATGTTGGTCTGCGGCGCATTCTGCATGCGCTGCGCAAGCTCGCTCATGAATTGCTGCATCGCCTCGCGCAGATCCTGCATCAGCCTGGCAACTTCCTCATCCGAGGCATTGCGCTGCAGCGCCTCGGAAAGCGCGGTCTGCGCATCGCGCAGACGCTTTTCCGCCTGCGAAAGATCGCCATCCTCAATGCCGAGCGCGATTTCCCAGAGGTAATCCGCCGTGTTCTTCAGCATTTCGTCATTATAGGCAAGCCGCATGCGGGTCTGCGCCGATTGCAGCAGCAGATAGTGCGTGGTGTTGGGAATGGTCTCTTCCGGCCGCAGGCCCACCGCCTCGTTATAGGCGATTGCCTTCGGCATCTGGCGTGTATCAAGCGAGAAAATCTGCCGCTGTTCGGCAATGGAAGCTGCCAGCGGTTCGGAGAAATTGCGGCCCGGCAGCACCATTTCATGCGCAGGGCTGCGGCCCGTTTGGCCCGCACCGTCGGTTGCCACCAGCGTGATGCGCACGCGTTTGCCGGCCATCGGATGTTCGGTCAGGTTGCGGCTGGTCAGGCCCTTGATCTCGCGATTATTCTGCCGCGGCAGATCCAGCTTGAATTCCGGCGGTGGGTAAAGTGCCGTCGCGCCTTCCGCTACACCGAGTGGCTCGATGATGGCATGGGCTTCCTTCAGCCCATAATCGTCCTTGGCGGTGAAGCCGATTTCCAGCGCACCGTTGACGGCGCGGCGCGGCATGTTGTCGAAGGCGATGCTGGGCGGCTGGTCAGGAATGACGTTGAACACCCATTGTTCGCCATTGGCACTGATCATGCCGCTTTCGGTGACATCCATGGCAAAGGTGCGCGGCGCAATGGGCTGATCCGTCGAGCGTGCCGGCGTCTGAACCGCGACATCGCCGCTGGCGCTGTCGGCGCGTACAGCTTCGGGTGCAAGCTTCTGCAATGCGCCGGCCATTTCCGGCTCGAAGGTCACTTCCTCACCGCCATCGCCGCCGGTCATGCGGATCGTCAGCCTGGAGGATTGCGGTACTGAAACCGCGTCGCGGCCGCTCGCATCACGTCCGGTCAGGAAAATCGGCGCGCGGCCGGTATAGGCGGGCGGTGTGACCCAGGCATCGAGACGGATATCGGGGTTGAGCGGACCAACGGCCGGCCGGCTGCGGAATGCATCTGCAACCGTGCCCGCGCCGTTCGAATAGGAAAAACCGAAGGCGGTGACCAGAAGCAGTGCCGGAACGGCGCGCAGCGCCAGGCGGTCATAACGGGCGATATCGGGTTTCGGCAGGCCGGCATTGAGCGCGGCAATGCGCTCGGCCATGCGGATCTGGTGTTCTTTCCAGAGCGTGCGGGAAAAAGGCGTATCGAAGGCCGGTTCGTCTTCCTGAACGCCGACCGGCTGGTGCGCCATGCCGTTGCGGTCTTCAAGCAGACGGGAGGCGTCATTGTCGGTTGGCCATTTCAGCCGCAGGATTGGCAGGAGTGTGGCGATGAAGCCAAAAACAAGTACGAAAACAATGCCGAGGCGCAGAAAATCCGGCATGTGCCGGTAAAGGCCGAACCAGGCGAGCGCCAGAAACACGGCGGCGATGGACAGCGGCCACAACGTCTTCGGGGCCATTTTTTCGGAAAACAGCACAATTTTTGCGAAGAAGCGCTTGGCCGCAACCCGGCGTGCAAGGTCCGGCCGCTGCGCGAATGCGCCGGTCGGGCGCTTTCTGCCTGTCCTGTCCTCTCCGGCTGTGGTCATCAATCCGTTCTCCCGGTTCTGGCCACGTCGAACGCCATTCCCGGAACGGCGAGCTGTTCATATCACTGGGGCAAGGATAACATTCTTTGTGGCGAAGACGAGGGCGCCTCAGCCCTCACCCCCATTTTTTAGGCAGCTTCGCTCAATTGTGATCAACCAGCCGTATGACAGACGGTCAGTCGAGCCAGTCAGGTACGGAATCGAGCGCGATCAGCTCCTCATAGGTGCCACGCGGACGGATGACGTGGAACTTGTCACCCTTGACAAGCACTTCCGGCACCAGCAGGCGCGAATTATAGGTGCCGGCCTGTACGGCACCATAGGCGCCGGCGGAACTGACGGCGATGAGATCGCCCGGCTGAGGTGTCGCCATCTCGCGATCCAGCGCCAGATAATCGCCGGTCTCACAGACCGGGCCGACAATATCGGCCTTGATGCGTGGCGTGTCCTCGGCCGGCTGCACCACCGGGCGGATGCCGTGATAGGCCTCGTAAAGCGTGGGGCGGATGAGATCGTTCATGGCGCCGTCGACGATGACGAAGGTCTTGTCACCGCCATCCTTTACATAGATGACTTCCGTCACCAGAATGCCGGCATTGCCGACGATCAGGCGTCCGGGCTCGGTGACGATCTTGCAGTTGAGGCTTTTCAACTCGTTTTTGACGATATGCGCATAGGCATCCGGCAGCGGTGGCGGATTGTTATCCTCGCGATAGGGAATGCCAAGACCACCGCCAATATCGACGTGGCTGATAGCATGGCCATCCCCGCGCAGCACTTCCACGAGTTCGCGCAGCAAGCGGAAGGCATCCTCGAAGGGCTGCAATTCGGTGATCTGGCTGCCGATATGCATGTCGATGCCGGTGACTTCGATGCCGGGCAAAGTGGCGGCATGAGCATAGACCGCCCGTGCCCGCTCATAGGAAATGCCGAACTTGTTTTCCTTCTTGCCGGTGGAAATCTTCGCGTGGGTGCGCGCATCCACATCCGGGTTGATGCGGAAGGAGACATGCGCCCGCTTGCCCGCCTTGACCGCGCGCAGGTTGAGGACTTCCAGTTCCGGCTCGGATTCGATGTTGAAACAGTAGATGCCCGCTTCCAGCGCGTAATCCATCTCCGCCACCGTTTTGCCGACGCCGGAGAACATGATGCGGCTTGCCGGCACGCCGGCTGCGAGCGCGCGGCGCAATTCGCCGCCGGAAACGACGTCGATACCGGCGCCGAGCTTTGCCAGCGTTTTCAGCACCGCCTGGTTGGAATTGGCCTTCATGGCATAACAGACCATGGCGTCCACATCAGCAAACGCGCCTGAGAACACCTTGTAGTGGCGCTCCAGCGTCGCGGTCGAATATACATAGAACGGCGTGCCGACCGCCTTGGCGATCTCGGGCACGGGCACGTTTTCGGCGTGCAGTACGCCGTCGATATAGCCAAAATGGTTCACGGCTTTTTACCCGTCAGAGAAGCTTGTCGAGGATGAACGGGCGTTCCGCCGTTGCCGGCTTCGTCTCCGTTCCGTCGGCATTGCGCTTGTTGCGCATTTCGACCGGCGTGCTCGGGGGATCGATGTCGCCCTTACGCCCGCAGGCGCTGAGAACAAGGCTGACAGCGAGTGTCATGCCGATGGGAACGATGAGTTTACGCGCGGTTTTTGAAAGCATGAGCCTGTCCAAAGGAAATATGTGCCTCTCTGATAACGAAAAACAGGGCGCTTGTGCACCCTCAGACTGGGGCAAAGCGCGAAAATCTCTCCTCCGTCATGCCGGACTTGATCCGGCATCCAGCCACGGCGCGTCTGCGACGTGAAAAGACTCTTCTGCGATCAAAGACTTGATCGCACTGGACCCCGGATCAAGTCCGGGGTGACGACGTCAAATCGGCTTATCAGTTGCGTCCGCGCCACCAGGCAATCTGTTTCTTCACTTCGGAAGGCGCCGTGCCGCCGAAGCTGGTGCGGCTGGCGACCGATGCTTCCACCGAAAGAACGTCGAAAACACCCTTGGTGATATCAGGGTGGATGGCCTGCAACTCTTCCAGCGACAGATCGGCAAGATCGCAGCCCTTCTTTTCCGCCAGCGCCACGGCATTGCCGGTCACATGGTGGGCATCGCGAAAGGGCAGGCCCGCCTCGCGCACCAGCCAGTCGGCAAGATCGGTGGCGGTGGAGTAACCCGAACCGGCGGCGGCGCGCATGCGGTCCTTGCGCACTTCAAGGTCGCGGATCATGCCGGTCATGGCGGCAATCGCCAGTTCCAGGCTCTCGGCGGCATCGAAAACCTGTTCCTTGTCTTCCTGCATGTCCTTGGAATAGGCAAGCGGCAGGCCCTTCATAACCGTCAGAAGCGCTACCAGCGAACCGTTGATGCGGCCGGTCTTGGCGCGCACCAGTTCGGCGGCGTCGGGGTTCTTCTTCTGCGGCATGATCGACGAGCCAGTCGAGAAGGCATCCGACAGCCGGATGAAGCCGAATTGCGGCGTCGACCAGATGACGATTTCTTCGGCGAGACGCGACAGATGCGTGGCGCAGATGGAAGCGATCGACAGGAATTCCAGCGCGAAATCGCGGTCGGATACGGTATCGATGGAGTTGCGGGTCGGCTCGCGGAAACCAAGCGCCTTCGCCGTCATATGACGGTCGATCGGGTAGCCGGTGCCGGCAAGTGCTGCGGCGCCGATCGGGCTTTCGTCCAGATGTTCGATGGCATGGCGCACGCGGGCGCGGTCACGGCCGAACATTTCCACATAAGCCATGCAATGATGGCCGAAAGTAACAGGCTGCGCCGTCTGCAAATGGGTGAAGCCGGGCATCACGGTATCGGCATTTTCTTCGGCGCGATCGAGGAAGGCGGCGATGAGAGCGGTCAACATGCCTTCTGTCTTCTGCAGTTCTTCCTTCACCCACAGGCGGAAATCGAGCGCCACCTGGTCGTTGCGCGAACGTGCGGTGTGCAAGCGGCCGGCTGCCGTGCCGATGAGGGTCGCAAGGCGCGCTTCGATGTTCATGTGAATATCTTCGAGCTTGCGCGAAAATTCGAAGGTGCCGGCTTCGATTTCTGACAGGATCGTGTTCAGACCCTCGATGATCTTGTCTTTATCTTCCGTTGAAATAATGCCTTTAGATGCCAGCATGGTGGCATGCGCCATAGAGCCGCGGATGTCCTGGGCATAAAGCTTCTTGTCGAAGCCGATGGAGGCATTTATTTCTTCCATGATGGCTGATGGACCGGAGGCAAAACGCCCGCCCCACATCTGGTTGGAGGATTTCTGATCTGTGCCGTCAGCCATGTTCGCAGTGCCCTGGAGTATTCGATGACAGAAAAAAGGCCGTTCAGGCTTCCTTCCGCCAAATTGGTTGCAATTGCTGCCGTTGCCGGTGTCTTGTGCGGCGCGGGCGCGGTTTGGTTCAGGCATATTGGGTCTGAGAGCCCGGTTCAAGGGGCAGCGGTCGCTGACGCCGGTTTATGTGAGGGTGCCGCAAACCGCATCGCCTCGCTGAAACCCTTTCTGAAGGGCCAGGTGGCCGCCATGTCGGCCGCGGATAGACCGCGTGTCGTCCCGCTGTCCTTCAAGGGGCCGGAAGCGCAGGATATGACGCTCACCGATCTCAAGGGCAAGGCGGTCCTTCTCAACCTATGGGCCACATGGTGTGTACCATGCCGGGAGGAAATGCCGGCGCTGAATGCGCTGGAGAAGGAAAAGGGCGGCGATGATTTCGAGGTGGTCACCGTCAATATCGACATCGGCGCGGACGAAAAGCCGAAAGCTTTCATGGACGAATACAAGATCGATGCGCTGAAGCTTTACCGCGACAGTTCCATGGGCGTTTTCAACACGCTGAAAAAGGAAGGCCTCGCCTTCGGCCTGCCGGCAACCATGCTGCTTGACGAAAACGGCTGTCTGCTCGCGGCGATGAATGGTCCGGCGGCGTGGGATAGCGAAGATGCCAAGGCGCTGGTATCGGCGGTGAAGGCCAGATAATTTTTCCGGTCGCGCGGGAGGGTGCTTCCTCCCGCAGCTGATCCTTACGCCTCAGCGCGTCGGAACCGGTGTCTCGCCGCGATAGTCGTAAAAACCACGGCCGGATTTGCGGCCGAGCCAGCCGGCCTCGACATATTTCACCAGCAGCGGGCAGGGGCGGTATTTGCTGTCGGCCAGACCGTCATGCAGCACCTGCATGATCGACAAACAGGTGTCGAGACCGATGAAGTCGGCAAGTTGCAGCGGTCCCATCGGGTGGTTTGCGCCAAGCCGCATGGCGGTGTCGATGGCTTCCACCGAACCGACGCCTTCGTAAAGCGTATAGATCGCCTCGTTGATCATCGGCAGCAGGATGCGGTTGACGATGAAGGCCGGGAAATCCTCGGCGACGGTGATCGCCTTTTCCAGCGTGCGCACATAATCCTTGGCCGCGTCGAAGGTCTTTTCGTTGGTGGCGATGCCGCGCACCAGTTCCACGAGCTTCATTACGGGCACCGGGTTCATGAAGTGAATGCCCATGAACTGTTCGGGACGGTCGGTCGCAGATGCAAGACGGGTGATGGAAAGCGACGAGGTATTCGTGGCGAGCAGCGCTTCCGGTTTCAGGACCGGGCAGACCTGCGCATAAATCTTGCGCTTGATCTCCTCGTTCTCGGTCGCGGCCTCAATGACGATATCCATCGGTGCGAGATCGTTTATATCCGTCGATCCGCTGATCAGGGCCAGTGCCTGTTTGCGGGCATCGTCGGAAAGCTTGCCGTTGGTGACCTGGCGGGCAAGGTTGCCATTGATCGTGGCAAGGCCGGCTTCGATGCCATCCTTGGACAGATCGTAGATATGAACCTTGTAGCCTGCCAAGGCGGAAACATGCGCGATGCCGCACCCCATCTGACCGGCTCCGATGACACCGATATTCTTAAAGGGGGCGGTCATATGCTGTTCTCCTGTGGCTGGTCTGCGTTATTGTCGGCGATGTTACGCATATCGCCGGAAAAGAGAAGGCGGCGCGTTCAAAAAACGCGCCGCCTTGCTTGGCTGGTTAAAATCAAAGCGCCTTTTGCAATTCTGGAAGCGCCTCGAACAGATCGGCGACGAGGCCGTAATCGGCAACCTGGAAGATCGGTGCCTCTTCGTCCTTGTTGATGGCGACGATGACCTTCGAGTCCTTCATGCCGGCCAGATGCTGGATGGCGCCCGAAATGCCCGCGGCGATGTAAAGCTGCGGAGCAACCACCTTGCCGGTCTGGCCGACCTGCCAGTCGTTGGGTGCATAACCGGCATCCACTGCGGCGCGGCTTGCGCCGACGGCGGCCCCCAGCTTGTCGGCAACGGGAAGAATGACTTCCTTGAACTTTTCCGAGGAGCCAAGTGCGCGGCCACCCGAGATGATGATCTTCGCAGATGTCAGTTCCGGACGGTCGGACGAGGCCAGTGCATCGGAAACGAAGCTGGAGAGGCCGGGGTTTTCGGCAGCACCGATGGTTTCAACCGCTGCCGAACCGCCTTCCGCTGCTGCCGCAAAAGCAGTCGGGCGCACGGTGATGACCTTCTTGGCGTCGGTTGCCTGCACGGTCTGGATGGCGTTGCCGGCATAGATCGGACGCTTGAAGGTGTCCGGGCTGACGACCTCGATGATTTCCGAAACCTGCGCGACGTCGAGAAGCGCTGCCACACGCGGCAACACGTTTTTGGCAGATGCGGTGGCTGGTGCGAGGATCACATCATAGGACGGTGCGAGCGAGATGATCAGCGCCGCCAGCGGCTCTGCCAGCGAATTGGCATAGGAGGCGTCGTCGGCAAGGAGCACCTTGGAAACGCCGGACAGTTTCGCAGCCGCATCGGCAGCGCCCTTCGCACCGGAGCCGGCGACCAGCACGTGGACATCGCCGCCGATCTGGGTGGCTGCCGTCAGCGTCTTTGCCGTCAGGTCGGAAAGGGTTGCGTTGTCGTGTTCTGCCAGAAGAAGAATGGCCATGAGAATATCTCCCTTTTCCTAAACCTTAGAGGACGCCGTCGGCTTTGAGCTTTTCGACCAGCTCGGCAACCGAGCCGACCTTGATGCCGGCCTTGCGGCCTGCCGGCTCCTCGGTCTTCAGCACCTTGAGGCGCGGCGAAACATCGACGCCGAAATCGGCCGGAGCCTTTTTATCGAGCGGCTTCTTCTTGGCCTTCATGATGTTCGGCAGCGAGGCATAACGCGGCTCGTTCAGGCGAAGATCGGTGGTGACAACGGCGGGAAGCTTCAGCTCAACGGTCTGCAGGCCGCCATCAACTTCGCGGGTGACCGCAACCTTGCCGTCAGAAGGCTCGACCTTCGAGGCAAACGTGCCCTGGCCCCAGCCGAGAAGCGCTGCGAGCATCTGGCCGGTCTGGTTCGAATCGTCGTCGATCGCCTGCTTGCCGACGATGACGAGACCGGGCTGTTCAGCCTCTGCCACGCCCTTCAGAAGCTTGGCAACGGCAAGCGGCTCGACCGTTTCGTCGGTCTCGATCAGAATGGCGCGGTCAGCACCCATGGCAAGCGCGGTGCGCAGCGTTTCTTCCGCTTTGGCCGGGCCGATGGACACGACCACAACCTCTTCGGCCTTGCCGGCTTCCTTCAGACGAAGCGCCTCTTCCACCGAGATTTCGTCGAACGGGTTCATCGACATCTTCACATTGGCAAGCTCAACGCCAGAACCATCCGATTTCACGCGGATCTTCACGTTGTAATCGACGACTCGTTTAACGGGGACAAGGATTTTCATCGGCGGCTTTCCTCAAACTCCTGTCCGCTTGGTGAATAGACCGCGCGGACCTCCAAAAACAGGTTGGCGACATGGATAAGCATTTTTCCCGCAAATACAACGGAGCAATGTTCATTATCACATGCACGTAAGGCATATCTTACGTTGACGTTAACGTAAATACTTTATCTCTTCCGAACGGGCTTATCCGCCCCCGTCATAGCCCCGTTCGATTTGCGACAACCCTGCCGTTTGCGACGGATTCTTGAACTGCGCCGCCCTCGGCGGAACAATGGTGCGGTCGAACAGCGGAACATCCGGCCTGCGCATGAAAAGCACCAGGACGGCGCCTGCCAATATGCCGCCCACATGGGCGCCCCAGGAGACATTTTCTTCCAGCCCGAGCGCCAGCATCAGGAACTGCTGGCCAATCCACAGCGCCAGCGGAATGAAGGCGGGCAGGGGCAGCGGAATACGCATGAAGACCAGCACCCAGACGCGCACTTTCGGATGCAGCAGGAAATACGCCGCGACGACACCGGAAACCGCACCCGACGCGCCGATCAACGGTCCTTCCGACGTCGGGCCGACAAAACCGTGCAGCAGCGCACCGGCGATGGCGCAGGCGAGATAGAAGATCAGGAACTGGAAATGGCCAAGCGCGTCCTCGACATTGTCGCCGAAGACCCAGAGAAACAGCATGTTACCGGCCAGATGCCAGAAATCGAGGTGCAGGAACGCATAGGTGACGACAGTCAGGTCATCAGGCACCACCTGCAGGGCCGGTTCCAGATAGGCATAATCGAACACCACTGCCGGAATGAAGCCGAGGCCAAGTGCGGCGGCATTGGCCTCCGTGTCGCTGGCAAGCACGCCGGTAAACAGCCAGACCAGCACATTGACGACGATCAGGCCGATCGTGACATATTGCAGCCGGATGTGTTTCAGGGAATTCGCGTCGTGCAGCGGTATGAACATCGAATGCCCTTTGATTGCGCGATTGTCTCAGGTTTTTAGCGGTTCTTGCCGGGAACCCATAAAATGTCGGCCTTGCCCGTTTCATTGGCGAAACGCGCTGCGACGAACAGGAAGTCGGACAGGCGGTTGGCGTATTTGATGGCCGCTGGGCTGACGGTCTCGTTCTCGGTGACTGAAAGGGCCACCATCAGCCTTTCCGCCCGGCGGCAGATCGTGCGCGCCATATGCAGATTGGCCGCTGCGGCACTGCCACCCGGCAGCACGAAAGATGTCAGCGGTTCGAGCGTCGCGTTGAGTTCATCGATTTCGTTTTCGAGCCGGGTAACCTGGCTTTCGACGATACGCAGTGGTTCGTAGGACAGCGGCTCGCCGCTGTCAGGCGTGGCGAGGTCGGCGCCGAGATCGAAGAGGTCGTTCTGGATGCGGAACAGCATGGCATCAAGCTTTTCCAGCCCGCTCGTGTGCAGCCGCACCATGCCTATGGCCGAATTGGTCTCGTCCACCGTGCCATAGGCCTCGACGCGCAGATCGTGCTTCAGGCGGCGCGGGCCGGAAACCAGCGCCGTCGTGCCCTTGTCGCCAGTGCGCGTGTAGATCTTGTTCAGTTTCACCATGTCAGCGGCCGCCGCCGGTGAGCCAGAGTGTCAGCATGATCAGTGCGATGGCGATGGCCTGTAAAAGCAGACGAAGCTGCATCAGCTTGTTGGAACGGTTGGCGTCCTGTCCCTTCAGCATGTTGAAAAGGCCACGTATCAGCACGATGACGACAAGGCCCATGACGATAAGGGCCAGAACACTGGTGAAGCCGGACATTTAGGGGTTACTCCTCCTCAATCGAATCTGCGCAGCAGACGATAGAACAGTCCGGCAGGCAAGAGCCGTTTCAGCAACAGACCCTGTTTGGCTGGAACGGTGACGGGATAATGCGGTTTTGGTTTCGCGGCGGTCAGGGCGTGTTTCAGCACGGCATAAACGGCCTCGGGGCCAAGCTTGTGGCGGTTGACGGGGCCTGAGCCATCCATGCGCGCCAGCTGACGTTTATATTCCACCGCATGGGCTGAATTTTCGAGATCGATCTTGTCCCTGACATGGGCAAGCGCCGTCGCCGTGAATTTCGAGGTGATCGGACCGGGTTCGATCAGGCTCACATGGATGCCACTGCCCTGAAGTTCCATGCGCAGGGTCACGCCCAGCCCCTCGATCGCGAATTTCGACGCGGTGTAGGCGCCACGATACCGATAGGGTACGAGGCCGAGAATGGAGGAGCAATGCACGATACGGCCCGAACCACGCTTGCGCATGAAGGGAATGACCCGTCGTGTGAGATCGTGCCAGCCGAAGACATTGGTTTCGAACTGTGCCCGCAGCGCCTCCACCGGCAGATCTTCCACCGCACCGGGCTGGCCATAGGCGCCGTTGTTGAACAGGGCGTCGATGCGGCCGCCGGTCCGGGCTGCGACGGTATCCACCAGCGCGGCAATGGTCTCGGGTTTGGTGTAGTCCATGATCAGGGTTTCGATACCCTGATTTTCAAGCGCGGCCATGTCGACGATGCGGCGCACGGTGGCAAAGACCCGCCAGCCGTCCCGCTGGAGTGCGCCGGCGCAATAAGCGCCGATGCCCGAGGAACATCCAGTGATGATGATGACGGGTTTTTCAGACATCTGCCGCTCCGGAAAGCCGAATGGTGTTCTGGCCCGATGGTCTGGCCCGCGAAAATTGAATTGCGCAAAATTCGTGCCCCCGGCGGGAACCGAAAGACGGGTTTGCGCGCTGTACAAAGCAAAGCTGATTTCCCATATTCGGCTCGAAGTTACAAATGAAATGCCGATGAATGGAGGTGACATGGTTGCCGCAGTGCGCCTGGCAGGCAAGGTTGCCTTCGATGCCTATTCCCATTTCGCCGAGGACGACGGCTGGGCGATGGCGAGCCATATGGCGCTGTCCATTCTTCTGGCGCTTTTCCCGTTCCTGATCTTCGGCACGGCTCTGGCCGGTTTTCTGGGCGCCGACCAGTTTTCCGAAACGGCGGTGCATCTGATTTTCGACACCTGGCCGGAAGCGATTGCCGGGCCGCTTGCGGCGCAGGTGCAGCAGGTGCTCACCATTCCGCGCGGCGGACTGCTGACGATCTCGGTGCTGGCCGCCGCCTATTTTGCCTCCAATGGCGTCGAGGCGCTGAGAATTTCGCTGAACCGCGCCTATCGCGTCACCGAAACACGCTGGTGGTACATTACCCGTCTGCTCAGCCTGCTTTATGTGCTGATCGCGGTGGTGGTCTTTACCGGCATCAGCATCGTGCTCGTCGCCGTGCCGGTCGCCACCTCCTTTGCCGAAGCGCGGTTTCCATGGCTGACGGATGTGCTGAACACCATTTCCAACCTCGGTCTTTACGGCACCATCGTCGTGCTGACGGCGGGGCTGGTGGCCGCGCATCTGTGGCTTCCTGCCGGCAAGCGGCGCATCTGGGACGTCTGGCCCGGCATTTTGCTGACGATGATCTTCTGGGTCATCGGTGCGGCAATCTTTGCCTACTACCTCTCCACCTTCGCCAATTATGCCGCGACCTATGCGGGTCTCGCCTCTGTCATGGTGGTGCTGGTTTTTCTTTATATGGTCGGCGTCATCTTCATGCTGGGTGCGGAGGTCAATGCCGCACTCATGAAATACAAGGTGCGGCAGATCATCCGCCGCAATATCGGCGGCAACGGCGCTCGCCGCGAGCGGGCGCTAGAGGAGGCCGACAAGCCGGCGGATATCTGAGGGCGTCGCCCCTTCGGCGCGAAGGGCGGCAAGCCCGGTGCTGCCTTCGCTTTTCGAAAGCTTGCGCCCGTCCGCGCCCAAAATCAGCCGGTGATGGTGATAGACGGGTTGCGGCAGGTCCAGCAGGTGTTGCAGCAGCCGGTGAATGGTGGTTGCGTGGAACAGATCCATGCCGCGCACCACATGGGTTATGCCCTGCAGCGCATCATCCACCACAACGGAAAGATGATAGCTCGAAGGCGCGTCGGAACGCGACAGCACCACATCACCCCAGAGTGCCGGCTGGGCCTCGATTTTCCCCGTCTCGCCATCGCCGCTCTCCTGCCACAACAGGGGGCTGCCGGCGGCGCGGATCGCTTTTTCCATATCAAGCCGCCAGGCATGTTGCTGACCGGCGGCGAGGAGTATTGCCCGTTCCGCCTCGGGCCTTTCGCGGTCCACCGATGGATAGAGCGGCGCGCCATCCGGATCGCGCGGCCAGAGCCCGCCATCGGCCTCGAAGGCTTTGACGATCGCCTTGGTTTCTCCACGGCTCAGAAAGGCAGGATAGGCAAGGCCCGCGTCGATCAGCCTGTCCAGCGCCACGCGATACGCATCGAAATGATCCGATTGACGCCGGACAGGGTTTTCCCAGGCTAGCTCCAGCCAGCCGAGATCGTCATAGATCGCCTGCTCCAATTCCGGTGTGCAGCGCGTCTGGTCGATATCTTCGATACGCAGCAGAAAGCGGCCGCCATTGTCCCGCGCCATATCATGGTTCAGGAAGGCGGAAAGCGCATGGCCGAGATGCAACAGGCCGTTAGGGCTTGGCGCAAATCGGTAAACCGGTTTTTGACGGAGAGGCGAAGGCATGGTTTCTTCTGCCATGTTTTAAAGCACCCCGCCAGCCGGCTGCGTGTGGGACGGATACGGAATGCGAAGATGAAAATCATTACCAGAATGGATGATATCAACGAAGGGCTGGAGCATCTCGCCCGCCTCGATCCCGCGCTCAGCCTCGTCATCGAAAAAGCCGGCCCGCTGGAACTGCGCATTCATGAGCCCGGCTTTGCCGGCCTTGCCCACATCATCGTCTCGCAGATGGTGTCGCGCGCCAGCGCCAATGCCATCTGGGCGCGAATCCTTGCCGGCACCGATGGCGTGGTTACGGCGGAAAATTATCTCGCCGCACCGGAGGAGTTACGCGCCACCTTTGGCCTTTCCCGTGCCAAGGCAACGACGCTGGAAGGGCTGGCGCGTGCCGTCACGGAAGGGCAGGTCGATCTGGACGGCGTAGTGCGCAAGGAGCCGGGAACTGCCCTTTCCGAGCTGGTCGCGCTTCGTGGTATCGGCCCATGGACGGCGGAGGTCTATCTGATGTTCTGCGGCGGACATCCGGATATTTTTCCGGTCGGCGATGTGGCGCTGAGATCGGCAGTGGCGCATGCGCTTGATCTGGAAGTGAGGCCGGAGGCGAAATGGCTGGCGGAGCGGGCGACACTCTGGTCGCCGTGGCGCTCGGTGGCCGCCCGGCTTTTCTGGGGTTATTATGCCAATATCATGCGTCGCGCCATGGTGCCGCTGCCATAAGCGGGCTCCAAAGGCTAAAAATCTGCGATGCTGTAGGGCAATGCTCCACGCGAAAGGTGGTCGAATTGCAGTTTGCGTTTCAGCGGCGGTACGGCGCGCTGCACGCAATCCACCCTTTCGCAGACCCGACAGGAAATGCCGATCGGTTTGAAGGAGGCTGAATTGCCGAGATCGAGCGTATCGGCATAAACGAAATTCTGCGCATGGGAAATTTCGCAGCCAAGCGCGATGGCGTAACGCGGCCTCTCGGTATTGAAACCGGCACCGGCCTTCTCGATCTGGGTGGCGATGGAAAGATAGCGCACGCCGTCAGGCGTTTCCGCCAGCTGCCGCACGATCCTGTCGGAACTTTCGAAAGCCTGATGGATGTTCCACAGCGGACAGGCCGCGCCGAAACGGGCAAATTGCAGTCGTGTAGCGCTGTGGCGTTTGGTGATGTTGCCGGCGCGGTCGATCTTGGCAAAGAAGATCGGCACGCCCTTCAAGCCCGGCCGTTGCAGCGTGCTGAGCCTATGCGCCACCTGTTCTAGGCTCGCGCCGAAACGCACGGCCAGAAGCTCGAGATCATGCCGCAGCTCCTGCGCCGCGCGGTGAAAGCGGCCATAGGGCAGGATGAGGGCTGCGGCGAAATAATTGTGCAGCCCGATACGACAGATTTCCGCGGCTTCGGCATTGCGGAAACCGGCGCTGGCCAGCAGCCTGTCTACGGAAGCGCCGGCGTGAAGCTGGGCGATCTGCAATGCCAGCTGAAAGCTGCGGGTCGGCGCTGCCATGTAGGAGCTGAGGGCGAGCGTTTTGCCGGCAGGGTCGAAATGCCGTATCAGGCCGCCCGCCGCCTCGGTTCTTGTGATGTGGATGCCGTAGCGGCCGCGCAGATGCGCCGCCAGAATGCCGTAGGTCTCGCCGCCTTCTATCTCCAGTTCCTGCGCCAGCTCCTCGGCCAGAAGGTCGATTTCGGCGACGTAATTGTCGACGAAGTGGAAGAAGTCACGCACCTCTTCATAGGGGGTTCTTTCCACCTGCGCGGTGCCGCGGCCCAGCCGGTCGTCCAGCTGCACCAGCTGTTCGCTGTTCTGCCGGTAAGCCTGATGGGCGCGCAGCAGTGCATGGGCAAAACCGGGAGCGTTCTGGGCAATCAGCTTCAATTCCTGAAGCCCCGGTTCGTAATTCATGAACAGCGGATCTTTCAGCGCCTCGCGCACGGCGGAAACCAGCCGGTCGTTTTCGCCGGTCGCCAGTTCCGCCATGTCGAGCTGAAATTTCTCCACCAGCGTCACCAGAACGCTGGCCGAAACCGGACGCTGGTTGTTCTCGATCTGGTTCAGGTAACTTGCGGAGATGCCCAGCCGTTCGGCAAATTGCGCCTGCGTGGCGCGGGCATTTTCGCGAAGGCCGCGAACCTTGCGGCCGATGAAGAGTTTTTCCGTCGCCATGTTGCAACTTTGCAAAATTTAATATTGCAAATATTTATGGCACGCATACGCGCACGATCAAGGCTTCTGGACGACTATTTTCTGGGCTATGGATCGTAATGACAACGCATGGAGGAAACATGCCCGGCATTCTGGAGCAGTTGGAAACGCGGCGGGAAGAGGCAAGGCTCGGCGGTGGCGTCAAGCGCATCGAGGCGCAGCATGCCAAGGGCAAGCTGACCGCGCGCGAGCGTATCGACGTGCTTTTGGATGAAGGTTCCTTCGAAGAATACGACATGTATGTCACCCACCGGGCGGTGGATTTCGGCATGGCGGGGCAGAAGATCGCCGGCGATGGCGTCGTTACCGGCTGGGGCACCATCAATGGCCGGCAGGTCTATGTGTTTTCCCAGGATTTCACCGTGCTTGGCGGTTCGCTCTCGGAAACCCACGCCCAGAAAATCTGCAAGATCATGGATATGGCGGTCAGGAACGGCGCGCCGGTGATTGGGCTCAACGACAGCGGCGGCGCGCGCATTCAGGAGGGTGTCGCCTCGCTTGGCGGTTATGCCGACGTCTTCAAGCGCAATGTCGTCGCCTCCGGCGTCGTTCCGCAAATCTCCGTCATCATGGGGCCATGTGCCGGTGGTGCCGTTTATTCGCCCGCCATGACAGATTTCATCTTCATGGTGCGCGACACCTCCTACATGTTCGTCACCGGGCCGGATGTGGTGAAGACGGTAACGAACGAAATCGTCACGGCCGAAGAACTTGGCGGGGCCTCCACCCATACGAAAAAATCCTCTGTCGCCGATGGCGCTTACGAAAACGACATCGAAACGCTGGAACATGTGCGGCTGCTGTTCGATTTCCTGCCGCTCAACAATCGCGAAAAGCCGCCGGTGCGTCCGTTCCATGACGATCCGGCGCGGCTAGAGGCACGGCTGGATACGCTGATCCCCGATAGTTCCAACAAGCCCTATGACATGAAGGAACTGATCCACGCGCTGGCCGACGAGGGCGATTTCTTTGAGTTGCAGGAGGCCTTTGCTCGCAACATCATCACCGGCTTCATTCGTCTCGAAGGCCAGACGGTGGGGGTTGTGGCCAACCAGCCGATGGTGCTGGCCGGCTGCCTCGACATCGACAGTTCGCGCAAGGCCGCCCGTTTCGTACGCTTCTGCGATGCCTTCAACATTCCGCTGCTGACGCTGGTGGATGTGCCGGGCTTCCTGCCGGGTACGGCGCAGGAATATGGCGGTGTCATCAAGCACGGCGCGAAACTTCTCTTCGCCTATTCGGAGGCCACGGTGCCGATGGTGACGCTGATTACGCGCAAGGCCTATGGCGGCGCTTATGACGTGATGGCCTCAAAGCACATTGGCGCAGATGTGAACTACGCCTGGCCGACGGCGGAAATCGCGGTCATGGGCGCCAAGGGTGCGGCGGAAATCCTCTATCGCTCCGAGCTTGCCGATCCCGAGAAGATTGCCGCGCGCACGAAGGAATATGAGGAGCGTTTCGCCAATCCGTTCGTGGCGGCGGAACGTGGTTTCATCGACGAGGTGATCATGCCGCATTCCTCGCGCCGCCGCATCGCCCGTGCATTTGCCTCGCTGCGCAACAAGAGTGTCGAAACCCGCTGGAAGAAACACGATACCATTCCGCTCTGATCCGCTACGGGGCTGGAAAAATGCTTCGGCCACCTTACTATAATGATGTTCAGGCGCCCGGACCTTCGGATGCCCTCCCGAAACGCACAAGGACAGAGTTTTATGGCCGAAAATTCCTCTGCAGATAATTTCCCCGCCGGATATGAAGTGCCCAAGGTCTGGACCTGGGACAAGGGCAATGGCGGCCAGTTCGCCAATATCAATCGCCCGATTGCCGGTCCCACCCATGAAAAGGAACTGCCGGTCGGCAAACATCCGCTGCAGCTTTATTCGCTGGCGACGCCGAATGGCCAGAAGGTTTCCATCATGCTGGAAGAATTGCTGGCCGCTGGCCACAAGGGCGCCGAATATGATGCGTGGCTGATCAAGATCGGCGAAGGCGACCAGTTCGGTTCCGGTTTTGTCGGCGTCAATCCGAATTCCAAGATCCCGGCGCTGATGGATCATTCCACATCAGAGCCGACGCGGGTTTTCGAAAGCGGTTCGATCCTCGTTTATCTCGCGGAAAAATTCGGCGCTTTCCTGCCCAAAGAGGGCAATGCCCGCACGCAGGCGCTGAACTGGCTGTTCTGGCAGATGGGCTCCGCCCCCTTCCTCGGCGGCGGTTTCGGGCATTTCTACGCTTATGCGCCGGTGAAGATCAAATACGCCATCGATCGCTACGCCATGGAAGTGAAACGCCAGCTGGACGTGCTGGACCGGCATCTCGCCGAAAATCGTTATCTGGCCGGTGACGAATACACGATTGCCGACATGGCCGTCTGGCCGTGGTATGGCAAGATCGCGATCGGTCAGGCCTATGGTGATGCCGGTGCTTTCCTTGAAGGCGATAGCTACAAGAACCTCATGCGCTGGACGCTTGAAATCGGCGAACGCCCGGCGGTAAAACGCGGCGTGATCGTCAACAAGACCTCGGGCGATCCGTCCGAACAACTGCATGAACGCCACGATGCCTCCGACTTCGAGACGAAGACGCAGGACAAGATCGGCAAGTAACGAGAGACTGGAGCGCTTCTGGTTTATTGGACCGTGGAAGCGCTCCCATTATTTGAATTTGCGCATTGTCAGGACATAAAGCAAAACCGCTTTTACTGAAAATGCTTCTGGAAGGAAAAGACATGGCGAACCTGCCCGAAATGACCAAACACAAGGGGTTTCCCTCCGGCATGCCAAGCACGGGCGTCCAGTTCACCATCCGCCGCGCCAACCCCAAAGGGGTGACGCCCATCAAGATGATACCCCGCAGGGCGCGCGACGACTCCAAGGAACACCGTATCGACGCCGCCTTCCTGCACTCGCTCTGGCACCATTTCGGTCCGGAACCGTTCGAGCGGGGTAATCTCGACGCTGCCCGTCTCAACCTGCTGTTCGGCCGCGAAGTTCTTCCGGCGGAAAAAAATTTCGATCCGCTGTCCTACCAGGCGATGCTTGTCATCGACGAGCGCGTCGCCCGCCAGAACTTCCCGGAATCCTTCGAGAATTTTTTCGAAATTTGAATGTGCTGTCATCCACCAGCGGGGAATGAAATTCGATGTCGGCAGCAACCAGCAAGTTCCTGAGTTATGTTCTGCGCCATGCGCCTGAAAGTATTGGCCTCACTCTGGATCATCAGGGTTGGGCGGATGTCGCAGACCTGCTGGCAAAAGCCAATGCGAGCGGCACGCCGCTCGATGAGGCAGGCTTGCTTGCGGTTGTCGCCGAAAGCGACAAGAAGCGCTTCACGCTGTCAGAAGATGGTCACCGCATCCGGGCGGCGCAGGGGCATTCCGTGAAGGTCGATCTTGGCCAGCCGCCGGCCGAGCCGCCACCGCAATTGTTTCACGGTACGGCGACGCGTTTTCTCGATTCCATCCTGCAGCAAGGCCTGCGCCCGGGGGAAAGACAACAGGTTCATCTTTCCGCTGACCGGACGACGGCGCTTGCCGTCGGACAACGGCATGGAAAGCCTGTGGTCCTGATTGTCGATGCCACCAAGATGTTTGCGGATGGTTACCGTTTCTACCTGGCCGATAACGGCGTTTGGCTGACGGATGCCGTGCCCTTTTCCTATCTGACCGTGTCTGCGGATTCCTCAGCGGAAAGCGACAGGTGACGGGGTGAAGTTTGATAATGGAGGAGGGAGGCGAAATGGGTGTCGGTATATTTCAGATCGATATGGATTGGCTGCATCGCTGGCTGCGGCAGCGGCGTCACCCTGGCTCCGGTAAGACATCCGGCAATCGTAACCTGAAACCCAGGCTGACACCGGAGGCCGCGCAGCAAGATCATCGGCAGATGCTGCGCTTCATGGCGCTCAATGCGGCGGTTGGTGTTTTGATCGGTATCTGCGTCGGTGCGGCACTGATCTTTCTCGATATTGGCGGTTTGGGCGCGCGGATCGGCCGGGCCGCAAATCCTGTCGTGCCGGTGCTGCTGGTCGTCGTGCCCATCGCGTCCCTGTTCGGCGCGGCGGCCGCTGCCTCGGCGATCTTGCTGATGCCCTATGAAAAGAAATTCCGCGACGATGATGACGATGCGAGGGGAGAATAACCGCATGATCAAGAAAATCCTCATCGCCAATCGTGGCGAAATCGCCTGCCGGGTGATCAAGACGGCTAAGAAAATGGGCATCGCCACCGTCGCGGTCTATTCTGATGCAGATGCCAATGCGCTGCATGTAAAGATGGCTGATGAGGCCATTCATATCGGCCCGGCCCCTTCGTCGCAGTCCTATATCGTCATCGACAAAATCCTTGAGGCAATCGCCAAGACCGGGGCGGATGCGGTGCATCCGGGTTACGGGTTCCTGTCGGAAAATGCCGCCTTTGCCGAGGCGCTGGAGAAGGCGGGCGTCATTTTTATCGGCCCGCCCGTTGGCGCCATCAAGGCGATGGGTGACAAGATCACCTCGAAAAAACTCGCGGCGGAAGCGGGTGTTTCCACCGTTCCCGGCCATATGGGGCTGATCGGCGATGCCGAAGAGGCGGTCAAGATCGCGTCACAGATCGGTTATCCCGTGATGATCAAGGCCTCTGCCGGCGGTGGTGGCAAGGGCATGCGCATCGCCTTTAACGACGCCGAGGCGCGTGAGGGTTTCCAGTCCTCGAAAAACGAGGCGAAATCCTCTTTCGGCGACGACCGCATCTTCATCGAGAAATTCGTCACCCAGCCACGCCATATCGAGATACAGGTGCTGGGCGACCGGCACGGCAATATTCTTTATCTCGGTGAGCGCGAATGCTCGATCCAGCGCCGCAACCAGAAGGTCATCGAGGAAGCGCCGTCGCCGTTTCTGGATGAGGCGACACGAAAAGCCATGGGCGAAGAGGCCGTGGCGCTGGCAAGGGCCGTCGGCTACCATTCTGCCGGAACGGTGGAATTCATCGTTGATGGCAACCGCAATTTCTATTTTCTGGAAATGAACACCCGCCTGCAGGTGGAGCATCCGGTGACGGAACTCGTCACCGGCATTGATCTGGTCGAGCAGATGATCCTTGTCGCGTTCGGGGAAAAGCTGTCCTTCGGGCAGGCGGATGTGAAGCTGAACGGCTGGGCGATTGAAAGCCGGCTTTATGCCGAAGACCCCTATCGCAACTTCCTGCCCTCCATCGGCCGGCTGACGCGCTATCGCCCGCCTCAGGAAGGCGAGCAGGAAAACGGTACTGTGATCCGCAACGATACCGGCGTTTTCGAAGGCGGCGAGATATCGATGTATTACGATCCGATGATCGCCAAGTTGTGCAGCTGGGGTAAGGACCGTGAAACGGCAATCGACGCCATGGGAGAGGCGCTGGACCGTTTCGAGGTGGAGGGTATCGGCCACAACCTGCCGTTCCTGTCGGCCGTCATGCAGCATGAGCGTTTTCGCGCCGGGCGCCTGACGACGGGCTTTATCGCAGAAGAATTTCCGGAAGGCTTTTCCGGCGTCGAGCCTGATGAGGCTTCGGCGCGTCAGCTTTCTGCCATTGCGGCCATTATTCAGCAGCGGTTGCAGAACCGCGCGGTGGAAATTTCCGGCACCATCGGCAATCATCGCCGCATTGTCGGCCAGGATTGGGTCGTGTCATCAGGCGCTTCCCGTCACCGGGTCGGCGTTGAAACCGGCGCAGATGGCACGGCGATCCGTTTTGAGGACGGCACAGCGTTGACGGTCGACACCGGCTGGCTTCCCGGCCAGAGGCTCGGGCTGTTCACGGTGGCGGGCGAGGTAGTCGCTGCCAAGATCGATCTTGCCGGGGCCGCGATCCGCCTTCGCTGGCGGGGCATGGATGTTGTCGCCCGCGTGCGCAGCCCACGCGTGGCGGAACTGGCGTTGCTGATGCCGGAAAAACTGCCGCCGGATACCTCGAAACTGCTGCTGTGCCCCATGCCGGGCGTCATCACCGGCATCACGGTGAGCGAGGGTGACGAGGTGGAGGCTGGTCAGGCGCTGGCGACGGTTGAGGCCATGAAGATGGAAAACATCCTGCGTGCGGAAAAACGCGGCCGCGTCTCGAAAGTTTCGGCAAAGCCGGGCGACAGCCTTGCTGTGGATGAGGTGATCCTCGAATTTGAGTGATGGCCGCTGCCGTTTTTCCGGAACGCATGTGGGCCGGAGCGGTTTACGGGGTCGGACCTGCGGGCGGATCGTTCGATTTTCGTCACGATCACCCGCCACAGTGCTAAGATGAAATGCAGAAGGGGAGAGATGCATGTCGGGTGAAAAAACGGTGCGGGATTGGCTGCAGCTTGCCGAAAAGGAGCTGAAGCGGTCACCGGAAACACTCGTCTGGCACACGCCTGAAGGCATTGACGTCAAGCCGCTTTATACGGCCGACGACCTGCAAAACACGTCGCATCTCGAAAGCCTGCCGGGCTTTGCGCCCTTCACCCGCGGCCCGCGCGCCACCATGTATGCCGGGCGGCCATGGACGATCCGCCAATATGCCGGTTTCTCCACGGCGGAGGCCTCAAATGCCTTTTACCGCAAGGCGCTTGCTGCCGGCCAGCAGGGCGTTTCCGTGGCTTTCGATCTTGCCACCCATCGTGGTTACGATAGCGACCATCCGCGGGTGGAAGGCGATGTCGGCAAGGCCGGAGTGGCGATTGACAGCGTCGAGGACATGAAAATCCTGTTCGACGGCATCCCGCTCGAAAAAGTCTCGGTATCGATGACCATGAATGGCGCGGTTATTCCGGTGCTTGCCAATTTCATCGTCGCTGGTGAAGAACAGGGCGTTTCCCGCGAAAAACTTTCCGGCACCATCCAGAACGATATCCTCAAGGAGTTCATGGTCCGCAATACCTATATATATCCGCCCGAACCTTCGATGCGCATCATCGCCGATATCATCGAATATACCGCGAAAGAGATGCCTAAATTCAACTCCATCTCGATCTCCGGCTATCACATGCAGGAGGCGGGCGCGACGCTGGTGCAGGAGCTTGCCTTCACGCTGGCGGATGGGCGGGAATATGTGCGGGCCGCGCTTGCGAAAGGGCTGAATGTCGATGATTTCGCCGGCCGCCTGTCGTTCTTTTTCGCCATCGGCATGAATTTCTTCATGGAAGCAGCCAAGCTGCGCGCCGCGCGTTTCCTGTGGTCGCGCATTATGGAAGAGTTCAAGCCGCAAAAGGCGTCGTCGCTGATGCTGCGCACCCATTGCCAGACTTCCGGCGTGTCCCTGCAGGAGCAGGATCCCTATAACAACATTGTCCGCACCGCCTTCGAGGCCATGTCCGCCGTGCTTGGTGGTACGCAGTCGCTGCACACCAATTCCTTCGATGAAGCCATTGCCCTGCCGACAGAATTTTCCGCCCGTATCGCCCGTAATACCCAGCTTATCCTCCAGCATGAAACCGGCGTCACCAAGGTCGTCGATCCGCTGGCCGGTTCTTATTATGTTGAAAGCCTGACGGACGAACTGGCGCAAAAGGCCTGGGCGCTGATCGAGGAAGTCGAGGCGCTTGGCGGCATGACCAAGGCCGTGACGGAGGGCCTGCCGAAACGGCTGATCGAGGAGGCCGCGACACGCCGACAGGCGGCGGTCGACAAAGGGGAAGAGGTCATCGTCGGGGTCAACCGCTACCGGCTGGAGACCGAAGAGGATATTGATGTCCTCGATATCGACAACGCCGCCGTGCGCGCCGCGCAAATCCGCCGGCTTGAGGACACCAAACGTCGCCGGGATGGTGGAGATGTTTCCAAGGCGCTCGCCACGCTCTCCGAAGTTGCCCGCAGCGGCAAGGGCAATATTCTCGAAGCGGCAGTCGCAGCCGCCCGCGCCCGCGCCACGGTCGGCGAGATTTCCGATGCGCTGCGCGTAGCCTTCGGCGATCACGCTGCCGTGCCGGAGGTGGTGAGCGATATTTACGGTGAAGCCTATAAGGACGAGCCGGAGCTGGCCACGCTCGCCGCCCGGCTTTCCGGCGTTGCGGCAAGGATCGGCACCAAACCGCGCATCATGGTCGCGAAGCTCGGGCAGGACGGGCATGATCGTGGCGCGAAGGTCATCGCCTCCGCCTTCGGCGATATCGGTTTTGATGTCCTGGCCGGCCCGCTATTCCAGACGCCCAATGAGGCGGCCGATCTTGCCGTTCAGAACAAGGTGCATGTGGTCGGCATGTCGTCGCTGGCAGCCGGCCACAAGACGCTGGCGCCACAGCTGGTCGAGGCGCTGAAACACAAGGGTGCGGAAGACATCATCGTCGTCGTTGGCGGCGTCATTCCGCGGCAGGATTACCAGTTCCTGCTCGACCACGGGGTTTCGGCAATCTTCGGACCCGGCACCAATGTCATGGACGCCGCCAACAAGGTTCTCGACCTGCTTGAAGGCGTCAGGCGCAACGCGTGAGGGAAAACACCCATGTTTGGAAGATTGAACCACGTCGCCATCGCGGTGCCCGATCTCGATGTCGCTATTGCCCGTTACAGGGCGCTTGGCGCAGATGTATCGGAACCACAATCCCTGCCCGAACATGGTGTGACGGTGGTGTTCATTCAGGCTGACAACACCAAGATCGAACTCCTTCATCCGCTCGGAGAAAGCTCGCCGATTGCCGCTTTCCTCGACAGGAACCCGGGCGGCGGCACCCATCATCTCTGCTTCGAAGTGCCTGATATTGTCGTGGCCCGCGATGATCTCGTCAAAAAAGGCGTCCGGATTCTGGGCGATGGCGAGCCGAAGATCGGCGCGCATGGCAATCCCGTGCTTTTCCTGCACCCGAAGGACATGGGCGGCGTGCTCTATGAGCTTGAGCAGGTTGGGGCAGTTCCCGTGAACAACGGTTCACGAGAACTGTCCTAACCTTTTGTTTTGACACATTGTCTAGACGTAAAAGCGATTCCGCTTTTACTGGAAATGTTCTAGCCGACACATGGCTGAAACACAGACGCCCTAAGACGCTGGCCATGCGGTGGACGGCGGGCAGTGGCCGCCCGCCTTTGCCGTAACGTGTTTCGTTTGTTTTCTTTTGACATTCGTTTTGTTTTCGTTTTTATGGCAATTGTCTTTCAACGATGGGGATACGATCCCCTGCGCTGTCGTGGAGGCTCTATGTCCGGCGAGAATATTTTCGATCTTTTTGTCATCGGTGGCGGCATCAATGGCTGCGGCATTGCCCGCGATGCGGTGGGCAGAGGCTATTCCGTGGCGCTTGCGGAAAAGGGTGATTTTGCCTCCGGCACCTCGTCCGCCGCGACCAAGCTTATTCATGGCGGCCTGCGCTATCTCGAACACTACGAATTCCGCCTGGTGCGCGAAGCGCTGATGGAGCGGGAAATCCTCTGGGCCATGGCACCGCATGTCATCTGGCCGATGCGCTTCGTTCTGCCCATCCAGAAGGGCGGTATACGCCCGGCCTGGATGGTCCGGCTCGGCCTGTTTCTTTATGACAATCTCGGCGGCCGCAAACTTCTGCCGGCAACCCGCACGCTCGATCTGAGGCGAGACCCGGCGGGCAAACCGCTGAAACCGGCTTTCGCCAAGGCTTTCGAATATTCCGATGGCTGGGTGGATGACGCCCGTTTCGTGGTGCTTAATGCGCGCGATGCGGCAAATCGCGGCGCGACGATCATGAACCGCACACGGGTCGTCTCCGCGCGGCGTGAAGGCGGCCTCTGGTTCATCGAAACGCTGGACGAAAAAACCGGACGGGCGGCCACGCACAAGGCGCGCATGCTGGTGAATGCCGCCGGCCCCTGGGTGGACAAGGTGCTTTCAGGCGTCTTTGGCCGCCAGGATGTTCATAATGTCCGGCTCGTGCAGGGCAGCCACATCATCGTGCGCAGGAAGTTTTCCGATCCGCGCGCCTATTTCTTCCAGAACCCTGATAACCGCATCATCTTCGCCATTCCCTATGAGCGGGATTTCACGCTGATCGGCACAACGGACCGCGATTATCAGGGTGATCCGGCGAAGGTGCGCATCTCGGAGGAAGAGATTTCCTACCTCTGCAATGCCGCAAGCGACTATTTCAGCGACGCGGTAAAGCCGGAAGATATCGTCTGGACCTATTCCGGCGTGCGGCCGCTTTTTGATGACGGTGCTTCGAAAGCACAGGAGGCCACCCGCGATTACGTGCTGAAGTTGGAAGAGGGGAACGGCGAAGCCCCGCTCCTCAACATTTTCGGCGGCAAGCTGACCACCTATCGGCGGCTGGCCGAACATGCGCTGGAAAAGATCGGCACGGCCATCGGCGAGAAGGGCAAGCCATGGACGGCGGGCTCCCACCTGCCGGGTGGCGATTTCGGCGCGGAGAGATATGAAAATCAAGTGAGGGGACTGATTGACCTTTATCCCTTTCTTGAGCGCCGCCATGCGGAACGCCTCGTCAGGAACTACGGCACCAAAGCGGTAGATCTGCTCGGCCCGGCCACCGATATATCCGGCCTCGGCCGCCATTTCGGCGGCACGCTTTACGAATGCGAGGTTCGCTTTCTGGTGCAGCATGAATGGGCCTGCGCGGCAGAAGATATTCTCTGGCGGCGCACGAAGCAGGGCCTGTTGCTCAGCAAGGATCAGGCGGCCGGTCTGGATGAGTTCGTCCGGCTTTTGACGGGCGCCGGGGAAGAAACTGCAGCCGTGGCGGAGCGGGCCTGAGCCTCTGGCAATTCCCAATCAGCTTCACGCATTTCGCGCCAATTTCTCATGACCATCGGCGCTCAATATATAGTCGTCGGCAGCGGAAAGCGCGTGTTCCATATGCCCTTCGAATACCAGTTCCGGTTCGTCTGGCGCGATGCTGATTTTGGGCATGCCGCCGAAACGCACCGCTTGGGATTGCGCAAGACCATCATGCAGGCCGCTTTCCAGAAGATCGAAATAACGGGTGCCCGGGCCGGTCACGAAAACCGGCATATGGCCATGCAGGCTGAACAGGCGTGAAAGACCGTTGCCGAGTGCCAGACCGGCGGTGCGGAAGGCAAAACGTGCCATGCGTGCACCGGCGCGGGCTGAAGCGGCGATCTTGTCTACTTCGGCAATAGGCACAAATTTGGCCGGTTCGGCCTGCGGCGGGGCTTCGAAGGCCGAGCGCAGGATGGCGTAGAACCCGGAATAGGCTTCGATGCAGCCTTTGGTGCCGCAGCGGCACAGGGCGCCATCGGCCAGATGCAGCATATGGCCGAAGTTGGGGGCGCTGACCTCGATTGTATCGCCTGCGGAGCGGGCGATGCCAAGACCGATGCTGTGGCCGAGCGACAGGGTGACGAGTGCTTCCGGCGCCGGGTCGTTTTTTGTCTGCTCGCGCATCCGGATGGCCTTGGCGGCGAGCAGGGTTTCGTTGTTCAGTGTGACGCGATTGCGGCCGTCAGCGGAAAGCAATTGCCGGAAATCGATCCTTTCATTGCCGAGCACCGGCGACCAGACGAGCGTTGCCGTCGCCGCATCCACCAGCCCCTTGCTGCTGATCGATACCTGAAGAATATCGTGGCGGTCGATGCGCGAGCGGTCCGCAAGCCGTGCGAGGCCGGCGAGTATCGCCGCGCCGAATGTGCCTTTTTCGGCAGCTAACCTCTGTTCGGTGAAACGATCCACCAGCTTGCCGGCATAATCGACCAGCGAATATTGCACGCTGTCGGAGGAGATGATGACGATGGCGACGTGGCAGAATGCGCCACGCGGCGCAAAGAGAATGCGCGGCCGGCCGCGACCGGTGGCGGCGAGCTGTTCCTTGCGCAGAATGAGGCCGGTGCGCTCAAGCTCCATGGTGATGGCGGAGACGGTGGCCGAGGCGAGCCCGGTGAAGGAAGACATGTCCGTGTGGGAAAGGCTGCCGTGCAGGCGCAGGGCCGCCATAACCGACAGGCTGTTTTTCTGGCGCACCAGTTCCGTACTTGCAATGGCGGACATGGGCTGGGGCCTGCTCCCTGAACGGCTTTTTCCTGTCGTGCTTATCCTGTCTGATGGCGCATGCCACGGAGAAGATCAAGGCACCCGGTTGCTGCCCGCAGCCGTTGTTGACAGCATTGGGAATCTCTGACATTAATTTTCTCGACTGTCGAGAAAATTGTGAAATCACAGAGACCGTCAGCTTTTTTCCGGGCGTTATCCCTGCATGGAGGTGCAGGCTTCGCCCTTACCGGGAGGACATCATGAATTCGTTTGCCAAGCTTTTGGCGGGTACTGCCGTACTCGTTTCCCTGCATACTGCCGCCATCGCGGCTGATCTCGTTGTTGGCGTTTCCTGGTCGAATTTCCAGGAGGAACGCTGGAAGACGGATGAGGCGGCCATCAAGGCAGCGCTCGACAAGGCCGGCGCGAAATACATTTCCGCCGATGCGCAGTCTTCCGCCGCAAAGCAGCTGACCGATGTGGAATCGCTGATTTCGCAGGGCGCCAATGCGCTGATCATTCTGGCGCAGGATAGCGACGCGATTGGCCCGGCGGTGGAGAAGGCCGTTGCCGAAGGTATTCCGGTCGTTGGTTACGACCGCCTGATCGAAAATCAGAACGCCTTCTACATCACCTTCGACAACAAGGAAGTCGGCCGCCTTCAGGCTGCTGAGGTGTTCAAGGTGAAGCCGGAAGGTAACTACGTCTTCATCAAGGGTTCGTCTTCCGATCCGAATGCGGACTTCCTTTTTGCCGGCCAGCAGGAAGTGCTGAAGGCAGCCATTGATGGCGGCAAGATCAAGAATGTCGGCGAAGCCTATACCGATGGCTGGAAGCCGGAAAATGCCCAGAAGAACATGGAACAGTTCCTAACCAAGAACAACAACAAGGTCGATGCGGTCGTCGCCTCGAATGACGGCACGGCCGGTGGCGCCATTGCCGCTCTCGCTGCGCAGGGCATGGCCGGTTCGGTTCCCGTTTCCGGTCAGGATGCCGATTTCGCTGCGCTCAACCGCGTAGCACTCGGCACGCAGACGGTATCGGTCTGGAAAGACAGCCGCGAACTCGGCAAGGAAGCAGCCGGCATCGCACTGGAACTGGCCGGCGGCAAGAAGATGACGGAAATCAAGGGCGTCACCAGCTTTGATGGCGGTCCGAAAAAGGTAGCGATGCAGTCGGTCTTCCTCAAGCCGATCGCGATTACCAAGGACAATCTGAACGTCGTCATCGATGCCGGCTGGATCAAGAAGGAAACGGCCTGCCAGGGTGTGAAGGCCGGAACCGTCAAGGCCTGCGACTAAGACCCAAGGGTCCAGCTTTGGGCGCTGCGCCACATCAGTGGCGTGGCGCCTTTCAGATGTAAGGAGGACCGGCAGTTCATGGCCGATATGACCCAATCCAATTCAACAGCGTCGCAAAAGACGGAAAAGACAGGCTCGATAACGCGCTTCATCAGTGCCACGGAGCTGGATACCAGGCTGCTCGGCATGGTCGGCGCGCTTCTTCTGATCTGGATCGGATTTCATATCCTGTCCGGCGGGCTATTCCTGACACCGCGAAACCTCTGGAACCTTTCAGTGCAGACCGCGTCCGTGGCTGTCATGGCAACCGGCATGGTGCTTGTCATCGTCACCCGCAATATCGATCTGTCGGTCGGGTCGATCCTCGGTTTTTCCGGCATGATCATGGGTGTCATGCAGGCGGAAATCCTGCCGCAGATACTCGGTTTCGAACATTGGGCGACATGGATCGTCACGCTTCTTACCGGCATTCTCGTCGGCGGCGCCATCGGCATGTTGCAGGGCTCGATCATCGCTTTCCTGAACGTGCCATCCTTCATCGTCACGCTCGGCGGGTTGCTCGTCTGGCGCGGTGGCACCTGGTTCATCACCAGTGGCCGTACCGTTGCGCCGATGGATTCCACCTTCCGTCTGATGGGCGGCGGCACCAATGGCTCGATCGGCGCGACATGGAGCTGGATCGCCGCTGTCGTTGCCTGCGTCGCCATCGTGGCGGCCATTCTCAATTCCCGCCATCAGCGCCGCCGTTTCGGTTTTCCGCTGCGGCCGGTCTGGGCGGAATATTTTCTGGTGGCACTCGGCTGCCTCATCGTCGTCGGTTTCGTTGCCGTGGTGAACAGCTATCCCTGGCCGATCAACATTGCCCGCAACTATGCTGACGCCAATGGCATCGCCTGGCCGGAAGGCGGGTTGTTCATTGCGCATGGTATTGCGGTTCCGGTGCTGATGGCGCTTGCGGTCGGTGCGGTCATGACCTTCATCGCCACGCGGCTGCGCTTTGGACGTTATGTCTTCGCCATTGGCGGTAACCCGGAAGCAGCCGAACTCGCCGGCATCAAGACCCGCTGGGTGACGGTAAAAATCTTCACGCTGATGGGCGTTCTGTGCGCCATCGCGGCGGCGATTTCGACCGCCCGCCTCAACGCCGCCACCAATGCGCAGGGCGAACTGGATGAGCTTTACACCATCGCGGCGGCCGTCATCGGCGGCACCTCGCTTGCCGGCGGTGTCGGCACCATAGCGGGCGCGATGCTTGGCGCGCTCGTCATGCAATCGCTGCAATCCGGCATGGTGCTGGTGGGCATCGATACGCCCTTCCAGCGCATCGTCGTTGGCGTGGTTCTGGTCGTCGCCGTCTGGCTCGACACCATTTACCGCGCCCGCGCCAAGTAAGAACCGAGGAGAACTCCTATGACGGACCAAGTCACGCCCCTCGTGGAAATGCGCAATATTTCCATTTCCTTCGGCGGCATCCATGCGGTGGAAAACGCCTCTGTCGATCTTTTCCCCGGTGAGGTGGTCGCCCTTCTCGGCCATAATGGCGCGGGCAAATCGACGCTTATCAAAATCCTGTCGGGCGCATACCGGCGTGATGGCGGCGATATCCTCATCAATGGTGAGGATGCGGATATCCGTAATCCCCGCGACGCCAAGAAATACGGCATCGAGACCATCTACCAGACGCTTGCCGTGGCCGATAATGTCGATGCGGCGGCCAATCTTTATCTCGGCCGCGAGCTGAAGACGAAATGGGGCACGCTTGATGATGTCGCCATGGAAGCCTCGGCCCGCGAGGTGATGGGACGTCTCAATCCCAATTTCCGGCGGTTCAAGGAGCCGGTGAAGGCACTGTCAGGCGGCCAGCGGCAGTCCGTTGCCATTGCCCGCGCCATTCTGTTCGATGCCCGTATTCTCATCATGGACGAGCCAACAGCCGCCCTCGGGCCGCAGGAAACGGCGCAGGTGGGCGATCTCGTCAAGGAACTGAAACGGCAGGGCATTGGTATCTTCCTCATCAGCCACGACATTCACGACGTCTTCGATCTCGCTGATCGGGTTTTCGTGATGAAGAACGGTAAGGTTGTCGGCCATGCCCGGACCGAGGATGTCACTAAAGACGAGGTTCTGGGCATGATCATTCTGGGCAAGGTGCCGCCGGGTGCGGTGCCGGGGCCGGGCGCTGTGGCGTCGTGAGGCCATTCGCCGCGTGTGTCGGCCATGGGCGAAATGGTGGGTCTCCTGCCGCTGGCGCGACAGCGGTTTGACGATCGGCATTCTGGATCAACCCGGATTGCGGCCTGAAACCCACAAAGGGGAAGAGATGAGGCCGCCGCTCGCCAAAATCGTCGCCGCAGCTATCGAGCTTCGGCGCGGGCTGTCCTGTTAATAGGCGAGGCCCGGCGAAAACCGGGCCTCGATCATCATTTGCGATGAAATCCCTTGGGAGGGGTTATGTGAGTGCAGGCAGATGCAAGATGCGCTTAGGGCGTTCCCGGCTGGAGGAGGGTGCGGGAACGTTCCGTCTTACGCATCTATGCGGCTGCGGATGGGAAATTGCTCAATGCAGATCGGCCGATGCGAAACCGCTGGAGTTCAACTCCGCGGCTACAGGCGGCAGGCCGTGCTGATTGATATCCTGGGCCAGCGACAACAATGCCATTTCCAGGAAATAGGTCGACATGCCCAGTTCCATGGATTTCGAGCGCTGGCAAAGGTATGAAACCATCCTTCCAAGCGCCAGAATCTCGTCTGCATTATCCTGTTCAAGTATTGCTGTGGTAGACGCCGCCATGCTTCCCTCTCGACAATCGACAGTATGAAAACGCGTTGATCCCGCGTTATACATTTTCGACCATATCGAGCGTCACGCGAGCGTCACACCTGCGTTACTCGTCGTTTTTCTTCTCCGGCGCCGTCGTATTTTCCGCCGTTTCGGTCGCTGCGAGCGATGTCACGAGGGCGACAATGCTTCGGCGGATGCTGGCGCTCTTGATTCGCGAAAAGGCCTGATTGAGCGAAAATCCTTCATTCGAAGCGACGAAGGACTGCATGGCATTTATCGAGCCGATGGCCGGATTGTCGTTTCCGACATCGGGCGTGGCATTGGCGAAAAGCGAGCTGACATCGACGCCAAGAACGGATGCGATAGCCTGTAAACGCGATGCACCAACGCGATTTGCGCCTTTTTCGTACTTCTGGACCTGCTGAAAGGTGATGCCGAGCCGGCCGGCCAGAGCGCTCTGGCTCATGCCGAGCGACTTGCGCCGCATTCTGATCTGGGTGCCGACATGCACGTCGATCGGGCTGGGGAGTTTGGGCTGCATAATAAATTCCTCCATGTTGAGGGTCTTAAATCGGATAATTATCAATTAATATTGTTGAAGGTATACATTCAACACAATTTCCACGGGTAATATGAACTCTTCTTGACAAAATAACGCGGTTTTACGGTCACGGAACACGTCACGAAGCCCGGCTTATAACCTTTGTAGCGCAACGCAACGCCCCGTTGCGGCTTGCAAGATGGCTCCACCCGACGACGCCGATGGGATGGAAACCGAGCCCCTCCCATATTTGCCTGTTGTCTTCGTCAAACTCCTCAAGCGCCTCCCCATCGCCAAAATGCGGCAGCCAGACGAATGGCTGTTTTTGGCCTGATCGTGCAACATTTTCAAGAATGACATTGTTGTAAAGTCGCGGAATACATTTGTTGCTGTCGATGGCCGGTGCAACAGGAATGGGATTTCGCCTCACCGCGAAGCCCTGCCGGATGAGCGAAAGCACCGAGGCGTCGAGTTTCCGTTTCAGATCCGCCGCCGCACGGATACTGCATCCCGCATGCGCCACCGGATCGGCGACCAGGAGCAGTGGGCGGTTATCCTGCGTCAGACCGGTCACTGAAACGAACTGGTCAACGTGGAAACCGCATTGGTGCATTTTCCGGAAGGCCACCGCCATGGGGGCTTGTCTTGTCGGAGAAAGATCGAGCGTGGCCTCCGTAACAGCAAGGTCTTCCGGCCGGTATCCAAAACTGTAAACTGTTCTGCCGTCCAGAGCCTCAACCTTCTGCCATTGCTGCGAGCGTTCTACGGCGTTGGTGTCGCCTCCTGGCCCACTGCCATCCTTAAGGCTCGAATGGCCCACCAGCCGAAAATCCGGGCCAACCAGCTGGTTGCCACCATCCAAGAGGACGTCCGAAACGGCTGTTACAAGCCCGAAACGCTTGGCAAGCGCTCTGGCGCTGGGGTTTCCCGCCGCCGAAACCAGTTCGGTCGCAGTGCCTTTGCCATCGGTCCGAACATGGACCATATCCTGTATCCACGGATGCGAAATGCTGCTGTTTTCATCGAGCGGCAGCAACTCGGCGGCGCAGCGGAGGGGCAGCTTTTCGAGCCAGCCCTGCGCCGATGGAAGGCAGTTCTGGTCGATGACGATAGTCGCCATCATTTCGTGGGGCAGAGCCGAAAGCAGGTTTCCGATGGGGAGGAGTGGCGAGATCCGATGCCTGTCGTGATCATCGGTAAAAAACGATGCCGGAAGCGCGAATGCGATCGTATCAATCAGTCCACCACAATCGGCTATGAAAGATGGCGACGCGGAAATTGTCACGGCGTCTTTTCTCCCGTCATCCGCCGCGCCGCCAATTGCTGAAAAAACACCGTGTTCTGGAGTTTCCATGATGGCGATGGCGGGGACGGCAGCTCTCCGGCATTGAGCACCTCCAGAAGCTCGATCGCGTCGTTTCTTTTTACGGAAACGGCCTCCTTGGCCAGAAGATTTGCCATTTCCGAACCAAGCCCGGCTTCGGCGGCAATGGTACGCCATGTTCTGCGGGTAAAATGCAGGTGTCGGGCAACGCGCAGCAGCGTATCGTGGTCTTCGGGTGTGATTTTATCGCGGCACGCTTCCAGTGTTGCCTCGGCGTCGACCAGCGCGATTGTCAGCGAGCGATAGCCAAGTTCACCCGGCGCGTGGCTGACCGCGACATCGGCGTCCGAAAACCGTCGTCCGTCACGATAGGCTGCGAAGATTTCGCCGATGCCTATCATGCCGAATGTGGCGCATTCCGCTGCCCGGAGCGCTCCCATGCTGGCGGCCCCAAGAAGGGTGACGCCGGATGACAGGGCATGCAGGATTTCCTTGTGCCAGACGGCGGCGCAGTCCCCATAAAGGCCATCGATGAGACCGATTGTCCGGACGCCCTGCTGCACGGCATCGAAAATATCACCGCAGGCGGCCGGTCCGCGAAGATCGAGACCTGAGATTTTTTCGCCAGTGACGCCGTGGATGGAGGGGCCGGCAAAAACCACAGTTTTCATCGAAGACCTCCGGCGCTCAGGAAATGATCGAGCGTCCGCGGCGATATGTTCTGCAGGCCTCCGCTGGTCGGGGTAAGGCCGCTTGCCAGAACCCGCACGACATTAAGGCCCGGGACACCCGATTCCAGTGCGAAGACATAAATGTCCTCAATCCCAGCTGTAAAAAGGCGCTCGGCAAGCTGGCGCCAGGGCGGCAAAAATCCGTCATCCGTTACAAGATCAAGCTGCACCGGCGTCCGTTCCACCGGTTGCCGCGCTGATGCAGGCGCACTCAACATGTCTCGCTGGTAACGCAGCGGGGAGAGATCATCCCGCGCGCCGCTGATATCCGTCAGTCGCGACTGGATCGCTTCGAGCAGCGCCGCAACGGCGGCGTCATAGGTTGCTGGACGGCAGGCGGCGCCCGCCGCATTGCGGGTTGCGGGGCCGTCCAGCGCGTTAACGGAGCGGGGAAGGCTTGCCATCACCACCGGCACGCCGAGTGTATTCGTCATGTCGAAGAAGGACGGTGTCAGGTCAATCTCTGAAAGGCGGCCAACAAGGCTGTCGAACGCCGTATCGACGCCGGCCGGAAACGTGACCGGCTCCGGCGCGATCGTGCGGGTTTCGAAAGTATCGACGAGAAAGCAGGCATCGTTTTCGACGAGCTCGAGCAAGGCGTGGAGAACCGCCTGGTCATGGTTAAACCCCGCCGCGAGACCCTGCGAACTCATGAGGAAAGCCTGTCGATCCCAGGGGAAATCCGCGCGAAAATCCATGCCGATGAGTTCGTAGGGCGCAAATACCTCCTGCTGCCGGCGAACGGATATTCCCTTCACCCAGCCGCGTTCGCGCCGCGGATCCAGCCTGTCCGGATCGACGCGGCCGACGGTTTCGAAAGGAATGAGAGGAACGCCCTTCACCCGCATCTGCTCGAGAGAGCCGAAGGCGGAGACATGTTTGCGGGTATCTTCAGCGACGGCACCTTCGACCGCTTCCATGATCGCCGAGAGCCGCGCCTGTTCCGCAACAAGCCCCTTGCCTTGCGAAACCGAGAGCCCGCGCGAATTGGGGCGCACCGCAAACCAGACGGGTATGCCGATAATATCGAGACCGGTCACGTCACCGACACGGGTAATCCCGAACTGCCGGAGCAGTTCGGGATCGAAGAACGATGCGTCCGCATGCCTTGAAGCCGCTGTCGCTGATATGAGAGCACCGGCACCGGTCAAGGCTACGGAACCGCGATCAGGGTGCAGAGTTGGCGTCGTCGGCAAGGATGGCGTCGAACAGCTCGCCGGTGATCGAACCCGCCGGACCGACAGCCTTCAGCGCCGCGCCGATCGGCGCCTGCACCATGCGGTTGAAATCCCAGCCGGCGTCGGTGACTTCACCGATAAAGGCGAAATCGGCTTCGGAAACCACGGCGCCACCGGCGACGAGGGCTTCGATGCCCTGGATCTGGACCTGGTCCAGTTCAGCCTCGGGCTGGCCGTCCTGGCGGACGAGCATGGCCTTTGCGGCGGCTGCGACGCGTGCATAGCCGTCCACCCCGGGGTGGCTGGCTTCATAGGCCGCAATTGTCTCATGAGATACGGACGCAACCCTCAGCGGCGTCGTGCGAATGAAAAGAACGCCGAAGCCCTTTTTTCCAACAATGAAGAAATGCGAGGACATAAAATCTCCTATTTGATCCCAGCTAATCGAAGTGCGTGATAGAATTTTTCATTCGCTATCGGGTCACGGTCTGGAGAAAGGCTGCTGATCTCCCTCGCCGACATACCCGGATAGTTTTCCTGAAGCCTGCCGCCGGTTTCCCGGGCAGCGGCCAAATCGCCATGCAACGCGTGGCTTGCGGTCAGCACCCGCAGGGCCGGCTCGTCATTTTCCATTCGCGCGCATAATTCCACCGCCGCGCCGTAATCCTCGCGCTTGAAGGCGATGCTGGCGCCTGCCCACCAGTAGATATCGGGTGCGAGCGGGTTGAGATCGATCGCCTGCTGGAACTTCTCCCAGGCGGTCTCGGCATCGCCAAAGTGGGCAAGTGCATCCGCATGCTGGAGCAGGAGATCGGCGGAGTTGGGCGCAAGCGCCTCCGCCTCGAAGAATTTTTCGGCGGACATGTCGAAATCCCGCTGGTAGAGCGCCACCACGGCGCACATCCAGTGGCCAACGCCGAGGGCGGGGTCGATCTCAACGGATGCGTCAGCCTCCGCCTTGGCGCGGTGCAGCAGATGAGGGTCGTTGCCGCCCAGCATCAGCCATTCCAGCTGCAGGCTCTGCGCCACCCGGGCGCGGGCGACGGCCATGCTGTGATCGAGATCGACGGCTCTGCGGAACATCGAACGGGCTCGGCGCAGAAGCGGCAGGTCGCATTTGCCGCGCAGGAGCTGCTGGCCCTCCAGCAATTGCCGGTAGGCCTCGCCGCTGTGGTTCCGGTCGGGTTCCACCTGCAGTCGCTCGATCTCCCGGGCAAGCGCCGCAGCCACCTGTTTGGAGAGCAGACGAAAGGCGGTGTGGATGTGCCGCTCGGAGAGGACCACTTCCAGCGACCAGACGATTTCGCCGGTCGCTTCCTCGATCAGCGCCACTGACATGCCGGTATCGTCGAAAACCGACGACATGATCCGGTAGTCGGCCCGCAACATGGCATAACCATCATCGGCCCGGTCCCGCGAGAGCGCAAAGGTGCTGTGCGGCGAAAGGACGGTGAAGGTTCGGTAGCGCACCAGGCTGTTGGCCACATCCTCGATAAAGGCGTGCATGACCGGCGATGCCGGCAGCCCGTCCACCCGCGCGGGCAGGCCGAAGGCGACGCGCGGTTTCGCGGTGGCTTTTCGCCGGCTGGCTTCGTCCGGTTCGGCGGGGGTGGTTATCGTTGAGGCAAGACTCTGTATCCGGCGTCTCAGCGCCACGGTCTCGGCTTCCGGCGAGCGCGCCTCCTGACGCAGCTGCTCCAGCAACAGCCCGAACATGCCCTCGCAGGCGCTGATATTTCCGATCCGCGCATAGGCGGCCATGGCGGCGCGGTAGGTTTCCTCGCGCTCCGGTTCGATCTTGCGCGCGCATTCGGCAAGTCTCGCGATATCGTTGGAGCTGGCGCGGCCAAAGCGGGTCAGCTCCTCCAGCAGCTGCGTGTAGCTCGAAAAGAACAGGTCCTTGAGACGGCGACGTTCCGACAACAGCCAGAGGTAGAGATGATCCTGCCCGGCATCCAGTCCGTCCAGCAGATCGCCGCCGAATTCAAGCAGGGCCTGCAGCCGCCGCATCGGGTCTTCGGTTCTCGCGCCGGCAAGGAAGATAGCAAGGTCGGTCCGCTGTGCCAGCTTTCCGGCCTTCAGATCGTTCCCTTCGGTCAGAAGGATGGCCTCGTCTTCATTGGGCAGCTTCTGGAGGCGCAGAATGAGCTGTCGTAAATTGCCGAGTGCGCGTTTCTGCTCGACATTTTCCCACAGGAGCGATGCGGCGGACTGGCGGGAAAGCGACTGGTTGGGCGCAAGGATGAGGGCGGCTATCAGGGCAAAACCCTTGGACGGGAAAAACGCTTCCCTCACCGCGTCACAGCGCGGGGTGCCAAAAAGCCTGATCGGTATCAGTTCAGCGTTCCCAGCCACTTTTGTCCCCTCATGAATCATCATCTAACAACGTGTCCGGGAAATTGAAAGTCATCATAGCGTTCCATTTGACGCTGGTGTGACGCGGCCTGCCTATTGTCGCAAACAGAAGCATGAAAGATGGGCGGAAAACAGCGGACATGCAGCGGGCAGGCATCGGGAAATTTCGAAATTGATAGCGTTCAACGGAAGCTACATGGCGTTCGAGCCGCGTATTGAACCTTACCAGCGTGCCGACGATGTCGGTTATGCGGTCAGCGAATTCATGTGGTTCAAGGGCCGTCCGTTCTATCCGGTCTCCGCGCTCGTTCATGCGAAAGTTGCCCATGCAAGGCTGTCGGCGGAAAAATGCGAGGATGAGGACGAAGACAATCTCGATATCCTCTTCCGCATGCCGGTGGTGGCGGGCGGGCATTTTTTCGAGATCGTGCTGCGTTCGAACGAGGGCACCTCTTACGGTGGCTGGCTGTGGGGAGAAGAGCTGGAAATCCTCAACGAATTCGTCAACGGCTATCGCGTGCTGGCGGGAAAGTTCGAAGGCAGGCTGATCCGGTTCGAATATTCAAGGCGGTTTCAGCGGTATCGGACGGCCGAGCCGCTGCCGGTCGAAAAATCCGTCTTCCTGATCCAGCGGGAGGCCAAGCCCTACGCGGTCAGGCGCGACTTGCCGGCAGGCCCGGCACGGTGATTACCGGGGCGCTTTTGCGTTCAGGGGGAGGCAAAGGCATGGGGGAATACCTGGTCGGTCGATGCGCGTGAACTGCGCATATCGCTGACATATCAGGCAGAGCCACGGCTTTGCCCGGTATTACAGGTGAATATTTTTATTTTTATTATGTGGAAAATTGTGATGCCCAATCGAAGTAACATGCGTAACAGGCGGGTGTCATCGCAACTTCTGGCGGTGAATTACGCTTCCGGTGACGGGGCGCTTTCCAATGGGGAGAGCGTCGACGATGAGCCGTCTGTATCAATGCGCAACGACAGGCTTTATGTCGTAAGCGAACCGGACATCAAGACGTCATCTCCGGCGCGGGGCGGACGGGGCGAAGAGACTCCCGGCGTGGCCGAAATCAGCAACACCGTCGTCGATTCCGATATCAGGGCCGCAAAATGGGCCTGGGCGGTTTTGGCGATTGCGCATTGCTGGCTGATTTATTTCATGGTGTACAATCTCGGCTGAGCCGCCAACCGGGGTGAAGCTATCAGCCAAGTTCACCGATGCCGTGCAGGATCATCGCCGCCGCGCCAAAGGCCACGGGGTTCGTCGCGACGACTTCCGACAGCAAGACCTGCGGCTGTATGATCTTCACGCTGGTGCGAGATCGCGGCATGCCGCGCGACAGGTTCTTCTTCTCCTTTCCCGAAGATATGCGCCGGGGTCTGGCCGCCACCGGGCCCGAATTTCGCAAGATGATGACGCTTGATATCGCCAAGTCGCCCTCGCTGCCGGCGGCGGTGCAGCATGCCTCGATCATCGAGATCACACCGGCGCAGATGCGCAAGCCCGGACTTGTCGCGGCATGCCGCAAGGCCGGTCTCGAAGTCATGGGTTATTACGGCGGAGATGACGTCGACCTTCATAATGAGATCGCATTAGCCGGAGTAGACTACGCCAATATCGATCGCCCGGATTTGTTCGATACGGCGCGGCTTGCCGCGCGGCTGCCTGAACTAACATAACCTTATCTACTCCCTGGAGATGACGACATGACAAATCTGATTGGTACCGGCTTTAACGCCGGCTCTGATAACGGCGAACTGGCCACCCTTGAAAGCGATCTGCGCGCACTGGCCGAGATTGGCTGCGACACGGTGGAAATTGCGGCGACCAGCCTCGATATGATCGCCGGTGGCCGCATCATCGAAGAGCGTGCCGACCGTTTCGTGGCGCTCGCGAAAGAGTTCGACTTCCGCTACACCGTGCATGGTCTGGTTTCGTCCAATTTCATGGACCCTGTGACTTGCCGTTACCAGATCGATGCCGCCAAGGCGCTCGCTGTCCTCTGCGACCGCATCGGCGCAGGCATCCTCGTCCAGCATAGTGGCGCGCTGCGTGCCGACCAGATTGCCGAGCGTGCCGATGCCGATGCCCGTGAGCGCGAAGCGCTGTTCGAACTTGCGGAATTCTGCAAACCCTATGGCGTGCGTATCGCGCTTGAGAATATCTTCTCCACCGAACCCGGCCAGTATCGTCAGACGCCGGCCGAGGTGGCAGCGACCGTGAAGGCTGTTGATCACGACAATGTCGTGGCGCTGATCGATTTCAGCCATGCCTATCTCGAATCCACCTATCGTGGTCTCGATTTCCGCGAGCAGCTTCGCGCCATGGCGCCCGTTGCCGGCCATCTGCATGTGCACGATTCCTTCGGCCGGCCGCAGGGCTTCTACGAGGCCTATTTCACACAGGAAAATACCGCGCTGGGTATCGGCGATCTGCATATGCCACTCGGCTGGGGTGATATCGAGTGGGAGAGCATCTTCTCGGAACTGACCTTCCTTCCAGAGACGGTGCTGATGATGGAAATCGGCCGTCGTTACCGCGCCGAGCAGCCGTCAAGCCTTAAAACCGCCAAGCATCTCATGTCGCTTTACGCCGCCCGGACGCAGCTTGCGGCTGAGTAAGGCCTTCGAACAAGGCACAGCCTGCAAAGGCTGATGTCTGCAACGCCGGCAGTTCTGGATGCGACTGCCGGCGTTTTTATCAAACGGCCCAGTCGGACAACGAATAGGCCCTGATGTAGTCGATCATCATCTGCGAGCCATCGCTGAAATCAGTGGCAGAGGGCGTTCCCGCCATGCCGCCGACGGCGAGATTGACGACCATATACATGGGGTCGTGCATATCGTCAGGCGTATCCGTCTGCGCCACCGCGACATCGTCGAAATACCAGGTAACATGTTCGGCATCCCACAACACACCATAGGTGTGAAACCCTTCCGTACTCGGCACGCTGACATTGTTGATGACCGATGCCTGTTCACCAGTGGCGTTGGAATGGGTGGACATGATGAGCGTGTTGGGATTTTGCCCGCGCATTTCGATGACATCGAGTTCCGGCGGCCATGATCCGTCCTCCGGCAGAAGCCAGAAGGCCGGCCATGCGCCGCGGTCGGTCGGCATATCGGCGCGGATTTCGAAATATCCATAGGTCTGGCTGAAGGAGGAATAGGTGTTCAGCATGCCGGAGGTATAATCGTAACCCTCGACCTCATCGGCGACGGATTGTGCCGTTTCCGCAGCGGTGATGGTCAGCACGCCGTTCTCGATGCTGAACGGGTTGACCTCCGACGTGCCGGCATAAGCAGGGTTGATATACCATTGCGCCTCGCCATTCGTCGTCAGCGAACTTCCCTTTTCCGGAGCCCACCAATATTTGGCATCCCAGGTTCCCTGATCGCCGCTGCGCAGCGACAGCGCATCGAATTCATCGGCAAAGGTCTGGGTCAGGGATGACCGGTCGAGACTGAGCTCGAACTGGTCGGCCTGAAGGTCGTCGATGGTCGTTCCGGCAAGAACCACGGCTTCGCCGTTCGAAAAATTCAGCCACAGATCGCTGCCCTGCTGCGTGGCACTGCTGACGAGTTGATCGAAGGATGTAATGCCGTAACCGTTGAGCCGGATCGTATCGTTGGCGCTGAAATCCATGATGAGATCGGTGCCGTTGCCACTGGTGAAGACGAAGGTGTCGGCACCGCCGCCGCCGATCAGCACGTCATTGCCGGCTCCACCATCGATCGTCTGGCTGCCCGATCCACCGGTGATGATGTTATCGAGCGAGTTCCCGAAAGCGTAACGGCCATCGCCCGTCACCCTGAGATTCTCAAAATTGTCGGGCAGGGTGTAGCTCATCCAGGTATCGATCGTGTCGATGCCTTCCCCGGCATTTTCCACCGCGCGGTTGATGCTGGAATAGAGATAATAGATATCATCGCCCGTGCCGCCCGCCATCGTCACATTGACGGAACTGTCACCCCACATGGAATCATTACCACCGGTGCCGGTGAGCAGTGGACCGGAACCCGTGGCTGAGAAAAATCCGGTGGAACTGTCGCTATAATAGAGCGTATCCCCAAGCGCATTCACTACTGTCCGGGCCATTGCCGTCTCCTGTTCGTTAGCGTTGGTGTCCTCACTCCTCCTGCAAGACAACCTAGCAGGGCAAAAAGCCTCGTGTTAGAGCCAGAAATGAGGGGTATGTTCCCTCTATGCGGGTTTCTGAATGTTGCGCTCTTGCTCCGTCACGGGGAGCAATGGCAAAACTGGACTGGAGAGAGATGCCCATGCGGTATCTCAACGATTTGGAGTGCCAAGGATTGAGCGTAGCCTTTACCAAGGAAGACAGTGCCGAAACAGCAGCCGAAACGGTTCTGCCCGATCGGGTGATTTCGCCGCATCCCAATCTGGTGACCGAAGCCGGACTGAAAGCGCTGGAACTGCAGCTGCATGCGGCGCGCGAAGCCTGCGAAGCGGCCAACACCATTGAAGACGTCAATGAAAGACGGCGGCTTTCCGCCAGCCCCCTGCGCGACATCAGGTATTTCGCCGAGCGTGTCCGCACCGCCCAACTCATGCCGCACCCGCCTGTGGATGGCATCGTCGCTTTTGGCAGCCTGGTAACCTTCAGCCGCGATGACGGACGGACGCAACAATTCCGGATTGTCGGTGAAGACGAGGCTAATCCTGCTGCGGGATCAATGTCTTATGTTTCCCCTGTCGCCCGGGCGTTGATGGGGAAGACGGCCGGTGATCTGGTCAGTTTGGGTGGGAAGGAAATTGAGATCGTCGCGGTTGCGTGAAGCTTCATGCGGCGGCCTCAGGTGGACTGTGTTGTCACCCGGGGTTCTTCATTGGCTATTCCTGTGATGCGCAGCATCGTATTTTTCAGAAAAAGCCTGAAGTCCAGATCGATGAAAGCATATGCGAGAGCAAGGCCGACATGGGCCATGAAGACAGGATTGAAATTCAGTTCTTCAAATTGATAGCCGATAATGACTCCGATTGCCGAATAGGTAAAAAAGCTGATTTTCCGCTTCCGGAAAATCGCATAAACAAGCCCAAAGGCGCCAAGAAAACAAAACCCGATGCCAGATGCGTAGGCGGTGGCCAGAAAGCCGTTATGCGGTGTGCCGCTATGCGATATTGCCGATAATTCCTGGCTCCGTGCGGTGAAACCGACGCCTAAAGGATGATTGAGCATCACCTGAAAGCCGCCGATGAGCGTCCCCAGCCTTTCCTGCACATTGTTGCTGCTGTTGCTGTCCTCCAAAAAACGTTTTGAAAATGCCTGTTCTGCGAAATCAAAGACGCCAAATGGCAGTACGGAGGCGAGGACAAGCGCGGAAAGAGCGAAGCCGAAATATGTGCTGAGCAACATCCTGATCGAGAAGTTTCTGATATAGAAATAGAGCCCGATGGCGAGAACGGCAAACACGCCCGACCGGTTGAGTGTGAGCGTGAAACTTGCCAGATAGACAAACAGAAACACGGCGAACAGAACCGGCCGCCGGTAGCGCTCCGCAAGATATGCGGCTGCCGCGCCGGCAAGGGCAAAGGCCGGGCCGGCTGTGTTGCCTACCGGCCAAATTCCGCCCGCCTTCTCGACACGCAAGAGCAGCGGATCCATTTCACCTTTTGCAGCGGCTTCTAGGACGGCGGCTTCATCGAATTTGAACGACAGGCCGATGGAGGCCAGCTGGTCATGTATGAAGATGTCCAGAAATAGCAGGATCGTCACTGCAACGAAGCCCGCAAACATGCCCCAGCAGAACAGCTCGAGAAGGTTCTCCTTGAACAGAAGATAGGCGAAAAACAGAAAATAGACGGCGTAAAAATAGGTCATCGCCGTCGTGTAAAATTCTCCTTCGCCGCGATCATCGGCAAAGCCAGCTGAGAGCACGAAAAGCAAAGTGAGCGGGATAAGGTAAAACAGAAGGATGGAAGGTGTCAGGCAACGAATGTAGAGGAGGGCAATGACGGGCAAGGTCATCAGCACCAGCATATCGGTAATGTTGAGAAAGCGCAGGCCGAGATTGCTGGTCAGGACATTGCATTGAATGAAGAAGCCGATGAAGAACACAAAGATCGACAGGAAGTGACCGGGAACCCCTATTGTCCTTGAAGGAAAAAGGGGCATCGCCACGATAAAAGCCGGTAATGGCGACGGATGCGATGACACCATATTTGCACGTCTGGTCATTCGCGGCCTGTATCTTTCACTGGCGGACCTGAGACGGCCCTGTTGTTAGGGCACCATCATTGCGAGGCAGGGCGATGATGGCGACGGATAGTGGTCTTGACGACATCGTCGTGCAAGACGGAATTTTCTCTGTCTTTCAGCCGCTCAGATTGCCTTTGGGCATGGCACCTTCCACGGCGATTACTCTCTGAATGTAAAGTGGTTCGTTGGAGCTGGGTGGGCTGGTGCCAAAGGCTGGCATCATCCGCAGATAAAATGAGTAACCATCCGGGCTGATATCGGGGTCGATGGAGATTCCGTTCGCCGTTGCCCACATCCAGCCGCTGTTCACAGAAGTGCTTACATTCGAAAATTGCAGGGCTGAACAATTGATGGTCCTTGTCGCTCCGCCGCTTTTCGTAACCAGCGTGACATAAGGCGGACGTTGCTCCGCGCTGTTTTTGTAGAGAATCGCAAAGGATATGGTTTTGCCGATTATCGCTGCAGCCTCTGCATTCCGGACATAATGAAACAGTGCGGCCGACTGGCTGCCATTGGCGCGCAAGGCGAGACTGTAAGCGAAGGATGGGGAAAAGGTGGTGTCGGTGCTTTTGACGACGGTGCCGGGCGCGCTCAGGTTCCAGCCTGCCGGGGCAGAGCCCGACCACTCGGTGAAATCTCCGTTGGCGATGAGATTTGCAGCAGGGAGCTTCGGCCAGCACGGTGTCTGAAAGCCGCTATCTGGTGCCGAAGCCAGATAGGAACCGAACAGAGTGCGGGCAATGAGCTGTGAGCCGGCATCGTTCGGATGGATGTTGTCCCGGTAAAGGGTCGCGTCCTTACCCTTTGCCACAAATGCCGCATGTGTATCCACCAGCGTCAGCTGCGGGTGGGATCGAGCCACATCAAGTATTGCCTGATAGACCTTGTCGTAATCCGTACTGTCACGCCAGGGGTTCTGGGTGGTGATGAGTTGCGGTGTGCCGGGCCATTGCCATTCGGTCATGCCGAGTGGCCCCAGCAGTGCAGATCGTCCGGAACTTAAGATGCCCCCTGGCATCTCGAAGCTCTGCATATTGTGACCATGATGCAGAATGCACAGATCGGGGCGTGGAATCCTCAGCGCCGCCGCGCGCTGGTCTGCAAGCATGTAGCCTGCCATACCGCCAGGCAGCGCCGCGAGATAGACCGTGAGCGTTGGACCCTCACCGGTGTTGCGCAGCGTGATCGGATCGGCGTAAGCTTTTGGTCCGGTTGCTGCATTTATCTGCCATTCGGCCCAGCGGTACAATACGACCTTTGTATCGTGAAGATCGCCAAGCATTGAGGCGAACTGCTGGAATGGTCCACCGTCGGCATAGGCGGTGCTGTCCCCATTCACGAAGATCGTGGCGTTCTGGCCGGCGGTCAGGCGTGCGCGCAAAGGCGAAAGCGCGTTTAGGGAGGGGACGATGGCTGCCCTGTTCCCGGGAATAATGCCGAGCGTCACGCCGATCATGCCGACACCTCTTCCGTTGCCGGCATATATATGCATATCTTGCGTTTGAGCGGTGTCATCGTTCGTTCTCCTGATCTGGCGCTAGGATAACCCCACAGTAAGATCCGGGGAAAAGGCGCCAGGAGCGGAACGCTGAACAGCGATAAAATTAAACGTCATGAAATTTTCTTCGATTTCTTCTAAAATATTTAAATTGACTATTATTTTTTATTTCGCGCGGACTAAAATATAAATCCGCATAAAGGTTTGAATGTCTTTTCTTTTAATCGCAAGTAAACGTAGCCATTCTTATACCAGATCGACGCGGGAAGATATCCCTGCCATTGTCGCCTGCGCCGAACTTTTTTACCGGGTGCCTGGTCATGCCCGTCATTGCGGGCCAAGGCTCCTTCAGGGTATGTGCGTGTCGCAGGTAAGTGCATGACATCCGCGCTTTTTGTCAGCCATACCGGAGAGAAGGGTGGCGCCGAGCTTTTCCTCATCGATCTCGTCAAGGCTGGGCCAGATTCCTGGCGTGCCTGTTTCCTCAGTGGCGGTGGTGCTGCCGAGGATCTGGCGGCGGCCGGCAGACCTCCGGTTCTGTTGTCGGCCGGGGAAAAAATGTTGTCGATCCGCCGCGATTCATCATTCGGTGCTATGTTGCGCGGCGCGGCCGACGTGGCGGCGGTTGCCTGGCAGTTGAGCCGGCAGGCAAGGCATTACGATGTCATCTGCGCCAATTCGCAAAAGGCGCTTTTTGTCTGCGCGCTTGCGGCGAAACTCAGCCGCCGTCCGCTCGTCTGGATTTTGCACGATATCGTCACGGATCCCGCCTTCAGTTCCGCCAATCGCCGTGCTTCGTTGGCCTTCGCCCGATATTTTGCAAGGCTGGTGGCCGTTAATTCTGAGGAAACCGGCCGGGCATTCGTTGAAGCCGGCGGCGAGGCGGAGAAGGTCCGTATCGTTTATAACGGCTTTGATCCCGCAATGGCGGTGGCATATGACCCGGAAAGAGCCGCACGGCTGCGCGGGGAACTCGGCCTTGGTCCACAGCCAATCGTCGGGTTGTTTGGCCGGCTGAGCGAATGGAAAGGCCAGCATGTCTTTCTGGAGGCGATTGCGGCGATGGATGGTGTCCAGGCCATCATCGTTGGCGGAGCGCTTTTTGGACAGGAAGCCTATGAGACGCGCATCCGCGAGCAGGCATCCCGCCTTGGCCTTGATGGTCGGGTCCGTTTTCTCGGCTTCCGTTCAGATGTGCCGGAATTGATGGCGGCTATGGATGCTGTTGCCCATACTTCGATTGTCGCTGAACCTTTTGGCCGGGTAGTGGTCGAAGCCATGATGTGTGGCCGGCCGGTTGTCGCCACACGCGGCGGCGGGGTGACCGAAATCATCAGGGATGGCGAAACGGGTCTGCTCGTGCCGCCGGGTGACGCGCCGGCGCTTGCCGCCGCACTCGGCTGCATCCTTTCGCACCCGGCTCTGGCGGAAAGGTTGGCGCAAAAGGGGCGGGAGGATGTGAGCCGCCGATTTTCGCTGGAGGAGACCTGCCGTTCGGTGTCCGCGCTGCTATCGGAAGTGGTGTGAGGCGGAGCTGGTGATCGATCCGGATAGACAGTGTGGGTAAGCGGAAAGGCCAGGATGCGCATTCTCGTAAATATGCCGAGCCAATATGGCGGCAAGCCGTCCGGCGTTGCCCGTGTGACCTTCAGCCTCTTGGAACAGCTATTGGATCAAACGCAGGATGACTACATTTTGCGATCGCCCTGGACGCGGGAGCAACTGCCTGAAAACCTGCGCGACAGCCGTTTGCAACTGCTGGAGATACCGCGACCGCGTATCATGGTTCTCGATGTGCTGCGCCAGGCCGCTACGCTGCCCGCACTTTGCCGTCGGCACGATATTGACGTGCTGTTCAATGCCGATCCATTTGGAAGTCCTCTCGGCGGTAAACGGCGGGTTACCCTTGTTCACGATCTTTATTTCAAGACCATTCCCGAACAGATCGGTTGGCGGGCGACCTTGACGACCGATTTCATCTTTCGCTTGATGATGGCAGGTTCAGATCGGATCACCTGTGTGTCCGAAGCGACACGAAGAGACCTCGCCCACTTTTATCCTGCCGCTGCCGGCAAAAGCCTGACGATTCATTCCGACAGCACGTTGAAAGTCGATCCCGAGATTGCTGGCAGCGCGCGGCCAGTGCCAGGGCCTTATATACTGGCGGTCGGAAACGCGACGTCCAACAAGAATTTCATCCTTCTGGGCAAGGCGTTTGCGCGGCTGGGCAAGACAATGCCGACGCTGCATGTCGTTCATGTCGGCCGTGACGATGTAGAGGAAATCGGCAGTGTGCTGGGCGATCCGGAGTTGAAGGCACGGCTGATCCGGCTTTCCGGCATAGATGACCGGCAATTGGCCGAGCTTTACCGCCACGCTGCCTGTCTTTGTGTACCCTCGACCTATGAAGGTTTTTGCCTGCCGGTGCTGGAGGCACAGCAACTGGGATGCCCGGTCATTTGCTCCAACCGCTCTGCCACGCCTGAAATCGCTGGCAAGGGGGCCCTCACTTTTGATCCTGCCGATGTTGACAGCCTTGTCGCAGCACTGGAGCGACTTTTTCGGGAGCCGGATCTGGCGGGCAATCTTCGCGAGGCGGGTTATGAAAATCGCGCGCTATATTCATGGCGGAACGCTGCGGAGAGCTATGTAACGCTCTTTCGTGAGATTTCCCGGCGTTAACAACATGCACCCCTTTCGGATGGGGTGCTGTTCCTGTCGCCAAATAGGTAAAAGCTGCCACCCTGCCAGTGTTTAGCCGCCGGTACGGACACTGACATCCGAATAGAGCGTTTCATATGCCGCAACCACCCGCTCAGGCGCTACTCCTTGCGAAATTCTCGCTCTGGTTTCGGGAGACTCTGCAAGGATGCTGGGGTCGCGCATGACTTGCGCCATACGTGCGGCGAGTTCACTGGCGTTGCCCGGAGCAAACAGGCGTTCCGGCCTGTCCTGACCGATCTGTTCGGCGACGCCTGCGAGGTTGGCACCGATGACGGGTACCCCACGCAGAATGGCTTCGGCAACGGTGCGCCCGAAAGCCTCCGGCCACAAGGGCGGTACGATCAGGCAATCGATCTCAGCGAAAAAACTGTCCGCCTCGACATAGCCGGGAAACCCAACGGGAAGACCGATGGTTTTTTGCTGATAAGACTCGACGCCGCCGGGCGCGCGACCGGCCATGACCAGCCGCCAACCCTGTGGCGGCAGCCGCCGCAGAGCATCTACCAGCAAGTCCGCACCTTTAGGGGCTTCGATGCGGCCGAGATAACCGAAAACAAGCGGTTGTCCAGGCGCGCGGGGATTGTGCTTTTTTTGTTGGGTCGGCGGTGCGATGGCATTCCAGATCACGGTGCGGCGGTCTTCCGGGACATGGGTGAAGAAGCCCGCCTGTACATGGCGCTCGACAATGTCGCGGCCGACGCCCGCGACGGCATCGACGGCGCATTGGCAACGCCGGTGCAGATAGGAAAAAATACGGCATTTCCTGCTGCTGCCGTCGCAAATATGCCCGTCGTGAAACAGGGAGCCATTGGTGCACATGCTGGTGAAATCATGCAGGGAATGGACGAGCGGGATGCCCCGCCTGCGGATCATCGGCCAGATCAGTGGGGTCAATTCCGACAGCGAATGGGTGTTGACGACATCCGGACGAAAATCATCGATGACATGTGCAAGCCGACGCACGAGGCGCGGATCGAGCTGTACGGCGATCTTGTAATATTTTCGCTTCCATCCTGGTTGCCGTTCCCAGTCTCCAATAAAAAACGGCGTGGTGTGCCCGAGGCGATGAATGGAAAAACCATCACGTTGCTCGACGGCCTGTTGTTCCCGGGAAATGGCGGCTACGGCAACCGTATGGCCCTTTTCCGAAAGTCCTCGCGCCAGGTCTTCCACGAAAATTTCCGCGCCCCCCACCCGGTCTGGAGAAAATAGCGACGTTATCTGCAATATCCGCATGCTGAAATTCTCGTCTCTGCCTTCATTTCTACAATCGATACAGTGACTTGGCATCCAGTATGTGAACGCGCAGGTCAGCTGCTATGGCTTTAAAATACCAATTGTGCCGTATGGTCATGTCCCGCGGGCCCGGGCGTTGAAAGATCGGCTGGGTCCTGCCGCTGCCGCCGCCGTCCATTCCGGTCAGTTCCCGGCGAATTGAGGCAAAGTGTGACGATAGGGGCGAGGAAGATGGCATAAGCCATGGCGAAGCCAGGGATCTGCAATGAAAAATCAAGCGTCGAATGCAGTCCGACCAGCAGCAGACCTGCAATGCCGAGATGGGAAGCGTAACGATAGCTTTTGCGTTTGCGCATCCCGACGATAAAAATGAACAATTGGGCAAGCACGAAAAAGGCCGCGTAAAACGGGAATGCGGCGCCAAGCGTCAGAAGGCCTTCGGCATAGACATTATGGGCATGGGTGACGACGGCGTTCACCCCGCATTGGGCCAGATGATAAGGCGCATAGGTTTCCGCAAAGCTCGCAAGCCCGGATCCCCAGGGCCAGCTGTCTGCTATGGCGCGGGTGATGCCAGGCATGTAGCAGAAGCGCATGTCATCTTCCAGACGCGTCTCCATGCGAAGCGCCACCCGATTGGCAAAAAGCGAAAACAGGCCGGCAACGATGGCGAGCATGATCGCTGCCCGGCGCTTGAACCCGCGCCGCCGGCGCCTTGGAGCTGCGCTGCTGTGGGGTCTTGAAGGGGAGTTGAAGACAGTCAGAAGGATAAGGAAAAGCAGCGCCACGAAGCTGGACATGATCCCGGCGCGCGATCCGGTCAGCATCAATGCGATGAAGCAGAGAGCGGCGAGAACGCCGGCGAAGACTGCCTTGCGGATAAGGCGTTTCTGGTCGACCGGCACCGCCAGGCGATTTGCGACAAGTGCCCTTACCATGTGCCAGTCTGGAGACAGCAGCCGTTTGTGAAACAATGAAAAAAGCGCAAGCAGGATGAGGCCGAACAGGGTTGCGGCGGTATTGCGATTAACGAAAAGGCCGGTCAGGCTGCCAAGATAGAAGCGTTTTTGAATGAAGCCGAGCATATCCGGAAAAAGCAGGAACTGCACGATCGACCATAACGCAAGCCAGCCGCCGCCTATTGCGAACCACCGCAACGTTTTTGCCGCGCGCTCGTCAGTATCGAAAATCACGAGGCCGGCCATAAAAGCGCCAAAGGGCAGGGCGGCGCTGAGCAGGCCGAGCCGATCATCTGCGGGTGTGAGCGAGATCGTGGCGGCAGGTGCGATCTGCGTGAACATGGTTGCGGCGGACCATGCCGGGTTGGGTGAGGCGAGGCCTGGCAGGGATGATGTCTGCAGCATTATCTGAACGATCAGCGCCCCAAGCAAAAAGCAGGTCGCGACGAGCGCCTTGCCGGCACCGCCCTGTGGCGGTCCGAATGTGAGGATGGCCGGCACCAGCAAGAGATAAATCGCAAGCGTGACAACGATGCGGCTCTCTATTTCCGTTGCGCCACGATTGAGAAGCGCAAGCAGGAAAATTGCCCAGAATGCGACAGTGGCAGCCACCCGGACATAATCGCGAAATGCGACCGGTCGTGGCGGCGAGGAGGACAGCGCTTCCGATGGGGCGAGGGTGGGTGTCATGGGTTTTCGTCTTTGCAAGAATTCTTCGTGGTGGCGATGTGCAGAATGTCAAAGCGCGATCCCGTTTTCACGTCACCGCAGCGGCATGGAGCGTTTCACATTATCCGCAGGCTGCTGTGGACAGACATCGCGCAGCGTCCAGCGCAGGATTTCCCCTTCCTTGCCGCAGACGACAGCGGTATCCGCCTCTCGCGCCGCCTCGGCCTGCGGCAGGGTCTCGCTTGGAAATTGTCGCCACATGGCGAAGCGTCCGCGTATCAGATTGGCGTCAGCCGGCCCGTAAAGCTGGGAAAAATTCATCAGCACGGCTGTCTCCAGGGGCGAGGCGTTGCGCAATGAACGAACCATGGCAAGGCGCAGCCACACATCGCCATTGGCGGGAAGGCAAGAGAGCGCATGACGAATATAGGTTTCGGCAAAGCCAAGACGCGCCGCCGTGGCCTCTGGCGCTAACTTTCCGATACTTGCATCAATATCAGCCAAAACCAGTCGCAATCCGGCCTTGACGATATCCGAACGGCAGATTTTTTCTGCTATGACAGGGTGAAGCTGGCTGACCGTGTTTGCAAGTAGATCGGGTGCCAGACCATTCTTGTCGTCGGCAATTCTCGCCATTGCGACGATGTCGGAAAAACGCCGGCTTTCGGAAAATGCCTGGGCTGTGACAGCCAGAACGAATATGGAAATGACAAGGACCGGCACGACCGCAAAGATTGTACGCAGGCGCGTCATCCCATCCTTGTCAGTCATGGTAATAGCGCGTGTAACGTGAATAATAATATTCGCTGGAACCGTAGGCCCGATAGAGCTTCAGCTTTTCCGTATCCACCTTGTTGAGAATGACACCAAGGCATTTTTTGCGGATATGGACTTCATTTTCGATGGTATTGCGGACTGCCCTGCGGGCAGTTTTGCCCCATTCGGTGACGAAAACGAAACCGTCAATCCGGCTGGCCATCGCCCGTGCATCGACCACCGGACCGAGCGGTGGCAGATCGACGATTATATAATCGAACACGCCGCTCGCCTCGGCCAGCAATTTGTGCATCTGCGCCGAGGTCAGGAGTTCGGAAGAATGTGGCACCCGTTGTTTGACGACCGTGGGCAGGAAAGCGAGCCCTGTCTTTTCGTCGCGCAGTAGCACATCACGTACATCGCGACCTTCCAGCAGGACTTCGAGCAGGCCTTCACCGGCATGGCGACCCAAAGCGCGCGTGGCGCCAGGATTGCGGATATCGGCATCCAGCAGCAAAACCCGCGCGCCCTGTCCGGCCAGAAGCTGTGCCAGATTGATGGAGATGGTAGATTTTCCCTCGCTCGGCAGTGCCGATACGATGCCCACCACCCGCGCGCCGCTTTTTGCGGGAATGCCGAGATCGAGCGCAAGCCGTGTGCTGCGCAGGGTTTCGGCAAAGGAGGATAACGGGTGATCGACGGCGTAGCGGGCAACACTGGATGGACGGGTGGCGGCGGGGTTGTGCTCCTGCCCCTTGGAGAGGGCTTCCTCGACCGGCTTGTTCGGGATAAGCGGCGTATTGCCCAGAAACTCCAGCCCGAGAACATCGCGAACTTGTTCTCCGGTGCGGAAGAAGCGGTCGCGAAACTCGCGGAACATGGCGATGCCACCGCCAGCGGCTGCTCCCATGATCATGAAAAGCGCTAGAAGCAGCGGTTTGTTCGGCTTGCTCGGAATTTTAGGCGGCATTGCCTTGGAGATCACGCGTGCTTCCGTCACGGGGAAGGATTGCTGCTGCATGGCTTCCTGATAACGCTGCAGGAAGGTTTGATACATGTTCTTGTAGGTTTCCGCCTCGCGCTGCAATTCGCGAAGCTGAACCTGGGTCTGGCTGGCCGAATTGCTGACGTTGGTGGCCTTGGCAATGCTTGCCTCAAGGGTTTTTTCCCGTGCTTCAGAGACCTCGAGATCGCTTTTGTAACTTTGCGCGATACGGCTGACTTCCTGGAACATCAGCCGGCGGTATTCCTGCATTTCATTGCGCAAACGCACGGCCTGAACATGGTTCCTGCCAAGCCGACCGGCGATTTCGGCCTCTATTTTTGAGGATTCGAGGTATTTCTTGCGCAGATCATTTGCGACCGAACTGTCGAGAATATCGGTGACGACGGCATCGACATCGTCGGTGGCGAGAATGTGTTCGATACGCTGGAATCGTGCACGCGCCTTGGCGGTTTCGGACTGCGCCAGAATTTGCGCGCTGTTCAGTTCCGCCAGCTGCTGGTCGGAAAGCAGGCCATTATTACCCGTCTCGATGAGATTGTGTTCGGCGCGAAATTTCTGCACGGCGAGGTCGGTATCGAGCGCCCTTTGACGCAATTCGGCTATTCGATCGGACAGCCAGTCGCTGGCCCGCTTCGTCGCCTCGTATTTGGAGTTGAGCTTATCGACTAGATAGGCTGCCGCCACGGCGTTGACGATCTGTGCGGCGAGAGCCGGTGATGTTGAATTATAGCTCAGCTCCAGCGCGTAGGTGCGGCCGATGCGCTTGACGGACAGGCTCTGCAACAGTCGGTCCGACAATGCTCTCTTCAGCGTTCCGTCATCGATGACCGCTTCCTTTGCCGGCGAGAACCATTGCGAAACGTTGACCAGCGAACGGATCGTGCCCACGATCGAGCTGAGAAGTGATGCGCGGGTGGCCCTGAATTCCTGGTTTTCCGTCAGATTGAGACTGTCGACGACGGCGAGCCCGATGGTTTCCGATTGCAGAACCTCGACCTGGCTGAGGATCGACGCCTCGTCCTCTATGACGCCGCCGATTGTTGAAAGCTGTTCGACGACCTGGCTGTTGTTACGGTCGATCAACAGGGTCGCGCTCGCCGAATAGATCGGAACAGCCGTTGCGGCATAAGCGAGCCCGATTGTCCCGGCGATGGCGATGGTCGCAAGGACGATCCGCCACTGCCGACGGATCGCCGCCAGAACCGCTTCGATATCGATAAAATCGGCCGTAAAGGCGTTTTTATCGTAATCGCTCATCGTCACGGGATCGTGCCTTTGCAACAACTGTCAGCCTCGCTCTTTTCGGCGAGCATAAAGCCCGCCAAGTCTCGGTTGCATCGTGGGACAGGCGAAGGCCATCCTCGTAACGGGGATGGCAAAGCCGATTTCAAACGGGACTTGTACTGATTGGCGTCGTGGTGCTTCCGGTCGAGACCGTGATGTTAAAGATGGTCGACGTTCCACCACCGCCGCCGGTACCGCCGCCACCAACGGGTGCGCTGCCGCCGCCGGCCTGTGCAATGCCTGCCTCGGCGCCCGTGGCTGCCGAGCCGCCGATGCTGTTGCCGCTGGCTGGCGTGGAGCCGGCGCCGCCAATTGGCGAAGCGGCTGCAGCGGCGGCCGCAGGTGCAGCCGGACCGGCCGCCGTTCCTTCGATGTTTTCGCTAAAGGCGATCAGAAGATCGGAGGGCACGCCTGTGCCCTTGGTCTGCAGCTGGATGGCGGCTGCGAGTATCGTGTTGCCTCTCTGCATCGCCGTGGAATAGGCAAGCGCCAGGCCCTCGCCGACAACTTCGGAGAAATCCTTGTTCGCGATTTTTTGAGCAAGTGCGACGATGGCGGGCAGCTGGCCGGAATCACTCAGAACCAGTGCGGAGAGCTGTTCGGAAAATTGCGCCGCGCTGGTGGAAACCGCGATGACGGGAAAACCGCTCATCACCTTTCCGGTCAGATCCGCAGCGGCGGCGTCAGTGCTGGAGGCGATGGCAATCAGATCAGCAATCGTTCCAGGCGTTGGAGACAGCTTGAACAGTTCCGCGGCGGAAAGCGTAACCATATCTGGATTGGTGCCATGGACGCGACCGAGAAATGCGGCGGTGGTTTCGTCTGCGGCCTTGACGGGCGCAGCAGCAGGAGCACTTTCTGTCATCGGCGTCTGGGCAACGACCGGTGCTGTTTCAACATTCTGGGCATTTTGAGCATTGGCCGATACGGAAAAAGCAACCATGCTGGCCATCAATACTGCACCAGTGAGCGTCGAGCCATTACGAGGGCGGGACATCACAACTCTCCAAATTTTTAAAATACGACTTTAAGTAATTTGATGTCGAACATGGTTATCCAACATCCTAAAATTTCCCTTTAAATCGCACAGCCCAAGCAAACGATCAAGTGTAAAAATGCGCTTCTGGTGGGAACTTCCCCCTATACTTAACGGCCTGCCTGCGGCGTTTATTCCGGGATCAGGTCACGGCGACTTTCCGCCGGGATGTTATCAGCCGATCACGAAGCCAGGCATTTGCCGGCATTTCGATCAGAATATGGAATGCATGAGCTATGGCGATGGTGCCGGCGACAACAACGAAATAGATGAGGTTGTTCCACTCTGGCGGTACGCCGCCGAATACAATCTTGAATCCGCGAAAAATGAAAGGGTGCAGCAAATAAAGCGCGTAAGACGACTCGCCAAGCGTTGCCAGCGGTTGAGCGAAACGGGGCAGCGCGATGTTTCTTGTCAATGTTGCTGCCGTCATCATGAAGATCGCACCGCCGCCGAAAACGATAAGCCGCGCAAAGGAATAACATCCCGGATCGCACTGGAACCCGACCATGCTCAAATCTGTGAGTAGCCAGATTGCCAGACCGCAGAGGGCGACCGCGATTCCCGCCAGGGGCGGCAGACGCACACCTCTCAGGAAAAGTGTCGCAAGCACCATTCCTGCGACGAATTCGAGGATGATCGGCTGGAACCAGAAACTTAGCGGCAGGGCTAGATCGAAATTGGCGCCGATCAGGACGGCGATGAGCAGTGCGCCGGCTGTCGCCATAACGGCGCGTTCCAGCGGCAGGAATATGAATACCGCGAAAACGAGATAAAAAAACATCTCGTAATTCAGGGTCCAGCCGAGATCGATGAGCGGAAACGGATAGGCGTCGCCGTAACCCATGCTGTCGTAAGGAATGAAAAGATAGGAGGTCAGGATCGATTGTAGTGAAGGGAAGGCTTTTGCGCCGAGAATGGCCGCGGCGGCGGCCATGGTGAGCCGCAGGGTCAATACAAACCAGTAAAGAGGAACGATGCGGAGAAGCCGGCGCAGGAGAAATGCCGAACGCCCGCCCGCAGCGGCAAAATAAGGCCGGGAGGCATAAACGATGACGAAGCCGGAAATGACGAAAAACAGGTCGACACCTGCGCCAAGTCTCCAGGTATGGATGGGGAGAAGCGAAAACTCCCAATTCACGCCCGCATGCAGCGCGACAATCATGATTGCCGCCACGGCACGCATCAACTGAACGACATCGAGACGTTGCGTCCCTGCAGCAGGCGCATTCTTAAATTTTTGCGTCATCATCATCATCTGTAAAAAAGAAAAAATATATTTGGTATTATTTTCGTCCGCTCACGCGGACATAAAGTCATTTATCAAAGCAGGCTATCACGCATAAGGTTGGCACGATATATAAAATTTCGCGACTGCGAAATTTCGCCGGCCGACCCTCAGAAAACCTCCAGAACGGTGAGCTGGTCGCTGACGGAAAGCTGGTATTGCCCGCCTTGCTGCGTGATCACCCGCTGGGTCACGGATCCGTCGTCGCTGAAGCGGTGGGCGATGACCTGATTATGAGGCCCGGTTACCGAAAAGGTTGCCAACCGTTCGGCGGGCGGATTTTCGATCCGGGCCGGCCATTGCCATCCCCGGATGCCGAGCCACACGGGTGCAAGCAGCGCGCCGTCGGCTCTTGCCAGCCGCAGCGTCACCCTTTCGGCATCGTTCTGGAGAAAATCGAGGCGCCTTTCCACCGGGACAGTTTGCCGCGCCGCCTTGCAGAGCGACAGAAGAGCGCGCACAGCCTCATAAGCGGGCGTGCGGCTGAGATCATGGCGCAGCAGGCCGAATGATGATTCCGGGTTTGTCTCGTCCTGCGCGAAGCTCGAAACCATTTCATAAATATAGGCCCGGCGGATGCCGTTGAGGAAACACCACAAAAGCGCGCGGGGCATGTAGCGCGCCTTGATTCCCTCGGTAACGGGGAAATGGAAGGTCTTCGGCTGCAATGACGTGTGGTAGCCGATTTCCGTGGCGAGCACCGGGCGGCCGGGCGCGATATGCGCCGAGGCGGCAAGCGACTTGGAAAGTGCCCCCGGCCCGGTCGTTTCGGGATGCTCCATCCCGGCATAGGGGTGAATGTTGCCGTAGTCGCAAACGGCCTGCAGATCCAGCGCCAGCTCCCTGTTCGTCAGGACATAGCTTGGCGCGGCAAGCGGAACGCCGCTGAGGTCGGGTGTCGAGTGGATGATCTCGTGCAGCGCCGTCTGATGCCGTGCCGAAATGCCTGGCGCGTTCGCGGGATCCTTCGTCAGCACCGGTTCATTGCTGCCCTCGAAGAGGGCGATGCCGCCGTCACACCAGTCGTAGAAATCAGCGATCCTGTCGAGCGGCGTGGAAACATAGGGATTGAGGTCATCATAACAGATGATGGTAAGGCGAAGGCCGGCCGCCACGATCTGGCGCAGGCGATGAAAGGCGGGGCTGTTACGGCTGTCTCTTGCGGTGATCAGTCCCTCATCGCGCAGATGGCGCACGCCCAGCGTCTCTAGTTCAGGCAGGATGCGCTCGAAGGCTTCCGGATAGATGCCCGTCGTGCGAGCGAAATGGCCGCACACGCCCACACTGTCGAGAAACGCTTCCGTATCGGCGGAAAAAATGGACGGGGTCTGCGCGAAGGCGGGATAGCGGCCGGTGGCGGCGGCCAATGCGAAAGGTGTTGCCGAGAGCAGGCTGCGCCGTGTCAGGCGGCCCATGGTGATCGGCTGTTTTCCGTTCATCTGCGTCTCCTGATAATCATGGCGACAGTGCAAAGCGAGGCATGGCCGGGAGGGCGCCGATTAAATGCAGGCGTTTCTCACTATACTGCGGCCAGCATGTCCTGAAAGCTTCGCGGCGTTTTCAGACGCCATCAAATCCATGTTTCCAAAAATAATAAAACATAAGGCAGTCACCCTTCCACCCGGTGTAAAGTGCCGCGTTGGTCGGGGTATTTCGTATGTAGATAACGTAGCACGGGGCCGGTTCTTTTCGCAACACGGGATGACTTTTGTCGCGCCGCGAAAAAAATCACTTGAAATGCCGTCAATTCCCGTGCTTTTTGAAAGTGAATTTTTGGTTATTCATATTTTCAAATGTTAGTTCCACTCCGGCTTTTGTAGTTTTTTACAAATGTCTCATTGGCTCCGGGCAATTCGGGAGCGTGGCAAGGCCAGAGCGGAAGTCATAAATTTTCGATTAAGGAAAATAGAGCGTATCCGCATGCGAATTCTCCATTTGAGCAGTCTTTACCCGCCGCATATTGTCGGCGGATGCGAACGGTCGGTCGAGCACCTTGCGGAGGAACTCGTCTCCATGGGGCATACCGTCGGCGCCGCCTGCATTGAACGGCAGGCGGAGCCCAAAACGGTGCGCAACGGCGTCAGCGTTTACCGCATGTTCCACAATAACGATTTCTGGCTTGAGGACTGGCCTCAACATACGCCGCAGCAACGGCGTATGCAGAAGATCAGGCAGCAGTGGAATTTCAACGTCGAGAAGCAGTTTGAAGCCGTTCTTGATGATTTCAGGCCGGATGTTCTCAACACCCATTCGCTGCTGGATGTGACGACGCTGGTCTGGCGGGCGGCGCATAAGCGCGGCATTCCGATCGTCCATACGATTTGCGAATATGATCTGCTGTGCGGCAATGCCGCCATGTTCAAGGGTGGCAAGCCCTGCGAGCATATCCATCTAGGCTGTCAGGTGGTGAATTTCACCAAGAAATTCACGCAGCGTTATATTGGTGCGGTCGCAAGCGTTGGTACGGAAATCCTCAAGACGCACGTCAATCACGGACTTTTCCACCATATTCCGGAAAGCCTGCGCCGTGTCATCTTCTATTCCTGCACGGTTCCGGAGGGCGATCCGGTCGCCCGCCGGCAGATCGAGCGGAGCGGCAAGCCGCTGACCTTCGGTTATATCGGCCGCATCAATACGGAAAAAGGCGTTGGCAACATGGTCGACGCTTTCAGGGAAATCGGCCATGGCAACTGGCGCTGTCTGGTCGCCGGCCAGGCGATGGATGATTCCATCGAGCGCTTCACAAAGCAGGCGGGCGATCTGCCGATCGAATTTATCGGCTGGGCGAAGCCGAAGGAATTTTTCGAAGAGATCGATGTTCTGATCGTTCCCTCTTTCTGGGCCGAACCCTCGCCGCGCACGATTTATGAGGCCTATGCGATGGGCGTTCCCGTCATCGGCGCGGCTTCGGGTGGTATCCCGGAACTCATCGGCGAGACCAATCACGACTGGCTGTTCGAGCCGGGCAATGCCGCTGACCTTGCCGCGCGCATTCGCCGGGTGCTGACGCTTTCGCGCGAGCAATTGCCGACGGAGGCCGATTTCGGAAACATCGTCGAGGAATCCACCTCACGGCGGGTCGGCGAAAATTATGTGAAACTCTATGAAGACGTGCTGGCGAAATACGGCAAAAATCGAACCTTACGTGCATCGTAGGCCCTCAGTGCAGCTCATGTGGCACTGTTTTCTAAGGAAAAGCAGATGGAAACACGGAGTACTGAGATGTCGAGATTCATAATGCTTGATTTTTACCGGTTTATCGCTGCAATCGGCGTAGTTTTATTTCACGTCAATATTATAGATATTCGCGCAAAATCTATAATAGATGTAGGAAGTTTCGGTATATTTGTTGATTTCTTTTTTATGTTGTCCGGATTTGTACTTTTTCATAATTATAAAGATTTAAAACTGGGAATCGCAAATTACTATACGTTCTTGGTTCGCAGGGTGGCACGTATCTATCCACTCCATATCGCAACCATGGTGGTTATGATTTTGATGCCCGTCATGCTGTCGTTTCAAAGCGCTGTAGAATATCGGGAAATCATAGTGAACATCTTTCTCGTTCAGGCTTGGGGGCTGGAAGATAAGTTAACCCTCAATAATCCATCCTGGTCTATCAGCGCTGAGTTTTTCTGCTACCTGCTTTTTCCGTTCATTGTGGTGCTGATCCGGAACGTCAAGATTTACGTCTCGGCTCCGCTCGTACTTATCGTTTTTTATATGTTTTCACGTCCGTGGCTTCCAATTTGGGAGCAGTCGGGTGGCATGTACGGCGCCAACTATGACTTCGGCATGCTGCGAGCTCTCCCAAGCTTTCTGCTAGGGTGCCTCACCTATAAAATCTATCAGCAGGTGAGAATCTTAAATTCTCTATTTCTATATCTTGGGCTTTCCACATTTTTTCTTGCGGCTTGGTGGATGTTCCGGCTTTCCAATCCAAATTATATCATGGTGCTTCTGGCATTTTCGATGCTCTCCACGGCTCTGGGAGAGCGAAGCATTTCCTACTCTAGGAGAACTGCGTCTGTTTTGTCGAAAGCTGGTGATTGCTCCTATGCAATCTACATGATTCACGCGATTCTATTCGTCACTCTATTCAGAGCTTTGTGGCAGGCGCTTGGTGAACCTATTGAATTTTTACTGCCCTATTTGAGCCTGGCAACTATTTTTCTGATATTCATGAGCCACCTTGTTTTCAAATGGTTTGAGAAGCCTGCACGCAATTTCATTAACTCCAGTTTAGCGCCACAGCCAGCTTTGCGGATGGCCAATTGATGTCGGCTTCAAATTCTATTGGCAGCGCCGCCGTTACCGGCGTTTTCTGGTCCATCGTCCAGAACTGGGGTGGAAAGCTATTTACTTCTATCCTCTTCATAGTCCTTGCCCGTTTCCTTAGCCCAACCGACTACGGAATGGTCGCCGCTGCGGGGCTGGTTCTGATGCTGATCCAGATGCTGTCAGAGTTCGGATTTGCTGATGCGATTGTGCAGAAACGCAATCTGGAGCCTAGCGATGTCAATCTGCCATTTTATGTGTCGGTCGCGGTTGCGACGGTGTTGGCTATCGCTGTCTGTGTGTTTTCACCTGAACTGGAAAGCTGGTTCGAGGTGGAGGGGCTGGCGCCGATCATTGTGGCGATCTGTATATTGCTCCCGTTGAACACCGCTTCGCTTTTTCAGGAAGTGAATTATCGGCGCGCACTCGCTTTCAAGCCACTGGCGATCAGGACGTTCATTTCCAATATCATCGGCGGCGTTGTGGCGATTGTTTTCGCCGTTACAGGCCTCGGCGTCTGGAGCCTTGTCGTTCAGGTGTATGTTGCAACCGTCGTCAATCTTGTCTGGCTGTGGCGCAAGCCGCACTGGCTTCCCGGGATCACACTTAAGCCCGACACTTTTGTCGAATTGCTTCGCTTCGGTTCGTCAGCGCTGGGCTTGCGCATCGTGGAATTCGGATCGACGCGGCTGATCGACTTCATCATTCTGGGACATTACGGCGTGGCTGTCTTTGGGCTCTACACTGTCGGTAGCCGTCTTTATCAGCTTCTGATGCAACTGCTTCAGTCGGCGCTTTATGACGTCTCATTGACTGTACTGTCGCGCATATCGCAAGAGCGAGAGCGCATGGCGGAACTCTACAAACAATCAATCACTATATCGGCGATTTTTTCAACGCCGATCTTCGTACTCTCGGCTGCACTGGCACCAGAGATTTGCAGCGTATTGTTTGGTGCGCAATGGCAAGGCGCTGATGCGGTGGCACGACCGCTGCTTCTTTTGGGGGCTTTGCAATGCGTCCAGTTTCAAAACGGCCCCTTTCTTTCCGCGCGCGGCCGACCTGACAAGGTATTGATCGCTGGAAGCGTGAAGGCCATTTCTACGATCCTGTTGATTCTGCTTGTTCCGACAGAGAACATTACTGAAATCGTTATTGTTTATGCCTTCGGTCAGCTGGCCTCCACGCCCTTCACATTCTTCTACGTTGCACGCGAACTCGATGTTCGGCTGTCCAGAATATTTCTTCTGCTTTTGCCGAGCTTCACTTCATGCGGCTTCTGTTTTGTCCTGGTTCAATGGCTGCGACCAGAAATTAAAATGCTGGGAACCAGCGATTTCATATCCGGCATTCTGCTCGGGCTCATATTTAGCGTCATGTACATTTTACTCGTGATTGTGACCGGGAGGAGCGGGGTTCGGTCCACCATCGCGCTCGTCACAAGCAAAATTGCTTCTCGAAAGGAACGCAATGCGTAAGTTAGCAAAAAAAATCCTTCCCGCACCTCTGCGCCAACGCTTGGTAAAATATATTGAGCGGCGGAACAGAGATGCCGCACTTCGGCATCTTTTTGATAGTCTGCAAGAACAGAAGCGAGTGATTGAACCTGTCGCGGGGGACGGCCGGTTGAACCGAATTTTGATCGTGGCCTGTGATCCCATAACCATTTTTGGCTCGCTGGGCGATGACGCGATGATTACTGCGGCGGTGCAACATGCGCGCGCAAAAAATCCGGACGTTGAAGTTGATGTTCTCGTCGAAGGGCAGGGATTCAATAATTCACTACATCAGAGGGGCTTCGTCCCTGTGGATATTTTTGGAAAGCCCAACTTTATCAAAGAATTGGCCGAGAAATTCCTGGCCCGGAAGCACGACTGCGTCGTCGTCGTCGGTGCGGATGTCATGGATGGATATTACCATCCGCTGGTCAGCGCAAAACTTTTGGCAAGCCTAGACTTGGCCGCCGCCGCCGGTATCAAAAGTTTCATCCTGGGGTTCAGTTTCAACGAGGCGCCACATCCTGCTCTCGCCGGGTTCTATCGTGCTCTCCATCCACGAGTTTCGCTGAACGTGCGCGATGCCGTTTCTCTTGAAAGACTAAAGAATTTTGCGCCGGTTCAAGCGGCGCTGGTCGCCGATTCTGCGTTTAGTCTCACCTCGGAGGATCCTGATGAGGATACCAACGCCTGGATCGCGCAAAAGAGGGCGCAAGGATACAGGGTGATGGGTTTCAACCTGCATCCTTTACTCTTTAAAAATGCAGACCAAGCACAGATCGAGACGATTATCATCCGTGGCGCCGAGGCTCTTCAATTTGCTATCGATACAAGGCCGGTATGCTGGCTACTCATACCCCATGATTACCGGGAAAAAGTTGGCGACGAGGCTTGCCTCAGAGCTATGGCCGAGCGTATGCCTGCGTCTAAGGCAGACATGGTCCGTTATCTAGACGGAAAATGGTCTGCTGCTGTGTTGAAAGGAGTAACGGGGCAGCTTGATGGCGTCGTCAGCGGACGTATGCATCTTGCAATTGCAGCGCTCGGCAAAGGCGTCCCGGCGACATGCATCGCCTATCAGGGAAAGTTTGAAGGTCTGTATCGACATTTTGGTCTGTCTACAGCCAATCTGCTTTCTCCGTCCGCGTTCTATACGGACGATGGAATCAAGAATGCTCTCATAGACTTCATTGATCAATCTGAGGAAATTCGCGAAAATGTAGGAAAAAAGTTGCCTGAAATTCTGGAGCTGTCAGGGAGGAATTTTCAGGTATTCGAAACCTTTTCACACAATCGTGAGTGATCTTTATGAGGTTCGTTTTCGTTTCGGCTTTTCCGGCCGTTCCCGCCAACGAGGGTAATCGCAGCAGGATATTGCAATTGACACGGGCTGTCCGCAGTCTCGGCAACGAAGTGCATTTTGCCTATGTCAATACGCCTATGGCAACCGATTTTGATCTTACGGCTCATGAGGCCGAATTCGGTTCCGGACGCGTGCATTTTATTTCCCGGGAACGGGGCGGCTTTAAACTACGGCTCATTCGGGATTTCGGTCTCGAACTTGGATTTACTGCGTTTCGGACCATTCGCAAGCTTTACAGGCTTATTGGCCATGAAAGCGGTTTCTACAATTACCTAGACGAATTTTATTATCCAGAAATAGGCTGGCAGGTCCGCGATATTCAGCGTCGGCTGGGAGTTGATGCGGTTATCGCAGAATATGCTTTTCATTCGAGAGCTTTTCTGGGCCTTCCGAACAGCGTGCTTCGTATTCTCGATACTCACGATTCCTTCGCAGACCGCCATAAGGCGTTCATAAAAACTGCCAATAAATATGGCTATTGGTTCTCAGTTCCGCCGAATGTGGAATGTAAGGCGTTCCGTCGCGCGGATGTGGTCGTCGCCATACAGGAAGAAGAGGAGCGCGTGTTCCGCCAACAGCTGGGCAAAGAGCCGCCCGTTGTCGCAACCGTCAGTCATATTCTTGATCTTGACCGGAGAGTGGAAGATTTCGCATCGAGTGACTTTTTGTTTCTCGGTTCAGGAAATGATGCCAACATCATTTCCCTGAAAGGGTTCCTTAAGAACGTTCTGCCTCTGATCAGGGCCAACAGGCCGGATATCCGCTTGGTTCTCGCGGGCAGCATATGCGACAAGATTGAGGACACGGAGGGTGTTCTCAAGCTGGGCCGGGTGGATAATTTGAAGGACGCGTTTACCCGCGCGCCCCTCTCGATCAATCCCATCACGCTTGGTACAGGCATCAATATAAAGTTGCTCGATGCTCTGGCCGCTGGTGTGCCGACTATCAGCAGTCAAACTGGCGTCAGGGGGATGCCGGAGCAGTACCGCAGCAGCGTCATTGTGGTCGAGGACGGTGACCATAAGGCTTTCGCCCATGCTATCCTGCGCCTTACCTCCAGTCAGCATGAGCGGGAGGAACTGGGAAGCAGGGCATTCGACGACGCAATCGAATGGAACCGCCAGCAGATGACGGCCCTTAAGGGCATTCTGAACGGCAAATAATCGAGATGGCAGGTTGATTGCACGAGCGGCACTCTCGTAAAGAACGATTTAATAATCGCGCTCTCGAGTCGTGGCCGGGTGGTGCGGATGCGGATTTCGGCCGTCAGACAACCAATTGCGGGCCAACATCTGAAAGCTTCAGGATCGTTAGCCTGCCCGTTGTAAAGGCACCGGTGTCGATACCGATCCGCTGCGGGCCCGTCTGTGGTTCCGGGACCGGCGTGTGGCCATGAATGACAAGCAGGTCCAGCCCGGCTCCCTGCGACAGGAACGGTTCCCTGATCCACAACATGTCCTCATCGGTCTGTGCATCCAGTTGTAGTCCCGGCCGGAAGCCGGCATGCACGAAAATATAGGGTCCGATGCGGGCATAGACCGGCAGGCTGGATAAAAGCTGGCGATGGGTGTGCGGGATCGCACCGATCAATGCGTCCCTGAAAGGCTGAAGCCGCAAACGGCCCTTGTGCATGAAATAATCGATATCGACGCCATAGGATAAAAGCGTCTGGCGGCCGCCGAAATCCAGCCAGTGCATGTTGTCCTGCGGATTTTCCAGAAAGTCGCTGAACAGCTGCTCGTGATTGCCGCAGAGCGCGATACGGCGCAGTGGCGCCGGCGGCGGCTGGAGAAGATGGTCGATGACACCGCAGGAATCCTGTCCGCGATCAACATAGTCGCCAACCAGAACGACCAGGGCGGGGGCGGGGTCCGGGCCCAGATCAGCAAGGATTTTCCGTTCCGCCTGTAAAAGCAGGTCGAGGCAACCGTGCACGTCACCAATGGCATAGATTGGAAAGGAGGCGGGCTTGTCGCCAAGGTCTAACCGGCGGCGCCTCCGGTCGTCGCGGGGGGCTGGCTGTTTACGACCGCGAATCCAGTTGAGCACCTTGGGCATAGCTGCCGATACTGTCTCTCCGGTACAAGGTCAAGAGCGTTGACCGTGGCGGTGACACAGCCTCCTCGGGCCGGGCCCTCTGGATGCCATGATCTCCGCAAAGGCTGTGTTGAAGGGCCGCGTCGGCGGCGTTCTTTCCAGTCAAGGACGCTTCGATATGAGCGGACAGGATACCCTCTTTCACATTCGAAAGATATGACACCTTAAATCATCGGTCGAGCACGCGTCCGGTCTCGCGAAAAGACGGGACACGCGGATATTGTCAGAGACGTTCTAGAGCTTCAGCCAGACGCGTGGGTTTTCGTGCGACTGGATCTTGATCCATTTCAGATCCACTGCTTTCCACGGCTTGACGACGTTGGTGCGGTTGTCCAGCACCAGATCACCCTGGGTCGTGCTGACGACGAGAACCGCATGGCCGACACCGCCCGGTGTGCGGGCTGTGGCGATGCGAAGCGCACCCGATGGCCACCCGGCCCGCAGCAGGCGTTGCCGCTTGGTCACGGCGTAGTCGTCGCAGTCACCGCTTGCCGGATTAAGCTTCCACTCATCTTGCCCCTCCAGTTCGCCGACATAGACGATCGCCGTGTTGATCTCGGAATTGATGCGCTGCAGTTCCGTACGCTTCTGTTTCGTCAGCTCGATCGTGTCACGATCGCCAATGCGGACGCACTGGTCGGCGGCATTGTCGCAGAATTTTGCGAAGGCGATGGGGGCGATGGTCGGACGGCTCGTTGACATGAACTGGCCGGGCCGCGTTGTGACCGGGTTTTTGGCGAGACCACCAAGCTGAACGGCCGAAGCCGTCGTCGCGATGCTTGCCGCCATGCCGACGGCAACTGCCAAAGTCTTTACCAGACGGCCTGTTTTCTTCGCCATGTCTCTGCCCCTGCACAGTTGTTTTATCTGTGCCTGAACATACCGGCCCTTTCTTGCAGGCCTTTTAAGTCGATAGATTGCTTTTTAGTGAAATCGAATTTTGTTGCCGGTGGATGAAATCGACCGGAAAATCGGCGCAGCGGCGTTCAGTTGCAGTGGGTTCTGCCCTTGGTGTCTATAAGGCATGTTTGTTGCGGCACGGGGCTTCCATAGTCGCGCCGCATGTCTGATGAAGAGCGGCGGTTTGCCGGCGGCCGGTCATAGTTGCGTTCGATTTCAAAATTGCGCCCGCCGATCGTACCCTGCGCACCACCGCGACCATCCGGCGTGACTTCGAAATTCTGATATTGCTGCGCTTGGGCCAATGCGGCCAGACTTATCGTAAGGACAAACAGGCCTGTTACCAGTCCCGCCCGCAACGCTGCCGATGGATGATGCCTGCGCGAAACCATGCGCTCTCCTCCTGCTGATGGGGCGACAGATAGGTGTCCGATCGGGATGTGCGCGCCACTTTCTCGGTCGCGATGATCATATCACCAATGGCGTGAGAAGCGTGAGGCCGATTTTGTGATCGAGAGCGGCGAATCACTGTTCAGGCTGCTGTCAGGCGGCGACCCGTCGGGCTGCTGCCGTCCGGTCGTCAGGAACATAAAAGAGCCTTTTTCCCGCTGAAAAATTAAGCTCTTCTCCGCTGCATTTATAGGCTTCACAATCCTGTAACAACGGACCTAATATACAAGTGCAGATGCCGAATCGCTCAGGAGAAGCCCTTGACGATTGCAGTTTCACCACAGGCCCTGCCGGCGCTCGTTCTGAACGCAGACTATAGGCCATTGAGTTATTATCCCTTGTCGTTGTGGTCCTGGCAGGACGCGATCAAGGCTGTCTTTCTAGACCGTGTGAACATCATTGCAGAATATGATCACGCGGTGTCATCCCCCAGCTTTTCCATGCGGCTGCCGAGCGTCGTCAGCCTCAAGACCTATGTGCAGCCCACCCGCAATCCCGCCTTTACACGCTTCAACGTTTTCCTTCGGGACAAGTTTGAATGCCAGTATTGCGGCACGCGGGACGAATTGACCTTCGACCATGTTATTCCCCGCGCGCATGGCGGCGAAACCACGTGGCACAATGTCGTGGCGGCGTGCTCTCCCTGCAACCTTAAAAAGGGCAGCAAGCTTCCCAAACAGGCGGGCATGTTCCCGGCGCAGAAGCCATTCCAGCCGACGGTTCAGGATTTGCACAATAATGGGCGGTTGTTCCCGCCCAACTATCTGCACGAAAGCTGGATGGACTATCTTTACTGGGATACCGAGCTGCAGCCCTGATCCTCAGGACTGCAACGCGGCTTTTCCGTTTACCGGCTTTTCCGGCTCGCGCCAAAAAAGGCGATGGCCGCAAGTGCAATGCTTGCGATGACGTTCCAGCCCGCGAAAGAAAGGCCAAGCACCCGAAGTGCCGCATCATTGCAGGAAGGCGCCTTGATGGCGTTCAGATCACCCAGCAGATCGCCGGCGTTGGTGGTGATGGACGGCGCGCCGGTGGCGCAGGTGATCGGGCCTTCCCAGAAACCCCATTCCACACCGGCATGATAAACACCAAGCCCGGCGCCGATCAGCATCGCCACGCCGATGAGGGCGAGAAGCAGCCGCGTGATCTGAACCGGCAGTTTGAAGACGCTGGTCGCAACGGCCAATATGCCCAGCGGAATGGCGTAATAATAGGGATCGCGCTGCAACAGGCACAGGGCGCAGGGCGTGTAACCGCCAATATGCTGGAAACCGAGGGCGGAGCCGACGGTGAAGATCATTCCCGCCGTGACGCCGAGAGCGGCGAGCGTACGGCTGTTGTCGGCGGTGGTCGCATTGGCCATGATGTTTTCCTCAAACTTCGCGAAGAAGCAGATATTCCCGGACGGGCTTTCAAAAAGGCGGGCGTGATGGCGAAATTAAGTCGCCGATCAACGGTGTGTCACAGGATTCGTCTAATCCAGTCCGTTACTTCTGGCAAATGAAAGCCCGGTAATAAACGGGGGGTGGATGAGCAAAGTTTCGTGATTTTACGGCGGCGATGACACAGTCGAACGGCGGTTTGTTTCTCTGTATCGTATAGATGCTTCACTAGAAGGGATTTTTGGGGAAAACTCCCGGTTGAAATCCTTTTGTACTTACCGAATATCACAAATCCAGCAAGATGGCTGAGGTTCATTGGAGCGAAGCCGCATGCCGAAGAACATCCTTATACTTTCAGATGGTACAGGTCAGGCCGGCGGGCTACTTCCCGATGAGCGCCGCAGTAACGTCTACAAATTATTTCGTGCAACCCGGTGCGGTCCAGACTCGGCGGTGAACCCCGATGATCAAATCGCTTTTTACGATGCCGGGTTGGGTTCGGCTTCAGATGCCGACGATATCAAGATCGGTGCCTTCCGGAAGATCTATAACGTTCTCTCACAGGCGACAGGACTTGGAATAACCAAGAATATCGTGGACTGTTACACTTTTGTTCTCCAGTCTTGGGAGCCAGGTGACCGGATTTTCCTGTTCGGCTTCAGCCGTGGCGCCTATACCGCGCGATGCCTGGGTGGCGTATTGGGTTGGTGCGGTGTGCCGACAAGGATGGATGACGGCGTTACTGCCTTTTACCGGGACCCGAAAACGGCTCGCAAGGTTGCAAACGAAGCGGTGAAAACGGTTTATCAGCATGGCGCCGGTAAAGGCAGCAAGCTGCTTGACGCCCAGCGGAAAGAATTGGCCGCCCGCTTTCGCGAAAAATATCGCTCCTCTGATGAAACCGACCGGGCCAATACGGTGCCTTACTTCGTCGGAGTATGGGACACCGTGGGCGCATTGGGGGTCAATGCCGTCCAGCAAATACTCATCCTCCTCGCGGTCACCCTGGGAGTTGCCGGGCTGGCCACGACCGTCTGGGCGATGATGCCGTGGCAGATTGCATTAAACGCATGGCTTTTTGCCAGCGTGGGTGTGGCGGTGACATTCATGGTGGCGTGGTATCTGGCGACCCATTTGAAGTGGGCTACAGGGCTGAGCGACCCATGGTGGAAAACCATTCATCTGACGGGCTGGCGTATGAAATTCTACGACACGGTTCTCAATCCGCGCGTCGAATATGCCAAACACGCCCTCTCCATAGATGAGAATAGAGCGAAGTTTGCTCGCGTGCCATGGACTGATGAATCGACCGACTCGGCAAACAAGGAAGACGGTTGGTTCGAGCAGGTCTGGTTTGCGGGTGTGCACTCGGACATTGGTGGGAGCTATCTGGAAACGGAATCCCGTCTCTCAGACATCGCGCTGGCGTGGATGGTAAACAGAGCGACGAACGTTACACATCCCATCGTCGTCGACGACAAATGGCTGCATTTATATCCCTCCAGCGCAGGCGTTCAGCACGACGAAATCAAGTCGGGCTGGCTACCGTGGAAATCATGCGTTCGCAAAATTCCTGTCGACGCGCCAATACATCCAAGCGTCGTTGATCGTTTCAAGTTGGCTGGTGTGGTCCATTACGATGAAACGAAGGCGTATCGGCCAGAAGGACTACGCGGCCACGATGCGGTGAAATCCTATTATGACGGGGGAGCAGCCCCTGATCCCGAGGCAGGTTCGGCTATAGCAAGGATGTAGTTGGATGCGACGGCCTGTCGACAGGCTGAAACGAAAATTTTCGTTTGCCAGCATCCGTTCTTGACGGTTACTTCGGGAATGATTGTTCCGGGCTGGTACGCCGAACAAAACCAGCAAAATCAATGCTATTTTCAGGAAATGGTACCCCAAGCCGGGATCGAACCAGCACTCCTTGCGGAACCGCATTTTGAGTGCGGCGCGTCTACCAATTCCGCCATTGGGGCAACGGTGGTAATGCCACGGCGTCTATCACGGCCAAGGCCATGCGTGCAACCCCAAAGCTGATTTATCCTTCTTATTTGCGCGTGTTTGTGGCGGCTATTGCCTGTCTGTTCTGGCCCGGTAATGAAGGGAAGGGAAGGTTCGTGGGTCCCGTATCGATACACCTGCGGTTGCAGCATTAACGTAATATTAGATACCTCTAACAAATTAGAATATACGCAATTACTAATTGAATTATGATGCCAGCGTGGAGTTTCCACGCGGGGCGGGAATAGCCAGAACTCATAGGGAGGAAATTATGAGGGCGCTTTCTCGCAATTTATTACTGTCTGCCTGCCTTATCTTGCCCGTCAACGCACATGCGCTGGATATCGGGATCGGCGGCGAAAACGGGGTGAATGCCAGTGTCGGCGACAATGGCAGCGGTGGGCTCGGTGTCGATGCCTCGGTTGGCGGCAGCAATGGCGTCAATGCCAGTGCCGACGTTGGCGGTAGAAGCGGCGGCGGTTTGGGCGCGGATGTCAATGCGTCTGTCGGCGGTAGCAACGGGGTCAATGCGGATGTCAACGCATCCGTCGGCGGGTCCAGCGGCGTCAGCGCCGGTGTGGACGCTTCGGTTGGTGGCTCCAACGGTATCAATGCCAATGTCGGGGCCAATGTCGGCGGATCGAGTGGTCTTGGACTTGGGGTCGGTGTCGGTATTGGGGGTTCGGGTTCCACCGGCACTCCGGGGAATCCCGGAAATCCTGGAAGCCCGGGCAACCCGTCCAATCCCGGCAACCCGGGCAAGATGTCACCCGGCGCGATGCGCAATGCCATTCAGGCCTATAACGACATGTCGCGAACCGATCAGATCAGGCTCGCCCGCCGTTGTGCCGATATTCTGGGCGGCGGATATGATGCGGCGCTGACGCAATTGTGCAAGATGATCAGAACGGCGTCACGCTGACGCAGGTCTTGCCACGACAATAGTCCGAAGGACGCCCCGGCGTCCTTCGCGATTAATTGCCCTTACGTCCGAAGGACAGGATTTTCTGGCGCAGGCTGCGGGCGAGATTGCGGGTGTTGCGGTACATATCCACCTGCGTGGAAACCTGCCGCACATCCCGGTCGCTGTTATGCGTCAGCCCGACAACCAATGTGCCCATTTCCTGCCGTTCCTGCCAGAAACGGCTCATGATCGGATGATCAGGCACCGCACAGCTGTCGCTGCGCAGAATATTGGCATCGTCCAGATGCCAGTCAGTCAGTTTCTGCACCAGCAATTTGCCGGGCGAAAACTGCGCATAATTCTCGTCAAAGGCTGTCTTCCACGTATAGGCCTCGCCGGCCGTCATGAAGACGATCATCGATGCGATCGCCGCGCCGTTGAGATCGATGGTGTGGATACGCACGGCATCGGCTTCGGCCAGGTTGGTGATCGCTTCGCGGGCGAAGGCGGCGCGGTAACGGTCATTCACCAGCGCGGTGCGTTTGCGGCCTTTCCAGCCGCTTGCCTCCAGCGCCAGGAATTCCTCCATACGATAACGTATGTCCTTCGGCTGGCGGGTCACGGTGTAGGAGATGGCTCCAAGTTTTTCGAGCTGACGCCATTGGCGGCGCATTTCCCGCAGATGGTGCGGCGCAAGCGAACTGCGCAGATAGGCCTCGCCATCCAGAAGGCTTTCCAGCATCGGCCGCTGGTAATTGCCCGTCGTCGTCACCGGCAGGTTGCGGCTGAGCGCGATTGCCCTGAACATGCGGGCGAATGGGCCTTCAAGCCGCACATCCGGCAGCACGAGCACATTGGGCAGCCGCATTTCCCGGTCGGAAAGCGCGTCGAAAAGATTGTCGAGCGTTTCCGCAGCCCCCTCGGTATCGACCAGCGGCGTGCCGAGCGGACCGAATGGATTGGCCCAGACGCGCAGAATGGAAGGTCCGATGGAAAAGCCCGGCTTTTCAACAGTAAAGGGCATTAGAAAGCGCATGCGGCTTCGGGCGCCGTTCTCGTCGCGAATGAGGGCGAAGCGCACGGACTTGTCTTCGATACGCGGCATGGCCGGTGCCAGAAGGCGGCCGGTGAAGAAGACATTCGCCTCCATGACACGGTTGGACAGGAAGTCGAGTTCTTCCTGCATGTCGTAACCGAGCTGGCCCGGATAGATGCAGAATTCACGGCCGTCGCGTCCCACGCGCCGGCTGCTGTCTGCCACGGGACGGTCACGCTCCGCCGACGCCATCAGCGCCGCGATGCGCGGATCCTGAAAATCCGGATTTTTTGGATCGCTGGACATGCTTATCGTTACACCGCCTTCCCAGTGTCTTGACCCGCCCGGGGATCGTTGAAGGCAAAAAGGACGATCCCGAGTGTGCGGCGAATGGCAATATGCAATAGCACAGCTTCTATACACATGGCTATTGCGACCGCTGCCGCAGCCCCTGCCAGACCATAGACCGGAATGAGCGCCATGTTGAGTGCAATGTTGCAACCAAAGATAATAATATAAAGAGCAACACACAATTTTTGTTTGCCGGCCATATTCAGCAGGGTCTCGCCCGGGCCGATCAGCGCTTTCGCGAGGAAGCCCGCAAAAAGGAAGAACATCAGCTGATAACCCTGAACGAATCCGGGGCCGAACAATGACAGCAGGAATGGGCCGGCCAGAAGCACGACGCTGCCGACGGCAAGCGACGGCCAGAAGGCCCAGCGTGCCGCCTGGCTGGCGAAACCTGCAAGCGCCTGCCGGTCATTGGCGGAAATCAGGGCGGCCAGACGCGGGGCTGCCGCCGCCTGCACGGAGAAAAACACGAATTGCATCAACACGATGGTTTTCGCCGCCGCGAAATAGATGCCGACCTGATCCGGCGGCAGATAGAGACCGACGATTACCACGTCGGAATTGGTCATCAGGAAGCCGATGCCGTCGATCAGGAACACGGGAAAGGCAAACCGCATCCAGTGGCTGAAATGGATCCGGCGGGCGACGCTGCGGAAATTCCGGTTGAGCCGTCGGTTGAGGAAAGCGAAATGGAACAGCGTGGTGACATAGGTGGCGAGAAGCGCGGTGATCATCGCCGTTGTCGCGGTTTTTTCCGCGCCAAGCCCGATCGCCACCAGCATGAATAGCAATATCAGCACCGGGCGAACGATATAGGTGGGGCTGAGGGCTGATATTGCCCAGCCATTGGCGCGCGCAGTGCCGTTCAGCACATCACCAAGCGCCACCATCGGCAGGGTGAAAAGTGCCAGTGCAACGGGAATGAGATAATAGGCGGCGATACGCTCACCGAAGAAATACAGGAAAACAAAGCCGCAAAGCGCCAGCGTGCTGGCCGACAGCATGGCGAAAATGCGTGCCGTCGAGGTCAACCCCATGATCTTGTCATGGGCGTCCTCAAGACGATAGCCGGGTAAAAAGCGGATGACGGTGGTGTGGAACCCGAGACAGGACAGGTTACCGAACAGGATCACCAGAACCCAGACGAAGGCGAAGAGGCCATATTCGAACTCGCCCATCAGGCGGGCGAGGATGATCTGGGAAATGAAGGCGATGCCGGCGCTGACGATGCGCACCGCAAAGGCGACCAGCGCCATACGCTGGGCGCGCGAGACATCATCCCTTGCGGAAACGAGGACGGCGATTTTTGCTCCCAGCGGCGAGAGCTTCGCGCGCAGGCCTGCGGGTAAGGCTTTTTCCGCCGTGTTGAGGATAGCCATGATCCACACGCCATCATTTCCAGTTAAATAGGCAGCCGGATTGTAACCGCCTTATCCTTAACGAAGGGTTTGGGAGGCGGCAGCGCCTGTCCCGATGTCGTTTGGCGCCCGTGGTTTGCGGGTGCCGTTGAGAAGAAAAAGCGCCAGCGGACTGCGGCGTATCACCTGGTGCAGCAGATAGGCCGTAAAGGTCGTCGCCGCGACGATGATGGTAAATTCGAGGATGGGCGGCAGCGAGATCAGGATGAAAAGCGTGCCGAAAGCGTAAATCAGCGGGTGGTGAAACAGGTAGATGGTGAAAGAGGCATCCGTCATCCGTCCGGCAATCCGGCTTGGCCTGTCGAAATAACGGCAGGCGAGGTCGATCAGCAGGCGGCTTGCCGCCACCGCCGCAATCGTCGAAACCAGCACGAGCATGGCTGAACTGGAAAACGGGTTTTGCAGCCGCAGCGTCACCGCGGTTGCGATGGTGACGAAGGCGATGATACCGGTGAGGGGGCCCGTCTGGCGGAAGCGGTGAAAGAGAACTCGGTCGCGGTTCAACAGCGCCCCGATGAGAAAAAACGGCAGATAACGCGCATAGGGATCGGAGGCCCGTTCATAGAGGATAAACAGGCCATTTCCGGTTTTCCCCGCAAGCAGGCCCGAGCCGTAGACCATCAGCTCCCACAAAACGGGAAAGGCGCAGAGCGCGAAAAAAAACAGCGCCGGATAACGTGCCCGCGCCCTGCCGAACCGGTCTCTGGCATATGCCAGTGGCGGGCGTTCCGCGAGGAACAACAGGCCTGCAAGCAGGACGGAATAGGCAATGAGGGCAGGCAGGAACCACAGATGCATGATCCATTGTTCGCTCGGGCGCAGTAGACCCGGCAGGCTCTGTATCAGCCGGTCGGCGGAGATATCACCCTTGGCGATACCAGCCAGTTGCAGCAGGAAAAGTTGCAGCGGCCCCAACATCAGCACGGCCACGATGAAAGGCAGCCCAAGGCGCAGGAAACGCTGCCTGAGCCACGGCGCTTTGCCCTTCTTGCCGATGACCATGGCGGAAAAATAACCGGCCACCAGAAAAAACGCCGGCATGCGGAAGGTGACGAGCGCCGCGCCAAGTGCCGTCAGCACCGGGCTGGTTTCAAAATCCTTGATATCCCAGGGCAGGGCGTGGCTGTAGAGCAGGGAGGCATGGTAGGGAATGCCGAGCAGCATGAGGAGAGCCCGCAAGGGATCCCAATAATGCTCATAATCTGACTTGCCCGGTTGCATTTTCCCCTCGCGTCGCAAACGCGATCACGCGTGATCAGCGGTAGCCACCACGACTATTAGTGGAAAACGCTAATAAACCCTTCATGCGCCGGATGGCGTGGGCGGCGCTTTTTTCTTGGGCAAAAGGTCAAGCACGAGCGCGCAGCCCAAAATGATGATGCCCGCGCCCAAAAGCTGGGGAAGTGACAGGGGTTCGTCCAGCACCAGAGCGCCGATAAGAACCGCCACGACGGTTACGGCAAATTCAACGCTGATGGTCTTCGTCGCGCCGATGGTGGAGACCAGCCGGAAATAGGTGATGTAGGTAAGGCCGCTCATGACCACTGCCTGTATCAGAAGATAGACGTAGTCGATGAGAGCCGGCGTTCCGGGCAATGGCACGGCCAGCAGAAGCGGCAGGGTCATCAGGCCACCCGCCAGAAAGGAGCCGATGGTGATTTCCCAGGAGCCGACGCCTTTCAGGTAGCGGCTGGCATAATTGCTGCCATAGGCGGCGCAGATGCAGGCGGCGACAGCGGCGGCGCAGCCGATGATGAAACCGGTTGTGACGGGAACGGCGGGAAAACCAACGAGCAGGATGATGCCGGCAAAGCCGATGACAAGGCCGGCAATACCCTGTCGCGTCAGCCGCTCAAGCCCCCATATCTGCGAGATGAGCATGGAAAAGAGCGGAATTGTCGCCACCAGAATGGCGGCCATGGCGGTGCCGACCAGCGGTGTCGCATAAGAAAGGCCGATCAGCTGCCCGGCAACCGTTGTCGCGCCAACCACGGTGAAGGCACGCCAGCTGGCCGAAAATGCGAGCCTGCGGCGCGCGGCCCGCGCGATGAGAAAGAGGGTGACGGCAGTGACAAGCGAGCGAAGCGTGACGGCACCGATCCAGCCGAACGCCGCAACGACATGCAGAAGCAGCAGGAAAGACATTCCCCATGCGAGCGCGAGAAAAATATAGGCGGCGAGATCGCGAGGGGCCATGGGGCATTTCCGTCAAAAGGGCTTAGCGGTTGTACGTCCGGAAAATGCACAAAAACAAAGATCGTGAGCCCGTCCGACGCTTCCATCTGGGCCAGATGCGCTCATGAAAGCGTTTTCTGGAAGATAGTCAGGCTCCCATATTGGAAATCGCTGATATCCGTCAACAGCAATGAACGGGCGCAAAGAAAATCGCCCGTAACACGGGGTTACGGGCGATAATCATCGTAAGCGGGCCTGAATTACGCCTGTTCGTAGACGCCGTGGCAATGCTTGAATTTTTTGCCCGAGCCGCAAGGGCACATTTCATTGCGCCCGATGCGGCCCCAGGTGGCGGGATTGTTCGGATCGCGCTCCTCGGCCGGCACGAAAGCGACGGGTGCGCCATGCGCCATCTCGTCTTCGCCGGTGACGGGGTCGAGATGATGGGCGGTCATCTCAGGCAGTTCCGGCTGCTGCGGTTCCTGCTGCACAAGTTCCACGCGCATCAGCTGGGCGGTGACGCCTTCGCGCAGATTGGCAAGCAGTGCCTGGAACAGCTCGAAGGCTTCCGCCTTGTATTCCTGCAACGGATCACGCTGGGCGTAACCACGGAAACCGACGACGGAGCGCAGATGGTCGAGGTTGACGATATGTTCGCGCCACAGATGGTCGATCGTCTGGAGAATGACCGAACGTTCCACATAGGTCGTGATCTCAGGACCGAAACGTTCCGCACGTTCGGCGGCGTATTTGTCGGCCGCCTCGGTAACGCGCTGAAGAATGTCGTCCTCGGCGATGCCTTCTTCCTTGGCCCATTCCTCCACCGGCAGGTCGAGGTTCAGGAACTGGGCGATACCAGCCTTCAGACCGGCAATATCCCACTGTTCGGCATAGGCATTTTCCGGAACATGCTTGGTGACGAGCGTTTCGATGACTTCGTTGCGCATGTCGGCTGCGGTTTCGCCGATATTGTCGGCTTCCATCAGCTCGAGGCGCTGCTCGAAGATCACCTTGCGCTGGTCGTTCAGCACGTCGTCATATTTCAGAAGGTTCTTGCGGGTCTCGAAGTTGCGGGCTTCGACCTTCTTCTGGGCGCGTTCCAGCGCCTTGTTGATCCACGGATGGACGATTGCCTCGCCTTCCTTCAGGCCGAGCTTCTGCAGCATCGAGTCCATGCGCTCGGAGCCGAAGATGCGCATCAGGTCATCCTGCAGCGACAGATAGAATTTCGAGCGGCCCGGGTCGCCCTGACGGCCGGAACGACCGCGCAGCTGGTTGTCGATACGGCGGCTTTCGTGGCGCTCGGTGGCGATGACGTAAAGACCGCCGGCGGCCAGCGCCTTTTCCTTCAGCACCTTGATTTCGGCGCGGATAGCCTCTTCCTTCGCGTCACGCTCAGGGCCGGGCTCCATGCCTTCAAGCTCGCGCTCAAGGCGCATGTCGACGTTGCCGCCGAGCTGGATGTCGGTACCGCGGCCGGCCATGTTGGTGGCGATGGTGACGGCGCCGGGAACGCCGGCCTGCGAAACGATATAGGCTTCCTGCTCGTGGTAACGGGCGTTCAGAACCTGGAAATCGGTAAAGCCGGACTGACGCAGCATATGGGCCAGAAGCTCGGATTTCTCGATCGACGTCGTGCCCACCAGAACCGGCTGGCCGCGCTCATGCGCCGCCTTGATCTCGGTGATGATCGCGAGGAATTTCTCTTCGCCGGTACGGTAGACCTCGTCGTCCTCGTCGATACGCTGGATCGGCAGGTTGGTCGGCACTTCGATGACATCAAGGCCGTAGATATTGCCGAATTCTTCCGCTTCCGTCGAAGCCGTACCGGTCATGCCGGCGAGCTTTGCGTACATGCGGAAATAATTCTGGAAGGTGACGGAGGAAAGCGTCTGGTTTTCCGGCTGGATCTGCACTTTTTCCTTGGCTTCCAGAGCCTGGTGCTGACCTTCGGAATAACGGCGGCCCGGCATCATGCGGCCGGTGAATTCGTCGATGATGACGATTTCATCGTTACGGACGATGTAGTCCTTGTCGCGGGTGAAGAGCTTGTGGGCCTTCAGCGCATTGTTGATGTGGTGAACGATGGCGACGTTCTCGACGTCATAAAGCGATTCGCCCTTCAGCAGGCCCGCCTGCCGCAGCAGGTTTTCGAGCTTCTCGGTGCCGTCTTCGGAGAAGTTGGCCGAACGCTGCTTCTCGTCGATTTCGTAATCTTCAGGTGTCAGCAGCGGAATGAAGGCGTCGATGGTGTTGTAGAGATCGGAGCGGTCGTCCAGCGGGCCGGAGATGATGAGCGGTGTGCGCGCTTCATCAACGAGGATCGAGTCGACTTCGTCGACGATCGCGTAATTATGGCTGCGCTGCACCATCTGGGCGCGGTCGTATTTCATGTTATCGCGCAGATAATCGAAGCCGAGCTCGTTATTCGTCGCGTAAGTGATGTCGCAGGCGTAGGCCTCGCGGCGCTGGTCGTCGTCCAGACCGTGCACGATGACGCCGGTCGTCAGCCCGAGGAAGCCGTAGAGCCTGCTCATCGTGGCGGCGTCGCGCTTGGCGAGATAGTCGTTGACGGTAACGACATGCACGCCCTTGCCGGCGAGCGCGTTGAGGTAGACCGCAAGGGTCGCCACCAGCGTCTTGCCTTCACCGGTCTTCATTTCGGCGATGGCGCCGCCATGAAGAATCATGCCGCCGGTCAGCTGCACGTCGAAGGGGCGCATGTGCAGGACGCGGCGCGACGCCTCACGGGCGACGGCGAAAGCCGGGATCAGCAGGTCATCCAGCGTCTTGCCATCGGCAAGCTGCTGGCGGAATTCCGCCGTCTTTGCCGCCAGCGCTTCGTCGGACAAGGCCTTGGTGGCCTCTTCCAGCGCATTGATGGCTGCGATCTTGCTTTTATAGGAGCGGACGCGGCGTTCATTTGCCGAACCGAACAACTTGCGGGCTATTCCGCCGAGACTGACCATCTTACTGGCCCTTTCTGAAATTCCGTTTTCGCGGGCGCTTTTCTCCGTCACGCTGATTTCAGCAACAAATGACGGACTTCGCCCTTCAACGTATCTGGACGCGAGGTTGCGTGACAGATAAGAGGGGGGGCAAATGATGTCAACGGTTCTGCCCGTTACAGAATGGCCACAATCCGGTGTTTGGAAGTTTTTTCAGAGCCGGAAACCATGTCTGGAGCCGGCATTGTCCCCGAAAGGTTCAAAATGTTGCGCTATAATAAAATTGCGGCTGCGGTGATTGTGGCCACGCTCGGCCTCCAGCTTCCGGCTTTTGCACAGGAAGACAAGGTTGTCGCCAAGGTCGGCGATCTGGAAATCCACCAGTCCGAACTCGACCTCGCCATGGGCAATCTCGATCCGCAGCTCGCGCAGCTTCCCGACGAGCAGAAGAAGGTTGCAGCCCTTTCCGGCGCGATCGACGTCAAGCTTCTCGTGAAGAACGCCAGCGCAGAAGGTCTCGAAAAGACCGAGGATTTCAAGAAGCGCATGGAATTCATCCAGGACCGTGAGCTGCACAATGCCTATTTCCGCAAGCATGTGGTTGATGCTGTTACCGCTGACGAAGTGAAGGCACGCTACGACAAGGAAGTGGCAGCTCTGCCGCAGGAAGAAGAAATCAAGGCTGCCCACATCCTGGTCGCCAGCGAAGATGAAGCCAAGGACATCATCAAGCAGCTTGATTCGGGCAAGGATTTCGCAGTTCTCGCCAAGGAGAAGTCGACCGATTCCAACAAGGATGACGGTGGCGATCTCGGCTGGTTCGGCAAGGGTCGCATGGTACCTGAATTTGAAGAAGCCGCTTTCGGCCTCGAAAAGGGCGCTTACACCAAGACGCCTGTCAAGACGCAGTTCGGCTTCCATGTCATCAAGCTTGAAGACAAGCGCATCGCCCCGCCGCCGGCTTTCGATCAGGTCGAGCCGCAGGTTCGTCAGCTTGTCATGCGTGACAAGTACGTTGCCCTCATCGAGAAGGCAAAGGCTGACCAGAAGATCGAAATCATGGATGAGACGCTGAAGAAGGGCTACGACGAAGCCACGAAGGAACAGCAGGCTCAGCAGCCGCAGCAGTAATAAAGACCCATGTTACGGGGCGGCTTTGAGGCCGCCCCGTTTCATCTCCGGCACTTCCATACCTCCCATTTCCAGAATTTCAGGCGCTTCCCATGTCCGTTGCCGTTTCCCCGCTTGCTCCGAAATCCTATCCCGACATGCCTGCGCTGCGCGGTGTTCGCATGGCGACGGCTGCTGCGGGCATCAAGTACAAGAACCGCACCGACGTTCTCCTGATGGTGTTCGACAAACCGGCAAGCGTGGCGGGCGTCTTCACCAAATCGAAATGCCCCTCGGCTCCCGTTGATTTCTGCCGCGCCAATCTCGGCGGCGGCGCAGCGCGTGCCGTGGTGGTCAATTCCGGCAATGCCAATGCCTTTACCGGCGTCAAGGGCAAGGCCGCGACCGAGCTGACGGCGAAATCCGCCGCCGCTGCCGTCGGCTGCTCTGAGGGTGAAGTGTTCCTGGCATCGACGGGCGTGATCGGCGAGCCGCTGGATGCCTCGAAATTTGCCGGTGTTCTCGGCGACATGAATGTCAGGGCGGAAGCCGATTTCTGGCAGGAAGCTGCCAAGGCGATCATGACGACAGACACCTACCCCAAGGTCGCGACCCGCACCGCCGAAATCGGCGGCGTGATCGTGACGATCAATGGTATTTCCAAGGGGGCGGGCATGATTGCCCCCGATATGGCGACGATGCTCTCTTTTGTGGTGACGGATGCCGATATTGAGCCTGCCGCCCTGCAATCCCTGCTTTCCGCCGGTGTCGGCCCGACCTTCAATTCCGTGACTGTTGATAGCGACACATCCACGTCAGACACGCTGATGCTGTTTGCCACGGGTGCGGCGGCCGAAGACGGCCAGGTAAAGGTAACGAGCGCCGATGACGAGCGCTTGTCCTCCTTCCGCGCCGCGCTGAACGATCTTCTGAAGGACCTCGCTTTGCAGGTTGTTCGCGATGGCGAAGGCGCGCGCAAGATGGTGGAAGTCACCGTCACGGGTGCGGAAAACGATGCCGCCGCCAAGAAGATAGCCCTTTCCATCGCCAATTCGCCGCTGGTGAAGACCGCGGTTGCCGGCGAAGACGCCAATTGGGGCCGTGTCGTCATGGCTGTCGGTAAGTCCGGCGAAATGGCTGATCGCGACCGCCTCGCCATCTGGTTCGGCGGCGTGCGCGTGGCCGTGAATGGCGAACGCGACCCGGATTATTCGGAAGCGGAGACCACCGCCGTGATGCGGCTGGAAGACATTCCGGTGAAGGTGGATATCGGTCTCGGTGAGGGTACGGCCACGGTCTGGACCTGCGATCTGACCAAGGAATATGTTGCGATCAACGGCGACTACCGGAGCTGACCGTTGGAGCCGAAGAAAATGCAGGACAACAAGGCCGTCAATCTGCCGCTGGTTCGCCGTCTGGAAGCCGTCAGTTTCCGGGCATGGCCTGCCTCGTCGGTGATTTATGACGGCAGCTGGCAAATCCGCCTGACGGGTTCACATCCATCCAAGCGTATCAACTGCGTGGTGCCGCTCGATCCGTCGGATTATGGCAACAGCGCGGTGCGGCTGGAAAAGGCACGCAAGCGTTTTGAGGATTTCGGCCGCCCGCTGGTGGTGCGCGAAACGACGCTGATGCCGCCGCAACTGAAAGACTTTCTGGTCAAGGACGGCTGGTCCGTGTTCGAGGAAGTCAAGGTGATGACGGCCGATCTTTCCGGAATGGAGCTTCCGGAGACGCTAGTCAGCCTGCCGAGCCACGATATCGGCCGTTTTGTGGAAGCCAGCCTCAAGGTCAGCGATGGCGATGCGTCCCTGCGTCCGGCGATTGCCGAGATCGTCAGTTCCATCAAGCCGACACTCGGCCTGTTCATCAACGAAGAAGTTGAGGGCAGCCCGCTTGCGACTGTTATTTGCGTTCAGGATAACGATCTTGCCGGCATCATCTCCCTCGATGTTGACAAGTCGCAACGAAAAAAAGGTCTCGGCACGCAGATTTTAGCCTCGGCGTTGCGCTGGGCGAGAATCAGCGGCGCGAAAAGCGCATGGTTGCAGGTGGTTTCCACCAATGCTGCCGCGATTGCGCTCTATGAAAAATTCGGTTTCACCGAAGCTTATCGTTACCGCTATTGGCACAAGGGTGCTGAGGACAAGGGCGCTGAAGAATGAGTGAGGCGGGCAAAAAAATCCTGCTGGTCGCTGCCTGCGCGCTTCTCGATCAGGACGGTCGCATCCTTCTGGCGCAGCGGCCGGAAGGTAAGTCTCTTGCCGGCCTGTGGGAATTTCCAGGCGGCAAGGTGGAGCACGGCGAGACGCCGGAAGAGACACTTGTCCGCGAATTGGACGAAGAGTTGGGTATCAAGACCAAGGTTGCCTGCCTCGCACCGCTGACCTTCGCCAGCCATACTTATGAGACCTTTCACCTGCTGATGCCGCTCTATGTGTGCCGTCGTTATGAAGGCATCCCGCACGGGCGGGAAGGGCAGGCGCTCAAATGGGTAAAGCCGCAGGCCCTGCGCGATTACCCCATGCCGCCGGCCGATGAGCCGCTGATCCCTTTCCTGCAGGATCTGCTTTAAGGCGGCGCCTGCCGCTTTGCGCCGTCACAGCTTCGTGAAAATGCCCTTGCAAGCCCGCTTTGCCGTGCCAAAACGGGGCTGCGTTAAGAGATCGTTCAGCACCCTCTGGCAGATTGTTAATCTAAAGAAGCGGTAAACTGCGCGAGACGAGGTTGGTCATGAACGAGGATTTCTGGAAGACGGTGGAAGGTCGTCACTCTTATTCCGATAAATCCCGTCGCACCGGCGTTCTAAATGTAGCGCTGCTTTTCGGCACGGCCGTTATCGCGCTTTCCCTGATCATCACCCCTATGCTTGCCGGAAAATCATCCACCCGCGTGGCACAGTTTCCCGACAATTATGACATGATCAGCACCGGCTCGATCAAGAAGACGGATACGGGCAAGACCTATTCCATCCGCCGCAGCATCACCCAGCCGATGCCGGAAATGCCCTGCGTCGTGACCGGTTATAATAACGATAGCGGTTGCTGATCGTTTACCATCATCGGTAACCGATTCCTCACACTGGTCGTCTTAAGATATATTCGATTTCAATAAAGCATAGTGCCGGCCGGCGGAATAAACCGGATGGCGGATGGGGAATATCCTGTGCTGCGTTCTTTTATCAATTTCTGCAAAAACGAAGACGGGGCTACCGCAGTCGAATACGGTCTGATCGTCGGGGTGATTTCCGCGGCACTCATCGCTGGCGCCGGCACCATCAGCAGTAACATCAACACGGTTTTCAAGTTTATCGCCGATACTTTCGCCAACAGTTGAAAGTGCTGGGGCAAGCGCTCAGGACAGTTTCACCTCGGTTGTCTTCAGCGCATCGGCCAGACGCACCTTGGCGGAGCCGGGCTTCAGTGGTTTCTGCTGGCTCTCATGCGGCGCCCAGCCCGAAACATAGATAATCGAAAAAGTCGCCCTTATCCGTCCGTCCGGATCGGAATAACGTTCGGCGTAAAGCTCCGCTGCCCGCAGGAAAAACGCGCGGTTGAGCGGTTTTCTGCTGCGGCTTGCCAGGGGATTGGCCATGCCCATGGCACGCAGGTCGCGCATCAGCGGGAAAATCGAATCATACCGCACCGTATAGGTTTCCGAGTCGGTGACCGGAAGCGCAAAGCCGGCGCGTTGCAATAGCGCCCCGACATCACGCACATCGGCGAAGGGAATGACGCGCGGGCTGGCACCGCCCGTCAGTTCCGCCTCCGCCGTCAACAGCACGTCGCGCAGTTCATGAAGGGTGCCACTGCCGGGAATAGCGCCGAGAAAAAGGCCATCCGGCTTCAACGCCCGCCGGATCTGGATCAGCGCGCCGGGCGTATCGTTGGTCAGATGCAGGGCAAGCGGTGAAACGACGAGATTGGCGGAAGCTTCCTCAAGCGGCAGATGTTCCATGGAAGCGGCTGCGGGAATATTCCCATCCGTCGCAAAACAGCTCTCGGTCTCGATACGGCGGATTGCCTCCACCTTGCCTGTTTCAGCCAGGCGCTGCGCGGTGATGCCGGTTCCACCATGCAGTTCGATCGCGGTCTCGAATTGGCGCTCGACGATGGCGAGCCTGTCTGCGAGTTCTTCAGCTGCCAGATCGAGAAGAAACAGGGCCTTGTCGTCACGCCGGTTCCATGCCCGGCGGCGGTTTTGTTCGATCAGGGCCTGGTCAAAGAGAATATCCATCGTCTTGCCTGCTCGGCCAATAGCGCCTTCGGGATCGGCGGGCCGTATCTTTGCTGTCATGCCCCTGGGGCATCGTTTTCCGGTATCTGGCCGGACCATATCGCTCTCGCAAAGGCACCCGTTCGGCGCTAAAGTCAACCTCATGGGTGCTGGTGAAGATCTGTTTTCGGGTTTACTGTCGAAGTCCGCTACCGTGCCGGCCGTTGCCCGTGGTCTGTTGCGCGCGGCCTTCCGCATGGTTTATCCGCCCACCTGCGCAGGCTGCAATCGCATGACGGGCGGCGAGGGGGCGTTGTGTCCCGATTGCTGGCGGGAGGTTGCCTTCATCGAACGACCTTTCTGCGAGGTTTTGGGTATCCCCTTTTCGCGTGATCACGGCGAAGGTGTTGTCAGTGCGCAGGCCATTGCCGATCCGCCACCCTTTGATCGCCTGCGCGCCGTCGCCAGCCATGAAGGCACTGCCCGAAAGCTGGTGCATCGCCTGAAATATCAGGACCGCACCGATCTCGCCCGGTTGATGGCGCTGTGGATGCTGCGGGCAAGCGACGGAACGGTGGATGCCTGCGATTGTGTTGTGCCCGTGCCCTTGCATCGTCACCGTTTCCTGCGCCGTCGCTTCAATCAATCCGCCGAGCTGGCGCGGCATCTGGCGGGGGTCGCCGGCAAACCGCTGCTCGCCGGCACGCTGTTGCGCGTGAAGCCGACCGAGCGTCAGGTGGGACTCTCCGCTCTTGCCCGGCGGGATAATGTGCGCGGCGCTTTCTCGTTTGCGCCCGGCCGGGAAATCGATGTTCATGGCAAGCGCGTGGTGCTGGTGGACGACGTCTATACGACCGGAGCGACGGTGGGTGCGGCAAGCCGCGCCCTGCGCAAGGCAGGTGCCGTGGATGTGACAGTTTTGACCTTTGCAATGGCCATTTCCGGGCCTATATGAAGCCTTGATAACGTGAGGAAACCGTGCGTTTGATCGCACGTTTGCGAGGCTTTGAAAGACATGGCACCGGTAACGATCTATACGCGGGATTTTTGTGGTTATTGCGCGCGCGCCAAGGCGCTGCTGGACAGCAAGGGCGTTGATTATGCGGAATATAACGCGACCACAACACCGGAATACCGGCAGGAAATGATCGAGAAATCCGGCGGAACGACCTTTCCGCAAATCTTCATCAATGGCGAGCTTGTGGGCGGTTGCGATGATCTGCACGCCCTGGAGCGTGCCGGCAAACTGGACGCGATGCTGGCGGCCTGATCGGCCCGATCGACGGAGGATGTGATGAGTTTCAAGGCTGCCGCCATCCAGATGCGCTCGGGCGTTGATCCGGCGAAAAACGCCGCCGATATGGAACGGCTGGTGCGCGCCGCTGCGGCGGAAGGCGCTGTTTATGTGCAGACCCCGGAAATGACGGGCGCGATCCAGAAGGACAGACAGGCGCTTCGTGCCCAGCTGCGTGATGATGACGGTGACATCATCGTTGCGACCGCCTCGCGCCTTGCGCGCGAACTCGGTATTCATGTCCATGTCGGCTCGACGGCGATTGCCAGACCGGATGGCAAGATTGCCAATCGCGGATTTTTCTTTGCGCCTGATGGTTCGCGCATCTGCAGCTATGACAAGATCCACATGTTCGATGTCGATCTCGACAATGGCGAAAGCTGGCGCGAAAGCGCTGCCTATGAGCCCGGCGAAGTGGCGCGTGTCGCCGAACTTCCGTTGGCGAAATTTGGCTTCGCGATCTGCTATGACGTCCGTTTCCCGCAGCTTTTCCGGGCGGAAGCACTGGCTGGTGCCGAAGTTCTGACGGTGCCCGCCGCCTTCACCCGCCAGACGGGGGAAGCCCATTGGGAAATCCTGCTGCGCGCCCGCGCCATTGAAAACGGCGCTTTCGTCATCGCCGCCGCACAGGCCGGCGTGCATGAGGATGGACGTGAGACTTTCGGCCATTCCATCATCATCGACCCCTGGGGCAAGGTTCTGGCCATTGCCGACGGCGGCGGGGAGGAGATCATCTTCGCCGAGATCGATACGGCGCTGGTGGCGGCCGCACGCGGAAAAATTCCCAATCTGCGCAATGCCCGCGAGTTCGGGCTGGATACCGTTATTCCCCTGAAACCTGCCGGAGGTGAGGCGGCGTGATCCGTTATGCGCTGGCCTGTGAGAAAGGCCATGAGTTTGAAGGCTGGTTTGCCGGTAGCGACGATTTCGATAATCAGTTGCAGCGCGGCTTGCTGACCTGTCCGGTCTGCAATTCCGTGCAGGTCTCCAAACTTCTGATGGCGCCGTCGGTCTCCACCGCTCGCAAGAAGGATGAACGCCAGACACTCGCCATGGACACGGCGAAAAAGGAAGCGATTGCGAAAATCCGCGAGGCCGTAGCCAATATTCGCGCCAATGCGGAGGATGTCGGCGATAAATTCCCTGAAGAGGCCCGCAAAATCCATTATGGTGAGGCGGACGAGCGCGGCATTATCGGTAATGCCTCCGTGCAGGAAGCCAAGGCCCTGCTGGACGAGGGCATCGAAATCGCGCCGCTGCCGTCGTTACCTGACGACATAAACTGAGTTTTTCTATGCGGGTAGCAATCTACAATTTCGGAATACAGATTGCCGCCTATGATGATCCCGCCATTGCCGGATTTGCCCGGCGCGAACCTTTGAATTTCATGGCCGCCGAACGCGCGGAAGGTTTCATCGGTCGGTCCGGCTACGAAGGCGAACCCGGACCCGCGAGCTGGGGCGTGCAGGTCTTCCCGCGTTTCCTGAAGGAAAACGGCGCGACAAGCGGTGTTTCGTCCTTTTCGCTCTGGCGCGATCTTGAATCGCTGATGGCCTATTCCTACTCCGGCGTGCATGCCGAGGCCCTGAAGCATGGACGCAACTGGAATACTCCGCAGAAATGGCCACCGCTTGTTCTATGGTGGATGGATGCTGCGGATAATCCCCTCTGGACTGATGCCGTCAGAAGGTTCGAACATCTGCACGACCATGGCCCGTCGCCGCAGGCGTTCAATTTCAAGCAACCTTTCGCGGTGAACGGAACTCCGATTGAAATCGACCGGGCCGAGGTCCGGAAGATCGCTGCAAGAAATGCTGCCGGGCAAAAGGAACTGCTGTCTGCGGTGCAGGCTATTCCAGTGTGAATGCCGATTTATGCCGGCCGTTTCGCCAGCATCATGTAGTTGACGTCCATATCCGGCGAGAGATTCCAGCGATCCTGCAGCACGTTGTAGAAGACACCGGTGCGGTGGATGATATCCATGCCGCTTGCAACCATCGGCCGCTCAAGCTCTTCCGGGCGAACCAGCTTCTCATATTGGTGGGTGCCGCGCGGCAGCCAGCGCAGCACGTTTTCTGCGGCGAAGATGGCGAGTGCCCGGGCCTTCAGCGTGCGGTTGATGGTGGCGGCAAACATCAGCCCGCCGGGGCGCACCATTTTGGCGCAGGTGGTGACGAAGAAATCGACATTGGCCACATGCTCCACAACCTCCATGTTGAGGATGACGTCGAAGGTTTCGCCCGCTTCCTGCAATTGTTCGGCGGTGACAGTGCGGTAATCGACGGTGACGCCGCTCTCACGCGCATGGGTGGAGGCGATGCCGATATTCTTCTCCGAGGGATCTGCGCCCACCACGGTGGCGCCCATGCGCGCTACGGGTTCGGAAAGCAGGCCGCCGCCGCAGCCGATATCCAGAACGCGCAGCCCCTCCAGCGGGCGATGCGCCTTCGGGTCGCGACCGAAATTCTCGCAGACGCGGTTGCGGATATATTCGAGCCGCACGGGATTGAACTTGTGCAACGGGCGGAACTTGCCCGTCGGGCTCCACCATTCGGCAGCCATCGCGGAGAAACGATCCACTTCGCTCTGGTCGACGGTCGTCTGTGCGGTTTCGCTCATGGTTCTGCTCCATATTGCTGTTGCACTGAAGTCGGATGATTGCCCCCCGAAGTCAAGACCGACGGGCCATTCCGCTGGCAATTTGTCGGGGGCGCAATGCCGCAGGTGGAACTGATACGGCGCCTCATTTGTTTCATGCTGCGTTCATGGAGAGACGCGTATTTTCCGATCGTGGCAGTATGCGGAACGCATACTCGTCCATCGAAAAAGATGGATGCCGACAAGGGCAAAGCGGGCCTTTGCTTGAGGAGAAAGAAGTGAAGAGAAAACTGTTTGGCGCAATTGCGCTGGTGGCCATGCTCGCTGCGCCGGCACTTGCCGAAGCCGCGACGCGCGGCTTTGCCACAGCGAACGTGAATATGCGCTCCGGCCCGAGCACGGCTTACCCGGCCGTCGTCGTGATCCCGAACGGCGCACCGCTCACGGTGCATGGCTGCCTGTCCGATACGCCCTGGTGCGATGTTTCCTTTGTGGCCGGTCGCGGCTGGGTTGCCGGGCGTTATATCCAAACCACCTACCGGCAGAACCGGGTCTATGTCGAGCCGCGCTACTACCGCGATCTCGGCGTGCCGATCATCACCTTCGAAGCCGGCCGGTACTGGGACCGCTATTATCGCGACCGCGATTTTTACCGCGAGCGTGATCGCTGGCGTCGCCCGTCCGGCGGTTACTGGAATGTCGCACCGCCGCCGCGCGCAGACTGGGATCGTCCGCGTCCGCGCGACGAGTGGCGTGATGGCCGCCGGGACGACTGGCGTGACGGTCGCCGGGATGACTGGCGCGACGGTCGCCGCGATGAATCACGTGATCCGCGCCAGGGCGGCGGACCGAATGATGGCCGCTGGGAGCGCCGTTATGGCGACTGGAACCAAGGCGATCGTAATCAGGGTGACAGAAATCAGGGCGACAGACCGCGCCGCGAGGACAATCGCCCCCGCGCCGAAGACGATAACCGGGACCGCAACCGCGACCGTCAACCAAACGAGAATGGGGGCCAGCTCCCTCCGGAGCGTCGCCAGTGGGATGATCCACGCCGCGCACCTGCTTCGGAAAACCTCCGGGGCGGTTGCCGGATTGGCGATCCGGGCTGCGACGCACGCTAAACAGAGAAAGCCCGGCGAGATTTCGTCGGGCTTTTTCATTTGCTGCCTCAGATGACTATGTGGGAGGTCTTTATTTCGCAGCGGCGGCCTTGCGAGCGCGGGCTTTGGGTTTCGCCGGGGCTTCTGCATCCGGTGCTGCGGCATCAGCGGAGACGGCTTTGGGAGCTGCCTTCTTGCGCTGGGCCGGTTTCGTTGCTTCCGATGTCTTCAGAAGTGAAAATTCATGTTTTGCCTGTTCCCAATGTGCCGCATCGCGGCCGTGGGGGTGGCCTTCCTTTTCCCAGAGTGTATAGGCACGTTTGCTGATCCACTCGTTTTCCGAAACCTGCATGCTCGTCTCCCGTTGCTGTTTACAGCGCCTTTGAGAAGGCGACATTCCGCTTGGTCCGGCACACGCTCGACAGGAATCAATGCCGGCATTTCCAGGACCCATTACATGCCATGATCTTCCGGGCGTCAAGCAAACATGCTGCATTGCGAAAGCGGATTCCAGGCATTTTACGCTTGGGAAAGCGGTTTAAGCGAAAGACGTTCCCATACGAGAAGATCAACGTTGCGTGATTGCGCCAAGGCCGCCAAGATGGGTGGATAACTGGCAGCGGAGGAGGCGAGATTGGAACTGGGAACCGAAGCGGAGGTGCAGGTCATCGTAGAGAAACGGCAAAGGGCCGGCATCATCAGCCTTAACCGTCCGAAAGCCATCAACAGCCTGACATTGCCGATGGTGCGCGCCCTGTTTCAGGCGCTGCAGCGTTTCGAGGAAGACCCCGGCATATCCTGCGTCGTGCTGAGGGGGGAGGGCGAAAAAGGGCTCTGTGCCGGGGGTGATGTCCGCATCATTCACGATCTCGGCAAGGCGGGTGACCCGCAGGTGCTTGATTTCTGGCGCGAAGAATTCCCGCTCAACTATCGGATCGCCCGTTTTGGCAAACCCTATGTCGCGTTGATGGATGGCATCGTCATGGGAGGTGGTGTCGGTATTTCCGCTCATGGCAGCCACCGCATCGTCACCGAGCGGACAAGGCTTGCCATGCCGGAAACGGGTATCGGTTATTTCCCGGATGTTGGCGGCTCCTGGCTTTTGCCGAAGGCGCGAGGCGAATGCGGCACGTGGCTCGGGCTAACCGGCAACGCCGTTAACGCTGCCGACGCGATCTATGCCGGGTTTGCCGATTATTTCGTCCCTTCGGACCGTCTCGAAGCTCTGATGCAGGATCTGTCGCAAACGACGGATGTCGAAGGTGTGGAGGCGGCGATAGCGGCCTATGCCACCGATGCGGATGAAGGCGTGCTGGCTAAAAACCGGGAGGTCATCGATGCTACATTCCGCTTCGATACCGTCGAGGAGATTTTCGCAGCGCTTTCGATGCGCGATGATGCCTTTTCGCGAGAAACGCTTGAAGTTCTGCAAAAACGTTCTCCCACCAGCCTGAAATTGACACTGAAGCTTCTGCGCCTTGGCCGCGAAAGTGCGAGCCTGATCGAGTGTCTGGAGCGGGAGTTTGCCGCCGGCACCGAGATATTGCGCCAGCATGATTTTTACGAAGGCGTGCGTGCCGCCTTGGTCGACAAGGACCGCAATCCGCGCTGGCGACCGGCGCGGCTGGAGGAGGTGCGCGAGGAGGATATTTCACGCTACCTTGTTGATCATTCCGGCAACCTGTTTCCCGAGCACCATCTTTAGTTCGACGCAAAAGAAATCCGCCTTGTCGCCATATATGAAATTATCGCCTATCGAAATTTTGTTCTTTGGGCGAAATTTCCAGTTCGTGCTCCCGTAAAGCATGACTGTTTCTCGCCGCAGTTGCCTCTGCCCTCTATGTTGAACACCATTCGATTTTTCGGGGGTATTCATGAAACGTCTTCTTATTATCGGCACTGCCATTGCTGCCCTTTTTGCAGGTGCGGCGCAGGCGCAGTCTCCGACCACCATTCTCAACGCATCTTACGATGTCGCTCGCGAGGTTTTTGCAGCCGAGAACGAGGCTTTCATCAAGCAGCACCCGGGCGTCACTGTCGATCAGTCGCATGCCGGCACCTCCAAGCAGGCGCGTGCCATCGTTGAGGGTCTGGAAGCTGATGTCGTCACTTTCAACCAGGTGACCGATGTCGACTTTCTGGTGAAGCAGGGTTTTGTCTCCGCCGACTGGCAGAAGGATTTCCCGAACGACGCTTCGCCGTTCTATTCCTTCCCGTCCTTCCTCGTGCGGGCTGGCAATCCCAAGGGCATCAAGGATTGGGACGACCTTGCCCGCGACGACGTGAAGGTTGTTTTCCCCAATCCGAAAACCTCGGGTAACGCCCGCTACACCTACCTCGCTGCCACGGCTTACGCCAAGGAGAAGTTCAACGGTGACGAGAAGAAGGTTCAGGAATTCGTCAAGAAAATTTTCGACAACACGCCGGTTTTCGACACCGGGGGGCGTGCTGCGACCACCACTTTCGTCGAGCGTGAAATCGGCGACGTGCTGATCACCTTCGAGGCCGAGACCCGTGGCATTGCCAAGCAATATGGCAAGGACAAGGTTGAAGGCGTCGTGCCTTCCGTCAGCCTGCTGGCCGAATTCCCGGTGGCGGTGGTGGACAAGGTGGTCGACAAGCGCGGTTCGCGTGAACTGGCCAAGAGCTACCTTGATTTCCTCTATACGGAAGAAGGCCAGCGCATTGCGGCGCAGTTCGGCCACCGCGTGCATGACGAAAAAGTCGTCGGCGAATTCAAGGGTGACTTTCCGGCGATTCGCCTCGTCAACGTCAATGACGTGTTCGGCGGCTGGGATAAAATCCAGAAAGAGCATTTTGCATCCGGCGCGACGCTTGATACGCTTTACGGCAGCCGCTAATCACAACGAAACGGAATTTGAAAACGACCCGGCGGGAAACTGCCGGGTCGCTTCATGATGAAATGGGGGCGGGGGTTTGAAGCGGAATGTTCTGCCGGGGCTGAAATTGTCCCTTGGCGTTACCCTGACTTACGTCGCGATCATCGTGCTCCTGCCGCTCTCGGCGCTGGTGTTCAAGGCGGCAAGCCTTGGGCCGGCCGAATATTGGGCAATCATTTCTTCGCCGCGTGCCGTTGCCAGTTATCGCGTCACCGTGCTCTGCGCGCTGGCCGCCACGCTGTTCAATGTCATTTTCGGGCTGGCGCTCGCCTGGGTGCTGACGCGTTACCGCTTTCCCGGCTGGCGTTTCGTTGATGCCATCGTCGATTTGCCCTTTGCGCTGCCCACCGCCGTCGCCGGCATTGCGCTGACGACGCTGTTTGCGGGCAATGGCTGGTTTGGTTCGCTGCTGGCACCGCTCGGCATCAAGGTGGCCTATACGCCCGTTGGCATCATGGTGGCGATGGCCTTTACCAGCCTGCCCTTCATCGTCCGCACCGTGCAGCCGGTGCTGGAAGACCTCGATCCGGCGCTGGAAGAAGCGGCGCAGTCGCTCGGTGGTTCGGATCTCGAAATCTTCCGCAAGGTCATCCTGCCGCTTTTGACGCCCGCTCTTCTGGCCGGTCTGTCGCTTTCCTTCGCCCGCAGCCTCGGCGAATTCGGAGCGATCATCTTCATTGCCGGCAACCAGCCATTTTCGACTGAAATCACCGCTCTGTTGATCTTCATCCGGTTGGAAGAATATGATTATCAGGCCGCAGCCGCCATCGCCTCCGTACTGCTCATCACCGCTTTCATCATGCTGGCCGTGACCAATTACCTGCAGACGCGCGCATTGCGTTACACGGTGAGGAACTAGGACATGAGCGCCTTTTCCCAACACCGCAAGCCGCCGCGCGTCGGAGATGCAAACTGGGTTCGCCGCAGCCTGATCGCCTTCGTGCTGGTCATCGGCGCTTTGCTGGTTGTCGCCCCGCTGATCATCATCGGCGTCGAGGCTTTTTCGCAGGGCTGGAAGGTCTATTCCGCCACCATCACTCATCCCGACACCCGCCACGCCATCATGTTGACGGTGCTGACGGCGTTGATCGCCGTGCCCATCAATACGGCCTTCGGCGTTGCGGCCGCATGGGCTATCACCAAGTTCGATTTTCCCGGCCGGCGCTTCCTGCTGGTGCTGATCGAAATACCCTTCTCCATCTCGCCGATCGTCGCCGGTGTCGCCTATCTCTTTGTTTACGGATTACAGGGGTTGTTCGGGCCGTTTCTCGATGCGCACGACATCAAGATCCTCTTCGCGCTGCCCGGCATCGTCATCGCCTCGATGTTCGTCACGGCACCTTTCGTGGCGCGTGAACTCATTCCCTTGATGCAGGCGCAAGGCCGTGATCTGGAAGAGGCGGCAACTTCGCTTGGCGCATCCGGCTGGCGCACCTTCTTTTCGGTGACGCTGCCGAATATCAAATGGGCGCTGCTTTATGGTGTTGTTCTGTGCAACGCCCGCGTGATGGGTGAGTTTGGCGCGGTATCGGTCGTGTCAGGCAATATTCGCGGCCAGACCAACACGTTGCCGCTGCATATCGAGCTGCTCTACCACGATTACCAGACGGCCGGCGCCTTTGCCTCGGCGTCGATCCTTGCCTTGCTCGCCGTCGTCACCATCATTGCCAAAGTGGCGCTGGAACGGCGCGGTGCCGGGCGTGGGCGCAAAAAGACCAACGGCGATGCTGCCATCGCCACGGAGACCTGATTCCCATGAAAATCCGCCTCGAAAATGTGGTGAAGACCTTCGATACCTTCCGCGCCGTGCGCGATGTCTCACTCGATATCGAAAGCGGCGAGCTTCTGGCGCTGCTCGGGCCTTCCGGCTCCGGCAAGACGACGATTTTGCGCATGGTTGCCGGTCTCGAATATAGCGATGGCGGCCGCATCCTGTTTGGGGACGAGGACGCCACCAATATTCCGGTGCGCGATCGCGGCGTCGGTTTCGTATTCCAGCATTATGCGCTGTTCCCGCATATGACGCTGCATGAGAACATCGCCTTCGGTATGAAGGTATCAAAGGTCAAGCGTGACAAGGCGACGATTGACGCCCGTGTCGCGGAACTTTTGCATCTTGTCAAACTCGACGGTCTGGGTGACCGTTTTCCGGCGCAGATATCCGGCGGGCAGCGGCAGCGCGTGGCGCTGGCGCGCGCCCTTTCGGTCGACCCGAAAGTTCTTCTGCTGGATGAGCCATTCGGCGCGCTCGACGCCAATGTGCGCCGCGACCTGCGTCGCTGGCTGCGCGAAATCCATGATGCACTCGGTATCACCACGATTTTCGTGACGCATGATCAGGAAGAGGCGCTCGATCTGGCTGACCGTGTCGTCATTCTCAACCAGGGAGAGATCGTGCAGCAGGGAACGCCGAAAGAAGTGTGCCGCCAGCCGAATAGTTCGTTCGTCATGCGTTTTCTCGGCGATGCCAACCGGGTTTCCGGCGTGGCGCGTGGCGGCAAGGTCTATGTCGGCGACAATGAACTGCCCTTCTCCTATGGACAGGGAGATGGCGCCGTCGATATCTATGCCCGTCCCGGCGATCTCGAATGGGAGGACCTGCATGAGGGCATTCCGGCTTCGGTGGCGCGCGTTCTCGACCGGGCGGGAGAGCGCCGGGTGATCGCCAGCACCGATGGCGGTGATCTCCTGGAATTCGACGTGCCGCCGGAAAATGATGTCGCTGCCGGTGATCGTGGCTCCATCATCATCCGCCGGGCAAAGATTTTCCCGGCGGCGTGAGTGACCCTCGGCAGCCTTAGATCAGAAGCTCGAAAGAGGCCTCGGCTGCCAGCCTGCCATTGACCATGAGATCGACCTTGTGGACACCGGCATAGTGCTTGCGGGTGGTAAAGTCGCGCATGGCGCGGCTGATTGACAGTGTGCATGTCTCGCCCGGCTGAAGTTCGATCTCCTTCCACTTGAAGACCTTCGCCGAGGCGTCGCCGCTCTTCTTGACGTAATGCACGGCGTAATCGATCACCAGTTTCTGCGGGCTCTTTGCCGTGGAGGTGAAGGAGGCCGAAATCCGCACGGGATTGCCTAGAACGATCTTTTCCGGTGAGACCTGAAACGCTGCAAGCGCGATCTGCGCTTTCTCATGCGCGCCGAGATGGGAGAGTGCGGCGGCATCGCCCTTCTTGATCAGCGTACGCAAGGCTTGCCGGGTAATCCAGCGCGTATGCGGATTGTCTTTCGGCCATGTGTCGATCAGCGCCAGCACGAAGGCGGGATTGTCCTTGGTGATGTCGTTCAGGTGATTGGCAACGGATTTGCGCACGTAAAGCGCTTCATCGGCTTTCATTGTATCCAGGATTGCGGTTACCGGCGACGGGTCGTCGATCAGCGGCTTGAGCTGGAACGACCAGGGCAGGCGCGGCCTGCAGCCTTCGCTTGCCAGACGCCGTACATGCTCGTTCTCGTGCCGCGACCATGTTTCCATCACGGCAAGGGTACGGGCGATATCCTTTTGCAAAAAATGGCGGATGGCGAATTCCGAGGAGCCGAAGCGGGTGAAATATTGCAGCGCCTGCATGGAAAGATCGAAATCGCCGAGGCCATAAAGCGCCACATATTCCGGCAGCGAAATGGATGCAAAGCCATTGCCGATGCCGGGGGCAGCAGCGGTCAGGATTTCGATGTTGCGGGCATAGTCGCCCGGCAGCGTGGCATGCAGGCTGGTCGCCACCTGCCGCATGCGCTGCATGATGCCGAGCGCGTCGAGATTTGTCGTTGCGAGTGCGATGAAGGCGGAAACATCAAACGGCGGATGCACGGCCTTGGTCTGATCGGCAATATGCCGCAATTTTTCGCGGTTGAAGATTTCCTTCAACGCCGGTGCCGCCGTGTCGCTCATATCGCCCTCAAAGTTCACTTTTTGTTCTTTTAAGGCAGGATGAGGCTGGAGGCAAGCTATGGCAACTCTCGGGGTTGAGAATCTATCGAGCGACCGCGACTTTCGCCTTCTCCCCGAGGGGGAGAAGGTCGCGGCAGCGGGATGAGGGGGCAACGGCAAAGATATGCGGAGAGCTTGCCCTTCATCTGACCCTTCAGGCCATCTTCTCCCCGGCGGGGAGAAGAGATTTTGCGCAAATCAGCTCATCTGGCTGATGAAGCGGGTCTCCAGATAGGCCTGAACGGCTTCCGAGCCGCCTTCGGTACCGTAACCGGAATCCTTGATGCCGCCGAAGGGGACTTCGGGAAGCGCCAAGCCATTATGGTTGATGGTCAGCATGCCGGCTTCAACCTGGTGACCGAGCGCATGTGCGGTCTTGACCGAACCGGTGAAGGCATAAGATGCAAGACCAAAGGGCAGGCGGTTGGCTTCGGCAACCGCATCGTCGAAGCTCGAGAAGCGGTTGATGATTGCGACCGGGCCGAAGGGCTCGTCATTCATGATCTTGGCGCTGGTCGGCACGTTGGCGAGAACCGTCGGTTCGAAGAAGTTGCCCTTGTTACCGATGCGGCGGCCGCCGGTCTTCAATTCGCCGCCATGGGAAACCGCGTCGCTGATGAGGCCTTCCAGCGCCGGAATACGCCGCTCATTGGCGAGCGGACCCATGATGACGCCGTCTTCCAGACCATTGCCGACCTTGACCGCCTTGGCGGCTTCCACGAAACCTTCAAGGAAACGGTCCGCAACGCCGTCCTGCACGAGGAAGCGGGTGGGGGCCACGCAGACCTGTCCGGCATTGCGGAACTTCGAAAGCGAAGTCACCTCAATCGCCTTTTCGATATCGGCGTCGTTGAAGATCATCACCGGCGCATGGCCGCCGAGTTCCATCGTGGCGCGCTTCATGTGCTTGCCGGCCAGCGCCGCGAGGTGCTTGCCGATCGGAGTGGAGCCGGTGAAGGAAATCTTGCGGATGATCGGATGCGGGATCAGATATTCCGAAATCTCTGATGGGACGCCGTAAACGAGACCGATAACGCCCGCCGGTACGCCGGCATCCACGAAAGCGCGGATGAGTTCCGCCGGCGATGCCGGGGTTTCCTCCGGCGCCTTGACGATGATGGAGCAGCCGGTGGCGAGCGCTGCGGAAAGCTTGCGGACGATCTGGTTGATCGGGAAGTTCCACGGCGTAAACGCTGCAACGGGACCGACCGGCAGCTTGATGGCAAGCTGCGAAACGCCGGCCGCACGCGCGGGAATGACCTGGCCATAGGTGCGGCGGGCTTCTTCGGCGAACCAGTCGATGGTATCAGCGGCGCCCATGATTTCGGTACCGGATTGCGCCAGCGGCTTGCCCTGCTCGCGCGTCATCATATAGGCGATCTTGTCCTTGCGTTCGCGCAGGATATCCGCGGCCTTGCGCATGATTTTCGAACGCTCGAAGGGCGAGGTGTCGCGCCACACCTTGAAACCGCGGTCAGCGGCGGCAAGTGCCAGATCGAGGTCTTCCTTCTCTGCATGGGCGATCGCGCCGATGATCTCGTCGGTTGCCGGATCGGACACGGCGATCGTCTTGCCGGAAACGGCGTCTCGCCATTCGCCATCAATGAGAAGTTTGATGTCGGGATAGGTGTGCATAGGGGCTACCTTCATGATGCGGCCAATACGGCAGATGCCGTCCGGCCCGGAGACGTGAACAGAATTTTCCTGGCCGGACGATATCCGGCATCGCGGCTTTCGCTGCGCGGAACGTGTGTCTGGACATTTCCGGCGGGGATTCTGGAGTTGCCGGAAACGGAAACGACAGCCTTTATATTAAGTTCCGCGCGGTATGTTTCAACCGTCGGCTCTGGCAAAGACGATGATTTTTCTGTGACGTGGAACTTGTCTTTTGTCATTTATGTTTAGCATGCAAGTCGATGCCGGGTTTCCGGTCGCAACCTCCGGTTTGCGCGAATCACATGTTTCCGTATGTGGCCAGGAAAGCCCCCGTCACGATTTGGCCTTCGTTCCGCCGGAGGAATTTGGTGTGGCGGCATGAGCGGGCTTTGCATGCGTCATAACAGTGCGCGAAACGTAAAAAAGTACAAATAAGACGGAAAAATTATCCAAAGGGTTTACTCAAAACCTAGAGAAAATACGGATAAAATCTCAGTGAGGATATAACATACTTTCCTGATATATATTGCGGACGTCGGTTCCCTTGACCATCAGCGGTTGGCGAAAACCTTCGACCTGAACGTTATCGATGGAGAAAAAGTATGAGTTTCGCCCGGGTACTTCTCAGCGCGTTCTTGTCGCTCGTGTGGCTTTCCTGTGCCCAAGCGGGGACAATTGCCAAACCGCAAGGAAAGCCGATATTAACCATATCCGGCAAGATCACCAATACGAATGCCGATGGTGCTGCGCAGTTCGATCGCGACATGCTGGAGGCGCTTGGCATGGTGACGGTGGAGACGACGACGCCATGGCACGATGGTCGCGTCCGTTTCGATGGTGTTTCGCTGGAAAAATTGATGGAGGTCGTCGGTGCGACGGGCACCAGCATCACGGCGGTCGCTCTCAATGATTATGTCAGCACGATACCGGTTGAGGATTTTAAGAAATTTAACGTTATTCTGGCGATCAAACTGGATGGCAACTACATGACAGTTCGAGAAAAGGGTCCGTTGTTCGTCATCTACCCCTATGACAGCGACCCGGAATTACAGAAGCAGACCTACTATTCGCGGTCCGCGTGGCAAGTCGCCAAATTGATAGTGGAATAAAGGTGCCGTTTGCGAAAACTTGTGGCGGTGATCATCTGTTGCTTCGTCCTGGCAACGGGCTATATCGCTTTCGTCATTGCCGAGCGGCAAACCGCTTTGCAGAAGTTCGCCCGCTATAACGATTCGTGGGCCGTCAGCCAGACCGTGGCGGAATATCTTCGACTTCAGAACAAGCTTGCCGTATTCGCGCTAAGCCCCGGCAAGCTTGACCGGGATGAATTGCAGCTGCGTCTGGACATCATGCTCAGCCGCCTGGAGCTTTTGAAACAGGGTAATCTGGGGGCCTTCATCCATGAAAAGCAGCAGTGGCGAGATCTGGTAACCCAGCTTGATGCCGTTCTGGCGCGCCTGGAACAGCAGATTAACAGTCTGGAACCGGCGGATGTTCCGGATCTGCTTTCGGCCATGAGCGCGCTTGATGCGCCGATGACGACACTGGCTTCCTCATCAGTGGCCTATGACGTCAATCTCATCGATACAGCCCATGAGGATGTGCGCAAGCTTCACATCGTCTATACCGCGTTGGCGGGTGGCCTCATCCTCTGCGGTATCGCGCTAGTCATATTGCTGCTTCGTCAGAACGACCTTCTGAATCGTGCACAGAAAAGCATGCGCGGCCTGACGGACGATCTGCGCGCCGCAACGCTGGAGCTGCAGGCGAAAAACGTGCGGCTGGAACATGACGCCTATCACGACGCGCTGACCGGACTGCCCAACCGGTCCCTGTTCCGCCAGGAATTGATCGAGAGATTGCGCCGATCCTTCGGCGGTACCGGAACGACGGCGATCCTTCTGCTTGATCTCGACGGGTTCAAGGACGTCAACGATACGCTTGGCCACGATGCGGGTGATGCGCTGCTCCAGGCCGTGGCGCAGCGGCTTTCGGCCATCAGCGGCGATTACGACATGGTATGCCGGCTGGGCGGCGACGAATTTGCCGTGGTCTCCGATGACCTTAACGAGGACACGGCCCGCCGCCTTGCCTCCAAGCTCATCGACCAGATCAGCCGCACCTACCAGCTTGGCGTGCAGGAGGTCAAAATCGGCACCTGCATCGGCATCGCCATATCGCATGGTACAGTCGATGCGGATGAATTGTTCAAACGCGCCGATCTGGCGCTTTATGAGGCGAAAGCCATCGGTCCGGGCCGGGCAAGTGTTTTCAAGGTCCGTATGCAGAAGCAGCTGACCGAAAAGAAATCCTTCGAGGCCGATCTGCAGACGGCGCTGCAGAACGATGAGATGGAAGTCTATTACCAGCCGCAGGTGGCAACGCAGACACGCAAGCTCTGCGGCTTCGAGGCACTTCTGCGCTGGAAGCATCCCGTGCGGGGGGATGTGCCGCCCAGCGTGTTCATTCCCGTTGCGGAACGAACCGGCCTTATCCATTCGCTCGGAAAATGGGTGATGGAGACCGCCTGCCGCGAGGCGATGGGCTGGGACGAGGACATGAAAGTGGCGGTAAACCTGTCACCGGTTCAGTTTCACAGCACCAACCTCATCCAGAACGTCATGGGTGCCCTTGAAAAAAGCGGGCTGGAGCCGAGCCGGCTTGAGCTTGAGATCACCGAATCGATCCTGCTGAACAAGAGCGATCAGACGATCAATACGCTGACCCGGCTGAAGGATGTCGGCATCAAGATCGCCATGGATGATTTTGGCACAGGCTATTCCTCGCTTGCGAATTTGCGTGGCGTACCCTTCGACAAGATCAAGATCGACCGGTCCTTCCTGCGCGATATTACCAGCGATCGTGACGCGCTGGCGATCGTCGAATTTGTGGTCGGGGTGGGCCGTAGTCTGCGGATGACCACGATTGCCGAAGGCATCGAGACGGAAGAGCAATATGAATGCGTCAGACGTCTGGGTTGCGATCAGGTACAGGGTTATCTGATCAGCAGGCCGCTGCCGGCCAAGGAACTGGTGTTCTGGAGCTCCGTCTGAAATCCCCTTTTCGCATCACTGCAAGCGTATCGAAATTTTAACCGGATGCATCGGTTCCTGCTAAAACCGATACCGGTTGCTGCATCGATGCTGTAGAGCATTCCGGTCGATACGGGATCGTTCTGGTGAAACGACCGGGTTTTGCGAAAAGGCTTGAGACATGGAAATACTGGACGTGCATGGAGTTGCCCTGCCTCTTTCTTCCGATGAGGTGTCGCCCGTCATCTGGCAGGCGCTGACCGACGGCAGCTATGAGGCGAAAGAGGCCCGCAGCGTCCTGAAAGCCATCAAGCCCGGCGACCGCGTGCTGGAACTGGGGTCCGGCATCGGCATCATCACCTCCATCATTGCCGGCATTGACGATGTTTCGGTGTGGGCTTTTGAGGCCAATCCGTCGACGGCGGCGCTGGCAGAGCGGGTGCTCAAGGCCAATTGCCGCGGCAATGTCGTGTTTTCGCAGGGGCTTCTCACCGCCGATGCGCCGAGCACCTATCCTTTCTACGTCCGCAAGGATCTTTGGATGTCCTCCATGGACGAAAATCAGGGGCCTTATGAACAGCGCATCGAAATCTCTTCCGAAAATATCGATGAATTTATTGCCGGCCACGGCATTACCGCCCTCGTGATGGATATTGAAGGCGCCGAACGTGACCTGCTTGGCAGGGCCGATCTTGCCGGCGTGGAGCGGATATTCGTCGAGCTGCATGACCATCTTTATGGCCTTGCCGGGGTTCGCGATATCATGCAGGCGCTGACGGCCAAGGGCTATGCCTATGATCCGCGCGGTTCCCGCGGACCTTGTGTGTTGTTTTCCAAGGATGACAGCCCGAGGGAATACGATCCCGAGGTGGATTGAAGACGAGGGTCGCCCCAGTAGGTGATTGAATTCACGGAACCGTCTGCCTATCCTCTCGTTCTCACTGCAGAGTGAGGGCGCGGAGCGGTTCGATGCGTGTGCAGCCAGGCGGATCGAAAAGATAATTTCATAAACAGCAATTCATTGCCAATTATTGTTGCAATTGTCGCAACCGTTGCCCTGCGTCATCATCCCTCCATCAAACCGGCGCACAACTGACACCGCACCGGAAGATGCCAACGCAACCGAAGGAGAATGATCATGGGCTTTGTAAAGACGACAGACGGAACCGAAATCTTCTACAAGGACTGGGGCCCGAAGGATGCCCAGCCCATCATGTTTCACCACGGCTGGCCGCTCTCTTCCGATGATTGGGATGCGCAGATGCTGTTCTTCCTTTCCAAGGGTTTTCGCGTCATCGCCCATGATCGCCGTGGCCATGGCCGGTCTGCCCAGGTTGCCGAAGGTCACGACATGGATCATTACGCCGCTGACGCTTTTGCCGTCGCCGAGGCGCTCGACCTGAAGAATGCCGTCCATATCGGCCACTCCACCGGCGGCGGCGAAGTTGCCCGTTATGTTGCCAAACATGGCGAACCCGCCGGCCGCGTTGCCAAGGCCGTGCTCGTTTCCGCCGTGCCACCTCTGATGCTCAAGACCGCGGAAAACCCCGAAGGCCTGCCGATGGAGGTTTTTGACGGCTTCCGCTCGGCGCTTGCCGCAAATCGCGCGCAGTTCTTCCGCGATGTGCCGTCCGGCCCGTTCTACGGTTTTAACCGTGATGGTGCGACCGCGCAGGAAGGTGTGATCCAGAACTGGTGGCGGCAGGGCATGATGGGTGGCGCAAAGGCCCATTACGATGGCATCAAGGCCTTCTCCGAAACCGACCAGACGGAAGACCTGAAGGCGATCAGCGTACCGACACTGGTGCTGCACGGCGAAGACGACCAGATCGTGCCGATTGCCGACTCCGCGCTGAAGTCGGTAAAGCTCTTGAAAAACGGTACGTTGAAGACCTATCCCGGTTTCTCGCACGGCATGCTGACCATCAACGCCGATGTGCTGAACGCCGATCTTCTGGCCTTCATCAAGGGCTGATCTTAAGACGAAACGAAATGCGGCTTCATTCGAGGCCGCATTTCGTATTTTGCGTCAACCCAGACGCGCGAGCCAGTCGCTACGATATGGATCAAGCCCGGCGATGCTATCAGGAGCGAAATGACGCTCCCGGCCGGCAAGCGGCCTGATGCCGGTGAGGAGTGCGGCGCCCGCGCTGGTGCCGGTGGAACCGCCGACGGCGATCACCTCCGTATTGGCAAAACCCGCCAGCGCCTTGAGATAAAGCGCATTGCTGGCAAATGGGCCTTCAACCAGCACCGGGCCTTTTCGCCCGATCAGCGAAAGACTGAACTCCGTCATAAGCGCAAGATAAAGGGATGCCGCCGCGTGCCGCTCCGCGACCGTGGCGTTTTCGTCATTGATCCAGCGCGCCGTTTTGCCGGGAAAGGGGCCGGAACCGCCGACGACGCTGGGCAACAGCATCATGCCCCTGGCCAGCACACCACCAAGCGTCGCCTCGATCTCGTCGTCCGGCGCAGGCCCGAATTGCTGCGTCAACATTTCATATTCCCTGCCGCCCATAAAACGGGAGGACGGAACGGGGCGTCCGAGAGCATCGACATTCAACAGCGTGTCACGGGCGGGGTCCAGCGTATCCACTGTGCCGCCGATGGCGAAATTCACCACCCATGTGCCGGTCGAGACGACCGAAAAATCGCCCTGCCGGCGCAACAGATGCGGCAGGAGGGATGCGTTGGAATCGTGGATACCGCAATAGACCGGCATGTCAGGCGAAAGGCCCATTTCCTGCGCCAGTGACCTGCGAACCGGCCCGAGCACATCGAAAGCGGAACGCACCGGCGCCATCAATTGCCCGATGCCGAGACGATCGACCAGCGAGGAGAAGATTTTTCGCCGCGGGTTCCAGAGGTCAGTGTGGCAACCGAGGGACGTCGTTTCGGTCGCGTGAACGCCGGTCAGCCGCCCCGCCCAATATTGCGCATAGGTGACGATGCTGCGTACCCTGGCGAACTCCTGTGGAAACGCGGTTTTCTGAAAATGGATTTGTGCGCCAAGGTTCAGCCCGACGGGAAGCTGCGGCGAGCCGGTTTCTGAAAAATCGGGTCTCAGGCCAAGATAGGCTTCCTGAACAGCGGCGGGATAGCTGTGCTCATAATCCAGCACCGGCATGGCAAGATCGCCGTTCTCATCGAGAAGGGCAGCCGCTGCGCCATGGGTGGTGATCGAAATCGCGTCGAAGCCCGGTTCCTCGCCAAACCGCTGCAGAGAGGCGAGAATGAAGCTCCAGAGCATCTCCACATCGTAATGCGGATAAATGCCGTCGCGAAGGACGGGGTTTGCCCGCCTGTCGCTGGCAATTTCCTCACCGCTACCGGTGTCGATGACGACGACCTTGGCATTGGTTTTGCCGATATCGATGACCGCGATGCGACCGGGCTTGATGCTGTCGCTCATGGCAGATGGAACACCGGCACGAGGTCTTTCGCCACAGGTGAATTGTCGGCGTTACTTTCCATGATATCTGCCATATGCGCCCACCATTTCTTCATCACGGCATGCTCGGGCAATGCCGCCATGCCGTGGTTTTTGGGACGCGTGAGAACGCCGAACAGGATGTTCGTTTCCGGGTCGAGATGGATGGAGTAATCGCTCACGCCGGCTTCATGCAGCAGCGTCACCAGTTCCGGCCATATTTCGTCATGGCGTTTTTTGTATTCGGCCTGCTTGCCAGCATGGAGCTTCATCTTGAAGGCGTGTTTTTCGAATTCCGGCATAGCTCAGCCTCTCATGGCTCTAAGGCGACGAACGACGATGGGGATGGCGATGGTGACGATCAGCAACAGGCCGACGAAGATCGACATGACGATACCAGGCACATTCAGCAGGCCAAGACCAAAGGTGACAAGGCCCATGACGAAGGCGGCGATGACGACGCCGGCAATGGTGCCCGAGCCGCCGAGAATGGAAACGCCGCCCAGCACCACCATGGTCACCACTTCAAGCTCCCAGCCCTGAGCGATCGACGGGCGGGTGGAGCCGAGACGGGAGGTGAGGCAGACGGCGGCGATGCCGCTCATCAGGCCGGTGAGCAGGAAGAGGATGAACTTCACCCGCTCGACGGGAATGCCGGAGAAGCGGGCGGCGAAGGGATTGGTGCCGATGACATAGACCTGCCGGCCGAAATTGGTGGTGTGCAGCAGAATGGCGAAGAGGACAGCCATGACGATGAACAGCACGAATTCGAAGGATATGACCGAGATCACGTAACCCTGGCCGAAATAGGCGAAGTCGGCCGGATATTTGCCATAGGCCTGATCGCCCAGCACCATATAGGAGATGCCGCGAAACAGGCTCATCGTGCCGATGGTGACGACGATGGACGGCAGTTTCAGCCCGGCGACCAGAAAGCCGTTGAAAGCCCCGCACAAAAGCCCAGTGCCGATGCCGATGGCGACGAGGCCGGGCGTGCCGACGCCCATCTGTACCGCCGCACCCATGGCGGTGGAGGCAAGCGCAATGATGGCGGCGACGGATAGATCGATTTCACCGGCAATGATCAGCAGGGCCATGGCAAAGGCGATGATCGCCTTTTCGGTGAAATTGAAGGTTGCGTCGGAGAGGTTCCAGGCATTGAGGAAATAGGGCGAGGCGAGCGAGTTGGCGATGAAGATCAGGATCGCAACGCCCAGCAGTAGCACTTCCCAGCTGGCCATGACACGGCGCAGCGGCGTACCGAGCTTGTCCGGGATGATGCGGGGTGTCTGTGTCGGTTGCGAGGTCATGCTGCGGCCTCCTTGGCCTGATCGGCTGCCGCCCGGTCGCGCAGGATGATGCGGCCTTTTCGAGCTTCGGCGCGGGCGTTGAAGACGACGGCAAGCACGATCACCACGCCTGATATCGCCATCTGCGCGAAGGGCGAGATGCCGATGACCGGGAGCGCGTTCTTGATGACGCCGAGGAACAGCGCGCCAAGCACGGCGCCGGCCACCGAGCCGATGCCACCGGCAATCGAGATGCCGCCAATCACATTGGCCGCCACACTGTCCAGTTCGAAACCGGCGGCGATATCGACATAGGCAACCGCATAACGCGATACCCAGAGATAGCTGGCGAGCCCGGCAAGCGCACCTGACAGTACGAAGGCGAAGAAGCGCGTGCGGCCGACATCGATGCCCGCATAAACGGCTGCACTCGGATTACCACCCGATGCATAGGCCGAACGGCCAAAGGAGGTGCGGCTGAGCACCAGCCAGGCACCGACGATGATGAGGATCGCCACCCATGAAAGAACCGGCATGCCGAGGATTACGGTGCGCGGTACATTGAGGAAGGTCGGCGAAAGCTGGTGCGCATTCACCCAGCCGCCGCCCGACAGCACGAAGGCCATGCCGCGATAGATGGTGAGCGTGCCGAGCGTGACGACGATGGGCGGAATGCCGAGCCACCAGACCAGTACGCCGTTGAGCGAGCCGAGAAACGCACCGATGCCGACCGCCATGGCGATGAGAAGCGGCAGGGGAATACCCGGAAAGGCGGCATTGGTCATCGCCACCGCCATGCCGGTAAAGGCGAGATTGGCGGCGACGGAGAGATCAATGGATTTGGTGAGAATGACCGCCATCTGGCCAAGCGCCAGAATGATGAGGATGGACGTGTCGTTGAAGATATTGACGAGATTGCCGGGCCGGCTGAAACCGGGCGCGCGCAGCGCAAAACCGGCGATCATGACGATGATGATGCCCGCCAGCAGCCATTCGCGATTTTTGAGTAGACGTTGCATGTGGTTGCCCCTCTCAGGCATTGCCGGTGGCGGCGCGCACCAGCTTTTCCGGAGAAAAATCGGCGCGTTCGAACTGGCCCGCCATCAGGCCTTCGCGCATGACGATGGCACGGTCGGACATGCCGAGGATTTCGGGAAGTTCGGATGAAATCATGATGATGGAAAGCCCCTCGGCCGCAAGCTCGCTGATGAAGCCATGCACGGCGGCCTTGGAGCCGATATCGATGCCCTTGGTCGGCTCGTCGAGAATGATGACCTTGGGCTGGGTGGCGAGCCACTTGCCGATCACTACCTTCTGCTGGTTGCCGCCCGAAAGCGTGCCAACAGGCACGGAGAGTGCAGCCGCACGTAGATCGAGACGGGACGCATATTTGCGCGCCAGCGCAAATTCATTGGCGGCGGCGAGAAACCCCTTGCGCGATGTGCGCGTGAGAGAGGGCAGCGACATGTTCTGATAGATTGGCATGTCCAGCGCCAGCCCATGGCGGCCGCGCTCTTCCGGCACGTAAACGATGCCGGCGCGGATCGCATCCTCCGGCGAACGAATGGTGAGCCGTTGGCCGTTCAGTGTCACCTCACCAGAGGCCGGCCGGGTGATGCCGAACAGCGACTGGCAGAGTTCGGAGCGACCGGCGCCGATCAGCCCGTAAAGGCCGAGAATCTCGCCTTTGCGCAGCTCGAGCGAAATATCGCGGAATTCCGTCTGGTGCGAGTAATCGCGAACTGACAAAACCGTTGGTCCCAGAGTGACGGCCTGCTTGGGGAAGGCGTTCGTCACGTCGCGACCGACCATCAGGCGCACGATCTCATCCTGTGGCGTGGTGGCGAGTGTGCCGGCTCCGACCATTTTCCCGTCGCGGAACACGGCGTAATTCTCGGCGATTTCATAGACTTCATCGAACTTGTGGCTGATGAAGAGGATCGCCTTGCCCTGCCGTTTGAGGTTCTCGACAATGCGGAAGAGATCATCGATCTCCTTGCGGGAAAGCGCAGCCGTCGGTTCGTCCATGATCACGATGCGCGCCTCGACTGACAACGCACGGGCGATGGCCACCAGATGGCGCTGGGCGATCGAAAGATCTTTCAACCGGATGGTAGGGTCGATGGTGCTTTCGAGCTGTTCCAGCAGAATTCTGGCTCGCTCATTGATGGTCTTCCAGTCGATCAGGCCGAAACGGCCTTTTGGCGCATGGCCGAGGAAGATGTTTTCGCCGACCGAGAGCTCGTCGAACAGCACGGTTTCCTGATGAATGGCGGTGACGCCGGCATCGATGGCATCTTGCGCACCGTGAAAGGTCACAGCCTTGCCATCCAGCAGGATTTCGCCTTCGTTCGGGCGGTAGATGCCGGTGAGGATTTTGACGAGCGTGGATTTGCCCGCGCCATTCTCGCCGATCAGCGCGGTGACCTTGCCGGGATAAAGCGCAATATCGACGCCATCCAGCGCTTTCACGCCGGGGAATATCTGGCTGATGCCGCGCATTTCCAGAATGGGCGTGGCGCTCGAAGCCTCTGTCATGTTGATGGTTTGGGTTTCAGCACGCATTATCAGGTCTTACCGGTCAGTTTTGAGTGAAGTGATCGGGGCCACCCCCCTCTGCCCTGCCGGGCATCTCCCCCACAAGGAGGGAGATCGGCCAGAAGAAAACGCTCGCTCACTCGCAACGTTGGAGATGGCCGAGAGGCCGCCGCATATCGATCTCCCCCCTTGAGGGGGAGATGTCCGGCAGGACAGAGGGGGGTGCCCTCCACGCCCTGCCGTCACTTCTCAGATCAGAAAATCTTCGAGAACTGATCGATATTCTTCGCGTCATAGATGAACGGATCAGCCATGGCCGCTTCGCTGTTTTCGCCAACCTTGATCTTGCCCATGCGGCCGGCTTCGATTTCCGAGCCCGGCTTGCCGTCGGCTTCACCCTTCACAAGGCGATAGGCGATCTGGGTGGCGGAGTAACCGAGGTCGATCGGGTTCCAGATGGCGAATTCCTTGGTCGCGCCCGATTTGATGGCGCCGGCCATTTCCGACGGCAGGCCAAGGCCTGTCACGAAGACCTGACCGATTTTGCCGGCATCCTTCACGGCCTGAGAGGCGGCGAGAACGCCAACCGTCGTCGGCGCGACGATGACCTTCACATTCGGCTGCGAGGAGAGCAGGCCCTGCGCTTCGCGGTAGCTCTTGTCGGCAAGGTCGTCACCGTAAACGGTCGTGACGAGGTTGAGGCCGGGGAAGTCCTTCAGCTGCTTCTTCATTTCGTCGATCCAGATATTCTGGTTCGTGGAGGTGGTGGTGGCTGAAAGAATGGCGAAGTCGCCCTTGCCGCCTTCCAGATGCGATGCGGCAAGCTGCAGGCACATCTTGCCGATCAGCGCGTTGGAAGAAGGATTAAGCTGGAGAATGCGGCCTTCGGGCGCCACGCCGGAATCCCAGGAAATGACCTTGATGCCGCGCTGTGCCGCCTTTTTCAGCGCCGGAACAACGGCGTCGGGGTCGTTGGCGGAAATGGCGATGGCATCGACACCCTGCGCGATCAGCGAATTGATGACTTCGATCTGGCCTTCCGCCGTGGTGCTGGTCGGACCGGTATAGATGATCTCGACGCCGCCGAGATCCTTTGCCGCTTCCTGCGCGCCCTTGTTGGCGGCTTCGAAAAAGCCGTTGCCGAGTGACTTGACCACCAGTGCGATCTTGACGTCTGCTGCTTGGGCAACGCTGCCAAGCCCCGCGACGGAGAGCGCCGCGCTGAGTGCCAGAACGCTGGTCAATGTTCTGCGTGTAAGTTTCATGTCCCTTTTCCTCCCGTTTTGAACCTTGCTTTTCCCTCCAGCACTCCTCAAGCGACTGAAGAAGAATTCTCCTCATCCGGCGGACCGGCGGTTTTTCCCGCTGCCACCGCACCGGCGATCAGCAATTCGACGCCGGCATCTTCCACCATCCTTGCCGCTTCGTCCGAAATCCCGTCATCGGTGATGATGGTCGTGACATTTTCGAGCGGGCATAAAATCAGGCTGGATCGTTTTCTGAATTTCGAGGAATCGACCATCACGATCAGTTCTTCCGCCTGCCGCATCAGCTTCTGTTCGCTCTGGATGACCAGCGCGTCGGACTCCATGATGCCGAGCGCGCCCACGCCCTGCGCGCCGAGAAAAATCCGTCGCGCATAAAAATTGCGGATCGCGTCGTTCTCGAAAGGCGACAGGATAAGGCTCTGGTCGCGATAGATCGCGCCGCCCGGCACGCTGACACTGCATTTGGAATGCTTGACCAGATGCTCGGCAATCGCGAAGGAATTGGTCATCACCTGCAGGCGGCGTGCCGCCATGTAATGCACCATCTGGAATGTCGTGGTGCCGCCATTCAGGATGATCGCGTCGCCATCATTGCAGAGATCGACCGCCTTGCGCGCAATTGCGCGTTTCTTGTCGATATTGACCGATTCGGACACGCGGAAGGGACGTGCGGCAAGATTACCGAGCTGCGGCGGATGCACCGCTTCCGCTCCGCCGCGCACGCGCCGCAACTTGCCCTGAACGTGCAAAGACGCGATATCCCGGCGGATTGTCGCTTCCGACGCATCCGTGAGTTCAGCAATATCCTGCACCGTCACGACAGCTTTTTCCTGCGTGGCGCTCAAGATGATGCGATGGCGTTCGCGTTCGTGCATGGGGTCCTCCTGACCGTGATTATTCGCAATCTCTTTACGTTGTCAATCAAGAACGATCAAATTAATCAATATCGCGCTGCAACATGAAAAATTATGATCGTTTTTGATTGACATTGTGCTTTTGGATGCGCGATACCTGCCATCAAAGGAGGCGGGCCGATATCGGCTCCGCGAATGAAGACAGATATTGGGAGGAAGACATGACGGGAACATCCCGCCTTCTCGAAAGCCGTTGGGACGACGCTTACGCCAGGACGCTCGATGAGCCTGGCAAGCTGCTTTATCGCTCCAATCTGCTGGGTGCGGACAAGCGCATCACCAATTACGGCGGCGGCAACACCTCTGCAAAGGTGTTGGAAACCGATCCGCTGACCGGTGAAAAGGTCCGCGTCATGTGGGTCAAAGGCTCCGGCGGTGATGTCGGCACCATCAAGCTCGATGGTTTTTCGACGCTTTATCTCGACAAGCTGGAAGCGCTGAAGGGCATTTACAAAGGCGTTGCAGACGAGGACCGCATGGTCGGATTCCTGCCGCATTGCACCTTCAACCTCAACCCGCGTGCTGCCTCCATCGATACGCCGCTGCACGGTTTTGTGCCTTACGATCATGTCGATCACATGCATCCGGATGCGATCATCGCTATTGCCGCTTCGAAGAATTCGAAGGAACTGACGCAGCAGATCTTCGGCGATGACATCGGCTGGCTGCCCTGGCGTCGTCCCGGTTTCCAGCTCGGGCTTGATCTCGAAGCCTTCGTCAAGGCCAATCCCAAGGCCAAGGGCGTTGTGCTGGAAAGCCACGGCCTGTTCACCTGGGATAATGACGCCAAGGCATGTTACGAACTGACGCTCGCCATCATCAACAAGGCGATCGAGTGGTTTGCTGGAAAGACCGAAGGCAAGGTGATCTTCGGCGGTGCCGTGGCCAAGAGCCTGCCGGTTGCCGAACGCCGCGCCATCGCCGCGCGGCTGATGCCGGAAATCCGTGGCCGCATTGGCCGCGAGGAGCGCAAGCTTGGCCATTTTGACGATCAGGATGCGGTTCTTGAATTCGTCAATTCGAAGGAATTGAAGCCGCTCGGAAATCTCGGCACATCCTGCCCCGATCATTTCCTGCGCACCAAAATCCGCCCGCTGATCCTTGAGCTCGATACCGCGAACCCAGATGTGGACGCTGTGACGGCGGGTCTCGACAAGGCGCTGGAAGTTTACCGCGCGGATTATACCCGCTACTATGAAGCCTGCCGCCACGATAATTCGCCTGATATACGCGATCCAAACCCGGTTATTTTCCTGATCCCCGGCGTCGGCATGTTGTCCTTCGCGAAGGACAAGGCCACGGCCCGCATCGCCGGCGAATTTTATGTCAACGCCATCAACGTCATGCGCGGCGCTTCCACCGTGTCCGAATATCAGGGGCTTCCCGAGCAGGAAGCCTTCGATATCGAATATTGGCTGCTGGAAGAAGCAAAGCTGCAGCGCATGCCGAAGCCGAAAAGCCTTGCCGGCCGCGTGGCCTTCGTCACCGGCGGCGCCGGCGGCATTGGCCGGGCAACGGCGGAACGGCTGGCGGGTGAGGGTGCCTGCGTGGTTCTGGCCGATATTGACGAGACGGCGCTGGAAGCCGCCAAGGGCGATTTCGCCAAGCGTTACAGCGCCGACGCGGTGCGTACCGTCAAGCTTGATGTGACGCAGGAAGACGCGGTCATTTCGGCCTTTGCGCAAGCGAGCGTGGAATTCGGCGGTGTGGATATTCTCGTTTCCAACGCCGGCATTGCCTCTTCCGCACCCGTGGAAGATACGACGCTTGCCATGTGGAACAAGAATATCGACATTCTCGCCACGGGTTATTTCCTTGTTTCGCGAGAAGCATTCCGGCTGCTGCGGCGTCAGAATCTCGGCGGCAACGTCGTGTTCGTCGCCTCCAAGAATGGCCTTGCCTCTTCACCCAATGCGTCGGCCTATTGCACGGCGAAGGCCGCGGAAATCCATCTGGCCCGCTGCCTTGCACTTGAAGGGGCGGAAGCGGGCATTCGCGTCAACACCGTCAATCCCGATGCCGTGTTGCGTGGCTCGAAAATCTGGAATGGTGAGTGGCGTGAGCAGCGTGCTGCTTCATCCAAGATCGAGGTGACCGATCTGGAGGAACATTACCGCAAACGCTCGATGCTGAAGCTCAACGTCTTCCCGGAAGACATCGCCGAGGCGATCTACTTCCTGGCGTCCGACGCTTCCGCCAAGTCCACCGGCAACATCATCAATGTTGATGCCGGCAATGCGCAGAGTTTTACGCGATAAGGCGTTTGGTGCGTTCTTATTTCCGTCATTCCGGCCGTGAGCCGGAATCCAGCCAGCCCAAGTCCTTGTGCTGAAGGAACTTATCCCGCCGCGCAGACGCGCGTCGACTGGATACCGGCTCAAGGCCGGTATGACGGAGATGAGGTCGATAAGCTAAGCATGCACTGGACCGATTCCCGGGAGGAAAAGATGACCGAGACGAAAATCGCCGCCGATGTGATCGCGGCTGAAAACGAAAAGCGCGCCGGCGCACAGAAAGACGACTATCAGGCGCTGGGCAACCAGCTTGCGCGCCGTAACATCGATATCGATGCCGTTACGGCCAAGGTGGCGGAGTTTTTCGTCGCCGTGCCCTCCTGGGGCGTTGGCACGGGCGGCACGCGCTTTGCCCGTTTTCCCGGCACGGGTGAGCCGCGCGGCATTTTCGACAAGCTCGATGATTGCGCCGTCATCAACCAGCTGACGCGCGCTACACCAAACGTTTCCCTGCATATTCCGTGGGACAAGGAAGACCCGAAGCGGCTGAAGGCCCATGCCGATGCGCTGGGTCTCGGCTTCGACGCCATGAATTCCAACACGTTTTCGGATGCGCCCGGTCAGAGCCATTCCTACAAATACGGCTCCCTCAGCCATACGGATGCCGCCACGCGCCGGCAGGCCGTCGAACACAATATCGAATGTATCGAGATCGGCAACGCCATCGGCTCCAAGGCGCTGACGGTGTGGGTGGGCGACGGCTCCAATTTCCCCGGCCAGAGTAATTTCACCAGAAGTTTCGAGCGCTATCTTGCCGGCATGGCCGATATCTATAAGGCGCTGCCGGATGACTGGCGCATTTTCTCCGAACACAAGATGTACGAGCCGGCCTTCTATTCCACCGTCGTGCAGGACTGGGGCACCAATTACCTCATCGCCAATACGCTCGGCGAAAAGGCCTTCTGCCTCGTCGACCTCGGCCACCATGCGCCGAACACCAATATCGAAATGATCGTCGCCCGGCTCATCCAGTTCGGCAAGCTCGGCGGTTTCCACTTCAACGACAGCAAATATGGCGATGACGATCTGGATGCCGGTTCGATAGAGCCATACCGCCTGTTCCTCGTGTTCAACGAACTGGTGGATGCCGAATATCGCGGCGTGAAAGGCTTCCACCCCGCCCATATGATCGACCAGTCGCATAATGTGACGGACCCGATCGAAAGCCTGATCTCCAGCGCCAATGAAATCCGCCGCGCCTATGCGCAGGCACTGCTGGTGGATCGCGTGGCTCTCGACGGCTATCAGCAGGAAAATGATGCGCTGCTGGCTTCTGATACGCTGAAACGGGCTTATCGCACCGATGTAGAGCCCATCCTCGCGCAGGCCCGGCAATTGGCTGGTGGTGCAATCGACCCCATCGCGACATATCGGGCGAGCGGTTATCGCAAGCGGGTGGCGGCGGAACGGCCGGCTTCGGTTGGTGGCAGCGGTGGTATTGTGTAGTCGTTCGATTTGCTGGATGCGCAAAGACTGCGATCAGGCCGAGCAGGCGGTTAACAGCAAACAGCATTGCCTCACCTCTCCGCCGTCATCCTCGGGCTTGACCCGAGGATCCATGGTGCGTCAGGTTATGGATCCTCGGGTCAAGCCCGAGGATGACGTTGAGTTTTAGGGCAAGGCTTGCCATCGACATACTGGCTAAGCTTCTTACTCCCCCTTAACGGGTTGCTTGCGCACCTGAAACGTATGCTCCGGCCCCGGAAATGCCCCTGAGCGAACTTCGTCGGCATAAGCAGCGGTTGCTTCCGAAACCGCCGCACCAAGATCAGCAAAACGTTTGACGAATTTCGGTTTGAAATCGGAAAACAGGCCAAGCATGTCGTCGGAGACGAGCACCTGTCCGTCGCAGGCCGGTGATGCGCCGATGCCGATGGTGGGGACGGAAAGTTTCTCGGTCAGCTCGCGGGCAAGCGGCTCGACGGTGCCTTCCACGACGATGGCGAAGGCGCCCGCCTGATCGACCGCAATCGCATCACGCCAGATCTTTTGCGTTTCCGTATCTGAATGGCCGAGCGAGCGGAAGCCGCCGGCGGTGTGGACAAGCTGCGGCATCAGGCCGACATGGCCAAAGACAGGAATGCCACGGGCCACCAGAAAGGCGATTGTCTCGGCCATTTCTTCGCCGCCTTCCAGCTTCACGCCGTCGCAGCCGGTTTCCTGCATCAGCCGCACCGCGTTGCGGAAGGCCTGTTCCTTCGATTCCTGATAGGTGCCGAAGGGAAGATCGACGATGACGCATGCTCGGTTGACGCCGCGCATGACGGCGCGGCCGTGTGCGATCATCATGTCCAGCGTCACGCCAACCGTCGTGTCCATGCCGTAAAGCACCATGCCGAGTGAATCGCCCACCAGCAGCAGGTCGCAATGCGGATCGAGCAGGCGCGCAATCGGCGTCGTATAGGCGGTGAGGCAGACGATGCGAGCCTCACCTTTCATCTGCCGGATGGAGGCTGTCGTCAGCCGCTTCAGTTTTCCATGGGTGCTCATTGGGCAGCCTCTCTTTTTTCAGTTCTGTCGCGGCCGATGACGCGGTTGTCGAGCAGGCGCGTGCTGCCGAAGCGCACAAACAGCGCCACCAGCACGGGTCCCAACTGCACGGAGGTAACCGGCGCCAGCGTATCGGGATCGCGCACCGCAACGACTTCCGGCAAAGCCAGTGGCTCAGAGGCGATAAATTTTTCTATCGCCGCTTCCAGGGCGGTGGGATCGTCGAGGCCCTGGTCGTAAAGCCGGCTAGCCTCTTCAAGCGCGCGCGGCACGATCACGGCGGCAGCGCGTTGCTCGGGGGTCAGATAGACATTGCGTGAGGAGCAGGCGAGGCCATCCACCTCCCGCACCGTCGCGACCGGCACGACCCGCACCGGCTGGGCAAGGTCTTCCACCATGCGGCGGATCAGCGTCACCTGCTGATAGTCCTTTTCGCCGAAATAGGCGGCATCCGGCTGGACGAGGTTAAAGAGCTTGGTCACGACGGTGGTGACGCCGGCAAAATGCCCCGGCCGCACCGCGCCTTCCAGCTGGCTGCCCAGTTCCGGCACATCCACGACGGTCGACATCGGGCGCGGATACATCTCCGTCACCTCTGGCGCGAAGAGAATATCGATGCCCGCCTCTTCCAGCAGCGCGCTGTCGCGGGCGAGGTCACGCGGGTAACGCGCCAGATCCTCATTCGCGCCGAATTGCAGCGGGTTGACGAAGATGGAAACCACCGTCACGTCGTTTTCTGCCTTGGCTCGCGCAACGAGGGTGAGGTGGCCGATATGGAGAAAACCCATGGTCGGCACAAAGCCGACAGTCTTGCCCTCGCGGCGAAAGGCGGCAATCGCATTCCGCAATTCGGCGACGGTTTTTACAAGGCGCATGGGGTCTCCTCCGGCTGCCCGATCGCCATCCGGCGAAAGGTGCTGGATAGAACGCGATTTGCTGAACGGGGTCAACGCGGCTATTGGCATTATATCGATTAACGCCTCAAGAGGTGACGACTGCGGTGAAAGTGCTGCGGTTCAGGATGTTCCCGCCCATATAGGCGGCCGCTTTTCCGCAAAAGCCTGCCGCCCTTCGCGCGCCTCATCGCTACCGCTGAGGGTGGCGATGGTAGTTTCGGCAAAGGCCAGCCGTTCATCGGACGGCATGTCGCGCATCGCCAGCAAGGCTGCCTTTCCGGCTGCGATGGCGCCCGGCGCATTCTGTCGCAGCTTTGCAAGAACATCCTCGATCAAGCGATCGAGTTCAGCGGCAGGCGCGGTGCGATTGACGAGGCCTAGGCGTGTTGCCTCCGCAGCGCTGACCGGCTGGCCGAGATAAGCCATTTCCTGAAGCCCGCCCAAGGGCATTTTCGCCAGAAGCTTTGCCGCCACCATGGCCGGGAAAAGTCCGATCCGCACTTCCGGCAGACCAAATTCCGCATGATCGGCGGCATAGGCAAGATCGCAGGCGGCAATCAGGCCTAGCCCGCCAGCCAGGACCCGGCCGTTGATGCGGGCAATGACGGGTTTTTCGCATCGCTCGATGGCGCGCATCACATCGGCAATGGGGTTTGTTCCATCGCGCGAAAGGAACATGCCACCGGCGCTTTCCTTGAGATCTGCTCCGGAACAGAAACTGCGATCTCCCGCCGCCGTTATCACCACGGCGCGCAGATTGCGGTCACCGGATGCAGCGCGGATGGCATCCGTGAGCGCATCGGTCATGGCGGCATTGAGGGCGTTGTGCACCTCCGGCCGGTTGAGTGTCAGCCACAGAACATCCTTGCGTGTTTCGCGTAACAACTCATCCGCCATGCAGGTCACCCTCCTGTTTTGCGGCAAGCAGCGCTTTTCCGGCGCGTGCCGCATTTGGCCTGCCGAGATGCCGGCTGATCCAGTCACCGGTCTTCGCCACCGCCATCAGGTCGATACCGGTTTTGATGCCAAGTCCCTGCAGTAGATAAACGACATCTTCGGTGGCGACATTGCCGCTCGCTCCTGGCGCAAAGGGGCAGCCACCCAGCCCGGCAACGGAACTGTCGAAAACGGCGATGCCTTCCTCAAGCGAGGCCAGCACATTGGCCACGCCCTGCCCATAGGTGTCATGGAAATGCATGGCGATTTTTTCACGCGGGATGCGGGTCGATACATGCTCGATGAGGTTGCGGATTTGGCCAGCTGTGCCGACGCCGATCGTATCGCCGAGCGAAATTTCGTAACACCCCATGGTGACAAGCGCGTCGGCCATTGCCGCCACCTCATCGGGCGCAACCGCGCCGTCATAGGGGCAGCCGGCAATGCAGGAAACGTAACCGCGCATGCGGATATTCTGGCTGGTTGCTACCTGCGCGACATCGTGTAGTCGCTCGAGGCTTTCCGAACGTGAACAGCCAATATTGTGCTGGCTGAAGCCTTCGGATGCGGAGACGAAAACGGCGATTTCCGTCACGCCGGCTTCAATGGCCGCCTCGAAACCTTTCATATTTGGAACGAGCGCCGGATAGGCTGTGCCGTACCGCTGTCTTAGACCCTGAAACACCGCCGTCGAACCCGCCATCTGCGGAACTCTCTTGGGTGAAACGAAAGCGCCAGCCTCGACCGCCGGCAGGCCTGCTGCTGCGAGCCGCTCGATCAGTTCGATCTTGATGGCGACGGGAACTTCGGTGCTTTCGTTCTGCAGGCCGTCACGCGCGCCCACCTCGACGATTTTGACGGTTTCAGGCCAGCTCATGTCACGCGCCCTCCGGCTCGAAATCCACCAGCACCGCACCGGCTGCCACCATATCGCCTTCGGCACAGTTAATGGCGGCGACGATACCTTTCGCCGGGGCACGGATCGTGTGCTCCATTTTCATCGCCTCCATCACCACCAGCGCCTCGCCGGCTTCGACGAGCGCACCTTTCTGGCTGAGCAAAGCACGGATAACGCCCGGCATGGGCGCCTCCAGACCACCGGTGTGGATGGTGACGTCCGCTATATCGACGGGGTCCGGCTGGCTGATGCGATAATGCTCGCCGTCCAGAAAAAGCGTATGGCCGCTGTCTTCGGCAAAGAAATAGCCCCGCCTCTGCCTGCCATCGATGACCGCACGCAGCTTGCCATTCTCCGCGAGATTGCCGCCGATGCGGATCGTCCCGCCGTCAATCTCCATTGAAAACCCGTCCTCCTCATGGGTAACGGCAACTGTGCGCGGCTGATGGTCGAGAGTGAAATACAGGGTTTCCCGCGTCGGTGCATTCAGGCGGAAAGCGCTGGTGCTGTTCCATGGGCTATAGGGATCGGCCGATGACAGAGAACTCGTCTTGGCCGTTTTCTGTCGCGAAAGAAGAAGGCCAAGCGCGGCTACAGCGATCTCGCTCTCGCCGATGGCTGCGGGGGCGAATAGTGCCGCCTCGTTGCGGGCGATGAAGCCGGTATCGAGATCGGCCGCCGCGAAACTCTCGAGCCTCGCAAGCCGCGCCAGAAAGGCGGCATTGCTGGTGACGCCACAGATCGCCAGTTTTTCCAGCGCCAGCCGCAGCCGCCGCACGGCAGAAGGGCGATCATGATCCCAGACGATCAGCTTGGCGATCATCGGATCGTAATGCACGGTGATGGCGTCGCCGGCGCGGATGCCGCTGTCGATCCTGAGATGCGGGCCCTCATCGGGAAAAACGAGATGGCTGACCGTGCCAATCGACGGCAGGAAATCATGCGCCGGGTCTTCGGCATAAATCCGCGCCTCGATGGCATGGCCGTTGATGGCAAGGTCGGCCCAGCCCTCCGGCAGGGGCTCGCCGTTGGCGACGCGGATTTGCCATTCGACCAGATCGAGACCGGTAATATATTCCGTCACCGGATGCTCGACCTGAAGCCTGGTGTTCATTTCCATGAAATAGAAGGCGCCGGAGGGGTCGAGCAGAAACTCCACGGTTCCGGCCCCGCGATAATCGATGGCGCGGGCGGCGGCGGTTGCCGCATCATACATGCGTTGCCGCAAGGCATCGGGCAGGCCGGGGGCGGGGGCTTCCTCTATCACCTTCTGATGCCGGCGCTGGATCGAGCAGTCGCGTTCGAACAGCGAAACACATTTGCCGTGGCCGTCGGCAAAGACCTGCACTTCCACATGCCGTGGTCGTTCCAGGTATTTTTCGATCAGCATGCGGTCATTGCCGAAAGCGGCAAGCGCTTCGCGTTTCGCGCCGGCAAGCTCCGCGGCGAAGTCGCGCTTTTGCCTGACAACGCGCATGCCCTTGCCACCGCCGCCAGCCGAGGCTTTGAGCAGCACCGGATAACCGATCTTCTCCGCCTCGCTTGCCAGCCGTTTTTCGGACTGTTCGTCACCGTGATAACCTGGAACGACGGGAACACCCGCCTCCGTCATCAGTGCCTTCGCCTCGCTTTTTCCGCCCATGGCGCGGATTGCCTGCGGCGGCGGACCGATGAAAATGAGGTCCGCGGCGGCACAGGCTTCGGCGAACGCAGCATTTTCGGAGAGAAAGCCGTAACCCGGATGGATCGCCTCCGCGCCGGTTGTTTTTGCTGCCGCGATGATTTTTTCCGCATCGAGATAGGAGGCGCGCGCCGGCGCGGGGCCGATGCCGATGGCCTCATCGGCCAGCGCCACATGCATGGCGTTTCGGTCGGCATCCGAATAGACCGCCACGGTGCGGATGCCCATGCGGTTGGCGGTGCGGATGACGCGGCAGGCGATTTCGCCCCTGTTGGCGATCAGTATTTTCGAGAACATCGTCGCCTCACATCCTGAATATGCCGAAACGGGTGGGGTCAATCGGTGCGTTGAGTGCTGCGGAAAGACCGAGGCCCAGCACGAGGCGGGTATCCTTCGGATCGATGATGCCGTCGTCCCATAGCCTTGCACTGGCATAATAGGGATGGCCTTCCCGTTCGTATTTTTCCCGGATCGGCTGCTTGAACGCCTCTTCGCCTTCCTTCGACCAATGGCGGCCATCGGCCTCGATGCCGTCGCGGCGGATTTGCGCCAGAACGGACGCCGCCTGTTCGCCACCCATCACCGAAATGCGGGCATTCGGCCACATCCACAGGAAGCGTGGCGAATAGGCCCGGCCGCACATGCCGTAATTACCGGCCCCGAAGGAGCCGCCGATGATGACGGTGAATTTCGGCACTTTGGCTGAAGCGACCGCAGTCACGAGCTTTGCGCCATCCTTGGCGATACCACCGGCTTCATAGGCCTTGCCGACCATGAAGCCGGTGATGTTTTGCAGGAAAACCAGCGGGATGCCGCGCTGGCAGCAGAGTTCGATGAAATGCGCGCCCTTCAGCGCCGATTCCGAAAACAGGATGCCGTTATTGGCGATGATGCCGACGGGATAACCGTGGATATGGGCGAAACCGCAGACCAGCGTCGTTCCGTAAAGCGCCTTGAACTCGTCAAATTCGGAACCATCCACCAGTCGGGCAATGATCTCGCGCACCTCGAAGGGTTTTCGCGTATCGGCGGGAACGATGCCGTAAAGCTCGTCGGGCGGGTAAAGTGGTTCTGCCGGTTCGCGGATATCCAGCTCCACCTGTTTGCGGCGGTTGAGGGTGGAGACGATCCGCCGGGTCAGCGCCAGCGCATGGCGGTCGTCATGGGCATAATGATCGGTGACGCCGGATTGGCGGGAATGCACATCCGCGCCGCCGAGGTCCTCCGCACTTACCACCTCGCCGGTCGCCGCTTTCACCAGCGGCGGGCCGCCGAGAAAGATCGTGCCCTGATTTTTGACGATGACGGACTGGTCGCTCATGGCAGGCACATAGGCCCCGCCCGCCGTGCAACTGCCCATCACCACGGCGATCTGGGCGATACCCTGCGCCGACATAGTGGCCTGATTGTAGAAGATGCGGCCGAAATGATCGCGGTCGGGAAACACCTCGTCCTGATTGGGCAGGTTCGCGCCGCCGGAATCCACGAGGTAGATGCAGGGCAGGCGGTTCTCAGTGGCAATTTCCTGCGCGCGCAGATGTTTCTTCACTGTCAGCGGATAATAGGTGCCGCCCTTCACCGTCGCGTCATTGGCAACGATCACACATTCGCGGCCCGAGACCCGGCCAATCCCGGTGACGATGCCGGCGGCAGGAACCGGTTCTTCATAGACCTCGTAAGCTGCAAATTGCGACAATTCCAGAAACGGGCTGCCGGGATCGAGAAGGGCCTCGATGCGGTCACGCGCCAGCAATTTGCCGCGGGAAAGATGCCGTTCGCGGGCCTTTTCGCCGCCGCCCCGGGAGATTTTTTCGACGTGCTGGCGCAGGTCGTCGATCAGCCCCGACATGAAATCGACATTGGCAGCAAAGGTGGGGTCGCGGTTCAGACTGGAAGTAAGCTTCATCGCGTTCTCACCCGTTGCCCTTGACCAGTTCGCGGCCGATCAGCATCCGGCGGATTTCGCTGGTGCCCGCGCCGATCTCGTAAAGCTTGGCGTCGCGCAGCAGCCGTCCGGCCGGGCTTTCATTGACATAGCCGGAGCCGCCGAGAAGCTGGATCGCATCCAGCGCCACCTGTGTCGCCCGCTCGGCGGCAAAGAGGATTGCGCCCGCCGCATCCTGCCTCGTGATGCGGCCATTGTCGCAGGCCCGGGCCACGGCATAGACATAGGCACGGGATGCATTCATGGACGAGTAGATATCGGCGAGCTTTCCCTGCACCAGCTGGAATTCGCCGATCGGTTTGCCGAACTGCTTGCGCTCGCGGGCATAGGGCAGCACCAGATCGATTGCCGCCTGCATGATACCAACAGGGCCGGCGGCGAGCACGGCGCGCTCGTAATCCAGCCCGCTCATCAGCACCGTCACGCCGTCATTGAGGCGGCCGAGAATGTTCTCTTCCGGCACCTCACAATCCTCGAACAACAGTTCTGATGTGGGTGAGCCGCGCATGCCGAGCTTGTCGAGTTTCTGGGCCGGGCGAAACCCCTTGAAGCCCTTTTCGATCAGGAAGGCCGTGATGCCGCGCGGGCCGGCGGACATATCCGTCTTGGCGTAAACCACCAGCGTATCGGCCTCGTGACCATTGGTGATCCACATTTTTGCGCCGTTCAGCACGTAGCGGTCGCCCTTGCGCTCCGCCTTCAGCCGCATCGACACGACATCCGAACCGGCTTCCGTCTCGCTCATGGCGAGTGAGCCGACATGTTCGCCGGAGACGAGTTTCGGCAGATATCTGTGCTTCTGCTCTCGCGTTCCCCAGCGGTGAATCTGGTTGATGCAGAGGTTGGAATGAGCGCCATAGGAAAGGCCGATGGAAGCCGAAGCCCGGCTTATTTCCTCCATCGCCACGCAATGGGCGAGATAACCCATGTCGGCACCGCCGAACTCTTCCGAAACGGTAATGCCGTGCAGGCCGAGCTCACCCATCTCCGGCCAGAGCTTGCGTGGAAAACGATCGTCCCTGTCGATCTCTGCCGCCAGCGGGGCGATTTTATCATCTGCGAATGCACTTGCGCTGTCGCGCAATGCTGCGATTTCCGGGCCGAGATCGGCATCGAAAATGGCGGCGAGGTTCAAACTCATCGCGTCTCCTCCTCCGGACGGCAGGCCGTCCCTCTTTTCAGCAGTCGGCGCCTCCTCCGCGCCGGCAGCCCTTATTTACGGCGTGTCACCCCCGGTGAAGGCGGCGGAACGGCGCACGAATGTCTTGATGGCGAAATTGGACTGGATGCGCGACACGCCGGGAACCGTGGTCAGGAAATCCAGTAGCTCCTGATAATGCGGCAAATCCCGCACCATGGCGTGGATCAGGTAATCGGAACTGCCGCTGGTCTGATAACCGCCCACGACTTCGGGGATAGAAGCGACATGGTGTTCGAAGGTCGTCAGCGCTTCCTTGATCTGCCGTTCCAGCGTGACGGAGATGAAGACGCCCATATTGCCGAGCAGCCGGTTTTCATCGAACACGGCGGTATAGCCACGAATGATGCCTTCCTCTTCCAGTTTGCGTACACGGCGCAGCGTTGGTGTGAAGGAAAGACCGATGCGGGCCGCCAGATCGCGCCAGCTCACCCGCCCGTCATCACCGAGCACATGCAAAATCTTGCGGTCGAAACTGTCGAGCTCAATCATGGATCATTTGCTCTATGATATGACTAATTGTTGGATCAAAGATATCGTCAATCAAAAAACTGTCAATCAAAATAGCTTTGAAATGAATTCGAGTTGGTGATAGCGTTCATGTCATTCGAGGTCTGGAGGAGATCGCGATGACGGTCGTTTTCTCAAGCGAGAGAATGCCCAAGGGAGGTGAATTTGACTGTGCATGACCCTGTCGTGATCGTCGGGGCCGCCCGTACTGCTATGGGTGGGTTCCAGGGCGAATTCAAATCGGTGGCTGCGCCCGATCTTGGGGCCGCGGCGATCCGTGCGGCCGTCGAACGGGCCGCTGTTCCGGTTTCTGATATTGATGATGTATTGATGGGCTGTGTGCTCACGGCCGGGCAGGGGCAGGCGCCCGCCAGGCAGGCAGCCATTGCCGCCGGCATTCCCAATTCGATTGGCGCAACGACCATCAACAAGATGTGCGGCTCGGGCATGAAGGCGATCATGCTGGGCCATGACCAGATCGCAGCGGCAAGCTCTTCCATCGTGCTGGCGGGCGGCATGGAAAGCATGAGCAATGCGCCCTATCTGCTGGATCGCGCCCGAAGTGGCTATCGTCTCGGCCACGGCAAGGTCATCGACCATATGTTTCTCGACGGTCTCGAGGATGCCTATGACAAGGGCCGGCTGATGGGCACTTTCGCGGAAGATTGCGCTGAAACCTATCAATTTACCCGCGCCATGCAGGATGACTATGCGCTTGCCTCGCTGGAGCGGGCGCGTCGCGCCATAGCGGAGGGAGCCTTTGAAGCGGAAATCACGCCTGTCGGCGATGTTGCCGTGGATGAGCAGCCGGGCAAGGCAAGGCCGGAGAAAATCCCGCAGCTGAAGCCCGCCTTTCGCGATGGCGGAACGGTGACGGCGGCCAATTCCAGTTCTATCTCCGATGGTGCGGCCGCTCTCGTTCTCATGCGTCGCTCCGAAGCGGAAAGGCGGGGTCTTTCACCACTGGCGACCATCATCGGTCAGGCCTCCCATGCGGATGCCCCTGCCGGATATCCAACGGCTCCCATCGGCGCGATGAAAAAGCTGTTCGATAAAACCGGCTGGACGGCGAGGGATGTCGATCTCTTCGAAATCAACGAGGCCTTTGCCGTGGTGGCGATGGCGGCAATGCGCGATCTCGATCTGCCGCATGACAAGGTGAATGTGCATGGCGGGGCGTGTGCGCTCGGTCATCCGATCGGCGCTTCCGGCGCGAGGATCGTCGTCACCCTGCTGGCGGCCCTGCAGCGTCACGGGCTGAAGCGCGGCGTGGCCGCAGTCTGCATTGGCGGCGGTGAAGCAACCGCGCTCGGCATCGAGCGGCATTAAGGGGAGGCGGCGATGATCCTGAACGAAGCCCAGCAGCAGATCAGTGACATGGCCCGCGATTTCGCCCGCGAGCGGCTGGCCCCAGGGGCTGCTTCGCGTGATCGGGAAAGCCGGTTCCCGAAAGACGAACTGAAGGAAATGGGAGACCTCGGTTTCCTCGGCATGCTGGTTTCGGAGGATTATGGCGGGTCGGAAACCGGGGCCGTCGCTTATGCCCTGGCGCTGGAGGAAATTGCTGCCGGTGACGGGGCCTGTTCCACCATCATGAGCGTCCATAATTCAGTCGGCTGCGTGCCGATCCTGAAATTCGGCACGGAAGACCAGAAACAGCGTTTCCTGCCGAAACTCGCTTCCGGCGAATGGATCGGCGGTTTTGCGCTGACCGAACCGCAGGCCGGTTCAGATGCTTCCAACCTGAAGACCCGCGCCCGGCGGGATGGCGACCGCTATATTCTTGATGGTGCAAAACAGTTCATAACGTCAGGCAAGAATGGTGATGTCGTCATCGTCTTCGCCGTCACCGATGCGGCGGCGGGCAAGAAGGGCATCACCGCCTTCATCGTGCCGACGGATACGCCGGGTTACGAGGTGATAAGGGTCGAAGAAAAGCTCGGCCTGCATTCGTCCGATACCTGCCAGATCGCCTTCACCGAGATGGCGGTCCCCGTCGAATTGCGGCTGGGCGAAGAGGGGCAGGGTTATCGCATCGCGCTTGCCAATCTGGAGGGTGGCCGCATCGGCATCGCCGCTCAGGCTGTCGGCATGGCGCAGGCGGCCTTCGAGGCGGCGCGGGATTATGCCCGCGAGCGCAAGGCCTTCGGGCAGGCAATCGTGGAGCACCAGGCGGTCGCGTTCCGGCTGGCGGATATGGCAACGCGGATTACGGCGGCGCGGCAGCTGGTGCTGCATGCCGCAGCGCTGAAGGAGGCGGGAGAGCCCTGTCTTTCGGAGGCCTCGATGGCCAAGCTCTTCGCCTCCGAAATGGCCGAACGCGTCTGCTCGGACGCCATCCAGATCCACGGCGGTTACGGCTACATGGCGGATTATCCGGTGGAGCGGATTTATCGCGATGTGCGCATTTGCCAGATTTACGAGGGGACAAGCGATGTCCAGCGCATGGTGATCGCACGGAATTTGTGAGGCTGATGATTGGAAAGGAAAACCTCCGTCATACCGGCCTTGAGCCGGTATCCAGCCAGCCCAAGTCCTTGGGCTGAAAAGAGTCCTTCCCGCCGCGCAGACGCGCGTCGGCTGGATTCCGGCTCAAGGCCGGAATGACGGAATTATGGGGCGCGCTAGCCCGCCGGAGGAGTAGAATGGATATATCAGAAACGCCACATCTCAGCCTGCATGTTCCAGAGCCTGCGGTGCGGCCCGGCGGGGAGCCGGATTTCTCCAATGTGAAGATACCCAAGGCGGGCTCCGTGCCGCGTCCGGATGTGGAGGCTGCGCCGGAAAGCATGCGCGATCTCGCTTATTCGATCATCCGCGTCCTCAATCATCAGGGTGAAGCCGTCGGGCCGTGGGCCGGGCTGCTTTCGGACGAGGAATTGCTGGTCGGTCTCAAAAACATGATGCGGCTTCGGGCTTTCGATGCGCGCATGCTGATGGCGCAGCGACAGGGCAAGACTTCCTTTTACATGCAGCATCTGGGGGAGGAGGCAGTCAGTTGCGCCTTCCGCAAGGCGCTTTCCAAAGGCGACATGAATTTCCCGACCTACCGGCAGGCCGGGCTGCTGATCGCCGATGACTATCCGCTCGTCACCATGATGAACCAGATTTATTCCAACGAGCTCGACCCGCTGCACGGGCGGCAATTGCCGGTGCTCTATTCCTCGAAGGAGCACGGTTTCTTCACCGTCTCCGGCAACCTCGCCACACAATATGTGCAGGCGGTTGGCTGGGCGATGGCCTCGGCCATCAAGGGCGATACGAAGATCGCGGCCGCCTGGATTGGCGACGGTTCGACGGCGGAGTCGGATTTCCACTCCGCGCTGGTCTTCGCCTCCACCTACAAGGCCCCGGTCATCCTTAACATCGTCAACAATCAATGGGCCATTTCCACCTTTCAGGGCATTGCGCGCGGAGGGTCCGGCACATTTGCGGCGCGCGGGCTGGGCTTCGGCATTCCAGCACTTCGGGTCGATGGCAATGACTATCTCGCGGTTTATGCCGTGGCGCGCTGGGCCGTGGAGCGGGCGCGCCGCAATCTCGGCCCGACGCTGATCGAATATGTCACCTATCGTGTCGGCGCCCATTCCACCTCGGATGATCCTAGTGCTTACCGGCCAAAGACCGAATCCGAAGCCTGGCCGCTCGGCGATCCGGTTCTGCGATTGAAGAAACATCTCACCCTGCGCGGCGTCTGGTCGGATGAACGGCACCGGCAGGCAGAGGCGGAAATCGCCGACGAAGTGCTTGAAGCGCAACGCGAGGCGGAAAGCCACGGCACGCTGCATGAAGGCAAAAAACCGCCGAAAAAGGATATTTTCGAAGGCGTTTACGAGGAGATGCCGCCGCATCTCGCCCGCCAGCGCCAGAAGGCAGGATGGTAAGACATGGCAAGAATGACGATGATTGAAGCCGTTCGCAGCGCCATGGATGTGTCCATGGAGCGCAGCGACGATGTCGTGGTGTTCGGCGAAGACGTGGGTTATTTCGGCGGCGTCTTCCGCGCCACGCAGGGGCTGCAGGGGAAATACGGCAAGACCCGCTGTTTCGATGCGCCGATCAGCGAATCCGGCATTGTCGGCACCGCCATCGGCATGGCCGCTTACGGGTTGCGACCCTGTGTCGAAATCCAGTTCGCCGATTACATGTATCCCGCCTATGACCAGATCACCCAGGAAGCGGCGCGCATTCGTTATCGCTCCAATGGCGATTTCACCTGCCCGATCGTGCTCAGAATGCCCACTGGCGGCGGTATTTTCGGCGGGCAGACGCATAGCCAGAGCCCGGAAGCGCTTTTCACCCATGTCTGCGGGCTGAAGGTGGTTGTTCCCTCCAACCCTTATGATGCCAAGGGGCTGTTGATTGCCTCGATCGAAGACCCCGACCCCGTGATGTTTCTGGAGCCGAAGCGGCTCTATAACGGTCCCTTCGACGGGCACCACGACCGGCCGGTCACCCCGTGGTCCAAACACGATATGGGCGAGGTGCCGGAAGGGCACTACACCATCCCCATCGGCAAGGCCGAAATCCGCCGCCCCGGAAACGCTGTCACCGTCATCGCTTATGGCACCATGGTGCATGTGGCGCTGGCGGCAGCGGAAGAAACCGGTGTGGATGCCGAGATCATCGATCTGCGCAGCCTGCTACCGCTTGATCTCGATAGTATCGTCAAATCCGTTTCCAAGACCGGCCGCTGTGTCATGGTGCATGAGGCGACGTTGACCTCCGGCTTCGGGGCCGAAGTGGTGTCGCTGGTGCAGGAACATTGTTTCTATCATCTGGAGGCCCCCGTCGTCCGTGTCGCCGGTTGGGATACGCCTTACCCGCATGCGCAGGAATGGGACTATTTTCCCGGACCCGCCCGCGTCGGACGCGCACTTGTCGAAGTCATGGAGGCCTGATTATGGCGGAATATACCATTACAATGCCCGATGTCGGCGAAGGCGTCGCTGAAGCCGAACTGGTAGAATGGAACGTCAAGCCGGGTGATCCGGTGCATGAGGACATGGTGCTGGCCGCCGTGATGACTGACAAGGCAACGGTCGAGATTCCGTCGCCGGTGGCGGGCATCGTCACCTGGCTGGCCGTGACGGTCGGAAATACCGTGCCGGTGAAGGCACCACTTGTCCGCATCGAAACCGATGTCTCTGCCGCCGCTCCCGAGGTCAACGCGCCGGAAGCCGAAGCGCCGGCGGATATGACGGAAGCGCCGCCACCCGTCGAAACCCAGCCGGCTGCGCGTCCCGCCGAGAATTCGCCGCTGCCGCCGCCTCCAGCCGAACCGCACCACAAACCGCTGGCGTCTCCCGCCGTTCGCCAGCGTGCCGACGATCTCGATATTGATCTCACAAAGGTCAAGGGAACCGGGCCGGACGGGCATATCACCCATGCCGATCTCGATGGGTTCTTAACCGTGCGGGAAAGGCCGGAACGCCCCGAGCCGGCAGCGGCCCACGATAGCGCCGTCGAGGAAGTGAAGGTGACGGGGCTGCGGCGCAAGATTGCCGAGAAGATGGTGCTCTCCGCTTTCCGTATTCCGCACATTACCTATGTCGAGGAAATCGACGTGACGGATCTCGAAGATTTGCGCGCGACCATGAACGGCAATCGTCGTTCCGGACAGCCGAAACTGACGATCCTGCCGTTTCTGATGCGCGCTCTGGTGAGAGCCGTGGCTGACCATCCTGGCATGAATGCCACTTTCGACGATGAGAACGGTGTCGTCCGCCATTACGAAGCCGTCCATATCGGCATTGCCACGCAAACACCGTCCGGCCTCACCGTTCCGGTCGTGCGCCACACCGAAGCACTCGGCCTGTGGGCATGTGCAGACGAGGTCTCACGCGTTGCCGAAGCCGCCCGCACCGGCACGGCGCATCGGGAGGAACTGATGGGCTCCACCATCACCATAAGTTCGCTCGGAGCCCTGGGTGGTGTGGTCTCGACGCCCATCATCAACCATCCGGAGGTGGCGATCATCGGCGTCAACAAGATCATGACGCGTCCGGTCTGGGATGGCTCACGCTTCGTGCCGCGCAAGATGATGAACCTGTCGTCCAGCTTTGATCACCGGGTGGTCGATGGCTGGGATGCCGCCGTCTTCATCCAGGCCGTCAAGGCGCTCCTGGAAAAGCCGGCACTGATATTCATCGACGGTTGAGGTTTCATCCAAAAGCTTTTTTCCGTGAAGCACTCCGGCTTCACGGAACTGTTTCGGTGTCGGTATAGGCTTGCGTTCGTCATCTTCGGGTATAGAAGAGAAGAACGAGAAGCATGTTTTCTCATCATGATCATAGTGGCGGAAGACGGCGCTCCGGCGCCCGGCGGTCCGCCCTCCGCCGGCAACCGAATGAAGAAGAAGGTCCTCCCATGCGCACTCCCAAACCCGTTGTCCTGACTATTCTCGATGGCTGGGGGCTGAACGAGGACACATCCAGCAATGCGCCGGTGCTGGCGAATACGCCCACCGTGGACCGGCTTTTCGCCACCTGCCCGAATGCGAGGCTCACCACCTTCGGCCCGAATGTCGGTCTGCCCACCGGGCAGATGGGCAATTCGGAAGTCGGCCACACCAATATCGGCGCCGGCCGCATCGTCGCCATGGATCTCGGCCAGATCGATCTGGCCATTGAGGATGGCAGCTTTTTCCGCAATGCGGCGATGCTCGATTTCGCCGCCACGGTGAAGGCCGCGGGCGGTGTGGCGCATCTGATGTGCGTCGTTTCCGATGGCGGCGTCCATGGCCATATTCTCCACGGTCAGGCGGCGGTGAAGCTCATGATCAGCCATGGTCTGAAAGTCGTCGTGCATGCCATCACCGATGGCCGCGATGTCGCGCCGCAATCGGCGGAAGATTTTGTTGCGGCGCTGGTGGCGAGCCTGCCGCAAGGCGCCAGCATCGGCACTGTGATCGGCCGTTATTATGCGATGGATCGCGACAATCGCTGGGAGCGCGTTGAAAAGGCCTATGACGCCATGGTTCTCGGCAAGGGCGAACATGCGCCTGATGCGGTTAGCGCGGTCGCGCAGAGCTACAAGAACGATGTGACGGATGAATTCATTCTGCCGACTGTGATCAATGGTTATGAGGGTTTCAAGGCCGGCGATGGGTTGTTCTGCCTGAACTTCCGCGCTGACCGTGCCCGTGAAATCCTGCTTGCCATCGGTGCGGATGACTTTGATGGTTTCGCGCGTGAAAAGCCCGTGCTTTCGGCATTGCTTGGCATGGTGGAATATTCCACCCGGCACGCTGCTTTCATGACGACGGCCTATCCGAAGCGCGATATCGCCAATACGCTGGGTGCATGGGTGGCAAAACACGGGCTCACGCAGTTCCGTCTCGCCGAAACCGAAAAATACCCGCATGTCACCTTCTTCCTGAATGGCGGCAAGGAAGAGCCGGAGGTGGGCGAAGACCGCTTCATGCCGAAATCCCCCAAGGTTGCGACGTATGATCTGCAGCCGGAAATGAGCGCGCCGGAAGTGACGGAGAAATTCGTCGAGGCGATCGGCAAGGGCTACGATCTTATCGTCACAAATTACGCGAATCCGGACATGGTTGGTCATACCGGGGATCTGCAGGCCGCTATCAAGGCTTGCGAAGCCGTGGATCGCGGGCTTGCTGCTGTCGTCGCCGCTCTCGAGACAGTCGGTGGCGCCATGCTGGTAATCGCTGATCACGGCAATTGCGAAACCATGGTCGACCCCGTAACCGGCGGCCCGCACACGGCGCATACCACCAATCCGGTGCCGGTGATCCTGTTTGGCGGCCCGCAGGGTGCAAAGCTGCATGACGGCATTCTCGCCGATGTCGCGCCCACCTTGCTGCAACTGATGAACGTGCAGTTGCCCCCGGAAATGACGGGCAAGAGCCTGATCGACCTGTAATAAGGTCTTGGCGCGGGTGTTTTGCCACCCGCGCTGCCCATTCTTATCATGCCTGGGTATGAAGGTTGGCGGTTTGCTCTATGGCTTTTTTGCCAGGAGGCGATCATGCGCCAACATGCCTGCAATCATGGCGCAGACAAAAAGAATGACCGGCAGAAGCCCGAGAGCGAAAGCCGACAGTGCCGGGCCGGGGCAGAAACCGGCAAGCCCCCAGCCAATGCCGAAAATGGCTGAACCAAGGATGAGCGGCCGGTCGATGCGGGTTTTTGCCGGAAGGCTGAAGTCTTCGGCAAGAACCGGTCTGGCAATAAAACGGCTGAGCAGAACACCCGGCACGGCGACCGAGACTGCACCGCCAAGAACAAACATCAGGCTCGGGTCCCAATGGCCGCTCGCCACATCGAGAAAACCTGAAACGCGGGCCGGATCGACCATGCCGGAGAGCGACAGACCGAAACCGAACAGTGCTCCTGCGATCAATGCCAGCGCAACACGCGCCATGGCTTGATTTTTCATGACATGGCTCCCGTTATCGTTGCCGCGACAATGCCGGTCATCAGAAAGGTTGCGGTTGCGGCGATGGAGCGCCGGGAAAACCGGGCCAGCCCCATGATGCCGTGGCCGGAGGTGCAGCCGGAGCCCATGCGCGTGCCAAAACCCACCAGCAGACCGGCAATGATGATCAGCGGCCATGGGGCGATTATGGTTATCGTCGGAAGCCGGCCGAATGCGGCGGCGTAAAGATAGGGCCCGGCCAGCAGGCCGGCCAAGAAGGCCAGATCGGCAAGCCGCCGCTCCCGGCCGAGCATCCTGCCCATGATACCGCTGATGCCGGCGATGCGGCCGTTGAACAGAAACAGGAGGATGCATGCAAGACCGAGAAGCATGCCGCCGAAAAGCGAGGGCCAATAGGGGCTCACGGGGCCGCCTCCGGTGCACAGAATATGGCGTAGAGAGCCTCGATAAGCTGGGCCGCTTTCGTTTCGCTCATCCGGTAGAAAATCTGCTTGGCTTCGCGCCGGGTTTCGACGACACCCGCTTCCCGCAGCACGCCGAGCTGCTGGGAAAGTGTGGGCTGGTGAATATCAAGCTTCGTCTCCAGTTCGCCGACTGAAAATTCTGCCTGCGCCAGAGTGCAGGCCAGCATCAGCCGGGCAGGATGGGCGAGTGTCTTTAAAAGCAGCGCAACTTCGACGGCGCGTTCTTCCATGGCGGGCAGGGGGATTTCGGCGATCCCCGGAACCTGTTGCCAATTATTGTCTTTCACCATGTGCTACCCTCCAGCCCATCGAGCGGGAATTTGAGGTAGCGTTTGCCGTTGGCCTCCGGCTTCGGCAGGCGGCCACCACGGATATTGACCTGCAGTGCGTGCAGAATGAGCTTGGGCATCGGCAAGGTGCGATCCCGAGCTTCGCGCAGACGGATGAAGCCTTCTTCCGTCACGCCGGCCAGATGCGGATTGCTGCGTTTCTGTTCTGCGACCGTGCTTTCCCATTTCGGTGCGCGGCCGCCGGGCTGGTAGTCATGGCCGGTGAAAAGCCGTGTTTCGTCAGGAAGGGCAAGGATATCCTGAATGGAAGCCCAAAGCTCCCCGGCGCTGCCACCTGGAAAATCGGCGCGCGCGGTGCCGGAATCCGGCATGAAAACCGTATCATGCACAAAGGCGGTGTCGCCCACGACATAGGTGACGGAAGCCAGTGTGTGGCCGGGCGAAAACAGCACGCGGGCATCCAGTGAACCGATGTTGAACCTGTCACCCGCTTCAAACAGCCGATCCCATTGCGAGCCATCGGTCTCCAGATCGGGCCAGTTATATTTCGCCTGCCAGAGTTTTTGCACACCGGTAACTTTTGCGCCGATGGCGGTCTGGGCGCCGGTTTTCTGTTTCAGATAATAGGCGGCGGAAAAGTGGTCGGCATGCGGATGGGTATCGAGTATCCATTCTACCGACAGGCCTTCGCTTTCGACATAGGCCAGAATGGCATCGGCATTCATCGTGCCCGTCGCGCCGGATTTTTCATCGAAATCAAAGACGGGGTCGATAATGGCGCAGCGTCCGGTCGCCGGGTCCGAAACGACATATTGCAGGCTGGATGTACGCGGATCGAAGAATGCCTTGACGTGGGGTGCCGCCAAAGCCCGCCGCTCCAGCCAGCGAACCGCGCCGGACAGGTCAAAACCGTGCGTCCTGCCGAAAGCCTCGATTTCGCTTTGCTGCATACGCGCGTCAAGCGCTTCGCCGAGCACGTAGAGTGTCAGCGCGCGGGTGCCGCCTTTGCAATGGGCAAAAACAGGGCCGTCGGCCGCGGCCATCGCCTGCTGGAAAGCGCGAATATCGGCCTCGGTCATGGTCGGTCCCGTCACCGGAATGAAGCTGTAAGTCAGACCCGCTGTGCCGGCGGCAGTTTTTTCCCGCATATTGCCCGGCTGGCCGGCGTCTTCGCCATCCGGTCGCGCGTTGATGATGCTTTTATACCCTTGAGAGGAGATTGAAGGGAAATCGGCGATCTCCGGCTGGCCCGCTACGGTCAGACGCTCGTTGATCTTGACGGCGCTCATCAGCATCTCCTGTTGTTCTAAATTAATATATGTTATTGTATAATGTATATCGTCTTCCCGCAAGATGTTGAAAATTTCTTTTCGAGCGACAGGATGGATGACCGCGAGGGTCCGCCAAGCCAATCGTCAAGGTGGCCGGCCCTTGCAATGTTGCGGGTGTTTGCTAACATGCCAGACAGGTTAAAAACAGGTGGGCTGGAATGGACGGTGAGAGCAGCACGAAGCAGGGGGTATCGCTCGCGGCGAAAATCAGTTCGGCACTGAGGCGGGATTTGTCGGAGGGCGTGTTCCGCCCGGGTGACCGTCTTCCGAGCGAGAGCGCGCTTACGCGTGAATATTCCGTAAGCCGTACCGTCGTGCGCGAAGCCATCGCCATTCTGCGCGCCGATGGTCTCGTTGAAGCCCGCAAGGGCGCGGGCGTTTTTGCCGTGGAGACGAAACCAGCCAAGGAACTGCCTTTCAACGATCTGGCTATCGGGCGGATTTCCTCGGTAATCGAGTTGCTGGAATTGCGAACGGTTTTTGAGGTTGAATCCGCCGGCCTTGCGGCATCGCGTCGTTCCGCCGTGCAGGTGGAGGCGATTGTCGATGCGCACCGGCGGATTGGTGATTGCCTGGCCGCCGGGCTGCCGACACGGGATGCCGATTTCGAATTCCATCTGGCAATTGCGCAGGCAACGCAGAACCGGCGTTTTCCGGAGTTCCTTCAACTCATTCGTTCCGGCATCATTCCGCGTGGCGAATTGCAGGGCGCGGCACCCGGCGCACGTCCGAAGGACTATAATCTCCATCTGCAGGAGGAACATGCCAGGATCGTCGACGCCATCATAGAAAGCGATGCGGATGCCGCGCGCCAATATATGGCGGCGCATCTGCGTGGCAGTCTTGAACGTTACAAGGTACTTCTGCGCTCCCGTACGGCGGCGGAGTAAGACGGAAAGATAGCCGTCTCAATGGCTTAGGTGCTTGCCCGGCGATAAAGGGCCAGAGAGGCGGCAAGCGTCAGCAGCGCACCGCCGCAAATCCGGTCAAGCCACAGGGCGCCGGATTTGCGTAACATTCTGACGGCCTGTGCGCCCAGCAGGGCGTATCCGAACATCACGATGAAATCGATGGCGGCAAAGACCAGCGCAAGCACCGCATATTGTGGGATTTGCGGCGCCAAAGGGTTGATGAACTGCGGCAGGAAAGCAGAAAAGAACAGATAGCCCTTGGGGTTGGTCACCGCGACAAGAAAGCTCTTGAGAAAGACCGAACGTGCGGATGTCGCCCCGTTCCTATCTGTCGGTTGCAGCGCGCCGTCGAGCGTGCCTCTGGAGCGAAGCAGCATGAGACCGAGAAAGACGAGATAACAGACGCCCACCCATTTGACGACGCTGAACCAGAATTCCGAGGCAGCGAGCAGGGCTCCCAGCCCCAGCGCAACCGCACCGATCAGAACGAAATCGGAGAGAATTGCGCCGGCCATGCCGGTCAAAGCGCGCTGAATTCCGAATTTCGAGCCATTCGAAAGCGCCAGCAAAACAGTCGGACCGGGCGTCGCGATACCGATGAAAGCGACGAGGGCAAATGCCAGAAGCGTCATATCGGCCATTTCTTGCTCTCCCCCGGAAGCCCTCGATGTTGTCGGCAATGCCTGGAACTGCATTCGCGCCGGCATATTTTCGAAACGAAAGAATACAGGCTTTTGCGGTTGCGACAACGTAAGGGGTTTATTTTCCGGTGAAGGGGAAACCCCGGTAACTGCAGGGTGAAATTTCCACCGGGATAAATTTTTCGGAGCCTCTGGCGCTGTCGATTTTGCTGACCCGTGCTTGACAGCTTTCTACACCTGTGACAACTTGTGAATAGTTGTCAGACAGGATTGCGCATTCATCCTTGCGCCGATCGGTTTCTGGCAAGGGAGGAATCATGTCAAAAAGACGCCTTTCGCTTTATGGCCTGTCCGGCCAGATCGGAAGTATTGCCGTTACGCTGCTTGGACTGCTGCTGCTGACCTTTTTCATCGGTCGCCTGATGCCCGCCGATCCGGTGCGGGCGATCGTCGGTGAGGATGCAACCCGTGAAACCTATGAACAGGTCTATCATGCGCTCGGCTTCGACCGTCCGCTGTGGCAGCAGTTCATCTATTATCTCGGCGATGTGTTCACCGGCGATTTCGGTACTTCGATCCGCACCGGCCGACCGGTCATCGAAGACATCATCCGGGTCATGCCCGCGACGATGGAGCTTGCGACCTTCGCGATCCTGATTGGTGCCGGCCTCGGCATTCCCATGGGTGTTTATGCCGCCGTCAAGAAAGACCGCTGGCAGGACCATCTCGTGCGCGTACTCAGCCTGTTCGGCCATTCCATGCCGATTTTCTGGACCGGCATGATCGCGCTGATCGTTTTTTACGCCCATCTCGGCCTTGTCGGCGGCGGTGGTCGCATGGACCAGTTCTATATCGGTCTGGTGGAGGAGCGGACGGGCTTCCTGCTGATAGACAGCCTGCTTGCGGGTGACATGGAAGTGTTCTGGTCGGCGATCAACCACCTCATCCTTCCCGCCGCCCTGCTCGGTTATTCCTCCTCGGCCTATATCACCCGGATGACGCGCAGCTTCATGCTGGATCAGCTGGGCCAGGAATATGTCACGACCGCCCGCGTCAAAGGCCTGTCGCAGCGACAGACGGTGTGGCTGCATGCTTTTGGCAATATTCGCGTGCAACTGGTCACCATCATTGCCCTTGCTTACGGCTCGCTGCTGGAAGGCGCGGTGCTTATCGAGACCGTCTTCGCCTGGCCGGGTTTCGGGCAATATCTCACCAGCAATCTTATCATCGGCGACATGAATGCCGTGATGACCTGCGTGCTTATCGTCGGTGTCATCTTCATCGGGCTTAATCTCCTGTCTGACATTCTCTACCGCTTTTTCGATCCGAGGACCCGCTGATGACGGCTCGTGCAGAAACCTCCTCTCGTCTTCCCGTGCCGTTAAACGCGCTGAAGAACATCATCCTTTTCCTGCTGAAAAGCCCGACATCGGCCTTCGGTCTGCTGATCTTGCTGCTGCTCGTCATTTCGGCGATTTTCGCGCCATGGCTCGCGACGCATGATCCTTATGTGCAGGATCTCGCCAACACGCTGCAGCCGCCCGGCAATGGCCATGTCTTCGGTACGGATGAGCTGGGACGCGATATCTACAGCCGCCTGCTCTGGGGTGCGCGCATCACGCTCACCATCATCACGCTGGTGTCGGTCATCGTCGGCCCGGTCGGCCTTCTGGTCGGCACCGCGTCCGGTTATCTCGGCGGCAAGTTCGATACGGCGATGATGCGCATCACGGATATTTTCCTGTCGTTTCCCAGCCTCATCCTGTCGCTTGCCTTCGTTGCAGCACTCGGGCCGAGCCTCAACAATGCGATCATCGCGATTGCGCTCACCTCGTGGCCACCGATCGCGCGTCTTGCCCGCGCCGAGGCCATGACGTTTCGGAAAGCGGATTATATCGCCGCTGCGCGGCTTCAGGGCGCCTCGCCGCTGCGCATCATCGTCAAATCCATCATGCCCATGTGCCTGCCTTCGGTCCTCATCCGCCTGACGCTTAACATGGCGACCGTTATTCTGACTGCTGCCGGCCTCGGCTTTCTCGGTCTCGGCGCGCAGCCGCCGCTGCCGGAGTGGGGGGCGATGATCGCCACCGGGCGGCGTTACATGCTGGACAGCTGGTGGCTGGTGACGTTCCCCGGCGTCGCGATCCTCTCCGTCAGCCTCGCCTTCAATCTTTTAGGCGACGGCCTGCGCGATGCGCTCGATCCTAAGCAGATGAACCGGAGATAAGACGATGGAAAAACCAATCCTTGACGTCGAAAATCTCCGCATTCGTTACGGCGGCTCGGCAACCGAGGCGGTGCGTGGCATCTCCTTCACGCTTGGCCGGGAGCGGCTCGGCATCGTCGGTGAAAGCGGCTCGGGCAAATCAACCGTCGGCCGGGCTCTGCTGCGCCTTTTGCCATCGGCGACGATCACTGCCGACAAGCTCGATTTCGAAGGCCTCGATCTTCTCGCGCTCAGTGAAAAAGAAATGCTGAAGGTTCGTGGGCGACGCATGTCGATGATCCTTCAGGATCCGAAATTTTCCCTCAATCCCATTCGCCGCGTCGGCGAACAGGTAACGGAAACCTATCTTCGCCACTTCAAGGCGTCGAAATCCGAGGCTCGGGAAAAGGCGCTCGCCATGCTGGATGCGGTGAAGATCCGCGATGCTGCGCGCGTCTATGAGCAATATCCGCACGAGATTTCCGGCGGCATGGGCCAGCGTGTCATGATCGCTATGATGCTGCTCGCCGATCCCGATCTCGTCATTGCCGACGAGCCGACCTCGGCGCTGGATGTGACTGTGCGGTTGCAGGTCTTGAACATTCTCGACGGTCTGGTTCGGGATCGCGGCATTGGCCTCATCATGATCAGCCATGACCTCAACCTCGTGCGCAATTTCTGTGACCGGGTTCTCATCATGTATGCCGGCCGCGTGGTGGAAACGCTGGCCGCGCGCGATCTCGATCAGGCGCAGCATCCCTATACGCGTGGCCTTCTGGCCGCGCAGCCACGCATCGGTGGCTCGCGCTCACCGCTTGCGGTGCTGGATCGCCGTCCCGAATGGCTGAAGGAGAACGTATAATGGCCGTTTCCGTTGAAATCCGCGATCTTTCCATTACCTTCGGCAGCGGCCATACGGCGCTGAAAGTGCTGCCCTCCGTCTCCTTCAAGGTGGAGCCTGGCGAGTGCTTCGGGCTGGTCGGCGAAAGCGGCTCGGGCAAATCCACCGTGCTGCGTTGTGTGTCGATGCTCAACGATTTCTGGAGTGGCGAAATCCTCATCAACGGCAGGTCGGTGCGTGACATGCCGCTGATCGAGCGGTGCCGCATGCTGCAAATGGTATTTCAGGACCCTTACGGCTCGCTACATCCCCGCCAGTCGGTGCGCACCGTGCTTTCGGAATCGCTTGCGATCCACAAGCTCGGCGACCGTGAAGAGCGCATGCGCAAAGTCATCACCGATGTCGGTCTGCCCGTCTCCTTTCTCGACCGCTTTCCGCATCAACTTTCCGGCGGCCAGCGGCAGCGTGTGGCGATTGCCCGTGCGTTGATCCTCGAACCGTCTCTGCTTCTGCTTGATGAGCCGACCTCGGCGCTCGATGTCTCGGTGCAGGCGGAAATCCTCAATCTGTTGCAGCGGCTGCGGGAAGAGCGCGGTTTCACCTATATCATGGTCACCCATGATCTCGCCGTGGTCGATCACATGTGCGACCGTTTCGCCGTGATGCTGCGCGGTGAGATCACCGAAATCCTGCCGCGCGAGGCTATCGCCGGCAATGGCGCGACGCATCCCTATGCCCGCGAACTGATCGGTGCCTCTCTGGAATATGAAGGCGCTTGACGCTTCCCAAAACGTGACTGTCCTCCTCCGGGGCGTCACGGACAAATAACATCCTCCTTCCTTGCCCGGCCTCCCTGTCGGGCATTTTTTTTGGGGGCAGGCCAAAAATAGAAAAGGCTGGGTGATGATTGGGCCTCGTGCTGCTGACAAAGCAGAAACCTCTCTTCCGTCATGCCGGACCAGATCCGGCATCCAGCCAGCCCAAGTCCTTGGGCTGAAAGGACCTTTTCCGCCGTGCAGACGCACGTCGGCTGGATTCCGGCTCAAGGCCGGAATGACGGAGGCGATATGTTTTGCCCGTCGGAGCAGTTCTACGCGGTCTTCCCGCAAAAAAAAGCGCGGGGTTAGCCGCGCCTTTTCATTCGCAGTAAGGACGGCCGATCACCGCTCCTTGCTCACCTCTTCAAAGCGCGAAAGCCAGGGGCTGACGATCATGCCCTTGATATCGCTGCGGAAGGCGGCGGTGTCGATGACTTCGGAGAAAGGTTGGATCGACATGACGATCTCGTCCATATAGCCCTGCAGGTCCTCATAAAGCTTCGTCTGTTTCGCCACATCGCGCTCGACAAGCGCTTCTTCGATCATCTTGTTCAGCTTTTCATCGAAGAAGCTGGTGCGCCAGCTCTGATAGTTGGTCAGCTTGGCGTCGTCGGCATTGTTGGGATTATAGGCGATGGAGCGCAGGTTGTTGTCGGGATGCGGCTGCTGGCCGCCGCCGCCGCGGCCGAGCAGCAGTTCGAAATTCCGCTCGCGCATGGCGCCATAGATCTGGTCGCCGGAGCCGCTGATCAGCTCGGCCTGAATACCGGCCTGCGCCAGCGTGTTCTGGATCGCCGTTGCCGCCTTCATGAAGGGATCTTCCGAGAGTACGCGCAGCGTCGTCTTGAAACCGTTGGGATAACCGGCCTCAGCCAGAAGCGCCTTGGCTTTTGCGATATCGAGCTTGTAGCCCTGATCCGGCAGCGCACCCATGACACCGGTGCTGAGAGAACGCTGATGCACCTTGCCGTAATAGGGCATGACCGCCTTGTCGAGACCGTCGTAATCGATCAGGTAACGCAGGGCCTCGCGCACCTTCTTATTGGCGAATTTCTCATCCTTCATCGAAACGCTGAGGTAATAAAAACCGGAGCCGGGTGTGGATTCGATGGTGACGGCCTTGTCGGCCTCAAGCGATTTCAGATCGGGGGCCTGCAGGGAATAGGCAACGTCGATATCGCCTTTTTCCAGCATCAGGCGCTGCGACTGCGATTCCGGCAGATGACGCATCAGGATGCGCCTCATCTTGGCCTTCTCACCCCAATAATCGTCGTTGCGGGTGAGGATGATATATTCGTTGGATTTCCATTGCGTCAGCTTGAAGGGGCCGGAGCCGGCGGAATTCAGCGTCAGCCATGCGCCGCCCAGATCGCCGTCCTTCTCGTTCTCAAGCGCGGTCTTGCTGTCGATGATCGAGCCGGGACCGTTTTGCGCAAGGATCATCAGGAGAAGATTGGGGTCGTCAGGCTTCGGAATATTCAGCACGAAGGTCTGGTCGTTTTCGGCAACGAACAGCTTGTCGGCTTCCTCCAGCTTGAAACCACGGGTTTTCAGGAAGGAGGATTGCGCCAGATTGCGGGCGAGCAGGCGTTTCAGGCTCCACGCCACGTCCTTTGCCGTCACGGCATTGCCGGAGGCGAATTTGGCATCGGCGCGCAGATGGAAGCGGATCGATTTCCGGTCTTCGCCAATTTCCCAACGTTCGGCAAGGCGGGGCTGCACGCTGCGATCTTCAGGCGAAAGCACGACCAGCGTGTCATAGACGTTGTTCAAGACCTGCACGGTCTCGCGGCCGGTGATGGCGGCCGGATCGAGGGTCAGGATATTGCTCATGGTTGTGGCGACGATGAGCTGGTCTTTCGGCGTTTCGGCGAAAACACTGAGCGGCATGGCGCCGATCAGCAATGCGCCAAGCGCTGCGGTTGCAAGAAAATGTTTCATTTTTCCTCCCAATACGGCCGGTTCATACGGCCTTTCCACGTTTTGATCCTCGCGCCCGGTTCCTCCTCGGGCGTCGCAGGATCAGCCAAGAATCTCTCTGACCGGTGCTGCGAGCGCCCGGCCGATTGCCGCCGTTGCCGGCGCGTCCAGATGCACGCCATCCACTGGTGAGGCGCTGGCAACTGATCCGGCATCAAAGAAGGCATGACCGAGTTCGCCGGCAAGTTTGCGGTAAAGCGGCGCAAGCCTGAGCGATTGGCCGATGTCCCGCCCACCCGCCGGTTCTCCGCCGGGGCCTGCGACGCAGGGCGGCGGTGCGACGATCAGCAGTTTCGGCACCGCCTCGCGCGGCTTGTAGATAAAGGTTTCGACAATTTGGGCCAGCCGCCGCATGCCGGAAACTGCGGCTTCCGCCCGCCCGCCATGCACCGGCTTGATATCGTTCGTGCCCAGCATGATGATGACGAGATCAAGTGGCATGTGGCAGGACAGCGCGACTTCAAGCGCCCGCACGCCATTGCGGCAGGCGGGGCCGGCATGGTCATCATAGCAGGTGGTGCGCCGCCAAGCCCTTCCGGGTGAACCTTTGCCTTTCCGGCAAGCTCGGCCTCCAGAACCTCCGGCCAGCGGTGTTCGGCAGGGTGCCGCAGACCCGTTGCCGGGTCAGCACCCCAGGTGAGGCTGTCTCCGAAGGCGAGCACCGTCTTCATCGCCCGTTACCTCACCCGGTTATTGTCGATGAAGGTAAAATCGATGTCCTCGCCAAGGCCCGGCCGGTCAGGGACATGCACGAAGCCGTCGCGATCCATCGGGTCGGACAGCGATTTCAGATAATCGTGGCCGTCATCATATTCGAGGAAGGGGTGCAACAGGCCACGCTCATACCAGCGGCAATTCTTGGTGGCGGCGACAACGTGCAGGTTCATGGCCGTGTTACCATGGACTTCGCATTCCATGCCAAAGGCTTCGGCCAGATGCATGGTCTTCAGCGCCGGGGTGATGCCGCCGACATCGTTGACGCCGGTGCGCAGAATATCGCAGGCGCCGGCCTTGATCCATTCGGCGCGATGCCAATGCTTGCCAGCAGCGCTTTCCGGGCCGACGACCGGAATATCGAGATTGTCGGAAAGCCATTTGTAGGAGGACAGCGACTGTTCATCCATCGGCTCCTCGATCCAATCGAAACCGAGTTTTTCGAGACCACGCCCCAGCGCCAGCGCATCGGTGCGGGAGTACCAGTGGAAAGCGTCGATCATCAGGCGAATATCGGGGCCAACCGCCTCGCGAACGGCGGCGCAGGCCTTGAGGTCCATCTTCACATCCGGTGCCCAGCTGACGGGCGGCATCCAGGTGTGCAGCTTGATGCCCTTGTAACCGCGCTTTACCAGCGTTTCGGCAAAACGGCCGTAATCTTCCGGCGTCGCCAGCCCGCCTTCCAGCTCGTCACCACACATGATCGAGCCATAGGCCAGCACCTTGTCGCGATAACCGCCGATCAACTTGTATACAGGTTGATTGAGCGAGCGGCCGGCAAGGTCCCACAATGCGCAATCCACCACCGCCAATGTGCGGTCCGTCAGTTGCGCAGCCGAGCCGCGCTGCCAGTGGGCAAGATCCTGCCACAGCCGTTCCCGGTCGCGATGGTCTTCACCGATCAGGACTTTCTTGACGAATTTTTCGATGACATGCGGGCGAACGATCTCCGGCGCGGTGAAGGAGTGGCCTTCCTGCCCATCTTCCGTGCGGATGGTCAGCATGGCCTGTTCCACCTGATGCGCCGGCCCGGGATGCGCGTGACCGGCGCTGTCCGAGTGGCGACGGGTCGTCGTGTGGAAAACACGGACCTCGACGTCGGTGATGATCATAATTCCTCCCTCATGCAGGTATCGCAGCGTTCATGATTGCCGCAATGTCATACATGTCTGCGTTATTTGTCAACATGTATGATAATCTGTATTACATGTTTGAGGCGGAAATCAAGTTTTTGTCGGGTAGCCCGTAACGGGCGTCGTAGGCCAGACCGGCTTTGTGGCTGTTAGGAGCTGCGAAGGGACGGGGGAAGTGGAGAGCAGGACGCGGCAAGATCGTCGTGAATAACCCATAATTTTAGTAGACTACTAAATTGCGCAACGATCTTTCAACAATGACCGGGACTATAAAAGACCATGCCGTGCAAGCCGCGCCCTTCATCGGGCATTCTGCTGGAGTATGCGCGGCACGGAAGAACGGCCGCAGCAGCATCGCCTGAGCCCGTCTTCCGTCAACAACCATTCCCGGACGTTCACTATGCCTCTTTCCCGTATTTCTCATTTCGCCTTTCTGGTTCCCGGCAATTATCACGATGATGACCCTGCAAAGGGGCTGGAAGAAACCCTGCAGCTTTTCGAAGCCGGGGAGGCGCTGGGTTATCACAGCGCCTGGGTGCGTCAGCGCCATCTGGAACGGGGCGTTTCATCGGCAGCCACTTTTCTTGCCGCTGCATCGCAGCGCACGAAGCGGATCGGGCTAGGCACTGCCGTCATTCAGCTGGGTTATGAAAATCCCTTCAGGCTGGCCGAGGACCTCGCCACGGTTGATGTCCTGTCACACGGGCGGCTGAATGTCGGCGTTTCGGTGGGCGCGCCGCCCTTTGCGCATCTCATTTCGGACTATGTCGATATTGCTGCCGATGCGGATTACAGCCACGGTCGCGCGGAAAAGCTGGCGAAGGCTTTGAGATCGGAACCTTTGTCCAGTGACACGGAGGCCGGCAATGCCGCTGGTGCTCAGGTGCCGCGTCTTCGGCCCTTCGCCAGGGGTTTGACCGACCGGCTGTGGTATGGCGGCGGATCGCAGAACTCCGCCCGGTGGGCCGGCAGGGCCGGGTTCAATCTTCTGACCGGTAATATCGTCAGCGGTGAAAATACCGATGATTTTCTGACCGCACAGGCAGCTCTTGTCGCCCGCTTCCGGCAGGAATGGGCGCATGAGCGCCAGCCGCGTGTCGCGCTGGGACGGGTGATCCTGCCAACCGATAGCGCAAGCCCCGCGACACGCCGCCGTTATGCGGAATTCGCCGCTGAGCGTGACAAGCGCACGCATACGCCGCATGGCGCGCGCCGCACGCTTTTCCTGCCCGACATCGTTGGCACGACTGAGGAGATTCTGGAGACGCTGTCGCGTGATCCCGTGCTGCCGCATGTCTCGGAATTCCGTCTGGAGTTGCCCTATGAGTTTCAGCCGGAAGATTATCGCCAGATCGTCACGGATTTCGCCTCCGTCGTGCCGCAGCTTTCCGGCGGCCGGCCGGTTTTGAAAGTGGCGGCAGGTCAATAATACGTCCCTGGCACCCGCCATTGTCGTACACGGCAAAAATGGCGGGCGATGGAGGTGTGGCGCTTTAACCGCGCCACATCCTTGGTTCAATCGGGATAAGGCAGACCATAGCGGTCGCGGATCGTCGCACCGTCATATTCACGCGGATAAACGCCGCGGTCCTGCAGCACCGGCACGACCTTTTCGACGAATTCGGCAATATCATCGGGCGCGCGCGGTGGCTGCAGGGTGTAGCCATCCACGGTGCCATCCTGCCAGAGGTCGATGATGCCATCCGCCACCTCTTCCGGCGTGCCGAGCAGCAGCCGGTGGTGTCCCTCGGAGCGGCGCACGGCCTCACGCGCGGTGAGCTTTTCATGGGTCAGCAGCTCGGACAGGCCAAGCCCCATGCCAACAGCCCATTGCCGGTTCTGGTCGGGAATGAAGCGCTCGCCGTCGAGTTTTATATCCGGGTTGAAATCGCGCGGATCAATGCCGTTTTCCTTGGCGAAACGCGCCAGAAGCCCGTCTTCCGAGCCGGTCCCGCTGAAGAGTTCATGCTTGCGCAGCGCTTCCTCACGGGTCTCGCCGAGAATGACGACAAGGCCGGGAACGATGCGGATGCCGGCGGGATCGCGGCCGAAAGAGACAGCACGGTCACGCACCTTTTTGCCGAAGGCCTGACCCGCCGGGCGTGACAGGATGTTGCAATAGATGATCTCGCCATGGCGAGCCGCCAGATCGATGCCACCTTCGGAAGCGCCGGCCTGCGCGATGACGGGATGTCCCTGCGGCCCGCGTGGAACGTTGAGCGGCCCTTTTACGTGGAAATATTGCCCCTCGTGATCGATGGTTTCCGCCGTTGCGGCATCCCAGAAGCGATCTTCCGGCACGTCTCCCTCACGGCGCGGATCCCAGCTCGACCAGAGCTTTTTCGCGACATCGAGAAATTCGGTGGCCTTGGCATAACGTTCGCTGCGTGGTGGCAGCGGATCGTTGCCGAAATTGGCCGCGACATTGGGATTGAAGGAGGAGACGATGTTGACGATCAGCCGGCCGCCGGTGACCACGTCGATAGACTGCGTCCGTCTCGCAAAATTATAGGGTGAATTATAGGTGGAGGATATCGTCGCCACAAAACCGATATCCGGCACCTGCGCGGCAAGTGAGGTGGAGAGGATGAGCGGATCGATGGTGTGAAATGGACGGCTGGCCGGGTCGGTCAGCAATGCCGGGTGGTCGGAGAGGAAAACAGCGTCGAACTGGCCTTTATGGGCCAGTTCCGTCAGCCGCCGGTAATAGCCGATATCATTGATATCGTGCCGGTCTCCGCTTCTGTATTTCCAGGCATTGGGAAGATATCCCGTTGTGTTGATGCCGACATTGAGATTGAGCCGGCGTTTGGTGTTGCTCATGCTTTTATTTTTCCGTCTGTATGGGATTTCCAGCCTGTGGCGGGTGCAATTGTCCGAAAGCGTAACAGCCGCGATTTCGGTCGCGAGTTAAAAATCCTTGCTGCTGGGAGAAGAAAAACTTTCGAGCCATGGCTTTCCCGGCTCCCACGTGGATGCCCCGGATATGAATGGCTGCGTTGGGAGTTGTGTTCGAAAATAACGCCATTTTCGAAAGGATATTTCCTTCACCGTGCGAGGTCCTAGTGTTATGGAAACGAATTTCTTCAATCGCCTCCTAAATAGTACACTTTATCTATAGAAAATATCCCGCAACGTGTAGTGTGCTGTCCAGATCGCAATTTCGAGGACGACCGCCATGGCTGATGCCGCCCTTCGCCAAGCAACCCAACCCGTGACCCTCTGGTACACCCGCTGCCCGGCACCAACGCCGCTCTCGATCGCGGTGCAGCTTGGCTGGATAGAGGAGCGTTTTGCCGGTCACGGCATCTCCGTTTCCTCCATTCGAGATGCGGCCGATCCAGCTATCAGGCAGAGCCATTTTGATCATCGGCTGGACTGGTCCTTCCGCCAGGGCGGCAACATTCCGCCAATCTGGGCGAAGGCGGGTGGCCGGCAGACGCGGCTGGTGGGGCTGACGAGAACCGATGAGTTTCAGGCGGTCATCGCGTTGCCCGCAAGCGGAATAAACAAGGGCCGCGATTTGAAGGGGCGGCGCGTCGGCCTGCCGAAACGTCCGAATGAAACCATCGATTTCCAGCGCGCCACGTCGCTGAAGGGCATCGTGTCGGCACTCACCGTTTCCGATCTCACCGTTGCGGATGTCGAACTTGTCGATCTGACAGCAAGAGAGCCAGTGCTGCTTGGTCCCACGGATGAGCGTTTCCATGGCCTGCGCCGGCGGCTTCCTTATGGTGAGGAAATTGCAGCACTGCACCGCGGCCAGATCGATGCATTTTTCGTCAAGGGCGCCGAAGGTGTCACCGTCGCCAATCTCATCGGTGCTCAGGTCGTCGTATCAACCGGGTTTCATCCCGATCCGAAAATCCGCATCAATAATGGCACGCCGCGTCCCTTGACGGTGGACGCCACCTTTGCCGATGAGCGGCCCGATCTGGTGGCGGAACTGGTGGCCACCGTTCAGCGGGTTGCCCAGTGGGCAAATGACAATCCGGCGGAGGCCGTGCGTTTCATCGCCCGCGAGATCGGCGTCAGCGAAGAGGCGGTCCTGGCTGCCAATGGCGCGGATGTGCACCAAAATCTGCGGCTCGATCTCGATCCGGCGGAATTGGATGCGCTGAGCCATTTCAAGGATTTCCTGCTGGAATGGAAATTTATCCCTGACGATTTCGATGTGCGGGACTGGGCCGATCCACGTGCTCTTTCTTCACTGCAAGAGACCGCACAACACAAAGCTGGAAAGTGAGGACGTCATGGCAGCCACCATTCTTGTAACGGGTGCAACCGGCAAGCTCGGCCAGCGTGTCGTCAGCCGTCTTTTGCAAAAACAGGAGAGCGTTCGCGTGCTGACCCGCAGGCGCGAGGATGCGCTGAAGCTCTGGGGTGACAGGGTCGAGATTGCGGAGGGGAATTTTTCTGATCCGGCCAGCCTGAAGGAGGCGGCGCGCGGCATAAATGCCGTCTTTGTGCTTTCCCCCATCGGAGAAGCGCTGGCAGTTGACCAGAATGCGGTCATCGATGCGGCTCTCTCGGCCGGTGCGTCGCGGATCGTAAAAATATCCGGCTCCGACTGGACCATAAAAAATGCCGCCCGTTCCATCTCGGGTGCGGCCCATGCCGAGGTGGAGGCGCATCTTGCCAGAACCGGCATAGCGCATACGGTACTGCGGCCGAATGCATGGATGCAGGTGGTGCTGGAACCCGTTGTCGCCGCGCTGCGCAAGGGTGAGGATGTGCCCGCCCGGTTCGGCAATGCGGCCGTCTCCTTCATCGATGCCGACGATATCGCCGATGTGGCGGTTCACGCGCTGACTGCCGATGAACCGCTTGCCGGCCCCCTGGTGCTGACCGGCGGCGAAGCCCTGACGGGGCTGGAGATCGCCCGCATTGCGGCCCGTATCCTGCATCGGCCGGTTGGTGTTTCGCATGATGCCGTGCTGGCCTTTCCACCGGATATCGGCGTGTTCGAACAGAAAGCGATCGGCGAATTCGGTCAGCTCATCCGCGAAGGTCTGGCGGCATCCGTCACCGATACCATCGACCGGATCACCGGTCGTCAACCCCGGGGCGTGGAGAGCTACCTGCGCACTCGGTTGGCCGCAGCCGCACCGCAGGGTGATCATTCCGAGGGAGAAAAGACATGGCGCTGAGTGTTCCTTTGCCCGATGGTTCGGAGCTGAAAGGTCTCGAACTGAAAAGTCCCGCCGATTTCGAAGACAGCCCGCTGAGCCGAGCGGTGAAGCAGCCGTTGATGCTCGGCCTGTTCCTCAACCTGCAGGACATCAATTTCTCCAGCCTGCCGACCAGCAACAGCTGGACTTTCGATTATAACGTCGAACTGGTGAAGCGGGCGGAGGAACTTGGTTTCGAAATCGCCTTCAGCCGCACCCAATGGCTGCCCAAGGGCGGATATGACGGCGAATCCTCACTCGACAGCTTCATCGCGCTCGGCGCCATGGCGGCGGTGACGAAGAGCATTCTGCTGATCTCGACCATCCATGTGCTTTACGGGCCTCTACATCCGCTGCATCTCGCCAAATATGGAGCGACGCTGGATCATATCGCCAAGGGGCGCTGGGGCATCAACATCGTCACCGGCCACCGCGCCATCGAGCACGAAATGTTCGGCTGGCAGCGGATCGACCATGACAGGCGTTATGATATGGCGGGTGAATTGTTCGATGTGCTTCACCGCCTGTGGGGCGAGACAGAAAACTTCTCCTATGAAGGCAAACTAAACCCGTGGGCGATCAACAATGGCTGGATCACGCCGAAGCCGGCCTTTGGCCGCCCGCCGCTGGTGACGGCGACGGGTTCGCCTGCTGGTATCGATTTCGCCGCCCGCCATTCCGATCTGGTTTTCGTCACTTCGCCAGGCGGCGCGCATATAGACAGCGCTCTGGAAACGCTGCCCGATCATGTCGCCACGATCAAGAACCGTGCCAAAGCCTATGGCCGGCAGGTGAAGACGCTCATCAATCCGATCATCGTCAGCCGCGATACGGAAAAGGAGGCGATCGCCTATGCCGATGCCATCGAGGCTGGAAAACCGCAGGCCGGCACCCGTGCCTTTGCCACCAATAATTACGACAGCGACGCCCATGCCTGGCGCGGCCGCGGCGATGCGCGCCACAAGCAGGGGCGCAATCTCGGCGGCAATATCGAAATCATCGGTTCGCCGGAACAGGTGGTCGAGCAGCTTGTCGGTTTAAAAAAGGCCGGCATCGATGGGGTTCAGCTGAATTTCTACGATTTCCGTGAAGACCTTGATTACTTCGCCGAGCGCATTCTGCCCTTGATGAAGGAGGCTGGCCTGAGGCTCTGACGCCTTTCCAGCCCTGATTTTCCAGTTCCGAAGCTAACCCCCTTCGCAATCGCCCGATTGCGAAAACGATATTGTTTGCCCTGAGGAGATGCCGTGAATATCGCCGTCGATCCCGTCAAAACATCAGCACCGAAAATTCTGGACCGGATCGGGACCTATGTTCCCGAACTCGTCTCCATCCGCCACGATCTGCACCAGCATCCGGAAATCGGCTTCGAGGAGGTGCGCACCTCAGGCATCGTCGCTGAAAAGCTCGCCTCCTGGGGAATCGAGGTGCATCGCGGTTATGGCAAGACCGGCCTGGTCGGCGTGTTGCACGGCCGCCATGCGGGTAACCGGTCCATCGGGCTTCGGGCCGATATGGACGCCCTGCCGATGCCGGAGGAAACCGGGCTGCCCTATGCGTCGGTTTATCCCGGCAAGTTCCACGGTTGCGGACATGATGTGCATACCACGATTTTGCTCGGCACCGCCCGTTATCTGGCGGAAACCCGTGATTTCGCCGGCACGGTGGTGTTCATTTTTCAGCCGGCCGAGGAAGGTCTTGGCGGCGCGCGCGCCATGATTGCCGACGGGCTGTTCAAGGATTTCCCTGTCGACGAGATTTATGGCCTGCATAATTCCACCCATGCCGCGCCCAATCATCTGAAAGTCTCGCCCGGCACCATTCTGGCAGGTGCGGATTTCTTCGATATCCGGCTGAAGGGCAGGGGTGCCCACGCCGCCCACCCCGATGTCTCGCGTGATCCGGTGCCGGCCACGGGCGAACTCATCCAGGCCTTGCAGACGATTGTGAGCCGCAACGTGCCGCCGACCGATCCTGCCGTGCTGTCGATCACGCGCATCGAGGCGGGGTCGGCCTATAATGTCATTCCCGAAACGGCCTCGATTGCCGGAACGGTGCGGGCTTTTTCCGACAGCGTGCGCGAAACCATCCGGGAGCGCATCCGCACGATTTCCGATCACCTTGCCGCCGCCCATGGCCTGACCGCCGAGGTGGATATTCGCGACATATTCTCGGTTCTCACTAATGACGATGCATCGGTGGAGATCGTTGCCGGCGTGGCCCGCGAGGTATTGGGAGACGAGCGCGTCTCCACTGAGCCGGGCCGCTTCATGGGCAGCGAGGATTTCGCCGATCTCCTGAAACACGCGCCCGGCGCATTTTTCACCCTTGGCCATTCCGGCACCGTGCCTGCCCACAATCCCGGTTTCATCGTCGATGACGCCATCCTGCCGGTTGGCGCCACGCTGTTTGCCCGGCTGGTGGAAACCCGGCTGAAACCTGCCTGAAAATTTGAAAACGAGTCTCTACGAGGAAACATCCATGAATATTACAAGACGTAAGACATTGCTTCTGAGTGCCGCGCTTGCCGGGGCCATGCTGTTGCCGTCCTTGCCCGCACTGGCGGCGGAAACGCCGAAAAAGGGCGGAATCGTTACTCTTGCGGGTCTCGGCGAGCCGACGACGCTGGTGCCGCTTTCCGATTCCAATACGCGCACCCGCGCCATTTCCACGAAAATTCTTGAAGGGCTGGTGCGGTTCGACAGCGAGTTCAAGCCGCATCCGGTTCTCGCCGAAAGCTGGGAAACCTCCGCCGACGGGCTGCGTCACACGTTCAAGCTGCGCAAGGGCGTCAAATGGCATGATGGCAGGGATTTCACTGCGCAGGATGTGAAATTCTCGCTGCTGGCCTTCAAGAAGGTCGGTCCGCGCGGGCGTATCACCTTTGCCAATATTGCCGATATCGAAACGCCCGATCCGCTGACGGCGGTGGTGGTGCTTTCCAAACCCGCACCCTACCTTCTGCGGGCGCTGACGGGCGGCGAAACACCCATACTGCCGGCCCACGCCTATGCTTCGGAAAACTACAATGAAAGCCCGAACGGCAATGCGCCCATCGGCACCGGCCCCTTCGTGTTCGAGGAATGGAAACGCGGCAGCTATGTGAAGCTGAAGAAGAACCCGCATTACTGGCAGGCCGATCTGCCTTATCTCGATGGTTTCGTGGCACGCTTCGTTGCGGATGCGGCCTCCACCACCATCTCCGTGGAAACGGGGGAGGCGGATTACACCGCTGACGTTTCCTACAGTGATCTGGAGCGTCTGCGGCAAAATCCGAAGCTTGCGGTGGAGGTCTATACAGACTCCTATCTCAACAATGCCGCCATCTTCGAGTTCAATCTGGAAAACCCGATCCTTGCCAAAAAGGAAGTCCGCCACGCGCTGGCCCATGCCATCGACCGCGATTTCATCAATGACGCGATCTTCTTCGGAACGGCCAAACCTGCTGGTTCAAACATCCCGGCCGTCTTCACCGCCTATAATGATGAAAAGCCTTTCACCTATCCTTTCGATCTCGCCAAAGCGAACGAATTGCTGGACAAGGCTGGTTACCCGAGAGGTGCTGATGGCACCCGTTTTTCGCTGCGGCTCGCCTTCCTGCCATCCGACGTCTTCCGCAAGACAGCCGACTATCTGCGCTCTTCCTTCGGCAAACTCGGCGTGAAGGTAGACATCGTCGAAGGCGATCTCGCAACCTTCATCAAGCGCGTTTACACCGAGCGCGGTTTTGACCTGACGGTGAACGGCATCAGCCGGCTGTTCGATCCAACGGCGGGCGTGCAGCGTCTCTACTGGTCCGATGGCATCAAGAACCCCGCGCCTTACGTCAATGCCGCCCACTACAATAACCCCAAGGTGGATGATCTTTTCCGTGCGGCCGCCATCGAGGTGGATGAAACGAAGCGGGCGGCGCAATTCCGCGACATCCAGAAAATCACCGGCGACGACCTGCCGAATTTCTCCATCGTCGCTTTGCCGACCGTCATTCTGCGCAACACCAGTCTGAAGTCGCTCGTCACGACCATCGACATTGCCTATGGGGATTTGTCGACTGCCTGGAAAAGTGAGTAAGCGTTTTGAAATGTGAGTTCATCCCCACTCCGTCACCCCGGACTTGATCCGGGGTCCAGCGTGATCAAGTCCTTGATCGCGAGAGACTCTTCTCACGGCGCAGACGCGCCGTGGCTGGATGCCGGATCAAGCCCGGCATGACGGTAGATGTAACCCGCAATACCAGATGGCAGGAGTAGGCTTTAACCGGGAATAACTGGGAAAATCCGGGAACCTGCGGTTAAAGGCCTTATTTTCTCGGCACTCACGACATCATAAAGAAGGTCTTGAAGGGCCTTCCAAGAAAATCCGGCCGCAAGAACAAATGGCAGGCAACGCGGCCGGAACGAAATCAGAGCTTCAGGCCGCTAGCTCTCACAGTGAACGACTATACCACATCACGCGTCCAGCAATAGACAGCGCAGGAACCTCTGCGGAGGTGACCTCTTCTGGCGGATATACAGCATTGTCACTTATCAGCTGCAGGGAACCGTTCATTCTCGGATGAACGCGCTTAACCAGCAGCATATTCCCGTAAACCACACAATAGATGCCGTTATCGCGCACTTCGGTCACGGACGTATCGATCAAAAGAACATCGCCGTCGCGGATCGTCGGCTCCATGCTGTCGCCACGCGCCGTGATGATGCGGGCAAATGATGGCGCAACGCCGATCGACCTAAGCCATTCCGACTGAAACGCTATTATTTCAACGGCTTGCTCTTGAAATGCGATCAAACCAAGTCCGGCAGACGCACGAACGTCAAGGCGCGGAACCAGTGTTATATCGTGCTGTTTTCCGTCAACTGAGACAATGTTCGGCTCGCCTGCGACGATCAACGTTCCAGCAACGTTGTCGTTGTCTGGTCGCATACGCCCGCGCCCCGTCGCCAGCCAATCCAGCGATACATTCCCAGCCTCGCAAATCGAGATGAGCTTTTCCAGCCCCGGCATTGTGCCAGCCAGATATTGGCGAAAGGTGGAATCAGGGATTTTCGCCCTTTTCGAAAAAGCGTGAATTGATTCGCCATCCAACACGATTTCAAGACGCTGCGAGAATGTTTCTCCCGTCATAACGCAAACCGTGACCAAGCGGCACAGTCGGAAATTTGCGACTTCTTCCCGATTTTCCCAAACATTTTCAATGCCCTATGGCAGATTTTCGGAATTACGTGAATTTCGAAACTATGACCCGCGTAATGACGAGAGTTTCGTTGACATTTTCACGCAATTACGCGAATATCCCGTTGCAACAAAGTTTGAACGCCAACCCCCAACCAAACCGACCTTTTGCCGAAGGTCAGAAAAACAGGGAGCAATCATGACGACCACAAAGAAGTGGGATCGGGCAGCCATCAAAGCGGAACTCTTACGGCAGAATAAAACTCTGACCGGAATAGCTCGCGATGCTGGCCTTTATTCCAGCGCGTGCCGTGCGGCGGTTCTCGGGGCAAGCCGTCCCGGCGCTGAGGCTTTAGCCAAGGCGCTGGGCGTGCCTTTCCGCGAGATGTTTCCCGACAGCTACACGCTTGGTCGTCACGACCGAGGCGACACTAGCAGCAACACGAGCGGCAACACCAGAGCAAAAAAGTCGTCGAAGTCTGACGGCGCGCAGAACGCCGCCTGATGTTTTCGTCAGGCCGCGCAACCTTTCCTGACAATCCAGAGTGCCACATGCAGATTGAACTTCTGTCTCCCCAACTGATCGACGTCTCCTCAGACGCGAAAAAAGTCTCCCCTGACGCCATTCAGGCGTTGGCCGAAAGCTTCCAGCAGATCGGGCAGCGCGTTCCGGTCGAGGTTATCGCCGGTACCGAGGGGCGATATCGCCTCGTCTTTGGTGCCAAGCGCCTTGCCGCAGCCATATCGCTCGGCATCGACATATCCGCCATCGTTCGCCAATCGGACGAATTCGCGAACGACGCTCAAATTCGCCTGACCGAGATTTCCGAAACTCTCTATCGCCACGAACTGACGGCGCTGGAACACAGCGTCGACGTTGCCGATTGGTGCGCGATCTGGCGGGCAGCAAACCCGGTCCGGCGCGGCCCCAAGCCTAAGCAGGAATTAAGTGCAGACTCTGCACTAAACTCCGATGTCGAGACAATCGAGACAGCCGCCGCGTTCTCCGGCACTTTCAGCGAGGCGGCACAGCGCTTCCTCAAGATCAGCCGCCGCAATGTTTTCAACGCCCTCAAGATCGCCGGTATTCCGGCCGACCTGCGGGAGCGTATCGCGCTGGATGACGGCTTGGCCGACAACCAGCAGACCCTTATGGATATCGCTGGCCTGCCCTACGAGCGCGCCGCTCGTATCGTAGAGCTGCTGATTTCCGGCGAGGCGACGAACTATGCCGACGCCATCGCGATCATCGACCAAGTTCCCCGCGCCAATCCACTGGCGGCATGGGAAAAGCTTAATGACCGCTTCACGCGGATGAAGCCCACCGAACAGGACGCATTCTTCTCCCTGAACGAAGCTTCCATCATGCGTTGGGTTGCCGAGCGTAGGGCCGCTCGCCGATGAGCAAACGCCGCGACCCTCTCACAAAGGACCTTTTCGAGTGGACGCCGCCGCAGGTGGCAATCCGCTACGAAGAAGGCGTGACCGGTCGCGGCCCGCTCGACAATCGTATTTCCCGCCTCATCGCCCGCGCCCTGCGCGATGCCCGCGATGACGGCTGGCAGCGGTCAGAGATCGCCAGCGCCATGAGCAAATATCTCGGACGCACGATCTCAAGCGCGATGCTCGACAAATGGGCCTCGGAAGGCAGCGGCGAACACCGCATTCCGCTCGATGCCTTCATCGCGCTTGTCCACGCCACCAAAGCCAAGGAGCTGCTCGGTTTCGTGCCGGGCGAGTTCGGTCTCACCGTCATCGAGGACGAATACGCCGAGATGATCGAGGACCAGCTCCTTGAGGATCACATCAAGGAAATGGAGGCGCTGAGAGCAGCTCGCGCCGTAAGGAAGAGAGCACGCCGATGAATATAGCCAGCAGCATCGCGCCATTCCTGCAGTTCGTCTGCCGTGTCGCGAAAAGCCAGATCGTAAAAGACGTTTCCGCCTTGTGGGCAGTCACCTGTTTCATCCTCGGGATGATCTATTTCTCGCAGGTCGCCACGGCGCTTGTCCTCATCGTGAGGGCGACACGTTGAACACGGTTCCCTTTCCCTCCGAAACCCGACGCCTGAAGGAATGGCTGACCGCCCGTGAGATTGCGGAGGAAGCCTTGCCCGGCCTGCCAACCACGAAGAGCGCCGTGATACGGTTCGCGAAGCGTGAGGGCTGGAACGACGTCCCCTCATTGACCCGTGACCACGCTGGCTTTGGCGGTGGTCTGGAATATCACTATCGCCTGTTCCCGACCCTCGCTCAGGTCACCTATGTGCAGCGCTATATGGTTGTCGGCAGCGAGCCGGTGCAGCCGCAGGCCGAGCCAGAAACGTCAGTCTCTGCGGCTTTGACCGATCGCGCCCGGCGCGAACGTGATGCCCGCTTGGCTGTTGTCGCCGCCTTCGAGACCTTCTCAAAAGGCCTTAAGATATCGGTGCAGGCCAGCATGTTCATCTTCTGCGACCGGTGGAACATGAACATGATCCAAGCAGACGCTTGGGTGAAGGACATCCTGCCGCAGATTTCGCAGCGGTCGGTTTTCCGGTGGCGCTCAGCCAAACAGGCCGGAGCAAAGGACAAGCTCGCCGTCGATCGGTCGGAAGCGCGCAAGGGCAAGGGCTTGCTCGACACCGCGAACGCGGGAGAGGTTCGTGCCTTCGTGCTGGCATGGATCGCCAAGAACCCGGCGCTGTCGGCCGATGTCATCAGGGGCTACTGCAAGGATTTTTTTGGCGCGGAGCTGGTTGACCGCAACGGCGAACTGAAGCCGCTCCCGCCGGAGCGCACCTTCCAGCATTTCATCGCGCAGTTGAAGTCCTCGGAAAAGGTTGTCCTGACCAAGATCACCGATCCTGACAAGTTCCGGTCGCACATGAAGCTTTCCGGTACCGGCACGTTCCGTCACATTACCGAGCCGAACGCGCTCTGGATGATCGACGCCTCTCCGGTCGATGCACTCTGCATAGACGGTCGCCACTCATTATATGCCTGCATCGACATCGCCACGCGTAGGCTGGTCATCACCCTTTCGAAAACACCACGTGCCTCCGCCGTTGGCCTGATGATGCGTAAAGCCATCCTGAAATGGGGCGTCGCAAAGGTCATTAAGACGGATAATGGCTCGGATTTCGTGGCCATCGCCATCAAGCGCCTGTTTACCGATCTCGATATCGAACCCGATCCGTCCGACGCTTACAGCCCCGAGCAGAAGGGTCATGTCGAGCGCGTCATCAGGACGTTCCAGCATGAGGTTTGCCCGCAGCTCCCCGGTTACATCGGCCATTCGGTTGCCGATCGGAAAGCGATCGAAGGTCGCAAGTCGTTTGCCGAACGCCTCGGCGCTGACGAAAAGGAACTGTTCGAAGTCGCTCTGACCGCCGAGCAGCTCCAGCATCATATCGATGACTGGCTCGAATATGTCTATCACGAGCGCGAACACGGCGGTCTGAAAGACCGCGCACCCAACGAGGTCGCAGCCGCTTCTCTGGCGAAGATCAATCGTGTTGACGAGCGTGCACTGGACGCGCTGCTGATGCCGGTGGCTGGCAAGAACGGCCATCGCGTCATGCAGAAGCGTGGCATTCAGAATGATGGTTTCTTCTATCTCGCCGGTTCCATCATGGTCGGCACCGATGTGTTCTGCCGCCTCGATCCGCTCGATATGGGCCGGATGTACGTCTTTGACGGCGAAACCGGGCGGTATCTCGATGTCGCCATCTGCCCGGAACTCTCCGAGGTCAATCCACAGGCTTACGTCAAGGCACAGAAACAGATTGCCGCCGAGCTGATCCGCGAGAAGGAACGCGAGATCAAGGCCGATATTCGTGAGCTGAAGAAAGGGCCTTCCGGCATCGAGCGCACTATCCGTCTTGCCAAGAAAGAGAAGGCAGAGCGCGAAGCCGGAACCGCCAACGTCATCCAGTTGCCCAAGCGCGAACAGCAGCACAGCACGCCCGCCATTGCCGCCGCACTGGAAGCCATGACCGCGCCGAAGGTGCCGCAGTCAGCCACGCTCAACGAAAAAGCGGCGGAAATCCACGCGGCCATCGTCCGCGAGGCCGAGCAGAAGGGCAATTCCACCGTCATTCATCTGGACCCGGATGCGGCGCTTTCCGACAGCGCCCGCATGTTCAAATGGGCGCAGGCTGTCGAGGCGCAGATCGCCTCCGGTGTCGTCATTGATGACGCCACGGCTGGCAAGCTCGCTCGCTACAAGGCCAGCGCCGATTACCAGACGCGCCGGGACATTTTCGAAGATTTCGGGATCGACGCCGCACTCCGCGGCTAGGTCAAGAAAAAGGGGCCGACTGCCATCGACCCCTCTGCATTGCAATAAATACGAGGATCAAAATGACGACACAACCGATGAAAGTCAATGGTGACACGGCTCCGATCAAGAACGTCTCGACGGCGCTCGCTCTTGTATACAGCCTCCAGAACCGTCATCCCCTGCAACCCAACCTCGGCGTTCTCGCCGGTTACTCCGGTTATGGCAAAAGCGTAGCGGCGCTCTATTGCCAGAACAAAACCAGCGCTGCCTATGTCGAAGTCCGCGATACGTGGACCCGCGCCAAGCTGCTGCGCTCGATCCTCTCCGAACTCGGCATCTACCAGCCACGCGGTACTCTTGCAGATATGGAAGACGAAGTTATCGGCCTTCTTGCCCGCGATCCGCGCCGCCCACTCATCATCGATGAAAGCGACCTGCTGATCAAAAAGAACCTGATTGAGCTGGTGCGCGGCATTGCAAAGGCCAGCGGTGTTCCGGTGATGCTGATCGGTGAAGAACTGTTCCCGCAGAAGCTGGAGCATGTCGGCGACCGCTTCCGAGATCTCGTTCTCGATACCAAATATGCGCAACCTTGCGATCTCGATGATGCTCGGACCCTCGCGAGAACCTTCTATCCCAAGCTGATGATTACCGATGACTTGCTCGAAAAGGCCAAGGACGAAGGCAAGGGCAATGTCCGTCGCGTCGGAAATTCGCTGCACAACATAGCCGAAGCTGCGGCGAGGATAGGTGTCAGCTCCATCGATCTCGCAACCTACGAAGGCGGTAGAGGCCTGTTCTCCCGTCCACGTCTGCCGACCAGAAAGGAGGCAGCATAATGCGGGTCACTCCGATTGCTCTCAAGATCGCTGTCGCCAAGGGCCAGCGCGTCCTGACCGGCCGCGACCACTATTGGAAGCTGATGATGGACGCCGACATGCGTGAGCAGCCCTTCAGCGTGGACGATATCTTCGGCCTGTCCAACAACCGTAGCCGCCTGCAGATATCGGAATTCATCGACATGCTGGAAAAGGCCAAGATCATCCGCCGCACCGGCGAAACGAACCCGCGTGGCATGGCCCTCTACCGTGTCGCTGCCCGCCAGTCCGCCACGCCGATGTTCAAACGTGACGGCACTCCGATCGGCGACCAGATGACGGCACGGCAGGCGCTTTGGAACGCCATGCGCTCGCCGTTCTTCAGGAACGGTTTCAAGCTGATCGATATTTCGGTGCATGCATCTACCGATACGCTGGAAATCAACCAGCGTTCGGCGCGGCTCTACATTTCCTGCCTCCTGCGGGCCGGATATTTGATCGTGCTGCAGAAGGGTACCCGGACCGAGCCGACGATCTGGCGACTTGTCCAGAACACCGGCCCTGCCGCGCCGAAGCTCCTGAAAACCCTGTGCGTCTATGACCCGAACGCCGAGAAGATTTTCGGCGAGCCCGAGACTGTCGAGGTCGAGCAATGACCCCGACAAAGCCCAAGCCCGACAATCTGGAAAAGGCCCGCGCCGCATGGGGCGAGCAGACCCCCGAATGGATCGTTGCACTGGCGGAAGCCTGCAACGCCGAGAACCAGACGCTGGTTGGCAAGCGTATCGGTTATGCCGGTTCGACCGTCAGCCAGCTTCTTTCGAACAGCTATCCCGGCGATGTCGGCCGCATCGAGCAGCTCGTTCGCGGTGCGCTCATGTCCGAGACCGTGCGCTGCCCGGTCCTTCAGGAGATCGGCCGGGATATCTGCCTCGGGTGGCAGCGCCGCCCCTTCAGCACCGCCAGCGCCAACGCCGTCCGCATGCATCAGGCCTGCCGGAATAATTGCCCTCACAGCCGCATAAAGGAGACGAACAGTGAGCCAGCCTAATCTTCTTTCAGACCGTTTGCGTGAAACCCGCAACCTGATCGCCGACTACCGGCACGGCGGCGTGGTTCTATCCAGTGAGCAGGTCGAGCTGCTTGTTCAGTGCCTCGACGGTTGCGCGGAAACCGCCAGAGACTTGGAAATTTTCGTGCGGGACTTCCAGTTGGTCAGCCGGGACGCCCTTGATCGGCTGGTCCCACCCGCCAGCGCCACGGTCCTGCACATGATGCGTCCTGGCACCAACGTTGTGCCGTTCCCGCGCTCTCCGCACACCTCCTGAAACCGCCTTCGAAGGGCGTTCGAGCGCCCTTCCAATTCCCTTTTAGAACCGAGGAAACGACCTTGAAAAACGCATTGAAGACGAAGACAAAAGCCATCTCCCGCGTACCGCAGAACCGCGAGGACGCCATTTTTGCAGTCGGCCGGATCGGTGTCCTGCGCCGCGCCATCGCCGCGCATAAGGCGCTGGCTGACGAAGCCATCCGCCTTGTCGGTGAGAAGTTCGAAGCCGACACAGCGGAGATGCTGGAGGAACTCGCCGAACATGAGCGGGGCGTGCAAACCTTCTGCGAAGCGAACCGCCTTGCCCTGACCAATGACGGCAAGGTGAAATACCACGATTTCGGAAACGGCCGGATCAACTGGCGCTCCCGCCCGCCGAAGGTATCCATTCGCGGCGTCGAGGCCGCGATCGAGGCATTCAGGAAACTTGGCCTGAGTGCGTTCATCCGCACTCGCGAGGAACTGAACAAGGATGCCATGCTCGCCGATCCCGACAAGGCCCGCCTCGTCAACGGCGTGACGATCTCATCTGAGGGCGAGGATTTCGTGATCGAACCCGCCGAACTCGAAACCTCTGCGTTGAACTGAGGGCGGGCCGATGAAGAATATCCCCGTAGAAAATCCCACCACACCGGAAGCTTTCGTTCAGGCGATGAACGAATTGGGAGTTGCCTTTCCGCTGACATGCTCTCAGCGGGACATGGGTGTCCTGCTGGATGCAGACGGTGATGAGCTTCTCACCGTCGATTCCGCTGGCGCCATGCCCGACGACACCGTCGCGCTGCTCGCTGCAAACATCGTCATGGTGCTGAACAACGCTGCCGGCCATGTCGCCATTGCCGCAATCGTCCCTCTTGAGCAAGGGAACGCAGCATGACCAGCTTTGCCATCTCCGTAGGGACTGACCCGAACGTACTGCGTGTGACGCCGACCGATGACGGTTTCGGCATCTTTCCAGACGAAGCAGCTGCCGCCGCCCGGCTGATCGCCATGGTGGATGAGCGCATGCATGAGCTTCGCAAGTCGGCCGCCCACGCCCGGCGCATCTTGCGTGCCGCCAAGAAGAAAGGCGGCGCGGTATGACGACAGACGCCATCAAGCGCCGCATCAAGGCTTTGCGCGAGCGTACAACAGCGCGTGGTTGCACCGAGGCCGAGGCGATGGAAGCTGCGGCCAAAGCAGCTCAGTTGATGCGGGATCACGGCCTCAACGCTTCCGATCTGGTCATGACCGAGGCGAGCATAGGCACAAGAACGCCGGTCGCTTCACCGAAAGCCTTGCTGTGGAACACCATCGCGACCTGCGCAAACTGCAGAGCGCTGGTGTCCGAACGCCGGATGGCAACGGGTCGCGATATCACTTTTTTCGGTCGTGAACCCGGCCCGCAGATTGCTGCCTATCTTTTCGAAGTTTGCGAAAATGCGATCAAGCATGAGCTTTCGAAATTTCGGGCCGGGGATTTTTATCAGCGCCGCCGCTCTGCCAAAACCAAGCGAAAGGCCGTGGACGATTTCACCCTTGGACTGGTGCAGCGTTTGGCCGTCAGATTGCGCGCATTGTTCGCTCAGAGCAAATCGGGCGCGGCATTGCTAGAGGCGGAAGCGTATCTCGATCGTCGCCATCCGCATACCGGAACCGTCAAGCAGAAAGCTCACAAGCCTCGTTTTGACGAGGCTGAACATGCTGGCTGGCAAGCGGGTGAGCGGGTGAACCTGTCCCATGGAGTGGACGGCGCTTCCTCGGCCCCCCGACTGATTGGGGTGCGCTCGTGAGCTACGACTATATCCGCAATTACTATGGCATCGAAATCACCGTGAACCGGCTCGTCCGGCACACGGTGACCGCCCGCTACGGCAAGATCAAGCCGGAAGGTCGCGAGCATCGGCATTACGTCAAAGTGCACTTCCAAGGCGACAAGCATTACAGCAACTGCCACCCGGCCGAATTGGAGTTTGTCGCCTATGACGAGTAAGCGCCAAATCCCTGCGGCCTTTACCAAGGGCTATGTGCTTTGCTCCCCATCGGGAAAGCTTCAGCCGAACACTTGGGGCGCGACCGCCAAAAAGGCGATCGCAACCAAGTACCGCAAACGCGAGACATGGGAAAAAGCTCAAGGCCGGGGCTGGTCCGTCCAGTTCGTCTATGTCCGTTTTTTCGTGCCGGTCTTCAAAGCCACCTTCACCACCACCGAAATCAGCGAGATTTGCGAATGAGCACGGTCGAAAACCAAGGTCTTACGGATGAACAGGTCAGCATCGCCCTCAAGATCATCGGCGTCATCCAGCCCCATAGCGCCGACAACGTCATAACCGCGATGGTCTCCATCATTTCACACGCGATCAGCCAGTCGGACGATCCTGATGGCAACGCTCAGTTTTGGGCGAATACCCTTCGGGAGACTGTCAATTATGCCCTTGAGAATGGTGACCGCCCTTACAGCGGAGGGTCGATCCAGTGAGGCTGTTCCCTGATGTCTGGTGTTTTGGTGACCTGCCGCCGTTCTCTTTCGACTTCATCATGGCCGACCCGCCGTGGCTTTACAAAGTGCGATCGGAAAAGGGCGAAGGCAAATCCGCTCAGGCTCATTACAAGTGCATGCCGCTGGATAAGATCAAGGCGATGCCCGTTCTCGATCTTGCATCGGAAAACTGCCTGCTCTGGCTCTATGCCACCAACCCGATGCTGTTTCAGGCCTACGAGGTTTTGACCGATTGGGGCTTCGATTTCGTCACGGCAGGTTCTTGGGAAAAGATCACCAAGAACGGGAAGCAGGCGTTTGGGCCGGGCTACGTACTACGCACATCTAACGAACCATACCTCATCGGGAAACGCGGCGAGCCGAAAACCACGAAATCCGTCCGTTCCTCCTTTGCCGGTGTGGTCCGTGGCCACTCCCGCAAACCCGAGGAAGGCTATCGGCACGCTGAAAAACTGATGCCGAACGCCCGGCGTCTTGAGCTTTTCAGCCGGACCAACCGCAAGGGCTGGACGGTATGGGGTGATGAAACCGGAAAATTTGGAGAAGCAGCATGAGCATTCAACGTGCGATTTTCGGCGGTTTCCGCCAACTCGGTATTACTGAAGAAGACGCGCAGCGCGCCATCTACTCTCGCGTGACAGGACAACCTCGCCTGTCCCTGATGAACGCGCAGCAACAGGACGCTGTCGTGAAGGAACTGCGCCGCCTCGGTTACAAGCCGAAGGCAGTGCGCCGCAATGGCCGCCGTCGCCTCGACGGCCGCTATGCGCCGAAGATGCAGTCGCTGTGGATCGCAGCCTACAATCTCGGCATTGTCGAGGACCGCGAGGACCGGGCGCTTGAAGCGTTCGTCAAGCGCCAGACAGGTCTCGACAGCGGCCGGTGGGTCAACAACGCCGACGATGCCAGAGCGGTTGTCGAGGCCTTGAAAAGCTGGATCGCCCGCGAGGCCGGTGTGGTGTGGGGCGATCGCAAGCCCTGCGAGGCATATACCATGCGCTACGGCTACAAGATCGCGATCGCGCAGCACGCCATGCTGAAATCCATGCTCTGCGACGGCTTCTGGCCTTCGGTGACCGGCATTGTCGATCAGGAGATCACCTATCGCGCCGTGACCGACAAGGAGTGGATCACGGTCATGGATTATTACGGCAAGCTCATTCGTGGCCGCCGTGCACCGAAGACGAAGGCGAGCGCGTAATGGTCGCGTACGGTTTCAAATCCTTCTTCAGTGGCCAGATCGAGAGCGGCCACAAGCGGCAGACGGTACGCGGTGACCGCGCCCGTCATGCCCGGCCGGGCGAGCGCGTGCAGCTCTACGAGGCCATGCGCACCAAGTATTGCCGCAAGATCGTCGCCGATCCGGTCTGCACCCATGTGGTGCCGATTGAGATCGTGGTGAGCGACCTGATCAACGAGCTGATCGCCAGCATCGTCATCGGCGGTGTCCATCTGCACCGGACAGAGGTCGAGGCGTTCGCCCGCCGTGACGGCTTTGCGCCCGAGCTGCTAGGCAACAGCTATCCGGTCAAGCTCTACGGCCGAACGGCGCGGGAGACGATGGGCCGGTTCTGGATCGCCAATCATCCCGGCGTCTCCAAGTTCACCGGCGTCTTGATTCGCTGGCAACCGGAGGCACCGACGCCATGAACCGGGACGTCTCTCCCATGACCGTCATGCCGCTCTTCGGCTGGCCGGAGCAGCGGGAGATCGACGTCCTTCAGACGAAGCGGGACGAACTGGCGGCACGCGCCGCCAAGCTCCCGAGATTTTCACACAAACGCCTAGAGCTGGAAGTGCGGCTGAAAGCCTTGACCGAAGAACAACTGAGATTATCGAGCAGGATCAATCATGGAAGATGACCGTTTCGCCCATCTGCCCGTGGTCATGCGCGAGATTGCCGAAGTTGCCGGTCTGGAAGCCGCATGGGCCATCGTGCAGGCACAGGGTGGCCGGGTGGCCTATATTCCGGCCAAGGCCGCGCCGGGCCATTGGTTGCCGGAACTGGTCGGCATGGAAGCCGCCGCCAAAATCTGCAGCTTCTACAAGGCGGGCGATTCCGGCTACCGTATTCTGGTCCCGATTGCCAAGGACGCCGCGAAGCGGTTAAGATTGGTCAAGGCACTGGCTGACGGCATGTCGGCCCCGGATGCTGCCGCAGCCGCTGGCATGCATGTTCGCTCAGCCTTTCGCGCCCGCAAGCGCATGAAGCACAGCGACGACGATCAGGGCAGTCTTTTCTGAAGAAACATAGGCTGGCACTGACAGTGTCAGGGGCGCGACGGCACAACCTTTGAAGCACATTTGAACGGATTTCAACGAACCGTTCAAGGTGCTTTTTTTATGTCTCCCAACGTCAGTCCGAAAGGACGGAAATTCATCTACGGACACGAAGGCGTCGTCCTGAAAGCCTATCGTGACGTTGTCGGCGTGTGGACGATCGGCCCCGGCCTGACCGCTGCCTCCGGTGTCATCACGCCCAAGGCGGGCATGACGATTACTTCCCAAAAATGCGATGAGCTGTTCGACCTCGCTGTCGGACGCAACTATCTGCCCCGCGTGGTGAAAGCGCTCGGTGCGAATGTCAGCCCTTTCGCGATCGATGCGGGCGTCTCTTTCGACTGGAACACCGGCGCAATCCACAAGGCCTCGTGGGTGAAATCCTTCCTTGCTGGAAAAAAAGACGAGGCCCGTCAGCGCCTCGGCCTCTGGAACAAGGCAGGCGGCAAGGTGCTGCGCGGCCTGACGCGCCGCCGTGCTGAGGAAGCGAACATCCTGTTGCTCGGTAAATATCCCGCCGACATCGAGTCCGTAAGCCTGCCCACCACATCGGAAACGAGCCTTTTTGCGGTGTTCGTGGTTTCGGCGACGACGCCGGAAATCGAGGAGGTCGGAGCCAGTCTCACCAGTATCGGTTTTGATGCAGGTGTCGTAACCGGCAAAATCCTCCGATCGGCGGTTGAAGGCTTCCAGAAAGCCTACAATCTCACGGTCGACGGCAGGATCGGCAGGGCAACCCTGTCCACCCTGCAGCGCGAACTGGACGCCCGGCGCAAGGCAAAGAGCGGTGCGGTAACGACCGCTGCCAGCACCACCGTCGCGGCAGGGGATCAGGCCGTCAGCACGGTCACCACGCCAGCGCCCGCCGATCCGACTTCGGTGGTGCCGGATCATCTCGCCTCGTGGATCGGTGGCGGCATCGCCGTGATCGCCGTCGCCTATCTCGCATGGCAGGCGTACCAGTACCGTGACATCATCGCCGTGCGCGTTGCCGACAAGGCCCCGCGTCTTGCGAACTGGCTGCGGAGCTTCTGACATGAGCGCAGCCATCACCTCCATTCTTATCGGAGCCGCCGCGAAAGTCGGCGCTCCCATCGTCAAGGGCGTGCTGGAAAAGCACGTCGGCGGGCTTGCCGGAACGCTCGCCGGTACCGTGGTCGATCAGGTTGCCGAGCGCCTCGGTGTCGAGCCGGAGGCGCTTCCGTCCGTCGATCAGGCCGAACTCGGCGATGCCGTCAGCGAGGTCAACGCCAATATGCCGGAGCTGATCGCCCTCTATGACAAGGGCCTTCAGGGGCAGTTTGCGCTCCTCCAGGCAGAGCAGGCCGAAGGCTTCTGGCAAAGCGCGTGGCGCTGGGGCTGGATGTATCTGCTCGCCTTTCTGTGGATTTGCGCATTCCTGCTTTTCCCGGTTCTGCGTGTCTTCGGCGTCTATATCGATCCGATCGACAGCGCCACGCTGATGACGCTGACGGGCTGGTTCATCTCCCTCTACATGGGCGGCCATACGCTGAAGGAGTTCGGCAAGCAGGCCGTCGAAGCCGTCAAGACGTGGAAGCGCACTCCATGAACTTCGGTGGAAATGCTGCTTTTGAGCAGGCCGAACTGCGCGCCGAACAGGAACGGGAGGCCGCGATCGCCGACGCCTCCCGCACCTTGCGCGGCCCCGGCACCATGCAGTGCGAGGATTGCGGCGGCGATATCGCCCGCGAACGCCGCCTCGCATTGCCATCCGCCACACGCTGCATCGTCTGCCAGACCATGCTGGAGAGATCGCGAGTATGACCACCGCAGAAATAGCCCTTTATTGCAGCCTTGCCCTCTCCGCCATTGCGATATTCGGACACGTAAAAGGCTGGATGAACACGGGCGAAAAGCAACTGACAGAAGATGTCGCTGCCCTGAAAATACAACAGGCGGCCGATGTCGCGGCGCTGAAAAGCGAAGACGAGTCGCACGAGAAAAAGCTGATCGAACACGACCGTCGCATCCAGTCGGTCGAGAGCGACATGAAATATCTGCCCGACCGGGAAAGCCAGCACCGGCTGGAGCTGGCGCTCGAAAAGGTCAACGGGCGTCTCGACACCCTCAATGAAACCCTCAAGCCGATCAAGGCGAACGGCGAGGCTATGAACGAACTGCTGTTGGAAAGGGCGCGACAGGCCAATGTCTGATATCGGTGTGGATTGGGCGCGGATGCGCCGCGAGCGTGCACGGCTCATCATCCTGAAGGCGCTGGCCGAGCAGGTGAACGGTTCCTTGGACAGCAGCATGATCGAAGAAATCATGCCGAGCTTTGCCATCCGGGAAACACGCCTCTGGATACACGAGCAGATGGAGTATCTGGCGGAACGGGACGCGGTGACGCTCACCAAGGCCGGAACGGTCATGATTGCCACGCTCAATAAACGTGGTCGCCGCCATCTTCAGCGCGACATTGCTATTGAAGGCATCCTGCGCCCCTCCGAGCCGGGTGAATGACCATGGGTCGCGGTCGTCTATCCGGTATTGAGCTGTTGCCCGAAGCCTGCGCGGATGTTGTCGCATGGGCCGCCGAGGAACTTCAGAAGCGTGAGCGAACGCAGACGGAAATCTATGAGGAGTTCGTCGGCAAGCTTGAGGCGCTCGACCAAGAATACCGGGGCGAACTGGAATTCACCATTCCCTCATTCTCGGCCTTCAATCGCTATTCGATCCGCCTTGCAACGCTGACCCAGCGCCTCAACCAGACGCGGGAAATCGCCACGACGCTTGCCAGCAAGTTCGATGCCGCCGCCTCCGACGATCTAACGCTGATCGCCTCCGAGGCGATCAAGACGCTGGTGTTCGAGCTGGTGACGGCCGGAGGCGAGGCCGGGTTCGATCCCAAGGGCGCGAAGGCTCTTGCCGACGCCCTGTTTTCGGCAACCCGTGCGCAGGGCGTCTCGACGGCCCGGCGTCAGAAGGTCGAAGCCGAGTTCTCCAAGAAAGCCGAGAACGTCATCGACAAGGTCTCGAAGGAAATGGGCCTTTCGTCCGAGCGCGTTGCGCAGCTGCGCCGTGACTTCCTCGGCGTGCGGCCGGAACACAAGACGGAACCCGAAACCGTCACCACCAGAGGATCGCAGGAATGATGGAAGCTGCCCGCCCAGAGCCGTGCAGCCGGTGCGGTGGCGTCGGGCAGGCTGTCAAACGCATCAACCGTCGCCGGGACGGCACGATCTCCAGCGTCGTCTATGACCTGAAGGTGATCTGCAAGCCGTGCAAGGGCAGCGGCCTTGCCTGCATGGAGGTGCGTCGTGACTGAGGGTGAACTGCCCGGCCTGCCGCGTGGCAAGTGGGACGGCTCGACCGTTCTCGCCAGTCTGGCTGACCTGCCTCCTGAACTGCCCCGCGGTGCGGATGTACCGGACGATCTCGATCCGCTCGCCGAAGGCGTGCTGATGAAACATCAGTCCGAGTGGCTCGCCGATGATTCCGATCTGAAGCTCGGCGAAAAGGGCCGACGCACCGGCATTACCTTTGCCGAGGCGACCGACGCGACCCTGATTTCGTCATCGGCTCCCAGCGCCGGTGGCCAGAACTATTTCTATATCGGCGACACCAAGGACAAGGGCCGCGAATTCATCGGCTATGTCGCCAAGTTTGCGAAAACCATCGCTGACGATCTCGGGCAGATCGAGGAGTTCCTGTTTGAAGACGAGCTGAAGGACGGTTCGACCCGGTATATCGCCGCCTACCGGGTGCGCTTCCGGTCGGGTTATCGTGTCGAGGCGCTGTCATCGCGCCCGGAAAACATCCGTGGTCTGCAGGGAACTGTCTGCATTGACGAGGCCGCTTATCACCGCGACGTGCGCGGCGTCCTCGATGCCGTCAACGCGCTGCTGATCTGGGGCGGCAAAATCCGCGTGATCTCGACCCACAACGGCGTCCTCAATCCGTTCAACGAATTGATCCGGGAAGCGCACGCCGGAAAAATCCCGTTCTCGGTTCATCACATTCCGTTCGCGCTCGCTGTCAAGAACGGTCTGTTCCGGCGCGTCTGCATGCTCAAGGGCGAAGAGTGGACCCAAGCGGGACAGGACGCATGGGAAAAGAAAATCCGTGGCTCCTACGGCGTTCGTCTCAGCGCCATGCGGCAGGAGCTGGACGCGATCCCGGCCGATCAGGCGGGCGCAGCGCTCACCCGCGTCCAGATCGAAAGCCGCATGGAGAAGGATATCCCGATCCTGCGCTATGCCCAGACCGACGATTTCAAGAACTGGGGTGAAGAGGACCGCACGGCCGAGGCGCTGAAGTGGTGCAAGGAAAACCTGATCGCCGTTCTGGAGCGGCTCGACCATCGCCGTCAGCATGTGTTCGGCGTGGACTTTGCCCGCAGCGGCGATGCCACCGCGATCGTGTTGATGGAGATCGGTCAGGACCTCGTCAGGCGCACCCGCTTCATTGTCGAGCTGCACAACATGCCGTTCGACCAGCAGCGCGAGATCCTTTTCTATGTTTGCGATCGCATCCCAAGCCTTGCCGGTGGCGCGCTCGATGCCGGTGGCAACGGTTCGTATCTCGCGGAAAAAGCGACCCAGAGATACGGCTCCAGCATCATTGAGGTGAAATTCTCCGAACAATGGTATCGCCGCGAGATGACCGCCTATGTCGCCGCATTCGGCGACCAGACGATCGTCCTGCCGCTTGATGCCGACGTTCTGGCCGACCATCAGGCCCTCGCCTATGTGAGCGGCGGCTATATCAAGGTGCCGGACGGCCATCGCTTCAAGGGCGCGAACGGTTTCAACCGTCACGGCGACACCGCGATCGCCGGAGCCTTGGCCTATTTCGCATCCCGATCCGAACTTGAATACTTCGGTTACACCACGGTCGATGAACTGGACACCATGGACGGCATCCAGCTCTTCGAGGCGGTATCGACCGGAGACGCTCTTATCCCGACATTGAATGGAGGTCTTCACTGATGGCCACGCCACCCCGGATCATCGACCAGTGGGGAAACCCGATCTCGACCACAGTCCTTGAAGATGAATTCGCCGCCCCCACCTTGGGCGGCATTCATTCTGTATGGCAGGAAACCATTGTCAGCGGGCTGACCCCGCATGCACTTGCGGAAGTTCTGCGGCAGGCAGGTCGCGGTTATCCCGACCGCTTCTTTTCGCTCGCGACCGACATGGAGGAACGCGACCTGCATTATGCGGCGGTGCTTGGCACCCGCAAGCGGGCGCTGACCGGTATCACGCCGCTTGTCGTTGCCGCGTCGAACTCGGCCGAGGACGAGAAGATTGCCGAGGCCGTGCGGGAAATGATCGGCCAGCCCGAGTTCGTGGACGATTATCTGACCGACCTGCTCGACGCCTTGGGCAAGGGCTATTCGGTTGTCGAGACCATATGGGACCGCAGCGCCAAGGAATGGCATCCGAAGCGATACGAGTGGCGCGACCAGCGGCATTTCGTGATCGACCAGCGCGACGGCCGCACGCTGCGCCTGAAGGACAGCAGCATTGAAGGCGTTGACCTGCCGCCCTTCAAGTTCTCGATTCATCGCCCGAAGCTGATGTCCGGCCTGCCGATCCGCGCCGGTCTGGCCCGGTTGGCGGCATGGGCTTTCCTCTACAAGAGCTATACGCTCAAGGACTGGATGGCGTTTCTGGAAGTCTACGGCATGCCGCTCCGCGTCGGCCGTTACAGCCGCAACGCCAAGGACGCGGAGAAGCGCGTGCTTCTGACGGCAGTGCGCAACATCAGCTCGGACGCCGCCGCCATTATCCCGAAGGAAATGGATATCGAGTTTATCGAGGCCAAGGGTGGCACCGGTAATGCCGTCTTCTCGGCCAAGGCCGAATATCTCGACCGGCAGATTTCCAAGGGCGTGCTTGGCCAGACCATGACCACGGATGACGGTTCCTCGCTTGGTCAGGCGGCCGTGCATGAGAACGTCCGTCATGACATTGCCCGCGCCGATGCCCGCCAGACGGCGGTGACCGCAAACCGCGATCTTATCCGGCCGTTTGTGGACCTGAATTTCGGGCCTCGTGACAAATATCCGACGATGGTCATCCCGATCACCGAAAACGAAGACATCAAGGCGCTGGTCGAGGCGGTGCAGGCACTGGTACCGCTTGGCCTTGAGGTTTCCATGTCCAAGGTCCGCGAGCGCATCGGTTTCGAGGAGCCGGACGAAGATGAAAAACTTCTCAAATCCGTTGTGCCTGGCACAGCCCTGCCAAAGCCCGAGGAGCCGCCAGCGCCGGAGAAAAACAACCCGCTGAAGCCGAAGGACAGCGCGCAGGCCCGCGTCCAGCCGTGCGCCCATTGCGGCGGCTTTCATGCCGTTGCTGCTGACCAGCGGCCCGAACTGGAGGCGCTTGCCGACGAAGCGCTCTCGGAATGGGAAACCGATCTTGAGCCGCTCGTAAAGCCGCTTCAAAGGCTCTTTGAAACGTCCAAAAGCTATGCGCAGCTTGAGGCCGGTCTCGATGACCTGATTGCCAAGATGGATGCCGGGCCGCTCGCCGACCGGCTTGCCAAGCTGCAGATGAAGGCCAGAGGTTTGGGGGATATCGGCGATGGGCGTAGCTGATCTCTTCAAGACCGCGCCGAAGGAAGTCACCCGGTATTTTGACGGCAAGGCCAGCCTTCCGACATTCGACTGGCGGGATATCGCGCCGCAGGAACATGCGTTTTCCTTCACCGTCGCCAAGTCGGCCGGTTACGACATTCTGGACGATGTCCGCTCTGCGATCTCCGATGCGATCACCGGCAAGACGCCGTTTGAGGAGTTTCAGCGCAACCTCATGCCGGTGCTGCAGCAGAAGGGCTGGTGGGGCAAGACGCTGGCGATCGACCCGGAGACCGGCGAGGAGAAGCTCGTGCAGCTCGGCTCGCCGCGCCGTCTGCGCACGATCTATTGGGCAAACACCATGTCGGCTCATGCGGCGGGCGAATGGGAACGGACGCAACGGAACAAGGATTTCCTGCCCTTCCTCGTCTACACCCTGTCCACGGCCGAGCGGAAACGGCTGGAGCATGAAGGCTGGGTCGGGTTTGTCGCTCCGGTGGACGATCCGATATGGAACCGCCTCTATCCGCCGAACGGTTGGGGCTGCATGTGCGGTGTGCGCCAGATCTCGCGCAGCGAGGCGATCCGTCTTGGCTGGCGTGAGGACACGCCCGTCATGCCGCTGGTCGAGAAGCCATGGGTGAACAAGCGTACCGGCGAAACCCGCATGGTGCCGGTCGGCATCGATCCGGGCTGGGACACCAACCCCGGCAAGTATCGCGGCCAGAATGTTTCCCGCTTTCTTGAGGAGCGCCTCGGCTCCATGCCCGCAGATCGGCAGCGCATCGCCATCGGCGATATCGTCCGCTCTCCGCTCCTGCAGGCGATGGCACGCGGCAAAATGCCGAAATCCTATCTGCCGGTGGCGCAGATGCCGGGACCGGCTGTCGAGGCGCTTGGCGCATCCACCTCGGTTGTTCGCCTGTCGTCGGACAGCCTCGTCCATATTCTTCAGGAGCGCGCCGAGCGCGGGCTTGATCTCGATAATATCGAGGCGGCGATCGAGGTCATCATCAATCCGGCCGCGATCATCCGTAGCGCCTCGACCAACGCGGTCTCCCTGCTTGGGAAATCATCGGACGGCTTCTGGTGGCGGCTTGCCGTGAAGACGGCCGGGAACGGCTCGGAATGGTGGCTGACCAGCTTCCATCGCAAAAGCTACGCCGAGACATACAAGGTCATTGAGCGGGCGAAGCGGGCTGGAAATCTGATTGAGGGGGATTGAAAGGCGCGGAGGGTCGGCACTCCCTCGTTGATCCGGTAAAACCGTCCAAGTAAACCTTGCTCGCGCCTGCCATCAATATGCGCCCGAACCCCGAAATTATCAAGCCGGGCTTTGCTCCAGCACCGGATTGAAATAAACGGCCACAGAGCGCGACGGCGGGCTGAAACGCTCAATCGCTCGTCCCGGCAGAGAAATCGCCTGTACGGCTTTCAATCCGGCTTCAATTTTGATGCCGTTCGGGTATTCTTCATCACAGGTCAGGTTTTGGGAAAGATCGGCGTGGCACTGACAGTGTCAGTCTCTTAGGTCTCCCGCCGTCAGGGCATTAATCGCCCATGACGAAAAAAACCGCAACCGCAATTTTCAGCCTCGCCGCAATCGCCGCTTCGAAGGGAAAGACCCCTCCGGAATGGGTCGAGCTGTTTCCGGCCGGTCCCGAGATCAAGGCGCGGGACGGCCGCAACTGGACGCTCCAGCCGCAGATCGTCGTTGAAGCCTTCAAGCTCAACGATGGCCCGCTTGCGATCGACTATGAGCATGGTCAGGCCCATCTCGCACCGCAGGGCATTGCTGCCCCGGCTGCTGGCTGGATCGTGCTTGTCGAGGAGCGCGACGGCGGTGTCTGGGGCAAGGTCGATTGGACGCCCAAGGCATCTGCGGCAATTGTCGACAAGGAATACCGTTTCCTGTCTCCCGATTTCGATCACACGATTGATGGCCTGATTTTGCGCCTCAACGGTGCTGGCCTCGTAAACCGGCCTGCACTGGTCATGACGGCTTTGAGCCGTGTCTCCCCTGAAGAAAAGGAAAATCCACCGATGTCCAAGGCAATTGCCAAGGCGCTCGGTCTTGCGGAGGATGCCGATGAAAAGGCTATCCTTGCGGCACTGACTGCGCGTCAGGATGAGCGTTCCGCCCTGTGCGGCCTGCTCAAGATCGAGACCGGCGCACAAGCCGAGGCGATCACAGCCGCCGTCACCAAGCTGCAGACAGAGACCGAAACGGCGCTTGCGTCCGTCAAGTCGAATACGTCTGTCGCCGAGGTCGCGGCCCTGAAGACCGATCTGGACCAGACCCGCACGGCACTTGCCGCGCTCCAGAAAAAGGACGCCGATCGCGAGATCGACGCCGCCCTCGATGCCGAGATCGCGGCCGGGAAAATCACCCCGGCATCCCGTGACGGCTATCGTGCCATGTGCGCCGAAAAAGGCGGGCTGGAGCGGTTCACGGCTCTTGCCGCGACCCTGCCGGTCATCTGCGCGCCGTCCGATCTGGACAACCGCAACGTCAACACCCGGACCGTCGAGGATGACCGCGACCCTGTCGTGATCGCATCGCTTGCCCGCAAGTATCAGGACGATCAGGCCGCACTCGGCATCAGCGTCTCGATCTCCGAGGCCGTCCGCCATGTCGAGGAGACGAAGACGAAATGACGACGCCCATTCTCATCAAGTCTTTCCGCGTCGGCCTCGCCGCGATCGCCGGCTATCTCATCGTCAAGGCTGCGGCCGAAGGCAAGGTTGCCGCAGCTGCGGCTCCAACCGACCCGCTGGTCGGCGCAGCCACCATGCTCGGCGCTCCGGCTGAAGGCATCCTTGATGTCGATCAGGCCGGTTGGTCCGAGGTTCGCTGCGGCGGCAACATCTCCTTTGGTGACCCGCTGACCTCCAATGCCAACGCAAAGGCCGTCAAGGCCGTGCCGGTTGCCGGGTCAGTGGTGCGCATCATCGGCTTCGCGATGTCGGACGGCTCCGCCGACGATGTCATTCCCTATCAGGTCGCGCCCGGCGTTCTTTCCACGCCCGCCTAATTTCGAGGACGCTTTAAGTGAACACCACCAATCGACCCTTTCCGGTCTCGCCGACACTGACGGCGATTTCCATCGGATATCGCAATCCGGCCGCCACGCTGATCTATGATCGCGTGCTGCCGGAAGTCGATGTCCTCGGCGACACCTTCAAATGGACCGAATTCCCGCTCGGCGAAGCCTTCACCGTGCCGGAGCTGGAAGTCGGCCGCACCGGCCAGCCCGGCCGCATTGAGTTCACCGGCGAGGAGCGCGACAGCAGCGTCCGCAATTTCGGCCTTGATGATCCTATTCCCTATTCGGATATCAAGGAGGCCGAGAAGGCACGGCGCGAAAAGCGGTCCACGATCGACCCCGAGTCGATGGCAACCGAGGGTCTCACCAATCTTCTCCAGCTCGGCCGCGAGGTTCGTGCCGCCGCCGTGGTGCAGGACCCCAACAACTATGATGCTGCCCGCCGTCTGGTTCTGGCGGGGAACCAGCAGTTTTCCGACTTCGCCAATTCCGATCCTTATGCCGTGATTGATGAGGGCATGGACAAGACGCTGGTCTATCGCCCGAACACAATCACCATGGGCCAGCCTGCATGGTCGAAGATCAAGCGCCATCCGAAGCTGATCAAGGCCGTCAAGGGCGGGCTGACGGAAGACGGCGCGATCACCAAGCAGCAGTTCGCCGATCTCTTTGAAATCGACATCAAGAACCTGCTGATCGGTGTCGCCCAGGTGAACCTTTCCCGCAAGGGTCAGCAGGTGAACCTCAGCCGTGTCTGGGGCAAGACGATCTCGCTGCTCTACATCGACCCGACGAAAAAGCAGGCGGATGGCTCTGTCATCACATGGGGCTTCACCGCTGCCAACGGCAAGCGCATCGCCGGTTCGATCGAGGACAAGGATATCGGCCTCGAAGGCGGCAAGCGCGTCCGTGTCGGCGAAAAGGTCCGCGAACTCGTCTGCGCCAAGAGCGTCGGCTACCTGATCCAGAACGCCGTCGCCTGATCGGCGTTCTCCCCTGAAACCATCATCGGCCCTGCGGGGCCGGTCGTACAACCCGACCGGAGACAGTGACATGGGAACTCCCGAAGAAGAGAAGGCCAAGGCCGAAGCGGCCGCGAAAGCCAAGGCAGAGGCCGACGCAAAGGCAAAGGCTGACGCGGAAGCGAAGAAAAAGGCCGAGGCCGAGGAAAAGGCCAAGGCGGAAGCAGCCGCGAAAGCCAAGGCGGAAGCCGACGCAAAAGCGAAGGCTGACGCTGAAGCGAGGGAAAAAGCCGAGGCCGAGGAAAAGGCCAAAGCCGAGGCCGCTGCCAAAGCAAAGGCGGAAGCGGAAGAAAAGGCGAAGTCTGAGGCGGCCGAGAAGGCCAGAGCGGAGGCGGAGGCGAAAGCTGCTGCGGCCGCCGCCAAGCCCGGCCCGCAGGCCAAACAGGAAATCCGCCTGCCCGGCAAGACATACGCGCCGGGTGAGAACCTGCCCGGCGACGTGAGCGAGACCGATCTCGACACCTTCAGGACGTTCGGCGCTATCTGATCCGCCTCCCAAGCGGCGCGACCAGCTCCCGCAGCAATCCGGCTGCGGGAGCATCTTCAACGGGTTTCTTCCATGGCATATGCAAGTCGCACCAATATCGAGGATTTGTGGGGTTCCGAGTTCATCGCGGACCTTATTCGCGAGGACGTGGACGCCGAGGTTGCCATCGCCCGCGCCGTCGAACAGGCCAGCGGCGAAATCGACACCCATCTTTCTGCCCGTTATGCGACACCGATTCCCGGCACGCCGCAGGCGCTCGTCATGCCCTGCGTGAACATTGCCGTCTATTATCTGGCGATCCGCCACACCAGTCTCACCACCACGATCGAGGACCGCTACAAGCAGGCCGTCGAGCTTCTGAAGCGCGTTGCCGATGGCAAGGCGGGTCTTGGCTCTGACGAGCCGAAGGTTCCGACCGATGACGGCCTGTCCTCCAGTGGTGCTGCATTCTATTCCGGGCCTCGTCTGTTCGGCCGGGATCGCCTGCCATGAGCGGTATCGTCACGGAACTTGTCGGTTACGAGGAGGCGATTCTCACCCTTGATGGGATTGAGAACGCGCCGCTCGGCGAATTGAACGAAGGCATCGGCCGTCTCGTGCAGGGTCAGATACGTCACCGTATCGAGGTCGAAAAGACCGAGCCGGACGGAACGCCGTGGGTTCGCAACAATCAGGGAACCAGCATCCTGTTTGCTTCAGGCGCTCTTTCCCGCTCGATCGACTATATCGCCGACGCCACCACCATCATGATCGGCTCCGGTCTGGTCTATGCCCGTATCCACCAGCTCGGCGGCATCATCAAGCCCAAGAACGGCAGTGCGCTGAAGTTCTGGTGGGTCTCCGGCGGCTTTGTCAATTTCGCCGTGGTCAAACAGGTCGAAATGCCCGCCCGGCCGTATCTTGGCATGTCCGTCGCCAACCAGAACGAAATGGTGGAAACCACAGAGGACTGGCTTTCCAGACTGGTGCAGCGATGAGCGGCCGTCTTATCACCTTCCGTGAATCGGTTCTGACCGACATCAAGCGCATCCTGCCGAACATCAAGTCGTGCGAGGCGCAGTTCGGCCGCTTCGATCTGTCGGAGCTGGAGCGCGAAATGATCCGTGCGCCGGGCGTGCGCCTTGCGATCCTGCGCAGCCCGCTTGCATGGCAACCGAACGGACAGGCCGAGGCCGCGTTGAACATGGTCGCCTTTGTCATCACCGAAGGCTCCAAGCGCGAGGAAGACGGTTGGAACATTGCCGAGGCGATTGGCACGCTTCTTCACCCGGCGCAGCTCTGGGGCATGACGAAGCTCACCGCGCCGTCTTCTGTCGTCATCCAGCCGATCATATCCGCAGCCGTGAAACAGCGCGGCGTCGGCGTCATGTCGGTCGAGTGGAACCAGACGCTCCGGCAGCTCGGCGACGGGCTGTTCGGTCCTGACGGCGTCGTCATCTCCGAATTCGAGGTGAACGGCGAGCAGCTCGATACGCCGGAGGCCGGTCATGTCTGATGCCGATATCATCGTCCGCGAGTTTCGCGGCATCTACAAGAATATTGACGATCTCAATCGCCGCCTCGTGGCATCGCAGATGACCGGCCGTGTCGCCGAGATCGACGGCAGCCGCGTGCGGCTGGAACTGGCGGCGGTCGGTGCCAACGGCAAACCGTTCCTGTCGCCATGGGTGCAGGTGCAGGAGGCGGCCGGAGCCACCGGCACAAACATGCCCGTGGAAATCGGCAATCCGATGCGGCTGTTTTCGCCGAACGGCGAGATCGGCAGTCAATCGCTCGCGATCCGCGACAGCCACACCGACGACGCACAGAACCCGGCCGGGACGCCGAAAGAGCTGACAATCACCTATGCCGGGTCCGCGATACGCATGACGGCCGAGGGCCTGAAGCTTTCGCATGGCGGCTCCAGCATCACGCTTTCGGAAGACACGATTCACGCCCTTTCTGCCCGCCTGCGCCACAACGAAAAGAATGTCGGCGACAGCCACAACCACGGCGGCATCCGCAGGGGCGGAGAAAACACCTACGAACCCAACGAATAAAGGAGCCTTCAATGACCTCTAAAAAGACTTTCACCGTCACCGCCAAAGCCGGAATTTTTGTCGCGGGCGTCCGTTCGCCCGGCGTCGGCAAGCCCATCGAATTGACCGACGAACAGGCGGCCTATCCGCTGATCGCGGGTGAGATCGAGGAGCCGGGCAAGAAGGCGGAAGCGCCTGCAGGTGAAACCGAAACCACGCCTGCAGCCAAAGCCAAGGCTGTGAAGGAGTAAACCATGCGGGCCGGTATCGACGCGAGGACAGGCAAGATGCTGCTCGGCTGGAACCATTGCGTCCAGTCGATCAGGAAATGCCTGACGACACGGCTGGGAAGCCGTGTTCTTCGCCGTCATATCGGCTCGGTACTGCGCGAGCTGCAGGACGGCAACGCCGATGCCACAACCATTCTTGCAGCCTATCGGGCAATTGCCGACGCGCTCAATGATCCTGATGGTGGCGAACCCGGTTTCAGCCTGCAGAAGATCGAGCTGCTCGAATACAAGCGCACCGGCCGCTTCATTTTCATTCTGACGGGCGTCTGGTTCCCGCGTGGCCACCTCGGCGATTGGTCCGTCTACGAAACCGTCAATACGTCTTGGCCGGAGGCCGCATGAGCTTTCAGATTATCGACCTTTCCCGCCTGCCGGTTCCCGACGCGATCGAGACATTGAGCGCCGAGGCGATGATTGCTGCCTTCAAGGCGCGCTTCATTCAGGTCTGGGAAATCCAGCGTCAGCTTGATCCGACGCTGCCTGCCTATGAGACGCTCGATCTTGAAACCGACAGCGCCAACATTGTCGGTCAGGCTTGGACCTATCTGCGCCTTCTCGATCGCCAGCGTGTTAACGATGCCTTTCGCGCACTGCTCGCGCCCTATGCCAAGGGTTCTGATCTGGAGGCGATCGCCGCCGACAACAACGTTGCGCGCCAGATCGTGACACCGGCAACCGCAAACACAGATGCCGTGATGGAAGGCGATGCGTCTTTGCTTCGCCGCTACCTGTTGTCGCTTGACGCGCCCGCATCCGGTTCTCCCGGCCGATACCTCTATGATGCGTGGACGGCGTGGCCGCAAACTGACGACAAAACACTTGGCCTGTGGGACGCCCGGATCAACGGCCGCGCTATCCATGGCCGTCGCGGCGATACCGATGTCGTGTTGATTGGACCCTTCGGCCGTGAACCGACCTCGGTCGAACTGGCGACCGTGCGCGCCGCTGTTCTCGATCCAGACCGCACGCCGGAAGCTGTCAGCGTTTCCATCATGACGGCGACCCGCAGGGAATATCAGGTGTCTCTGGTACTGGAGATCGTCGGGACCGGCCCGTCACCTGATCTGCTGAAGGCCGAGGCGGAAAAGCGTGTGACGGCCGCAGCGATCGAGCGAACCACCGTCGGCGGCGAAATTCCTGAAGGGCTGCTGTCCGGCGCTGCCTATGGCGCCAACATCGTGAAGGTGCGCGACCTCGCGCCGGTGGCGATCGAGCCCGATCCATACACCGTGCCGGTCATGACCGGGCTGACGGTGGTAACGGAGGTTCGGACATGAGGGACGTTGCAGCGCTTCTTCCGTCCAATTCCGAGCCTTTTGAATACGCGCTTGCCGGTGGCATGTCCGATGACCTGGCTGTGCCTTTCGCAGACCTGATGGACCCGTACAAGACGGAAGCGCGGCTGCTGCCCTATCTCGCCGCGCACCATTCGGTTGACCTCTGGTACGACGACTGGAGCGAGGAGCGGAAGCGGGAAATGATCGCCCAATGTGCGGGGCGTTCTGTCCTCTATCCCGGCTCGCGGTTGGCGGCCCTGAAAGGCACGCTTGTCGGCCTGAAGCGCTATCTGGCTTTCGTGGATGCCGATATCATCGACCGCATCGCCCATCCGGCCCGTTTCACCTTCGGTCGCGCCGTCATCGGCCGCACGCCGATCGCGCACCAACCGTTCACGGCGCATTACCTCGTGCACGTCACGTTGCGCGCCCCGAAAAATCATTTTCAGATCGGCCGGTCGGCTCTTGGCCGCGCCGCCCTCACATCCGTCGATCTTGAGCCGATCCGTCGCGCACAGCGCGCCATGGTCACCGCAAAGACGCCGGACACCCTCTACACCGTCAGCTTCGCATGGCGTCGACCGATCACCCTGCAGGACGCCGTCATGATCGACGGCAGCACTTCGCCGGGCGGTTATCGCCAGCGCCAATATCTTTGATACGAGGACCAGCCCATGCCCCGCGTTACCTTCTCGAATGCCGAAATCGCCGATCACACCGACTTTGAAAATGTCAGCCTGTTTGCCCAGCAGGATGTAGATGGCGTTTGGCGGGACGCAATCGGCTATCCAGCGCACTGGTCGCATTTTACCGTTGCCCGAAAGTCCGTGCAGGAAATTACCGTGTCGCCCGGCCGCTATGTCGCGGGTGAGAAAGTCTATGCGCAGGCGGCTTCCAAGGACGTCAATCTTCAGCTTCAAATTCCGCCCGCAGCTTCTGACCAGCGCTGGGTGGCAATCCTGCTGCGCGGCGAAGAAATTACCGAGACTGCAAGCAGGCCGTTCGAAACATCGCAAGACCCGGAAACCTCGATCCCGGTTCAGCGCGTCACGCCCAAGACCGTGCGACGCATCGTTAATCTGATCGTGCAGGCTGGCGAGGCGAACCCGGTTCCGGCAAAGCCGGTGGTGGCCGAGACCGACGCTTGCATCGCTTTCGTCCTCCTGAAATCGACCGGTGTTGATGTCATCGAGCCGGGAAACGCCAGCCGCGTTAAGACGTTGTACGAGGTAGAAAACCGCGTAACTGCGCTGGAAATTGACCTTTCGGGCCTCTTTTTGCGCACGCAGACTATTGAAACGCAAATCACCAACATCGCCACCCGGCTGACCGATATTCCGCGCCCGGCCATTATTCGGCAGATGCAGCGCGATATCGGTGCCGCAAGGCTGAAGGTCGATTTGCCTGACGAGGCTCGCGCCTATGTCTTCGACAACGGACTGATCCCCGATCGGTGGGACCTGCAGCATGTGGACTGGCTGGCGCGGGTCGAAGAAGGCGTTCGCTTTGGTTTCGCAGCGATTACGCAGGCGCGTCTCGAAGTGCAGGCCGAGGACAATCCGCAGATTGCCTTCCGGACCCGCCGCATGGTCCCGGCCTTTGACGAGGTCGTGAAGATCGAGAACACGTCGCTCGACAGCACGCTCAACATCTCTCAGTTGGTCCACACGCAAACGACGCTGACGCGGATGGAAGCCTCCCGCATTCGTCTCACCTACGGTCCGACAATGGGGGCCTGTGAAAACGCCGCCGGGTGGGCTGGATTGGGCGGCGATTCCCGCGTGGGCCAGATGCTGAACGTGGGTGGCGAGCAGTTCGAAGTTGTTGAAATCCGGGCGAACCTCGGCGTCGGTCATCAAACCTACGGCGTGCGCCAAATCCGTTACGAGATCTACAGCGAACCCTATTGGGGCTACGTCACTGAAAAAGTCGGAATGAATGGCTCGATCTATGCCCAATCGTTCCTCGTCGCCCAGCCCATGCTGATGACGTCCATCGACTTGCATTTTGCAAAAGTCGGACTTGATGGCGATGTTCACATGGCTGTGGTCGAAGTTTCGACGGGTGGAACACCGCTGTTCGACCGCGTGCTTGCCGTCAGCAAGATCGAACACAAGGACATGGCGGTTGGCTGGGTCAATTGCGTTATGCCGTACACGCTCATGGAGAGCGGAAAGCGCTATGCCATCGTGACCGTGACCACGGGCGCACATGCGCTCTCTGTCTCTACCGGGAATAAGTACACCGGTGGCACGCAGTTCTCGTGCACGGACGGCGTGTTCGCCCAAGGCTCGATGGACATTGATTTCTGCTTCAGAGTGAATGGAGCGCGATATCACAGCCCGCGCACTGTAGTCCCGATGCAGGCTCTCAATCTCGCTGACGGCATGACCCAGATCGACATGCTTTTCTCGGGTTGGGTGCCGGGCGGCACGGCGCTGGTATGGGAAATCCGTCCTGCAGGAACGACCGCGTGGGTCGAGCTGGATGATGGTGATCCCGCCACGAACCCTCTCGTTGGCCTGCCGGCATCGGTGGAGCTGCGCCTCGTGATGGTCGGCACGGCTGATCTTCAGCCCATGATCCAGCTGGACGCGACCGCTGTCTCGCGGGTGGCTCGCAACCGCACCAACATGAAAGCCCTCAGCAAAGCCTTCGAGTTCGGTGTCTCCACCAGCGCGATCGTGACGCAATATACGTTGGATGCCTTTGACCCGGCGCATCACCAGTTCACCCCCCGGATCATGGTGGGCAACAACGTGATCGCTCCTGGCACAACGGAAGTCACGATTGATCCAAGCAATCCGGCACGGCGAACCTTCCTGTCCACCTATTCGCTGGGCGCTGCCACACAGAACGCCCGCATGCATTTTGCCGCCAACACCGACAATCCCGTGACCGTTCCGTTCCTTCAGGACGGTTTCATCTCCGCCCTTTAGACCCGAGGCATCCATGAAAGTTGATGAAAAAAAGACCTATGACGTCAAACTGACGCGGCCGGTGACGTTGGGACCGTTCCGGTATCGGCCGCTCAACGAAATCGAAATGTCCGGCTCGGTTCTGAAATCCGTCATCGAGCAGGAAGGGGAGGATGTCATTGACTACGCCAACGCGCGATAATCGCTACCAGCTTCCCTCATGGCCTCCGACCGAGTTCACGGCCGATCTGTGGAACGCGATATTTGGTGACCTTGCCGATCGCATTGCAGCTCGTGAGCAGCTTGAGGCCACCTTCGAGACATTGAAGGCTCAGGGCATTCAGGCGTCGCTTGACTATATACAGATCAACGTCGCGCCGCAGATCGTAAATCTGCAGCAGTCCATTACGCTCGCCCAAAACCAGATCGATCAGATCATTGTTGGCGGCAAGGCACCGGATGCACTCAAGTTCGGCGGTCAGTTGCCCGCCCACTACGCGACGGCGAGCGCCCTTTCGGACGGTTTGGCCGGAAAGGTACCCAACACTCGCAAGGTGAATGGCAAAGAGCTTTCCGGTGATATTGCGATTGAAAAAGGCGATGTTGGCCTCGGTAACGCCAATAACACGGCGGACAAGGACAAGCCTGTAAGCGATGCGCAGCAGCAGGCAATCGACGCTGTAGTGCTGGCCGCTGCCAATTCGACGTCTACGAAGGCCAGTAAACGCAATCGGCACCTGAACCCGGCGTTCCAAGTTTGCCAAGATCGAACTTCGGGAACGATCGATGTCGGTTCCGCTCAATACGTCATGGACGGAGTCCATGTAAACTCGACGGGTGGCGGCGTTCTCAGGGCCGGGCAACTCGCATCTGACACCCCCGGTGGTTCGCCGTATCGGTTCAGAGCAACCGTTCTTACTTCTGATGCCGCTTTTGGCACAGGAGACTATTACGGAGTCGTATTTCCCATTGAGGGCATCGAAGTTGCCGACCTCAAATTCGGAACGGCTGACGCTATGCCGTTCGTTTGGCGCGGGGTGGTGAAGCTGCCGCAGGGAAGCTACGGTCTTTCCTTCACCAACACTAGCCTCACCCGATCCTACGTAAAAATGTTCACGGTGACGGCGGCAGAGGCGAACAAGGATAAGCTGATAACGGCGGTAGTTCCGGGGTGCAAAACTGGCACGTGGGTGAAGGACAGCAGTGCTTCTGGATTGTCCGTTAGAATAACGCTTTCCAGCGGCAGCAGCTTCCTTACGGCCCAAGAAAACGAATGGGTGAACGGAAATTTCGTTGCCACGGCTTCCCTTACCCCGTTCATGGCAACGGTAGGGAATATAGTAGAGGTGGCTGACATCGGCCTTTACGCCGGAGGGCAATTGCCGGAATGGGAACTCCCCAACATTGGCGACGTCTGGCGGGCTTGCATGCGGTATTATTTCCGATCGACCATCCCCAAGGTTGCGCTTCCCGATAGCATCACGGGGAATGGAGCGGATGTGAGAACGAAGTCTTGTTACATGGACATCGGAACTAGAATGCGAGCAACCCCTAGTGTGACCGTAAGCGCAGGTTTCACGGGGTTCGGTGGGGTAGAAACACTTACGGCGTCTATCAATGGAAGGCAGGACACGTTCCAAGCTAACAGCGTATGGATCGCGGATGCGAGGATTTGATATGAACGTTATCGGATATACCGAAAGCGGAATGATCCGCATCGAGATCGATGAGCAGGTATTGTTTGTGCCTGACGATATGGGAAATCGGCATCGTCAAATTATTGCCGAGTGGGAGGCTGCTGGAAATTCTATCCCGGCTTACGTTACTCCCCCCACGCTGGTGCCGCCGATCCCTCGACTTGGCTTCTGGCTTGCGGCCGCTGAAGTTGGCGTCACCAAGGCAGGTGTGAAAGCCCATATCGACGCCATGCCTGAAGGTGTCGAAAAGCAGCAGGCGATTGTATATTTCGAGGATGCGCAGCTTTACCGGCGCACTGACCCGCTTTTGAACCAGATGGCCGAGCTGGAAAATATTTCGCAGGCGCAGCTCGATCATCTTTGGACGTGGGCGCTTTCGAACTACACCTGACCGGATGGACATGCGATCTTAAATAGGTCATTAAATAGGCTTCAAGGGCGGTTCAAACCGCCCTTTTTCATTGCCGGGCCTGACAGTGTCAGCCTGACAGTGTCAAGCTTGACTTCCTAATGTGGTCTCCAATTCGACCTTTGGAGACGGCTTATGGCACTCGATTTTAATCACGGCGTCCGCGTAATTGATGCTGGCAGCGAAAGCAGGCCGCTTGAGACGGCCGACAGCTCTGCGATCGGCGCGGCCGTCATTGCGCCGGACGCCTCAAACACGCTTTTCCCCTATGATGAGCCGGTGGCGTTCTACACCCACGAGGCCGATAAGGTTGCCGCGCTCGGCACCACCGGTACCGCGATCGACATTATTAATGCGATCCGGGCGCAGGGGATCGAGGCGCAGTGCGTGTTCGTCCGTTGCGAGGCGGGTCAGACACCGGAAGCAACCCGCGCCAAGTTGCAGGGTTCGGCCGCGTCGATGACGGGCGTTCATGCTCTTTCCTTTGCCCGTGGTCATGTCGGTGTCGAGCCGGGTCTCGTGATCGCGCCCGGCTATTCTTCAGGTCGCGTCGAGGACGCCAAGAACCCGCTCGCTGATGCGCTGGAGCAGGTTTCTGAGAAGCTGAAGGCGATCGCAGTTATTGACACGGGCGGTCCCAATTCCGCGACCAGTCTCGCATTCAGAGCCGATTTTTCCTCCCGCTACACCTATCTGGTCGACCCATTCGTCCGGGTTGCTTCCGGCGCGACGATCGTCACCAAGCCTGCTTCGCCCTTCGCTGCGGCAATGTTCGTGAAGCGCGACAAGAAAAAGGGTGGAGCGTACTGGTCCCCCTCGAACCAAGAGGTCAAGGGCATCCTCGGCACGGCACGGCCGATCACCTATTTTGACGGCGAAATCGATCACGAGGCGAACCTCCTCAACCAGAACGGCATCGCCACTTTCATCCCGTCCCGGCTTTCGCAGGGTGCCAGCGGCCAGTTCGCCACGAACGGTCGCATTTTGTGGGGCAACCGCACCGCCTCCACGGACACCCTCTGGCAGTTCGTCAACGTGGTCCGTACCCGCGCCACCATCGAGAAAGCCATCATCAACGGTTTCCGGCCATGGGCCAATGACGAGAACCTGACGGCGCAGCATGTCATCGCCGTGATGCGCAGCCTGCAGGACCTGCTCGACAGCATGCAGGCGGTTGGCGCCATCCTTGGTGGTCGCGTCTATTGGGACCGGGCGATGAACGGCAATGCGAACCTGCGCCTCGGCAAGCTGCGCGTCGAGTTCGATGCCGAAGAGACGCCGCCGCTGGAAGACCTGATCTTCGGCTCGCGCCGCAACGAGGCTTACTTCGACACCCTCGCCAATGAAATCCAGCGCCGTGTGACTGCCGAGTTCGGCGGCACGATCGCCGATTATCTCTCCGCCGCATAAGGGGCCACCATGACACTGCGCATCATCAGGGGCTTCACGCTCAACGTCAACGACAACGTCAATCTGGCGCTCGACATCGAGACGCTGAAGCTTCCAGCGCTGGAAGAAATCACCGAAACCTTCCAGCCGGGCGGCTCGGACATGGAGCTGGACATTACCGGCCTCGGCATCAAGGCACTCACCATGCCGTTCAAGCTGAAGAGCCACACGCCGGAAACGCTTGCCCTGTTCGGCGGGCCTGCCGGTGTCCGTCAGAACTGGACCGGCAAGAAGCTGGTGATTTCCGAGGAAGACGGTACCGAGCACGAGCATTCGATCGACGTGACCGGCCGTCTGTCCAAGGTCGAGGGCGAGGCGATGGCTGGCGGTAAGGCCACCGGTTACGACCACGAGATCAAGTCGATCTGGTCCTACACCGAATATTGGGACGGTCGCGTGATGCACCGTTTCAGCTTCAAAAAGGGTGGCTGGGACATCTGGAACTATCAGGCCATCAATTCCACCCGCCGCTCCATCCTGTTTTCGTAAGGTCTCGCCATGTCGCTCGTTCAACAAGTCAAAATCCCGCTCACGGTCCCGGTTCCTGTCAAGGATGCTGACGGCAAAGAGGCCAAGCGGGACAGTTTCACGATGTTCCGGCCGAACGTCGCCCACGCCAAGCAGCTCGCTGTGCTGATTGGCCCGAAGCTCGCCTCGCAACTGATGAGCGACGGCAAAGCGAATATCGATGATGTCGATATTGGCGGGCTTATTACCGAACTTTCCAGCACGCTGCTGACCACGGACGGCCTCGACAGCCTGACCGGGATCGTCGCTTCGATGTCGCGGGAGGACTCGGCTTTTATCGATCAGCTCGACTGGCTCGATCTTGTCGCTGTCGGCAAGGCGTTGCTTGATTTTTTTCCGGCACTCCGGTCCCTCGGGCGTTCGAATACGCAGCCGACCTAGCGGCCGTCTACAAGTTCCAGCCCTCGGAAATCGCACAGATGCCTTGGCTGGACGCTCTCTCTTATCGCGCCGAACTTCCCCGATTGACCGGAACCGCCCAAAGGACCGAATGACATGGATATCTCTTTTGTCATTCGGCTGATCGACCAACTGACCGGACCCGCCAAAAAGGTGAAGTCCGGCCTTCTTGATTTGGGCCAAGCGGCCAAGCAGGGCTTCTCCGGCGCGATCAAGGACGGCTTTACCGTCGAAAATATCGAAACCGCTACCAGAAACGCCGAGGCGGCACTGCGCGATGCTCGCGGCCGCATGCTTGGCGCATTCGGGCAGGCCATGACGCTTGCCGCGCCGATCTTCAAGGGCGCGAATTTTCAGGACGCCTTTATCGACTTCGCAAACGTCGCGGAAATCCCGATCGACCGCATGGGCGAGATCGAGGCGCGGCTGATTGCACAGACCCGCACCACCGGCAAGAACAAGACCGAGCTGCTGCAAATCCTTGCCACCTATGTCGGCAAGGGCATGGACCTTGACGAGAGCCTTGCGGCGATCGAGGCGACCGGCCGGGCATCGACTGCCACCAAGGCGGAAGTCGGCGACATGGGCAATGCCGGTTACGCCGTTATGGATAACCTGAAGGTTGCCGCGACCGATCTTGCCAAGGCGTTCGATGTCATGGCGTCCACCGGCAAGTCCGGCTCATTCGAGCTGAAGGACATGGCGCGCAATTTCCCCGAACTGACGGCCAACGCCTCGGCGCTGAAAATGCAGGGCGTCCCGGCCGTGGCATCGCTTGCCGCCGCGCTCCAGATCGCCATGAAGTCGGCAGGTTCTGCCGATCAGGCCGCAAACAACATGTCGAATTTCCTAGGGAAGATCACTTCGCCGGACACGGTGAAGAACTTCAAGAAGATGGGTATCGACATCGAGAAGGAAATGAAGTCGGCCGCTGCCAAGGGTACCGATCCCCTGTTGCATTCGCTGGAGCTGATCAAAAAGGCGACGGGCGGCGACCAGTACAAGATGGGCGAGCTATTCGCCGACAAGCAGGTTCTCGATTTCCTTCGCGCCCTGATCCCCAATCTGGAGGATTACAAGCGCATCCGTGATGAAGCCGGTGCTGCCAGCGGCGTCATCGACAAGGATTTCGTCAACGTCATGTCTGGCCTGAAAACCCAGATCAAGGGTCTCGTGACTGAGATCGATAACCTGTTTTCTGCAGGCGGCGCATTGCTGCCGGTGGTGCAGGACATCGTCCTGCGCGGCACGGCAATCGTGCGGATGGTCAATGACTGGACCACGGCGAACCCCGAGTTGACGGCGACGATTGTGAAAATCACGGCCGGGCTGCTGGCGGCATCCGTCGCCATGCGCGTTGCCTCCTATGCCTTCGCCGCCATGCGGCTGTCCGCGATTGGCTTCACTTCGACCTTCCTGCGGTTTCAGGATGGCAGGAACATCGCCACCGGCTGGCGCATCATCGCCGGTGCATGGCGGTTTGCGGCGGGCAGCGCCTCGGCGCTCGGCTCGGCGCTTCTGCCGGTCGCAGGCCGGATTCCGATGCTGCGAAACGCGATCGCCGGTCTTTCCTTCATCTCGGCCGCGAGCGGCGGCGGGCTTGCCGGTTCGCTGTCGGCCGTGACAGCCGCACTGACCGCCTTCGCCTCTGGTCTTGCGGGCATCGTCGCCGGGATCACAGCGCCGGTTTGGGCGATCGCGGCCGTTCTGGCGGGAGCCGGATTTGCAGTCTGGAAGTATTGGGATCGCATTTCGTCATTCGCGTCCGGTTTCGCAGGCCCGATTGTCGCCTTCTTCAATACCGGCGTCGAGGGTGTCACGAAGGCGCTGTCGCTCCTCGTGGACCGTATCGGCACGGCGCTCAACATTGATCCCGCTTCGATCGCAGCGTTCAAAGCCTCCATGGCGAAGATGTTCGATTTTAGCGCCATGATTGACGCCGCAAAGGAGAAGCTCGGCGAGATATGGAAAGCGATCACGTCTTTCTTCTCGCAGGAAAAGCTCTCTGACGCTGACAAGGAGGCGATGCGTGCTGCCGGTGCGGCGCTCGGCGATGCTGTTGTCGATGGCTTCAAAGCGGCTTTTGAAGCGCTCTATGGTTGGTTGGCTGGTGTGCCAGGGCGAATTCGTGCTGCCATTGGCAGTATCGATCTCACCGGCCTTTTTAAGTGGCCTGCAATATTTGGCGGTAGTGATGATATGTCTGCTACGCAGCCGTACCAGCCGCAACAAACCGGAGGCGTCACACCTGCTGCTGGCAACACGACGTCCAACGTCACCACCGTCAACCAGAATGTGACACAGAACATCTCTTCACCTGATCCCAAGGCTGCTGGTGACGCTGCGGCTTCCAAGTTGGGAGCGGCAATCAATTCTGTGAAATCCGGCATGTATAATGACGGAGCATATTGATGAGTTCGGCTCTTCTTGCCCTTGGCCCCCACATTTTTCAGATCGACCGATTGAACTATCAGCAGTTTGCGCGGTCAACGGAAGCAAAGTGGGCTTCTATCCCGCGCTTTGGCACCTATCCCGGCCGCCAGTTCGTCGGTTACGGCGATGACACGATCACGATCTCGGGTCTGCTGTTTCCCGACGAATTCGGCGACAGGTCCGATTACGAGGCCGTGCGCATAACGCAACGCGCCGCCAATCCGGTCATGCTGATCGGCTGGGCCGACGCCAGTTCCACTGTCGCCACGATCTACGGTCGCGTCGTGATCCTGTTTGTCGATGACGAGCAGTCGGCAATTAACAGGGCCGGTCTCGGCCGCAAGGTAAGCTACACGATCGAGGTCGCGCCCTTCCATGACGGCGGCAAGCCTGTGGGGCTGTTCCTATGAGCGCCACCATTATCCCGGCCGGAACCCGCGTCATCGAACTGGAAGACCTGAGTATCGACCTCGTGTGCTTTGAGCACGCCTTCAAGGCTCTCAATGATCGACGCGTGGCGGGCAAACTGGATGGTTATGTCGAGGCGACCCTCGAAGCCAATCCAAGTATTGCCGATCGCGGCCTCCTTCTTCCGTTGGGAAGCACAATCATTCTGCCGGAGTTCACTATCCGGGCCACGTCCACCTCTGTCGTGAGGCTTTGGGATTGATGCGCCATAAACCGTTCATTGAGTGTTTTGTCGGCGGGAAAGCCGTCGCACCGGGCTTCTATGATCGCCTGTCAACGGCAACGGTCACGGATAATGGGGGACAGGAGACCGATCGTATTGAGCTGGTGTTCGATGATTCCGGTAATGCGATCCAGATGCCGGAGAAGGGGGCAAAGCTATCTGTGTCATTCGGCTACAAGGAATTCGGCTCGTGGGTCATGGGCGAATTCACGGTCGAGAAAAACAGGATCAGCTTCGGGCAGGACGGCGACAAACTGACCATTTCCGGTCACTCGGCCGACATGCGCGAGGACGTTAAAGAGCAAGGCTCTGAACACTTTGATCAGACGACGATCGGTGATGTGGTTGAGCAGCTCGCCAAGCGGCACGGCTATGACGCAAAGGTCAGTCCCGAGCTGGCGTCGAAGCAAATCGAATACATAGCCCGCGTCGGGCAGAGTTCGCTTGATTTCCTGACCCGCCTTGCTGACCGCAACCGGGCGCTTTTTTCGATCAAGGGCAACAAGTTCCTGTTCCTGTCTCGCGGCATCCTGCCGACGATCACTATCGACAAAAGCGAATGCGAGAGCGGCGATTTTGAGGTCGAGCCACGTATGAAATCTGGCACGGTCGAAGCCTCTTATTTTGATCGTTCAACCGGTAAGACCGAGATCGTGTCGCATTCGACGGGGATGAAGGGGCCGGTGCGTCGGCTACGAACAGTCTATGCCAACAAGGTCGAGGCGGAAGCTGCTGCCGGTTCCGAGGGCGACAAGCTCGGTAGGGCGACCGGATCAGGCAATCTCATGATGTTTGGCCGACCGGAATTGATGGCCGATACGCCTTTGAACCTCACGGGGTTTCGGCCCGAGGCAAACGGCGCATGGCGCGCTGGAACAGTCACCCAGACCTTCGCGGCCGACAGTTACAAGACCGGTGTAGCGGTCGAAGCGCCGGAAAGCGGCAAGGAGTGAGCGCGATGAATGAGATTTTCTATCTGGCGATTTTCGGTCTGATCTGCGGAGCCATTTTCCTTTTGGGAGGATTGGGCTTTGCCATCTGGTGGATCGTGAACCACGTCCAGATCGTCTGATTGCGAGAATAGTCATCCGGCAAGCCGGGTGGCCGGGGTGCGTCGTGCACCCAAGCGACGGGCCAAAGATTGGCGTCCTAACCCGTCCGACAGCAACATTCGATAACTGTCACACCCGTACCCTGCAGGGCGGATTTGCTGTGACTGAGTCGAGAGATATTTGAAATGGTGAATCTGACGCCGGTGGCTCCGGCCACCCCCGCCGCTCCTTATATCGGTGGAAAACGTGTTCTGGCGAAAGCCATCATCGCTCGCATCAACGAGACGCCCCACGAAAGCTATGCGGAGGCGTTCGTGGGCATGGGCGGTGTCTTCCTCCGCCGAAACCTCCAGCCGCGCATGGAGGTCATCAACGACATCAGCGGCGATGTAGCCAATCTCTTCAGGATATTGCAGCGGCACTACCCGCAGTTCATGGAGACGCTGCGATATCAGGTCACGAGCCGCCGCGAGTTCGAGCGCCTTTCTCGTGTCGACCCTTCTACACTGACCGATCTGGAGCGGGCTGCGCGGTTCCTCTATCTCCAGCGAACCGCATTCGGTGGTAAAGTCGCCCGGCAGAACTTCGGGGTCACGATGCAAGGCGCTCGTTTCAATCTTCTGAAGCTCGCCCCGCAACTGGAGGCGATCCACGAACGGATGGCAGGCGTCGTCATCGAGCAGCTTCCTTGGCGGCGCTTCATTGAGCGTTACGACCGGCCGGAAACACTCTTCTATCTCGATCCGCCGTACTTCGGAAATGAAACGGACTATGGCTCTGGTGTGTTTAGCCGGGAGGAATTTGCAGAAATGGCGGATGTTCTCGGGCAGATTAAAGGCCGCTTCATACTGTCTTTAAATGCCGTTCAAGGCGTCTTCGAAACCTTCAAGGATTTTCGAATTGATGAGGTGGATTGCACGTATTCCATACAGGGCGCAGGAAACACTAAAGCGGTGAAGGAGGTTGTTATCTCCGGACCGCACGCTTGAATTTGCGTACCGTTCAAATTCATGCTTCAAAGCCCTCTATCTTATCTAGGGGGCTTTGAAACTTACGATGAAACACTTCGCTGTTTTTCTGATGACCACTGTCTTGGCTACAAGCGCTCAATCAGCCGAGGAGCCGGTGCAGGGTGCCAAGACTTGGAGCTATTCGTGTGTAAAGGTCACCGAGCTGGAAAATTTCAAAGCTGAAGGCCCCTCATTCAAAATCAACAATCTCAGCGTGATCGAGAAAAAAGCATTCACGGCAAAACCACTGACGCAGCTGGTGGTTACGTTCTCCGTCGTCAATAGGAGCAACGAGAATGCCTACCTATCGGCGGACGTGTTGGCGCTTGGCAAGGATAGTTTGCCCCTAGCGGCACTGAGCGCAAACCCTCCATTTGACCTCATCGCACCGGGCAGCACTGATACCGTGAAAGGCGACACCTTTGTGCAGGCCGGAACTTTGGCTAAAGCCGATCTCATTTGCTACCGCTTTGGCGGCACTGCACTACCTGAAACTGTTGCCAACTGATATTGCGCTTCGCGCCATTCGATTTTGCGCGCTACAGTAGAGCGGTCTACGATCTTCCTCATCAACTCTAACCCGGCAATTCTGTCGGGTTTTTTATTGCTGAAAATTGCTGTCCGGCCTTTTTTCGCTGTCGCGTGATAATGGTATTTTCGGGAAAAACATTGCTTTTGGAACAGGCCGGCAGGAACAGCGATGCCGGCATTTGAAATTTCAAAAAAATCAATTTCATCAATAATTTAGCGCAAAGCAATTCTTCGTTTTAAAGCAAGAATTGCTTTCTGGACCCACGCTTTGGCTGCCTGCACTGTGAACTGGAAATCTCACCCTCACATGATGGATGCCATGGCCAAGGACACGCTTTTTCTGATCTCCCCCGGTTTTGAAGACCCCAAGCACCCGGGTGTCCGTTTCGTCTGCCCGCATTGTAACCAGATCGAGGGTCTGCTTGCCGCCTTTCCAGACCTGGCGGGGCAGATCGATATCCGCCGCGTCGGTTTTCAGCGCCCGCGTGAGGCGGTCATCGCCGCTGTGGGTGAAGAAAACCAGTCGCTGCCGCTGTTCGTCTTTGCCGGCGAGGCGCCCGCTGACGCCGCGGCAAAGGGCGATACGCACTTCATTCAGGACACCAAACGCATTTTGCAAATTCTCGCCGAGCGCCACGGGTTCCCGCAGCTGCATTGAGCTGTCGCACCCGCACATCGGATTTTTTCGGAGACAGACATGACCATTTCCAGACGCCAGTTTCATAAGATTGCACTTGCCGCCGGCGCTTTCGTGGCGCTTCCCGGTGGTTCTTTCGCCGCTGCCGAAGAGCCCGTTTCGGGCGGCACGCTGAAGATCGTTTATTTTCCCGAGCCGACCCAGCTCGTGGCCATCAATACCAGTGCGGGCGGCCCGCAGTTCATCGGCTCAAAGATTTATGATGGGCTTTTGACCTATGATTACGAGCTGTCGCCCCAGCCAAGTCTTGCTAGGGAATGGAGCGTTTCGGCCGACGGGCTGGAATATGTCTTCCATCTGCAGCCGAATGCGAAGTTCCATGACGGCAAACCGGTGACATCGGCGGATGTGGAATTCTCCATCCTGCGGCTGAAAGAGGCGCATCCGCGCGGCCGGGCGACGTTCTCGAACGTTGAAAGCGTCGATATATCAGATCCGCTGGTTGCGAAGGTGAAGCTTTCCAAGCCCGCCCCGGGCCTGATCACCGCGCTTGCCTCGTCGGAATCGCCAATCGTGCCGAAGCATATTTTCGAAACCTTCAAGCCGACAGATAATCCGAAGCCCGCCCAGATCATCGGCAGCGGTCCCTTCGTGCTGAAGGAATGGGTGCCGGGCAGTCATATCCTGCTGGAGAAAAATGCCGATTATTGGGACGCGCCGCGCCCTCATCTCGACCGCGTCATCATCCGCCTCATCAACGATGCGGGTGCCCGTGCTGCCGCACTGGAAACCGGGGAAGGGGACATCGGCCCCAACCCGGTCGCGCTTGCCGATCTGGAACGGCTGAAATCCATTCCGACGCTGAAGGTGGATGACCGCATCTATGCCTATGCCGGCCAGCAGAATCAGCTCGTCATCAACCTTGAGAACGAATATCTCAAGGAATTGAAGGTCAGACAGGCCATCGCCCATGCCATCGACGTTCCGGCGCTCATCGATACCGTGCTTTATGGTTATGCCGTGCCATCGCCGACGCCGATCAGCCCCGGCCTTGCGAAGTTCCACAATGCGGATATCGGTTTTGCCAAGTTCGACGTTGCGCAGGCGGAGAAATTGCTGGATGAGGCAGGCTTTCCGCGCAAGGACGGCGGCAAGCGCTTCAAGCTGCGTGTCACCACCAACCCGTTCAATCCGCAGACCTATTCGGATTTCATCGCGCAGGCGCTATCGAAGATCGGCATCGAGGCGGATATCCAGAAATTCGATTTCGGCACCTATGTGAAGGTCGTCTATACCGACCGCGCCTGGGACCTTTCGGTGGAATCCCTCTCCAACACCTTCGATCCGACAGCCGGTGTGCAGCGTGTCTACTGGAGCAAGAACTTCAAGATCGGCCTGCCCTTCTCCAATGCCAGCCATTACGCCAATCCGGAAGTGGACCGGCTGCTGGAAGCGGCGGCAGTGGAGCCGGATATCGAAAAGCGCGCGGCTTTCTTCAAGGAATTTCAGGCCGTCGTCGCCAGGGATCTTCCCGTCATCAATCTCGTCTCTCCCATCCAGCCGGTCGTCGGCAGCGTGCGCATCAAGGACTATGCGACAGGCGCAGAGGGGCTGAGCGGCAATCTCGCCAAAGCCTGGGTGACGAAGGAGGCGTGAACCTCCTTCGGTTTCAAGCCGCATCAGAGCGAATAAGAGGTTATTTCCATGAGCAGAAAATCCGAAAAGCTGGTTCTCAATGCCTTCATCTATCCGGGCGGACATCATGAGGCGGCATGGCGGCATCCGGATTCGGAGCCGCATCGCGTCACCGATATAAAGCTCTATCAGGATATCGCCCGCAAGGCCGAAGCGGCGAAACTGGATGCCATCTTCTTTGCCGATGCGCCGGTGCTGGATGCCAATATCCGCTACGCCGCCCGCCACCGGCTGGAGCCGATCACCATGCTTTCGGCGCTCGCCGCCGTCACCGAAAAGATCGGCTTCATCGCCACGGCCTCCACCACCTATTACGAGCCATATAATCTCGCGCGGCTGTTTGCGTCCGTCGATCATATCAGCGGCGGCCGGGTTGGCTGGAACATCGTCACGACTTCGGCGGATGCGGCGGCCAGCAACTTCAATCTCCAGAAGCATCCGCCGCATGCCGACCGTTACCGTCAGGCCATTGAGTTCGTCGATGTGGTGACGAAGCTCTGGGACAGCTGGGAAGACGATGCCATCGTCGCCGACAAGGAAAGCGGTCTGTTTGCCGAGACAGACCGCATCCACCCCGCCAATCACGATGGCGAATTTTATCGGGTGCGGGGCGCGCTCAACGTGCCGCGTTCACCCCAGGGCCGGCCGGTCTATGTGCAGGCCGGCTCCTCGGAGGAGGGCCGTGGTTTTGCGGCTCACTATGCTGAGGCAATCTTTACCGCGCATCAAACTCTGGAGAGTGCGCGGTCTTTTTATTCTGACATCAAGAGACGTGTTGCCGCCACGGGGCGCAACCCCGCCCATGTTAAAATCCTGCCTGGCATCAGCCCCTTTATCGCCTCAACCGAGGAGGAGGCGCGCAAACTTGAGGCCTCCTTCAACGATCTCATCCAGCCGGCCTTTTCGCTCGGGCAATTGCAGCGCATGACAGGCATAGACCTGTCATCGGCCGATCTTGACCAGCCGCTGCCAATAGAGGCCGTCGAGGCGACGCGCGCGCAGGCGGATAGCAGCCGCCATCAGCTGGTCCTCGATGTCATAGACCGGGAAAACCCGACGATCCGACAATTGTTGCACCGGCTTGCCGGCGGGCGCGGCCACAAGGTGATTTCCGGAACACCGGAACAGGTGGCGGACTGGATAGAGACCTGGTTCCGCGAAGGCGCAGCCGATGGTTTCAACATCATGCCGCCATGGCTGAATGGCGGGTTCGATATCTTCGTGGATGAGGTGGTGCCGATCCTGAAGCGGCGTGGCCTGTTCCGTGATGATTACGAAGGCGATACGCTGCGCGACCATTATGGCCTGCCACGGCCGGATAACATCTACGCGGCCAGAGAGTTGCAAAGGGAACGCGCCTGAGGTGGGACGGGCGTGTTCAGGCGGCGGCTTCGAGGGAGCGTATATCCTCGCGCAACAGAGCGAGTAGAGATGCGACCTCCGGCAGCCGCCGCCTGTCAGGACTGGTCAGCAGGTGGTAACGGCTTGCAGTCGGCTGTGGTGAGCCGAAGGGGGCGATAAGACGGCCGTTTTTCAGCTCTTCCGAAATTAGCGAGTGGCGCGCGAGGCCGATGCCATGGCCGGATAAGATTGCTTCTATCAGCGCCGTCTGGCGCGAAAAACGTGGGCCTGTCGCCGAAAGCCGGAGCGGAATGCGGCAGGCGCGCAGCCAATTCGCCCATTCGAAGGCGGCGTCGAGGCCATTGCCGCGCAACATTGCAAAGCCGAGATTTCGCAATTGGGCGGGCTCGCCTGCAAGCTCATGGCGGGCTGCGAACTGCGGAGTGCAGACAGCGCTAACGGTATCGGCGAAAAGCGGCTCGTGAAGAAAGCCCGGAATTTGCGCGTGGGTGGCGACGATGGCGCAATCGGCATCAAAATGGGTGAGATCGACGGTTTCACCCTCGATGGATTCGATCGAAAGCTCGATGTCTCCGAGGGCCGGAACGATGCTGCCCAGCCGCGGCGCCAGCCAGCGGGCGGCAAAGCAACCTTCCGCCAGAACCTTCAACTGCGGTCGGGCATTCGAAACCATAAGGTCGGAAAGACTGCCGATCATGGTCTCAAAAGCATCGGCAAGGCCGGGATAAAGCGCGCTGCCGGCATCCGTCAGCAGCAATTCACCGCGCTGGCGGCTGAAAAGCGGCTGGCCGAGATGGGTTTCGAGAATACGGACCTGCTGGCCGATGGCGGCGGTGGAGACATGCAGTTCCTCCGCCGCCCGCGAAAAGCTCGCATGGCGGGCGGCCACCACAAAGGCGCGCAAGGCGGTCAGCGGCGGCAGGCGGGAAAGTGTGGGCAGGCGAAAAGCTGCCCGGCTCGCGGCGGGAGCGACAAACTCCGTTCTCATTGCTGTTCCTCCTTTGCCGCCTGCATCTTTCGCATGGTCAGAACACCCGGCCTTCCCTGAGATGCGTCGTGGTGCCATTGAGGTAATAGTCACCAATCACCCGCGCCTTATGGGCAAGTGGATTGTGATTGTAGACAGTGCGGATGTTACGCCAGTGACGATCGAAATTCCGGTCGCTCGAGGTCGCCGAGCCGCCGCCGAGTTCATAGAGGTTGGTGGCGACGGTCAGCGAAAGCTGCGAGGCGATGATCTGGGTGCGGGCGGTGGCAAGCGAGCCTTCCAGCAGGGCTGCCTCAATGGCCTCTTCGTCACCATTCGCGAAGGCGGCAGCCGTTCGGTCGAGCGTTCTGGCGGCTTCGCGGATCAAAGTCTTGACGGCGAAAGCGCCGGCGCTGATTTCACCCAGCATCTTCTGCACGAAGGGATCCTGATTGGCGGTTTCCGCAGCGCTGTGAAGCGTGGTGCGCGCCTGGCGCAGAACATATTCCACACCGTCATTAAGCGCGCCCTGAACTGCGCCGGCGGCAGACGCAGCAAGGTGCAGCTGCCGCATGGCCGAGCTGTGGCGGCCGATCTGGGTGCCGAGCTTGCGGGTTGTCAGCTCATGCGGCAGCACCTCGACATTTTCAAGCAGCACGCCGCCGCTTGCCGTCATGCGCTGGCCCATGCTGTCCCAGTCGTCGAGGATGGTGATGCCGGTGCGATCAAGCGGAATGAGCACGCCGATCGGCTGCTCGTCATCGCCAATGGCGCTGAAGGTGCCGAAATCGGCAAAGGCCGTACCGGTCGCATACCATTTGCGGCCGTTCAGCCGGTAGCGGTCGCCATCGGCACTCAGCCGCGTGGTGATTTCGCCGGGGCGTTTGGTGCCCTGCTCGGTGCTGGCGCCCGCAAAGAGCTTGCCGGCAAGGACATGTTCGAGATGCCGCCGGTCCTCCAGCTCGATGGGTGCAAGGGCGAGATTTTCGGTGAAATTGAAATGGCTGCGAAGCGCGTGCGGAATATTGCTGTCGGCTTCGCCGAGGATCATCAGCACTTCGATATAGTCGGCAATCGAGCCGCCCGGTCCGCCCTTGGCTTCGGGGACACGCAGCGTGCCGATCTTTGCCTCCTTGATAAGGGCGAAGATATCGAAGGGCAGTTCCCGTTGACGCTCGCGGCGGGCGGCATCCCGGGCCGCGATAGCCGCAATGTCCTTTGCCCGGGCTAGGATGTCGTCACGGCTCGGCACGCCGGAATTATTGGTGGTGGTTGTCTGTGGTTTCGGATTGGACATTGCGGTTTTCCCGTGAGCGGATGTGAGGGCCTGCGGCACTACGCGCCGCAGGCATGTTCGTCTGGGCGATCAGGCGACCGCGCGCGGCTTGAGCGCCGGGCGGTGCGCGGCCTCGAGATTGCGCGGCACGCGGCCTTCGACGGGATGGCTCGGATCGTTGAAGCCGGGTGTCGAGGGATGGCCTGTCGTCACAAGGCTGTCGACCAGTGCTTCATCTTCGGCATCGATTTTCACATCGAGGGCGCGGATATAGCCATTCCAGTGCTCTTCGGTGCGCGGGCCGGTAATGGCGGCGGTGACGAACTTGTTGTTCAGCACCCAGGCGAGCGCGAAATCCGCCGCCGAAACGCCCTTCGAAGCGGCATGGGCCGCAACCTTCTGGGCGATTTCAACCGATTCCGGACGCCATTCCGTTTCCAGAACGCGCTTGTCGCCACGGCCAACGCGGGTATCGGCACCCGGCTGTTCGCCCGGCTGATATTTGCCGGTCAGTACGCCGCGTGCGAGCGGCGAATAGGACACGACACCAAGGCCATAATGATTGGCCGCCGGCAGCTGCTCGGCTTCGGCCGTGCGGTTGACGATGTTGTAGAGCGGCTGGCTGGCAACCGGCCGGTCGATGCCGAGCTGGTCGGCCAGATGCGAAATTTCAGCAATGCGCCAGCCGCGGAAGTTCGAAACGCCGAAATAGCGCAGCTTGCCGGCGCGGATGAGATCGGCGATGGCGCGCACCGGCTCTTCCAGCGGCGCATCGAAGACGGCGCGGTGGAAATAGAGGATGTCGATATAGTCGGTGTTGAGGCGGCGCAGCGAATTTTCGACGGTCTCGATCACCCATTTGCGCGAATGGCCGCCAAGGTTCGGGCCCTTGGTATGGGAATTGACGAATTTCGTCGCCAGAACCCAGTGATCGCGCGTGGACTTGATGCCGCGGCCAACGACCTCTTCCGACTTGCCGTCGTGATAGACATCGGCTGTATCGATGAAGTTGATGCCCTGTTCGCGTGCCTTGTCGATGATGCGGAAGGCCACGTCATCCGGTGTCGGGCCTCCGAACATCATCGTGCCGAGGCTTAGCGGTGAAACTTTCAGCGCGCTGCGTCCGAGATAGCGATAGTCGACCATTATGGTTGCTCCTTTAAGTTATTGGGCATGGTGGCAGGCCACGGCGTGGTTCTTGCCGAAAAGGGTGTAATCCGGCGCTTTTTCGCGACAGAGATCGGTGGCGAGCGGGCAGCGTGTGTGAAACCGGCAGCCGGATGGCGGATCGTGCGGGCTCGGCAGATCGCCGGAAATGGGCGCGGCCTGCTTGCGGCGCGCGGGATCCGGAACGGCAGCGAGAAGGGCGCGAGTATAAGGATGCTTCGGAGAAGCCCAAAGTTCCGATGTCGGTGCGCTTTCGACGATCTTGCCGAGATACATGACCAGCACGCGGTCGGAGAAATAACGCACCACGGACAGATCATGCGAGACGAAGAGATAGGACAGCGAAAGCCGCTTTTTCATCTCCACCAGAAGATTGAGGATCTGCGCCTGTATCGACAGATCGAGCGCCGAGACCGGCTCGTCGCAGACCACCAGTTCCGGTTCCAGAACCAGTGCGCGGGCAATGCCGATGCGCTGGCGCTGACCGCCGGAAAATTCATGCGGATAACGGTCGAGCGAATCCGTGGGCAGGCCGACCTGCGCGACGATGGCTTCAACAATCTCCCGCTGGCGCGCCCGGTCGCCGATGCCGTGCACTTTCAGCGGCCCGGTAAGGATGGTGCGCACCGTCTGTCGCGGATTGAGGGAGGCGAAGGGATCCTGAAAGATCATCTGGATGCGGCGGCGTATGCCGCGCAGCTGCGAAGGCGTCATTGCCGTCACATCGGCGCCCTTGAAGGTGATCCTGCCGGATGACGGTTCGACCAGACGCATCAGCGACTTGCCGAGCGAGGATTTGCCGCAGCCGGATTCGCCCACCAGTGCCACGGTTTCGCCCGCCTCGATATCGAGCGAGACGTCATCGACGGCGCGCACGGTTCCGCGTCCGCCCGTATAGTGGGTGGAAAGACTATGCACTGACAAGAGCGTCATTGGACACCTCCTGGGATGTGGGGGATACGAAGGGGCAGGCGGCGTAGCGGCCTTCCGAAATCGGCCTTAGCGGTGGCACGAACTGCCCGCAGAAACCACGGGCGCTCGGACAGCGTGGCCGGAAGGCGCAACCGCGTTCCCCCGTGGCGGAAACGATGGAGCCGGGAATCTCGATGAGCGGCCCGTCGCGATAATGCTGGCCATCTTCCGCGCGCGGCGAGGCGGCAAGCAGGCCGCGCGTATAGGGATGGTAGGGGTTGGAGAAAACCGGTTCCGGCAGCCCTTCCTCCACTTTACGGCCGGCATACATGACCATCACCCGGTCTGCCCATTGTGCCACGATACCGAGATCGTGGGTGATGAGGATGACCGCCATGTTGAGATCGCGGCGCAGATTGTCGAGCAGCTGCAGGATCTGCGCCTGTATCGTCACGTCAAGAGCCGTCGTCGCCTCGTCGGCGATCAGGAGTTTCGGATTGCAGGCAACGCCGATGGCGATCATCACACGCTGGCGCATGCCGCCGGAAAGCTGGTGCGGATAATCATCCACCCGGCGGCCGGCATCGGGAATGTTGACGAGGTCCAGCAGCTCGATGGCGCGTTTGCGCGCCTGATGCCGGTCGATCTTCTCATGGATGCGCAGCACCTCGATGATCTGTTCGCCGACCGTCAGCACCGGGTTGAGCGAGGTCATCGGCTCCTGAAAGATCATGCCGATATCCCGGCCGCGAATGCCGCGCCATTGCCGCTCGGAAAGCGGCAGCAGATCGCGGCCCTCGAGCAGAACCCGGCCGCCGGTCTTGGCGTGGGAGGGCAGGAGGCCAATCAGGCCAAGCGCCGTCAGGGATTTGCCGGAGCCGCTTTCGCCGACGATCGCCAGCATTTCGCCGGGGCTGACATCGAAACTGACGCCTTTGACCGGCTGGGTTGAGCCGAAGCTGACGGAGAGATCATGGACTTCGATCAGTTTGCTCATCGGCGTTCCTCCGAAAAGCGGGGGTTGAGCGCATCGTTGAGGCCATCGCTGATGAGGTTCAGCGAAATGACGGTGAAGACGATGGCAAGGCCGGGAAGGGCGGTCAGATACCAGGCCGTGCGGATGACATCACGGCCGGAACCGATCATCGAACCCCAGGAGACACGGTTGGGATCGCCGAGACCCATGAAGGACAGCGCTGCTTCCATAAGGATCGCGCCCGCCACCATGACCGAGGAGGTGACGATGATCGGCGGCAGCGCATTGGGCAGGATTTCCTGAAAAACGATGCGGGCATGGCCATAACCGAGGCTACGCGCGGCGAGCACATAGTCCTTTTCGCGGATGGCGCGGAATTCCGCACGGGTAAGGCGCGCAACGAGCGGCCAGGTGATGATGCCGATGGCTGACGTGACCGTGGTGACAGACGGTTGGGCGATGGCGACGAGCACTACCAAGAGCACGAAATTCGGCAAGGTCTGGAAGATTTCGATGAGCTTGACGAGGATGTCGTCAATCACACCACCGAAATAACCGGCGAAAGCGCCAACCGCGATGCCGATGGTGAGGCCGATCAGCGTTGCCACGACACCGACGGTGAGCGAGATGCGCGCGCCATGCACGATGCCGGCCAGAACATCCCGGCCCATGGAATCGGTTCCGAGCGGATAGGCCGCGTTCTGGCCCGGCCACAGGAACGGGCGGGCCACCATTTCCAGGGGATCGCCAGGATAGATCAACGGGGCGATCAGTGCGGTGACGATGACGGTGGCGAGAAACAGCAACCCGACGATGGCATTGGGATTGGTGAGGAAGATTTTCAGTTCGCGCCGCAGTCCACGTCGCGGCACGGAGACGGAGCGGGCCGAAAGCGCATCCGGCGCATGAATATAGGGCCAGGCCTTTTCTTCCGGCTTTTTCGGTTTGGGATTGGTCTCTTCAGCGCCAAGTTCGGCCGTGTTGAGAACCGCTGTCGTGTGGGATGAGTTCATCGGCTTTCTCCGATGCGGGGGTCAAGCCATGCCTGCAACAGGTCCACGGCCGCATTGACGATGATGACGACGAGGGAGGAGAGAAGCAGAATGCCGAGCAACACGCTGAAATCACGCGCCATGACGGCTTCGAAAGCAAGGCGGCCAAGGCCCGGCCAGCTGAAGACGGTTTCAACCACGACGGCGCCGCCGAGCAGGCCGCCAATATGCATGCCGGCCATGGTGGTGATGGGTATGAGGGCGTTGCGCAGGATATGGCGCGTGGTGAGCCTAATCGGCGAAACGCCCTTGGCACGCGCCGTGCGCACATAGTCCTGGGATTTCACCTCCAGCATCGCCGCGCGGGTGAGGCGGGCATAAATGGCCAGAAAATAGAGCGCCAGCGACAGGGCAGGGAGCACGATGTAACGCAGCCTGTCGAGAAAGGCTGAAAACCCGGTAAGGCTGCTGCCGATGGTGCTGTCGCCGCCGGACGGAAGCCAGCCGAGCTTGACCGAAAAGGTCAGGATCAGCATCAGGCCGATCCAGAAACCCGGTACGGAATAAAAGATCAGTGAGCCAATCGAAATGATCCGGTCCGGCAGCTTGCCGGAGAAAAGCGCCATGATGGAGCCGAGGAACACGCCGACGAAGATCGCGATACCAAGGGCTGCGCCCATCAGCGCCAGCGTGCCGGGCAGGCGCTGGCCGATAAGGTCTGCCACAGGCATGCCGTATCGCGGCGAAAAACCAAGGCTGAACTGGGCCAGATTGCCGAGATAGTTCATCAGCTGATGCAGAACCGGCAGATCAAGCCCGAAGCGGGAGCGGATTTCCGCCATGGTCTCGACGGTTGCCGAACCCGCTTCCGCTGCCAGGACATCGGCGGCATCGCCAGGTGCCAGCTGCAGCAGGAAGAAGTTCAGGATGACGATACCGAGAACCGTCGGAATGGCCTGAATGGCCACCCGTCTTGCCTGCGATAAAATCCGTTTCGAATTCGACATCGGCTCCAGTCCGTAAGCGTGGGAAACATAAAATCAGCCTCGAAAGGCGTGAGCATTAGTTGACTAATTTTATGGAATTTGTCAAAGAGTAATAGAATTATTTTCTGAAATTTACGGAAATATGCGCCATAAAGAAAAGATAATTCCTAATTATGAGAATGGTTGGTTCTTCATGCCAAACTCACTCTCCTCTGCGGAACAAACTTCTTCCTAAGCGCGACCGTTCAGTTTGCCGGTTTTTCGCCGGTTCAATCAAGGAGAGGGTATCGTATGACTATTTTCAACCAGACGACGCGGCGAGGATTTCTGCTGGCCTCGGTGGCGCTTGGCGTGGTGTCTTTGCCGGGGCTGAAGCTCCGCGCGGCGGAGCCGGCAAGTGGCGGCACGGCCACCCTGCTCATCTCATCGGAACCGCCGGTGCTGACGACGATCGCGCATACGGCCTATAATTCCGTCTATATATCGCCAAAGGTTACCGAAGGTCTGCTGACCTATGATTTCGATCTCAATCCCAAGCCGCTGTTGGCCAAATCATGGGATGTGAGTGCAGATGGCCTGCGTTATACCTTCAAGCTGAGGCCCGGCGTAAAGTGGCATGACGGCAAGCCCTTCACTTCCGCCGATGTGGCTTTCTCCATCAATACCATCAAGGAAGTGCATCCGCGCGGCCGTAATACATTCCTGAACCTCACAAGCGTCGAGACGCCTGATGAGTTGACGGCGGTTCTGGTTCTTTCCAAACCAGCGCCATACCTGATAACGGCGCTCGCCGCCGCCGAAACGCCCATCGTGCCGAAACATCTCTATGAAGGTACGAAAGTGACGGAAAACCCGGTCAATCTCGCCCCCATCGGCACCGGCCCGTTCAAGTTCAAGGAGTGGGTGCGCGGCAGCCATATCGTTTTCGAGCGCAATGCCGATTATTGGGATGCGCCGCGCCCCTATCTCGACAAGCTGATCGTCCGCTTCATTCCCGACGCATCCGCCCGCGCGATTGCCATTGAAACCGGCGAGATCGATCTCGCCCCCAGCACGCCGGTCGCCTATAGCGATCTCGACCGCCTGAAAGAGCTTCCCAGCCTCGGTTTTGAGACAAACGGCTATCAATATTCGAATTCCGTCAGCCGCGTGGAGTTCAATCTCGAAAAGGATGTGTTCAAGGATGTGCGCGTCCGTCGCGCCTTCGCGCATGTGATCGACCGCAACGTCATCTTCAACACCGTTAATTACGGTTACGGCGCAACCATCACCGGGCCGATCAATCCCAAGCTGACGAAATGGTTCGTGGATGATCTGAAAACCTATCCGATCGATCTGAAGGCCGCCGAAGCGCTTCTCGATGAGGCCGGATACAAGCGCGGTGCAGATGGCATCCGTTTCAAGCTCAATCTGGATTATGTGCCCAGCACCGAAGCCTATCCGCGCGGCGCGGACTATATTCGCCAGGCGCTGGCGAAAGTCGGCGTCGACGTGACGGTGCGCACGCAGGATTTCGCCACCTATACCAAGCGCATCTACACGGATCGCGATTTCGATTTTGCCTATGAGGGCATGAGCAATCTCTTCGATCCGACCGTCGGCGTGCAGCGGCTTTACTGGTCGAAGAACTTCAAGAAGGGCGTGCCTTTCTCCAATGGTGCGGCCTACAGCAATCCGAAGGTGGATGCGCTTCTCGAAGCCGCCGCCATCGAGATCGATCCGGAAAAGCGCGTCGCGCAATGGAAGGAAATTCAGCAGATTCTCGTAGAGGACGTGCCGGCCATCGATATCGTTGCGGCACCCGAAATTACCATCTTCAACAAGCGTATCGCCGATCACACCATCGGCGCCGAAGGTGTGGCGGGAAGCCTCGCCTTCGCGCATATCGCCGCATCCTGATCGTTTCACCAGACCCGGCCCCCTTTGCTGCGGGCCGGGACTTTTCCCTTTCATCGAGGACAAAGCCATGAGCACGTCACTTTCTGAAATCTGGTACACACGCTGCCCGGTGCCCACGCCCGTGGGACTGGCGGCGCAGCTCGGTTATCTCGGGCAGACCTTCGAGGAGGTCGGCATATCGCTGAAATCCATCATCGATTCGCCTGACCGTTCCGTTCGTCAGAGCCATTTCAACCACACGCTGGAATGGTCCTTCCGTCACGGCGGCAATGTGCCGCCCATCCGCGCCCGTTCGGAAGGGCGCAATACGCGCCTTGTTGGCATTACCTGGACGGATGAGTTTCAGGCAATCATCACCCTGCCTGAGACCGGTATCCGCTCTGTTGCCGATCTTGTCGGTCGCCGTTTCGGCGTGCCGCGCAGGCCGGAAGGCATTGTCGATTTCATGCGGGCGACGGCGCTGAAGGGGATTGTCTCTGCGCTTTCGCTGGAAGGGCTGACGGTAGAGGATGTCGAACTGAAGGATATCGTCATCACGGATTCGGTGCTGGCCACGCAGGAAGGACCGTCGCTTTTCGGACTGAAGCGCCGGCAGTCTTTCGGTGAGGAGATCATCGCGCTATTGCGGGGTGAGGTCGACGCGATCTTCATCAAGGGAACGGCGGGTATTGCTGCCGCCAATCTGATCGGTGCGGTGCAGGTGGTGGAATTCGGTTTTCACCCCGATCCGAAAATACGCATCAATTCCGGTTCGCCCCGGGTGCTGACGGTTGATGGGCGGCTTGCCGATGAGCGTCCCGATCTGGTGGAGCGGCTGGTTGCCGCCATCGGCAAAGCCTCGCTCTGGGCGGAGCAGCATCCGGAAGAAACGCGTCGTTTTATTGCCCGTGAGGCCGGCGCGACGGAGGAACAGGTTCTGGCCGCCAACGGGCCGGAGGTCCACCGCCATCTCGGCCTTGGCCTTGATGCGGACCTTGTCGCCGCTGTCGGTCACTACAAGGATTTCCTGCATCAATGGGGTTTCCTTGAAAACGACTTCGATCTCGGCGAATGGATTGACGATCGTTTCGTGACGGCAAGTGAAAGGGCGGTGGCATGAGTGGTGCGTTATCTGCCGTTCCGCGCCCGCTGGAGCAGCAATCCAGCCCCGTTGCCGTTGCAACTGCGCTGGCCGACGATTTCAGCCTGACGGCGGCGGACCATGACAAAAGCGGCGAATTCGCCGCCGGCAATTTCGAGGCGCTTTTCAAGTCCGGCCTGCTGGGTCTCGTCACGGCTGAAAAGGATGGCGGCTGGGGCGAGGGCATTGAGACGGCCCATGCCGTCATCGCCGCCATTGCCAGGGGCGATCCGTCCACCGCCCTCATCCTCGCCATGCATTACAGCGTTCATGCCGCGATACGGCGCGGCAAATGGCCGGTGGCACTTGCTTCAAGGGTGCTGGCCGCCAATAGCAGGGAGCCGGCGCTTTTGAACAATGCGCAGGCGGAGCCGGGGGTCGGTTCGCCGGCTCATGGCGGCCTGCCGGAAACGACGGCGCGGATCGAGGGCGATGTCTGGGTTGTCAATGGCCGCAAGAGTTTCGTCACTGGCTTGCCGGGTCTGAAATGGGCGATCGTGCTTGCGGTAACGACGGAAGAGGCGCCGCGCCTGATCCAGCTTCTGGTACCGCTCGATGCGCCGGGCATCACCCAGGAAAAGGCATGGGAGGCGACCGGCATGTATGCCACCGCAAGCCATGACCTGGTGCTGAAGGAGGTAAGGGTGGCGCTTGCTGATATCGTTGCCGAACAGCCGGCGGATGAGCCGTTGCGGCGCGATGAGGCAGACGGCTATAATTTCTTCGCGCTACTGGCTTCCGTCTATCACGGTGTAGCGCTTTCGGCACGTGACGATCTCCTGCGTCATCTGAATGGCCATGTCCCGGCAAGCCTTGGTGCGCCGCTCTCCTCCATTCCCCGCATTCAGGAAGGTCTCGGCCAGATCGAAGTGCTTCTTGCTGCAAACCGGCGTTTACTTCTCTCCGTCGCCCGCGATATCGACGCTGGCGAAAGGGTGGGAACCGATGCGCTCGCCGTTCGCCATGTGGTGATCGACAATGCGGTGGCGGTGACGGATCTGGCGCTGGAGCTTGGCGGCAATCGCGGCCTGCGCCGGGATTATAATCTCGAACGCCATCATCGCGATGCCATCACGGCAAGGGCGCATGCGCCACAAAGCCACATGATCCGCACGATTCTCGGCCGTCAGAGCATCAAGGCGGCGGGCGGCTGATCGATGAAAACGCCGGGCGGCCTTGCCTCTGCAAGATCACCCGGCATCGTCTCGGCATCAATCCCGCAACAGCGGCAAGAGCCTGTCGCCCTGCCGTTCGATCTCCTGCAGATAGGGCGTGTCGGAAAGCACGAAGTGGGTGATGCCAAGCGCGCGGTATTTACGCAGTGACGCCGCGACATCCTCCGCCGAACCCACCAGCCATGTGGTTGCCGCACCGCCGCCGCCGAACTTGCCCGGTGCGGTGTAAAGATTATCGTCCAGAACATCGCCCTGACGGTGCAGATCCAGCAGCCTGCGTTGGCCGATTGCCACGCCTTGCAGATGATCGTTCCAGCGCGCTCCGTTATTTGCTGCCATTTCGGCAACCTTCGCTTCCGCGTCGCGCCATGCTTCTGCCGTCGTTTCACGGACCAGCGTGGTGATCCGCAGGCCGAATTGCAGCGGCGGCAGGTCGCGGCCAAGCGTTTCACTGAAATGCCTGAGCCTTTCTATCCGTTCGCCCACACCGGCGAGCGGCTCGCCCCAGAACAGCTGCACGTCCGCCTCGGTTGCGGCGACCTGCTCGGCCGCCTCGGACGCGCCGCCGAAATAAAGCTTCGGGTGCGGCCGGCCGTCGCGTGCGGCGATACGCGGCAGGACAGTCGAATTCCTGACCCGGAAATGATCCCCGTCGAAGGTGACATTTTCTTCCGTCCAGAGCCGCCGCACCAGCCGCATGAACTCTTTCGTGCGCGCATAACGCTGCGCCTGATCACCTTCTTCATCGCCATAGGCAGCCAGCTCGTCGCGACCCGAGACGACATTGATCCGTACCCGGCCACCCGAGAGTTGATCGAGTGTGGCGGCGGCGGATGCGAGATTGGCCGGTTTCCAGTAGCCGGGGCGGATGGCGATCAGCGGCTCGAAGGTGGTGGTGCGCGCCGCAAGGGCGGCCGCCACCGTGAATGTGTCGGGCCGGCCCCAGCCGGTGCCGATCAGCGCACCTTTCCAGCCATGATTTTCCAGCGCCTTTGCGTGGCTGGTCAATGTATCGAGGCTGTTATGGTTGTCGCTGACGGCATCGCCCCTGTGGCCGGGTTTGACGTCATTGGGGATGTACCAGAGAAATTCGCTCGTGCTGCTCACATTATCCGCCTGAATTTTCGATTCATGTCGCGGTGGGAGAATGACAAAGCGGCGGCGGATGGGCCAAGCAGCGGTGTCTCATTTGATGTGTGACGGAGGAAAAGCTTTTCGCAGGAAGGGAATATATTGCACATATTTTCTATGTAAAAAATGTGAGTAAATGATTCCGCCTTAACAGGAATTTATCGGCGGTTGAGAACGCATTTTCTTCTGTATCGAATTTCTTCAGATCGATTTTTTCTTTGGTCCAGAAAGGTGAGCAAGCCAGCATTCGACTGGAATCGTAAAAATCATCATGCTTTGCACGGACCACCCGCAACCACGGAGCAGGCATGTGTACCACCTTGATTGTTCCCGGACTGAACGGTTCGGATGAGGGGCATTGGCAGCGGCACTGGCTGCTGGATGATCCCGCAGCGCAGCTGGTAGATCAGGATGACTGGCAATGCCCGGTTCTCGAGGACTGGCTTGATCGTCTTGAAGCAGCGCTTGCCTCTGTCGACAGCGCCTATATCGTCGCCCACAGCCTCGGTTGCGTGCTGGTCGCGAATATGGCCTCCCGGCCGGCGGCGGCAAAAATCAGAGGTGCGCTTCTTGTCGCGCCGGCCCATCTGGACAGGGTGGAAGCGATGCATCCCTGTATTGTCCGGTTTGGAGCCTTTCCCCTGGTGCCGCTTGCCTTCCCCAGTCTCGTCGTCGGCAGTGTGAACGACCCCTATATGAGCCCGGAAGATCTGGCACAGACGGCCGCCAGCTGGGGAAGCGATCTCGTCAATCTTGGCCCGGCAGGACATATCAATATCGCTGCCGGTTTCGGAAGGTGGCCAGAGGGATATGACCTGCTGGCACGCCTGAAAACGGGTGCGGGTTCTGAAACGCCTGCGACCAGATCGAGAATAAGGGGACTGCCGGCGGCTCGTGGTGCGCATCTTCAGGGTGATGTAAGCGCACTCTAATCCATCCGTTGCAAACGGATGTGGTCAAGCCAAACGTCGCATGCACAACCTTTGAGCGCTTTATGGCTGTTTTATCCGCCATAAATTTCGAATCTCACCTTTTGATTGTTTTTAGTGACTGCATTTATTTTCTACAGAAAATATGAAAAAGCGTTTCTTCGCTCCGGACGATTTTGTTGCGACCTTTCAATGGCCATCAAATCAGGAAGGGGTAAGGGAATGTCCAGGATCAAGTTTGTAGCGTCGGCTCTCGGCGGATTGTTGTTGTCGACGGTATCGCTGTCCGCTGCCGGAGCATCGGACGCGCTGGTGACGGCCGATTGGCTGAAGGAAAATCTCGACAATCCGAAGGTTCGGGTTTTCGAAGTCAGCGTCGATACGGGTGTCTACGAGCGCGGGCATATTCCCGGCGCGGTGAACCTCAACTGGCATACGGACCTCGTCGACAAGGAACGGCGCGATATTGCCGCGCGGGAAAATTTCCAGTCCCTGCTGCAAAAGGCCGGCGTCGGCGACGATACGACGATCGTTCTTTATGGCGACAACAATAACTGGTTCGCCGCCTGGGGCGCGTGGATTTTTGAAACCTATGGCCTTGGCGACCGGGTGAAGCTGCTGGATGGCGGCCGCAAGCTCTGGGAAGCGCAGGGCCTGCCTTTCGACACATCAGCACCCGCAACGGCCGAAACGAAACTGAAGCTTGATGAACCGGATACGTCGGTGCGAGCGCGGTTTGTTGACGTGGTCGCCGTGGCCGAAGGAAAACATAATATCAAGCTGGTCGATATTCGCTCGGCGGATGAATATTCCGGCAAGATTTTCGCCCCCGATGGCGTCAAGGAGTTGTCAGTGCGGGCTGGTCATATTCCCGGCGCTGTCAACGTGCCGTGGGGCACCATCGTCAACAAGGACGGCACCTTCAAATCTGCAGATGAGATCAAGGCGATCTATGCGGAAAAGGGTATCGACGGCTCCGCCCCGGTCATCACCTATTGCCGTATCGGCGAGCGCTCCAGCCACACCTGGTTCGCCTTGAAGAAGATACTTGGGTACGACGTCCGCAACTATGACGGTTCCTGGACCGAATATGGCAATGCGGTCGGCGTTCCCATCAGCAATCCGACCGGTACGGTCTGGACGGGTAAATAAACCGCAGCCTTCGTTTTTGAAGCCGGTGCGCCAGTGAGGTGCACCGGCGTTTTCTCCTGCCATATCCGGTATTTCATGCATCTTACCTTTCGCCGCTCCGCGGCCCTCGCCATTTTATGCACGCTGACTGTTGCTGCTCACCAACTGGGGACGCTTGAAAATGGCAGGCAGCTTGCATTTTCACTGTTGGCCGGTATCGCTTTCGGCATCGTGATGCAGCGCGGACGGTTCTGCTTCCTCTGCAATTTCCGGGATTTCATCGACGACAGGCGCTCGGATGGCGTCCTTGCAATTCTCGTCGCACTTCTTGCGGGCGTGGTGTTTTATCAGATCATCACCATCGCGTGGATGCCGGTTCCGCAACCTGGCCGTCTGCCGCCCAATGCGCATATCGGCCCGGTCGGCTGGGTCCTGGCGTTGGCTTCGACGGTTTTTGGTGTAGGCGCTGCACTTTCCGGCTCCTGCCTGTCCGGGCATTTTTACCGGTTGGGGGAGGGAGCCCTTGGCTCCGTTCTTGCCATTGCCGGTGCGGCGCTCGGTTTTCTGCTGGCGTTCCTCAGCTGGAATTTTCTTTATACGCTCAGCGTATTCAACGACCCACCGGTCTGGCTGCCGCACCATCTGGGATACGGCTTGGCACTGTTGCTTGCCGGTTTTGTTTTGGTCGGGCTGATCTTCATTGTTCTTTTTTTCGACAAGTCAGCGGTTGTTCCATTGGGCGTACCAGAAAACCGGCTGCAGCAGGCCCTGCGAAGCGTTTTCGTCGAACGCTGGCCGCCTGTCGTCACCGGGGTTGTGGTCGCAGCCATCAGCGCCTTTTCCTATTTCCGCGTTGCGCCGCTTGGGGTAACCGCCGAACTCGGCAGCGTCGTCAGAACGGCCGGCGCATCCGCGGCATGGGTGCCGGAAACGCTTGCGGGCCTCGATACGGTGCGGGGCTGCATCAGTGCGGTGAAAACCACGCTTCTGTCGCCTAACGGCGTCTTCGTGCTGGGGCTGATTTTCGCGAGCTTCGCAGCCGCGCTTTCGGCGGGAAAATTCCAGCCATCCTGGCCGTCTGCCGGCGGGTTGGCAACCCGTTTTGCCGGAGGTGTGCTGATGGGCTGGGGTGGCATGACCGCGCTTGGCTGCACCATCGGCGTGCTGCTGTCGGGCATTCATGCGGGCGCGGTGTCGGGTTGGGTATTTTTCCTTTTTTGTGGTCTTGGCGCTTTTACAGGCCTCATTCTCAAACGTCGGTTGGCCTGGCCGTGAGGCTCATACGCTGAAATCCTGCCGATTCTGGCCTGCGAAATGGAATTTCCCCCATTAGGGCAACCTTAGGCCACCTTTGCAGGCTGCTCACCAATTATAGAATAGTAATTTTATGGAAAATATTGACGATTTTGGATCCGCGCCGGAGGATAGTGGACGTTGAGCAAAGGAGGCGCACATGCCGCAGGGATTTCATGCGTTTACTTTTGATCTGTTCGGTCTGACACGGCGTCGGCCGCACGCAGATGAGCAGGTTACTCTTCATCCGTTGGATCATACCGGGCGTATCAGGCAGGGAAAAAGCGATCTCGAGCTTGAGCGGGAAGAAATCTGCGAAATGAACTTCGCCATGCTTAGCCTGTACCCGGTTTTCTAAGGTTACAGACCGCCGGTGTGGCAAGACTCGCGGGAGACACAAACACTCCCCTATTCGGAAAAATTGGAACGAAATTTCTTATATAGCCGGGGGAATTGGCTACCCTCTTTTTGTCCGGTTTCTTGCCGGCCGGGATGAGTAAGAAAGGGTCTGACAGATAGAACATTATTTCCATAGAATATAAATATTATGGAAAACGATGTCTATTTAATGCCCTGCCGCCGCTGCTAGCTATTGGACAATTCAGCTGTTTTCAGGAGCGATCGATGACACTGCAATATGCGGCCAAGGATCAACAATTCATCAATCTTCGCGATCCGGTCTCGGGTAAGGCTGCGGATGCCGACAGTCTCAAGGCGGCGCTGAGAACGCTCGGCGGCGGTGTCAGCGTCATCACCGCCGGAGAAGGCGAGGCGCGCACGGGTGCGACCGTCACTTCAGCTACCGCTTTGTCTGTCGATCCGCCGAGAATTCTGGTGGCGCTCAACCGTTCGTCGTCCACATGGCCGGTGGTGCAGCGTTTTGGTCACCTCGCCGTCAACATTATCGGCGCGAACCACCAGTTCATCGCCAACCAGTTTGCCGGCATTGGCGGCCTGAAGGGTGCGGACCGTTATCGCGGCGCGGAGTGGACCAGGCTTGCAAGTGGCGCGCCCATCCTTGAGGACGCCGTTGCCGCTATCGATTGCACCATTGAAGAAGCAATCGAGCGGCACAGCCATGTCATCATCATCGGCAAGGTAGAGGCGATCCGCATAGGCTCCGGACATTCGCTGGTCTACCAGAACGGGCGTTATCATTCGCTGGACTGAGTGAGCGCTTTCAACGGGTTATTTTTTGAGGGAGTTGAGCATGGGATCTGTCACGCCTCTCGGCGAAAGAATTCGTTTCGTTCCTCCACGTCTCGGCGCGGATGGCGATGTGCTGACCGTCGCCCGGGCAATTGCCGGGAAATGTCCCTTCGAAAATAGCGGACAGATCCACGCGCGGATCGCCCGCTCCGGCCTTCTTGCCCTCTCCGTTCCGAACGAACTGGGTGGAGCGGATATAACCAACGATATTCTCGCCCAGGCGCTTTCGATTATTGCTGCCGCGGATGCGGAGGCAGCGCGTGATCTGGTCGAACATTTCACTGCGCTTGAATTCATCCGGAATGCCGGCGGCGAAGAGCAACGCAAGGCCCTCTTTGGCCGTCTCGATCTTGGCGAAACCTTCGCGCTTGCTTCCTCCGATCTCAGCGCGGAGCATGCGGTCTTAACGAATGACGACGATTTCGCCCTGCGGCTTCCCGACGACGTGGTGCGCCCTGTTGCGACCGATGCGGACTGGATTGTGGTTCCGGCTGTGAATGCGGCGGGAAAAAACCTGCTCGTGGTTTTGCGCAATCGGCCGGATACATCATGGGATGGCCTGCTGCGCGCCGATCAGGTTACATTTCTTGCGCAGGGCGCAGGAAATCTCGCCGCCTCCGTCGCCACCCTGCTGAAAGCCGCGGTGGCGCTGGGTGAAAAACAGCGTGAACTCTCGACGCTACTGATTGATCGATTGGCAGACGAGGGCGTGGCGCGTCCCGTCATCGGCGAGGTTTTTCTCGCCATTGAACTGCTGAAAGCGCAAATCTCCAGCCTGGCGGCAAATATCGATGCGGCGCAGGTGGGCGCGGAAAACGTGACCTTTCGCTCGGTCAGAAACAATGCCATCACGCTTGAAATCCTGATGGCGCGTCTCGGCCTTATCGATGGCCTGAGTGAATCCGGGCTGATTGCCTCTCTGGAGGATGATCTGCGCCGGCAATAAGCGAAGCCTATTTTCCGGCAGGAATGGAAAGCGCGTCCTGCCCATCCTTCGCGACGAATTGTGCGAGCGTCATATTGTCCAGAATGGTCGCGATGGCGTCACGCACGTCCGTCATCGAAACCCTGACCTGACAGGTCTCGGGATCGTCACAGTCGTCGCAGGCTTCAAAGGCGGTACGGCTGGCACAGCGGATGGGAGCCAAAGGCCCGTCCAGCGTGCGGATGACCTGGCCGATCATGATTTCGGATGGCATTTTCGATAGGGAATAACCGCCATTCGGTCCCTTCTTGGAGCGCAGAATACCGCTGTTGCGCAGCTCCAGAAGAATGGTGTCCAGAAATTTCTTCGGAATATTGTTGCGCGTGGCAATCTCGGTCACGAAGGCGGTTTCTCCCTGGGGCAACCGCGCCAGATCGACCAGAGCCTTTAATCCGTATTTGCCTTTTTTGGTCAACATCGCCTGATCCGCAAAGAGGGCCGGTACATTCCGCAACGCCGGCCATATTATTCCTAACTTACTAAGTAGTTTTTAGCGAATTCCCGCGCAAGCCGTTTCCTCCGGATATGGCCTTGAAAACCGCCTGCTTTCCGCCTTTTAAACGTCACATCTCCAGCACTGCGGATATTTTTTGCCTAGACCGGTTTCAGAATCGTGGCGGAAAACAATATTTTCTCTGATCGCGCTGCAACGTGGAACGAACGTTCTTTATTAGAATATAAAATCAGTAGACAAAGTATGCATCAAAAGACGTGCGAGGTGATGATGTATACTCTCAGTTTGCTGGATAAGAGCCCCGTTTCGGCGGGCGAGGATGCGGCGGGCGCATTCCGCGACACGATCAACCTTGCCAGACGCGCCGAAGATCTGGGGTACCGGCGGTTCTGGGTGGCCGAGCATCACAATTCGCCGGAACTCGCCGGTTCAGCACCCGAGGCGCTGGTGGCGTGGATTCTGGCGAAGACATCCCGCATCCGCGTCGGTTCAGGTGGCGTGATGCTGCAGCATTACAGCCCCTATAAGGTTGCCGAAGTCTTCAACGTGCTATCGGCGCTTGCACCCGGCCGGGTCGATCTTGGTGTTGGCAAGACACCGGGCGGGTTGCCGCTGGCAACCTCAGCCCTGCAACAGGCTTATGACCCGGCGAGAAAGCCGGATTTCGAAACGGCTTTCGGGGAACTCACCACATTCTTGTCTGGTGCAGCGCCACAGGACCACGCGCAGGCCGGATTGCAGGCAACGCCGGCGCCTCCCGTTGCAGCGGAGAGGTTTCTGCTCGGCGCCAGCCCGGAAAGCGCAAGGCTTGCGGCCTCAAAGGGATGGAACTTCGTTTTTGCCGGTCACCTCAATGGTGATCCGGAGGTTCTTCGCAGCAGTGTTTTGGCTTTCCGAGAACAAAGCGGCGGCAAAGCTCCGGTCCTTGCCCTGTCGGCTTTTGCCGCGAGTGACCCCGATCACGCCGCAAGGCAGGTGGAGGGACAGCGCATCTACCGGGTATTTCTGAGCGATGGCAGGGCATTCAACCTCGGCCGGCGGGAGCAGGCGGAAGAGTTCGCCCGCCAGTCCGGTGGCAGCGATTATCGCATCGAGGAGCGCAAGCCCAACGTGCTCCATGGCGCGCCAGAAGATATTCACCGGGCGTTGCGTGCGCTTTCCGAAGAACACGGCATCGAGGAATTCATCATCGAACCGCCGCATGTGGGAGCCGATCAGCGGCTTGCCTCGATTGAACTCTTGGCCACGCATCGCCTTTCCCGCGCGGCGTGATCTTGTCCTCAGGAGAAATGACATGACGAGAAAGAAAATCCGTTTCGGCATCATGCTTCAGGGTCCCGGTGGGCATATGAACGCCTGGCGGCACCCAAAAAGCCCGGTCGACGCCAGCGTCAATTTTGACTTCTTCAGGAAGACGGCGCTGAAGGCGGAAGCCGCCGGCATTGCCTTCGCCTTTGTGGCGGACGGGCTTTACATAAACGACAAGTCGATCCCGCATTTCCTCAACCGTTTCGAGCCGCTGACCATTCTTTCGGCGCTTGCCTCCGTCACCTCGAAGATCGGCCTCGCGGGTACTGTTTCGACGTCTTATAGCGACCCTTTCACAATCGCCCGCCAGTTCGCCTCGCTCGATCTGTTGAGCGGCGGCCGTGCCGGATGGAATGCGGTGACGACGCCGCTTGAAGGCACGGCGAAAAATTACAGCCGCAATCATCCGGAACATGCGCTGCGCTACGAGATTGCCGATGAATATCTCGAAGTCATCAAGGGCCTGTGGGATAGCTGGGACGACGACGCCTTCGTGCGCAACCGGGAGAGCGGACAGTTCTTCGAGCGCGACAAACTCCATACGCTCGGTCACAAGGGACGGTTCTTCCAGGTGGAAGGCCCGCTGAACATCCAGCGCTCGCCACAGGGGCAGCCGGTGGTGTTTCAGGCCGGCTCCTCCGATGCGGGCATCGGCCTTGCGGGCAAACATGCCGATGCCGTCTTCACCAATTCCGCTTCGCTGGAAGAAAACCAGACCTTCCTCAAACGTGTAAAGCAGAGCGCCGTTGCGCAGGGCAGATCCGCAAGCGACGTGAAGATTTTCCCCGGTATCGGACCGATTGTCGGCGAGACGCAGGAAGAGGCGGAGGCGAAATATGACGTCATCCGCAACCTCATCACCATCGAAGATGCGCTTGCCTATCTCGGCCGCTTTTTCGACCACCATGATTTCAGCGCCTATCCGCTGGATGAACCTTTCCCCGAACTCGGTGATATCGGCAAGAATAGCTTCCGTTCAACGACCGACCGTATCAAGCGCCGGGCAAAAGAAAAGAACCAGACGCTGCGGGAAGCGGCGCTGGAGGCTGCAACCCCACGCGAAGGTTTCATCGGCACGCCGGACAAGGTGGCGGACGAAATCATCCGCTGGGTGGAAAATGATGCGGCCGATGGCTTCATCCTGGGCTTCCCGGTCATTGCCGAAGGGCTGGACGATTTCATCCGCCTCGTCATTCCAGTGCTGCAGCGGCGCGGTTATTTCGATCCGCATCTGGAAGGGGCAACCCTGCGGGATCATCTCGGCCTGCCTTTCCGGGAAAGCGTCTATTCCAGCGGCGAAAGCGGCGCGGACAAGGCCATAGCATAAAGCTGCGGCCGGGCGGCAAGGCCGCCGTCCGCGCAGATTACAAGGCGCGGCGCGCAAAAAGCCGTGCAGGAGACAGAACCATGAATATCCGCATTAACGGCGCGCGTCCGCAGGACGACGCCGAACGGGGAATCCTTGCCTTCATCGAGGAGAGCATCGCCATCCGGCATGATCTCCACCGGCATCCGGAGCTGTCGCTCAAGGAAAACCGCACGGCGGCGCTCATCGCCCGTTATCTGCTGTCGTTCGGATATGAGGTGACGGAAGGTGTCGGCGGTCACGGTGTCGTTGCCACCCTGAAACGGGGTCATGGTGAAAAACGTCTCGGCATCCGCGCCGATATCGATGCGCTGCCAATTCATGAAGAGACCGGCCTTGCCTATGCCAGCGAAACGCCGGGCGTCATGCATGCCTGCGGTCATGATGGTCACACGACGATCCTGCTCACTGCTGCCCGTTATCTTGCTGAAACCTCGGATTTTTCCGGCACCTTGACGCTGATCTTCCAGCCCGCCGAGGAGATCGGCGCGGGTGCGAGGGCGATGATAAAGGACCGGCTGTTCGAGCGGTTTCCCGTTGATGCGGTCTTCGGCCTGCACAATTGGCCGGGTGTGGAAACCGGACAGTTCGGTTTCGTTGAAGGCCCTGCCATGGCCTCCGTCGACAAGGCGCGGGTGCGGATCGTCGGCAAGGGCGGTCACGGTGCGGCGCCGCATGAGACCGTCGATCCGGTTCTGGCCTCGGCAAGCTTCATCACCGCCCTGCAGAGCATTGTTTCCCGCAACGTCGATCCGCGCGAAATGGCGGTGCTGACCGTCGGTTCCATCCATGGCGGAACCGCCTCCAACGTCATTCCCGAGAGCGTGGAACTGCAGATCACTGCCCGGGCTTTTTCACCCGCCGTGCGCGACAGGCTGGAAGAACGGCTTCCGGCACTCGCCAAGGCGCAGGCGGAAAGTTTTGGCGCGAGGGCTGACGTTGCCTATTCCCGTGGTTTTCCGCCTGTAATCAATCACGCGGCGCAGACGGTTTTCGCCCGCGATGTCGCCAGACGGCATTTTCCAGCCGGACAGATCGTCGAAGGGTTTCAGCCGCGCACGGCGAGCGAAGATTTCGCTTTCATGCTGCAGGAGCGACCCGGCTCCTACCTCTTCGTCGGCAATGGCGACAGCGCCTCCCTGCACAGCCCTCACTATGATTTCAACGATGCAATCATTGCGCCTGCGGCACGCTTCTGGGTGCGCCTGGCTGAAGCATACCTCTCCTGACACGAAATTTAGGACAAGGACATGAGCGACAGTTTTTTCTACACATCGGTCAAGGATCCGCTCGCAACTCCGCTTCTGGAGGAGTTGCTGTTCGAATATGACAGCCGTTACGGCACATTCTTCAATGCGGAAGGGGCAAGGGCGGAGCTGAACAAATATCCGCCGGAAGCCTTTAGTCCGCCATCTGGCAATTTCCTGCTGCTTCTGCGGGATGGAAAGCCGATCGCCGGCGGCGCTTTCATGCGTTACGACGAGGAGACTGCCGAATTCAAGCGGGTCTGGACCCATTCGGCCCATCGTCGGCAGGGGCTGGCGAAGCTCGTGCTTCGGGAACTGGAGCAGCAGGCGATCCGGCAGGGTTATGCCCGTGTTTATCTGACCACGGGGTTCCGCCAGCCGGAAGCCGTCGGCCTCTATCTCACCAATGGTTATCGCGCCTTGTTCGATACGGCGGCTGATCCCGAGACGATCAGGTCGCTGCCCTTCGAAAAATTTCTTGCCGATGCGGCTTGCGGTTCCGTCCCGGACGGCACGCCGATACCGGCCGTCCATCCGCAACCCTCTTCCGCCCATCCGTGAAAGGCTCTTTAGATGACGATAGCCTCTGATTTTCCGCATGTGGCGGTCAGCGAGCAGAAGGGCGAGCCGGTTAAAGGTGGTTACGGCCATTTCCGTATCGTTCCCGCCCGTTATCCCCTGCGCACCGTGGGCACGGTTTTTTCCGTCCTGATCATTGCGGCCGTGCTGCATTCCGTTTTCGGCAATCCGCGCTGGGGTTGGGACGTCTTTGCCGAATGGTTCTTCGCCGAACCGGTACTCGTTGGCCTTGGCCGGACATTGCTGTTGACGGTGCTGGGTGCGCTGTTCGGGTTTGTTCTCGGAACGCTGCTGGCACTTGCCCGTGTGTCCCGCTCGCCGTTGCTGGTTGCCGTTTCCTGGACCTATATCTGGATTTTCCGGTCGATCCCGCTGATCGTGCTTCTGCTGATCCTCAACAATCTCGGTTATCTCTATGAAACCGTGACGATCGGCGTGCCTTATACCGGCATCAACTTCTTCAGCTGGAATACGACGCAGCTGATGACGCCGTTTGCGGCCGCCGTGCTGGGCCTCACTCTCAATCAGGCGGCCTTTGCATCGGAAATCGTACGTGGCGGCATTCTCTCGGTGGACCAGGGGCAGCTGGAAGCCGCCGCCGCGCTCGGCCTTCCACGTCGGCGGCAGGCCTCCCGCATCGTTCTGCCGCAGGCCATGCGGTCCATCCTGCCGACGGCCTTCAACGACATCATCGGCCTCGCAAAGGGAACATCGCAGGTCTATATCCTCGCGCTACCGGAATTGTTCTACACGATCCAGATCATCTATCGCCGCAATCTGGAAGTGATCCCGCTGCTGATGGTCGCAACCGTCTGGTATCTGGTGATCCTGACGGCGCTATCCATCGTTCAGCATCATATCGAACGGCATTTTTCCCGGGGTGCGCTTCGCAATCCGCCCCCTTCGCTTTTCGCCACCGTCTACCGCACCTTCCTGCCACGCCGGGCAGCGTCGGAGCCGGCGGCCCTGGTGACAGTGCCTGCAAAGCGGGAGGCTTCGGTATCGGCGCGTGCGGGAGGCTTCCGCATCGGCAATCGTGGCGGTTCGGTGAATATCCACGGTGTTTCCAAGTCTTTCGGCACACTCAAGGTGCTGGATGATGTCTCCCTTTCCATTCCGGCAGGCAGCGTCACCACCATTCTTGGCCAATCTGGTTCGGGTAAGTCCACCCTGCTGCGCTCCATCAACCATCTGGAGCGCGTCGATGACGGCTTTATCGCCATAGACGGCGAGCTGGTTGGTTATCGCCAGCACGGCGATACGCTTTATGAGCTGAAGGAGCGGGAAATCCTCAAACGCCGCGTCGAAGTGGGCATGGTGTTCCAGAGCTTCAACCTGTTTCCGCATCTTACTGCGCTTGAAAACATCATCGAAGCGCCGGTCGCGGTTCGCGGCATCTCGAAAGAACAGGCTGAAGCGGAGGCGCGCGATCTTCTGGCTCGTGTCGGCCTTGCCGAGAAGGCCAATGCCTACCCGCGCCAGCTTTCCGGCGGCCAGCAGCAACGCGTGGCGATTGCCCGGGCACTCGCCCTGCGGCCAAAGGTGCTGCTGTTCGATGAGCCAACATCCGCGCTCGATCCTGAACTGGTCAATGAGGTGCTTGACGTCATCAAGGAGCTCTCCCGCTCCGGCGTCACCCTTATCATCGTCACCCATGAGATCGGTTTTGCCCGCGAAGTCTCCGACAGGGTCGTCTTCATGGAACAGGGCCGCATCGTTGAAACGGGCACACCGGAGAAGGTGTTCAACAACCCTGAACATCCGCGCACGGCCGAATTTCTCGCAAAAGTTCTCTAATCATAACAAGGAAACACTCACATGGCTTTTTCATCGAAATTATTGTCCCTGCTCGCCGGCGGTCTTTTCACCGCCACCACCGCGCTCATTCCGGCCGCGCATGCGCAGGAGGTTGACCTGTCGCCCGAACAGAAGGGCCGGGTGCGCGCCGAAAAGGTTGAGGAGGCAATCAAGCTTCTGCCCGCCGGCCATAAATTCGTTGCCGATGGCAAGCTGACGGTCGCGACCGTGCCCTTCCGCCTGCCGCTGGTCGATTATGCGAGCGACACGAAAACGCCGATCGGTGTGGAGCCGGATATCGCCCAGCTGGTTGCCGACAGCCTTGGACTTGAACTTCAGCTCGTTCCGATTGCCTGGGCCGACTGGCCGCTCGGCCTTGCTTCGGGCAAATATGATGCCGTCGCCTCCAACATCACGGTGACGGAAGCGCGCAAGGAGAAGTTCGATTTCTCCAGCTATCGCAACGATCTGCTCGGCTTTTATGTGGGCAACAACAGCAAGGTCACATCAATCGGCAAGCCTGAGGATGTCGCCGGGCTGAAGGTGATCGTTGGCGCAGCCACCAATCAGGAGCAGATCCTGCTGAAATGGATCAAGGACAACAAGGCGAAGGGACTGGCCGACACCGAAGTGCAATATTACGACGATCAGGCCGTGCTTGACGTCGCCCTGCAATCCGGCCGTGCGGACGCCTATCTCGGCCCCAATGCCACCTCTGCCTTTCAGGCAGCAAGCCAGAAAAAGACCAAGCTCGTCGGCACCTTCTCGGGCGGCTGGCCGGAAGCGGCGGAAATCGCCTTCGCTTCGAAAAAGGATGCCGGCATCGCCGAGGCCGTCACCGCTGCGCTGAATGCCCAGATCAAGAACGGCAATTACGGCAAGGTTCTCGCTCGCTGGAATCTCGGCTCGGAAGCCATCACCGAATCCCGCACCAATCCGCCCGGTCTGCCCAAGAGCTGAGCGTGAAAACCGGAGCTCCTAAAAGCTGAGTCGAAGGTGGGACATCACTCAGCCGGTAGCGCGGGCATCCTCCCGCCCGCGCTACCCTCGTCCCGCAATCATTCATCGGAAAATCATGATGACCTTCACCTCTCGTTTCGCCAAGGCCACGTTCGGCGTCTTTCTTTCCATCGCCGGTTTCGTCCCGGCCTTCGCAACCGATGTCTTCGATCTGTCACCGGATCAGCCCGGCCGTATCAGGGTTGAAAAAGACCCCGGCGCCATCGCCGCCCTTCCGAAAGATTTCAAATTCGTCACGCCGGGCAAACTCACCGTCGCCGTTTCTCCCGGTGGACCGCCATTGGCCACCTACGCGACGGATGCGAAGACCGTCGTGGGCGCAGACCCGGACTACGCGCTCGCCGTGGCCGACAGCCTCGGTCTCGAGCTGGAACTGGTGGCCGTGGCCTGGGCCGACTGGCCGCTCGGCCTTGCCTCGGGCAAATATGATGCCGTCATCTCCAATGTCGGCGTGACCGAACAGCGCAAGGAAAAGTTCGATTTCTCCACCTACCGCCAGGGCCTGCACGGCTTTTTCGTCAAATCCGACAGCGGCATAACCTCCATCACTGAGCCGAAGGATGCCGCCGGTCTGAGGATCATCGTTGGTGCCGGCACCAATCAGGAGCGTATTCTGCTGAAATGGAGCGACGAGAATGTCGCTGCCGGTTTGAAGCCGATCGAGCTGCAATATTACGATGACGAAGCCACCCGGCTCGTCGCGCTTTCAGCCGGCCGGGCGGATGTGATCGTCCAGCCGCATGCGCAGCTGGTTTTCATCGCCGCGCGCGACAAGACCATCAAGCGGGTGGGAACGCTCTCCGCCGGCTGGCCGGAGCGCTCCGATGTCGCCATCACCACCCGCAAGGGTTCTGGACTGGCCGACGCGTTGACGCTTGCCACCAATGATCTGATCAAAAATGGTGCTTACGCAAAAATTCTCGATCGCTGGCAGCTAGCGGAAGAAGCCCTGCCGGAATCGCGCACCAATCCCCCCGGTCTGCCAAAAAGCTGACCGGTCAAAAATGCGGCGGACGGCAATATCCGCAGGTTCGCCTGCGGATATTGTTTTGCTCTATGGCTTCAGAAATCCGCAACCTTGCCCCATGACGAACCAAGGAAACGGCTGGGGTGATAAGGAATGGGATCGACGATCGGGTTGGAACCCGTGACGATATCGGCGATCAGATGACCGGCCCCCGGTCCGATGCCGAAACCATGGCCGCTGAAGCCGGCGGCGAGGATGAAACCGGGTAATTCGCTGGTTTCGCCAATGGCCGGAACGCCATCCGGCGTACTGTCGATGAAACCGGCCCAGGCCGCGGAAATCTGGGTGTTGCGAAGCGCGGGCAGAAGGTCCAGCGCCCGTTTATGGGTCTCGCGGATGGCGGCGGCATTGGGTTTTGGATCGAGAATGCGAACCCGCTCCATCGGCGTCGGCGCATCCAGCCGCCAGCGCTTCAACGTCTCGTGGCCGCCGCGAATGCCTTCCAGCCCACCCGCCCGCAGGCTGCGCCAGCGCTTGAGGAACATCGGCACGAATTCACGCGCGAACCGCATCTGCTGCGCAGTCGGGTCGATACGGCCAAGGCCGCTGATGGCGAGGGTATAACCGCCGTCGCTTCGCTTCGTTGCCGAGACGACGGCGGTGTGCAGCGCATCCGGCAGGCCTTCCGCACCTGGCGTGACCGACAGGATGGAGGAGCGGACGGAGGCCTGCGGGAAACGAATGCCCAGCTGGCGGCAGAAGGAAGACGCCCAGGCCCCGCCGGACATGATGGCGGTTTTGGTACGGATCGTGCCTTTTTCGGTGACGACGGCGCTGACCCGGCCGCCCTCGGTCTCAAGCCCGCGCGCAGCGCAATTCTGATGCACCGTGCCGCCGAGTTTGATGATGGCGCGCGCCACGGCGGGTGCCGCCATGGAAGGATCGGCCGTGCCGTCGGTGGGTGAGAAGACGCCGCCCTTCCAGCGTTTGCCGGTGGCGTGGCCGCGCTCACTTGCCTCATCGGCGCTCAGCATATGCGTCGTCACACCGGCGGTGATGGCAAAGTCGCGCCAGCGCGCCCAGCCGGCAAGTTCCGCCTCGTTGTCGCTGAGGTAAAACAATCCGCAACGGCGAAAGCCGGTGTCTTCGCCGCTTTCACTGGCAAATTGCTCCCACAATGCAAGGCTCTGGGTCGAAATCGGCAATTCACGCGCATCGCGGTTCTGCTGCCGGCACCAGCCCCAGTTGCGGCTGGATTGCTCCGCGCCAACAAGGCCTTTTTCCACCAGAGCCACTTTCAGGCCGCGCCGGGCGAGGTAATAGGCCGCGAACACCCCAACGATGCCACCGCCGATAATGACGGCGTCCGCTGTTTTCGGCAGCTCCGGCGATGTCGTGATCTGTTGCAGCGGGGCGGGCATGGGTCGGACTCCTTATATTCGTCCTAATTTACCTTGGCTGGCGTGTAAACGCTGCCAGACTGAGTGGTTTGCCGGAATCTCCTGCTGTTCATGGCCATGTCTGCAACTCTTTATGCTGCATCAAAAAAACATGCTTACATCGACAGGGCACGTGCATGTGATAAGATTTCCACTGCAGCGTCAGAATTTTATGCCGCGCACTCGAAAAAACAAAAAAGGGGTTCCGCACGTGATGAAACTTGACCGGATCGATATCAAGATCCTCTACGAACTGCAGAAAAACGGTCGCATCACCAATGTGGAACTGGCGGAGCTTGTCAATCTTTCGCCCAGCCCCTGCCTGATGCGGGTCAAGAAACTTCAGTCCGAAGGTTACATTGAAGGTTATTCGGCGCAGATCAACATCAACAAGCTCGGCCAGACACTGACTGTCTTTACCGAAATCACGCTCAAGAACCACCGGCAGATCGATTTCGCCCGCTTCCTCGGTGTCGTCGAGAAGATCGACCAGGTGGTGGAATGCCACCTCGTTTCCGGCGGTTACGACTACCTGCTGAAATTCGTCACATCAGGCATCGTAGAATATCAGTCGATCATGGAGCGGCTGACGGATATGGATGTCGGCATCGACAAATATTTCAGCTTCGTGGTGCTGAAATCGCCGATCACCAAATCGCACATGCCGCTGACCAGCCTGTTTCCGCTTTGAGGTGAGAGGGAGTGCATCAGACGTCCGCAGAACCGATGGGCTTGACAGGGCGTTGCACTTACACTCCGTCACCCCGGACTTGATCCGGGGTCCAGCGCGATCAAGTCCTTGATTGCGAAAGACTCATTTCCTCACGGCGCAGACGCGCCGTGGCTGGATGCCGGATCAAGTCCGGCATGACGGAGGACAGCTTCTCAATCCTCTTTGGCACTCACCCAGGTTTTTGCAACGCCTTACTGTTTTCCAGCGGCTCACCGTTTGGAAAACGCCCGCACCAGCTCCGCATCCTGCTCAAGATTGTCGAGCCATGTCGGATCGAGTTTCGGCACCGAGGAAAACAGCAGCTTCGAATAGGGATGGGTGGGCGATTTGATCGCCTCCGTTTCCAGATGCTCCACTTTCTGGCCGCCATACATAACGACGATTTCGTCGCAGATTGTCTCAACCACCGAAAGATCGTGGCTGATGAAGATGTAGGAGAGGTTCAGTTCCCGCTGCAATTCTCCGAGCAGATCAATGATCGCGGCTGCGACGACCGTATCCAGCGCCGAGGTGATTTCATCGCAGATGATGAGCGATGGTTCGGCCGCAAGCGCACGGGCGAAATTGACACGCTGCTTCTGCCCGCCGGAAAGGCCGGAGGGATGGCGGTGACGGACCGAGCGCGGCAGCTTCACCATATCGAGCAGCTCATCGATCCGCGCATCGCGGGCCTTGCCTTTCATGCCGTGATAAAAAGTCAGCGGCCGGCCGAGAATATCTTCGATGGGTTTTGCCGGATTGAGCGCGGTATCGGCATATTGGAACACGATCTGCATGCGGCGAAGCTGGTCGCTGGTTCGACGCCGGGCATCGGCGTTGAGTTCATGGCCCTCGAAGACGACGTGGCCGCTTGCGGCCGGCAGGATGCCGGCAATGGCACGCGCCAGTGTCGATTTTCCGCAGCCGGATTCGCCGATGATGCCAAGATTGCGGCCGGGATAGACCGCAAGGCTGACGGAATCCACCGCACGCACCAGCGGCATGCGGTCATCGCCTTTCGTGCCATAACCGGCGATCAGCTGGTCGATATCGAGGAGCGGTGTCGCCTCACTTTGTTTGGGCGGTGTCACGACGCGCACCTTGTCGTTAAAGGCGGTCAACAATTCGCGGGTATAGGGGTGTTGGGCGTTCTCCAGAATATCCTTGGTCGTGCCGGTTTCCTGAACCTCGCCGCCTTTCAGCACCACAATCCGGTCGGCAATCTGGGCGACGACGGCAAGGTCGTGCGAAACATAGACGCCGCCAATGCCGCCCTTGCGCATCGCCGATTTGAAGGCACGCAGAACCTCGATCTGGGTCGTCACATCAAGTGCGGTCGTCGGTTCGTCGAAAATCACCAGTTGAGGATTGCCGATCAGCGCCATGGCGGCCGAGAGGCGCTGCAGCTGGCCACCGGACACCTGATGCGGGTAACGCTCGCCGATGGTTTCCGGATTGGGCAGTGACAATGCCTTGAAAAGCTCGACCGCTTTTTTACGCGCCTCCTGAGGCGGCATAAGGTGGTGTATGCGGGTGACTTCGATGACCTGATCGATGATTTTCTGCGCCGGGTTGAATGCGGCGGCCGCACTCTGGGGCACATAGGATATTTTCGTGCCGCGCACCCTGGCGCGCTCGGCTTCGGAAAGCTGCACCATGTCCCGGCCTGCCACCGTGACGCTGCCACCGGAAATGCGGCATCCCGGCCGCGCGTACCCCATCAGGGTCAGCGCGATGGTAGTCTTGCCGGAACCGCTTTCGCCGATCAGCGCGACGATTTCGCCCTCGGCGATATCGATGTCGATACCCTTGATGATATCGATGCGGCGGCCGGAATCGGTGGTGGCCTCGACCTTCAGTCCACGGATTTCAACGAGATTGCTCATTATTCGCTCCTGTCGCGGATTTTCTGCGGCAGATTGTCGATCAGCAGGTTGACGCTGATCGTCAGGCTGGCAATCGCCAGCGACGGGAAGATGACGGCCGGTGCGGCAAAGGGCAGGCCGCCGATGTTTTCACGCACCAGCGCGCCCCAGTCGGCGTTTGGCGGCTGCAGGCCGAGACCGAGGAAGGACAGGCCGGACAGAAGCAGCACGATGAAGACGAAACGCACGCCGAGATCGGCAAGTACGGGCCGGATGATGTTGGGCAGGATTTCGGAACTGATGAGATAAAGCAGGCTTTCGCCGCGCACCCGCGCGACGGTGACGAAATCCATGGTGTTGACATTGACGGCCAGCGCCCGCGCGAAGCGATAGGCGCCGGGCGTATAGATGACCGACAGCGTGACGATGAGCACCGGAATGGACGAGCCGACGGCCGCCACGACCACGAGGCCGAACAGCTTGCTCGGAATGGAATTCACCGCGTCGAGGAAACGGCTGAGTGCTGCATCGAACCAGCCGCCGATGACGGCGGCGCACATGCCGAGCACGACGCCGCAGGTGCAGGCAATGGTGACGGCCGCCAGCGAAATGCCGACCGTGAAACGCGCGCCCATGAGGATACGGGAGAATACGTCGCGACCGAGATAATCGGAACCGAGCCAGAGATCTGACGTCATCGGCCCGAAATAATCGAGATCGACGATTTCACCCACCGGATGGGGAATGAGATAGGGCGCGAAGATCGCAACCATGGCCCAGAGGAAAATGACGAGAAAGCCGAAAACGCCGACTGCGTTGATCTTGTAACCCAAACGCGCGGTCCCCTGATATGTCTTGATATGATCGGCCATCAGCGCAGCCTCGGATTGGACATGATGGCGATGATGTCAGCCGTCGTGATGAGCAGGAGATAACCGACGCAGAAGATCATCGCGCAGGTCTGGATCAGAGGCAGATCGCGGGTGGCCACGCCATCGACCATCAGCTTGGCGATACCGGGATAGTTGAAGATCGTCTCGACGATGATGACGCCACCGACAAGGTACGAAAGCGACAGCGCCACTGCATTGACGATGGGGCCGAGTGCATTGGGAAGCGCGTGACGCAGCACGATGCGCATGCGCGGCGCGCCCTTCAGCAGCGCCATTTCGACATAGGGCGTATCCAGCGTCTCTATCACCGCGGCGCGGCTCATGCGGATCATCTGGGCCGAGACGACGAAGGTCAACGTGATGACCGGCATGGCGTAAACGCGCAGTACATCAAACAGCGTGTGAACCTCGCTGACCAGCGACAGCGCCGGCAGCCATTTCAGATAAACCGCGAAAAGCAGGACGGCGAGCGTGGCGATCATGAATTCCGGCACGGAAATGACGCCGATGGTCAGCACCGTGACGATGCGGTCATAAAGCGTTCCACGCAGCATGGCGGAGCTGATGCCGAGTGTGAGCGCCAGTGGCACGGCGATGAGCGTGGTGATGCCGGCCAGCTTCATGGAGTTGACGAAGCGCGGGCCGATGAGATCGGCAATCGCCATGTTGTTGGCATAGGAGGTGCCGAGTTCGCCATGCAGCAGGCCGAAAAGCCAGCGAACGAAGCGCAGCAGGGCGGGATCATCGAGATGCATGGCGGTGCGCAGGCCGGCCACGGCCTCCGGCGTTGCCGCCTGACCGAGAAGGATCGTCGCCGTATCGCCGGGCAGCAGGCTGGTGGCGGAAAAGACGATAAATGACACGATCAGCAGCGTCGTCAGCATGACGACCAGCCGCCGGGCGACAAGGGACAATATCCGGCTGTTCATTCACATGCTCCTGCGACCTGCCTGATTGTGGAGGCTTTCCGCATCGGCGGAAAACTTGGCCGGGCGCTGCGTTTGCGCCCGGCTCCATGGTCTATCAGGCTTCTAGCCAGACGTATTCCGCAAAGGCGTAACCCATCATGCCGCCGAGCGGATTGGCTTCCAGGCCCTTCAGCTTGGAACTGATGGCGTCCACGTTGGTAAGATAGGCGGGAATGATGGTGCCGGCTTCGTCGGCGATCATCGTCTGCATCTCGAAGTAGATCTGCTTGCGCTTCTCCATATCGAGCAGGCCGCGCGCCTCGAGCATCAGCTTGTCGAACTTCTCCGACTTGTACTGGCTCTCGTTCCAGGGAGCGTCGGACGCATAAAGCAGCGAGAACAGGATGTCCGGTGTCGGGCGCGGGTTGATATTGCCGAAATGGATCGGCGCTTTCAGCCAGTAATTGCTCCAGTAGCCGTCGGCGGGAACACGCTGCACATCCAGCTTGAGGCCGATTTCGGCAGCGGAGGCCTGGATGATCATTGCCATGTCGATGGCCGAATTTGCCGCATCCGAGGTGATGACCGGGATGGACTGGCCGAGGAGGCCGGCTTTCTCGAAGTGGAACTTGGCCTTCTCGGGATCGAAGGCCTTCGGCTTCAGGTCCGGATTATGATAGGGGCTCATGGGCGGAACCGGCTGGTCGTTGCCGACTTCGCCAAGACCGCGCAAGGCCGCCTTGACGATCTGCTCACGGTTGACGATCGACTTCATGCCGGCAATGAAATCGGCCTTGTTGCCCGGAGCCTGATCGAGGCGCATGTTGAGATTGGTGTAGTTGCCGGAAGTTCCCTTCGACAGGACGACACCTTCCTGCTTGTCGAGCAGGCGAAGCGCGCGCGGATTGATGGCGGCCGCGAGCTGGATGTCGCCGGAGAGAAGCGCATTGACGCGTGCATTGTCGTCCGAGATCGCGAAGAACTCGAAGCTGTCGACGTGCGGGCCGCCGGATTTCCAGTAATTACTGTTCTTGGACATGATCGAGCGCACACCCGGCTCGAATGTTTCAAGCTTGAAGGCGCCGGTGCCGGTGCCCTTGGAGAAGTCGGTCGCGCCGTCGGCGACGATCATGAAGTGGTGCATCGCAAGGATTGTCGGCAGGTCGGCATTGGCGCTGGCAAGCGTGATCTCGACCGTGCTCTTGTCGAGCGCCTTGAAGCCGGTCATCTGGGCGGCGATCTTGGCGACCTTGGAGCCGACAGCCGGATCGAGATGGCGCTTCAGCGAATAGACCACGTCATCGGCCGTCAGCGCCTTGCCGTCGTGGAAGGTGACGCCGGAACGCAGTTTGACCGTCCAGGTCTTGGCGTCCTTGGATTCGATGGATTCGGCCAGCTCCATCTGCGGCGTGCCGGAAGCATCGAGGAAGCTCAGCCGGTTATAAAGCGCGCAGCAACGGACGTAGTCCGTGGAAAGCGAGGCTTTCGCGGGGTCGAGCGTATCGGCTGTGGAGGAGGACCAGCCGGCCGCCTTCAGCGTGCCGCCGGAAACCGGAGTGGCCGCGAGCGACTGCGAGGCGCGGCCGAGAATGGCCGAGCCGGCAGAAAGGGCGACGCCGCCGGCCAGCATCATGTGAAGCAGCTCACGCCGCGTCGCGCCGCGACGGATCGCCTGTTCAACGGCGGCATCGTCGGAGCGGGTCCAGTTTGTAATCCTGTCACTCATGGTCTTCCCCTTTTGTATGATTTGTTGAAATGCGTCTGCAGAAAATTCCGGCGGTCCGCGTCCCAGTTCGCGCCACGCCCTGGTGGAGGGCGGTTCAGCCGCCCGCCTGCCTCGCGGCTTCGGCAAGGCCGGCCATCGAGGTGAAGTGATAATCCGGCTCGGTAAAGTTTTCCGGCTCGATCGTACCGCCATATCCCTTCTGGTCATGGCGGCGCTCAATCCAGCAATTGGTCATGCCCAGCTTCCGGGAAATGCCGATATCGTGGTACTGGCTTTGCGCGACATGCAGGATGTCGTCCTTCGAGGCGCCCTCGCTCTCAACAAACGCGAAGACCTTCTCGAAAAAGGCCGGGTCCGGCTTTTCGGTGCGGGTATCATCCGCCGTGAAAGCGGCATGGAAGGGATTGCCGAGTTCTTTCGAGAAATGTTCGAAGGCCCAGCGCTGGGCGTTTGTCATAGCGATGAGGCGGTGTGTCTTTGCAAGCTGCGCCATCGCGGCACGGCTGTCTTCGAACCCCTTCCAGTTCTTGGCGGCGTCGCGCAGGCGTTCGCCAAGAGCACGTTCTGCCGGCAAGCCAAGTTGCGGAGCGATGATGAGATATACGCGGACGAGATCGTCCGGAAACAGGTTTGTCGCGTCTGAATAACGGGCCGCGCGGTAAAGGCCGAGCGCCTTTTCACCATCGACTTCGACGCCATTCTCAGCACCGATCTGCGTCAGGGTCGATTTCAGACCCCCTTCGAAATCGATGAGAGTTCCCACCACATCGAAGCTCATATATTTGAAGTCGCTCAATTTTTTGGGCAATGTCGGTCTCCGCTCTGCCGCCTCGTCCTCTTGGGGGAGGTTGCGGCATTTTATTTTGTTCCCGGACGAGATCCTTGTCCCGTTCCTATTTTTGAAAACGCCGGTTTTCATGGCGCTTTGTGCTTTTTCTAAGGATAGTTTGGCACTTCCAGCACGCCGGATTCGCCGAAATGGATCGGCTCTTCGGCAGAATATTGCGAATATGCGGTGTGTTGCGACATTTAGAGAAGGTGTCGCGATACAGCCGGGTTACGCCTCAGGCCATTGCCGCCCGCACGGCCGGGTCCTCTAGCGTCTGGTCGAGGGTTTTCAGCGTCCGCTCGATGATGGCGTCGATTTCGCCATCGGTGCAGCAGAGCGGCGGTGCATAACCGAGGATGCCATTCGCAAAGGCCCTGACGATGAGGCCGTTTTCCCATGCGCGGTCGAAGACCTTGCGGGCCGGCGTGGCGGCTGCCGGAAGCGGCGTTTTCTTTTCCTTGTCGGTCACAAGCTCGATCGCCGCAAGCATGCCGCGGCCGCGGACATCGCCCACCAGCGGGTGGCTTCTCAAGCCCTCCAGTCCTGCCATCAGTCGATGACCGGCGCGGCGGCCATTCTCCAGCAGTCCGCCTTCGTAAAGCTTCAGCACTTCCAGACCAACGGCGGCACTGACGGGGTGGGCGGAATAGGTGTATCCATGCCCCACGGCCGCTTCGCCTGCGAAGTCGGCAATTGTATCATAAACATGATCGGCCATGAAGACGGCGCCCATCGGCACATAGCCTGACGTCAGGCCCTTTGCGGCGGTGATGAAGTCCGGCACGATGTCCTCGTCGGCGCAGGCAAATAGCGGGCCGGTGCGGCCAAAGCCGGTAATTACTTCGTCGGCGACGAAAAGGATGCCATAGGAGCGGCAGAGGTCGCGCATCGCCTTGATCCAGCCCGGCGGCGGCACGAGAACGCCGCCCGAGCCCTGGATCGGTTCGGCATAAAACGCCGCGACCCGGTCCGGGCCTATGGCTTCGATCTTGTCTTTCAGGATTTGCAGCGAGGAGGCGATGATGGCGGCCGGGTCGTTTCCAACCGGGTTACGGTAGGCATAATGCGACGGGATTTTATGCTGCCAGTCGTAAGGCACGCCAAAACCGGCATGGAAGGCGGGCAGGGCGGTGAGGCCCGAACCGGCCGTGGTGGAACCGTGATAACCCTGTTCGATGGAGATGAACTGGTCGCGCTGCGGCTCACCCTTTGCATGCCAGTAATAACGGATGAAGCGAATGGTGCTGTCCACCGCATCGGAACCGCCAAGCGTGAAATAAACGTGGTTGAGATCGCCGGGAGCCCGGTCGGCAAGCTCGGAAGCGAGCCGGATGGCCGGTTCGCTGCCAATGTCGAAATAGGCGGTGGCGTAGGGCAGTTCCCGCATCTGTTTTGCCGCCGCCTCAACGATGCTGTCATGACCGTAACCGGCGTTGACACACCAGAGACCGGCAAAACCGTCGATCAGCTGGTGGCCGGTCATATCGGTGACGGTGGCGCCTTTCGCCGATGTCAGCACCCGCACGCCAAGCTTTTCATGGCCGCGGAAGGAAGAGACGGGGTGCACCAGATGGGCGCGGTCCAGTTCGATCAGGGAATTGCTTAACATGGGTCTCTCCAGATTAAAGCCCAGCAGGTCAGCCCAGCGCCTGGCTGGTCAGTGCGAAGGTTTTCAGTTTTTTGTCAGCGGGAATTTCGGCCTTTGACCGGCGCATGGCGATGCCGCCGCCGACATGGGCAAGGCCCTGTTCGGCAAGCCAGGGGCCAAGGCCCGTATCGACCGTGGTGTCTACGCGCAGGAATGCGCCGGAGCGTTCCGACAGCATGAAAGCCAGCAGATCTCGTGCGATATCAGCATTTTCCGCCACAACCGGGCCTATGACTTCACCGCGGCCGAAGGCGCGCAGGCCGGCAAAACCCTTGATGACGCCCTGTTGTTTCACGATTGCGAAACGCGCCCTGTCGGCAAGTTCCGTGAAGAGCGCGGTACGATCAGCACCGAAGGCCTGCGCATCAAGGGCCGCAAGCTCGGACGGGGCAATCGTTTCCTCCCACTCCACACTGGCGGGCTTGGCCGAGGCTGCCGGAATTCCCTGATGCTGGCGAACTTCACCACAGGCAACGAACCCCAGTTTTTCATAAAGCGGCAGGCCATCGGCGGTAGCGGTCAGGCGGCATTCGCGATTTCCGGCTGCTTCAAGGGCGGCGTTCATCAACTGGCGTCCGAGACCGCGGCCACGCATGGTCTCATCCACGATCACCATATTGACGGAGGCGCAGGTTTCGCCAAGAAGCGTTGCCATCGCTGTGCCGACAACGCGGCCATTTTCCAGCGCGACGAAACCCTTGCTGAGTGAAAGGACTAGCGCCCAGTCTTCCCGGCGGTGCGGCCAGCCGGCCTGGCGGGAAAGTTCGACGGCGGCATCGAGGTGTTCAGGTTCGAAATTCTGGATATCGATCAGGCTGGCTTGCATGGCCCAACTCCGTTTATTCTGCTCATTCATTGATAGACCGGGGGTAAAAGAACATTGTCCCGACGAATGGCAAGGTTCGATATGTTTCACTGTTGCTTTTACCCGCCGCCGCATCTTATGCCGCGTGTTATTCGCTTTCGATGCCGGGGCAGGGGCGCACGCGAGGTCGGGAGATATGCCAACGCAACTCTCTGCCAAACTGGCGGCTGCATACGCAACAATCTGCTTCCGCTGATGGCAATTGCGGTGCGCCGACCGGGCAAAGGCTTTCTATGATCAATTCATTCCGGCACGGCCGATCTCCAAGCAAGGATGACGACGACATGACCATCTTCCGCCCGAAATACATTTCCTTCGATTGCTACGGCACGCTGATCAATTTCCAGATGGCCGAAGCCGCCCGCGATCTCTATGGCGATCGTCTGGACGAAGCGCAGATGCAGCAGTTCATCAAGAATTTTTCGGCTTATCGTCTGGATGAGATCATGGGTGACTGGAAGCCCTATGCCCAGGTGGTTCATAATTCGCTCTCGCGCACCTGCAAGCGCAATGCCGTTGCTTTCAAGGATGAGGACGCGACCTTCGTTTACGAGCGTGTTCCAACCTGGGGTCCGCATGCCGATGTGCCGGCCGGACTTGCAAAGGTGGCGAAAGAAATTCCGCTCGTCATTCTGTCCAACGCCATGAATTCGCAGATCATGTCGAATGTCGAAAAGCTTGGTGCGCCTTTCCATGCGGTCTATACGGCCGAGCAGGCGCAGGCCTACAAGCCGCGCTTCAGGCCATTTGAATATATGTTCGACATGCTCGGCTGCGGCCCCGAAGACATGCTGCATGTCTCCTCCTCGTTCCGTTACGACCTGATGTCGGCCCATGATCTCGGTATCAAGAACAAGGTCTGGGTCAACCGCGGCCACGAGCCGGCCAACCCCTATTACGGTTATGTCGAGATATCGGATATTTCCGGCCTGGCAGGCGTGGTTGGATTGTAAGGAAAGGTCGGGACCATGAAGTTCGTTTCCTATTGGCACGACACGGCGCCCCTGTTTGCAGGGGCGGCGCAAGGTCCCGTCGAAGGTCATTATGATGTCGCCGTCATTGGCGGCGGTTTCACCGGTCTCGGCGCCGCGCGTCAGCTTGCCAGGGCGGGCGCGCGCGTGGTGGTACTGGAGGGTGAACGGGTCGGCTGGGGTGCCTCCGGTCGCAATGGCGGGCATCTCAATAATGGTCTTGCCCATTCCTATCTTTCCGCCAAGGCGGAGCTCGGCAAGGAACGCGCCATCGCCCTTTACCAGGCGCTGGATGATTCAGTCGATACGCTGGAGGCACTGATTGCCGAGGAGGGGATTGACTGCAATTTTCGCCGCTCGGGCAAGCTGAAACTTGCCTCCAAGCCGCAGCATTTCGAAGGTCTGGCGAAGAATTTCGAGGCATTGCATGCCGAGGTCGATCCCGACACGGCGCTTCTGTCCGTCGCCGATCTCAAGGCGGAAATTGGCTCGCCATTTTATGGCGGCATGCTGTCGAAGAAGAGCGCCATGATGCATATGGGGCGCTATGTGGCCGGCCTTGCCGAGGCCGCCAGCCGGCACGGCGCGGTGATCTTCGAAAATGCGGCGGTGACGAAGCACGCGCAGAACGGCAAAAGCCACACGCTGGAAACCGCACGCGGCAAGGTGACGGCCGACAATGTTCTGGTGGCGACCGGTGCTTACACGCCCTCCGGCTTCAGCTACTTCCGTCGTCGCATCATCGCTGTCGGCAGTTTCATCATCGCCACGCGGCCGCTGACCGATGCGGAAATTCGGGCCTCTGTTCCGGGCAACCGCACCTATGTCAACTCCATGAATATCGGCAATTATTTCCGACTTGCCCCGGATAATCGGCTGATCTTCGGTGGCCGTGCGCGTTTTTCCGCCACATCCGACCAGCGTTCGGATGCCAAGAGCGGCGCGATCCTGACGGAAGCCCTGCACCGCATCTTCCCGCAGCTTTCGCATGTGCCGATCGATTATTGCTGGGGCGGTCTGGTGGATATGACCAAGGACCGTTATCCGCGTGCCGGTTTTCATGACGGCGTCTGGTACGCCATGGGCTATTCCGGCCACGGCGCTCAGCTTTCCACCCATCTTGGCATGATCATGGCCGACGCCATTCTGGGGCGGCCGGACAACAACCCGCTGAAGGGGCTGGACTGGCCGGCGGTGCCGGGCCATTTCGGCAAACCGTGGTTCCTGCCGCTGGTGGGCTATTATTACAAGATGCTGGACAAATTTCAGTAAGAGGGCGTCATAGAGCGCTGAGAGGGTATTCCCCTAAACTCGACGTCATCCTCGGACTTGATCCGAGGATCCACTGCCACACGAAGAATGGATCCTCGGGTCAAGCCCGAGGATGACGGAGGAGAGGGCGGCCGATGGGCCGCTTTTTTGTTGGTATCGGCACAAAAAGAAGGGCCGCTTAGCGGCCCTTGAGGCGGGGAGAAAGACTGGAGGCTCAGGCGAGCCCGCCGATGTGGAACGTCTTGATTTCCAGATATTCCTCGATACCGACCTGCGCGCCTTCACGGCCGAGGCCGGATTGTTTGACGCCGCCGAAGGGTGCCACTTCGGTGGAGATCGCGCCGGTATTGAGGCCGACCATGCCGAATTCCAGCGCTTCGCCCACGCGCCAGGCGCGTTTGAGGCTCTCGGTGTAGAAATAGGCGGCAAGGCCGAAGGGCGTACCGTTGGCGATGGCGAGCGCTTCCTCTTCCGTCTCGAAACGGAAAAGCGGCGCCACCGGACCGAAGGTCTCTTCGCTTGCCAGCCGCATGGCGGTGGTCGCGCCGGTCAGGACGACGGGGGCGGTATATTGTGGACCATCCGGCAGATCATGCGGTTTGGTGATGATCGTCGCACCCTTGGAGATGGCGTCATCGACATGGGCGCGGATCTTGGCGATGGCTGGTTCGTTGATCATCGGGCCGATGGCAACACCCGGCTCGGTGCCGGGGCCGACGCGCATGGCATCGACACGGTCAGCCAGTTTTTTCGCAAAAGCATCGTAGACGCCCGACTGAACCAGAATGCGATTGGCGCAGACACAGGTCTGGCCGCCATTGCGAAATTTCGAGATGAGTGCACCTTCGATGGCGAGATCGAGATCGGCATCGTCGAACACGATGAAGGGCGCGTTGCCGCCAAGTTCCAGCGACAGTCGCTTAATGCTGTCGGCCGCGCCGCGCATCAAAAGGGAGCCGACGCGGGTGGAGCCGGTGAAGGAAATTTTCCGCACCGTCTCATTGGCCATGATTTCGTTGCCGATGTCAGTCGGCATGCCGGTGACGATGTTGATGACGCCTGCGGGAATGCCGGCCCGTTCGGCAAGAACGCCAAGCGCCAGCGCCGAATAGGGCGTGAATTCCGATGGCTTGATGACCACGGTGCAGCCGGCGGCAAGGGCCGGCGCAACCTTGCGGGTGATCATCGCATTCGGAAAATTCCACGGCGTGATGATGCCGCAGACACCGACCGGTTCCTTCAGCACCACGATGCGCCGATCCGGCGTCGGCGAGGGAATGGTGCCGCCGCTGATGCGCCGGGCTTCTTCCGCAAACCATTTGACGAAGGATGCGCCGTAACGGATTTCTCCCTTCGCCTCTTCAAGAGGCTTGCCCTGTTCGGTGGTGAGGATCAGGCCGAGATCGTCGATATGTTCGATCATCAGTGCGAACCATTTTTCGAGAAGCGCTGCGCGCTCCGCATGGGTTTTCTTCTTCCATGGCCCGAAAGCGGCGTTGGCGGCTTCGATCGCCGCGCGGGTTTCCGCGCTGCCCATGTCAGGCACCGTGCCGATCACCGCCTGTGTGGCGGGATCAATCACGTCGACCACCTTGCCCGATGCCGCAGCCTTCCATACGTCGCCGATCAAACCTGTCTGGCGGAAGAGGTCCTTGTCCTTCAATCCATGCATCATCTGTCTCCGAAATCAGTCGAGTGCAGCGAGAATCGCAGCCGTTATGGCGTCCGTCTTGTCCTTGCCCGGCACGGTGCCGACGCCCTGGCCGGTCGCCGTTTCCAGCGCCGTCATGATCTTCGCCGCCGCAGCCTTTTCGCCGAGATGCTCCAGCATCATCGCACCGGACCAGATGGCGGCAATGGGATTGGCAATGCCGAGATGGGCTATGTCAGGAGCCGAACCGTGCACCGGCTCGAACATGGACGGCGCGTTACGATCAGGGTTGATATTGGCGGAGGCGGCAAAACCGAGGCCGCCCTGAATGGCAGCACCCAGATCGGTCAGAATATCGCCGAAGAGATTGGAGGCGACCACGACATCGAGGCTTTCCGGGGCCATCACCATGCGCGCCGCCATGGCGTCGATGTGATAGCTCGAAACCTCGACGTCAGGATATTCTGCCGCAAGCTTGTGGGTCACCTCGTCCCAGAACACCATCGAATATTTCTGGGCGTTCGACTTGGTGACGGAGACAAGCTTGCCGCGACGTTTCTGCGCCTGTTCGAAGCCGAAGCGCAGGATGCGCTCCACGCCCTTGCGGGTGAAGATCGAGGTTTCGACGGCCACCTCGTCGTCGGTGCCCTGATGCACGCGACCGCCGGCACCGGAGTACTCACCCTCGGTATTTTCACGGATGCAGAGAATATCGAAGCCGTCAGCCCTCAAAGGTCCCTGCACGCCGGGCAGAAGCCGGTGCGGGCGGATATTGGCATATTGCACGAAAGCCTTGCGGATCGGCAGCAGCAGGCCATGCAGCGAGACCGAGTCCGGCACTTCCGCCGGCCAGCCGACCGCGCCGAGCAGAATGGCGTCGAAACCGCGCAGGGTCTCGATCCCGTCCTTGGGAATCATCGCGCCGGTTTCCTTGTAGAACGCACAGGACCAGGGGAACTCCGTGCCTTTAAGCGCAAAACCGGAGGTTTTGGCGGCGGCGTTGAGCACCTGCCATGCGGCGTCCGTCACGCTTTTGCCGATGCCGTCTCCGGGAATAAGTGCGATGCGATGCGTTTTCAAAAGATTTCCCCTGTTACAGTCCAATCAGGACGCTTTTGCTCTTGCGGTTGGCGAGATAGGCCTCCCGCCCGAGGTCCTTGCCGATGCCGGAGCGTTTATAACCGCCGGTTGGCAATATGTGGTCGCGTGAACGGCCATAACGGTTGACCCAGATCGTTCCCGCCTGAATGGCGCGCGACAGGCGCATGACGCGCGAAATATCCCGGCTGAAAAGGCCTGCCGCCAGACCGTAGGTCGGATGATCGGAAAGCGCCAGAGCCTCTTCTTCCGTGCGGAAGGTTTGCAACGTCAGCACCGGCCCGAAGATTTCCTCGGTTACGGCGGGCGAGGTCTGGTCGACATTCGCGATCAGCGTCGGCTGGTAGAAATAACCGGGGCCGTCCATGATCGCGCCACCCGTCAGGCACTCGCCACCATGGGCAACGGCCGCCTGCACGATGCCATCGATACGCTTGCGCTGTACCTCGGAGATGATCGGCGAATATTGTGTCGTCTCGTCCCATGTCGGGCCGGGCTTTACCGCCTTCATGCGGGCGATGATGGCGGCGGAAAGGGCATCTGCCGCCGCTTCCTCGACGATGATGCGTGAGCCGGCAACACAGGCCTGCCCAGCATTGGAAAGAATATTGCCGGCAATCGCTGCCGCCGCTTTTTCGATATCGGCATCGGCGAAAACCAGCTGCGGGCTCTTGCCGCCGAGTTCCAGCGTCATCGGCTTGATGCCGGTGCGGGCGATATTGGCCATGATGGCGGCACCCGCAGCGGTGGAGCCGGTGAAACTGACCTTGGAGATATCAGGGTGCCCGGTGATGGCATTGCCGGTCACCGGCCCGTCACCCAGCACGATATTGATGAGGCCGGCGGGCAGCCCTGCCTTGATCGCCAGCTGCGCCATGAAAATGCTGGAGAAGGGGGTCATTTCCGAGGGTTTCAGCACCACGGCATTACCGGCCGCCAGCGCCGGGCCGAGCTTCCAGCCGGCCATGGAGACAGGGAAATTCCAGGGTGTGATCGCGCCGACAACGCCATAGGGCTCGGTCATGATCATGCCGAGACTGGTGTCGTCGGTCGGCACCAGATCGCCGCCTTCCTTGTCGGCGAATTCGGCGAAGAAGCGGATCTGCTCGGCGGTAACGGCGATGTCGCCGGCAATCAGCTGGCCCACCGGCCGTGTCGAGGACAGTGCCTCGATTTTCGCCAAGGTCTCGGCTTCCGATTCGATGAGGTCGGCCCACTGCTGCAAGACCCTGGTGCGCTCGCGCGGGCGAACGCCGCCCCAGTTGCTGCGCTTCAGCGCCGCCTTGGCGGTTTGCACCGCCTCATCCACCAGCGTCGCATCCGCCTTCGGGCAGCCGGCATATCCCATGCCGTCCGATGGGCGATGCATGTCGATGCCGTCTTTAGCCGGGATCAGCCGGTCGCCGATGAAATGGCCAATTGGCAAAGACAGGCTGTCTGGATCGAAGCTGAGCGTCATGGGAAATCCTCTGTGGATATGCCCTTAAAGCTAATCCCTGCCGCCAAGCGAAATCGACCGACTGTGGCGCGGGCGATGAATGAAAATCCCGTTTTGTTGCCAACAGACAGCGCAATCTTTTGCGGCGCGCTGCCTGTCGTGTATTTCTGGCCGGTACCGTGAGCGACCGTTAAAAAACGCGGGTTTTACATCATCCATTCACGGTGACGTAGATCTTGCGAACCGTTTCGATGGTCTTCCAGACGCCGACGAAACCCGGCTTCATGACGAAGCTGTCGCCAGCCGTATAACGCTGCGGTTCGCCGCCATCAGGGGTGATTTCGATTACGCCGGCCAGAATATGGCAAAATTCGAAGGTCTCGCCCTTGATGGAACGGCTTTCGCCCGGGGTCGCTTCCCAGATGCCGGTCTTTACGGTTCCATCGCGGGCTTCGTCCAGCGCCCAGGTCTTGAATGAAGGGTCGCCGGCGATCAGGCGTTCCGGCAGGGCCTTGGAGGCCTTCGGCTCGAAATCGGGATTGGTGTCGATAGGCTTGAGAAGCGGCATGGATTTTCCTTTCTGAGATGGCGGATGATCAATATCCGCGGCTGCGGTCAACGAGGCCGAGCGGTTCGAGGCCGGATTCGTATCGTTTGATATTGTCGACGACGGTGCGGGCGGCGGAGTGGGGCTGGGTGACGCTGGCGATATGCGGCGTCAGCAGAATTTTCGGATGAGTCCAGAAACGATGGCCCTCAGACAGTGGCTCGGGATCGGTGACGTCGATCACCGCGCCGGAAAGCCTGCCGCTGTCGAGTGCATCTAGGAGTGCGTCATGATCGAGCTGCCTGCCGCGCCCGGCATGGACGAGAGCCGCGCCATCCGGCAGCAGGCCGAGGCGCCCGGCATTCAAAAGCCCGGTGGTCTCGTCCGTCAGCGGCAACAGGCAGACGAGGATATCGCTGGTGGAAAGAATGGCTTTCAGCCCTTCATCGCCATGGTGGCAGGTGACGCCATCGATCTGGCGCGGAGAACGGCTCCAGCCGGCAAGCGGAAAACCGAAAGGTTTCAGCCGTTCCAGTGCCGCAACACCCAGCATGCCGAGGCCGAGAACGCCGACGCGGCATTCTTCCGCCTGCCGCTGGCCCGGCAGGGCTTTCCATAGGTTTTGGCGTTGCTGTTCCAGATAGGCCAGCAGGTTGCGATGAAGGGCAAGCACGCCGAGGCAGACATATTCCTGCATCATGCGGATGATGCCTTCATCCACCATGCGCACGACCTTCACCGTTTCCGGGATTGCATCGATGTGAAACTGGTCGACACCCGCGCCGATCGAAAACAGGATTTCGAGATTGCGGTAACGCGCGATATCCTCTGGCACCGTCCATGTAATGAGATAACGCACCGCATCGGGATCGACAGTGGCGGCATCCATCGAAAATGGCAGGTCCGGCAGCTCTGTGGCCAGAGCCTGCCGGAAGATTTCGCCGCGCTTTGCGTCGGAATTGAAGAGAAACGTCATCTAATACCCGTCATTTGATTAAGCGGCGCAGCGGCGGCCGAGTGTTTCCAGCATCGACTGGCAGGCGGCAAGTTCGTCCGCGGTTATGAATTCGTCCGGCTTGTGGGCGCGGCCGATATCTCCCGGGCCGCAAATGATGGCATCTATGCCCGCCGCCTGGAAAAGCCCGGCCTCCGTTCCGTAGCTTACGGCTGCGAGGTTGGCGGTGCCGGTCAGTTCCTCCAGAAGCAAAGCAAGCGGCGCATCGGCTGGAAGCGACAGGGCCGGATAAGCGCTCATCGGCGTCCATTCGATATCGACGCCCGTTGCGGCGATCTCTTCGACAGCGCTTTTTACCGGCTCCAGCAGGGCGAGCGGGGAGACGCCCGAAATTGCCCGCGCTTCCAGTTCGATTGCGCAATGATCGGGGATGATGTTGATCGCCTGCCCGCCTTTGACCGTGCCGATCTGCAAGGAGGAGTAGGGCGGCTCGAAGGTTGCTTCGAACGGTCCCCGCGTCAGCGTATCGGCGGTTTCGACTGCTTTTGCCATGATGCCGGTCATCAGGTGAATGGCGTTTATCCCCTGATCCGGCCGTGAGGAATGGCCGGATCGGCCGTGCAGGGTGATGCGCGCTGCGGCCTTGCCCTTGTGGGCGCGAACGGCGCGCATATTGCTGGGTTCGCCGATGATGGCGCCCGCCGGCGGGGCACACAGTTCCGGCAGTCTGGCGATGAGATGGGGAACGCCACGGCAGCCCGCCTCCTCGTCATAGGAAAAGGCGATGTGTATCGGCCGTTCAAGCGTCATGCGCGAAAATGCCGGCGCTGCGGCGAGCACAGTGGCGAGAAACCCTTTCATGTCGGTGGTTCCGCGCCCGTAGAGCCGGTCGTTTTCGGTTCTCAGCGTGAAGGGATTGGAGGTCCATTCCGGTTCTCCGGCCGGCACCACATCCATGTGGCCGGACAGGATATAACCGGCCCGATCGGCCGGGCCGAACGTGGCGAAGAGATTGGCGCGGTCGCCCTCCGGTCCGGGCAACAGCGAGACTTTCGCGCCATGGCCTTCCAGATAATCGGCAATCCATCCGGCAATATCGCCATTGGCGGTTCCGACAACGGACGGGAAGGCGACGAGACGCTCAAGGATTTCGATTGCGTTCATGGTCGTCCCCGCTGGTCGTTCCCATTGGCCGCTGGCCGGATTATTCACCGCAGAAGCTTAGAGTGGCCGGCGGCGTTTATCTGCTGAAATGCCGATGATTTCGGTAGATTGTTGTGTCCTTCCAGTGCTTTCAGAAAATTCCTGCGGGCAGGGCCGGTTATCTTCGGATGTCGTGGGCTGGGCTTCCGGGGCCCTAGGGTTCCGCGCCGGAGGGAATGAGAGCCGTTTGCTATGGAGCTGCTCAAGGTCGATAGTTTCGAGTTGCGGACCGTGGATATCGCCGATGTGGAGGCGGATCATCTGCATGCCCTCTCCATGGCTGTCGGATGGCGGTATCATGCCAATGAATGGTGTTTCCTGCGCCAGTGCGGTGTGGGTCTTGCGGCGCTGGACGAGATTGACCGGGTTGTCGCGACCGCCATGCTTTTTCCCTATGATCAGGCTTTTGCGACGTTAGGCATGGTCATAGTCTCCCCACGCCTGCAGGGGCAGGGCGTAGCACCCTGGCTGGTCCGGCAGCTTGTGGCGAGATATCCTGCCGCCGCCTTGCGGCTGAATGCAACGGAGGTGTCCCGGCGGCTATTTGCCGGGCTCGGTTTTACCGGGGATGCGGAACGGGTGCATCTTCTGCGCGGCAAGGCCCGTCGCACCACCGAGGCGCCGCAGCTTGGCAAGAAACAGAGGATCGAGCCAGTTTCGGAACATCATCTCCCCGCCGTGGAAGATCTGGACCGGGCGGCTTTCGGCGTTTCACGCCGGGGCGTGCTGCAGCGTCTCCTGCGGGAAAACACCGGCTACGGCCTGTTCGAGGCGGATCGTCTGGCCGCCTTTGCGCTGCGGCGGGCGGCAGGGCGGGGCCACATCATCGGCCCGGTGGTTGCGGAGGGGGAAGCGGAGGCAGTCGCGCTGGTAAGGCGGCATTTTGCCGATCTCGACGGGCAGCTTGTCCGGCTCGATGCCTTGCGTGATGACGGTGTTCTCACCGATTTTCTGGCGCAATCCGGACTGGTGGTGATTGAAACACTGACGACCATGTCAAAAAATGCGCCGCAGCCGGAAGGTTCCGGCTCGGCTGGGATTTTCGCTCTGGCAGGCCCATCCCTGTGTTGAAGCACCTCGTTTCCCATCGACTTCATGTTACGCACTTTGGGTTCCTGCTGTGTGCGTGTCTTTGTCGCAGAACGGTTTCCATACGCTTGTGAGACATGCTTTGGCGATTGACGCTCCGGCTCTTGCCCCTTATGTGAGAAAGCGACGGTTCCTGCAGCCGAAAGGCGAAGGGATTAATAGGGAACATGGTGCGGGTGATGATGATCGCCCAATGCCGTGGCTGCCCCCGCAACTGTAAGCGGATTGCCGCTCATCCCCGTGGCGCCTCAAGGCGTCATGCCACTGTATTCTCCGGAATGCGGGAAGGCAGATGAACGGCGCAAATCCGTGAGCCAGGAGACCTGCCGTCAAAATATGAACCATCGTTACGGGCGGGGAAGCCCGGAGGAGGAAATTGTAATGTTATTTCATAACATTTGGTTTGCGTCCCGTCGTTGTTCTCCGTACAAGACGTCCCGCTGTTGCTGCGCGTTCTAACGCCTGCGGCTCTGGAATAAGCGATTTAATTTCGACTGGAGAACACATGTTTAATCCTGGACGCCTGCCGGCCTATGCCGGCCTTCTGGCCGCTGCGCTTACGGCTTTGCCCGCCGCTTCCGCCCATGCCGCCGAAACGGTCTATCCCCTGACGATCAACAGCTGCGGTCAGGACATCACCTTCAAACAGGCGCCGGCCCGCACGGTATCCGTCGGCCAGAGCACGACCGAGGTTCTTTATCTCCTCGGCGTTGCCGACAGGGTGGTGGGCACGGCGCTGTGGATCGGCCCGGTTCTGAAGGGTTACGAGGAAGCCAACGCCAAGGTGGAGCGTCTGGCCGACAATGATCCGAGTTTCGAAGCCGTTGTCGGCAAGAGGCCGGACCTGGTAACGACGCAGTTCCAGTGGCAGATCGGCCCGGAAGGTGTTGTCGGCACGCCCGCGCAATTCGCCGAACTCGGTATTCCCGTTTACACCTCGCCGGCCGATTGCGTCGGCAAGGATAATTCCGGCGGCGGGGACGGCGTTCGCAAGACCGGCTTTACCATGGAGCTGATCTATCAGGAGATCCGCGATCTCGCCAAAATCTTCAACGTGCAGGACCGCGGCGAAGAGGTTGTTGCCGACCTGAAAAAGCGTGAAGAAGCCGCCCGCGCCAAGATCGCTTCGGCCAATGGCAAGATTTCCGCCGTCTTCTGGTTCTCCAGCGCCGAACTGGATATCGACCCTTATGTGGCGGGCCGCCATGGCGCGCCCGGTTACATCATGTCCGCACTCGGGCTGACCAATATCATCGAAAGCGATGAGGAATGGCCGACCGTTGGCTGGGAAACCATCGCCAAGGCCAATCCGACCGTCATCGTCGCCGGCAAGATGGACCGTCGTCGTTTCCCGGCCGATGACGTTGCCGTCAAGCACAAGTTCCTTGCGACCGACCCCGTCGCCAGCATCATGCCCGCCGTTAAGGAAGGTCATGTGTTCGATATGGATGCGCAGGCGATGAACCCGACCATCCGCACGATCGAAGGTATTGAAACGCTGGCCGAGGCGATTTCGGCTGCCGGCCTCGCCAAGTGAACGGTTTTTCCGTCCATCTCGGCAGGGCGGGTCTGGCTTTTGCCGCGCTCGCCCTGCTGCTCGTCGCGCTGATGGCCGGAGCGGCCATCGGCGAGACTGCCATTCCCTTCGATGTGGTGGCGAAAACCATCGCCAACCGTGTCTTCCATGCGGGTTATCCGCTGGAGCCGCTGGATGAGGGTATCGTCTGGAGCTATCGCCTCAGCCGCGCCGTTGTCGCCGCCTGCTGCGGTGCTTCTCTGGCGCTTGCCGGCGCGGTGCTGCAATCGCTTTTGCGCAACCCGCTGGCCGATCCCTATATTCTCGGCATTTCCGCAGGCGCCTCCACCGGGGCGGTCGCGGTTGCGCTTCTGGGTTTCGGGGCAGGGCTCCTGACCATGCCGGCGGGGGCGCTGATCGGCGCTTTCGTTGCATTCTCGCTGGTCAGCCTTCTGGCGGTGCGGGCTGGTCACGGCAATAGCGCCATCATTCTGGCCGGGGTGGCCGGCTCGCAGCTGTTCAATGCCATGACCTCGTTCATCGTCACCAAATCCGCCAATGCCGAACAGGCGCGCGGCATTATATTCTGGCTTCTCGGCAATCTTTCCGGGGTGCGCTGGCCGGATGTCTGGCTGGCTTTGCCGGTCAGCATCGCCGGTCTCGCGGTGTGTCTATGGTATTCCCGGGCGCTGGATGCCTTCGCCTTCGGCGGTCAGGCCGCCGCCTCGCTCGGAATTCCGGTGCGCCGGACCTATGCGGTGCTGATCTCGGTTTCGGCGATCATGACGGCGGTGATGGTGTCGCTGGTGGGTTCCATCGGTTTTGTCGGTCTCGTCATTCCGCACGCGGCGCGCATCTTCGTCGGCGTTCGCCACGGGTTATTGCTGCCGGTAACGGCGCTGACCGGTGCTGTTTTCATGATTGTTGCCGATATTCTCTCGCGCATCGTCATTCCTGGTCAGGTGCTGCCGATCGGGGTCATCACCGCGCTCGTCGGCGCGCCGGCCTTCGCCTTCATTCTCGGGCAGAAGAGGGGGCGGTCATGAAATTATCCGCCCATGACCTGCATTTCCATGCCGGCAATGTCGATATTGTCCGTGGCGTTTCGCTCGATGTCGGTTCCGGAGAGTTTCTGGGCATTATCGGCCCGAATGGTTCCGGCAAAAGCACGCTGCTTTCCATGCTGGCCGGCATCCGCAAGCCGCGACGCGGCCACGTCACGCTTGGTGACGATGCGCTTGCCTCATTCGGACGGCGTGATCTTGCCCGCCGGTTGGCCTTTGTGGAACAGCAGGCAGAGACCACAGAGCGAATTACGGCTCGACAGGCTGTCGAACTTGGTCGCACGCCCTATCTCGGTCCGCTCTCTGCCTGGTCGGCCAATGACGACGCCATCGTCGACGCCGCGCTCGACAATGTTGATATGGCGGACAAGGCAGAACGAAGCTGGCACCACCTTTCCGGCGGCGAACGCCAGCGCCTGCATATTGCCCGCGCGCTGGCGCAGCAGCCGCATATCCTGCTGCTGGACGAGCCGACCAATCACCTCGATATCGGCCATCAGATCGGCCTGCTCGATCTGGTCCGCCGACAGGGGCTGACCGTCGTTGCGGCGCTGCATGATCTCAATCACGCCGCCGTGTTCTGCGACCGCGTCGCCATCATGCATCAGGGGCGGATGATTGCGGCCGGTCCGCCGCACGAGGTCCTCACATCGGCGACGATCGCCGATGTTTTCGGGGTGCAGTCCGTCGTCACCACGGATGAGGGCGGCTTTTCTCATATTCGTTTTCTGCCGGCCCATGGAATGGCCGCTCAGACAAAGAAAGCACTGGTACGATGATGAAATTGAAGATGCTTCGCCTTGGCGTGCAGCCGCGTAATGCTCTGGCTGGAATTGCATTGGCGCTGGCTACGGGCTTTCCCCTGCATGCCATGGCCGAAACCTTCGAGGTAAAAATGCTGAACCGGGGCGAAAAAGGTCCGATGGTGTTCGAGCCCGATTTTCTGGAAATCGCCCCCGGCGACCGTGTGCGCTTTGTGCCGACCCACAAGAGCCACAATGCCGCGACCATCGACGGCATGATTCCCGAAGGCGCCGAGGGTTTCAAAAGCCGGATCAATGATGAATTCGAGACTGCTTTCGACAGACCGGGCTTTTACGGAATCAAATGCTCGCCGCATTACGGCATGGGCATGGTCATGCTGATCAAGGTGGGCGAGGCGACCCTGCCGCAGAGCTACAGGGAAGTCGACGTGCCCGGCCGAGCGAAGCCCCGGCTGGACGATCTCTTCGAGCAAGCGGAAAAATGAGGATTCTGCGCCGAGTTTCCCTCATCCGTCATGCCGGACTAGATCCGGCATCCAGCCCCGGCGCGTCTAAGCCGGGAAAGAGTCTTTCGCGGTCAAGGACTTGATCGCACTAGATCCCCGGATCAGGTCCGGGGTGACGGCGTGCGGATGATATTCGCGGACATGTCCGGCTTCACGGCGCAGACCGCATAACGGTGCTGCAGGCCACGCAGGATGCCCTTTAGCAGGCTGAAGTTCTTCGACTGGGCGCGATGGATGGCCTGAAGTTCCTGATCAACCGCGACGGGTTCGAATCCCGTCGCACGCAACATCGCCGCGACATCGTCAGCCCGCGCACCGCCGGAAAAATAGACGCGTGAAAGAATGCTGTTGAAGGTATTGGCCGGATCAGCCGGCTTGTGCAGCTGGTCCGGTTTCACGAGGCCGATGCTTTCCAGACCCGCGGCCAGTTTCTTGACGAGTTTTTCGCGCCAGCCGACATTGACGAAATCGCCGTCGACGATCAGCAGCCGCCCGCCCGGTTTCAGCACGCGGAACCATTCGGCAAAGCTTGCCTGCGGGTCCACCAGTGTCCAGACGAGATGACGGGTGATGATGACATCGGCGCTTTCATCCGGCTCCATGGTGTTTTCGGCATCGCCGACAAAAAAGCGGATATTGCGCCCGCGGCTTTTCGCTTTTTCCCTCGCGAGCGCCAGCATGGTTTCCGACCAGTCCATGCCCGTGACCTGAAAACCAAGATCGTCCATCAGATGCGAAATGACGCCGGTTCCGCTGGCGAGATCGAGCGCCTTGCGGCCTTCTCCCTGTCCCAGATGCTTCAAAAGCAGGGCATGCCACGCTTCTCGCTCATCTTCGGAAAAAATCTCATGTCCGGGGGAAAGGTCGAAGGTCGCGGCGCGGCCGGACCAATAGGCTTTGATTTCGTCTCGCAGGCTGTCGTTCTTGCCATATTGGATAGTGTCGATCATTGGTCTTCAACCCATGCGCCGGTCAGTTGAGAATGGCTCTAAAACATAAATGTTGACTAGTACAGTCAGAAAATAATACAGCCCCGCCAGTCAACACTGGAGAGCAATATCCGATACGCATCTCAGCCAAATCCACGGCACTTGCCCTTGGCCTTCTCGTATCCGCCGCCTGGCCGGCACTGGCCGAAAAGGTCACTGTCAAGGATGTGACCGGCCGGGATGTCGAAGTCAATGTTCCCGTTTCGCACGTCATTCTCGGTGAAGGCCGGCAGATCTATTTCCTCGCGGCGCTCGACAAGGAAAACCCTTTCCAGCACGTCGTCGGCTGGCGCGATGACCTCGCCAAGGCCGATCCGGAAACCTATGACGCCTATCTTGCCAAATATCCTGAGATCGCCAAGCTGCCGACCTTTGGCGGCATGAAGGACGGCACTTTCGACGTCGAGCAGGCCGTTGCGCTTAAGCCGGACGTGATCCTGATGAATATCGACGCCAAGACGGCGACCGAAGAGGCAGGCTACATCGAGAAGCTCGCCAAGGTTGGCATTCCGCTTGTTTATGTCGACTTCCGTGAAAAGCCGATGGAAAATACCGAGCCGAGCATGCGCCTGATGGGCAAGCTGACGGGCAAGGAAAAGATCGCCGAGGACTTCATCAAGTTCCGTGCTGACTCCATCGCCAAGGTCACCGATACACTCGCCAAGGCCAATCCGAAGAAGCCGGTGGTGTTTGTCGAGCGCGCCGGCGGTTACTCCGACGATTGCTGCATGTCCTTCGGCAACGAGAATTTCGGCAAGATGGTCGAGCTTGCCGGCGGCATCAACATGGCCAAGGATATCATTCCCGGCACCTTCGGCACCGTCAATCCGGAACAGATCATCGCCTCCAACCCGGAGCAGATCATCATCACCGGCGGTAACTGGAATGGCTACGTTCCCGGCGGCAACTGGGTCGGTGTCGGTTATGGTGCGGATGTGAAGGAAGCGCATCGGAAGCTCGAAAACCTTACCAAGCGCCCGGCCTTTACCGGTGTGCAGGCGGTGAAGGACGGCAATGTCCACGCCATCTGGCACCAGTTCTACAACAACCCGTACCAGTTCGTGGCCATTCAGGAAATCGCCAAGTGGCTGCATCCTGATCTCTTCAAGGATCTCGATCCCGAGGCGACCTTCAAGGAATTGCATGCCCGCTTCCTGCCGCTTGATTACAAGCCCGGCTACTTCGTGTCGCTGAAGGACGCGAAATAAGACAGGGACGGTGAAGAGGAGCGCCGTCCGTTCGATGGATGAGACCGCAGTGATGCGGTTTCATCATTTTCTTTTGGAACTCAATGAGGACTTCTCATGCGGCTCAATGCTCTGAGGCATCTTGCGGTGCTGGCCTTCTCTCTTCTCGCCGTAACAGCCCATGCAGGCGAGATCACCGATGTCACCGGCCGCAAGGTCGAACTGGACCTGCCGGCCAAGCGTGTCATCGTTGGCGAAGCCCGCCAGATCCACGTCATCGCGGCGCTGAAGGGCGACAAGACCTTCGAAAACATCGTCGGCTGGCGTGACGATCTGCTCAAGAAGGACCCCGACAGCTACACGGCCTATGTCGAGCGTTTTCCGCAGATCGAGAAACTGCCGCGCTTCGGTTATCTGCCGCAGGGTGACTTCAGCCTGGAAACGGCGATCACCCTTTCTCCTGACGTGATCACCCTCAATCTGGAAACGGAAAAAACCGCCAAGGAAAGTGGTTTCGAAGAGAAGGCTGCCGCTGCCGGCATCAAGATCGTTTATCTCGATTTCCGTATCGATCCCGATAAGAACAGCGAAGCCTCGATCGAAATTCTCGGAAAACTGTTCGGTGCGGAAGAGCGCGCCAAGGAATTCATCGCCTATCGCCGTGCTGAAATCGCCCGCGTGACCGACCGGGTCGCCAGCGTCAAGGACCTCAAGCGCCCGAATGTCTTTATCGAGCGTTCGCCCGGCATTTCCGGCGAGAACAATTGCTGCCGCACCTTTGGATCCGCCAATTTCGGCGCGATGGTTGATCTGGCCGGTGGTCACAATATTGCCGACGGCATCATCAAGACGACCTTCGGCGATCTCAATCCCGAGCAGCTGGTCGTCGCTGATCCTGACCATGTCATCGTCACCGGCTCGAACTGGGCGGCGGAATCCGATATCAACCAGTTCGTTCCCCTTGGGCTCGGAGCAGACACGGCGCTTTCGCGCGAGCGGCTGGCCAATCTGATGACGCGTACGCCGTTTCCGGAACTGAAGGCGGTCAAGCAGGGCAATGTCCATGCCGTCTGGCACCAGTTTTATGGCGCTCCTTACGAGTTTTTGCCGATCCAGCAATTTGCCAAGTGGTTCCATCCGGACCTCTTCGCTGATCTCGACCCGGAAAAAAACGCTGAGGAATTTTACCGGAAGTTCCTCCCCGTTACCTACAAGCCGGGCTATTTCGCCTCGCTCGAAAAAGGTTTGAACCAATGAGTTCGCTGAATGAAAGCGCCGTTGGCGTCAGTGGGCGCGATCAATATCGCGCCCTTGCCGCGCGCAGGATCGTTATTCTTGTCGGGCTTTTCATCGCCCTGTGTTTCAGCATGGCCGCGGATATGGCGCTCGGCCCGGCGCGCTATACAATTTCCGAAGTTCTGGCGACCATTGCCGATCCGGCCGCTGCTGCAAACCAGCTGCGAGTGGTGATCTGGGATATCCGCATGCCGATTGCGCTGATGGCGGTCACTGTCGGCGCATCGCTGTCGGTTGCGGGCGCGCAGATGCAGACCATCCTGTCCAACCCGCTCGCCAGCCCCTTCACGCTCGGCATTTCTGCCGCTGCAAGTTTTGGCGCGGCGCTGGCGCTCGTTGGCGGCGTGGCGATCTTTCCGGGTGCCGTGCATTATATGGTGCCGATCAACGCCTTCATCATGGCCATGGTTGCGGCGCTTTTCATCCATTTTGCCTCTACGCTGCGTGGTGTGACGGTCGAAACCATCGTGCTCCTCGGCATCGCGCTGGTCTTCACCTTCAATGCGGCGCTGTCGCTGCTGGAATATCTGGCCTCCGAACAGGCGCTTGCCGCCGTCGTTTTCTGGACCATGGGCAGCTTGACGAAGGCAACCTGGGAAAAGGTCTATGTGACCGCGGCCATCCTCGTCATCACCGTGCCGATGTTCATGCGCAACGCCTGGGCGCTGACGGCACTCAGGCTGGGCGATGACAAGGCGGCCAGCATGGGCATCAATGTGCGCCGGCTGCGGTTGCAAACCATGCTGACGGTCAGCCTTCTGGCGGCCATTCCTGTTTCTTTCGTCGGCACCATCGGATTTGTCGGGCTTGTCGGTCCGCACATCGCCCGTATGCTGGTCGGTGAAGATCAGCGCTTTTTCCTGCCCGGCTCGGTGATCTGCGGCGCGCTGCTTCTGTCAACCACCTCGGTCATCAGCAAGATCCTCATACCCGGCGCCATTCTGCCGATCGGGGTCATTACGGCGCTGGTCGGCGTACCGTTCTTTTTCGTGCTCATTTTCGGCAACAGGAGACGCGCATGGTAGCGCTCGCACTGAAGGATGTCGGTGCCGCCTATGGCCGCACCACGGTTCTGTCCAAGGTCGGCATCGATACGCTGGAAAGCGGCAGCGTGACGGCAGTGATCGGCCCCAACGCCGCCGGCAAATCCACGCTTTTCAAGCGCATTGCCAGCCTGATCTCCGGTCCCGGCCTGGTCGAACTCTCCGATACGGCGCGCGGCAACCGCGCCATTTGTTACATGCCGCAGGATACCGGCGCCAATGCCGTTCTGACGGTCTATGAATCCGTGCTTCTTTCCGCCAAACAGGGCGGTGGCTGGCGGGTTCAGGATGATGAGCTGTTTGAGATAGATGCCATTCTCAAGGCGCTGAAAATCCACGATCTTGCTTTCCGCGGCCTTGGCGAGCTATCCGGCGGCCAGCGGCAGCTGGTGTCGCTGGCGCAGGCACTGGCGCGCAAGCCGGAAGTGCTGCTGATGGACGAGCCGACATCGGCGCTTGATCTTCACCGGCAGATCGAGGTTCTGGGCTTCGTCACCGAGCTTGCCCAGAAAACCGGCATGATCGTGTTGATCGCCCTGCACGACCTCAACCATGCGCTGCGCTATTGCGAGAATACGATGGTGATCGCCCGCGGTGAAATGGTGGTGAGCGGCAGTACCGAGGCGGTGATAACCTCGGACATGCTGCGCGATATCTATCGCATCGATGCCCGCATCGAGCCCTGTTCCCAGGGTCGGCCGATGGTTATCGTCGACGGAGCTATCTGAGGGCTGCAGAAACAGGCCATCTGCCGGCGGCCGGACTATCCTTCCGGTCAGGGCCGCCGAACCGCCGTCAATCTCCATAGGCAAGCTCGGCAACGGTCTGCCCCAGTATTTCGACCCACCATTCTCAAACGCAGTGATTGACACGGCGGCGTCGGAGCCTATCGATGAGGCGGGCGGAATTAGCTGAGAATGACTTATCGTGAAGACGCGCATCCTACACGAATTTGCACTTTCGACCGGTGTCGACGCCGACGGTTCTGCGTAACTTCCACGTAATTTTCGGTGGCCATATGTCTGCACCTTGGTGCGTCTCCACGGTCGACGGGCGACCGTAGCGGCGATGGATCGAAAGGACAGACATGAAAAAGATCATTTCAGGCATATTCGTTTGTTTGACGCTGACGGCTTGCAGCCAGACGGAAAAGGGCGCCGGTATTGGTGCGGCCAGTGGCGCCATCATTGGCGGGCTGGCAAGCGGCACGTGGCAAGGTGCTGCAGTGGGAGCCGCCGCGGGAGGTGCTGGAGGTGCGGTCATCGGGAACATCAGTGAACGAAACGACAGGAACCGTCGCGATCACTGGGAAAATCGGGACCGGCGCGATTACGGTTGCAGATATCGCGATAACTACGGCCGCTGCCGATAAGGGGCTGGCCTTGGCGACGGGGACTAAAAGCCGGCTGGATACTCAGCAGGTTTCGGTTCCCCGGTGCCGGACATCTGGACCGCCGATTGACTTGGCGGCCAGTCGGTCATGGCAGTCGAGTTTATCTGAACCACACATATCAATTTGCTGTTAGAATTCTTGAGAACAGCTGTCCGGGACTTGCACGATCAGGCCACTATGAAACTTCTGCTTATCGAAGACGATCCGGAAATGACGGATGCCTTGAGGACGGCCCTCTCGCAGCATGGCATCGTGCTGGACGCTGTTGGAGATCTGGCGATGGCGCGGGAAGCAATCGCCATGGCGGATTACGATATTGTCCTTATCGACCGGCAACTGCCGGATGGCGATGGCAGTACCTTCCTCGCCGATTTGCACCGCACGGGTTCAAATACGCGATCGATCATCATCTCCGCTCTGAGGTCGACCGACGAGCGAATTTCCGGCCTCAATGACGGGGCCGATGACTATTTGCCGAAGCCGTTCGAAATTCCCGAGCTGATTGCCAGAATGAGCGCTGTGCTGAGGCGGGTGCCGACAGCCGGCCCATTCGTCCTGTCGGCAGGAAACGTTACCTACGATCGGGTTTCATGCGATGTGCATGTCAACGGCATCAGGCTTGCGCTCACCCGCAGGGAACTGCTCATCATCGAAACTCTTCTGAGAAATCGTGGTCGTACCGTGTTGCGCTCGTCCCTTGAGGGGCAGGTCTATTCCTTTGACGATGAAATCCAGTCGAACTCACTGGAATCCAATATGTCTCGCCTGCGCCGAAAGCTTGGCGAAGCGGAGGCCGATATTGTTATCAAGAACATTCGTGGCATAGGCTACTACCTTCATGAGCAGAAATAGGATGACCAGCACATCCCTTCGCTGGCGATTTACTTTTGGTTTTATTGTCCTGCAGCTCTGCGCGGTCATCGCCTCGCTCAGCCTGGTTTTCTATCTCCTTTCTGGCCTCAAGCCCGATGTGGCGATCACGTCCATCTGGCTGTCTCAAGAAATCGCAGACTCGGTTCGTCTCGAGCCGAATGGCCGGCCCCATCTGGTTCCGACGGCCGAGCTTAAAGAGATTATGGAGGAAGCGCCTGACCTGTGGTTCGTGGCAGACCTTGGAAAAGATATTGTCCTTGCACACGGCGCGCCTCCCGGGAAAATTGCCGACAACATGCCATTCCTGCGGGCGTTCAGAAGTGTCGAGCTCCATGGTGACCTGAACGATCCGCTGAGTGTCGCCCGCATGGAGCGTTTCGACACAGAGGCCGGTGAGGCAACGATTTTTGCCGGCGGTGTTTCTATGTCCCAATATGGTGTGACCGTGCTGTTGGGGAACCTTGCCATCGGTGTGCCGGCGCTGATCCTCGTCGCCATTTCCCTTATTGGCGTCCCGTTTGTCACACGCTGGGCTTTGCGGTCCTTCAGCGACCTGACCAGGCGTCTCGACAGGATCGACCTCGACACACGTGGCGCCCTGGTGGAAGAGCGGGGCTTGCCCACTGAGGTGCTTCGTCTGGTGCGCGACATCAACAGGGCGCTGCGTCGTCTCGATAGCGGCTTCGAGGCGACGGAGCGCTTCTTCGTCAACGCGGCCCATGAACTTCGAACGCCGATTGCTGTCCTGCAGGTGAGAATCGATACGCTTTCACCAGGTGCGGACAAGACACACCTGCAGACGGCCATCAAGCGGCTTACAGCAATCGCAAACCAGCTTCTCGACACCGAAAAGTACCGGCAGAAGCCCCAGCAGAATGCACCTGTCGATCTCAACAGCGTTGTGTCGAAGGTGGTCGCCGACCTTGCTCCTCTGGCGATTGCCGAAGGTTACGAGATTTCGTTCGATAGCGATGCGGAAAGCCTGTTCGTTCCCGGGGATGCCGAAGCTCTGGAGCGTGCATTCGTCAATCTGGTCCGTAATGCAGTCCAGTACGGGGGCGGACGAGGACAGATATCGGTCAGTATTGAGGCTGACGGCAGCGTGACTGTCGCCGATCAGGGCTGTGGAATTGCCGGCGACAAGCAGTCGCGCATATTCGAACCGTTCTACCGGGTCAGCCCTCACGGCTCAGGTGCGGGCCTGGGGCTCAGCATGGTCAACGAGATCGTCACCCGTCACGGCGGCTACGTTGAGCTTTCGTCCGCTCCAGGCAAGGGCAGCACATTTGCCGTACGCTGGCGCGAGAAGCGCGTTTTCCAGCAGCGGTAGGTCCGTCTCCTGCGCCAACAGGTCAAGGCGTTTTTATCCGTCGACGTTTGCTGAGCACGGCCGCGATCACTTGATGCCTGGCGGGCAGTCTCTGGCACGCCATCCACATCGCAAACACTCTTTGCCGATCGGTTGATTTTACAGCGCTTGCCAAACGGATCAGGCGCGACGACGACCCTCCGTAATTTTCAGGTAACTCTCGTGACAGAGAAAGCCCTCAAATTTCAATAGCATGGGCCACGACTAAATGACACGACACATTACCCGCAAGCGTTTGATCCTGGGGGCGGCAACCCTTGTCGGTCTGCTGGGCGTCTGGCTGCTGTTTCTGCGTCCGCCGGCAAAGCTTGAACTGGTGACGGCGCAGGCGCGAACGGGTGACATTGAAGAGGTGGTGCTGGCGACGGGGGTTCTCGAACCGCTCGAGCTGGTGCGTGTCGGCGCCCAGGCCTCGGGTCGCATCGAGCATCTGGCTGTCAAGATCGGTGACATCGTTGAGGCTGGCCAATTGGTGGCCGAGATCGATTCCCAGACCCGGCGCAATACCTTGCGGGACCGCGAGGCCGCTTTGGCCAACATCCGCGCCGTTCACGCCGCGCGCAGCGCCGGTCTGGTGAAAGCCGAGAAGGATTTCGAGCGCGAGCGTGACCTGCTGGCAGGTGGTTCCACGCCACGCGCCCAGTATGACGCTGCGGTTGCGATGCGAGACACCGCGCGGGCTGAGGTTCAGTCGCTGGACGCTCAGGTCGCCCAAGCGCAGGTCGCGCTGGAGTCTGCGGGTATAGAACTGGACTATACGCGCATCACTGCCCCAATCGCCGGCACGGTGGTCGCGATCGTCACTGACGAGGGCCAAACCGTGAATGCCCTGCAGACCGCGCCGACCATCGTCATGATCGCGCGATTGGACACAATGACGGTGCGCGCGGATATCTCCGAGGCTGACGTCGTGCGTGTGCGGCGGGGCCTGCCGGTCTGGTTCAGCATTCTTGGCGATCCGAAGCGTCGTTTCGATGGGGAGTTGCGACAGGTGGAACCGGCCCCGGCCTCCATCGCCAACGAGAGCAATACCGCTGCGAGCCGGATTGGCTCAACCAACGGCGCGGTCTATTACACCGGGCTGATCGACGTGGCGAATGCGGACGGGGTCCTGCGGCCCTCCATGACGGCGCAGGTGTCCATCGTCTTGAGCCACGTCAGCGGCGCCGTGCTGGTTCCGCTCAGTGCAGTGGAAGGGGCGCCCCGGGCCGGCGATACGGCGCGTGTGCGCATACTGGACGCGATGGGCGAGGTCCAGATCCGGCAGGTCCAGGTCGGTATCGATAACGGCGCGGACATCCAGATACTTAGCGGTCTTCAGGCAGGCGACACCATCGTGCTTGGAGCATCCACGGACGAACGCACGGATGGCCAGGCTCAACTGGCTGCGGCGAAGCGGTAGGGCGCGTTATGACTGAACCACTGATCCGCGTACGTGGGGTATCCCGCGCTTTCCCCGCAGGCGACGAGATGGTGCGGGTGCTGAAAGACGTCGACCTCGACATCGAGGCCGGCGAGATGATGGCCATCATCGGCGCCTCGGGCTCCGGCAAGTCGACGCTGATGAACATTCTTGGCTGCCTCGATCGTCCGACGGACGGCAGCTATTGGATCGAAGGACGCGAGACCTCGAAGATGTCAGTGGACGAACTGGCGGCACTACGCCGTGAGCGTTTTGGTTTCATCTTCCAGCGTTATCATCTGCTTGGCGATCTCAGCGCGGCCAGCAACGTCGAGGTGCCGGCCATCTATGCCGGACGCAGCCGATCCGACCGGCACAAGCGAGCGATCTCCTTGTTGACCCGACTGGGCCTTGCCGAGCGGACGGGCAATATCCCGGGCAAGCTTTCGGGCGGCCAGCAGCAGCGGGTGTCGATCGCCCGCGCCCTGATGAATGGCGGCGAGATAATTCTGGCCGACGAACCAACCGGAGCGCTGGATACGCACAGTGGCGCCGAAGTCATGAAGATCCTGCGCGAGCTTCATGCCGAAGGGCACACCATCATCCTCGTCACTCACGACAAGAAGATCGCCGAACACGCGGATCGGGTTGTCGAGATCAGCGACGGCGTTATCATTTCCGATGAGCGCAATATATCCAAATCCGCCGCGACGGCGCGTCCCATCCGCGAGCACGCGCCGGGCGCTGGTTGGCGTGGTGCGATTGACCGGATGGCTGAAGCTTTTCGTATGGCGGGCGCGGCAATCTGGGCGCACAAGATGCGCTCGCTTCTGACCATGCTCGGCATCATCATCGGTATCGCCTCGGTGGCGGCTATCTCGGCACTGGGAGCCGGCTCGCAGCAACAAATCCTGAGCAGTATCAGTTCGCTTGGCACCAACACGATCGAGGTGCGGGCCGGGAAAGGCTTCGGCGATCTGGAAGCGGGCAAGATACGGACCCTGGTTCCCGCCGATGCCGAAGCGCTGGTGAACCAGCCCTATGTCGACAGCGTGACACCAACCGTCACGACGAGCGTAACTGTCAAGCGCGCCGCCGTGGCCGTCAATGCGTCAGTCACCGGAGTTGGCGCCGACTTCTTTCGCGTACGGGGGCTTGAGGTGGCGCATGGACAACTGTTCGACGCCCAGGACGTTACCGCCTACAGCCAGAATGTGGTGATCGATGCAAACGCCGCGCGAGACCTGTTTCCAGACCGGGTAAACCCGGTGGGGCAGGTCATCCTTCTGGGCACAATGCCGGCGAGGGTCGTAGGTGTGACGAAACGGGAAAACTCCTTCGGCCCGGCGGTTGATACGTTGACCGTTTATGCGCCCTACACAACCGTCATGGGCCGCATGCTGGGTCGTCCGAACGTCGACGGCATAACGGTCCGTATCAGAGACGATGTCGATCCGGGCAATGTCGAAGCCGCAGTTTCCCGCCTTATCGAGCGTCGGCATGGCGCGAAAGACTTCTTCCTCACCAACTCGGCGACCATTCGCGAGACTATCGAGACCACCACGCAAACCCTGACGCTGCTGATTTCGTCAGTCGCCGTGATCTCGCTGATTGTCGGCGGCATCGGCGTGATGAATATCATGCTGGTATCCGTGACCGAACGTACCAAGGAGATCGGCGTTCGTGTGGCTGTCGGCGCGCGCCGCAGCGACATCCTTTCCCAGTTCCTGATCGAGGCCGTCATGGTCTGCCTTGTCGGCGGCTTCATGGGAGTGATGCTCGCCCTCGGGATCAGCGCTCTTTTCAATTTGCTGAGCCCCGACTTCAAAATGATCTTCTCTTCGGGCTCCATTATGGTGGCCTTCGCCTGCTCAACCCTGATCGGAATCGTCTTCGGCTTCCTTCCCGCCCGCAATGCGGCAAAGCTGGACCCGATCGAGGCCTTGGCGCGTGACTGATGAACTACAAGCGTCTGCTCGGTGGCCAGACGCAATCTGGGCGGTTGATGCCTGCGCTCATCGTTTCACTGCTGCTCTTGTAATTGGCGCTTCTTTTCTACGGAGCACTGGTCGGCTGTTTTCTGGGTGATGCTCGGCAGAAAGCCATGTCGGCCACAGAGGTTTTGTCACATCGAGGGTCTAATCGCCGCCGCGATCGCGACGCTCATCTTTGCCGTGACGTCTCAACAAACCCGGCTATGAAATCCACAGCGTCGTCGCCCTCTCTTAGTCCGAGGTGGATGCTTTTCCGTATGCCTTCCGGACCAATGTGGATGGGGCGGACGCCGAGCGCTGCCGCTTCCCGACGTACCAGCCAGTCGGGAACGGCGCTGACCCCACGCCCTGCCGCGACGAGTTGAAGCATCATCTCCGTCGTCTCGACATTGCGATGGTGGCGAGGACGGCAGTTCGCGGGCACCAGGAACTGTGTGAAGACGTCCAGCCGCTCCGGCGGCACCGGATAGGTGAACAGTGTCTCATCCAGCAGGTCCATGGGTTCTGCGTGGTCTTTCAATGCCAGTGGATGATCGATTGGCACGGCAAGCACCAACTCGTAGTCAAACACCGGCAAATAATGGATGCCAGGTGTCTCGATCGGATCCGGGGTGATCAGGATGTCGATTTCGTATCCCGTGAGAGCTGTCACGCCGCCGAAGGCAAATGAGGTCGTCAGTTCCAGGCCCACATCTGGCCATTCCATAAGATAGGGCTTTGTGACACCCATCAACCATTGATGGCAAGGATGGCATTCCATGCCGATCTTGAGCGAGCCGCGCTGGCCGTGGCGATAATCTGACAGGACATCTTCGGCCCTTTCGATCTGTGGGAGAACGCGCTGCGCCAATGTCACGATGTAGCGGCCGGCCTCGGTGAGACGGAGGTTGCGGCCGTCCTTCTCCCACATCGGCACGCCATAGCGTTCTTCCAGCTTGCGGATCGTGTGGCTAAGAGCAGACTGGGAGACGTTCAGCCGCTCCGCCGCCGCTGTCAGGCTGCCCAAGCGGTCGACTTCACGCAGGATCGATAGATGTTGTCTGTCCAGCATGTTATGCCCGACCTTGGTAAGGAGCCGGGTGTGCAGGAGTGCTATCGCGGACAGGAACCGGCCGGTGGTCCGCGTCGACCGCGACCATCGTGAAATGTCCGGTGGCGGTAATATGTCTCTCACCGGTCAGCAGGTTTTCGGACCAGAGTTTTGTTTCGATGGACATGGAGCTGCGGCCAACACGCGTGACGTGCGCCACCGCCTCGACAATCTCACCGATCTCGATTGATCTTGCAAAGTCGATGCGCTCGGATGAGGCCAGTACCACAAGCTTGCCGGAGTAGCGCGACGCCGCAACGAATGCCGCCTTGGTCATGTAGGCGATCGCTTCGCCCCCGAACATCCGGCCTACACTGTTGGCCTGATCTGGAAATACGATCTCCACCATGGCCACTGTTTCACTGGCTTCCCTGGTTTCTTCGGGAGCGAGTACGGGCAAGGCGTAGCTCGATGCATTCTCGCCCTCTGGAACGGCAACCATATGAAAGATGCCCTTCGTACAGGTGTGTCGTTGACGACCGACAATGGTTTCCGCCACCATTTCGACCTCGACCGTCAGAGAGCGACGGCCGGCCCTGACTGGTCTGGCCGTGAATTCGACGATGTGCCCGATGCGCGCCGGCTGCCGGAAATCAATGCGCTCGCAAGAGGCAGTCACGAAAGGTGCCCGCCCGAACCGGGTCGCCGCAATGAAGGCAACACGATCCATGAGCGCGAGACCGGTTCCTCCGAAGAGCGTACCGTGGTGATTTGTATCTCCTGGAAAGACGATATCGATAAGACTGGTTATTGCGCCGCGCTGAGCAGGCTTTTCTATTGTCGGGATTTCTGTCATCGGCACTACCATCAGCTTTTGGCAGGGCAGGAACATGACGCAAGACGACGGCACGGGAATGCCTGTCGCGAAAGCGGCACTCCGGGACACCCCGCCCGTGGACGTTATCTATCGCGGCAGGTCTCCTGGCTTACGGGTCGTCGCTTTGGTCCGTCTTCCCGAGGCTTGCCTCAGTGACATGGATGGACTTTCGCTCGCCGTTTACAGTTGCGGGGGCAGCTTCGGCTTCAGGCAGCAAAGCCCTGACCGAATTCCCTCTTAGCTCCGGACTTTCGCCCGCAGAACCACGATGACAAACCAATGTCGTATGTCGCTGGAGTGGTCAAGGCGTCCACCATCGGTTTCGTGGAAGTGAAGGTCATCACCTCGGCCGAGATATACATCCGTCCCGCCCTAAGGGTTTCGGAAGACTGGGACATTCCCAAACTCCGGGCGGACCGTCTCTCGTACCAAATCATGAGCAGGGCTCATACTTCCGTGAGATAATACCATTTTTATTCGATCGATCTCTCAGGCACAAAACGCACATCGCTCTCGGGTCGGGACAGATTAAAAGCTGTCGACTGAGGCTATTGAAAATAACATCCGGTGCGTCCTGAAACTTACGTCAATGAAATCAGGGTTCATCTGGGGATTTAGGGCGTTCGATCGTGATGACCAAAGATTTTAGCTTCAATATAAAGAAGATTTCTTTTGATGAGGGGTATCGCCCGTCAGAAAATACGCGCGTCACGACGAATTTTGCCAATCTCGCCAGAGGCGAGAACCGCGCAGAGAACCTCCGCAACGCCTTGAGGATGATTGACAATCGTTTCAACGCTCTGGCGCACTGGGATAACCCCGAAGGTAATCGTTATTCTGTCGAACTCGAAATCATTTCGGTTGAGATGAATGTCGGTGCGCAGGGCAATAATGATGCCTTTCCCCTGATTGAAATCCTGAAAACGAATATCGCTGATCAAAAGACCGGCGAGCGCATCGAAGGTATCGTTGGAAACAACTTTTCTTCTTACGTCCGGGATTACGACTTCAGCGTGGTGCTGCCTGCTTACAACAAGGATCGCCCCGCCTTCGGTACGCCAGAGGATTTCGGCGATCTGCATGGAAACCTGTTCAAATGTTTCCTGAACTCACAGGCTTACAAAGAGCATTTTCACAAACCGCCAGTCATTTGCCTGAGTGCCTCCAGCAGCAGGACATATCGTCGAACCGGTAATCAGCACCCTGTATTAGGTATTGAATACCAGCAGGATGAATTGTCTTCGACCGATCACTACTTTCAGAAAATGGGGTTGCAGGTTCGATTTTTCATGCCGCCGAACAGCGTAGCACCTTTTGCCTTTTATTTTCTCGGTGATCTGCTCGATGACTACACCAATCTTGAGCTTATCAGCACCATCAGCACGATGGAGACTTTCCAGAAAATCTACCGGCCGGAGATTTACAACGCCAATTCTGCGGCAGGGGCCTGCTATCAGCCCAATCTCCGGCACCAGGATTATTCCCTGACGCGCATCGTCTACGATCGCGAGGAACGCAGCCGGCTGGCTGTCGAGCAGGGAAGGTTTGCTGAAGAGCATTTCATCAAACCGTACAAGACCGTTCTTGAGCAATGGTCTGCCAATCACGTTCACTGACGAGCCAAACACACAAGGTTGCCTATCATGAAAACACTGTTGCCCACGTCAACCGCCGGCAGCTTGCCCAAGCCCTCGTGGCTTGCGGAACCTGAGAAATTGTGGTCGCCCTGGAAACTGCAGGACGAGGAATTGATCAGCGGCAAGCAGGACGCTCTGCGTTTGTCTCTCGATGATCAACGGCAGGCAGGTATCGATATTGTCAGCGATGGCGAGCAAACACGCCAGCATTTCGTCACGACGTTCATCGAGAACCTCGAAGGCGTTGACTTCGAGAAGCGCGAGACGGTCAGAATTCGGGATCGTTATGATGCGAGTGTCCCGACAGTCGTTGGTGCCGTCTCTCGCAAAAAGGCAGTTTTTGTCGAAGACGCCAAGTTCCTGCGTCAGCAGACCAGCCAGCCGATCAAATGGGCTCTGCCGGGTCCGATGACGATGATCGATACACTCTTTGACAGCCACTATAAAAGCCGTGAAAAGCTGGCCTGGGAATTCGCCAAAATCCTCAACGAGGAAGCGAGGGAACTGGAGGCTGCCGGTGTCGATATCATTCAGTTCGACGAGCCCGCCTTTAACGTCTTCTTTGATGACGTGAATGATTGGGGGGTCGCTACCCTGGAAAAGGCAATCGAAGGGCTCAAATGCGAAACTGCCGTCCATATTTGCTATGGCTACGGCATCAAGGCCAATACAGATTGGAAAAAGACCCTGGGGTCGGAGTGGCGTCAATACGAGGAATCCTTCCCCAAACTGCAAAAATCCAGCATCGATCTGATCTCGCTGGAATGCCACAACTCTCATGTGCCGATAGATCTCATTGAGCTCCTTCGAGGCAAAAAGGTGATGGTGGGCGCCATTGACGTGGCAACCAATACCGTTGAGACCCCGGAGGAAGTCGCCAATACTCTGCGAAAAGCACTTCAGTTCGTAGATGCTGACAAGCTCTACCCTTGCACCAACTGCGGGATGGCACCCCTGTCTCGTCGCGTAGCCAGAGGCAAGCTGAATGCCCTCGCCGCCGGTGCGGAAATTGTCCGCAAAGAACTATTGGTCTAAACGTTGGCTCAGCAGCAGGAGGCCGACATGAACATGGTGAACCACCGCTTCGAAATTGTGGACAAAGCCGCGTTTCGAAATGGCATGTCGCGCCTCGGCTCTGCCGTCAACGTTGTCACCACCAGGTCAGGCGGCAAGCGTTACGGCTTCACGGCCTCGGCGGTTTGCAGTGTCAGCGATACGCCGCCAACACTTCTCGTCTGCGTCAATCGTGCGAGCTCGTGTTTTCATGCCTTCGAGAACACGCGCCATTTCTGCGTTAACACGTTGATGCCAGGTCAGGAGGACATATCCGAACGCTTTGGTGGAAAGACGCCGGCAGAAGATCGATTTGCGCTCGGCGATTGGAGGGAAGGGCTTACGGGTGCGCCGATCCTTGCCAACTCCTCGGTCAGCTTCGAATGCGAGTTATCCAGTACTGTCGACGAGGCGACGCACCGCATCTTCTTCGGGCGTGTGATCGACATTCGTGAGAATGAAGCACGGGCAACGCTGCTCTATTGCATGCGTCGCTATCTCGCCGGCTAGGCGCAGGTCGCGAGTTCGTATCCGTTCAAGACACGACTGTGTAGCCACAACTGTCTGAGGGCTACTTTCAGTGAAAGCCAATCAGAACCGCCAGGTCATCCCAAGGACAGGTCCACTCAGCATCGTGTCGTAGACATGACCGTCGCGATCATAATCGACTTTCAACGCCTTGTAGCCGGCAGATACCGAGAGGTTATCCGTAACCAGATAGTTGGCGGTAGCAAGCACTGACCAGGTGATGTCGGATCCTGCTCCAAAGCCGCCGACATCGGCTTGGGCCTGAACGGAGAGCTTCTCAGTCAGTGGAAGGAACGCTCGCAGGCCAACCACCGGGTCGACCCATCCAAAGCTCTCATCGTGCGTGGCCGTTTGGCTTCCGATGGCGAAATGACTTGCGGTGACCGTGACGTCATTCGAAATATGCCAGAAACGTGCTCCAGCAAGAGCATCCAGTGTAAACTGAGATGTGTCGATAACCCGGTATCCGCCCTGCAGCGTCGCCATGAACTGTCTTGTGTCAACCTTCCCGTCGATTGTAGCCCCAGGCGGTATCGCGACACCCAATCCTGGAATCTGGAAGGCGGAGAGCGGCCCTGTGGCATGACTATCAGTGGTGTCGACATACATGATGTCGCCTGAGAAGATAAACCGGTCGTAACGCCCCCACAGGTTCACAAACCCGCCGAAGTTGAGATCGTCCATCACATCGGAAAAGGATTTGTCCACGTCTATCGTTGGACCGCGCCTAAAAGGTGACAGGCTGCCATCAAGGCCTGCCGCCCACAGATAAGGCGTTACCTGAAACGCCCAGCCTGGACGAGTGGTCCCTTCTGGAACGCGTTCGGACAGCAGGTCACGAGTTGTGTCAGCCGCATATGCAACCGGCATCCCGCAAAGAGACAGTGCAATGAAAAGAGAAAACCGCTTCAATTTTTTCCTCGCTCAGGCTGAAATCGTGTTTTTATGGATCCGGCCATCCTTGATGATGAGTTTCATCGTGCGATCGGGATCAGCGATCAGCGAGATGTCCTCAAGCGGATTGCCATCTATCAGCAGAAGGTCCGCATAAGCACCGGCTTCAATGCGCCCGAGCTTTGCCGGATAGGGGTTGCGTGGTCCCGAGAGGCCTGCGAGTTCCGCGTTCCCACTTGTCAGCAGGCGTAGCACATCGACATTGTCATACCATCGAGCGAATTTGGCGAGTTGCCGACCTTGTGTCGCAGTTCCCTTGGGATTGAACAGGATGTCTGTGCCGAGCGCCATTTTTACTCCGTACTTGCGTCCGAGTTCCACAGCGCGGGCCGTGCCCTCGGCAATGCTTTGCTGCTGCGCTCGCTGCTCGGGCAAAGGATAGGTATTCGCGTCTTCATCGGCGAGAAAAGGTTGGATGCTCCACCAAACGCCAGCATCAGCCATGAGCCTGACCGTTTTATCGTCGGCAAGCTGACCGTGCTCAATCGATTTGACGCCGCAGGAAATCGCTCTTTGTATCGCCGCCGACGTGTAAGCGTGGATACATACGTATGTCCCCCAATCTGCCGCAGCAGATACGGCAGCTTTCATTTCTGCCTCTGAATATTGCAGAGCATCGACTGGATCGTAACTCGAGGCAACGCCGCCACCGCCCATGATCTTGATCTGGCTCGCACCAAGCATGAGTTGCTCGCGCACGCGGCGAAGAACTTCCGCTTCTCCATCGGCGATCGCCGAAATCCCGGCCTGCTCCGCAATGCTAAGAGCGCTTTGTGATGTACGCGGCAGATCATTACGCATACGAAAGTCGCCATGCCCTGATGTCTGCGAAATCATCGCACCGGAAGGGTATATTCTCGGCCCTGCGACGCGCCCCTCATCTATGGCCCGTTTGAGCGAAAATGAGGGCCCACCGACATCTCTGACGGTTGTAAAGCCGCGCAATACCGTCCGTTCGGCTTCCTGTGCGGCAACCAGATGAACGTAGGGAATATCAGCAGTCATCGCTGTTATTTGCGAAATTCCCGCAAGGAGCGAATGCCAATGCGCATCGATCATGCCTGGCATCAGGGTCCGCCCACCGCACTCAATAACGTCTGCATCGGCAACGTCGTCGGCCGATGCGACCAGGGCTTTAATGAACTTGCCCTCCACGAGAACGCTTCGGCCTGTGATCAGCTTGGAGTTTATCCCATCGAAAATACTGACGTTCAGAAGCAGAATCGGCTTTTCCGCTTTTTGTGCGAATGCGGGGCTCGCGATTCCAAGCGCAGGGACGGCGAGCGTTGCCGCGATGCCTTTTAGAACCGAGCGGCGCGACATTTCTTTGCCGATCCGTGCGAAAAGCTGCTGTGCGTTTGAACTATGACACGCGCAGCCCCCGGCATGATTAAGATGCTGGTATTGACGACCGAGGCTAAACAATCTGCACACTCCTCGTTTCACGTAAAGATTGTACTAGGCGGCAGCTGGAATTTGCGCAACCCCTAATATTGTGTCGAGATAAAAACACGATTGGAAGGTCGGGTTATCCTTCCAACGCCTTTCGAACCGCAGCTATTTTCCGTTTTCGCTGGTGGGGCCCTATGTCCAGGGAGCTAGGGAAAAACCGCAGCGAAAAAGGCGAATTCTTCCATTGGCCTATGGATGGCCTGAGAACCGCAATTCACCGAAACGGCCCGCTTCTCCACCGACCAACTACCTGCTGGTTGGTGCCGCTTTCCTTTAGACTGGATAAGGCCAGCTGGTTTTCGGGCCGCAACGACCGCGGCAAAGGCGCTACGCGAAATTTCCTGTCGGGTATGGCTCCGTCATTGACCCTGCAAAAAAAGGCTCCGCGGCATCGGCGATCAGGCGGCCTTGGGGGTTACAGACCGATGCCCAACAACTGTCGTACCTGCAAAGGCATGGACATCGTGGTCGATCCAGACCGATACACGGATGCGTTCCGCGAATTTCATTTTCCTGTCAACGTGACAGGGAGAGTAAGCGATGGATATTTGCCGGTCGCCGTCGATCAATGCTCCGCGTAACACCGTTCCATGCGGTTTCACGCCTTTATATTCGCTGCAACTCCTTATCTAACGTCTCGAAGTTGGCGCCTGAAGAATGCGTCAACGTACCAGACGGCTCCGCCATAAGCTGTCTAAATCTGCCCGCAGCGACGGCTGCGGGCTTTTTTAATGAGATGTACCAGGACAGCAGAAATGATCGTCGCCTTGGCGGAACCGCAGAAAAGCAAACCAGACACCAGCAGAGTGCTTTCGGCGGAACGTGAAAAAGAGGCGATACTTCACACGCTCTCCAACATCTGCACTTCGGACACTTTCCGAAATTCTCCGCGGATGCAGAGTTTTCTCCGTTACATCGTGGTGGAGACGATCGAAGGTCGCGCAAATGGTATCAAGTCCTATGTCATTGCAACGGACGTATTTGACAGATCGCCTTCGGCAGCAATTATCAATGATTCTGTTGTGCGGACGGCGGGAACGCGGCTGCGACTGCTACTTGAGCGCTACAACAGCTCCCCCAAACCCGCAAATGCGATCGTGATAACTCTTCCCCGGGGAGCTTATATTCCTGATTTCAACAGGAATCCCGCCTATGAGCGGAGCGATCCGGCTGGAGTTGAATTTCGGAAGACGCTGCGAGTAGGCTGGCCCCTCTGCTGCGCCCTGGTACTGCTCGTTATATTGGTGATGGCATATGGCCTGATTTCTCCCGAGCAGCCTTCAGCTGCCCCGACACTGTTCGTTCAGGAAATGGAGTATCGCGAGAATGACAAACGGCTTAACGCGTTCTCCACAGAGTTCCCCGCTCTCATTTCAGGGCAAATGGCCAATTATGGTGGTGCAAATATCATTGATGCGTCATCTTCAAGGGTCCAGCCAAACCAGTTAACGCATACGCACAATCCGAGCTTCTCGCTCGGGAGTTCGTTACTCGAGGTAGATGAAAGCGTTTTTCTACTCTGGAAAATAGTCGACGTTGATACTCATGAAATCTTATGGGCTGATCGCGACGATCTAGGGCCGTTGGAGCGGTTGGACACGAGTCTCATTGCCAAACGTTTGGCTGTTCAAGTTCTGGGACTGAACGGAGCACTGTCGAAGATCAGTGCCGCAGTTGGTAACCCGGTGCAATGCGTTACACGTGCCGAACGAATCTCACTTGTCTATCACTCTGACTTTGGACCTTCGACGCGCTCCTGTCTGGAAAAACTCGTCAGAGACCAACCTACAAACGCCGACGCCTGGGGGTTGCTCGTGCAGGTATATTTCAGGTTGGCCAGGCGGGCCGCCTCCTTCGGCGATGATCCGAAACCTTATCAAAACCTGCTGCAACAAGCCGCCACGCAGTCGATGTTACTCGCGCCAAATAGTTTTTCATCGCGATTGGCTGAAATGTACGCATCCATTGATGCGAAGAATTTTGGGGTATTCGCCGATGTTGCGTGCGAATTGATCGACGACTTCCATGATCCCCATCTGAAAATCCGGTTCGGTGCAGCACTCGTCGCCATCGGTCGGCTGGAGGAGGGCGTCAATTTACTGCGACAAGGGCTCAACGAGACCGAATTTAAGGAAACGGGACCATTCTTATGGCTCGCATATGCCTCATATTTTGCAGGTGATTATCAAGGCGGGCTTCAGAAATTGTCCTACGTGACGAGCGAGGATCATTATCAGCTTCCTCTACTCAAAACGGTTCTTCTCGCAGAACTGGGGCATGCGGCCGACGCTCGCATCGCGTTGGCGGAACTGCACCGGTTGCGGCCCGGATACGAAGATCACCTGGACTTTGATCTTCGGAACGCAAATTTCTCGGAAGCCTATATCGAGAAGATGAGCAACAGTTTGCAAAAGTTGAAGGCGATGAATCAATGACACGCTCTCCATCTGCACTTACCTTCGGGCCAAGATCACCCGCCCGCCTCCCAAACAACATTTTTGAAATTTGTAATTTAGATAATGCTTTAATTTAGTGTAGATATTGCCACGGTAGGTTTTCATGTATGGCTGCCAATTTTTTGGCTCGGAGTGCGCAGTAGTATTTGCTGGAGTTCCGCTTGACAGGTGATCTCAAAATCAACCCGATCGATCGCGAGGAGGTGATGGCCGCGCTATCGCAGATGTTTGCGTCCGAGATGTTTCGCAATTCCGAACGGATGCAGCAATTCCTGCGATATATCGTGATCGAAACCCTGGAAGGCCGTGCTGACCGCATTAAGTCCTATTCGATCGCTATCGAAGTTTTCGGTCGCAATTCCGGTTTTGACTCTGCGGAAGACCCTATCGTCAGAACGACAGCAACGCGTTTGCGATCACTTCTCGATCGCTATAATCAAACAGCCAACAACGAGAATGGCATCATAATCCAATTGCCCAAGGGCCGTTATGTCCCTGAATTTCAACGAAGGGAGGAACGACAGGAAACGCGGCTGGATGACACGGAAACGGGCCCCGCCAGAACAGAAACTTTGAATAAAAGAAAGCGCTGGCCAAGCGCTCCATTTGCTTATGCGGGAATTTCCCTATCTGTCGTCGCTGCGGTCGCATTGGTGATAACAGCAGTCCTGCTTGATTTCATACCATGGCCGCCTTTTACGAGTGTGCCTGATCACACGGCCTCTGTGGTGGTAATAGTTCGGGATACAACGGCAACTGCCGGAAGTCAGGCCGCGCACTATTTGGCACAGGATTTTTCCGAGCTTGTCGTCGGAAAGCTTGTAAACCACGGCGGAATAAAAATAGTCGATGCCGCCGGGGAAGCAGCAGACTTCGTCAGCTCAATTGTTAAGTCTCGCCCCGATGACGACGTTTTTACATTTGACAGCCTGGTGCGGGAAGGGGGCGGAGCTCTCTCCGTCCTCTGGAAATTAAACGATGCCCGCAGCGGTGTCGTCGTCTGGGCAACCGAGGAACCGGTCAAAAACGAGGCACTGCGCGACCCCAATGCTGTCGCGGACGTCGTGATCGGACGCCTGGTCGGGCTCGAAGGGGCAATACCGACTGTGCTTTCGATTATATACGGCGATCACGCTGATCGTAGAGAGTGCCTGACGAAACCGCAAAGAATTGCATTTATTTATCACTCAGCATTTCAGCAAAATATGCGGCAATGCCTTGAGAAGGTCGTGGAGAAGGATCCAGCTGATGCGGAGGCCTGGGGCGTGCTTGCGCAATTGTATCACAGGCTCGGTCGAAATGCTGCGTCTTTTGGAAAGGATACAAGCGAGTTCAGTCAGTTGTTAAGTGACGCAGCCCAGAAAAGCGTAGAGCTCGCCCCTCAATCGTTTCTCGGAATGCAAGCATCGATGTATGCTGCTTACGACAAGAAGGATTTCCAGGGGTTCGAATTTGTAGCCAGACGAATTCTAAGCCGTTTTCATGACCCTCATCTTAAAATCAGGATCGGTAATGCCTTCTCGAACATTGGTCGGGACGATGAGGGAATTCCGCTCACACGAGAAGGGATTGAGGAATCAGGTGAACTGCAGGGCCTGGGCTACCTGTCGCTCGGCTATGAACGATATTACCGGGGAGACATGCTGGGTGCGCTTGAAATGTTAAGCCGCGTTAACGCGGAGGATTATTACCTCGTGCCGTTATTACGCGCAATTACGATGGCGCAGCTCGGTCGATCAGAAGAAATGAACCAGGCGGTAAGCCGGTTGCATGCGTTACGCCCCGATTATGAAGAGAATCTCTATTACGACTTTAATCATAACAACGTTACAAAGCCCATTATCGACAGCATTGCGGTCGGATTAAGAAAAGCCGGGTTGCAGGTCGTTGATCCTCAGGCCCAGCTACATTGACTGCCGCCAAAAGCGATCGTGACGTCTGTGCAGGAATTTCTGGCGGGAGCCGTGTGTTTGGGGCCTTCCTCCGAAGCGTTAAAACAACAGGCTCTGACGAATTGGGTCTATCGGCGAATGCTCAGGTAAAAAACCTTTCGGCCTTGGTTTGCAAATAAAATAGCCCTGCACATGTGTCGCACCAGCTGCAGCCGAGCGTATAAGATCTCGAGCGTCCTCAACCCCCTCAACGACGACCAGCGGCGCGACGGCTTTCGCAAACCCGATAATATGATGTAGCGAAGAATGGTTTTGCCCGCTCGATCGGATATTTCGTAGCAGCGACTTATCGATCTTCACAATATCGACTTCAAGTCTCAAAAGCATAGCTGGTGACATGTAGCCATCGCCAAAATCATCCACGGCAATGCGGCATCCCAAGCTGCGAGCCTGGGCAAGATTTTCAATGAACGCGTCAATATGCGCGATCGGACGAGTTTCCGTTATTTCGATGATCAATCTGTCTGCGAGATGAGAATTTTCTGCGATGATTTTGTAAACGCTGTTCCAGGCGTTGTTGTCCTGGATGGTATCGACAGAAATATTACACCCAAGTGCGCCCCGTTCGGTCTGATTGAGATGGGAAAGCGCAAGTGTGATCATGTGCTCGTCTAACAGGCTGATGTTGCCGGCAGCCTCCAATTGCGGAATGAAGGCATCTGGGGCCACAAGGCGTCCTTCGCGGTTCACCATACGGACGAGACATTCACCGTATAGTTCCAGCGTGTTGTCCAGTGCGCAGGAAATTGGCTGAACAACATAAGTCATCCGATCCTGAGCCACCGCAGATAGAAAGTCATCTTTTGCGGATGGCTTTTTGATAAAAGGGAAATTCATGCTTATCACGTTCGACCTACAAATTGGTGGATATAGGACGGGTAATGCTCAGTTGTATCGCAAACGTCCGATGCGCAAATCTGGCATTCTTTAACGGAAAAGATCAGTTTGATACCGCTACAGCACGGTACCAAGCGCGATTGGGCGTCGCGCTCCCGCAGTTCTAATCCGGCATTACCTGAGGTTATGGCGCCCCAGAGCGTGAGGCGAGATATCGCTGTAAATATTCGGACGTGGGTGAAATCGCACAGCTAAGCAGGGTTCAATGAATGTTGGGCGCACTTTTTGTGCTTGAGGAGAGAAACCTGACTTTGCGAATCTCCGGGATCACTGCGTTCGAAGCAGAATTATAGATATTCATTACCTCAATAGTCCCAAAACGTATGTCGACGAGTGTATCGCTGCGCGTAGAATTGCCATTAAAAAACAATGGCTTCTATTCTTTTTTCTCCGTTTGCAACATGTCTCGCAACGGTATCACACCTCCCGCACGGTCTTGTTTGAGGTTAGCAGGCGCTTCGCATGCAGCTGGGTCTTCGTTTCAAAATCGTAATCCCGTCTGTACTGAAAATTTTGACGGGCCTATGTCCGGCTTGCAACTGGGAAGAAGTCCAGAATTATGAAGCATAAAGCGCAAAGTGCCAAAACTGCAAAAGAAAAGGTTTCTCGTTTTGCAGAGAATTGGTTTGGCAAAAATGCAGATTCCCGTTTCGCACGACGCCGATTGTTCGCCATGCTGCGTATGGCTTATCGGGTTCTCGGCATCAAATCGCGGCGCGGCCTAGGACTTTTGGGAATTGCCGCTGGACTCGGTCTCGCGTCCGCCTCGCTTGTAATGGCGAATGGCATATACATTAATGCAAACACAGACGGGCGGTGCGTGAGCATCAACGATCCGCAGGACAGCTTCGCAGTGGGTTCGCCGACTTTTATCCAGGACGCAACCGCCTATATCAACTTGCGCAACAATGCTGCCGAATGTAACTCGAACAACAAGGCAACCCAGACAAATTCTGTTCTGTTCTACCGTCCAGCAGGTGTGAACGGAGTCGGAGCCACTTCGCTGAGCTTAGGAGGCGAAATTTACGTCAACGGGCTCGCGATGCTCAACGGCTACGTTCATATTCCGATGGCAACTCTTCAAATGGGAAGAGATACAGGGGCCGGATTCAAGATCGGAAGCGCAACAACCAGGACCGTACACGCCGGCGATATCGCAATCGGCGGACAGGCCTCGGCAGACGGAAGTGTTGCGGATGGTGCCGCGCAAGGTTTTGCGGTCGCGATCGGCAATAATTCAGAGGCGATCGGGACCTATGCCCTCGGGGTCGGTACGGCAGCGAAAGCAAGAGGCCAGCGATCCACAGCTGTAGGTCCATCGACGCAGGCGGAGGGATATTCCGCTCTGGCCGCAGGTCGATTTGCACAGGCCTATGGACCCAATACAACTGCAGTCGGACGGAATGCAATAGCAGGGATCGCAAACCAGTTGACTGTCGCAGAAGGCGCCGTCGCTGTGGGCTACGGCGCACGGGCAAGAGCGGAAAACGCGATAGCATTGGGAAGAAACGCCCTCGTTGAGCAGAACATACGCGACGCAATGGCGTTGGGATTCGGAGCCACTGCTGAAAATGACTTCAGTGTTGCGCTGGGTTCCAATGCGAGAACCGGGAACATGGTTGCATATCCAACAGCAACCTTGGCTGGAACAGTCTATAACTTCGCAGGCGGTGCACCACACGCCGAACTCTCAGTTGGTAGTTTGGCACAGCAAAGACAGATCACGAATGTTGCATCGGGGCGGATCACTTCCGAGAGTACGGACGCCATAAATGGTTCGCAGCTCTTTGCCGCTTTCTCAGAGATCGGGAAAACACACAGTCGGGTCAACGATCTCGAAACAAGGATGGCCGCCCTTCCAGCTGCCGGAACGAACCCCGGACAGACACGTGTGGACGAATCCGTGCGCGCTGCGATCGGAGGCGGCGCGGTGATCAATGAGGCAGGCGGTCTCGTCATGCCGCAAATTACATTGAATAGCCTTGGAGCAACAGTTGACGGCAACGGAAACACCGTCCCAGCCGAACAACCCGACAGCCTTCTGGGTGCAATCGCCGCGCTCGACAATGAAATGATCAAGAATGACCGCGCCATTGGAGCAATCATTGAAAGTGCGCTGTTGTGGCACCCTGACAAAAAAGCCTTCGATGCTGAACGCATCGTTCCCCAGCTTGATGCTGATGGAAGGCAATTGCTGGACGGTGATGGCAACCCGATGATGGTGCGTGAAAATGGAAAGATAACAAATCTCGCACCCGGAGCTCTTACCCCGGAATCGTCGGATGCGGTAACGGGTGGTCAATTGTCCGAGACCAACGACCGCGTTACCGATCTTGCCACCAAGGCTGACCGCCTTGGTGAGGATTCACTGCTTTGGAACCAGACGTCCGGTGCGTTCGATGCCCGCCACGGAACATCGGCAACCAGCAAGATCTCCAACATTGCCGATGGCGTGCTTGTAAATGATGCCGTCAATGTCGGGCAGTTGCAAACTGTGGCATTGGCCGCCAGCACCGCGCAGACCGCTGCAGACGCCGCCAAGACTGCCGCTGATAACGCCCAAGCATCTGCCAATGCTACCCAGACCACGGCCGATGGCGCCAAGACCGCTGCTGATGCCGCGCAAGGTACGGCCGATAATGCCCTGACTGCGGCGGGCAACGCCCAGACGACGGCCGACGGCGCGAAGACCGCCGCCGATGGTGCTCGGGCTGCCGCCGATGGCGCCAAGACCGCTGCTGATGCCGCGCAAGGTACAGCCGATAATGCCTTGGCTGCGGCGGGCACCGCCCAGACCACAGCCGACGGCGCTAAGACCACTGCCGATGGTGCCCGGGCCGCCGCCGACGCCGCGCAAGGTACAGCCGATAATGCCCTGACTGCGGCGGGCACCGCCCAGACCACGGCCGACGGTGCAAAGACCGCCGCCGATGGTGCCCGGGTTGCCGCCGATGGCGCTAAGACCGCTGCTGATGCCGCGCAAGGTACAGCCGATAATGCCTTGGCTGCGGCGGGCACCGCCCAGACTACAGCCGACGGTGCTAAGACCGCTGCCGATGGTGCCCGGGCTGCCGCCGATGGTGCAAAGACCGCTGCTGATGCCGCGCAAGGTACGGCCGATAATGCCCTGACTGCGGCGGGCAACGCCCAGACCACGGCCGACGGTGCAAAGACCGCCGCCGATGGCGCCCGGGCCGCTGCCGATGCCGGTAAGTCCGCTGCTGATGCTGCGCAAGGTACAGCCGATAATGCCCTGGCTTCGGCGGGCACCGCCCAGACGACGGCTGACGGTGCGAGGACCGCTGCCGATGGCGCCCGGGCCGCCGCCGATGGCGCTAAGACCGCTGCTGATGCCGCGCAAGGTACAGCCGATAATGCCCTGGCTTCGGCGGGTACTGCCCAGACGACGGCCGACGGTGCGAAGACCGCTGCCGATGGTGCCCGGGCTGCTGCCGACGGCGCAAAGACCGCTGCCGACGCTGCGCAAGGCACCGCCGATGCTGCTTTGGCTGCGGCCGACACCGCCGGTTCCCAGCTCGCAGGGATTGGTGCCAACGAAACCGTTGCTGGCCGCATTGCCGGCGTTGGACAATCGACCGCCAATGCTCTGGGCGGCGGCTCGTCGGTGAATTCGGATGGCACGGTGACAGCGCCGGCCTACGAGATTGCCACGATAGGGGCGGACGGCACGGCGCAGGACCCGACGGTGCATCACAATGTCGGGGATGCAATTTCTGCACTCGACGGCAATATCGACACGGTCAACACACGCGTGGATGATCTTGCCGATGACAGCCTGCTTTGGAGCGAGGAGGAAGGTGCTTTCAGCGCAAGCCACGCCCTTGAGAAAACAAGCCGCATCGCGAATGTGACGGCGGGTGTCGCTGAGACCGATGCCGTGAATTTGGGGCAGCTGGACACCGTTCGAAGCGCTGCAGATGCGGCGCAGATTGCGGCGACTGCCGCACAAGGCACCGCCGACACTGCGTTGAGGGCTGCGGGCACTGCCCAGCAGGCGGCACAGGGCGCAGAAACCGCGGCTGGCGCCGCGCAGACCTCTGCGAATGCGGCGCAGGTCGTGGCTGATAACGCTCTGGCCGCGGCAGGGGCTGCACAGAATACGGCCGATACCGCACGGGATGTGGCGGCGACTGCACAAAACACGGCTAATGCCGCTCTGGCCGCTGCGGGGAACGCCTCATCCCAGCTGGCGGGGGTTGGCGCCGATGAAACCGTTGTTGGCCGTATCGCAGACCTTGGTCAGTCGACTGCCGATGCGCTTGGAGGCGGCGCGGCCGTTAATTCCGACGGTACGGTGACGGCCCCGTCCTACGGGATTGCCACGATAACGCCGGACGGTACGAAGCAGGATCCGACAGCGCATAATAATGTCGGAGACGCACTCTCCGCACTCGATGGCAATATCGATACGGTTAACAGCCGTGTCGACAATCTGGCTGGCGACAGCCTGCTGTGGAGCGATGACGAAGGCGCCTTCAGCGCCACGCATGGCAACGAAAAGACGAGCAGGATTGCCAACGTGGCGGCGGGTGTCGCTGACACCGATGCCGTCAATTTCGGGCAACTGGAAGCGATCAATAAGCGGGTGAGTGATGCATTTGATCTGACAGAGGAAAGCTCTCAACAAGTTGACGGGCTTAAAGAGGCATTGGTGCAAGCACTTGGTGGAGCCGCGGTGCTGAATGCCGATGGAAGTGTTGCGGCACCGGCATACGGAATTGGGACCATCAGCCCCGACGGTACGGTGCAGTCCCCGACAATCTTCAGCAACGTTGGCGATGCACTTGGAAGCCTCCGTGGCAATGTCGAAGTCGTCAACAGTCGCATTGATAATCTAGCTGATGAAAGCCTTAGGTGGGATGCAGGTGAGGGAGCTTTCAGCGCTAGCCATGGTGATGACAAGACCAACCGTGTCGGCAATGTCGCTGCCGGTACACGCGACACCGATGCCGTAAATGTCGGGCAGCTGAATGTCGTCAGCGATGCCACAAATGATGCGCAGGGGACGGCTGATGGCGCCATGGCTGCCGCTACCGCCGCCCAGTCCCAGCTGGTTGGGATCGGACCCAACGAAACTGTTGCTGCCCGCATCGCCGAAGTTGGACGCTCTGCCGCGAATGCGCTCGGTGGTGGTGTCACCACGAATTCCGATGGCACATTAACGACGCCGGCCTATGAGATTGCCATGATCGGAGCGGACGGCACGACCCAAGGCCAGAGGTTGTATAACAATACAGGCAGCGCACTTGCCGCCCTGGGCGACAATATCGGTACAGTCAACACCCGCGTCGACGATCTGGCAGAGGCGCAGGCAGCCAGCCTAACCTACGACGCTACACCGAACGGCTCCCGGGCAAACTCAGTAACATTGCTTGGCGGTGACCCTAATGCCCCTGTCTTGATCAGGAATGTGGCGATGGGTGTCGATGAACAGGACGGGGTGAATGTCCGGCAGTTGAAACAGGCCCAGCAGGAGCTGGAAGCGCAAGATCGTCAACGTGCGACGGAGGCCCGTGCCTATGTTGATCAATCCAATGTTGATACCCTGGTGGCCGGCAAGTCTTATGCCGATGAGGTCGGGTCAAACACGCTGACGACCTCCATGCAATACACCGACCAGTATGTCGGCTCGCTTGCGGGCGATATGAATGAAGGCTTCAACAGGCTCAGCTCAAGCATAAACGAGGTGCGTGGGGAGGCAAGGCAAGCTGCGGCAATCGGACTGGCGGCGGCCTCGCTGAGGTTTGACGACAGGCCCGGCAAGCTTAGTCTCGCGGTTGGTGCAGGCGCCTGGCGCGGAGCCGGTGCCGGAGCTTTCGGTCTCGGTTACACCAGCGAAACCGGCAACATGCGGATGAATGTTTCCGGTGTCATGACCGAAGGGAATTTCGGTGTGGGCGCCGGCCTGAGTTTTACTCTCAACTAGTTGGCTGGCTATGCGTCTCTTTTACACAATGCTGTTGATTTCGATCGTGTCTGCCTTTGATGGCGCAATTGCTGCCGCGGAGGACGGTTCGCCGTTTCGGTTGAAGCCCTCCGACGTGGTGGTGCCGGCAGGATCCGTACTTGGCAACTATCAGCGGGTCGTTCGCCCATTTGAGAACTGGGAGCTGATCTGTGACGAAAACCTCGTTTCGATGAAAAAAATCTGCAATGTGACCCAGTCTATCGTGGACGGGGAGGGAAAGGTTGCCTTCAGCTGGTCCCTGGCTGCCACAGACGGGGGCCAGCCTGTCATGATACTGCGGACACGTCCGGATCCGGACGGAGACAGGATGATTGTCTTAAACGTGCCCGGGCGCCAAAAGCCGGTCAGCATCAAAATCCAAGCCTGCGATGTATCCGTCTGTACGGCCTTTTTGCCGGTAGGGGCGATGATGCGTGAGCAAATCCGCCAAAAGGCCACGATAGCGGTCAGCTATTCATCCGCCGCCATGGGTAATGTCAGTTTAAAGGCGCCATTGGCGGGGCTTGTTGCCGCTTTGGCCGCTATCGAGTAGTCGCGCCCCGATGAAGCGCGTTGCGGACACAATCTTCCATTTGAACCTGTCAGAGATCGTTGTGCTTATATGAAAACAGTCATGAAAATTACCGCGAGCATCGGAGCTTTCCTTGTCTTGGCGGGCGCCACTTTTTCGCACGCCCAGACACCGACGTCACATACGTTACCAGGAGGAGCGACCTCCGTCCGTGAGGTTTTTCGCGACTGGATCGTCGAGTGCCAGGTGATCGGGAACGCCAGTGACTGCATAATTTCACAGGAGCAGACTCAAAGCGACGGGCGACGCCTGCTGCTGATCAACATCCGGCCTCAGAATGAAGGCACGGTAAGTGGTACGATGGTCCTGCCATTTGGGTTGATTTTGACACAGGGCGTCAGAATCCAGATTGATGAGGGAGCGGTAGGCGATGTGCCACTGCCCTTCCACACCTGCCAGCCTATAGGTTGCATTGTCGAGTTCACATTGAGTGCGGCTCTTGTTAAGGCAATGCGCGCCGGGGCGGCTCTCAACATCCTGGGCACGGTGCCGGACTCGAAGGAGCATCCTTTTCGGATCCCGCTGGGCGGCTTTTCCGCCGCATCCGAGAGAGCCCTTTTGTTGATGCGTTCTTGAGCATAGCAATGCTTCGCGCCGGATAAATTCTGGTGCATTTGTGGACAGAATATTCCACTAAGTGTTGTGAGAAATTGCTGTACCTCATAAGCGGCGGAAACGGTTTGCATGGAGTTTCGTTTTTAGCCGCTCCGGCTGAGCCGATATGAGCAAGATAACGAACAGTTTCTCGCCTGAAGTCCTCGAACGTAAGATCCGTATGGCGCTGGCTCACGGAGCAGAACACCCTTCGCGCCAGCCCGCACGACATTCTCGCAAGATGGCTTGGAGCCGGCTTGACCGGCAGCTCGAAGCCCCCGCACTCAGCAGGCTTTACCTGTTCCGTCACCTGTCAGGGCTTCGCCTGTCGCATTGTCGGCTGGTCGGCGAGCCCGCCGGCACATGCAAGCTTTGTCCTGGATGCCCGGTCATCGATACGTCGACAACACAGGCGAGTGATGATTAGAATGAAACCACCCGGGGGGCCAAGACGTTTAGGGGAATATACGTGTCAAATTGAATTGCGGGCAACTGCCGGATGGGCCTAGTGCCAAATGGAGCAGATGGTCGAAGGGGTGGAGATGGTAGGAGCTTTAAAGGCAAGAACGGGTGTCTCCGGGTTGGATGACATTCTCGGAGGAGGCCTGTCCAAAGGTCACGTGTTTCTTCTTGAAGGCAATCCCGGAACTGGAAAGACAACGATTGCCCTGCAGTTCCTGCGCGATGGCGCAGAGGACGGAGAACGGGGTCTCTATATAACCCTGTCCGAGACCGATACAGAACTGCGAGAAGGGGCGAACTCGCATGGAATGGAAATCCCCGGTTTAATCGACGTCTTTGAACTTGTGCCGCCGGAAAGCCTGCTTGACGCGGAACACCAGCAGAGCCTTCTTTACTCGGCTGATCTTGAGCTTGGCGAGACGACAAAGCTGATATTCGAAGCATTTGAGCGGGTCAAACCCGCGCGTGTCGTGCTCGACAGCCTTTCGGAAATACGGCTGTTGGCGCAGAGTTCGCTGCGCTATCGTCGGCAGATTCTCGCCCTGAAGCATTACTTCGCGCGTCAGGGGGCCACGGTCCTGCTGCTTGACGACCTGACGGCCGATGTTCTCGACAAGACCGTTCACAGCGTTGTTCACGGTGTTATTCATCTTGAGGAACTGGCTCCCGACTATGGGGCAGAGCGCCGTCGGTTGAGGATCGTCAAATACCGCGGCCAGGCCTACAGAGGTGGCTATCACGATTTCACCATCAGGACAGGCGGCGTGGCGGTGTTTCCGCGGTTGCGTGCCAATGAGCATTTCACAACCTACGACCGCCATCAGGCCCGCAGCGGAATTGCGGAACTCGATGCATTGCTGGGTGGTGGGATCGAGCAGGGCTCCAGCACGCTTGTGCTTGGACCTGCCGGAACCGGTAAAACGATCTTTACCATGCAGTTTGTCGCAGCAGCGATCGCCCGTGGAGAAAAGGCAGCGTTTTTCGGCTTCGACGAAGAGCTGGGGCTTCTGTCAAATCGCATGCGCGGGATCGGTATCGATATCGACGCCATGCGTGAAAGCGGCATGCTGCATATTGAGCAACTCGATGCGGCAGAACTGTCGCCGGGGGAATTTGCTCATAGGGTGCGGGAGCGTGTCGATATTGCCCAAGCCAAGACGATCGTAATCGACAGTATTAACGGCTACCAGGCCGCGATGCCGCAAGAAAATGCACTCATTCTGCATATCCATGAATTGCTGCAATATCTCAACAGGCAGGGCGCCAACACGTTTCTCACTGTTTCCCAGCATGGCCTTTTCGGCGATATGAAATCGCCTGTCGACGTCACCTATCTCGCCGACAGCGTCGTCCTGCTGCGTTACTTCGAGGCCATGGGAAAGGTGCGCCGCGCCGTGTCGGTCGTCAAGAAGCGCACTGGAAGACACGAAACGACAATTCGGGAATACAATATCGGCGAGTGCGGTCTGGTACTCGGCGATCCACTCGCGGGCTTCAAGGGTGTCTTGCGCGGCATACCCCATTTTGTCGGCGAACAGAAAAACATGCTCGACATTGGAGGGAATTCCGATTCCTGATCGTGACAGTGTCGCCCTCATTTACGCCCCGAACGGTCGCGACAGCGTTGTCGCAGCATCCATCCTGCAGGAGCGCGGTATTTCATCGCAGCCGGTGGCAAGCCTTGAGGCCCTGGCCGAGTGCCTTGGAGAAAATGCTCTTTTTGTCGTCGTCGTGGAAGAGGTCCTTCGCTCCAGCAATCTCGGGCCTATCAACGCCTGGGTGACGTCCCAGCCAAGCTGGTCGGATCTCCCTTTCATCGTCCTGACGCACAAAGGAGCGGGGCCGGAGAGAAACCCTGCTGCCGCAAGAGTTGCCCAGGCACTTGGAAACGTCTCCTTTCTGGAACGACCGTTCCACCCGACAACTTTCGTCAGCGTCGTGGAGTCGGCACGCAAGAACCGTCGGCGGCAACTTGAAGCTCGCAACCGCATTATCGAATTGCGTGAAAGCGAGCTCAACCTCAAGACTGCATTGCTTGCAGGGCATCTAGGCACATGGAGCCTAGACCTCTCGAGTTGGGAGCTTGGCTCCTCCCCCGAGTTTCGTCAGATTTTCGGCCGATGTGCAGACAAGGAGCTGACTTACGACGAGCTTACAGCCTCCGTGCATCCCGATGACAGGCAAGGCCGTGAAGATGGTCTTCGACGCAGCGTGGATGCAGGCGAAGACTACGTCTCCGAATATCGTGTTATCTGGCCGGACCAAAGCCTGCATTGGGCGGAGGTTCGCGGCCGTCTTGTCCATGATCAGCGTGGCAAGCCCCAGCGTCTTATTGGTGTCGGTTCCGACATCACATCCCGCAAGCATGCCGAGGCGGCGCTACGCTCGATGAATGAAACGCTGGAACGTCGGGTCGAAGAACGAACCGAGGCGCTGAAGGCGGAAATAGCCCAGCGGCAGGATACCGAGCAGAAGTTGCTTCAATCGCAGAAACTTGAGGCGATTGGCCAGTTGACGGGCGGGGTCGCCCACGACTTTAACAACCTGCTCATGGCCGTGCTTGGCAACCTCGACCTCGCCAGAAAACATGCTGCCGATGATCCGAGACTGACACGTTTGATCGATGGCGCGCTTCAGGGTGCGCGGCGTGGCGCCTCCCTGACACAGAGACTGCTGGCGTTTGCACGCCGGCAGGATCTTGAGGTGGAGCCGACAGATCTCTCCGAACTTGTGGCAAACATGCAGGAACTGCTGGCACGCTCCGTCGGCTCGTCCATTCAGATTACCACTGCCATCGCCGGCGGCCTGCCATTGGTTCTGGTCGACGGCAATCAGGTCGAACTTGCTTTGCTCAACCTTGTCGTTAATGCGCGCGACGCCATGCCGGAGGGCGGCCAGTTGTCGATAAGCGTCCGCGCTGAAGAAAGGGTGGTACCTTCCGAGGGGCTTCCTCTGGGTGCATATGTATGCCTCAGCGTAAGGGACACCGGATCCGGGATGGACGAAGAAACCGTTCGGCGTGCCGTAGATCCGTTTTTTTCCACCAAAGAACTGGGCAAGGGGACGGGGCTGGGCTTGTCGATGATCCATGGTCTGGCTGTCCAGCTCAATGGCGCACTGACACTCACCAGCACACTGGGCGAGGGCACATTGGCCGAGCTCTGGCTTCCGGTGACCACAGAAGTGCGCCGTCAAGTATCGATGCCCGACCCGTCAGATGAACTGCCGCGCGGGCCAGCGATAATCCTGCTGGTTGACGATGATGCCTTGATCGCCATGAGTTCCGTCGACATGCTCGAAGATCTCGGACATCGCGTGCTCGAAGCAAATTCGGGGCAACAGGCGCTGGATATCATAAAAAATGAGCCAGCCATTGACCTGATGATTACTGACTTTTCGATGCCAGGCATGAATGGATCTCAACTCGCAAAGGCCGCACGCGAATTGCGCCCAGCCCTGCCGATCCTGGTTGCGACGGGTTATGCGGATTTGCCGGCAGGGACCGAAATGGGTCTTCCAAGACTGGGAAAACCCTACACGCAGGAACAGTTAGAGCGAGAGATCGCCAGAATTCTTTCCTGAACTATAGCGCCCCCTTTTACGGCGCCACAGCCTCAATCTCGCGAATTTCCCCGGGCGTCCGGGTCATGGCGACATTGCATCTTCTTTACATCGCCGCCGTTCTTCATCGGTTTTCTGTCAGCCGGAGGAAACCAGCGCCGCTTTCGCGGATTATCCACTGGTAGACATTTAAAGGAGGACGTCATGACCATAACCCGACGCACCATTCTCGTAACAGGCGCGGCGGCAGCTGCCGCAACAGTCTTTCCGCTCCCTCACATCGCCCGCGCAGCCTTGCCTTTGAAGCAACCGGCCCTTCCATTTGCGGAAGCTGATCTCGCGCCGGTCATTTCGGCAAAAACGGTTGGCCTGCATTACGGCAAACACCACAAGGCCTATTTCGACAAGCTCAACACACTGGCAGCTGGCAGCCGTTATGCGGATATGGACCTGATCGAGATCGTCAAGGCAGCCGCCAAATCGAAAGGCGCGGATGATGTCAAGATTTTCAACAATGCCGCGCAGGCCTGGAACCACGTTGCTTATTGGGATCAGTTCGTTCCCGGTGGCTCAAACCGGCCGACAGGCAATCTTGCAGCTTCTATTGACGAGACCTTCGGCGGCTATGACGGCTTTACCAAACGCGCCGTTGATGTGTCGGATACGGTGTTTGGAACCGGCTGGGTCTGGCTTACACGCGACGATGACAACAAGCTCGCCCTGATCGGATATGAAGACGGCAACAATCCCGTCGCCGTCGGCCGTCCCGCCTATCTCGGCATCGATATCTGGGAACACGCCTATTACCTGGATTATGAAAATCGCAAAGCCGAACATATCCGCGCGGTTCTCGACAGGTTGATCAACTGGAAGGTCGTTGAAGAGCGTATCAACGCCTGAAGATCGCTGGTGCGAAATCCACGGTGAAAACTCGGCGCTGCAATTCCTGCGCCGATTTCATTTTTCTATCAATATGTTTTTCTGCACAGCGCTTCGATCAGGATATGCAGTTCTTCCGTTCGTTCCTGGTGAATACCCGTGCTTCCTAGCTGGTCTGCGAAGCAGCTTCGACTGCAAGCCGGTAGCGGGTGGTGAAGGTCCGGTCTGGCTCGAATGCGATTGCAGTCGCTATGCCGGATGATGCCAGCGGGTTGGCAGCGTTTGATACCGCAGGGCCGAGGTCGAAGGCGGAAGCAACCGGCTCGACACCAAGCGCCAGGTGCCGTCCATTCCAGGGATAGGCCTTGCGTCCGCGATTGCTGTACCAGAGGAGGAGGCTGGGAAAGTGCTCCTTCTGCCACGTGAGCCGTGCGCGAAAACCCTCGTCGCGATAGTGAAGCGCCAGCCTGCCATCGATGCCGGAAAGCTGTAGAAGGTCCTCGGTGTTTTCGGCAAGGGGTACTTTCGCTGCATCGACCGTCGAACCGCCGCGCGTCTCGACCGTGCCGAGCGAGGGCCATTGCCGGTCGGGTGCAAACAGCGCAGCACCCGGTTCGACATCTCCGGGGAAACTCCAGACCTGATCGCAGGCGCCGGGCTCGATAATGACGGACCCTGGCCGCGGCGACAGCCGGAAGGTCGGGTGCAGGCCAATCGGAAGGCGGCAAGGGTGCCGAACCTCGATCTCCAGGATGATGTCGATGGCAGCCGCGCTTTGATCCGGAATGATCCTCCGGCGAAGCAAGCGGATCGGATGAAGGTCGGGATAGCGGCATTCCATTGCGATCTGTCGCTCGTCGCAATTGTTCCAGGTCCAATGGGCATTCGAGCTGTAACCATGCGGCACGCCCGCGCCGTCGAAACTCTCGCCCGTTGCGGACCAGCCTGGTGGGAGCCTTCTGCCCGCGTCGCTGCCGAAGGGAACGCAAGGCCATTCGCCGCGAAGCTCCTGCAGGATTTCCGGCAGTTTCTCGCGCTCAGCCTCATTGCCCCAGGGTGCGACATGCAGTGGGCTGACCTGCCGCCCGTCAGGCAGCAGGAACAATACCGGACCAAGCATACCGCCGAGCGACTGCACCGCGACGCATCCATGCGCCCAGGCAAGTGCACGTCGTGTGGTCATTCCGCTCATGGTGTCGCTGCTCCGTAGCGGTTTTCCGGAAGGCCGGCGATGTCTACCCGGATGGCATAGAGACTGCCTGCGAGGCGCTCGGCGGGTCCCCCGCCTGCCGTTGTGATGTAGAGCGTTTTCAGATCCACGCCACCGAAGGCGCAGGTGGTGATGTTGGTGACCGGCATATCAATCACCTCCGCCAGGCTGCCGTCAGGTGCGATGCGGGCCAGACAACGGCCGCCATAACGGCAGTTCCAGAGGAAGCCTTGGCTGTCGATCGCCGAACCGTCGGGCGAACCGCGCTCGAAGCCGGTGAAGAAGTGCCGCTCTGCCGATATGGCACCCTTTGATACATCGTAGTCGAAAGCGTAAATTTCGTTCGCGAGCGTATCGCCAAAATAGAAGGTGCTTCGGCCCGGACTCCAGCAAAGCGTATTGGAAATTCCAAGGCCAGCCCGCCATTCGCTGACAGCGCCGTCCGGCGCGATCCGGTAGAGGATGCCTTCGCCGGGCGCCACATCGCCCAGTTGACCATCGGGAAGGACGTTGTTCTTCATGGAACCGACCCAGAAGTTTCCGGCCGGATCGGTGCGTCCGTCGTTCAAGCGGACGCGTGGGGCACCGGGCAGGACAAAGCCGTGATCCTTGCGCCGGTCGGTCTGTGGCCACCACCAGATCAGCTTCGAGCCGAGGGCGACAAGCAGTCGGCCATCTTCGTCTGTGAGCGAGATAGCGACCACCGGCTCCTCGAAGAGCCACGTCCTGACCGCGAGTGTTTCCTCGTCGTAGCGATGAATGAGAAAACGGTTGATGTCGGTCCAGTAGAGTGCCGCTTCCGGCGCCGACCAGACTGCACCTTCACCGCAGCGGTCGCCCACGGGCGCGACACAGACAGGTTCGCGTGCCATCCGCACCTCCTATTCCGCCGCTATGCTCGCGGTGATCGACCGCGACGGTCCGAGAGCTTCGGCGTTCTGCACAAGCGCCTTCATGTATCCAAGCGCGAAAGCCTTGCCCGCATGCCAGGAAGCACCGCAGGTCATGGCTGGCGTATGGTCGGGGATCAGCACGCCCCGGTAATTCTCGTCACGCAGGATGCGGATGATTTCGGCCATGTCGATATCGCCCTCATCGACGAAGGTTTCAACATAACGCGGCATTTTTCCGCGCACGTTGCGGAAATGGATGTAACCGATGCGGCCGGAGCGGGCGAAGCGACGAACGTGCTCATAGATGTCGCCGCCCGGCATTTCCTGCAGCGACCCGAGGCAGAGTTCCAAACCGTTCGAGGGCGAATCCACGATCGCCATCAGCCGGTCGTACTTTTCCGGGCGGTTGACGAGCCGTGCCGTCCCGCGCAGTTCCTCCGCCGGCGGATCGTCCGGGTGAGCGCCAAGCACGACGCCCGCCTCTTCGGCAACGGGCACGATCTCCTTCAGGAAACGGCCAAGACGGTCCCAAAGTTCAGCCGAACTGACCGAGACGGAGGCCGCGTCAGCGACCGCGCGGCGATAGCGCATGTTCCAGACCATGCCATCCGGGATCGGTGCGTCCGGACTGGGTGCAATGCTGTTTTCGACGCCGAAGCCCACGGATTCCGCGCCGCCGCGGGCATAGGGACCGCGCGTCCACCCATAGACACCGGCAAGCGAAAAATTGTAGCCGATGCAGGGAATGCCGGCGCGTCCGGCGTCTCTGATGAGTTGTTTCAGCCCCTCGATCTGTTGAGCCCGCTCCGGTCCGTCGAGCAGCACGTCATGCCAGAAGCGCGGCGAGAAGTTCTCGATCGCTGCAATCTCCAGACCGCCGGCGCGCACGTCCTTCACCAGAGCCGACAGTTCCTCATAAGACCACAGCCGGTCGCCGGAACAATCGCCCCAGCCACCTGTGTCACCGCTGTCGATCTTGGGATCCTTGCCGGCAAAATAGTTGGTCAGGTGCGCAACGACATGGGTTGCACCCGCTTGCTGCGCAAACTGATAATTGTCGGGGGTGAGCTGCTCCCGGTAAAGTCCAAGGCCGATCTTCATGTTGTCGTTTCCTGTCTGATTATTTGACGCCAATGCCGGCGGTAAGGCCACCGTCTATGCGGAAGTCCGAGCCGGTGACGAAGGCTGCGCGGTCGGAGGCGAGATAGGCCACGAGTTCCGCCACTTCCTCCGGTTCACCGATGCGACCGATGGGGTGCGCGGCGCCGAAGCGGGCGAAGGCTTCCGCTTCGCTGACACCCTCACCGCCATAGGTGCGGGCCGCAAGCGCAAGCAGCGGCGTGCGCACCGATCCGGGGCTTACTGAATTCACCCGGACTTTCGCTGCCGCATGGTCAAGCGCCATGGCGCGGGTCAGTGCATGTATGGCGCCCTTGGAGGCGACATAGGCTGCAACGTTCTGCTGGCAGGCATGGCCCTGTACCGAGGAGATGTTGACGATCGCACCGCCGCCGCGCTTCGCCATCTCCGGAATGCCGAAGCGACCGGTGAGGTAGATGGAGCCGACATTGACGGCGAGGCAGCGGGCAAAGGTCTCGGCGCTGGTATCGAGCACCGTGCCAAAAGGGTGGACGGCTGCGGCGTTGACGATGATATCGAGCCCGCCATGGCGCAGGACTGTTTCGCGCACGGCCGCCTCGACCTCTGCCTCCACGGCGACATCGGTGGACCGTGCCGACATCGGCAGGTCGCGCTCCTTGGCGATGCGGTCGAAGATCTCGTTGGTGGCGGCGTCGTTACCGCATGCAAGCACGGTCGCGCCTGATGACGCCAGACGGATCGCCGAGGCAAGACCGATCCCGGAGGTGCCGGTGACGAGCGCGATTTTTTCCTTGAATTCAGTCATGATTGTCTCCGCGACAGATCGTCATGGTTTCAGTCCGGACAGGCCCGAAACCATAAGCACGATCAAGTTTCATAGGGGAGCGATATGCAAGGCGTCTGCCTCAACGCACCCGTTCCAGAACTTGGTTGAGAAGCACGGCGCCGAGGATGATACCGCCGCGCACGACGTACTGCCAATATTCACTGACATTCATCAGTGTCATGCCATTAGAGATGCAGCCGAGGAACAGGACGCCAATGAGAGTGCCCCAGATGCGGCCCTTGCCGCCGAAGAGCGAGGTGCCACCGATGATCACGGCTGCGATGACGTCGAGCTCCATGCCGGTGGCCGTCGTCCCGGTTCCAGCGCCAATCTGCGAGGCGATCAACGTGCCTGAAAGGGCCGTCAGTGCGCCGGTGAGGCCCAGTGTCAGCGCCTTCACCTTCCAGATGTCGATACCGGAAAGGCGGGCAGCTTCCATATTGCCGCCGACGGCATAAACCTCGCGACCGAAGCTCGTGTACTTCATCAGGAAGTGCATGACGGCAAAAGTGAGCGCGAATATATAGACCGGAAACGGAATGCCGAAGAGGTATCCGCCGCCGAGGAAATCGAAGCCGAGCGGGAAGGACGACAGTGGGAAACCGCCGGTGATGAGGTTGGCAACGCCGCGCAGCGCCGCAAACAGGGCGAGCGTGGTGATGAAGGTCGGCACGTTAAACCATTGGCGGAAACGGCCGGTGAGATAGCCGAGCGTGAAACCGAGCAGGAGCGCCACGGCAAAGCCGACCGCGACTGCGCCCCAATCGCCGAGGACGCCGGCAAAGCGGTCCGCGAACCAGGCGACGATGCAGCCGGCGAGGGCGGCGCCGGCACCGACAGACAAGTCGATCTCGCCGCTAATGATCACGGCCGTCATGCCGAAGGCGATGATGCCAAGCATGGAGACGGTACGAAGCACATTGAGCATATTGGCAGTCGAGGCAAAGCCGGGCGCAACCAGGATGAGGAAAATCACCAGTGCCGCGAGGATGATCTCCATCGGGTAGGTCTTGAGAAGCTTGAGCAGCGTATTCTGGCCACGGGCTTCCGTTGTCGGGTTTACAAGCGTCATTGTCTGGCCCCTTCCATGCATAGGCCGTAAAGTTCGGTAAGGTCGGTTTTTGCCGGGTCCACCTCGGCAACGACTTCGCCGTGGTGCATGACGAGAATGCGGTCAGCCACTTCGAGGACTTCCTCGAGTTCCGTCGAGACAAAAATGCTGGCAAGACCGTCAGCCGCCTTCTGCCAGATGATATCGAAGATCTGGCTCTTCGCCTGAACGTCGACGCCGCGGCTCGGTTCGTCAAAGAACATCACCGAAGGCTGCCGGTTTAGCCACTTGCCGATCACCACTTTCTGCTGGTTGCCGCCTGACAGCGACGACACGGGCAGTTCGGGGTCACCACACTTGATGTGGAGCGCCGTGATCTGGCGGCGGACAAACGGCTGTTCGCGCCGACGGGAAATGAAACCTCCGCTGGAGATCGGACCAAGGCTCGCCATGCAGAGATTGTCGGCCGTCGAGAGCGATTGCACGAGGCCGACTTCCTTGCGGTTTTCCGGGGTGTAGCCGAGACCGGCCTTGCGCATGTCGCGTGGGCTGGCACCGGTCATATCACGGCCGTTGAACATCACTGAACCGCCGTCAACCGGGTCAGCACCGAAGATTGCCCGCATCAGCTCGGTGCGGCCGGCGCCGAGCAGGCCCGCAATGCCGAGGATTTCGCCGGGGTAAAGATCAAAGGAGACATCCTGGAAATGCCCGGATCGACTGAGGTTGCGGACCTCAAGCACCGGCTCGGCGCGATCGAGTGTTCGCCGTGGCGGGCGTGTGGCGCGTGCGGCATCGCCGAACATCATGCCGACGATGGCCGATGGCGTCGTCTCTTTCATCGCAACCGCGCCGATGTAATGGCCATCGCGGATCACCGTGCAGGTATCGGCGATTTCGAAAAGCTCACTCATCCGGTGGGTGATGTAAATCATCGTTACGCCGCGGGCGCGCAGGCGTTCGATGAGTGCGAAGAGCTGTTTGACCTCGCGGGAAGCAAGCGCCGAAGTCGGCTCGTCCAGAAGCAGGATCGACGGATTGAAGGACATCGCCTTGACGATCTCCACCACCTGCTGCTGACCGACGCTGAGCGCGGACACCGGCTGACGGGAATCGATCGTGAGCCCCATGTCGGCGAGCAGTTCGCCGGCGCGGCGATGGAGCCCCTCCCAGTCCACGACGCTGAAACCGGCGCGGCGGCGATGAGGGAGGCGTCCGAGAAAGATGTTTTCGCCGACCGAAAGCTCCGGCACCAGCGAAAGCTCCTGGTGCACGGTGACGATGCCGGCTGCGAAAGCGTCATGCGGCGACGTGAAGCGGCGATCCTCGCCATTGACGCTGATCGTACCGGATGTCGGTTCGGTGACACCGGCAAGAAGTTTGACAAGCGTCGACTTACCGGAGCCGTTCTTGCCCATCAGGGCATGCACCTGGCCCGGCGCGAAACTGTGGGTGAACTCGGAAAGGGCGACCGTCGGGCCATAACGCTTGGTCACGGCCTGAAAGTCCAGCCGTCCCTGCGCCCCTTGCAACGCGGCTGACCTCAATTGCGGATTGCTCATACGGATTTCCTGCTGTCGGGTGCGAAGGCGCGGCGGGCAAAACCCGCCACGCGGCTCACGTCCTGGCCCTATTTCAGGGCCTTCAGGCCTTCCTTGTAGGCAGCGATGCCTTCGGCGTTGGCGCGTGTCAGAGGCAGCACCGGCACGTTGACCTTGGTCTCGATCTTCTTGCCGTCGAGCAGGTTCTGCGCCGCCTCGATCGCCTGCTTGCCGACTTCGAGTGGCTGCTGTGCCGTTGTCGCCTGCAGCACGTTGTCGGAATTCAGGAGCATGTTGGCGAGCTGCTCGGAACCGTCTGTGCCGAAGACGAAGACCTTGCCTTCCAGGCCGGCCTTCTTCACGGCCTGGACGGCGCCAATCGTACCGCCTTCGTTGGCGGCATATATGACGCGGATACCCGGATTGGCCGTCAGCATGTCACTGGCGACGGCGAGCGCCTTTTCGGCAAGCCAGGCGTCCTGCTGGGCAACGATATCGACCTGATCACTAACGACGCTCAGGAAACCCTCGACGCGGGCATTGGACTGTTCGGGCAGCAGCGCCTTGAAGGCGAGCATGCCGATCTTGACCTTCTCGCCGTTGCCGAGTGTCTTCAGGAAATCAGTCGCGGCCTTACCGGTGCCGATGCCGATATCGCGGTCGGAGCTCGTCACTGTCGCCTGTGCGACGTCGCCATTGGCCGAGGTGCCGTAGGTAACGACCGTAATACCGGCGTCACGTGCCTTCTTCAGTGCAGGCACCGAGGCGTCGGCCGAGAGTGGCGCGACGACGATCGAGTTCACGCCACGGGCGATATAGGTGTCGATCAGCTGGGCTTCCTTCTCGAGCTTGCTATCGCTGTTACCCGCCAGGAGCTCGTCACCGGCAGCTTTCGCCGCCTTTTCCATGCCGATTTGGATGCCACGGAAATATTGGTCCTGCTGAAAAACGATGCCGGCGATTGCCTTGCCACCGGCAAATGCAGCATTCGGCGCAAAGCTTACGGTGGCAAGCAGCGCGGCAAGCGCCAGACGTTTCATGTTGCTCATATTGGTTCTCCTCCCAAAGCGCCCTGTTCGTACCGCCGGACCAACGGGCGAGTGGATCCGGAAAACGGCTGCCTGCACCGCCCACATTGGGAGCGGTTCAGCTAAAATCTCATATGCTCATCACAACGGTTGACCCCGAGGTGCTGCATCGACAAAACGGATGCCGAACTCCAAGTGACGGCTCATCAGGTAAACATAGGCGATGCGATCGCGAGCCCTCAATGCACGGACGATCTCCGCATGCGTTTCGAAGGTTGCCGCATGCACCGGACGTTCCGTCTTGCCGAGCCGCATGACCTCCTCGATCACCGAGCGCAGCATGTGATAGGCGGCAAGGGTCGTGCGGTTGCCGGAAAGTTCGACGATCGCCGAATGGAATTCATAGTCGCAGCGCGCTGCCGCCTCGACGCTTTCGGCCTCCAGAATTCGCGTATTGATCTTGTCGAGCCTGTCGAAATCCGCTTCGCTTGCGGTGAGGATGATGTGTTCACCGATGCCGGTTTCAATGATGCGACGGAAGCCCTGCAGATCTCGGAAGGAGTCCGGCGAAATACCGTTGTGAAAGGCGAAAAGGCGGCGGATTGCCTCGCCATGGCCACCGCTGATGACGGCACCGACCTTTGGCCTGGTCTCGACCATACCAAAGGCGCGAAGCACCTGCAGTGCCTCGCGCACGGTGTTGCGGCCGGTCTGAAACTGCTCGCCGAGATCGCGCTCGGTTGGCAGCGCGTCGCCTATCCCAAGGCCGCGTTCCGAGATCATCTCGCGGATCTGATCAACCAGCCGATCGACCGCCGAGGTCTTGCCGGGTTCGACAATCTCCATGCTCGACAGCGCATCTTCCCTTGCAGAACTGCTCACCGATCATCCTCCGTGCGATGGCTTATTTGTTGGTCCAGATTTAAACCTCAGTCAAGAGAACCTCTCAAAATATTTTCTTATCAGAGCTTAAATCGCAAAATTACATAATGTCAGGCTTGAATTGTTGGGCCAATTGGACATTATCGGTCTTTGTGGTCCAACAATAGCCACCTGAAGCGGTAGGAGTTCTGCATGAGACTGATGGAAGAGTGCTTTCGCTGGTACGGGCCAAACGATCCGGTGCCGCTCAGCCATATCCGGCAGGCAGGCGCTACGGGGATCGTTTCGGCGCTGCACCACATTTATGATGGCTCGCCCTGGTCTGACGACGCAATCCTGGCGCAGAAGGCGCAGATCGAAGCTGCCGGAATGCGCTGGAGCGTCGTCGAGAGCATCCCGGTTCACAACTCGATCAAACTAGGAACATCAGACAGCGCGCGCTATATCGGCTGGTACAAGGACACACTGCGGGCACTGGCGCGCTCTGGCATTGAGATCGTCTGCTACAATTTCATGCCGGTGGTGGACTGGACGCGCACCGAGCTGATGCAGCCCCTGGCTAATGGCGGTTATGCGCTGCGCTTTGACGCGGTTGATTTTGCCGCCTACGATCTTTTCGTGCTGAAGCGGCCGCGTGTCGAAGAAAGTTACTCCAAAGAGCAGATATTCACGGCGCGTCAGCGTCTCGATGGCATGGATCAGGCAAAGATCGACCGGATCGAGCGCAATCTCATTGCTGGCCTGCCGGCAACCGAGCGCCAGTTCAACCGAGCGAGCTTTCTCGCCGCGCTCGCCGAATATGACGGTGTGGCCGCCGATGTCCTGCATGCGAATCTCGCGCGCTTCCTCAGGGAGATCGTGCCCGTTGCCGAAGAGGTCGGTATACGGCTTTGCATCCACCCCGATGATCCGGCCTTTTCGCTCTATGGTCTGCCGCGTATCGTCTCGACGGCCGCCGATGTCAGACGCATACTCTCCGCTGTCGATAGTCCCGCCAACGGTATCACTTTTTGCACCGGCTCATATGGCACACGCGCCAACAACGACCTGCCGGCCATGGTTCGCGAGTTCGGCCCGCGCATTCACTTCGCGCACCTCCGCAATGTCCAGCGCGAGGATGATGGCTCGTTCTACGAAGCCGATCATCTCGGCGGATCGAGCGACATGCCGGCGGTGATCCTTGCACTGATGCAGGAGCAGGAGCGGCGCGTAGGCGAGGGCCGCGCCGACTGGCAAATCCCACTTCGTCCGGATCACGGACACCTGCTAGCCGATGATATCGGCAAGGATCGGATCAATCCCGGCTATTCCCTAATCGGACGCTTGAAGGGCCTCGCCGAAATCCGAGGCGTGATGCAAGGTATCGCAATAGCTCTCGCGCACAGTGAATGACGAATTTCCCCGTGCCACAACGCCGCGTTTCCACGAAACTCGCTATAGTCGGACTAATGTGACGGCTGGTATCGATCGGCCCGTGGGCAGGCGTGGCAGAGCCGCGCTATTGCCCCGAGCCCTGTGCACGACTTGGCTCTGGATCGAGAAATGGTGGCGGTCTGCGGCTCATTTGGAGGTTCCTTCGCTTGCTGTCTTTGGTTGGCGTACGCGCCGCGGCAGTTGCCCGTTGAGGACGATGGCGGCGGCGAGGCCGATTAGCAGGCCCCAGAACGCCCCACCAATGCCGAGCAATTTGATATTGGCGGCAGATGCGAGGAAGGTAATCAGCGCCGCCTCGCGGGAACTCGGGTCTGCCATCGCTGCCGCAAGACTGCTGCCGATGGTACCAAGAAGTGCAAGACCGGCGAGCGTGGTGATGAAGGTTGCTGGAAACGCCATGAAGAGGGCAGCCAGCGTTACGCCGAACACGCCGACCAGAATATAGAAACAGCCAGCGGCAACTCCGGCAATCCAGCGTTTGGAAGGATCGTCATGCGCTTCTTTACCCGTGGCGATCGCCGCCGTGATCGCTGCGATGTTGAAGGCATGGGAGCCGAAAGGAGCCATGGCGAGCGAACCAAGTCCGGTCACGGTCACAATGGGATTGGCGCTTGTCTTGAAGCCGTCATTCCGCAAGACCAGCATTCCCGGCATATATTGGCCGGACAGCGTAATCAGGAATAGCGGAAGCGCGACGGACAGCAGCGCATTCAACGAGAATTCCGGCATGGTGAAGACCGGCGCTGCAAACTTCAGCGTGAGGCCGGACAGATCGACGCGATCTTGCGCCAGGAGGAAAACGAGCCCCAGAACCAGAATACCGACCACTGCGTAGCGAGCGGAGAGCCTTTTCAATGCCACGTAGGCGAAGATTAGCGAGCCGACCAATAGCGGATCGACACTTGCACCAGCGAAGGCTCCGATGCCGAATTGCAGCAGAATGCCGGCAAGCAAACCTGAGGCGATACCGGGTGGGATCAGGCGGATGACTTTCTCGAAGTAGCCGGATACGCCGAGCACGACGAAGGCCGCCGCAGAGATCATGTAAGCGCCAATTGCCTCGGCATATGGTGTTCCCGCCAGCGCGGTGACGAGAAATGCCGCAGCCGGTGTCGACCATGCCGTGATGATCGGTTCGCGATAGCACAGGCTGAGGAAAAGCCCAGTCAATCCGACGCCGATCGAGATCGACCACACCCAGGATGCCGTGAGTTGTGGGCTCAGGCCTGCAATCTTCGCTGCCTGAAAGACCAGGATGAACGTGCCGCCATAGTTGACGATGACGGAGATCAATCCCGCAACAACGGGATGGGGAAGGTCGTCAAGGCGGACGGATGAAGGCGAGAAATGCGGTGGCATAGTCTGGGAAATCTCCTGCAGTTTGCGTAGGCCGTGAACAAGGCGCATTGACATTTAGTCCATTAATGGACTGATTAACCCAGCCAATTTTGACGATGCGAGCAGACCATTTGTTCAAGCATTCCCAACTCGAAACCGTAAAGGCTTGGATTGCCGATCCAGCCCATGCCGCCATGCCGCTTCACGTGCGGATTCAAAGGGCGATCCGCCAATTGATTGTCGGTGGTGCATTGGGGCCGGGCAGGCCGTTGCCCGCCTCACGCGCGCTCGCCAAATCGCTGGAGGTATCGCGTGATACGATCGAAGCGGCCTATGCCCAGCTTCACGCCGAAGGTTTCATCGACCGGCGTGTTGGCAGCGGCAGCTTCGTCGCGGAGATGACGGAGTTCATGCCCGGGCCCCGTCTTTCCCGGCAGGCCATGCTCCTGCGCAGTCAGGCCCCCAGTCTCAGCAGGCGGGGAGCGGCCATGTTTCGCAGCGGCGGTGTTCGCGAGATGCTGTCACCGCGGCCGTTCGCTCACGGGATACCGGAGACGCGCACCTTTCCGCTTCAGATCTGGGAGCGTCTCGAACGGCAGGTTCGCAAGGAGGTTGGCGCACAAACTCTGCTTCACGGTGACCCGCAGGGAGCAGAACCGCTTCGGCGCGCCATCGCCGATTATGTCAACCTTGAGCGGGGCGCACGCGCGACCGCCGACAGGGTGCTGGTATTGACCAGTTCGCAGCAGGCTATGTCGTTGTGCGCCAACATGCTGCTTGATCCCGGCGATCGGATATTCATCGAAGATCCCGCCTATTACGGCGCGCGCAAGGCGTTCGATGCAGCGGGACTGGAATGTGTTTCTATCCCTGTCGACCGGCAGGGCGTCGTCGTCGAGCAGATCATGGCTCACCCGCGCCGGGCCAAGGCGATTTTCCTGACCCCATCCCATCAATTTCCGACTGGTGCGACGCTGGCTCTGGACCGTCGTCTGGCGCTGATTGAATGGGCGGCCCGGCATCAGATGTGGATCATCGAAGACGACTATGACAGTGAATTTCATTACGCGGGCAAGCCAACTGCCTGTGTGCAAGGTCTGGATCCCCACGACCGGACTATCTACATCGGCACCTTCACCAAATCGCTCTTTCCGGGTTTGCGGATCGGCTATGTCGTGTTGCCGTCCCAGCTCGTCAAGCCGATGACCGTTGCGCGCACATTGCTGGACGGTCATACGGCGCCGATGGCGCAGCTGACGCTCGCCCGCTTTATGGAAGGTGGGCATTTCGGAGCACATGTACGCGCCATGCGCGGCATCTACGCCGAACGGCTCGACGTATTGGCTCGTCTCGCCAGCAAGCATCTGTCGGATTTCATCGAGCCGCATGTTCCCGTTGGTGGGCTGCAAATGTCCTGTGTATTGACTGGTGAACTTTCGGAACGCTCTGCCATCGATGCGGCACGGCGCGTGGGTATCGAGCTTCTGGGGTTATCGGGTCTATACGCTGCCGGTGACCCGAAGGCCGGTTTCCTGATGGGTTTTGCTGCATACACACCTCTCGAGATAGAAGAGGCCATCAAGAAACTGGCGAAGGCGCTTCGGGCGGTGGCAAAACCATGATTTCACCTGTCCCACTTTCCTGAACGGGCATAAACGCACAAGTAAGCGCGGTCCAATTGTCAGTCGCGGATTGGTGATTGCGTGGTTAAGTGCTCCTAATCTGCGTCTCTGCGGAGGTCTGACGTTTTCCAGGCCAGGCCACAAGTGCAAGGTCGATCAGCCGTTTCAGCAAGGCATTGCAGGCGCCGTCGCAAGCCTGGGCGGACATGCCCTGGATGATCGCGCCATAAAAGCGTGCGAGCGTGTCGGTATCAGTATTTGCAGGCAACGCCCCTTCCTCGACGGCGCGGTCGAAACGGGCTTTGAGTGTCTGCATTGACGTTTCGCGCAAGGATGCCGTCATCCGCGCCACGGATGCATTTTCTTGCGCATGTTGCAGGACGGCCGTCGAGACCATGCAGCCGGGCGGTTTGTCCGGCTGGGTGTCTCCGTCAGCGATATCGTAAAGATAGAGCCTCAAGGCTTCATAAACCGGAAGATCCGATTGCAGGATGTTCGACCGGCGGCTGTTTTCACGGGCAATGCTGAAGTCGAGCGCCTGACGGTACAATTCTTCCTTTGAGCCGAAGGTGGAATAGAGAGTTGGCGGATTGATACCCATCGACCTCGTAAGATCGGCGATCGATGTCCCTTCGTAGCCATGTTCCCAGAACAGCCGGGCCGCGATGTCGAGGCCAATATCGCGGTCGAACATGCGGGGTCTGCCGCGTTTGCGGACTGGCTTCTCCATTAAAATAGCGATCCCTATTAAATTGTTGACAGACGTATTTCAGCTCTTATTGTAGGGATCACTATTTATTTTAGCAACGGAGTGATCCATGTCCAAGCGTCTCGCAGGCAAAATAGCCCTTATTACTGGAAGTTCACGCGGTATCGGCCGGGCAGTTGGCCTCGCTTTTGCCAGGGAGGGCGCCGCCTTGATTGGCGTTCACTACACCGCCAATTTGGATGCGGCCAATGCAACGGTACGCGACATCGAGGCGCTTGGCGTCAAGGCCGTCGCGGTGAAGGCCGACCTCAGACAGGGTAAGGAGGCGGCCGACAGCCTGTGGGCGCAGTTCAGTGAAGCGGCGCGTAACGAGACGGGTTCGTCCGGTTTCGACATACTGGTGAACAATGCCGGCATCGCGCCTGCATTGCCGTTGAAGCAGACGAGCGAGTCTGTTTTCGACGAGGTGATGACGATTAACTACAAGGCGCCGTTCTTCCTGATCCAGGCGGTCGCCGACCATATTCGCGAGAACGGCCGGATCATCAATGTCTCGACCGGGTTTACACGGATCGCGGCGCCGACGCATCCCGCCTACGCTGCTTCCAAAGGCGCGCTTGAGACATTGACGCTTGCACTGGCACCTGAATTTGCAGCGCGCGGAATTACAGTCAATGCCGTGCTACCGGGTGTGACGGAAACGGATATGAATGCCGAGTGGCTGGCATCGCCTGATGCGCGCGCCGGTGCGGAAGCCCTCTCGGTCTTCTCGCGTGTCGGACGAGCGGAGGATATTGCCGACGTCATTGCTTTCCTCGCATCGAACGATGCGCGTTGGACGACGGGACAGATGATAGATGCAACCGGTGGCGCCCGGATCTGATCGGTTGGGCTCTCCTTTGCAAGGAGAGCCTATGCCTCCTCAACGGTGTAGCAATCCCGGGTCCGTGGGATGCTGCTGCAAGGGCCTTCTATAACAGCCGCGCGCTGCCGACGGCGATAACTGGGCCGGTTGCCTGACCGGTTGGCGATCCGCCGAAGGGCTCCACGCTGATCGCGAAGGTCGTGCCTTCCGTGATTGTGCTGCGCATATCGGCGGGGATGATGAGATCGCCAGACGTGCCGGGCTGGAACACGCCCAGCGAGCGCGTCTTGCCGCCATCCATGACCAGCCACAGTTCCAGTGATTTTTCGTCCGTCTTACCGGTTGCGACGGGGATGATGCGCATCCGTCCGGATTCCGCGTCATAGGAGGCAAGCAGATTGACCTGGCTGTCGGTTGTCGCAAGTTCCGCCACCAGCGGGGTGACGCCCTGCCGTTTTTCGGGAAAGGCGGCGTAGACGACGGCGGCCACGGCGGTCGCGCTGGTGGCAACCGATATCCAGCGCCAGAAGGACGCGGAATTCCACAGGCTGCCGTTGGCGTTGATATCCCTGCTGCCGAACAGGCGCTCTTCGATGCGAGCAAGAACAGCCGCATTCGGTACCTGCTCTTCATAATCGGCATTGAAGTCGGAAAATTCCTGCTCCCAACGCTGCACCAGTTGCGCGAAGACCCTGTCGTCCTCAATACGCCGCTCCAGTTCGCGGCGCTTTTCGAGTGGCAGGACGCCCAGCACATATTCGCCGGCGAGGATTTCGTCGCGCGAGTACATTCCGCCGCTCTGGTCGCCCGTTGTCATCGCTGCATGCACTCTCTGAGTTTGAGAAGACTGCGCCGCAGCCACGTTCTGACCGTGTTCAGTGGCACGCGCAATTCATCTGCCAGTTCGAGATAGCTTAAACCCTCAACATAGGCTCGGCGTACCGCCTTTGCGTGAACAGTTTCAAGTTCACGCATGCAATCCTCGATCCTGCGGCCTTCGTCCGCCAGAACGACCTGCTGTTCAGGATCGCGAATGCCATCGTCGGCCAGCTCATAGGCCTCATCAATATCATCGCTTATGGGTTTACGGGCCCGGATCGTGTCGATCGCGTGGTTGCGGGCGATGGCGGCAAGCCATGTGGCCGGCTTGCCGGCGCTTGCGGCGAATGTGCGGGCGCGCTGCCACACCTTGATATAGATTTCCTGCAGCGCCTCTTCGGCTTCGGTTCTGTCCCGCAGGATCTTCAGGCAGATCGCGAAAAGCTTCGGACTGGTTGCCTGGTAGAGCGAAACGAATGCTGAACGATCACCCATGCCGACACGGTTGATTAGGCTTGCTATCTCTGTGCCCTGCATTCGAACCTTCCTTGCTGCGCTTCCTTTATAAGGTCGTCTTTCACACGAAGACAAGGGACGAGGAAGAGGAAGTTCACGATGGGACCCCCACAGGAGGGCCGCACTTGCGCCGTAGCCGAGAGGAAGCGTCGTCATGATATGCCCGTCGAATTTTCCAGCGGGCCGAGGAGGCGCACCGTGACGAGGTAACCGATGATCGCCGCTGCGGCGGAAACGAAGGTCCCCCAAAGAAGATCGGCAATGGTGAGGGTGGTTGGCCAGTTCTTCAACGTCGCCTGATTGGTCAGATCATAGGTGGCGTAGGCCATGAAACCGACAATCGCGCCGTAAAGCAGCGCCGTCGTCCATTCACCGGAAAGCAGGGCCGGGCGCACGGCAAGAAAGGTCAGCCCGCCGGCGTAGATGAGGTAGAAGACGACCGCTGGAGCGAGCCGGAAATTTTCCGCCAGGAGATCGCCGATAGCCGGGCGGTAAAGACGCGACGCCATGGTGCTCAGCCAGATGAAATCGATCACCAGAAACGCGACGAGCGTGAAAAAATAGGCTGCGAAATAGGTCTTCATCGGTGTTTTCCTTTGCCGGGCATTGAGAAGGCGGCGAGTTTTTTTCGTTCGGCAGACAATGCAATTAATAGGCGGAACGGCGCGTGATCTGCGCTAGTCGATCCGGGTCCAGCTTATGCCCTTGCACAGAAGGCCGGCGACGATACAGCCCTTCGTGGTCATGTTATTGCCGGCAAGGGTGACTGTTATCCTGTAGGATTTGTCCCGCTGAGGATCGAAGGCGGTGCCGGAATAGATGCCCGCCTCGCTCTCTTTGATGTCCATGATCAGGCGGTCGCCGGTCTTCTCCTTCGGCGTGCCGGGTTTGATCCAGGTGTTTGTGGCGCATATTTTTTCACCGCAGGGCGCGATCAGCACTTTTGCCTTGCCGTCGCCGCGCGCCCAGTTGCCGTCGATCTCCGCCGCTGTCGCACCGAAGCCGACCAGCATCGGGGACAGGGCAGATACAATTGCCAATCTCATGATTTTCATTGTCTTTCTCCACCGGTTGGCCCCGCCTTATCCTTGTTCTATCGTGTACAGGCCGACATTTATGGTCCCTTCGGCAAAACCTGCTTCGCAATAGCAGAGGTAATAATCCCAGAGCCGCCGGAAGCGGTCGTCGAATCCAAGCAGTGAAATCGTCTGCCACCGGGCATGGAAACGCTGACGCCACTCCGAAAGCGTGAGCGCATAGGACTGGCCGAAAAGTTCTGTCTCCGTGAGCTTCAGGCCGGCTTGCCCGACGGCTTTTTCGAGCGCTGAATCGGAGGGCAGGAAACCGCCGGGAAAGATGTATTTCTGGATGAAATCTGCCTTGCGCCGATAGGTATCGAAGCGGTTTTCCTCGATGGAGATGATTTGCAGCACCGCACGGCCGCCGGGTTTCAGGCAGCGTTTCAGCGTTTCGAAATAACTTGGCCAGTAGGCTTCACCGACCGCTTCAAACATTTCCACGGAGACGATATTGTCGAATTGGCCGGTCACGTCGCGGTAGTCCTGCAATCTGAGATCGATCCGGCTGGCCTTGCCGTCTTTTTCCACCGCATTTTTCGCCCAGTTCAACTGGGACGGGGACAGGGTGATGCCGGTCACGCTGGCATTGTGCTGCGTGGCGAGGTGGATGGCGAGCGCACCCCAGCCGCAGCCGATTTCCAATACGCTCTTGTTGCCGGTTAACTGGAGTTTTTCCGCAATGCGCTCGAGTTTCTTACGTTGCGCGGCCTCAAGGCTGGGTGTCGTGCCGTCGAAAATCGCCGACGAATAGAGCATCGAGGGGTCGAGCCATTGCCGGTAAAACTCGTTGCCGAGATCGTAATGCGCCTCGATATTGCGGCGGCTGCCGCGTCGGGTATTGGCATTCAGCCCGTGTGCAAGCCGGTTGATGAGGCGCATGGGCAGGCTGCCGCGCATCGACCTTGCAAATGCCTCGCGATTTTGAGCGGCGAAACGGATGAGCGCCGTCAGGTCAGGCGTAGACCAGTCATTCTCGATAAAGCCTTCCGCGAAGCCGATATCGCCGTTAACGAGCAGCCTGCGGATTGCCCGCCAGTTATGCAGCACGATAACGGCGTCGCTGCCTTCCGATTTTCCTGATTTTTCGACGGTTCCGCCGCCAGGAAGGACGACGCGCAGCCGTCCCCGGTCGATATTGTTCAGCAGCCGGTTGATGAGCCATATGCCCATGCCTGTGCGGCCCTTGAGGCGGGTATTCTGCGCCGGTAACTCGGAGAGATTTTCAAACGGGGTCATGAATTCTGGCCTCGATTTGCGACGATGAAGGGGAAACGAAGGAGATGGGCTCGACGGGTGGCAGCGGACGTTTTCTCAGCCGCACGCCCTTCAGCCAGATTTTCAGGGCTTCCCAGTGAATGCCGACAACGACTTTCAGCGTGAGAAAGGGGATGGCGACGAAGGCTTTCAGCAGCGCGCCATCAGTCAGCTCGACCCTTCGGGCAAAATGGCGGGCTGTCAGGACGGCGCCTTCATCGTCGAAAGTTTCAATGACGATCTTCAGCCTGTCACCGGGCGGGACGACGCGGAAAACATAGTGGAGGTTCATGTCCATGAAGGGCGAGACATAAAAGGCCTTGTCGCATCGCTGGACGATCTCTGTCCCCGCGCCGGCCTCTACCGGGATCAGATAGGAGTGTCTTTGGCCGAAGGTGTTGTCGACCTGCCAGAGGATGGCTTTAAGTGACATGTCGCGCCCGTGGCAGAAGAACACGCTGAGCGGGTTGAAGGCCCAGCCAAGCAGGCGCGGCATGGTAAGCAGGCGGATGGGTCCGCCATCGGCGGCCATGCCCGCCGCCGCCATGGCCGTTTCTATCTGCTGGCGCAGCCCGATCGTGTTGTCACCGTTGCCGCGATCCTTGCGATGAAATGAAAACAGGTTGAAACGGTCGACAGAGAAAAACCGCAATTTCCGGTCGAGCGTCTCCAACTCATCGAGATCGAGAAGCAGCGAATAAATCCGGTAGTCCAGTTTGTGGGTTTTTGGCTTGAAACGCGCATGGGTCACGTGGCCCGGGAAAAGCGCCGATGTGAGGGGAGGCGTCATGACGTTGCCTCCATGAGTTGTGTGTCCGTCGCAATCGCCGCCAAATCCAGGCGAATGATCCGGCCGCTGTCGTCCGCAACCTTCCATGGGCGGGATACGCCGCCAAGATCTTCGGCAACCGCAAGGCCCGCCTGAAGGCCGTCTTCATGAAAACCAGAGCCGAAATAGGCGCCGCAGAACCAGGTGTTTCGCAGGCCCTGCAAGGCCCATAATTCCTGACGCATCTGTTCGGTGCCAGCGTCAAAAACCGGGTGGTGATAGGTTTCCTCGGCGATGATTTTTCCTTGATCCGGTTCCCGCGCCGGGTTCAGCGTTACAAAAGTATCAGGGGTTTTGCCCAGCGGCTGCAGCCTGTTCATCCAGTAGGTGATGCTCGGTTGACGAGCTTCAATGCTCTTGTCGGCCACATAGTTCCAGCTTGACCAGGCAGCGCGCCGGCGCGGCATGAAGCTGCTGTCGGTGTGAAGCACGGCGCGGTTTCGGGTGTAGGTAAAGGCGCCGAGAATGCGCCGTTCGGCGCGCGTTGTATCCACAAGCATATCGAGCGCCTGATCCGCATGGGTTGCGATCACCACGTCATCGAAGCGAGCGGTTTCGCCCTCCGCAGTGATGATTTCGATGCCGTCAGGCAGGCGGTGGATGCGCGTCACCGGCGTCGAGAGACGAATTCGATCCGCAAACGGTGCGGTGATGCGTTTTACATATTCGTGTGCGCCACCGACGACGGTGCGCCAGACCGGCCGATTGCGTAGCAGCAGCAGACCGTGATTGCGGCAGAATTTGATGAAATGTGCCGCTGGATAACGACCGACCTCCATCGCCGGCGTGGACCATATGGCCGCGGCCATGGGGTAAAGATGATCGTCGCGGAAGGCCGCCCCGTAGCGATTGCGCGTGAGATAGTCGTCGAGAGACACGTCGCCCATCACATGCAGGTCTCGCGGAGCGTTGCGGTAGAACCGCAGCAGGTCCGCCAGCATCGACCAGAAACGAGGTCGTAGCGCATTTCTCTTTTGTGCCAGCAGGCCAAGACCGTTTCCGCCGGAATATTCAAAGCTGCCATTGTTCAGCGAAACGGCGAAAGACATGTTGGAGGCCGCGGTCGGCACGTCCAGTGTCTGAAAAAGCGCGGTGAGATTGGGATAGGTCGATTCGTTATAAACGATGAAGCCGGTATCGACGTGAACCGGCCCATTATCCGTATTGAATGTTACCGTGTTGGTGTGGCCGCCGATGCGATCCGCCGCCTCGAAGACCGTGATATCGTGCCGTTGCGACAAAAGCCAGGCCGCCGACAGGCCGGAAATTCCTGTTCCCACTATGGCGATGCGCCGCCGGCTATGTCCTCGTGTTGCTTCGGTGTCGGTCATCTATCCTCGCTATCGCATTACAGAAATTTGCCCTGGGACAGCGCAGATACGAGGCCGGCGCCTGATAAGTTTCAGCGGCCGGCAGTTTTTTTGATTTTTTTCCGAACCCTGAAACTCTTTTGCCGGTTCGCTCGTATTTGCCATCACGGACACCCGGCCTCGATCTGTTCAAAACGGTGAGCGAAGTAGTGATGTTTTCTGTGATCTTGATGCTTGCCATTCTCATGTCGCTGCTCATGGCCGGAGCGTGGGCATTACAGAGAGCAACCGGCTCTAGCGGCTGGATCGACACCGTCTGGTCGGCAAGCGTGGGGCTCGGAGGCGTCTTGGCTGTTTTACTGGCGGAAGGAGACGGCGGGCGACGCGCCATCGTATTTTTGCTTATTGCCGTCTGGTCCCTGCGGCTTGCCGGCCATATCGGCCTGCGCACGCGGGGCGGCGGGGAAGATCCGCGTTATGCGAAACTCATCGAAAAATGGGGCAGCGCGGCCTCCCTGCGACTTTTCATCTTCCTCCAGATACAGGCCATTGCCGCCTTCGTGCTTGTTCTGGCGGTTTACCTTGCGGCCAGTAATGGCCAGAGTTTCCTGCGTGTTCTCGACCTTCTTGCCACCATGATTGCCGTTGCAGCGCTGGCAGGGGAAGCTCTCTCGGACGCACAGCTATCGAAATTCAGGAAAACCCCTGAAGCAAAAACCGGCGTGTGTGAAACCGGTCTCTGGCGTTATTCCCGCCATCCCAATTATTTCTTCGAATGGCTCTTCTGGTGCAGCCTGCCGTTGCTGGCGGTTCAGGCCCACGCCTTGTCATGGGCCTCGCTCGCCGCACCGGTCATGATGTACTGGCTGCTCGTCCATGTCTCCGGCATTCCGCCGCTTGAAGAGCACATGCTGAAATCGCGCGGGGAAAAATTCCGCGCCCTGCAACGCCGCGTCAACGCTTTCTTTCCGGGGCCGCGCAAGAACGAGGAAACGCCATGAACATGCTCTCCTTCGCCATCAATGCCGCGGAACGTACGCCGCTTAACGACAGCGTCACTCTCGCCGGGATAGATATGCTCTGCGCAAGAACGAAACGGCGGCTTGCAAAAATCCCGGCCGATGCCGAATTGGTTTTTGCGGCCGATATGGCGAAATTCCCCATTGCCAGCCATACCGACGAGGCGAACAGGCAGCACTACGAGGTCCCGGCGGAATTTTTCGCGCTCGTTCTTGGGGGCCAGCGCAAATATTCCTGCTGTTATTATCCCGATGCCGCGACGACCCTTGATGAGGCGGAAACTGCTGCGCTGGCCGAGACCGTGTCCCATGCCGGGTTGCAGGATGGTATGGACATTCTCGAACTCGGCTGCGGCTGGGGCTCGCTTTCCCTTTATATGGCGGGGCGTTTTCCCAACGCGCGGATCACGTCCGTCTCAAATTCCGCATCGCAACGCGAATATATAATCGGCTGCGCCCGGGAGCGCGGCTTTTCCAATCTGTCGGTAGTGACCGCCGATATGAATGATTTCACCGTTGGCGCGCGTTTCGATCGCGTCGTCTCGGTGGAAATGTTCGAGCACATGTCCAACTGGCGCGCATTGTTTGAGCGTGTTCATGCATGGCTGAAGCCGGAAGGCCGCTTTTTCCTGCACGTCTTTAATCACCGTGACCGATCCTACCGTTTTGACCACAATAATCCGGCAGACTGGATCGCGCAGCATTTCTTCACCGGCGGCATCATGCCTGCCTTCGATCTTCCCCATCGTTTCGACACGCTTTTCACCGTCGAACGGGAATGGCGCTGGTCGGGATCGCATTATCGTCGGACAGCGCTCGACTGGCTGGCGAATTTCGACCGGGAGATCGAGCATATACGACCGATCCTGCGGCGGGTTTACGGCGTTGATGCGCGCTTGTGGGAACGGCGCTGGCGACTGTTCTTTCTGGCAACCGCCGGGCTTTTCGGCCATGACGGCGGTGACGTCTGGGGGGTGGGTCATTATCTCATGACAAGCGTTGGGTCATAGCGACTGGAGCGACGATCTTCGGAAATTCTGGTGGTCGTCCTGACACGATTTGCTGAAAACGAGCGTTTACATCGCCGCAATAATCAATAGGTTGGCGGCATCTTTTGAGCAGGTCGATCGTTCTTCTACAGAGAGCGGCTGGAGAAAGTCATGAGTTCAGTTACGCCGAAACTGGATAGTTGCGGCGCCGAGCCCATCCACATCCCCGGCGCTATTCAGGAACATGGTGCGCTTCTGGTCCTGGCTGCCAGCGAATTTTTTGTCGTGCAGGCGAGTGATAATCTCCATGATTACATTGAGGCGCCCCTGCCGATTGGTGCGGCTGCAAATGTTATGGTCCTGCCGTTCATAGCTGCCTTATCCGAATGGTATTCCGGTGACGAAAACAATTTCAGATATGTCTGGACCGAAAAGGCACTCGATGTTTCTGCGTATCGATCCGGCGCCTTGATCATAATCGAATTCGAAAAAGCGAGGCACGGCGAATCGGCTGAAAAGTCGATGGGCGAACTCACCGGTTTGGCGCAATATCTGAACAGCGCACCCTCGCTGGAAGACGCGCTTTTGCGGACAACCCAACTGGTGTCCTCTATCAGCGGTTATGACCGTACCTTGATCTATGACTTCGGGCTGGACTGGAGCGGCCATGTCGTTGCGGAAGCCGGAAGTGGCAATTTGCCGTCTTATCTTGGACTTCGCTTTCCGGCGGCCGATATTCCGCCGCAGGCACGGCAGCTCTACACGATCAACCGCCTGCGGATGATCCCCGATGTCGATTATCGACCTGTCCCGGTCACACCGCAGTTGAATGCGGCAACGGGGGCGGTGCTTGATATGAGCTTTTCGCAGCTTCGCAGCGTGTCGCCGGTCCATCTCGAATATATGCGCAACATGGGTACGGCCGCTTCCATGTCGGTGTCGATTATCGTCAACGGCACCCTGTGGGGTCTGATTGCCTGTCATCACGCCACGTCTCATTCGGTGTCCCTTGCCGTGCGTGAAGCCTGTGATTTTGCCGCACAGCTCCTGTCGATGCGGATAGCCATGGAGCAGAGTTCCCAGGATGCGTCCCGCCGCGTGGAGCTTGGCCATATTCAGGCGCGCCTGCTGAAGGGGATGGCAGGGGCCGAAAAATGGGCTGATGGCCTTCTTGAAGGCGATGATCAAAGAGAAGATCTGCTGAAACAGGTGGGAGCGGATGGCGCTGCGCTCGTCCGGGGCAATGAATATCAGCTGGTCGGCAAGACGCCGTCACGGCAGCAGGTTGAAGAGCTGGTCCTGTGGCTCGGCGAGCAGGCGGTCACGGATGTCTTTGCGGCCGAGAACCTTGTGAACGATTATCCTGCAGCTGCGTCTTATGCCGGCGCAGCAAGCGGGATTATTGCGATGCGCATCTCGGAACTGCACGGCAGCTGGCTTATCTGGTTTCGGCCGGAAGTCGTAAAAACCGTACGCTGGGGAGGAGATCCGCACAAAACCGTGCAGGAAAGTGGGCGGATACATCCGCGCAAGTCCTTCGAAATCTGGAAGGAGCAGGTGCGTAACACGGCTTTGCCGTGGTCTGAACCGGAACTTTCGGCGGCACGGGAGCTTCGAAGTGCGATTATCGGCATTGTCCTGCGCAAGGCCGAGGAAATGGCAGATCTGACGCGAGAATTGCAGCGAACCAATAAGGAGCTGGAAGCTTTTTCCTATTCCGTTTCGCACGACCTGCGCGCGCCTTTCCGCCATATTGTCGGCTTTGCGCAGTTGCTGCGCGAGCGCAGCGACACCATGGACGACAAATCAGTGCATTATCTGCAAATGATCTCCGAGGCGGCTCTAGGGGCAGGCAGGCTCGTGGACGATCTTCTGAAGTTCTCGCAACTTGGCCGCACGCAAATCGCCATGAAATCCGTGGACATGGAAAAGGTGGTGAGCGAGGTTCGCCGCTCCCTGGCCCCTTCCATGACTGATCGTCAGATCGAGTGGCGTATTGGTCGTCTGCCGGTTACGCGCGGCGATCCGACCCTGTTGCGGCAGGTCTGGTACAATCTCATCGACAACGCGATCAAATATTCCCGCCAGGAACCGGTCTCGATCATCACTATCGGTGCGGTTGAAACCGAAGACGACGTCACTTATTCGGTGGACGATAATGGCGTCGGCTTCGATATGGCCTATTACAGCAAGCTCTTTGGTGTGTTCCAGAGGCTGCAACGTGTTGAGGATTTTGAGGGAACAGGTATCGGGCTTGCTCTCGTCAGGCGCATTGTTGAGCGCCATCACGGTTCGGTCGGTGCACAGGGAACCGTAGGCGAGGGAGCCTCGTTCTCCTTCACATTGCCGGTTATGAAAATTGAAGAGGACGAAATTGCCTGAACTCAGACCTATTTTGCTGGTGGAAGATAATCCACGCGATCTGGAATTAACGCTGACCGCACTTGAGAAATGCCAACTTGCAAACGAGGTTGTTGTTGCGCGGGACGGAGCCGAGGCACTTGATTATCTCAATGTCACGGGCGCCTATCACAATCGCCCAACGGGTGATCCCACGGTCGTTCTTCTTGACCTCAAATTACCAAAAGTAGACGGGCTTGAGGTTTTGCAGATGGTCAAGGGCAGCGATCACCTGCGGCATATCCCCGTTGTCATGCTGACCTCGTCCCGCGAAGAACAGGATCTTGTGAAGAGCTACGAACTCGGCGTGAACGCCTTTGTCGTCAAGCCCGTCGAGTTCAACGATTTTTTCAAGGCCATCAAGGATCTCGGGGTTTTCTGGGCGCTCTTGAACGAGCCACCACCGGGTGCGCGTCGCAATGGTGAATGAGGCAATGCTGCAAATGGAAGCAAGCAGGCTTCTTCTCCTTGAGGACAGCTCTGTTGATGCGGAGCTGATCGAAGAGCAGCTTTCGCGCATTTTGCCGCCGCCTGCGGTGACAAGGGCGGTAGGCAAGGCATCGTTCATGGAGGCATTGGAAAACCAGCAGTTCGATATCATCCTTGCTGATTTTTCTCTGCCGGATTTCGATGGCATGTCTGCGCTCGATGTCACCATGCAAAGGTTTCCAGACACACCGTTCATTTTTGTGTCGGGCATTTTGGGTGAAGACGCAGCAATCGATGCATTCAGGCGCGGTGCGACCGATTACGTCCTCAAACAACGATTGGCAAGATTGCCGTCTGCTGTCGAACGGGCGCTTGCGGAAGCGCGGGAGAAACAGGAGCGGAAGCGGGCGGAGATCCACAAGGAGTTGCTTGTCCGTGAGCTTAGCCACCGCGTCAAGAACACCATGGCGATGGTCATTTCCATCATCCGCAGAACGGCAAAAGGCAGCACGTCCGTCGACGATTATCAGGAGAGGCTTGTGGCCCGCGTAACGGCCCTTGCCGAAAGCCACGCCCTGCTTTTTCAGAGCAACTGGGGCGAGACAGATCTGAAGGATGTCGTGAAGCGGGCGATTGAGCCCCATAATAGTTTCGCAAGCCGGGTCGAACTTGAGGGTCCTGAAGGTGTTCAGGTGTCACCAAAATCCGCACTGGCGCTCGGGATGATCCTGCATGAGCTGCTGACGAATGCTCAGAAATACGGCTCACTTTCCGGAGCGCACGGGAAGGTGGAGGTTTTCTGGAAGACGCTGCGTGACAGTCAGGGGCGCGATCATGTCGATCTCCGGTGGCAAGAAAGCGGTGGGCCCCCGGTTTCTGCGCCCCAGGAAACCGGTTTTGGAACGACCCTGATAACAAAAGGCGCCAGATACGAACTGCAGGCGGAAAGCGAAATCCACTATGATCAGGCCGGTCTGCAATACCAGGTGGCCTTTCCACTGGATTGATGTGGAAGATGAAAGGACCTGCATACGGTGTGGCGTATTAAGCCCGGAATTCTCGCCTCACTGATTGGGTGAGAATTCATTCGCCAGAACATGTGAGAGATCGTCAAAGTTGCAGGGTTTTGAAACCACTGTCAGCCCGGCCAGCTGCGCTCGCACTCCGGGTATTTCCGCATATCCGCTGCAAACGACGAAAGGCACCTTTGCGGCCCTCAGTTCCTCGATAACCGGAAAGGACAATTCACCCCTCAGATTGAGATCGATGACGGCACCATCCAGCTCGGTTGCGTTTATTTTTTCCAGCGCCGCTTCTATGTGGGAGACGGGTCCGACAACGTTGACACCCAGATCTGACAGAAAGTCTTCCATATCCATCGCCAGAAGTGCGTCGTCTTCCAAAACAAGGATCTGTTTTCCCTGAAAATTATATCTCATCTCACCGCATTCACATCGTTTCAGCCGTGTCGGGGGCTGTTTTCACCAACATTGCTGAACTCCTGAAATGTGACGTGGTTCCACGGTTGCGTAAAAAGAAATCATTCGCATCTGCCGCAACCGTCATCTAGTTTGTCGCACTTATTAGCTGCCTACCGGGAATGTTATTGCTGTGACTGGTTTTTCACCGTTTGCCCAGCGAAGCCTTTTGATGCTTGCTGTGGGTGTCGCAATTTTGATTGGCATGGTCTCCATGTCATTATGGCTTGTTCAGGTGAACAACCGGTACTCTCAGGAAACCGCGGAATTGCGACGTGTGCGTGCAGCGGTTCTCGATGTGCTGACAACAATGCAGGACATTGAAACCGGCCAGAGAGGATATCTGCTTAGCAACAATGTCGATTATCTGGTGCCCTATGAAGAGGCGTTGCGCGGCCTGCCACAGCGCCAGTCCAGAATTCTTGATCTCCTAAAGGACGAGGACCGATATAAACAGGCCTTGTCGCAACTGACCGAAGCGATCGATGCGAAACTGGCCGAGACCCGCGAAACGATCGATTTGCAAAAGGCCGGCCGCATGACCGAGGCGGTGGATGTCGTCCGAAACAATGACGGCAAACGCTTCATGACCGAAATCAGGGATGTCCTGTCGCGCTTGCAAACAGACACTGACGATCGATTGCGCGTCATCGTCGGCGATCAGCTCGGTGCAGCCAATACGCTTCGATGGGTGACGGTGGGCGGCGCCCTTGCAATTCTCCTTGTCGTCGGCGGCTCGATCTTTCTCGTTTTCACCTATATCCGCGCTTTGACCAGGTCTCGGGAGGATGTTGATGAGCTCAATCGCCATCTGGAGGAACGTGTCGAGGAAAGGACGCGCGATCTTCGTCGCGCCAATCAGGAAATTCAGCGCTTTGCCTACATTGTCACCCATGACCTGCGCGCGCCGCTCGTCAATATCATGGGTTTCCTCTCCGAATTCGATACCTCGCTCAAGCCGGTGACCAGTTATGTCCTGGCCGACGGTAAAACCCCACCGGAAGAGGTGGTCCGGGAAGCACGGCTGGCGGTTCAGGAGGATATTCCCGAGGCCATTGGCTTTATCCGTTCATCGACGCGGAAAATGGATCAACTGATCAACGCCATCCTGAAAATATCCCGCGACGGTCAGCGAAAGCTGCAGCCGGAGAAGGTCGATATAGAAACATTGCTCTCGTCACTATCCGAGACGGTGCGTCATCAGATCACCGCCAATGGCGGCGAGATCGATGTTGATACGCCAAAGCTCACGATTGTCACCGATCGCATATCTCTCGATCAGATTCTTGGAAATCTCTTTGACAATGCGGTGAAATACCAGATGCCGGGTCGTCCGTTGCGGTTGACCGCGCGTGCCTACCCGGCCGGGCGCGGAGCGATTTGTATCGAGGTTGGCGACAATGGGCGTGGTATCGGCGAGCAGGATCTTGAACGGGTCTTCGAGCTTTTTCGTCGGGCAGGCAGTCAGGATCAGCCGGGAGAGGGAATAGGTCTCGCACATGTTCGTTCGCTAATAAGAAATTTAGGCGGGGACATTAGGGTGGAGTCCAAACTCGGTGAGGGCAGCACGTTTTTCCTGCTGCTGCCGAGTGACCTCAGAAGAGTGACGAAGGAAGGCGACAAATGAAAGCGACCGGTCAGGAAGTAACGATCGTGATGATCGAAGACGACGAGGGCCATGCGCGCCTGATCGAAAAAAACGTGCGGCGCGCCGGCGTGAACAACGAGATTGTGCCCTTTACGCTCGGTGCGAAGGCGCTGGATTACATCTTGGGCGAAAGTCGGGATGGGCTTGTCAGCAAAGATCGTTATCTTCTCGTGTTACTCGACCTTAATCTCCCCGATATGTCGGGCATCAACATCCTTGAGCAGATCAAGAGCAATGAATACACACGCCGTTTGCCTGTGGTGGTTTTGACGACAACCGATGATGAGACTGAAATTCAGAAATGTTATGATCTCGGTGCGAATGTTTATATAACCAAGCCGGTCGATTATGAGGGCTTTGCGAATGCCATCAAAAACCTCGGCCTGTTCTTTTCCGTAATCCAGATACCCTGAAAGCATGATGGCTCTGCGCATTTTGTATGTTGATGACGATCCGGCTCTGGCGCGGCTTTCGAGCCGCGTTCTTGGTCGTCATGGAATGGAGGTGGTTCATGCCGCCTCCGTAGCGTCCGGACTCGAGCTTTTTCAAAACGGACAGTTCGATGTCGTGGTTCTCGACCACTATTTCCAGACGGCGACAGGCATGGAATTTCTCGCCGCGATCCAGACGATACCGGCGCGCGTTCCGGTTCTCTATGTGACGGGGTCAAACGAGGCCCAGATCGCCATAGATGCCATCAAGGCGGGCGCTGCGGACTACGTCATCAAAAACGTCGGAGACGACTTTTTTCCACTCTTGCTCACCGCCATTAATCAGGCTCTGGAAAATCATCGCCTGCGCCAGACGAAGGAGGAGGCTGACCGTCTGCTGGTAAAAGCCAAGGAGCACGCGGAAATGATGGTGAAAGAGATGAACCACCGTGTCGCAAACAGCCTTTCGCTGGTCTCGGCCATGATCCGCCTGCAAATAAATACCCTGAAGTCGCAGGAAGCAGAAACCGCGTTGCTGGAAACGCAAAGCAGGATTTCCGCCATCGCCGGCGTTCATCGCAGCCTCTATAATACAGCCAATGTGGGACTTGTATCCCTCGGTTCGTACCTGACCTCCATCATCAGCGATCTGTTTCAAGCCGTACCCGGCTCCTCCTCCATCACGGTTGAAACGTCGCTATGCGAGGTTGATCTGAGCGCAGACCACGCCGTTGCTCTCGGTGTTATCATCACCGAACTACTGACCAACGCGCTGAAATATGCCTATCCCGATCAAACCGGGACCGTGCGGGTCAATCTGTCAGAACAGGACGGACAGTTCGTTCTTGTCGTGGAAGATGACGGAATAGGATCGGGGCCTGATGCATCGCCGAAGGGCACCGGGCTAGGCACAAAACTGATCATGGCAATGGCGAAGAACATCAATGCCCGCGTCAATCAGACGTATACTCATCCGGAACGGAACGCGGGAACGCGTTACACGATGACGTGGAATGAAAAGTAGCGGCTGCGTACTGCCTTCCTGACATGTATTTCTGCATTTGAGGCGACGCTCAAGCTCGTCGCACTCTTCTTGGTTCGACAGGAAAATCGGTGAGTTCCTGATTGAACGCTCTCTCAAACGGTTACCTTTGCCGAAAGCGGACATCATGCCTTTTAGATGGCGACCAACGGCTCTCGCGCATAGGCCTCTTTGAGGATTTCTATTAGGGTCGCTGACGAGGGTACAGAAACAGCATCAAAGCCGTTGACGGCAACACCCGGCGTCCACGAATTCATGAGTGCTGCGCCTTTCATATCAGCCAGCCGCGCGAGTGTGATCTGCTCTGCCCGCTGGGTAATTCCAAGGATTGCAAGTTGACGGCGGATGATCCCCATCGTGACGCCTGGCAGAAGCGCTGCCTTGGGCCAGACAACGGCTTTTCCGTCCCAGAACACTATGTTCCAGATAGTGGCTTCGCTTACATGTCCATGACTATCGACGAATACCGCATCGTCAAAACCATTTTCGACAGCGCGTCGGAGATACTGCGTTTTTGATGCCTCGCCGACATGTTTGATCGTTGGAAATGGCCTCTCGTGCTGGACGACGGTCAAGCGCAGAGGTCCTTCAGGGCCATCGAACGAGGGTGCTGTGCGCACTAAAACGGCCGGATCGTTGTCAACTCCGGTCGGCGTAAACTCGCCGCTCCGAGAGTACATCGTTGCCGTTACCGAAACTGCCGAAGGCGCATCCTGTAAGACGTTCCGAATACGTTCCCGCACCAGATCGTCGGACAGTGCTTGCCCAAAAAACTCAACCGATGCACGATGCAGCCGAGCTAAGTGAAGGTCCAATCCCCTTACTGCGCCATCGCGAACTTGCATGGCCGTAAAGTGCGCGAAGCCTGCGAAAGCCAGAGAAGAGAGAGCTTCGACTGTAGCCTCACGGCCGTCGATCTCCGTCCTAAAATCAAACTGATTAGTCATTCTAATGCTCCTTTTGCAATTTACATTCTGGAGCCTTCTCCCTACAGTCTGACAGTACTGTCAGAGTCAAGGGCTAACATGAAGATCGGCGAATTGTCTCGAAGGACCGGCATCAGCATAAGAATGCTGCGTTATTACGAAACAGAGGGTCTTCTCTCACCGGTTCGTACTCAATCGGGATATCGTGATTACAGTCATGCCGACGTGGAGACCGTTGGACGTATCGGATTGCTTTCAGATGCAGGCATGACATTGGCAGTCATCCGGCAGTTCCTACCGTGTTCCCTTGACCGACGGCACGCTTTCGAACCCTGCGACGAATTGAAGTCACAATTGCATACGCAAATAAGTTCGATTGACGAGAAGAGCCGCAAACTATCAGAAAGCCGGAACCTTTTGGCCGGGCTGTTAAAAGCGTTTGAGGAATCGACACCCACGTAAACTCACTCGAAGACACACGGCCGGCAACGCCAAATGGTCGGTGCATCTGAGATCCGCCGTAGTGGGCGTGAGCATTACTCCGGCGGCACGAACAGGCCGAGTTTGACGTCGCGCAGCACTACATTCGTGTGCATTCGGCGGATCTGCGGATTTTCCGCCATGATCAACGCGGCGATGTCGTCATAGTGTTCGACGTCGCGGGCGGTGACGATCGCAATAAGATCGACCGCGCCGGTAACGTAATAGACCTGCTGGATATGATCCTGCTTCTCCACCCAGACGCGAAACTTCGCCAGCGCGTCATAATTGTCCCGCTCGATCTCCATTCCGACGATAAACACCATCGATGTTGCCGTTGCTTTTCGATCGATGACGGCGACTTCCGCTCTGATAATCCCTTCTTCGCGCAGACGCTTCAACCGTCTTTGTACGGCCGAGGCGGACAGGCCCACCCGTTCCGCGATCGTTTCGGCCCTCAACTGGCAGTCTCGCTGAATGATATCCAGAATGTCACGGTCAAAACGATCCAGTTGTTCCATTGTCTGATCCAGTTCGGTTTCAGCTGCGGCCCTTCAGGTATTTCGCCGCACTTGCCGCATGAAGAAGATTATTTTGCATGAAAAAAGCAAAATAGATAGAAATTGCGCGAAAAAACCGCGTTATTTTGTCATTATTCTCCGCAAATTCAAATTAGCCGGAACCATGCATGCCAGACCAGTCCTTTCCTGCTCTTCGCGTCGAAGATCTCCACAAAAGCTTCGGCCCGCATCAGGTTCTCAAAGGGATTTCGGTGCAGGCCCACAAGTCTGATGTGATTTCCATTATTGGCTCCTCGGGTTCCGGCAAAAGCACCTTCCTCAGATGCATCAATTTTCTGGAAACGCCCGATCGCGGCCGCATTGCTGTGAACGGCGAGGAGATAGCGCTGAAGGCCGGTCGCGACGGGCGGTTGCAGCCGCGCAGCTGGCGACAGGTTGAACGGCTGCGCACCGGGCTCGGCATGGTCTTTCAAAGCTTCAATCTCTGGGCGCATCGCACCGTGCTGGAGAACGTCATCGAGGCGCCTGTTCATGTCATGGGCATGCCGCGGCGTGAAGCGGTCGAAAAAGCCGAGGCCCTGCTTCACAAGGTTGGGCTTTTCGAAAAGCGCGATACCTATCCGGCCTTCCTTTCCGGGGGGCAGCAGCAGCGTGCGGCGATCGCCAGAGCGCTTTGCGTCGACCCTGATGTCATGCTGTTCGATGAGCCGACATCGGCGCTTGATCCGGAACTGGTCGGCGAGGTTCTCAAAGTCATCCGCGATCTCGCGGAAGAGGGCAGAACCATGCTGATCGTCACGCATGAAATGCGCTTTGCCCGCGATGTCTCGAACCGCGTTCTCTTCCTTCATCAGGGACAGGTCGAGGAGGAAGGCCCGCCGGAACAAATATTCGGTGCACCCGTCAGCGCCCGATGCCGGGAATTCACCGGCCTCATCGCCCACTGACGCACAACCCGCCATCATCGACAACACCCATCAGGAGAAACCTTGCGAATGAAACTGCTTCCCATGTTTTTCGCTGGCGCTGCGTTTGCGCTGTCTGCCTTCACGGCACAGGCCGAAGTCCGCTTTGGCATCATGAACGAATCCTATCCGCCCTTCTTCGCCAAGGACGCCTCGGGCACATGGCACGGATGGGAAATCGACCTTATGAACGCGGTCTGCGAAGAGATGAAGGAAAAATGCTCCATCGTGGATATTTCCTGGGACGGCCTCATTCCGGCCCTGCAGAGCAAAAAGTTCGATGTGATCTGGTCGTCCATGTCGAACACGGCGGAGCGCTCGAAGGTGATCGACTTCACCGACAAATATTACAACACGCCAAGCACGCTGATCGGCCCCAAAGACCAGAAGCCCGGCGCCGCGGCTGAAGACGTGAAGGGCAAGACGATCGGCATCCAGGTGTCGACCATCCAGTCTGAGTACTACAAAAAGTATTTTGCCGGCGTCGCCGACGAAAAGACCTATCAGACACTCGATGAGGCATTCCAGGATCTGGCTGCTGGCCGCATCGACTATGTCTTCGGTGATTCACTGGCACTCGACGCCTTCCTGAAAAGCGATGGTGGCAAGGATTGCTGCGTGAAAATGGGCGACGTTTCCGATGACAAGGAAATACTTGGAGCCGGCGTTTCGGGCGGCCTGCGCAAGGAAGACACCGAACTGAAAGCCAGGCTGAACAAGGCGATAGCTGAGGTTCACACCAACGGCCAGTATGAAGCGATCACGAAGAAATACTTCGATTTCGACATCTACGGCGCGAAATAAGCAGTCATCAGATGGCGAACGCGCAACAGGGCATTCTGGAACTGCTGTCTCCCTATCCTCCGGGATGGGGCGGCGTGCTTTTGGCAGGTGCCGTCGCCACGGTCGCCATCTCGGCCTGCGCCTTCGCGATCGGGCTGTTGCTTGGCACGGCCGGTGCGCTTGGAAAGCTTTCGGGTCATCCTTTGCTCCGGCTTCCGCTTGATCTCTATACGACGGTGATCCGCTCCGTTCCGGAATTGATCCTGATCGTCGGGCTTTATTATGCGGGCACCGATGGTCTCAATCGGCTGCTGGCGGCTCTCAACCTGCCGCCTGTCGAGGTCAACGGTTTCATCGCGGCCGTCGCCGTGTTGGGTTTCGTTCAGGGCGCCTACATGACAGAGGTGCTGCGCGGTGCAATCCTCGCCATCCCCGCCGGGCAGATCGACGCCGCCAAGGCCTTTGGCATGGGGCCGGTCCTGAGGTTCCGCCGGGTCCTGTTGCCGGCACTTCTGCCCAATGCGCTGCCGGGCCTTGCCAATCTATGGATGTCGGTCACCAAGGATAGCGCGCTGGTCGCGGTGGTCGGTTATCAGGAGCTGGCGCTCGCCACCCGTCTCGCCGGGGCAAGCACCAAACATTACTTCCTGTTCTTCCTGGCGTCGGCATTTCTTTACCTCGCCATCACGCTCGTTTCCAACGTCGTCGTCAAAATGATCGAAGGACGGGTGCGGCGCGGACAGCCGCGCCTTGCCTGAGGAAAGCACCCCATGAGTTTTGACTGGATACCGAACTATTGGCCGCTGCTTCTGACGGGTGCGTGGCAGACGGTGGCGCTGCTGGTGATCTCGGTGGTGTTCGGCTTCATCCTCGCCATCGGGCTTGCTTTCGCGCAGGTCAGCGGCGGCAGGCTGACGCGGTTTTTGGCTCGCGGCTACTGCACCTTCTTTCGCGGCACGCCGCTGCTGATCCAGCTCTGGCTGCTTTATTACGGGGTCGGTTCGCTGCTGCCCATGGTTCCCGGGCTTCGCCAGAGCCTGTTCTGGCCGATTTTGCGCGAGGGCTTCTTTTTCGCTGCCGTCAGCTTCACGCTGAATTATGCGGCTTATGAGGCCGAGGTCTTGCGCGGCGCGCTGCTTGCCGTTCCCAAGGGCGAACTCGAGGCCGGTCGGGCCTTTGGCCTTTCACCCTGGAAGCTGACCCGCCGCATCTGGCTGCCACGCGCCATTCGCATCGCCCTGCCGACGATTGCGGGAGAAATCATCATGCAGCTAAAGGCGACGCCGCTCGCCTTCACCGTCACCGTGATGGATCTCTATGCCGTGGCCAACAAGGTTCGCCAGGACACCCTGCTGGTCTATGAGCCGCTGCTCGTTGTTACCTGCTTCTATCTTGCCCTGACGGCCTTGATCGCCCGTGTCTTTCGAGGTCTGGAAGCACAGGTGCCGGTTCGCCGCTAGCTGCACGGACAATCCACCACATTGTTTTGAAAATCCCGCTGCCGGTGACGGCGCGATAGCCTGAATGGAGATGAACTCATGAGCACAATACGAATTCTCGACGGCGGTATGAGTCGCGAGCTGCTGCGGCTCGGCGCCGAGCTTAAGCAGCCTGAATGGTCGGCACTGGCGCTGATGAATTCACCTGACATCGTGCGCGAGGTTCACAGGGAATTCATCGCCGCGGGGACGCAGATCATCACCACGAACAGCTACGCGCTCGTCCCCTTCCACATCGGTGAGGAAAGGTTCCGGAACGAGGGGCCAGCGCTGATCCGCCTCGCAGGCCGTCTGGCGCGGGAAGCAGCCGATGCGGTCACGGATCGCAAAGTGCTGGTTGCCGGTTCGCTGCCGCCGATCTTCGGCTCCTACGAGCCGCAGAATTTTCAGCCTTCGCGAGTGCAGGACTATCTGAAAGTGCTCGTCGAAAACCTTGCGCCCTTCGTCGACGTATGGCTCGGCGAGACGCTGAGCCTGATCGCCGAGGCGGACGCCGTCCGCGAAGCGGTGGCGGCAACCGGCAAACCGCTCTGGATTTCGTTTACACTGGAGGATGGCGAGGCAGCGATAAGCGGCGACGAACCGAAACTCCGGTCAACCGAAACTGTTGAAAATGCCGCCTCCTGGGCGGCTTCATCGGGTGCCGAAGCCATTTTGTTCAATTGCAGCAAGCCCGAGGTCATGCAGGGGGCCGTAGAGGTGGCAGCGCGTGTCTTCCGGGAGAAGAATGTCCGCCTCGAAATCGGTGTCTACGCCAATGCCTTCGAAGGCGAACAGGGTGAAGCGGCCGCCAATGAGGGCCTGCACGACACGCGCAAGGATTTGAATGACGATGTCTATTCGCGTTATGCCTGCTCCTGGGCAGAGGCCGGCGCGACGATCATCGGCGGCTGCTGCGGCATCGGGGCTGCCCATATTCACCGCTTGAGGATGACACTTCCAAATGGGCAAACAGAAAGGCCGCAATAGCGATCGCGATCTGCGAAGTTTCCCCGATCAGGCGCTGCCCGCTGGAGATGAGATGACGGATTGCTTTTTCGCAATCCCCATCACCCACATATGAAATTCTCTTCCATAGGGTTTCTCAAATGCGGAGCGATCCCAGGCCAGATAATAACTCTCGGGAAGTGGAAGGCGAATATCAAACGGCACGATAAGAGTGCCTGCCTCCAACTCGTCCTCGATCATAGAAAGCTGAGCCAGAACGAAGCCGTGGCCGTTGACGGCGGCGTCGATTGCGTTGCTCGAAAGTGCGAAAAACAGACTTGAGAGCCTTTCATTCACGGTCGCACCAACGAGCTGCGCCCATTCGCTCCACTGTGGCGGCCGGCTGTAATGGGATTCCCACTCGATGTTGAGCAAAGGGAATTTGAGAACGTCCGCGGCGGTCGCCAGAGTTCGGTCGCCCAGCAGACGGGGCGAGCAGGCGGGAACTACCCAGTCCGTGTAGAGAGGAGCGAAATGGGCGTGCACTTCTGCGCGCTTTCCATAGGTTATGCGGAAATCGCTCTGCCCGGCTGTGAGGCTGGGTTCGTCGTCCTTGCCGATGATGCGAACATTGGCTTCGGGGTAGAGAGCCTGCCAATCGAAGATTTTGCGGCCGATCCATTTGTTGACGACCGAACTGAGAGCGGTGAGCACAATGCCGGTTTGGCTCCGCGCCCGCTCAAGCACATCGACGGAATGATGAAGCTGATTGAAACCCTTGGCGACCTCCTTGTGAAGAAGGACGCCCCATGACGTCAACTCCACACGGCGTCCCACGCGCTCAAGAAGCGTGACGCCGAGATGATCCTCAAGCTTGCGCACCTGTTGGCTGATGGCGCTGGGTGTCACGCCAAGCTCTTTTGCAGCGGTCCTCATCGTACCGCACCTTCCAACGGCTTCAAAAGCTTGCAGGGCATGGAGGGGAGGCATGGCCAAGACGGTATCTCCGATTCTGTCTTTTGTTAAGTTTTTCTAAACAAGAACGCAATGGAAATCCGCTTGTCGGCCAGCGCCACAAAGAAAATACTTCTCTCACTGGAAGCTGGAAGAAGGGGAAGAAAAATGTTTCTCAGGAATGCCTGGTACGTCGCGACATGGGATCATGAAATCGGCCGCGACCTGACACCCGTTACGATGCTCGGCGAAAATATCGTCCTTTATCGCCTGCAGAGTGGAAAGCTGGCAGCCCTTGAAGATGCCTGTCCCCATCGCAAGCTGCCCTTATCCATGGGGCGCATCAAGGGCGATGATGTCGAATGTGGTTATCATGGCCTGACCTTCGACTGTTCGGGCGCCTGCACCCGCGTACCGGGGGCAGAGCGTATTCCACATGTGGCCTGCGTGCGGTCCTATCCGGTCGAAGAACGTTACGGACTTGTCTGGATCTGGATGGGTGACGCTGCGAAAGCCGATCCCGCCGAGATTTTCCATGTCGAGCATTTCGGCGATCCGTCCTGGGGCGTCAATCGCGGCGAGTCCATGACGATCAACTGCAATTACCTCTATATGACGGACAATCTGCTTGATCCGTCCCACGTTGCCTGGGTGCATCAGAGTTCGTTCGCCAGTTCGGCCTGCGAAGAAACGCCGCTGGAAACGACGGTGAAAAGCGATGGCGTGGTGGTCTGGCGGTGGATGCTGGATTCGGAACCCGCGCCTTTCTACGCCCCCTTTCTGCAGTTTGAAGGGACGTGCGACCGCAAACAGCATTACGAGGTTCGCTATCCCAGCAACGCCATCATCAAGGCGATCTTTGCACCGTCCGGCTCCGGTGGCGAGGGCCGGGAATTGCCGGACAATACGTTCCTGATGGACAGCTACAACTTCATGACACCGGTGGATGAGAACCGCACGAAATATTACTGGTTCCAGATGCGCAATTTCGCACCCGACGACCCGGATGTTTCGGCGCGTTTTGCAACCTCCGTTCGTGGTGCGTTTGAAGAGGACCGTATCGTGCTGGAAGCGGTTCATCACGGTATTGCCAACAAGCAGACCCCCAACCTTGATCTGAAGATCGACGTTGGCCCCCTGCGGTTCCGGCGTAAACTTTCGCAGATGATCGAAAGCGAGACTGTGAGCATGGTCGCTGCCGCAGAATAATCGCCAGCGCCGGAATGCTTTAGCAATAGGTTCTTCGCTTGGCCCATGGAGCCAGGCGAAGATCACAAAAAATAATCTGGAACATAGCGGGTGAACGGCAAAAGCCGACCTCTGCAATCAATCGGGAGTATCCTTGATGCGCCACATCAGGCAGCCTGAGCTCTATTCTGTGGACTATACTGTGCTGCGACAGCGTTTTCTCTCCGCGGCACGCCGGTCCGGCGCTGCCCTGTTTGAATACAAACATCCATTGCATGGCCCCGGCGGCGAGCCGCTTTTTACCGATGTTGCTTATCTCGGTGAACGCAATGCATCGAAAAAGCTTGTCATCCTGTCCGGCACCCACGGGGTGGAGGGGCAATTCGGATCGGCATGCCAGGCCGAATGGCTCTCTGCGAACAATCCGTTGCCCCTCGCCGCCGATACGGCTGTCGTGATCATTCACCTGATCAATCCCTGGGGGACGGCATGGAGCCGTCGGGTCAACGAAGACAATGTCGATCTCAACCGCAATTTCATTGACTGGGAAGCCGCCGTTCCGCGAAACGAGCGATATGCGGCGCTTCACGAGGCCTTTGCCTGCGCCGAGTGGGATGGGCCTGATCGTGATCGTGCCGATCAAAAACTGAAAGACGCCAAAGCCGCAGCGGGTGGTCATGCCGGCATCGCTGCAATCGTTGAAGCAGGCCAATATGACTGTCCGGACGGACTATTTTACGGCGGCAGCGGTCCGACATGGTCGAACCACACTCTCAGGGATGTTTTGAATACCTTCGTCAGCGGTGCGTCCGATGTCATCGTCTTCGATCTGCATACCGGTGCCGGACCTTACGGATATCCCGCTTTGCTCAGCGTCGCCGAAGAGGACCATGACGGGCTGGAATGGGGCAGGAAAACCTATGGGCATGCGCTGGCGGTCGTGATGACCGGCAAGGGTGCAACGACAGATACCGGCATTGCCGCGACCGCCACGGGTTATGTCTCGGCAGCTGTGCGCAAATCCCTGCCGAACAGCCGTGTGCTGCCGCTCGTGATCGAATGCGGAACCCTTGAAGGCCCTGTTGTGATGGATGCCGTGCAGGCGGATAACTGGCTGCATCTGTTCGGAAATATCGAATCTCCGCTTGGCCGGAAAATCAAGACGACGCTGCGCACAGCCTTCATTCCGGTTGATCCCGAATGGCAGCAGAACTGTCTTGGGACAAGCCTGCGATATTTCGACCGCGCACTGACGGCGCTCGCCTCGGTCGCCGGGCCGGATAGGGAGAGAGAAATCACAACAGCGGCCGCTCCTGCGTCCGTCATCAACTGGCCACCGGCGATCCCGGTCAACATCAAGCGTCATGACCGACCAGCCGTTGAAGTTCGCGATCTGCATAAAAGCTTCGGCACGCACGAGGTGCTGTCAGGTGTCGGGCTGAGCGCCGACCCCGGCGAAGTCGTCTCGATGATCGGATCGTCCGGTTCCGGCAAGAGCACGTTTTTGCGCTGCATAAACCTGCTCGAACAGCCCAGCAGCGGCACGATCGTCATCGATGGTGAGGAAATACGGATGAAGAGCGCAGGGAACGGCCGCTCTCATCCCGCCGACATGCGCCAGGTCGAGCGTATTCGCGCTCGCGTCGGTATGGTGTTTCAGAACTTCAATCTCTGGCCCCATATGTCCGTGCTTGAAAACATCATCGAGGCGCCGGTGCATGTGCTGGGTGAACGTCGTCATGATGCGATCGAACACGCCCATCAGTTGCTGAAGAAGGTCGGGCTTTCGGAAAAACATGCCCAGTATCCCGGTCAGCTCTCCGGCGGCCAGCAGCAACGCGCCGCCATTGCCAGAACGCTTGCCATGCGGCCGAAAGTCATCCTCTGCGATGAGCCGACATCGGCTCTCGACCCGGAACTCGTGGGCGAAGTCCTGCGGGTGATCCGCCAGCTGGCGGAAGAGGGCAACACCATGATCCTCGTCACGCATGAAATGCAGTTTGCGCGCGAGGTATCGCACAAGATTCTGTTCCTGCACCAGGGAAAGGTGGAGGAAGAGAGTACGCCTGCGGAATTGTTCAGCAATCCGCGATCGGAACGACTGCGTCAGTTCCTGTCGCGGACTTTATGAGCTGCCGCCGATTTTCTGTCGGACGGCGTCCGGCACCTAAAACGCAACAAATAACCAATAGGGGAACTCGCGTTATGAATTTGAAAGTTTTGTCTCTTGCCCTGCTTCTTGCCGGCGTCAGCACGGCCAACGCCGCGGAAGGTGAACTGTCGATCGGCACCGAAGGCGCGTATCCGCCGTGGAGCATGGCCGATTCCGCCGGCAAGGTGACCGGTTTTGATGCGGATGTCGGCAATCTACTATGCACGAAACTCGCCATGAAATGTCGGTTCGTCGTGCAGGCCTTCGATGGGCTGATACCGGCCCTCAAGGCGAAACGCTTCGACATCATCATTTCCGGGATGTCGATTACTCAGGATCGGAAAAAGGAAATCAATTTTTCGGTCGGCTATGCCGAACTGGCGAACATGTTCCTGGTCCCCAAGACCTCGGATCTCGCCGGCATCAAGGACATCGATGCCTTGCTGAAGGGGCTCGATGGGAAAACCATCGGGGTTCAGACTGGCACGACACACGCCCACTTCGTCGAAAAGCGGATCCCCGGAGCCAATCTCAAGACTTACGACACGCTCGACAACATGCAGATCGATCTCGCAAGCGGCCGCATCGAGGCGGCATTTGCCGATGCCTCCGCGCTGCAGGATTTTCTGGCCAAGCCTGAAGGCAAAGACTTTCAGTTTGTCGACGTGAAGGTCCAGAGCAAATTCGATTCCACCCTTGGTGAAGGCATCGGTGTCGGCATCGCCAAAGATAACACGGAACTTAAAGCAAAGATCGACAAGGCCCTCTGCGACCTCGTTGCCGATGGATCGATTGGAAAGTCGAGCCAGAAATGGTTCAAAATGGATATCTCCCGCCCTTGTAACTAAGTGTCTGCCCCGCTCTCCACCGGAGTGCGGGGCGATCGTTCCATCGCAAGCTCTAAGGGTTTGCACGGTCGAAAATGCTGAAGATGTCCGGTGCCGGCAAGGTGCTGGAAGAGCCAGCAAAACTTGGGGGCAGGTCTCATGGAGTCTAGTCTGATGCTGGTTTGGCAGGGTGGGTGGATAAGGGCCATTCTGCAGGGCGCGGCGATAACCATTGCCGTCGGCACGGTGAGCATCGTTGTCGGTGCGCTGATCGGGACCCTGTGCGGGGTTATCAAGTGGGCGCGGATATTTCCGCTGACACTTGTGGTGGACGCCTATACTTCGCTCGTGCGCGGTGTGCCTGAACTGCTGATCATCTATCTGCTGTTCTTTTCCTCGGTGGAATTCGTCACGCAGGTTGCCACGGCGTTCGGATATGCGGCTCTTGCCGACAGCGGATACGCCTTCATCATCGCCGTGGTTGCCGTCGGAACGATCTCGGGCGCCTATTCGACCGAGGTCATCAGGGGCGCACTGGCCTCCATCCCGGCAGGACATATCGAGGCGGCGCGGGCCTTGGGAATTCCCGGACGCCGCATCTTCAGGCGCATCATCTTGCCGCAAATGCTGCGCATCGCCATCCCCGGCATGAATAATGTCTGGCAAACAACCATCAAGGACACGGCGCTGGTATCGGTCGTCGGATTGCAGGAATTGATGCGTACCGCCTCCGTTGGTGCTGGCAGCACACGCAATCCGCTGATTTTTTTCCTTATCGCAGCTTCCGTGTACTTCGCTATCACCCTGATCAGCCAGGCCGGCTTTGACAGGGTGGAGCGTATGGTGAGACTTAGGGCAAGGACATAACGCGATGGATATCGAATTTTGGGAAACATCGTTGCCGTTCCTTTTAAGAGGTCTTTCGACAACGGCGGCGATAACCGTGATATCCGTCGCGATCGGTTTCAACCTCGGTCTTGGCCTTGCCTTGATGAGACTGTCCGAAAACCGCTTCGTTTCGGGGTTTGCGAAATATTACAGCATGGTTTTTCGTGGGACGCCGCTTCTGGTGCAGCTGTTCCTGTTTTATTACGGGCTCGGCCAGCTCGGCTTCATCAAAAACAATGCGATCACCTGGTGGATCGTCAGTGACGGCACGCGCTGTGCGGTCATGGCCATGGCTCTGAACACGGCGGCCTACACATCCGAAATTCTGCGTGGCGGGTTGCTCTCCGTTCCCGTGGGTCTCAAGGAAGCGGCCAAAGCCACCGGAATGTCGCCATTTCTGCGCTTCCGCCGGATCGAATTCCCGCTCGCCATTCGTCAGGCGCTGCCAGCTTACGGCAACGAGCTTATCCTCGTCGTCAAGGGGACGAGCCTTGCCTCGACAATCACGGTTCTCGAGATCACCGGATATGCAAAACGTCTGATGAGCCAGACATTCGCGATTTTTGAGGTCTTCGCCCTGGCGGGTGCGATCTACCTCGTCATCAATCTCACCCTTGTGATGCTCATCCGCGTGGCCGAGCGACATATGATGCGGCATGCGGCGCGCTGAGAGTATATGATGCCGGAGAGACAACGGCATGCATCGTCTGATTGCCGATAAGCTGACCATGGTGTTTCGCCAGAATTGCCAGGCGAACCCTGTCGCCTGATTGCCGAACCTCGAACAAACATGAAAAGGAAATTGAGATGGACGTACGCGCCGCTGTTGCCATTCAGGCAGGAAAACCGCTCGAGGTCATGACCGTTCAGCTGGAAGGTCCGCGCGCCGGCGAAGTACTTGTTGAGGTCAAGGCGACCGGCATCTGCCACACCGATGATTTCACGCTTTCCGGTGCCGATCCGGAAGGTCTGTTTCCGGCCATCCTCGGCCATGAGGGTGCCGGTATCGTCGTCGATGTCGGCCCCGGCGTCACCTCGGTCAAGAAGGGTGACCATGTCATTCCGCTCTACACGCCGGAATGCCGCGAGTGTTATTCCTGCACCTCGCGCAAGACCAATCTCTGCACCTCCATCCGCGCCACCCAGGGTCAGGGCGTCATGCCGGATGGTACCTCGCGCTTCTCGATCGGCAAGGACAAGATCCACCACTACATGGGCTGCTCGACCTTCTCGAACTACACCGTCCTGCCGGAAATCGCGCTCGCCAAGATCAATCCCGACGCGCCCTTCGACAAGGTCTGTTACATCGGCTGCGGCGTCACCACCGGCATCGGTGCGGTCATCAACACCGCCAAGGTCGAGATTGGCTCCACAGCCATCGTCTTCGGTCTCGGCGGCATCGGCCTTAACGTTCTGCAGGGCCTGCGCCTTGCCGGCGCCGACATGATCATCGGCGTCGACATCAACAATGACCGCAAGGCCTGGGGCGAGAAGTTCGGCATGACCCACTTCGTCAATCCGAAGGATATCGGTGACGACATCGTGCCCTATCTCGTCAACATGACGAAGCGCAATGGCGACCTGATCGGCGGTGCTGACTACACCTTCGACTGCACCGGCAACACGAAGGTCATGCGCCAGGCGCTGGAAGCCTCGCATCGCGGCTGGGGCAAGTCGGTCATCATCGGCGTTGCCGGCGCCGGCCAGGAAATCTCGACCCGCCCGTTCCAGCTGGTCACCGGTCGCAACTGGATGGGCACCGCCTTTGGCGGCGCGCGCGGCCGCACCGACGTGCCGAAGATCGTCGACTGGTACATGGAAGGCAAAATCCAGATCGATCCGATGATCACACACACCATGCCGCTCGAAGACATCAACAGGGGCTTCGAACTGATGCACAAGGGTGAGAGCATCCGCGGCGTCGTGGTCTACTAGGCGTGATGCCCCATGCAAGATAGCCGGCGCACTTCGCGCCGGCAAAAAAGGGAGGAACCTTATCATGACGATGATTGCCATTCATCCGACTGTCGACTCGGGCTATCGAGCAACCGATACAGCCTTCTCAGGCGGAACACTGGTGTGTGCATGTACATCCCGGCCGGTCAAACTCCGGGTTAAAGGTGACATTGCCCACAACCACGCCTGTGGTTGCACCAAATGCTGGAAACCGGAGGGATCGCTGTTCTCCGTGGTCGCGGTTGCGCCGACCGAGAGTGTGGAAGTTTTGGAACACGGCGACAAACTGGCTGTTGTCGATCCATCCGCGCTGATCCAGCGGCATGCCTGCACTCAATGCGGCGTCCACATGTACGGCCCCGTGGAGCGTGATCATCCCTTCAAGGGACTGGCATTCATTCACCCTGAGCGGTTCGAGGAAAAGGGTTGGGCAGCACCGGGCTTCGCCGCCTTCGTGTCATCCATCATTGAGGCGGGTTTTTCTCCAGACAAGATGTCCGGGGTACGCGCCAAGCTGAAGGATAGCGGCCTTGAACCCTACGACTGCCTGTCTCCCGCCCTGATGGACTATATCGCGACCTGGACGGCCAAGAAGAACGGCGTTCTGGCGAACTGACACGTAATCGGTTCACATTTCTCGGCGCCGCGCTTCCAGAAAGCGCGGCGTTGCCATGTCAGCCGGTGACCTTGCCGGGGTTCAGGGTGTGTCCTGCATCAATGGCGGCCTTGATCCGGGTCATCAGGGCAAATTTTACGGGGTCGGCTGTCGCACGCAGCGCGTGAACGCGTTTGGAGCCGATGCCGTGCTCTGCCGAGAACGAGCCTCCCGATTGCGTCAGGTCACGGTAGAGAACAGCTTCGACGGCGGCGGCCTTTTCAGGCGTCAGATCCGCACCTGCCGCGTTCAGGACGATATGAAGATTGCCGTCGGCAATATGCCCGAAAAGGTAGGGATCGAAGGTTGGATCGATTGACTGAAGTTCCGGTATGCAACGGGTCACATACGCTTCGATGCGCGACAGTGGGACGGAGACGTCAAAAGACGGCGCGGCCGGATATCTGCGATAGATGAGGTCCGTATCTTCCCTGAGACGCCACAACTCCGCTTCCTGCGTCTGCGATGTTGCAACGACGGCGGACATCTCGGGATAGGTCTCATATAGTTCCTCATATATCCGGCCAAGCTGCGTCTGCAGCTGTTCCTCGTCCCCTCCGCCAAGTGCCATGATGAGATTGACGGGATAGTCGGGGTAATAGTCGGTCGCTGACCAGAGATGCTCGCCCGATGTCAGGGAAAAAAACGAGTTCCAGATGGCTTCCGCCGCACGCATATGGCCGTACTCGACGCTGAGCCCGAGTTTGGTCGCCTCAAGAGCCGCTTCCACCGAGGGGAGCCCGAAAAGCGCCGTGGCCGTCGCTGCGGGAACGGGTTCCAGCTTGATCGCCGCCCTGGTGACGATGCCAAGCGTTCCCTCAGCCCCGATGAAGAGATGCTTGAGATCGTAGCCGGCAACGTTTTTCACCACCCGTGTCAGGTCGGAATAAATCGAGCCATCCGGCAGGACGGCCTCCAGACCGAGGACGCGATGGCGCATCACCCCATAACGAAAAGCCGAAATCCCGCCGGCATTCGTCGAAACCATGCCACCGATCGTGGCGGAACCACGCGACGGCAGGTCGATGCCCGGCTCAAGCTGATATTCCGACGCGGCCGCCTGCAATGCCTGTAGCGTCACGCCCGCCTCAACCACAGCAACCCGCTCATCGGGATAAATTTCAACGATCCGATTGAGCCGGGTGGTGGATACGACGATCTGACCGGGACTGGAAACACCGCCGCCGACAAGCCCGGTTCGACCGCCCTGCGGCACAACGGGAACGCCATGCGCAGCGGCGCTTCTGATGATGCAGGCGATCTCCTGTGTCGATGACGGGAAAGCCACCGCGTCCGCGCCGAAATTTGCGGGGGTTACGCCATAATCGAGATTGGCGATGGCATCCCCCTGTTTCAGGTGGGAAAGGCCGATGGTCGTTTCGATATCCCTGAGGAACGTCACGGGCAAATCCCCTGTCGCATGGGCATTTTGCTCGATCATGACGGGACGTTCGCCTCAAGCAGCTTTTCTTTCAGCAGGCGCAATGCGTCGAGAAAACGATCGTTTTGCGCGGGCAGTCCAACGGTCACACGGATAAAGCTTGTAAATCCCGGTTCTTTCCAGGGCTTGACGATAACGCCATGCGACAGAAAATGATCGAAAGCGATCGTGCTGTCACAACCGATGTCGATGAACAGAAAATTGGTACGGGATTGCGGAACGAACAGGCCAAGCGATGTCATTGCCTCAGCCATGCGTCTGCGTTCCCCAATAACCTTCGCCACCGAACCGCGCATCCAGCCCTCGTCTTCAAGGGCGGCAACCGCTGCCAATTGTGCGGCGGCATTGACGTTGAACGGTGTTTTTGCCGATGACATGGCCTGCGCCAGCCGTGCATCGGAGGCAACGGCATAACCCACGCGCAATCCAGCCAGCCCGTAGGCCTTGGAGAATGTTCGCAGTACGACATAGGAAATCGCGCTCTTCGCCAAAAGCTCGAGCCCGTCGGGCATATTCTCGTCACAGAATTCGAAATACGCCTCATCAAAAACAAGCAATGTCTTATTCGGAACAGCCGAGATGAGGCGTGAGAGCTGATCCCGCTCCAGCGCCGGCCCGACCGGGTTTGAAGGCGAAGAGATGAAGAATATTGACGGTTTGTCTCGCAGGGCAATCGTCATCGCCTCAAGATCGAACCGCAGGTCTTTCGTCATCGGTATCCTGACGATTTGCGCGCCGTTTGCTCTGGGCTCGATTTCATGGAGACCGAAGCCCGGCGTCATTGCCACCACGGTGGCAAACGGACGCAGAACCGCGCGGCAAACCGCAGCGATCATCTCTTCGGAGCCGTTTCCGATGACAATTCGGTCGCCGTCAACACCAAGCTTTTTACTCAGCGCGTCCCGCAGGATCACACAGGTGGGGTCCGCATAACGGGATGGATCAAGGTCGGCCAGCGCCGCGGCCACCTTTGGCGAACAGCCATAGGGGTTCTCGTTGCTGGCAAGCGCTGCAATATCGGTCAAACCCGTCTTGCTGCGCGCCACCGCAATGTTCATCCCGGCATTATAGGGCGGGAGTTCCGCAACGTACGGATTGAGTCTGAGTGGTTCGACCATGGCTTGTCTCGCTGATTTTGGATGGATGCTGGAAACTGGCTTTCAGAGGTCGAGCACGACCGAATTGACGGGTTTGGTACAACAGAGGAGAACCTGGCCGGCCGGCACGTCATCCAGCGGCTCTTCCACATATTCCACGTCGCCGGAAACGAGGCCCTGAACGCAGCTTCCACAAACGCCAGCCCTGCATGAAAATGCAGGTTCGACACCCTGATTTTCCAGAAAACTCAGGATCGATTCCGAGGCTGCATCCCACTCGAACCTGGCATTTGACTTTCCAAGGACGATCTCGATGCCAGTGCTTTTGGCTGCTTGCGGAGCGGCAGCGCTATTTGGGCTGGGATTTGCATCCGTCTTCGGCGGCGATGGTGAAAGCAGCGATGCGGGTCCGAAGAACTCATAGGCGATCCTGCTCTTTTCCAACCCGAGTGAAAGAAGCAGATCATACATCGCCTGCATGAAAGGCGGCGGGCCGCACATATAGACCTCGTAGTCGTCCAGCGGCAGACAAGACTGCAAGGTCTGACGTGTGATGAAGCCGGTGGAATGGAACAGCCCCGCCTTCGCGTCTTCATCGGTCGCAAAGCGATAACAGGTGTGCACATGAACATTGTCGCGCTGTTCGGCGAGCGCCCGTATTTCATCGCGTAGCGCGTGGGTGGCGGCCCCGTCGCAGGCATGCACGAACCAGACGGGCCGGTCGCTTTCCGCAACCAGTACCTTCAACATCGAAACGGTCGGCGTCAGCCCGACGCCACCGGATAGCAGAATGACCGGTCGCTGACTGGCCCTGTCGAGCTTGAAGGCGCCGCGTGGCCTGTCGATATGCACCACCATGCCTTCTTCGACCGTGTCATGCAGCCAGCACGACGCGATACCATCGGCCATATCCGGCGTCAGGGCCGCCTCCCGTTTGACGGTGATGCGATAAATCCCGACGTCACCCGGTCCTGACGACACGGTGTAGTTCCGGATAAGCGGTTCACCACCTTCGGGATTGGGTATCTGGATCGTGAGAAACTGGCCCGCTTCGAAAGGACGCCAATCCTCGGGGTTGACGGGTGCGAGGTAAAAAGACGAGATCGTGGTGCTCTCTTGCTTTTTCATCTTTACCTTGAACGGCCGAAAGCGCGTATCTAGGGTATTCGCCATAATGTGCTTGTCCTCATGATTGCCGTGTCGGCGATCCGCAGGCGTCACCCTGGGGACTGCCCACGAGACCGATCGACAACGGCTGGATTCAATCTTCAGAAGGCCCAAGGTTTTGGCGGGAGGCGCGAGCCCCTTAAGACTGTGTTTGCTGATTGGCCACGACCAATCTATCGTCCCACGCCGGACCTCGATTTATCCCTCTGACAAAACTGATTATTTGCGCGGGCATAGGCAGAAACAATCCCGCCGGTCATGTGTTTTTGTTTAGAATAACTAAACGAAAGAGCGGTGCGTCGGCCGATCTGGCAACGCACTGCCCACTCACGTTCTGCGGCTTCCTGCCATAGACAGTGCGGCGGCGGGCCTCGTCCCCAATTGCTTCAGGATTTTCGCGAGCGTTCACCGGAAACCCTGACGCAACTCGTGGAAGGCAAATCGATCCGCCTTATCCCGAAACTTCTGGCTGACCGTCTCGATCTCATTCTGACCGGGCCAGGCGTGGATGCAATCGGGTTGGAATTCAAAGCATTCCGATCAACATTGCGACAAAAACTGTGATTCTTGATGATAATTGTCATGAAATATCTGTTCGGCTGACGGTTTGGGTGCTAGAGGTCTTTACCGGAAATCTGCGCTGCCAATCGGCGGCTTGCAGTTTCGTTGATCCTTGAAATTTCTCTCGGTTGAGACATGGGCATACGGGAAGATGACAAGCGTTATAACGCTTACGTCGCGCATAGGGTCGACCTGATCAAATACGCCACCCTCATTCTGGGGTCCCGGGCGGATGCGGAAGACGTTGTTCAGGAGGCATTCCTGAAATTCGTTCCGGAAGCCTCCGGCAATCCCTCCAACCTCAAATCCTATCTCTTCCGGATCGTTCGCAACCTTGCCCTTGATAATCGCCGGCGCAGCCGGCAGGACCTGCGGGAGCGGCCGGATGACACGCCGTTCTGGGGTGTGCCGCAGGATCATGGTACGCCGGAGGAGCATGCGCTGTTCTGCGATGAAGTTCGGCAGATGCAGACGATTTTGGCCTCCCTGCCGGTTCAGGCACGTGTGGCATTGGAAATGCACAGGTTCGGTGGTTACAATATGGAAGAGATCGCGCGTCACCTCGGGGTGTCCGTGGCCAGCGCTCACCGTCTGATCAAGGGCAGCATTGCCGCGATTACCAGAGAAATGAAGTAAAATTGCCCTGCTTGCCACATCCCGTGAAAAAAATCTCTCTCTCAAACGTCTTTATAACAACGCGGAAGACGAGGCGGCACCTCCGCCTGCCCAAAGGAACTGGCCGGGTTCAATGACCATTGATCCAGATAACAAAATAGAATTACCGGACGGGAAGGCGGAAGAAGCGGCCGAGTGGCTGCTCCGCCTCCAGGCAGGCGCAGTGGAACCGCGGCTGAAGGCTGAATTCGACCGATGGCTGGCAGCGTCTGCGGCAAACCGTCTTGCCTGGGAGCGGACCTGCAGGACGTGGCGCAACCTTGGTCTGGTAGAGCCGGAATTCAAGAACCTCTGGGAAGACGCGCCGCATTTGCCGGAAAAGGCTATGAAACCGATATCGCGGCGACGTTGGTCCGGGCGGCATTATGCCGGTGCGGCGATGGCGGCGGCTGCTCTCTGTCTTGCCGTGCTGTTCGTCCCGGTATCTCTCGTCCGTATCAAGGCCGATTATCAGACCACCACCGGTGAAAGCCGCACGATAACCCTCGATGATGGCAGCAGGGTACAGCTTGCGGCGGCGAGTGCGCTTTCCACGGATTTCACCAATGGCCGCCGCACTGTGAAAGTGCTGAAGGGCGAAGCTTTCTTCGATGTCGTACCGGATACCACACGCCCCTTCACCGTGGAGGCGCAAAACGTCACGGTTCAGGTGCTGGGCACGGCTTTCGACGTTGACCTCACGGACGGTGTAACGCAAGTCGCGCTTGCCCATGGTTCCGTGGAGGCCTCCTTCCGTAATGCACCGCCAACCCGGCTTGTGCCGGGCGAGATGCTGATTGTCGACGCTTCCGGTGCGATCCGGAAAGAGAATGTTTCCGTCGAGGATATTGGCGGCTGGCGCAACGGCGAGCTCTACGTTGTGGACGCGACGATCGGTTCTGTGGTGGAACAGATCCAGCGTTACCATCCGGCGTGGCTGACAATGGCCGACAAGACGCTTGCCGGGCAGCGGGTGACGGGTTTTTACGATCTACGCGACCCTGACCGCGCGCTGGAAGCTTTGGTGGAGCCCTATAAGGGTAAAGTTCACGCGATTGGCGATAGCGCCCGCATCATTACCCGCTTCTGAAACCTTCTGAAACAAAAACGTATTTATTTTCAGTGATTTATAAAATTTCTTCCGAAAGCCTGAAAAAAATTGCCGAGGCAATCGTCTTTTTGTTGAGTAATCCGGTCAACATATGTCCGGAGTGAAAGACAGGAAGACAAAGCCAGCATGCGCCTCCAGATACGTACGACCGGTTCACAGAAAAAAGCGGGGCAGCGGGCGCACAGGGCCGCCCTGCTGGCCACGACAGTGGTCGCCGTGTCAATTTCGATGCCGGCTTTTGCGCAGACCGCAACGAATACCGCAAATGGTCAGCGCGCCGGTGGTGAGCAGGGCGCAACGCGGCCATTCAATATTCCGGCCCAGTCACTATCGTCGGTCGTCGGCGCTTTCGGGCGGCAATCCGGCCTTCAGGTCACGCTTGCCACGCCATCTGCCGGCAATGTGCGCACCAATGCCGTCACCGGCAGTTTCACGGTGCGGGAGGCCCTATCACGGCTGCTGGCTGGCACGGGCGTCAATTTCCGCATCGCCGGAAATGGCAGAGCTGTTGTCATCGGCACGGGGCAGGCGGCGGCCGATCTTTCCGGGACCGAAGGCACGACCGTTCTGGAAGCAATCACCGTCACCGGTAAAACCGGGCGCAATTCCATTGCCGGCACCGGTTATCAGGGGACGCCGGACTGGGTTTATGAAACCCCTGCCAGCATCAGTATCGTCAGCCGCGAGGCGATTCAATCCGCCGGCGTGCGCAATACGCGCGATGTTTTCAACCGCGTGTCCGGTGTTTATGCCGGTGAAGGCAACGGCAGCTTCCCGACAGTTTCGCCCAATGTGCGCGGTTTGCAGGAGAGCGGCCGCGTGGTCGTCTCCATCGATGGAGCGCGGCAGAATGCGCAGCGTGGTTTCAGCACCGGCGGCGCTTCGATTTATTCCGCAAATAATGGCCAGGCCTATGTGGATACGGCCTTTATCCGTGCGGTCGAAGTCGAGAAAATGACCAACGCCACCTCCGGTAATGCCGGTTCTCTGGGTGGCAAGGTTGAGTTCCGCACCATCCGCGCCGCCGATCTGATCCCCGAAGGCGCGAACAAGGGTGGTGAGGTCAATATCTCCCGCGGCACCAATGGTTACGACTTTCAGGGTTCGGTTCTGGCTGCCGTTCGAGAGCCGGATGGTCCTCTTTCTTTCGTCGCAGGTTACAGCCGCACGATCATGGACGAATACGAGATCGGAACGAAAGGTGAGGCCCGAAGCACCGCACTGACAATGAAAGACCTGCTCGGCCGGGACGGCTGGTCGACCTTCTTCAAGGGAGAAGGCGATTTTGGGGACGTGCAGACTTCATTGTCATGGATGCATCAGCAGAATGATTTCGTGCAGGGCGCGGCCGAGCAGGTTGACCGGGAAAGTGTACGCAACGACAGCATCGTGGCCAAGCTGGACTGGGATCCGGAAAGCGAACTCATCGACTTCAAGTCGTCGCTATGGCTGAACGATAACATGACGCATGAGCTGCGGTCGGCGCGTTCCTATGCCTCCGAAACCGAACTCGACATGGGCTTGCGCAGCTTCGGTGGTAGCGTGGAAAACACCAGCCGTTTCGATACCAAAGTCGGCACGCTCAGCCTTAATTATGGGGCTGAAGCCTTCCGGGATATAGCCTCGTCGGCTGCCATGAGTTCTGCGATCGCGAAAAATCCCGCCTATGCCAGCAGCTTCACCGCCTTTAGCCCCCCCGGTCGCCGTGATGTCGCCAGCCTGTTCTTAAATGGAGAGCTTGAGCCGGCAGACTGGATAACGATAAGTGGCGGGGTGCGTTATGATTGGTCGCGTCTGAAGGGATCCGCCACTTACTACAGCGAAAACTCCTATAGGCGGACGATAACGGTAGCCTGTGATCCGATAGGCAACAATTACACGGCGTCTCAATATTATAATAACGTGTTCTTGGGGCAAAATCCGGGAACGACGATTACCGAAGCTCGATTTACTAGCCGCTTATGGTCGGGCATTGCGGCGAACTGCATGCCTGGTACAGGTCCGCTGGCGACCACTTACGAAAATGTCGTCGAAAATCCTGCTTATGAGATGGATATCGACCGCACATACAGTGCGTGGCTGCCCTCCGCCACGATAGAGTTCAAGCCGTTCGACTGGTTCCGGCCCTATGTAAGTTATTCCCAGAGCCTGCGCCCGCCAACAATTCTCGAGGCTTTTTTCGCCGGTGCTCGCCCCGGAGATTCCGTTGGTTACGAGTATGCCCCGAACCAGTCCCTCCGGGCCGAAAAAGCCACGACCTATGAAATCGGCGCGAATATGAGCTTCGACGGCGTGTTGCTGGACCACGATTCCGTGCGCATCAAAATGGCTGCCTTTCGCCGCGAGGTGAAAGATTACATCGCGCTCGGTTATCTCGTCACCGATCAGGTTCCCGACCGCACCTATACCAGCTTCGTCAATCTTGACGGCACGACCTATATGCGCGGGCTTGAATTTGAGGGCAATTATGATGCGCGAAGCTTCTGGCTTGGTGGTTCGGCAACGTTGCTGAAGACCGACTGGCCGGACAAAACGCAGGTTTTTTCCAACGGCACCACAACAACGAGCGGCGAGATCGTCGCCTGGCCCGGCGATGTGGCGCCAAAGGTGAAACTCACGCTCGATGGCGGTATGCGTTTCTTTGAAGAGAAATTCGCTCTCGGCGCACGGTTGAACCACGTCACACCGACACAATCGCGCTCGCTCGATACGGAGGGCAATCTGCGTGAGGTGACCGATCCCTACACGACGGTCGACCTCTATGGGTCCTACGCTTTCAATGACAAGGCGACACTTCGTTTCGCCGTCAACAACCTGATGGACCGCAAATATATTCCGGCAACAAGCGCCTACACCGCGCCTGGCCGTACCTTCATCGCGACGATGAACGTGAAGTTCTGAGGCGCGGAAGAAATTCTCCGGGTTGGGTTGCAGCCCGTCCCGGAGATGAAACGCCTTCGTCACAGGACGAAGGTATCTATATTGGCCAGTAAAGGAGTACACCTATGGCTACCACAATTCAACTGACGCAGTCTTCCTCCGACCTGATCGGCTACCTCAACGGTTGGACGAGCGGTTTCGGTTCGACCTATGGTGCGTTCTACGACGCTCAGACCAGCTCTCTCGCCACGACCACCATCAACCCGAGCACGACCTATGAGGCGTGGGGTGATGGCAGCAACGGCGGCAAGGGCATCGTCATGAGCGGCGCTCTGCAATACTCCCAGGGCAACCTGACGGGTTCGGTCGACAGCATTGTTCTCGGCACCGGCTACAGCCAGTCCACCAGCGGCATTGCCGTCAGCCAGCAGGAACTGCTGATCGATCCCGACAGCGCTTACTCGCTTGCCGGCGCCCGCGATCTGCTCGATCTCGCCGTTTACCAGCTTGCCCGTTTTGGCTCGCTTGCCGGTTTTTATGACTACTTCGCAGCTACCGGCACTGTAATCGAAGATACTGCATCTTCGAACACGCTGACCGGTTTTGCCGGCGCTGATACATTCGTCTTCTCCGGGGGTAACGATATCGTAACCGCTGGACCAACCGGCACCTATGGTTATCAGGATGGTGCTGATAAGCTTGACGTATCCGGTTGGGGTTCGACCTCGGTCGCAGACCTGTTCTGGTACAACCTCAACGGCAATGCGGTGGTGGAATCCGACTCCAACGCCTCCGTTTCGATCACACTCGTCGGTGTCGATGCAAGCGTACTCGACGCATCGGACTTCATTTTCGCCAGCGCATCGGCGCTTGCCGCGTAAAGGAAAAACAGGCTGTGGGCTTTCAAAACCACCAGCAGACACCGCCGCAGTCCCTCACTGCGGCGGTTGTTTCGCCCCTTAAAAGTACGTTTCTCGGTGTCGCGCTCGTCAGCGGCGTGGTCAACATACTGGCGCTCACCTCGCCGCTCTTCATGCTGCAGGTCTATGACCGGGTGCTGGCCAGCGGCAGCCTGCCGACACTGGTCGGGCTCGCCCTTCTGGCGCTTGGCCTTTACGGTTTTCAGTGCCTGCTTGATATCATCCGCGCCCGCGTTCTGATCCGCATCGGCGAAGATTTCGACATGCGCCATTCCGGCAGGGTGCATGATGCCGTCGTGCGCCTGCCGCTCGTCAACCGCATGCCGGGCGACGGGTTACAGCCGCTGCGCGATCTCGACAATGTGCGCGGCTTCCTCTCCGGCACCGGGCCGACCGCCTTTTTCGATCTGCCGTGGATGCCGCTTTATCTCGGCATATGTTTTCTGTTTCATTTCTGGATCGGCGTGACGGCCCTTGCCGGCGCCATTCTGCTCATATCGCTGACGATCCTGACCAACATCTTTTCCCAGAAACCGATCCGCGACACGATGGTCGAAAACATGGCCCGCAATCGCCAGCTGGAGGCCTCGCGCCGCAATGCCGAGGTTGTGCAGGCCATGGGGCTTTCCGGCCGGCTCGGCAAACGCTGGCAAAACTCCAACGAGGCCTATCTCGCCGCCAATCGCAAGGCGGGCGATGTGGCCGGCGGTCTTGGCAATATCGCGAAATCGCTGCGGGTCGTGCTGCAATCGGCCATTCTTGCGGTTGGTGCGTGGCTCGTCATCAACCAAGAGGCTTCGGGCGGCGTGATGATTGCCAGCTCGATCATGATGGGCCGGGCATTGGCGCCCGTCGATCTTGCCATTTCCAACTGGAAGTCCTTCGTGGCCGCTCGGCAGAGCTGGGCGCGGCTGAGGGAGCTATTCGCGCAGATGCCGGCCAATGCCACGGCCATGGCGCTGCCGAAACCTGAAAAGGAACTGCGGGTAGAGAACGCCACCATTGTCCCGCCGGGCGAGAGAAAGCCGACTGTGACCGGCCTTGGTTTTGTCATCACTGCCGGAAATGCGCTTGGGGTAATCGGCCCCTCCGGCTCCGGTAAATCTACCCTGTCACGTATTCTCACCGGCGCCTGGATGCCGGCGGCCGGCAAGGTGCGGCTGGATGGCGCGAGCTTCGATCAATGGGATCGCGAGGCCCTTGGCCGCCACATCGGCTATCTGCCGCAGGGCGTGGAGCTGTTCGACGGCACGATCGGCGAAAATATCTCCCGTTTCGAGGACAATCCCGATCCCGAGGCGATTATCGCTGCGGCAAAAGCTGCCGGAGCGCATGAACTGATCCTGCGTTTCGAAAAGGGCTATGACAGCGATATCGGCGAGGCAGGCTCTGCGCTTTCTGCCGGGCAGCGCCAGCGTATCGGGCTTGCCCGCGCGCTTTACGGCGATCCCTTCATCGTGGTGCTGGACGAGCCGAACGCCAATCTCGATGCGGAAGGCGAAGCCGCCGTGGTCAAGGCGATTGCGTCGGTCAAGGCGCGCAACGGTATTGCCGTCGTCGTCGCCCACCGACCGAGCGCCATCGGCGTCGTCGATTTCATTCTGATGATGGAAGAGGGGCGGATGAAGGCTTTCGGCCCGCGCGACGAGGTGCTCTCGAAGGTGCTGCGTGTTCCCCAGGGGCAGGCTCAAAAAGGGCAGGCTCCCAAGGGATACGCCGCATCCGCCCAGACGATCTCGCCGTTGCGTGTCGTGGCCAATGCTCAGGCCCAGCCAGTGGCGCTGGACGATGCCCGGGAAGAGAACAGCCAGGAAGGAGATGCGGATGTCAAACATTGATCAACGCACCCATGTGTCGCGTTCCATCCGCACACATCTGCTCGCCGGTCTTGCCGCAGGTGTTGCGTTGCTGGCCGGTGTCGGCGGCTGGGCTGCGACGACCAATCTTGCCGGTGCCGTCGTCGCCTCCGGTCATCTGGTGGTGGATTCCTACAGCAAGAAAGTGCAGCACCCGAGCGGTGGCGTCGTCGGCGAAATTCTGGTGAATGAAGGCGACAGGGTGAAGGCCGGAGATGTCGTCATGCGTCTCGATGCGACCCAGACCCGCGCCAATCTCGCCATCGTCACCAAACGGCTGGATGAACTGAATGCGCGCATGGCGAGGCTGGAAGCCGAGCGGGACGATATGCCCGAACTGGTCTTCCCGCAGGCTCTGGTGGTACGCAGGGACGATCCCGATGTCGCTTCCTCCATGCGTAGCGAAACCAAGCTGTTCGAGTTCCGCAAGTCCTATCGTGAGGGTCGAAAAGCGCAGCTTTCCGAACGAATTACCCAGTTCGAGCATGAAATCGAAGGCCTGAAGGCGCAGGAAGTTGCCTATGATAACGGCCTTGCGGTTTTACAGGCTGAAATCACCTCGCAGAAATCCCTGCGGGAACAGGGCGTCGTGTCCGTGCAGCGGCTGAACAGCCTGCAGACGCAGGCCGCGACATTTGGCGGCGAGCGTGGCGAAAAAATTGCCTATCAGGCGCAGACAGCCGGCCGGATTACTGAAACGAAGCTGCAAATTCTGCAGATCGATCAGGAATTGCGCACCGAAGTCGGGCGGGAGCTGCGTGAGATACAGGCCCAGATGGGCGAATTTGTCGAGCGCAAGGTCGCCGCCGAAGATGAATTGAAACGCATCGATATCATCGCGCCGCAATCCGGCATGGTGCATGAAATGGCCGTGCACACCGTCGGCGGGGTGGTAACGCCGGCTGACCCGATCATGCTTATTGTACCCGACGGAGACGAGCTGGCGCTCGAGGTGCAGATCGTGCCGAAAGATATCGACCAGTTGCAGGTGGGGCAAAAGGCCATGCTGCGCATGACCGCCTTCAACCAGCGCGTCACGCCGGAACTGGAAGGCCATATCAGCCGCATCGCGGCGGATATCACCACCGATCAGCGCACCGGTCTCTCCTATTATCTGGCGCGGATTTCCGTGCCGGTCACAGAGCGGGAAAAGCTGAACAACGCGCCGCTGGTGCCGGGCATGCCGGCAGAGGCTTTCATCCAGACCAGCGAGCGCACGGCGCTCTCCTATATCGCCAAACCGCTGACGGACCAGATCAGCCGCGCCTTCCGGGAGGATTAGATTTTCGGAAAGGCAGCGGCCGGCTCAAGCTCCATCCGCAAAGCGGAAGGCCGGAAAACCCTCAACATTGGCCGGAATGGCCCATACGCCGCCCGAGCGCGGAAAACGCGTGCGGGTCTCTTCGTCCATGTTGTTGCGGTGTGAGGTGACGAAAAGTGTCCGGAAATCCGGGCCGCCGAAACAGGACATTGTGGGGTGCGGCACCGGCATCGGGATTTTTTCCAGCAGCGTGCCGTCATCGCCGTGAATGTTCAGCACGCCGGCGGAAACGCCGGCGCTCCAATAGCGGCCGTCGCCATCCACGCATCCACCGTCCGGGCGTCCGTCTTCCTTTGTCGGCCTGGCGATGATCCGGCCTTCGTCGAAGAGACCGGTTCGCCGGTCGAAATGCCGTCGGCGGATCCAGCGCTGCACGGAATCGCTGTGCCACATCACCGTGCCATCGGCGGAAAACGCAAGGCCGTTGGGACAGGTCAGCCCCGTTTCGGTACAGCGAATGTCCGTCGCCGTGGCCCGCCATAATTGCCCCATCGGCCGAATATCGTTGAAGGCACCGGCGTCCATCGTGCCAAGCCAGAAGGCGCCATCGGGACCAACACGCCCGTCATTCAGCCGGCAGGGCAGGTCGTCGGGTGCGGGAATGGTGGCAAGCGTCTCAATCGTGTCGTTTTCCGGGTCCACCAGCAGAATCTGCATGCCGCAGGCAACGATCAGCTTGCCGCTTTCACAAAGGCCGAGACAGGAGACCGTGTCTGGAAGTGCGCGTGTCCAGTGTTTGCCGCTCGAGGGCACGATGGAATGGAGCTTCTTTTCCATGATATCGCACCAGAAAAGCGTCTGCCGCCGTTCGTCCCATACGGGTGATTCCGAAAGAGTGCCGATCACATCGCAGACGAGTTCCGCTCGTTCCATATTCAGCATCATTTTTGCCATGGCACTCTCATTTCACTGGGGCTGATATTCGACGTATCTTGCTGGCCTATTCGAAATATTCGCGATGGGCCTCGTAGATTTGCGACAGGATGCCAAGGACGCGGCGCAGATGCTGGCGCAGCCATTCCACCGCACGGTCCTCGTCCTTCGCCTTGACCGCGTCATAAACGGCCTCGTGTTCGGAAAGCAGGCGGGCCATATGCGCCTCGTCGGTGATGGCGAGCACCCTTAACCGGTCGAGAGCGGCTTTTTCCCGCATCAGCAAGGTTTCCAGACGATCGAGGCCGGTGGCGGCCGCCAGCGCGCTGTGAAACTGGTCGTCATGCAGGCGGAACGCCTTTCGGTCACCGTCGGTCATCGCCTGGCGCTGCGCAGCCAGAGCCTGTTCGATGTCGCGCATGGCCCGCCCCGACAGGTCCATCTGGCAAAGCCTGCGTATGGCCGCCACTTCCAGCGCCTCGCGAATGAACTGCGCACTTCTGATCTGCAGTTCAGAGAGCTTGGAGACATAGGTTCCCCGGCTCGGCAGGGTGACGATCAGGCCGTCGTCGCGCAGGCGGCTCAATGCTTCACGAACCGGCGTGCGGCTGGAATTGAAAAGCTGGCCGATATCGTTTTCCGAGACGGCCTGACCCGGCGCAAGCTGCCGGTCAAGGATTGCCGCTTTCAGCGCGGCATAAATCTGGTCCACCGCCGGGCGGTTCAGATCCAGCGGCTCCATTTCCGGAGTCGGATATTCCGTTGTCAGGCCTTTTCGCATTTTCCCCCCTGCGTCCGGCAATTTTTCATGAACCTGTTTACCGGAATGCAAATTTATTGACAACCGGCATACCGGTATGCACTTTAACCACCAAACGTGGGTTGGGAGGCTCGCGATCATGCGAACAGGCAAAACTTGTGTCATTGTGGGTGCCGGAATGGTCGCCAGAACGCATTTACTTGCCGCAGCTGCATCTCCTGACAAAGTCAATCTCAAGGGCATCGTGGATGGCGGCTCCGGCCGGGCCGCCCGTCTGGCGCAGGAAGCTTCCGCGCTGATGGGCCATGAGGTCATAGTCTATCGCTCCGTTGAAGATGTGGCGGCTGATCCCGGAGTGGATTTCGCCATCGTGGTGACGCCGCCAAATGCCCGCGCAAGCGTGGTGGAGCCGCTCGCCCGCGCCGGAAAACATGTCCTGCTTGAAAAGCCGGTTGCCCGTAACACGGCGGAAGCATCCGCATTGGTTGCCTTCTGCCGAAGCGCTGGTATCTCGCTTGGCATTGTTTTCCAGCACCGCATGCGCGCGGCTTCGCTCAAGGCGAAGGAACTTGTCGCGGGCGGCACCCTCGGTGCATTGGGCGTCTGCGAAATTTCCGTGCCGTGGTGGCGCGCACAGGCCTATTACGACGAGCCGGGCCGCGGAACGCGGGAGCGGGATGGCGGCGGTGTCTTGATATCGCAGGCGATCCATACGATCGACTTGGCGCTCAGCCTTGCCGGGCCGGTGGCACGTGTGCAGGCCATGGCGGCGACGACGCGGTTTCATCGGATGGAGACCGAGGATTTCGTCTCTGCCGGGCTGCGTTTCGAAAATGGCGCTGTTGGTTCGCTGATGGCAAGCACGGCCAGTTTTCCCGGAAGTGCCGAAACCATTGCCCTGCATTTCGACAAGGCCAGTCTGCGGCTTGCCTCCGGCGTGTTGCAAGTCGACTGGCGGGATGGGCGCAGCGAGGTCTTTGGCGGGGCGGCATCCGGCACGGGTGGCGGCGCCGATCCCATGGCGTTCACCCATGAATGGCATCAGGGCATTATCGAGGATTTTGTCGATGCCCTTGTTTTGGAGCGGGAGCCGGTGGTGACCGGTGAGGCCGCGCTCCTTTCTCACCGACTGATCGATGCAATCGTCAAATCTGCCGAAGGCGGCAAGGAAGTGGAACTGCGCAATGACTAAACCGATCAAGTTTGCGGCTCTCGGTATCGAGCACCGGCATATTTTCGGCATGTCACAGAACATGCTGAATGCCGGCGCGGAATTTGCCGGCTGGTGGACGGAAGGCGAACCCGAAATTGTGGAGGGTTTCCTGAAGCGCTTCCCCGATGTTCCGCGTGTGGAGAGCGTTGAAGAAATTCTTGCCGATCCGACCATCGATCTCGTCCTGATTGCCGATGTTCCGAAGAAGCGCGCCGACCTTGCCGTTCGTGCCATGGAAGCGGGCAAGGATGTGATGTCGGACAAGCCGGGATGCACCACGCTTGCCCAGCTGGAGCAGCTGCGCGCCACCGTGGCCCGCACGAAACGCATCTGGTCGGTGAATTTTTCGGAGCGTTTCGAAGTGCCGAGCGTGACGAAGGCGACGGAACTGGTGGCGGCGGGCGCTATCGGCCGGGTGGTGCAGACCATTGGCACGGGGCCGCACCGTCTCAACCGGGCGCTGCGCGCCGACTGGTTTTTCGATCTGGAATCCTATGGTGGTATCCTCACCGATATTGCCAGCCACCAGATCGACCAGTTCATGTTCTTCACCGGCTCGACGGATGTGGAAGTCGTTTCTGCGACAGTCGCGAATTATGCCAATCCCGGCGATCCGGGCTTGCAGGATTTCGGCGAGGTGCTGCTGCGCGGTGATCGCGGCCATGGCTATATTCGTGTCGACTGGTACACGCCGGATGCGCTGCCCACCTGGGGCGATGGCCGCCTGACCATTTTGGGAACGGAAGGCTATATCGAGCTACGGAAATATGTCGATCTCGGCAACAAGCCGGGCACGGACAGGCTTATTCTCGTCAATGGCGACCGCTGCGAATACATAGATGCCTCGGATGCCGGCCTGCCCTATTTCGACCGCCTGTCCGCCGATATCCGCAACCGCACCGAAACCGCCGTGCCTCAGGCTCACGCTTTCAGGGTGTGTGAGCTGGCGCTGAAGGCGCAGGCAAAAGCCGAAGGGAGAACGGCATGATCGGCGTTGCAATCATCGGCGCGGGCATCGGCGCGTTGCATCTCAAGGGCTATCGCGCGCTTCCAGGCCGCTTTACGGTAAAGGCCATCTGCGATCTCGATCTGGAGCGGGCGCGCAAGCTCGCCGAGGATGATCCCTCGATAAAGGTGACGGCAAGTCTTGAGGAGGTGCTGGCGGATGACAGCATTTCGCTGATCGATATCTGCCTGCCGCCGCACCTGCATTTTCCGGTTGCCCTGCAGGCCCATGCCGCCGGCAAGGATGTGATCTGCGAAAAGCCGCTGGTGCGCTCACTGGAGGAGGCGCATGCGCTGCTTGTTTCGGTGAGAAACACCGGACGGCAGGTGTTTCCGGTGTTCCAGTACCGGTTCGGCCACGCCATGCGGCAGCTGCGTGCACTGATCGATGCCGGCCTTGCCGGCAAGGCCTTTGTCGCCAGTTCCGAAGTGCACTGGAACCGTGGTGCTGACTATTATTCAATTCCATGGCGCGGCACCTGGAAGGGTGAATGTGGCGGCGCGACGCTCGGGCATGCCATCCATGCCCATGATCTTATCTGCCACGTGCTCGGCCCGGTCGAGGAGGTGTTTGCCTTCGCCGATACGCGGGTGAACACCATTGAAACGGAAGATTGTGCAGCCATCAGCCTGCGCATGAAAAGCGGTGCGCTGGTGACGAGCTCCGTGACGCTTGGCGCTGGCAATGACACGTCGCGGCTGCGTTTCTGTTTCGAGGGGCTGACCGCTGAAAGCGGCACCAAACCCTATGCGCCGGCCGAGGACACGTGGCACTTCACTGCCCGCGCGCCGACGACGCAGCAGGAGATCGATGCGGTTCTGGCGCGGGTCGGTACGGGGCTGGATGGTTTTGCCGGTTTCCTCGAAGCCATCGCCGATGCGATCAAGGGCAGGGGCGGCAATGAAGTGACCGTTGCCGACGGGTTGCGTTCCATCGAACTCGTCACCGCCATCTATAAGTCGGTACGGCAGGGGCAGCCCGTGCGGTTGCCGCTGAGCGAGGGTGACGATCTCTATAAAGGTTGGGCGCCTGAGACGCCCGTTTCGCGGAAAGTCTGACATGACCGACAGAAAATTGAGATCCGACCGCTGGTTCGCACCCGATGACCTGCGCAGTTTCGGCCACCGCTCCCGCATGATGCAGCTCGGTTATGCGGAGGAAGATTTTGTCGGCAAACCCGTCATCGGCATCCTCAACACCTGGTCCGAATTGAACACCTGCCATTCGCATTTTCCCGAACGTGTGAAGGATGTGAAGCGCGGTGTCTTGCAGGCGGGCGGCTTCCCGGTGGAAATGCCATCGCTTTCGGTCGATGAGAGTTTCACCAAGCCGACCTCGATGCTCTATCGCAACATGCTGGCGATGGAGACGGAAGAGATGATCCGCTCGCATCCGCTTGACGGCGTGGTGCTGATGGGTGGTTGCGACAAGACGACGCCCGGCCTTGTCATGGGCGCGATTTCGGCCGGCGTACCGATGATCTATCTGCCGGCCGGGCCGATGCTGCGCGGCAATTATGCCGGCAAGGTGCTGGGTTCCGGTTCCGACGCCTGGAAATATTGGGACGAACGCCGGGCTGGCAATGTCAGTGACGAGGAATGGCGTGGGCTGCAGGGCGGCATCGCCCGTTCCGCCGGTGTCTGCATGACCATGGGCACGGCATCGACCATGACGGCGATTACCGATGCGCTGGGCCTGACGCTGCCGGGCGCATCCTCCATTCCGGCTGTTGATGCCGAACACCAGCGCATGTCGGCAGGCTGCGGCCGCCGCATCGTGGAAATGGTGGGTGAGGATCTGACCCCGGATCGCATTCTGACGGCGGCTGCATTCCGCAATGCCGCCATCGTTGCCATGGCGACCGGCTGCTCCACCAATGCAGTCGTTCACCTCATCGCCATGGCGCGCCGCGCCGGTGTGCCGATGACGCTCGATGAGCTGGACGAGCTTGGCCGTGTCACGCCGCTCATCGCCAATGTCCGCCCCTCGGGCAAAGACTATCTGATGGAGGATTTTTATTATGCGGGCGGTTTGCGCGCCCTGATGAAGCAGCTTGAAAGCCGGCTTGACTGCTCTTCTCTCACGGTGACCGGCCGCAGCATGGGTGAAAATCTCGAGGGCGCGAAGGTTTATAATGACGATGTGATCCGTTCGCTCGACAATCCGGTCTATGCGGAAGGCTCACTCGCTGTTTTGCGCGGCAATCTCTGTCCGGATGGAGCGGTCATCAAACCCGCCGCCTGCGATCCGAAATTTCACATCCATGAAGGCCCGGCGCTGGTTTTTGACAGCTATCCCGAGATGAAGGCGGCAATCGACGATGAAAATCTCGATGTGACGCCGGATCATGTGCTGGTGCTGCGCAATGCCGGTCCGCTCGGCGGCCCCGGTTTTCCAGAGTGGGGCATGCTGCCGATCCCCAAGGCGCTGATCAAGAAAGGCCATCGCGACATGTTGCGCATCTCCGATGCCCGCATGTCCGGCACTTCTTATGGCGCCTGCGTGCTGCATGTCGCGCCGGAGAGTTTCATCGGCGGGCCGCTCGCCTTGCTGAAGTCAGGTGATATCGTACGGCTCGACCTTCCGCAGCGCCGCCTTGACATGTTGGTCAGCGATGAGGAGCTCGCCAGCCGCCGGGCCGCCTGGCAGGCGCCGCCGCGGCGCTATGAGCGCGGCTACGGTTACATCTTTTCCAAACATGTGAGCCAGGCCGATCAGGGGTGCGATTTCGACTTCCTGCAGACCGATTTCGGCCGCTCGGCTGGTGAGCCGGATATTTATTGAAGCCACGAGCAGGGCAGAGCCCTCGCCAATGATATAGAATGACAGGAGAGACCGGGATGAACCAAGAGACCCGCGACAAGCTGAAAACCATTTCCGTCGCCACGCTGGCGACAGCGCTTTACAAGCGTGGCCTGCGAAACCAGGTCATACAGGGCGTACATCCGCTCGGCTATAAGGGCACCAACATGGTCGGGCCGGCATTTACGCTGCGTTACATGCCCGCACGCGAGGACCGCAACCAGCTCGTGGAATTTCGCAATCCCGCCCATCCGCAACGCGTTGCCATCGAAACCTGCCCGCCGGGCCATGTGATGGTGATCGACAGCCGCAAGGATGCAAGCGCCGCCTCGGCCGGCGATATTCTGGTAACGCGCCTTATGGTGCGCGGCGGTGCCGGCATCGTCAGCGATGGGGGTTTCCGCGACGCCGCCACCATCGCCGAACTGGATATTCCGGCCTATCACACCCGGCCTTCCAGCCCGACCAACCTCACCAAACATGAGGCGATCGAGATCAACGGCCCGATCGGCTGCGGCGACGCGCCTGTCTTTCCCGGCGACATCATCGTTGGCGATGCGGACTGCGTCATCGTCATTCCCGCCGGCATTGCCGACGAGATCGCCACCGAGGCGGTGGAAATGACGGCTTATGAGGATTTCGTGGTGGAGCAGGTCAAGGCCGGCCAGACGATCATCGGGCTTTACCCCTGCACCAAGGAAGAACACCAGACGGCTTTTGCCGAATGGCGCAAGAAGAACAACCGCTGAGCCTTACAGCCAACCCAGTGTTTTTGCCGCGCGGATCGCCTCCGCACGGCGTTTGCAATCCAGCTTGCGGAACAGTTGCTTGCAAAAGCCGAGACCGAGGCGCAGAACGCAGCCGTTGCGTCTGGCGCGGAGCGGGCGAGCCTCAAGACGCTTGAGGTGGAGGATATCCCGATCGCCTATCTGCCGGGCGGCGCTCGCAGAGTGCGCGTACGGGTCATCGGCGATATCGCCTTTCATTGATGGTAAGAGGCCCTGCCGGAGTGGGGTGACGAAGGAGTGAGCACATGACGAAGATCGCACTGGCCATCCATGGTGGTTGCGGCGTGATGCCGGAAGACAGCATGACGTCTGAGGAGTGGGCTGCTGCGCGCGATGATCTGGCAGCGGCGCTGCGTGCCGGCTACGGCGTGCTGAAGGCTGGCGGAAGCGCGCTTGAGGCGGTCGAGGCGGCGGTCGTTGTCATGGAGGACAGCCCGCATTTTAATGCCGGGCATGGTGCCGCACTCAACGAAAACGGCATTCACGAACTCGATGCATCCATCATGGATGGTGCCACACTTGCGGCGGGCGCGATCAGCGCGTCCCGCGCCATCCGCAACCCGGTGAAGGCGGCGCGTGCGCTGATGGTGGATGAGCGTGCCGTCTACCTGACGGGTGAGGCGGCGGACCGCTTCGCCAGGGAAAAGGGGCTAGCCACCGAGCCTCAATCCTACTTCACCACGCAAAAGCGCGTGGAGGCACTGGCGGCGATGAAGCGCCACGCCGCCACAGGCACGGAAGCGACTGAAAACGAAAAGCACGGGACCGTCGGCGCAGTGGCGCTCGATGCGGCGGGGCATCTTGCTGCGGCCACCTCGACCGGCGGTTACACCAACAAGCCGGACGGCCGGGTGGGAGACAGCCCGGTGATCGGCGCCGGCACCTATGCGCGGGATGGCGCCTGTGCGGTCTCGGGCACCGGCAAGGGCGAGTTTTTCATCCGTTATGTCGTCGGCCACGAGATCGCGTCCCGCGTTGCCTATCTTGGGCAGGATCTGGAGACCGCCGCCGGCAATCTCGTGCACAAGGATCTGGCCCCCTACAATATCGGTGCCGGGCTAGTGGCGATCGATGCCGAAGGCGGCATATCCGCGCCCTATAATACATCCGGCATGTTTCGCGGCTGGGTGACGCCATCGGGAGAGGCACGCGTGGCCACCCATGACACGGTCTATGAGGTGAAATTGTAGGTCGCTGTCGCGGGTAGGATAAAAAACCGGTGACAGGAAGCGCTATCGGCGGCAAAAGGTTTGAACCGATACAGGCGCGTTTTTCATCCATGGTGCTGGCCTCATGAACATCAAGCAGCTCGAAGTCCTGCGCACGCTTCTTTCCACCGGCTCGACCATTGCCACGGCCAAGGCCATGGGTCTCAGCCAGTCCGGTGTCAGCCGGCTTCTGGCGCAGCTCGAATCGGATCTGTCGCTGACACTGTTTGCCCGTGACAAAGGGCGGCTCATTCCGACGCCGGAAGCCGCACTTCTTGCCCGTGATGCCGAAAACGTGCTGCTCGCCGTCGATCGCATGTCCGGCCACGCCGAAGATCTGCGCAATGGTGCGGCCGGCCCGGAAATCGTTCGCATCGGCCTACCGAGCAGCATGTGGGAAAACTTCGCGCCCGCCATGCTGATCGATTATGTCCGGGATTTTCCCGGCGTGCGTATCGAAACCTTCTTCGAGACGACCACCGCCATCAACAAGCTGGTGGGCGAGCGGGTGATCGATCTCGGTTTCCTGCGGATGGAAGGTGAGATCGGGCCGGGCATCGATGTCGAACGTGTTGCGACCGGCAAGAGCGTCTGCGTGGTCCGGGAGGATCATCCGCTGGCTGAACTCACTGAAATCACCGTCAAGGATCTGCGCAATGTTCCGCTCATCCTGATTGGCCGGCAGCGGCCGAACCGCATGGCGCTCGATCAGGTGTTCAAGAAGGCCGGCGTCAAGCCGATGGTGAAGATCGAGACCCATACCAACAGTTCCGCCTGCGCCTATGTGGCGCACGGGTTGGGGGTAACGATCATCAGCAGTTTTTATGCTAACCTCTACCGGCACCTTCCCGTTGTCGCCCGACCATTCGTTCCGCAGGCGACACAGGAATTCGGTCTTGCCCGCGCTTCCGGTGCACCCTTGTCCATCGCGGCGCAGGCACTGAGCGATGCCCTGAAGCGGGAAATCCAGCTTTCGCAAAAAATCGACTGAAAACGGGATTTTGGGCGGAAAATCTCATTGTCCTCATCAGGAAGAAACGCGCCGCCATTCTGCATAGACATATGACATTTACGCATAATATTGCGTGATATTTCTCAATCCGTCATAGTCGCAAGCAACGAAACCGATAGAGGCGGGATGTCATTCCCGGCCATCAATCGTGGGGAACCGATGATAAGATTCATACTGAGCCGTCTTTTGATGGCGCTGCCGACGATCGCATTCGTGTCGATCACGGTCTTTGCGCTCATCCGCTTCATTCCGGGCGATCCGGCTGCCCTGATGCTGGGCGACATGGCGCAACCGGAACAGATCGAAGCCATGAGGACCGAACTCGGCCTCGACAAGTCCATGCCGCAACAATTCATGATCTGGGCCGGCAATGTGGTGCAGGGCGATTTCGGCCGCTCCATCGTTAATGACGAAGCGGTGTTGCCGCTGGTCGTGTCGCGCTTTCTCGTCAGCGCCGAGATCGTTGTGGTCGCCGTAGTGCTCGCCAGCCTGATTGCGGTTCCGGCCGGCGTGATCGCCGCCTGGAAACAGAACAGCCTGACCGATCTTGCGCTGGTGGGAACGGCGACCCTGCTCCTCTCCATCCCGACATTCTGGCTGGGCCTGCTGCTTCTTCTGTTTTTCGGCCTCAAGCTCGGCTGGCTGCCGGTGCTGGGATATGTGTCGATCAGCGATAATCTTGTCGGCGGCATGCTTTATCTCGTCCTGCCCGTCATGACGCTTGTCATCCACGAAATGGGTGTTCTGATCCGCATGGCGCGCGCCTCGACACTGGAAGTGCTGCGGCTGGATTACATTACCCATGCCCGTGCCAAGGGCCTTTCGGAAAGCGCCGTGCTCTGGCGGCACGCCTTCAAGAACGCCTTCGGCCCGACCTGGACGATGATCGGCCTCATCCTCGGCAATCTCCTCGGCGGCATCGCCGTCATCGAGACGGTGTTCACCATTCCCGGCCTCGGACGGCTGATGGTCGACAGTATTTTTGCCCGTGACTATCCGGTCATACAGGGCTGCCTGCTGTTCGTCTCGCTGTCCTATGTGCTGGTCAACCTGTTCGTCGACCTTCTTTATCCCCTCTTCGATCCGCGTGTGGTTGCCGAATGAAAAAGTTCACACTTAACGGGCTTATCGGCGGCTTTCTCATCGCCCTCCTGCTCATCACCGCCGCAACAGGTCTGTTCTGGACCCCCTATGACCCGATGAAGCTCGGTTTTGCCTCGCGTCTGGCCGGTCCAAGCGCCAGCCATCTTCTCGGCACCGACGAATTCGGGCGCGATGTTTTGAGCCGCCTGATGGTGGGCGCGCGCGCCAGTGTCTGGATCGGCTTCCTGACGGTCAGCTTCGCGACGATCTTCGGTACGCTGATCGGCCTTGTCAGCGGTTATGCGCGGGGCTGGGTGGATGGCGTCATCATGGCCATCAACAATGCGCTCTTGGCCTTCCCGGGCATTCTACTCGCGCTCGGCCTGCTCGCGGTTTTCGGCGCAAACCAGTATGGCATCATCTTCGCGCTCGGCATCGCCTATACGCCATCCATGGCCCGCGTGGTGCGCGGTGCCGTGCTTTCTCTGCGCGAGCGGGAATTCATCGAGGCGTCGCTGGTGATGGGCAATGGCGAGATCTACACCATGTTCCGCCACATCCTGCCCAATTGCATCGCGCCGATCACGGTTCTTGCCACCTCCATGTTCGGCTGGGCCATCCTGTCGGAAAGCGCGCTCTCCTTCCTCGGCCTTGGCGTGCCGCCGCCGGCGCCCACCTGGGGCAACATGCTGGCCGCCGGCCGTCCCTTCATCCAGCAGGCCGTGTGGCTCGGGCTTTTCCCCGGTCTCTGCATCGCGCTGACGCTGCTTGGCATCAATCTTCTGGGCGATGCCCTTCGCGACAGGCTTGACCCGCGCATGAGAGGTCTCAAATGACAGACAATACACTTCTCACTGTTCGCGGCCTTTCGCTCGAAGTCGCCAGAACCGGCCACCGGGTGGTCAAGGATGTCTCATTCGATATTGCTGCGGGCGAAATCTTCGGCATCGTCGGCGAAAGCGGCTCGGGCAAGACGCTCGCCACCCGCGCGCTCATCTCGCTTCTGCCGCCGGCCATCGCCGTCACCGGCGGGTCGATCATCTACAAGGGGCAGGATGTCATGTCCCTGCCGGTGAAGGATCTGCGGCGTCTGCGCGGCGCGGAGATCGGCGTGGTGTTTCAGGAGCCGATGACCTCCCTCAACCCATCGATGACGATTGGTCGGCAGCTGGAAGAGGGGCTGATCCTTCACACGAAGTTGTCGCCTGAAGAGCGCCGCGAGAAAATTCTCGACATGCTGCGCCGGGTCGGCATCCGCGATCCCGAAGGTGCGCTGACGGCCTATCCGCACGAGTTTTCCGGCGGCATGCGCCAGCGCATCATGCTGGCCTCGGTCATGCTGCTGAAACCCGCTTTGCTGATTGCCGATGAGCCGACGACGGCGCTTGACGCGGTCATCCAGCGCGATGTCATGGAACTGATGGTGGAACTGACGCGGGCGGAAGGCACCGCCGTTCTCCTCATCAGTCACGATCTGCCGATGGTGGCACGTTATACCAGCCGCATCGTGGTGATGGAAAAAGGCACGATCGTCGAGCAGGGCCGCACCGAGGACCTGCTGGACGCGCCGCAGCACCCCTATACGAAAAAGCTGCTTTCCTCCCTGCCATTCCGTGGCGAGCCGCGCAGCATCGACACCTCCAAGGCGCCAATGGTTTCGGCCCGCGATATCGTTGTGGATTATGCCGGCCGCAAATCGCTGCTGAAAAAAGCCAAACCGAAGCGGGCGCTGCATGGCGTCAGCATCGATATTCATGAGGGCGAGGTCGTGGCGCTCGTCGGTGGTTCCGGTTCCGGCAAAACGACGCTTGGCCGCACCATTGCCGGGCTCGTCAAGGAAAGCGAAGGGCATATCCGCTTTCAGGGCCGCGAGCGCAACGAGGACTGGAAGGATTATCGCCTCAACTGCCAGATGGTGTTTCAGGATCCCTATTCCTCGCTCGATCCGCGCATGACCATTCAGGCGCTGGTGGAGGAGGCGCTGCGCCTCGTGCCTGACCTCGACCAGGCCGCCAAGCGCAAGCGGGCGCTGGAAACGCTGGAGGAAGTGGGGCTCGGCGCCGATTTTGCCGCCCGCTATCCGCATGAGCTTTCCGGCGGCCAGCGCCAGCGCGTGGCGATTGCCCGCGCCATTGCCCGCCGCCCGCGGTTCCTGATCGCCGACGAACCGGTCTCGGCACTCGACGTGACAGTGCGGGCGCAAGTGCTCGATCTCTTTTCCGATCTGCAGAAACGTTATGGCTTTTCGTGCCTGTTCATCAGCCACGATCTCGGCGTGGTGGAGCAGGTGGCCGACCGTGTCGTCGTCATGCAGGACGGTCGCATCATCGAAGAGGGTGACCGCGACACGATTTTCGACAGTCCGAGAGAGGCCTATACGCGCCGGCTGCTCTCGGCCATTCCCGCCCTCGACCAGAATGAAAAGGGCGGTGTGACACTGAAATGGCGTCTGGAAGATGAAGTTTAACAGGAAGATGACAATGACTGTGGCTGCCCAATTAAATGCGATCTGTGATGCACAGCCTTTCGTGACGCGCTTCATGGTGCGCAATCTCCTGACCGGTGAAGAGATCGGCCGGGGAGAAAACGAGGAGACGCCATCGGGCAGCACCCGCAAGACGTCGATCATGATGGCTGTGCTGAAAGCCGCCAGCGAAGGGCGGATCGATCTCGACCAGCCCGTCACCTATGAAAAACGGCTGGCGGAAGAGGTCGCGAGCGGCATGTTCCGTTATATGACGCCGGGCATCGTCATCTCACTACGCGATGCCGTTGCCGGCATGATGGTGCTGAGCGACAATGTCTGCACCAAGATGGTGCTGGAGAGGCTGACGCTGGAAGAGGTGGACGGCTATTGCAAATCGCTCGGCATGGCCAATACCCACCACCGTTTCCTCATCCCGCCGCTGGCGCTGGCGGCCGACCATCCGTTGAAGACAGTTACGACCACCTCGGCGGCGGATCAGGTGCTTCTGCTGCAGACCATTCTCGATGCGCAATCTTCACCGGAGGCGCAGGCAAAGCTCGGTTGCAGCCCGCAATTGTGCGAGTGGGCGATGCAGACGCTGAAGAACCAGATTTTGCGGTATGGAATTCGCTCCCGCCTGCCTTTCGAGGCGGTGGTGGCCAGCAAGAGCGGCCGCGGCAAGCGCGGGCGCATGGATGCCGGCATCGTCTACAGAAACGGCGAGCCGTCCTTCATCATCACCACCTATACCGATGAGGTGCCGCAAACCATGCCCGACGGAACGCCGGGATACACCATCGCGCTCGAGACGATCGGCCGGCTGGCACAGGCCTGCTGGGACGGTTTTTAATCAATTACAATCAACGACAACAAAGAGGGTAGAACAGTGAAAAAACTTCTTCTCGCAGGCGTTGCCCTGCTGGTAACGGCCAACATCGCGGCGGCCCGCGACGTCACCATTGCGCAAAGCTCGGATCTGCGCAGCAACAATCCCGGCGTGAACCGCGACGGCAATACGGACGGGGTTATCCTGCACATCGTCGAAGGCCTCGTCGGTTATAACAATGCCGGAGAGGTGAAGCCGCTTCTGGCCGAAAGCGTCGAGGTTGCGCCTGACGGCCTGACCTATACGTTCAAGCTGCGCAAGGACGTGAAATTCCACAATGGCAAGCCGCTCACCGCAGAGGATGTTGCCTGGAACTGGACACGTTATCTGAAGCCGGAAACAAAATGGACCTGCCTCAACGATTTCGCGGAAGGCGGGGCAGCGCACGTCACCGGCGTCGAGGCCACGGATGCATCCACGGTCGAGATCACGCTTGAAAAACCCTCCGCCGTTTTCCTCGGCCTGATGTCTCGGCCGGAATGCGGTTATACCGGCATGATCTCGCCGGAATCGGTTGCTGCCGACGGCAGTTTCGTCAAGCCGATCGGCACCGGTCCGTTCCAGTGGGACGAATGGAAGAAAGGCGAATATATCCGCCTCGCCAAATTTGCCGATTATGTTTCGCCGGCAAATGACGGTAAGCCTGACGGCATGGTCGGCTCCAAGCGGCCGCTTGCCGATGGCATCAAATTCATGGTCATTCCGGATGCTTCGACGGTGAAGGCGGGCCTTGAATCCGGTGTGCTCGACACGGCCGAGATTTCCCCCGATCTCATTCCGGAATTCAAGACCAATGACAAGATGCAGCTCATCGTTGCCCGCAACAACGGCAAGAACCTGTTCTACATCCAGACCCGCGACAAGGTGCTGAGTAATCCAGGTGTGCGCCGCGCCATGGCGATGGCGCTCGATCTCGATGAACTGGTTGCTGCCGCATCGAACGGCACGGGTGAAGCCAACGGCTCGATGGTCTCGCAGGACTCGGTGTATTTCGACGAGACCCAGAAAAAGCGTCCGGCCTATGACATCGAGGCCGCGAAAAAAGAACTCGAGGCGGCCGGTTACAAGGGCGAGCCGATCTCCATCATCGCCAACAAGCGTGGCAACGTGCCGAGCTTCCCGGCCGCCGTCATGGCGCAGGCGATGATGCAGCAGGCGGGTCTCAACGTGCAGATCGAGGTGCTGGATTATGCCACTCAGGTCGATCGCCGTCGCTCCGGCAATTATCAGGTGATCTCGCAGTCGGTCGCCCCGCGCCTCGACCCGGCGCTGATGTATGCCTTCTATGTCGGCAACAAGGACAAGAACGCCTCCCTGATGTGGGACGATCCGAAGGCGATCGAGCTGATGAAGGCGGCCTATGTCGAGGCCGACCAGACGAAGCGCCAGAAGATTTTCGACGAGTTCCATGAGCTGATGCTGAAGGAAATGCCGGGCATCTTCCTCTACGACATGGTCGATGTCTGGGGCGCCACGAAGAAACTCAAGGGCCAGCCGGTCTGGCAGTCGAACGCCCGTCTCTGGGAAGTCTCGGTCGACAACTGATCCACTGTTGCCCGCGCCGGAGGCGGACCCCGGCGCGGGCTTTCCATCATAGGGTGCAAGGATTTGGCGGTGCATCCGCCGAAGCGCTTGCGCGTGCCCGTAAAGGGCGGAAATGCGAGGACAAGCCATGAACCGTGATGCCGTGATGTCGATTGCCGCCGAGGTCGAGGCCATGAAGCCCGACTTCACCACCCTAAGCGACAGCATCTGGGATTTTGCCGAGCTTAAATTTGAAGAACGGCAATCCGCTGGCGTTCTCGCCGCCGCGCTTGAGGAAAACGGCTTTGCGGTTCGCCGCGGCGTGGCAGGCATGGAAACGGCGTTCATCGGCGAATTCGGCAGCGGCAAGCCGGTCATTGCCTTCCTCGGCGAATTCGATGCGCTGGCCGGCATGAGCCAGGTGGCTGATGTGGCGCAGGTGCAGCCGCGCGAGGCGGACGCCACCGGCCATGGCTGCGGCCATAACCTCCTCGGTGTCGGCTCGTTGATGGGGGCCATTGCGCTCGCCCGGCATCTGAAAGCCAATAATCTGCCCGGCACCGTGCGTTATTACGGTTGCCCCGGTGAGGAGGGCGGTTCCGGCAAGACCTTCATGGTGCGCGCTGGCCTGTTTGATGATGTCGACGCGGCGCTGACCTGGCATCCGGCACCGTTCAACGGCGTGCGTTCCACCAACAATCTTGCCGTGCTGGAATATTTCTACCGTTTCAAGGGTGTTGCGGCCCATGCTTCCAACGCCGCCCATCTCGGCCGCTCGGCGCTTGATGCCGCCGAACTCATGAATGTCGGCGTCAATTTCCTGCGCGAACACATGCCGCAGGATTGCCGGGTGCATTATGCGATCACCGATACCGGCGGCAAGGCGGCGAATGTTGTGCAGGCCAAGGCCGAAGTGCTTTACCTGATCCGCGCCCCGGAAATGCGCCAGGCGCTCGATCTTGCTGCACGGGTGGACAAGGTGGCGCGCGGCGCGGCGATGATGACCGAGACCGAGGTTGAGATCGTCTTCGATACCGCGTCCACTAACCTTCTGCCTAACATCACGCTGGAAACGGCGATGCATGAAAACATGGTGACGCTCGGCCCCATCGCCTTCGACGAAGCGGATATTGCTTTCGCAAAGAGCATTCAGGATACTTTCACCGACGAGGCGATCAAAAGCAGCATCCGGCTCTACCAGATAAAGGGCGATGTTTTTTCCAACCGGATGATTGATGGTTCGACGCCCCTGCATCTCGGCCTGCGCGCTTTCGAGGGCCAGTCGCATTTCCGGGCGGGTTCCACCGATGTCGGCGACGTCAGCTGGATCACGCCGACGGCGCAGTGCTGGACGCCGGCCTGGGCGATCGGGACCAATCCGCATACCTGGCAGGTGGTAGCGCAGGGCAAAAGCCCCGCCGCTCACAAGGCCATGGCGCATGCCGCCAAGACGCTTGCATCGACCGGGCTTGCGCTGATGACCTCGCCGGAACTGCTCGCCAGTGCAAAGAAGGAATGGCAGGAAAAAACCGAAGGCAGCGATTACGTCTGCCCGATTCCTGCAGATGTCATGCCCAGTTCGCACAGATAGAACGTACCGTTCCAGCATCCTTTTCGCTGGATGATATGCGAGCTTGCGATTGAATTCGACCTGCCATCAAACTTGGCGTCATCCTCGGGCTTGCCCCGGGGATCCATGATTTCAACGGCTTATCTCTCCTCGCCGCAAGGGCGGGGAGGAAGCTCCGTTTTCCTTAATCTCCCATCATCACCGCCTTGTGTGCCGCTTCGTCGCCTGGCTGCGAAGAAAACATTGACGTTCGAACCAAAAATGGAATAAATATATCGAACAGCAGAAAATCGGTTTCATTATTCCGTTTTCTGAATGTGGAGATAGCGGCGGGCTTTCGGGTCCGCTTCCGGCTGGGAGAGGTGGCGCCGGACACTGTGGAGGAGAAAACAATGAAGAAGCTTATTATTGGTGCAGCCATGTCTGTGCTTCTGGGCACGGCGGCACATGCAGAAACCGTCGGTGTTTCGATGGCTCAGTTCGACGACAACTTCCTGACCGTGCTGCGAAACGGCATGCAGGATTACTCCAAGGAACTGAAGGGCGTTACCCTGCAGGTTGAAGACGCGCAGAACGACGTTGCCAAGCAGCAGAGCCAGATCCAGAATTTCATCGCGTCCAAGGTTGATGCGATCATCGTCAACCCGGTCGATACCGACGCGACGGCGGCCATGTCGAAACTTGCGGCAGAAGCCAAGATCCCGCTGGTTTACGTTAACCGCCAGCCGGTGAACGTGGACAGCCTGCCGGAAGGTCAGGCCTTCGTGGCATCTGAAGAAACGGTGGCCGGTACGCTGGAAACCAAGGAAGTTTGCCGCCTTCTCGGTGGTAAAGGTAAAGCCGTTGTCATGATGGGCGAGCTTTCCAACCAAGGCGCGCGCATGCGCACGCAGGCCGTGCACGATGTTCTGAAAACCGATGAATGCAAGGGTATTTCGGTGGTTGAAGAGCAGACGGCCAACTGGCAGCGCACACAGGGCGCCGATCTCGTCACCAACTGGCTCTCCAGTGGTGTCGAATTCAACGCGGTCATCGCCAACAATGATGAAATGGCCATTGGTGCCATTCAGGCGCTGAAATCCGCTGGCAAGGACATGAAGGACTACGTCGTTGCCGGTGTGGACGCCACGCAGGACGCGCTTGCCGCCATGCGCGCCGGCGATCTTGATGTGACGGTGTTCCAGGATGCCGCTGGTCAGGGCAAGGGCGCTCTCGACGCAGCACTGAAGCTCGTCAAGGGCGACAAGGTCGACAAGAAGGTCTACATTCCCTTCCAGCTCGTCACGCCTGAGAACGTCAAGGATTACGTGGCCAAGAACTGACGATCCCGTTCCGGCATTTGCGCTCGATTGAAATAACATCGGGAGCAGATGCCGGAGCCGGACGGCAACTGAAGGCGCAGCCTGCGGGCTGATGCATAGAATATAATTTCATTGAATTCAAAGTGTTACAGCGCCCATGCCTGTCTTCGGTGACACGGCGCTGTAAGCCTCCCCGGAGGAAGGCCGCGATTTCGCAGGCCAATTTTCCGGTCATTTTTGTCTATTGTGGAGGGTGAGATGGTCGTCAGTCCATCGACAATGGCCGCCGTGCGCGCCAGCGGCGCCGTGCCGAATGCAGAATTTCTTCTGGCAGCGGACGGTATACGCAAGGAATTTCCCGGCGTCGTGGCGCTTGATGATGTGTCGTTCCACCTCAAGCGCGGCACCGTGCATGCGCTGATGGGCGAGAACGGCGCCGGCAAATCGACGCTGATGAAGATTCTCGCTGGTATCTATCAGCCGGACATTGGTGAAATCCGCCTTAAAGGTGCTCCGATACGCCTCGATTCCCCACTCGACGCGCTCGAAAACGGCATTGCCATGATCCATCAGGAACTCAACCTGATGGCCTATATGACGGTGGCCGAAAACATCTGGATTCGCCGGGAGCCGAAAAACCGGTTTGGTTTCATCGACCATGGCGAAATGTATCGTCGCACGGAGACGCTGCTGGAAAGGCTCGGTATCGACCTCGATCCGGAAACGCGCGTCGGCGAGCTGTCGGTTGCGAGCCGTCAGATGGTCGAGATCGCCAAGGCGGTTTCTTACGATTCCGACGTTCTGATCATGGATGAGCCGACATCGGCGCTGACGGAACGAGAGGTCGAGCATCTCTTCCGCATTATCCGCGACCTCAGGGAGCGTGGCATCGGCATCGTCTACATCACCCACAAGATGAACGAGCTGTTCGAGATCGCTGACGAGTTTTCCGTCTTTCGCGACGGTAAATATATCGGTACCCATGCTTCCACCGATGTGACGCGCGATGACATCATCCGCATGATGGTGGGCCGCGAAATCACGCAGATGTTCCCGAAGGAAGAGGTTCCGATCGGCGATGTGGTGCTGTCGGTCAAGAACCTGACGCTTGATGGCGTGTTCCATGATGTGTCGTTCGATGTTCGCGCCGGCGAAATTTTAGGCGTTGCGGGTCTTGTCGGCTCGGGACGCTCCAATGTTGCCGAGACGGTGTTCGGTGTTACGCCGGCCTCCTCGGGTACCGTTGCGATCGACGGTAAACAGGTTGCGATCGACAGCCCGACCGAGGCAATTCGCCACCGCATGGCGTTCCTGACCGAGGACCGCAAGGATACGGGATGTCTGCTGATCCTCAATATTCTGGAGAACATGCAGATCGCCGTCCTGCAGGACAAATATGTCGTCAATGGCTTCGTGCAGGAAAACGCCCTTTCGGACGCCTGCGAAGAGATGTGCCGCAAGCTGCGGGTCAAGACGCCTCATCTGTACGAGCGTATCGAAAACCTGTCCGGCGGTAACCAGCAGAAGGTGCTGATCGGCCGCTGGATGCTGACCAAGCCGCGCATCCTCATTCTGGATGAACCGACGCGCGGCATCGATGTCGGGGCCAAGGCGGAGATTCACAAGCTGGTTTGCGAGATGGCGCGTCAAGGCGTCGCCGTCATCATGATTTCCTCCGAAATGCCGGAGGTTCTGGGTATGAGCGACCGTGTCATGGTCATGCATGAGGGTCGGGTGACGGGTTTCCTTGACAGAAGTGAAGCCACGCAGGTGAAGGTGATGGATCTCGCATCGCGGTGAGGCGCGCCGGGATTTCTCGAGGAGGAACAACTATGAATACGAACGCCACCGCCAACGCAGAGTTGGATGCAAAATCCGGACGCAAGCCGCACAGGCGCATACCGCCGGAAGCCAATATCTTTTTCGTGCTGATCGGCATCGCGCTGGTCTATGAAATTCTCGGCTGGATTTTCATCGGCCAGAGCTTCCTGATGAACCAGCAGCGCCTGACGATCATGATCCTGCAGGTGTCGGTGATCGGCATCATCGCCGTTGGCGTGACGCAGGTCATCATTACCGGCGGCATCGACCTGTCTTCCGGTTCGGTTGTCGGTCTGACGGCGATGTTGTCTGCCAGTGTGGCGCAATCCTCCACCTGGCCGCGGGCGCTTTATCCGGGCCTCACCGACCTGCCATTCTTCATACCGCTTGCTGTCGGCATCTTGGCCGGGGCTTTGGCCGGGTTCATCAACGGGCAGCTTATCGCGCGAACGAAAATCCCGCCCTTCATCGCAACACTCGGCATGATGGTGACGGCGCGCGGTCTTTCCAAGTGGTACACCAAGGGTCAGCCGATCTCCGGCCTGACCGATGGCTTCAACTTCATCGGTACGGGCATCTGGCCGGTCGTCGTTTTCCTCGTCGTCGCCATCATCTTCCACATCGCGCTGCGTTACACGCGTTATGGCAAGTTCACCTATGCGATCGGCGCTAACCAGCAGGCGGCACGCGTTTCCGGTATCAATATCGAGGCGCATTTGATCAAGGTCTATGCCATTGCCGGCATGCTGGCCGGTCTTGCCGGTGTCGTCACCGCAGCCCGTGCACAGACGGCGCAGGCCGGCATGGGCGTGATGTATGAACTCGACGCCATTGCCGCAGCCGTTATCGGCGGCACATCGCTTGCCGGCGGCGCTGGACGCATCACCGGAACGGTCATCGGCACCATCATTCTCGGCGTCATGACATCCGGCTTCACGTTCCTCAGGGTTGATGCCTATTACCAGGAGATCGTCAAAGGCCTGATCATCGTCGCTGCCGTCGTCGCCGACGTCTACCGACAGAAGAAACGCGCAAAGCGCTAAGCACTCCTCCTCCCGGACTTGGGGCAGGCTTTCGGGCTTGCCCCTTTTTTTGCGCTAGCGTCGGAGATGCGGCTTGCCTTGAAGGGCCGGGGCGACCCTTGAAGGGAAGGGCCGATTTTTACGCCTTGCTGTTTCGGTATTCGTGAACAGCCTTGCCGAAGGCCTCGAACAGGGCGCGCGACGGCGCATCCGTCTCGGCCCAATATTCCGGATGCCATTGCACGCCGACCGCAAAGCCCTTGGCGTCGATGACGGAAACGGCTTCGATGGTGCCATCAGCCGCCGTGGCTTCGACCTGCAGGCGCGGCGCGGTTTCGGCAATTGCCTGGCGGTGCAGCGAATTGATCTGGATTTCACCCGACATGCCAAGATGCTGCGCAATGCACGAACCTTCGCGCACCTGCACCGGCTGGCGAATGGCGAAGGCCACGTCGCGGTCGTCATGTTCCGGCTTGCGGTGATCCCACACGCCGGGCTGTTCCTGAATTTCCGAAGCAAGCGTGCCGCCAAGCGCGACATTCAATTCCTGAATACCGCGACAGATCGCCAGCATCGGAATGCCGCGTTCGATGGCGCGGCGGATGAGCGGCAGGCTGGTCGCGTCACGAGCGGGATCGAAGGGACCATCGCTTTCCCGTGCTTCCTTTCCGTAAAGGGCAGGGTGAACATTGGTTGCCGAGCCGGAGACGAGCAGGCCGTCCACCCGGTCCAGAATGGCGTCGACCTCGTTACCGTCCTCGAAGGCCGGAACGATGAAGGACATGACACCGGCGACCTTCAGAGCTGCGGAAAGATACTGGTTCTGCGCGGCGTGCCAGTCGGCTCCGGTGAAATGCCTGATGTCGGCGGGAACTGCAATGATGGGTTTTGGCATGGTTGCTCCGGGGCGAATCTTCGAAATTTGTGCGACTGCCGGTGAACCAAGTCAAGCAGGTGTTTTGCGTTTTGCCGGTAGTGGATGCGCCTAAAGTATAAGGCGCCGCGAGGATATTTCAGTTGCAAATAAAATACGAAGGAGACTTTCCGAAAAGGCCGGTTTTCCGCGATTAATTCTTGGGGCGGGTGCTTGTCAGCCGGGCGGTAACCGTGCTTACTTTGCTGCGATGCCTGAACAGCAAAGAGGGGAATTCAAGCTGCGGGCAGCGTTCATATCTGGGAGGATATAGATGGATCGCCGTTCCTTTATGAAAAAAGGTGCGCTTGCGGGAGCCGCTACGGCTCTGGCCGCGCCCGCCATTGCACAGCAAAATACCAAGATTAACTGGCGCCTGACGTCGTCGTTTCCGAAATCGCTCGACACGATCTATGGCGGCGCCGAGGACATAGCCAAACACGTTGCCGCGGCAACGGATGGCAATTTCACCATCCAGCCCTTTGCTGCCGGTGAAATTGTGCCCGGCCTGCAGGCGGCCGATGCCGTGTCGTCAGGCACGGTGGAAATGTGCCACACCTGCTCCTATTATTACGTCGGCAAGGACCCGACCTTCGCCATCGGCACGGCGATACCCTTCGGCCTGAATGCCCGCCTGACCAATTCCTGGTTCTACGAAGGCAACGGCAACAAGCTGCTCAACGAGTTTTACGCCAAGCACAATCTTTACGGCATGATCTCAGGCAATACCGGCGCCCAGATGGGCGGCTGGTTCCGCAAGGAAATCAATACCGTTGAGGATTTCAAGGGCGTGAAGATGCGTATTGCCGGTCTCGCCGGCAAGGTGGTGGAAAAGCTTGGCGTCGTGCCGCAGCAGATCGCCGGCGGTGACATCTACCCGGCGCTGGAAAAAGGCACCATCGATGCCGCCGAATGGGTCGGCCCTTACGACGACCACAAGCTCGGCTTCCAGAAGGTGGCGAAATATTACTATTATCCGGCTTTCTGGGAAGGCGGCCCTGTCATCCACTCCTTCGTCAATCTGGACAAGTGGAACAGCCTGCCGAAGAACTACCAGACGGCGCTGCAGGATGCCTGCGCCTTCGCCAACACTAGCATGATGGCGAAATACGACGCCAAGAACCCCATCGCCATCAAGCAGCTGGTTTCGGAAGGTGCCGTATTGCGGCCGTTCAGCCAGGAAATCCTCGAGGCCTGCTACAAATCGGCACTGGAAGTCTACGCCAATATTTCGGCCACCAATCCAGACTTCAAGAAGATCTACGAGGACCAGGTCGCGTTCAAGCGCGAAGGTTACCTGTGGATGCAGCTTGCGGAATACACCTTTGATACGTTCATGATGATCCAGCAACGTAACGGTAAGCTCTGATTATTCAGTGACGGCGGCGGACCTGGCAAAGGCCCCGGAAACTTCGGTTTCCGGGGTTTTTGTTTGCGTGTCGGCCTTCATGCGCCCGACAAGAAAGGGTGATTTACGATCAAGGCTGTTGGGCGCAAAAGCAGCAGGCTCCGGGGCCAGCCGGAGTGTCGGCGAGGATTGGCCACGCCGACCTCGGCAAAGGCCTTGCTCTCAACTGTGGAGGTGATGTGATGTGGAAACCACTGAGCATTACGCTTTGGTTTAGGAAGAACCGGACGGGCTGGTCTGTCTCCGTCCGGTTCAATTTTCTAAGCAGATAAGCAAAGGGAAGGCGGGGCTGGAACCCTGTCTTCCACTCCGCAACTATAAGCGTTTCGCCAAATCCTTACAAGGCGGCTCTCACGGCCCGATCTTCGGCGGTTCACCGAGGTTCGGCATGCCGGGCAATCCACCCGGCTGACCGAAATTGGGCATTGTGTTGCCGCCCTGATTACCAAAGGCGGGGATTTCGATCTTGATGGAGTTCAGATCCACATCGGGCGCCTTGTCGAGCCAGTAGGTGACGGATTCCGGCCAGAAGATCACGATGGCGACGAGGATAAGCTGCATGCCGAGCCAAGGGATGGCGCCCATGTAGATATCCGATGTCTTGACCGAGCGCGGCGCGATGGAGCGCAGATAAAACAGGGCAAAACCGAAGGGCGGATGCATGAAGCTCGTCTGCATGTTGATGCAGATCAGCACGCCGAACCAGATCAGGTCGATACCGAGCGACTGGGCGATCGGCGCCAGCATCGGAATGACGATGAAGGCGATCTCGAAGAAATCGAGGAAGAAGGCGAGGAAGAAGATGAAGATATTGACGAAGATCAGGAAGCCGATGGGGCCGCCTGGAATGCCCGACAGCATATGCTCGATCCACAGCGAGCCGTCCATGCCCTGAAAGACAAGGGAAAAGCAGGTGGCGCCGACGAGAATGAACACCACCATCGAGGTGATGTGCATGGTCGAATGCATGCCCTGTTTGACGAGATCCCAGGTAAGGCGGCGGTGGGCGGCGGCGAGCGCCATGGCGCCGACGACGCCGAGCGCACCGGCCTCCGTCGGGGTGGCAAGGCCGAGGAAGATGGTGCCGAGCACGAGGAAGATCAGCACGATGGAGGGGATCATGCCCGCCAGCACGCGGAACACCAGCGCCCGGTTGAGCTCGCCACGTGCTTCCGGCGGCAGCGCCGGCAAATCCTTCGGCCGCAACATCGACATCACGAAGATGAAGAGCATGAAGATTGCCACCTGCAGGATCGATGGGCCGATTGCGCCAAGATACATGTCACCGACAGACTTGCCGAGCTGGTCGGCGAGAACGATGAGGACGAGGGACGGCGGGATGACCTGCGTGATCGTGCCCGATGCGGCGATGACGCCGGTGGCAAGCCGCGGATTATAACCGTATTTCAGCATGATGGGCAGCGAGATGACGCCCATGGTGATGACGGAGGCGGCAACCGTGCCGGTGATTGCGCCGAGGATCGCGCCAACGATGATGACGGCATAGGCGAGACCACCGGGAATGGCGCCGAACAGCTTGCCGGTTCCCTCAAGCAGATCCTCCGCCAGTCCGCATCGCTCGAGGATTGCGCCCATGAAGGTGAAGAAGGGGATGGCGAGCAGAAGATCGTTGGAGACGATGCCGAAAATGCGCAACGGCAAGGCCTGCAGAAAGGCCGGAGAAAAATGCTCGGTGAAGATGCCGATGACACCGAAGACGAGGCCGACAGTGGCAAGTGAGAAGGCAACCGGAAATCCGTAAAGCATGAAGATGATCATGCCGAGGAACATCAGAGGTGGAAGAATACCATATTCAAACATGGGAAATATCCTGAAGGTTCAGATCGGCGCGATCATTGCAGGGGCTTTTCATACTTCGTATCGAGCGCATAAAGCCCGTTGAGGGCGCCTATGCGCTTGATGAGTTCTGAAAACCCCTGAAGAACCAGCAGGGCGAAACCGGCGAAGATGACGAGTTTCACGGGCCAGCGGATGAGGCCGCCGGCATTGGAGGACATTTCGCCCTGATGCCAGGAGAGCGTGAACATGGGCCAGGACAGCCAGGCCAGATAAAAGCAGCCGGGCAGCAGGAACAGCACGATGCCGATAATATCCACCCAGATGCGGTTGCGCGGCGAAATCGCCCCATAGATGATGTCGACACGTACATGCTCGTTCATGCGCAGCGTATAGGATGCGCCGATCAGCACGATGAAGGCGAACATGTACCACTGGATTTCCAGCCAGCCGTTCGAACTGTAATTGAAGGCATAACGAACCATGGCGTTGCCGGCGCTGACAATGCAGCAGATGAGCACCAGGTAACCGGCGACCTTGCCCAGAGCTTCGCTCGCAAGGTCTATCAAAGCACTTATTTTTAAAAGCGATTTCATGACTTTCCCCTCTTCCCTTGCCGGGCCCTTTGCGGGTTATGGCGAAGAAGAAAGCCGGGAACTTCCTCGGGGCGGCCGCGCTTCCACGTCTGTCCGCTCCTGCAAATTCCAGATTCCTCCCCACGGAATCCGTGTATGGGCAGGCTGCTTGAAAAGCAACCAAAACCGCCACAAAACGGTCCAAATAACGCCTCTATTCGACTATTGGCGTAGGACCATTGTTTAATTGCCGGTGCTGTTCTGTTTGTCCCGCATCGTCCTGGCGACGCGATGTTCTTTCACAGAGAACGCATTGCGCTTTTCGACGACTTCATGTTACCTCTGGCTACGGAGAGTCCGGCATGAGCCCGTAATCATACGCGGGAGAAATCGTCTTTTACGACGGCATGACGGATGGAGCAAAGGGGAAGCGGAATGAGCGAACACCACACGGGTCCGGTCGAAGTTGGCGCCGAGATGAATTACGTCGAGCACGAAAAGACCTATAACGGCTTTCTGGCTTTGACGAAATACGGCACCATGCTCCTGTGCGTGCTGATGCTGGCCATGGTCGCTGGTTTCTTCACCTCTGCGGGTTTTCTTGGTGGTCTTATCGTATTTCTGGTGCTTTCGGCCGCAGGCTTCATTCTGCTGCGCTGAACGATCTCCTTCGCGAGTGGTTTCCCGGTGCGGAAACCGGGCGACGCCGGACATCGGAAAGGCTAGTCATGAAGCGCCTGTTATCCTGCCTGATCCTGTTTGCGGCGCTTTCGCAGCCCGTTCTGTCGCGGGATCTTTTACCGTCTGAGCAAGACAGGCTGCATACGCAGATTGAACGGTTCAGCGCCGCCTTGAACGGGCAGGATTTCGACACCGTCGGCAAGACGGTGCCGCCCAAAATCTTCGAGTTTATCGCAAGCGATGCGGGCGTGACCGTCGAACAATTGCGCAGCGCCCTGACGACGCAGATGCAGATGGCGCTCGCGGCGGTCAAGATAACCGAATTTACCATGGATAAAGGGGCGATCAGCGTTGAGCAGACGCCTGATGGAAGGCCCTATGCGCTCATTCCGACAAAGACGGTGATGGAAACCGGCGGCCAGACGATCGAGGCGAAATCCCATACACTCGCCTTGATGGATGGCACGGACTGGTATCTGCTACGCGTGAGCGATCAGCAGCAGGTTACGATCCTGCGAAAAGTCTATCCGTCCTTCGCTACGGTGGAATTCCCTGATGATTCCATGCAGCCGGTAAAATAACCCGCATATTGCTGTCAGGCCGCTTCAAGGCGGGCTTCGCGTTCTTCCCTTACGAAAAACGCCCCGGTCGGAAAGGATCGACCGAAATCGCGGTCTCCTCGCCGTTTGCCAGCTGGGTCACGAGGCGGGCCGTGGCTGCTGATTGCGTCAGTCCCAGATGGCCATGGCCAAAGGCGTAGATGACTGAGGGCGTGGTACGCGCTGTGCTGATGACGGGAAGACAGTCCGGCATTGACGGACGGAAACCCATCCATTGCGTTCCGCCTTCCACCTTGAGACCGGGCAGGAAACGCCCCGCCTTTTTCAGCATCGCTTCCGACCGCTTGAAATTCGGCTCCAGCTCCAGTCCGCCAAGCTCGACCGCACCGCCGACGCGGATGCCTGAAGACAGCGGTGTCACGACAAAGCCGTGATCGTTGAAATAGAGCTGGCGCGTCAGGTTGAAGGCACCGGCGGGCAGGGTGGTGTTGTAACCGCGCTCGGTTTCCAGCGGCACGATATTGCCAAGCGTCGCGGCAAGTTTCTTCGACCAGGCGCCGCAGGCGATTACCACCCTGTCGGCATCGATCTTGTCGCCATTTTCGAGGGTGACGATCGTGCTTTCGCCAACGGCGTCGATGCGTTCCGCCTCACCCTTGCGCAGGCTTGCGCCCCGGGCAATCACCAGATCGAAAATGGCGCGGGTGAAATCAAGGGGGTCGGAGACCTGCAGGCCATCTGGGGAGAACATGGCGTGGCGGAACTGCGGGGCAAGGCCCGGCTGCAGCTCGTCTATCTCACTGCGGCCGACACGCTCAAAGGAGAACCCGGCGCGTTGTTTTTCTTCCCAGCCCCTCGCCGCAGCATTCAAGCTTGCTTCTGTGTCATAAAGATCGAGTGTACCGGTTTTCGAAACGAGGGACGAAAGCTCCGGCATGGCGGCGACATGCGCCATTTCACTGGCTGCCAGCCGGTTGATCTCGCTCAGTACCCTCAGCCCATGACGAAAGTTGCGCTCGGCGCTGGCACGCCAGAAACGCCAGAGCCAGGGGGCGATCTTTGCGGCATAGGCTGGTGGCACGCTGAGCGGGCCGAGCGGATCGAAAAGCCATCGCGGCGCTTTTTTCATGATACCGGGAGAGGGAATGGGGATGATTTCCGGAAAGGCCAGAATGCCGGCATTGCCGGAACTTGCACCGCCGGCAACTTCGCCACGTTCGAGAAGCACAACCTCTCGTCCGGCATTTTGCAGGTAAAGCGCCGCCATGGAACCGATAATGCCGGTGCCGATCACCAGCACGTCGCATTTCAGGGTTTTGGTCATTAGCGCTCCTGCAACACAAATCTTTCAGGCCCGCCATAACAATGAATGCGGTTTCAATGAAAGGCCGCATTGCGCCGCAGCCGCAGAAATATCAGCACTGTGGCAAATAAGCGGTCCACATCTGGGGGATGCCGCATGCCGGAGGGGTTCGGGCCTTTCGGTTTTTTAGCGACAGATTAGACCTGTGAGACGATGGTTATAGCTCATCATTAATCGCTATTTAACGGTGTCGAGCTAGTTTGCGTGCGGGCAGACCGATCAGTTTCATCTCTTGTCTAATTCAGGGTTGAGGAGGTCCGCAAACTGATCATTGTTGGGGGTTCGAAAGCATGTCTCATTTTTCTAAATTTGGTTTGGATGCATCTGCGGTGCTGGAAGCCCTGAACCGCTCACAGGCCATCATCGAGTTTGATCTGACCGGCAAGGTGCTCAAAGCGAACGATAATTTTTGCAAGGCCATCGGCTATAGCCAAAACGAGATCGTCGGGCTCCATCACCGCACATTCCTTTCCGCCGAAGATGCAGCGTCTGCGTCATACAAGACCTTCTGGGAAAAACTGGCCCGCGGCGAGCATGACAAGGGTCAATATCGTCGGCGTGCGAAAAGCGGTGCGGATATCTGGATCGAAGCCTCCTACAATCCGGTCTTCCGTTTCGGCAAACCCTACAAGGTCGTCAAGATCGCAACCGACATTACGGCCATCAAGCGCCAGAGCGCCGATGATAACGGCAAGCTCGCGGCGCTCTCCCGTGCCCAGGCCATGATCGAATTTTCGCCCGATGGAACGATCCTCAGCGCCAACGAAAATTTCCTCGAAGCGATGGGATATCAGGCGCAGGAGATCATCGGCAAGAACCACTCGATGTTCTGCGAACCCTCATATGCCGGGTCGATGGAATACCGCACCTTCTGGGAAGACCTGCGAACCGGCCGTTTCTCCACCGGCCAGTTCATGCGGCTTGGCAAGGATGGCAAACGCATCTTCATCCAGGCTTCGTACAACCCGATCCTCGATGATCGGGGACAGGTCTTCAAGGTTGCCAAATTCGCCTTCGACGTGTCGGACCGGGTGCATGCCGTGGAAGAGCTCGGCGCGGCGCTGGAGCGGCTTTCCCAATGCAACATCCGCGTCACGCTGGACAAGCCGTTCGTCGGCGAGTTCGAAGGGCTGCGGCGGGACTTCAACAAGTCCATCGCGGAATTCCAGAAAACGCTGGAGAATGTTCTCGGCCAGACCGGCGACCTGACCCGCAGCAGCCAGGAAGTCAGCGAAGCCTCCGTCAATCTCGCAGAACGCTCCCGCGAGCAGGCGGTGGCGCTGGAAGAGACCTCAGCGGCGCTTGAAGAGATAACCGCGACGGTTCGCTCCTCCACCGAGAACATGAAGGAAACGCGCAAACTCGTGCAGAGCGCGCGGACATCCACGGTGGCCTCCACGGAAGTGGTCGAACGGACGGTGGATGCCATGCAGCGCATCGAGACGGCATCGCGGGAAATCAGCCAGATCATCGGTGTTATCGATGAAATCGCTTTCCAGACCAACCTTCTGGCACTGAATGCCGGTGTTGAAGCAGCACGTGCAGGTGAGGCAGGCAAGGGTTTTGCCGTGGTGGCACAGGAAGTGCGCGAACTTGCACAACGTTCCGCCAATGCCGCCAAGGAAATCAAGGCGCTCATCAACAATTCCGGCAGCGAGGTTCTGGAAGGCGTCAGGCTGGTCGGCGAAACCGGTGAGGCGCTGAAGCAGATCGACGCGCTGGTCAGGCACATCGACGGCAATGTCGAGATGATTTCAAAGGCGGCCGACGAACAGGCCGTTGGCATCAGCGAAATCAACAAGGCGGTCAACCGGCTCGACCGGATGACGCAGGAAAATGCCGCGATGAGCGCGCGCACCACCGCAATCAGTGCCACGCTGGCTCAGGGTGCCGATGTGCTTGCGCAGCTTGTCAGCCTGTTCAAACTGAACCGTCGTAACATTCAGCGTGAAGACGGATCGTCCGTCCGGTCGGAATTTTCAAATGCCGGCCGGCGCGATCAACAATCAGGACGCGCTGCCGCGTGACAGGGCGGGGCTTCTGCCCGCCCTGACTTATCGATGAAATCTGGTGATGCGGGTGCCTTTGGTCAAAGGCATCCGCACGCCGTTATGTCCGCAATACCGGACGATCAATGCCGAGATGGTCACGCAGCGTCGTGCCCTCGTAATCCCTGCGGAACAGGCCGCGCTCCTGCAAAAGCGGCACGACCTCGCGGTTGAACTCTTCCAGCCCGCCGGGGAAGAAGGGCGGCATGACGTTGAAGCCATCGGCCGCACCATTTTCAAACCATTGCTGCATGCGGTCGGCCACATCTTTTGCCGTACCCATGACAATGTGGTGGCCGCGACCGGCGGCGACACGCAAAGCCAGTTCGCGGATCGTCAGCTTTTCACGGCGCGCCAGCTCTGTCAGAAGTTCGGCGCGGCTGCGCAGCTGGTCGGAGATCGGTAGGTCCGGCAGCGGACCATCGAGATCGTAATCTGCAAGGCTGTGGCCGATGCGTTCTTCAAGCAGCGGCATGGCGCTCTTGATGTCCGTCCAGCGGTTCAGTTCCTTCAGCTTTTCACCGGCCTCTTCGAAGCTGCTGCCGATGATCGGCATGAAGCCCGGCATCACGGCCACACTTGCCGGATTGCGGCCGAATTTCTCCACGCGGGCTTTAAGGCTCGTATAAAAGGCCTGCGCTTCGGAAATCGCCTGCTGGGCGGTGAAGACGATATCGGCGGTGCGGGCGGCGAGATCCTGCCCCGGCCCGGAAGAGCCGGCCTGTATGAGAACCGGGTGGCCCTGCGGCGAGCGTGGAATATTGAGCGGCCCCTTGACCGTGAAATATTTGCCCTCATGATTGAGGATATGGACCTTTTCCGGATCGACGTAACGGCCCGCCTGCTTGTCCTTGACGAAGGCGTCGTCATCCCAGCTGTCCCACAGCCCGCGAACGACATTCACATATTCTTCCGCCACCGCATAACGTTCGTCATGCTCGGGGTGGTCCTTGGAAAAATTGGCCGCCGTGCGGGCATAGGATGTGGTGACGATGTTCCACGCCGCGCGGCCGTGGCTGAGATGATCGATGGAAGCGAAGGCGCGGGCGGTGTGATAGGGCTCGCCATAGGTGGTGGAGGCGGTGGCGGCCAGCCCGATCTTGTCTGTCACCATGGCAAGGGCGGCAAGCAGGGTCAGCGGCTCGAAGCGGGCAATCATGGAAGGATGCGCGTCAACGCCGCTGGTCAGTCCGTCGGCCAGAAAAACCATGTCGAACTTCGCTGCTTCCGCCATTTTCGTGACGCGAGTGAGCAGGTCAAAATTCTCGCTGCCAGCCTCCGCATCGGGGTGACGCCAGCCGGAAACGTGGTGCCCGGCGCCCTGCAGGAAAAGGCCGAGATGCATCTGTCTTTTGCGGGTCGTATTGGTCATGGGGTCATGCCTTCATGTCGGTCGTGTTATATTTCAGTTGCCAGAAGCGTTTCGAGCTTCCTGAGATCGGCTGCGGTTTTCATGGAACGCACCAGTGCCGGAATTTCGGCGAATTTCTCATTGCCGCCGGTGGCATCGGCGAATTTCTCCGTCGGATCGTCGATACCGGGCAGGCCGTCGATGCGGCGTGACAGCAATGTTCCGTCTTTCTTTGTCACATCGATGACCACGAAACGGGTGGTCGGATCGGGGGACAGGCGGCGGGCTGTTTCATCATGCCGGCGCGAGACTTTTGCCGAAAGTGTAAGCAGGTCGGCACGAACAGGGCGCTCGTCGAAATGGCCAATCCCGAGTGCTCCATCGGCAAGCGCTGCGGCAAAAACATATTCGGGGCTGAAGCGCGCATCGATGCCGGTAGCGGGCGTGGCGGTGCCGACAAGGGCGGCATCTCCGCCCGGCGGGAAGGTGATGATAACAGTTTCGATCTCGTCCGGCGTCAGATCATGCGCGTTACGCAGTGCCAGCGCGCCGACGGCGACGGGGTGGGCGGCGGTGCAGCAGGGAAAGGCTTTGAGCGTCAAGCCAGGCGAGACGATCTGCCAGGGCGCGCCCCAGCCAGACAGGACCCGTTTGGGTTGCTCTGCACCAAAGGCGAAGGCGGAATAAAAGCCGATGGGGTTTTCCAGAAAATCCGGTGCGCCCTGAAACCCTGAGCGTGCCAGCCGCGCGGCGGTGAGGCCGGCGCGGGTGGCAAGCCCGGCATGCAGCGGCTTGGCATCGAACCCGAATTGCAGACGCAGCCCGGCCGATTGCGTGGCGGCAAGGCCAAGTGCGACCGCTGTGGTCTGCGGATCGAATTTCAGAAGATGGGCGATGGCAGCGGCAGCGCCGATAGGGCCGAGCGTGGCGGTGGCGTGGAAGCCGTTTTCGTAATGTTTGGTGCCAAGCGACAAGCCAATCCGCGCCATCGTCTCCAGCCCGACAATATAGGCGGCGATAAAGGCGTCCGCCGTCGAATTTTCCTCGACCGCAACGGCCAGAAGTGCGGGAATGATGGCGACGGTGGGGTGGCCGCGCACGCTGCCATGCACATCATCATAATCAAGCACATGGCCGGCATGGCCGTTGATGAGGGCGGCGGTAAAGACGTCTGTGCGCAGGTCATGGCCGATGATGCCGGCCGTGCCTTGCGTGCCTGTCGTGAAGGTATCGATCAGAATTTTCGTGCTTCTGTCGGCAGCACCGCCCAGTACGCAGGCGAAAAAATCGATCAACGCCGTGCGGGCAATCGTCACCGCCTCATCGTCGCGCAGCGGATCAGACGCGGCGATGGCTTCGGCCAGTTGAAGGGTGAGTTTTTCTTCGGTGGCCATGGTGTCAGATCCCCTCGCCATCATTGAGCCGTGCCGCCTGTCCTCCCAGACCCTTGACGAAGGCGTTGATGCGCGGATTGGTCGACTTGTAGAAGATATGATCAGGCGTGCCCTGGTCAACGATCAGGCCGTTTTCGGTGAACACGATCTTGTCGCTGATTTCCTCGGCAAAGCGCATTTCATGGGTCACGAGAATGCTGGTCATGCCGTCATTGACGAGATCGCGGATGACGGCGAGCACCTCGCCCACGGTTTCCGGGTCCAGCGCCGAGGTGACCTCATCAAACAGCACCAGTTCCGGTCGCATGGCAAGAGCGCGGGCAATCGCCACGCGTTGCTGCTGGCCGCCGGAAAGCTGGCCGGGATAGGCATCGACCTTCTGGGAAAGGCGGACCTTTTCCAGCAGTTCGCGAGCATGACGCTCGGCTTCAGCCTTCGGTGTGCCGAGGATTTTGATCGGCGCGATGGTGATGTTTTCCATGACGGTCAGATGCGGGAAGAGGTTGAACTGCTGGAAGACGATGCCGATACGCTTGCGCAGTGCGATGCGCTCGGCCTCGGTCTTCAGCTGGTCTACCCGGGTGCCACCAACGGTGATCTTGCCGGATTGCGGGATGAGCAGGCCGTTGATGCAGCGCAGGATAGTGGACTTGCCGGAGCCGGAAGGGCCGATGATGGAAACGGCGTCGCCCTTGTTGACCGTGAGGTCGATGCCTTTCAGGACCTGGTTGTCGCCGAAGGAGAGATGAATTCCTTCGAGTTCGACAAGCGCTTGGGCGGTTTGTGGTGCGGGTGCGGACATGGCTTGTTCCAATCAGCGGGAAGCGAAGCGCCGCTCGAGGCGCTGCGTGAAACGGGAGACGGGATAGCAGAACAGGAAGAACGCCATCAGAACGGTGAGATAGACCACGACGGTGAAATCGTTGCGCTGCACGGCGGTGCTGGCGTCTGTTGCGGCATGCAGCAACTCATGCACGCCGACCAGTGAGGCAAGCGCCGTGCCCATGGTGATCGAGGCATAAAGGTTCATCCATGGCGGCAGCGAACGTTTCACGCATTGCGGCAGGATGATCCAGCGCAGGGTCTGATTGCGTGAAAAACCAAGACCCTGGGCGGCTTCCCATTGCGCGGTGGGGATGGACTGGATGGCGCCGCGGGTGATTTCGGCAATATGAGCGCTGGCCGGAATGGCAAGCCCGACCACGGCCTTGATCCAGTCCGGAAACGGAATGTAATTGCCGAAGGCGACGATCTCGAAGGGGAAGATGTAGGTCGCGGCAAAGATCAGCACCAGATGCGGGGCGTTGCGGAAGATCTGCACATAGGTGAGCGCCGGTGCGCGCACGAGGCGATAGGGCGCAAGCTCCATGATGCCGAGCAGGACGCCGATGAACGTGCCGATGGCGATCGCAAGGATGCTGATCAGCACGTTCATGGCGAAACCCTTGGCCAGATAGGGCAGCCATTGCAGCAGCACCTGACCGAGCGACGGATCGAGGATCAGCCACAGAATGACTGATATCAGCACGCCGAGCAGCAGAATGGTGCCGAAGGGCAGCTTTTTTGCCGCCCGCGTTTGAGAAACCACCGCGCTCATTGACCGAACCCCGGAACCGCAAGGCGCCGCTCAAGCCAGAGACCGGCCCTTGCGACGATGAAATTGATGACGCTGAAGAAAAGGAGGATAACGAGCATCAGCTCGACCACATTGTCGCGCTGCGTCCAGATCAGGATCGAGGCATAGGTGATTTCACCGACCGCAATTGCCGAACCGACCGTGGTGAGCTTCACCAGATTGACGAGATTATTGATGATCGAGGGCAGCGCCGTGCGGATCGCCAGCGGAAACTCCACATAGCGTAAAATCTCGAAGGAGCTGAAACCGATCGCGCGCGCCGCTTCGATGGTGGTGGCTGGAACCGCTTCGATGCCGCCGCGCAAGGCCTCCGCATGGAAGGCGGCGATATGCAGGCCGGTGATGGCGACGACCCAGAAGAATGGCGTCAGCGGGTTGTTCTGCGCGCCGCCCAGCACGTTGGAAATCAGCATGTTAAGCACGAGGAAACCGCACATCAGCTGCACCAGCGTCGGCGTGTTGCGCGTCAGTTCCACATAGGCGCGCACCGGGCCGGCGAGCCAGACTTTGCCTGATGTCAGCATGGCCGCGAAAATGAAGCCGAAGATGAGGCTGAGCGGCAAAGTGACGGCGACGAGGATGAGCGTCATCTTCATGCCGTCAAGCCAGATCTGAACCTCGTAACCGCTGTTCAGAAAATCATAGTTGAGGCCGAGATGCGCGGCGAGTTCAATGAAGCGCGCTGTAAATGAATCCTGCATCGGAAATCCATGCTGTTATCGCGGAACCGCCCGGCGGGCGGCGCCAGAATGGCCTGCCTTGTTATAAAGCAGAAAAGAACGGCAGGCGAAACCGGCCGTTCCTGATGGTCATGGGAAATCACTCCGCGTGTTCGGCATCATCCTCACCCTGCGGTGACGAGAGGCATGAAACGGAGAGACCCTGCGTCGGTCTTATTGCGCGGCGGAAAGCTTCTTCTGCTGCTCTTCCATGTAGCCGATGCTTGGCAGGCGGTTCGCCTTGGCGAATTCGATCATCTTGCCGGAAGCGTGCAGCTCCTTGACGATCTTGTCCAGAGCGGCCTGCGTGTCAGCCTCACCCTTGCGCAGCCAGATCACGGAATCGGAAGGGATGAGGTCGGTGGGAATAAGAATGCCGTAATCCTTCCACTCGTCGGCGCGGTCCTGCAGCATCAGGCTCAGCGTGCCGTTGACGTGAACGGAAACATCGCAATTGCCGCCCTTCAGCGCCAGCAGCGATTCCGGCTGGCTCGGCAGCGCCTTAACCTGCGCGCCATACTGCTCGATCAGCGGCTGGGTGTAGTTGGAGCCCTGCGATACGCAGGCAATCTTGCCCTTCAGATCCGACCAGTCCTTGATGCCACTGTCCTTGCGGCCGATGGCGGCGCCACCCTGGCGGTCATACGGGGTCTGCACGTAATCGAGGGTTTTGGCGCGTTCTTCGGTGTACTGCATGTTGGCGATGAGAATGTCGACCTTGCCCTGCTGCAGGAACTGTACGCGGTTGGGCGGGGTAACGGTTTCGGTGACCAACTCGACGCCGAGGCCGGCAGCCAGCGCCTTGGCGACATCGATGTTGAGGCCCTTCTGCTCCTGCGTCTTCGGATCGATGAAGCCGAAAGGCGCACCAGAGAGGATGACACCGACGGTGAGCTTGCCGCGACCCTTGATACGGTCAAGCGTTGCATCCGCATGGGCGGCAGTGGCCATCGAAGCGATGACGACGGTTCCGGCAATGAGTTTTGCGGCAAATCTGGAAAAAGAGAGGGCCATGGGTATTTCCTTTTGATTGTAGGTGGAAACTACATGAGGCACCCGCCAAGAGCGAGAATTGGCATTGCGCAAAAAATACTATGAATAAAATCGTGTTCCAATAAAGCTTTGAGGGCGAAAAAATATCCTAATAATTTAAAATCGTAGAATCCTGTTCTTTGTCTGCGTCTGCCGTAAGGCGCGCAGGACAATCCGGACACCGTTTGTCGACCGAATGGCCAATGGGAAAACGAACGAATGCCGCCTATTTCTTCTCCCCGAGGGGGAGAAGGTCGCGGCAGCGGGATGAGGGGGCAAGGGTCGTGAGATACGGCAACGTTGCCCCCCTCATCCGACCCTTCGGGCCACCTTCTCCCCGGCGGGGAGAAGAAACAAGTGGCACGCCCTGTGCTTATCTCCCGGCGTTATAAGCCGCGATCGCGGCCATGTTGACGATATCGCTGTCCTTCGCACCCATCGAGGTGATCTGCACCGACTTGTCGAGGCCGACGAGAAGCGGGCCGATGACGGTTGCGCCGCCCAGTTCCTGCAGCATCTTGGTGGAGATGGAGGCGGAATGGATGGCCGGCATGACCAGAACGTTGGCCGGGCCGGAAAGGCGGGCGAAGGGATATTGGCTCTGCATGCGATGATGGTTCAGCGCCACATCGGCCGACATCTCGCCGTCGACCTCGAAATTGACGTTGCGCCGGTCGAGGATTTTCACCGCCTCGCGCACCTTGTCGGAACGCTCGCCGGTCGGCTGGCCGAAGGTGGAATAGGCAAGCATGGCGACACGCGGTTCGTAACCGAAACGGCGGGCGAGGCCGGCTGCCTCTTCGGCGATATCAGCCAGGTCTTCGGCCGACGGCATGTCGTGTACGGCGGTATCGGCGACGAATACGGTGCGGTTGCGCGAGACAACCAGCGAAACGCCGATGACGCGATGGCCGGGCTTGGTGTTGATGCAGCGGCGGATATCCTCGAGCGCCGTCGAATAGTTACGGGTAACGCCGGTGACCACGGCGTCCGCATCGCCCATCGCCACCATGCAGGCGGCGAAGTGGTTACGGTCATTGTGGATCAGGCGCTGCACGTCGCGCAGCAGGAAGCCGCCGCGTTGCAGCCGCGCATAGAGATAATCGACATAGGCATCGACGCGGCTGGAGAGGCGGGCATTGGTGATCTCGATATTGGCGCGGTCGAGATCGATGCCGGCACGTTCGGCATTGGCCTTGATGATATCGTCGCGGCCGAGCAGGATGGCGGTGCCAAGACCTTGAGCGGTGAACGAAATCGCCGCGCGCATGACCTGTTCTTCTTCCGCTTCGGCAAAGACCACGCGCTTTGGCGAGCGGCGCACGCGCTCGTAAAGACGCTGCGTCGTCGAGGCCATCGGGTCGCGGCGGGCGGAAAGCTCGCGGGCATAGGCGTCGAGATCAGGCAGTTCGCGCTGGGCGACGCCGGTCTCGATGGCGGCTTTCGCCACGGCCACCGGAATGGCCGAGATCAGACGCGGATCGAAGGGAACGGGAATGATATATTGCGGCCCGAAACGCGGGCGGTTGCCCTGATAGGCGGCGGCCACATCGTCAGGCACGTCTTCACGGGCGAGATCGGCCAGCGCCTGCGCGGCGGCGATCTTCATCGCGTCGTTGATCTGGCGGGCGCGCACATCGAGCGCGCCGCGGAAGATGTAGGGGAAGCCGAGGACATTGTTGACCTGGTTCGGATAATCCGAACGGCCGGTCGCCATGATGGCGTCGTCGCGGATGCGTGAAACTTCTTCCGGTGTGATTTCCGGGTCCGGATTGGCCATGGCGAAGATGATCGGCTTCGGCGCCATGGAGCGGATCATGTCTTCGCTGAAAGCGCCCTTCTGCGACAGGCCGAAGACCACATCCGCACCCTTCATGGCTTCCGCCAGCGTGCGATCATTGGTTTTTACCGCATGGGCGGATTTCCACTGGTTCATGCCTTCGGTGCGGCCCTGATAGATCACGCCCTTGGTATCACAAAGCGTGATGTTTTCCGGGTTGAAGCCCATGGCCTTGATAAGGTCCATGCAGGCGATGGCAGCAGCGCCCGCGCCATTGCAGACCAGTTTCGTCGTCTTGAAATCGCGGCCGGTCAGCTCAATGGCGTTGATGAGACCGGCGGCGGCGATGATGGCGGTGCCGTGCTGGTCGTCATGGAAAACGGGAATATCCATCAGCTCGCGCAGGCGGCTTTCGATGATGAAACATTCCGGCGCCTTGATGTCTTCCAGATTGATGCCGCCGAAGGATGGGCCGAGGTAACGCACGCAATTGATGAATTCATCCGCATCTTCGGTATCGACCTCGAGGTCGATGGAATCGACATCGGCGAAGCGCTTGAAGAGGACCGATTTGCCTTCCATGACCGGCTTGGAGGCGAGCGCGCCGAGATTGCCGAGACCGAGGATCGCGGTGCCGTTGGAGATGACCGCCACCATGTTGCCACGTGTCGTATAATCGTAAGCCGTTGCCGGATTTTCGGCGATGGCTTTCACCGGAACAGCCACGCCCGGCGAATAGGCGAGCGACAGATCCCGCTGCGTCGCCATCGGCTTGGTCGGGGTGATTTCCAGTTTCCCCGGTCTGCCCTCAGAGTGGAAATCCAGGGCTTCCTGATCCGTAACCGATGTTCTGGTGCTGGCGGTTTTTGGCGTATCGGACATGGGCTGTGTGCGCTTTCCTGTCGTTATCAGTATAAAAATATTCGTTGTTGTTATGGTATTTTTTGCACGCCTGCCAAGCCTTGAATGTTGTTCAGTGCAGCAAATTTAAGCGTGATGAAATTTGCGGCCGATTCAATCGATTAAGTCAATATTCTTCGCCTGGCGCGGGGTCGGCAGGTTCGGTGGATCAGTGCTCCCGCTGCCGAAGGGGGTTCCCATTTTCCGCGATATTTTCGTGCCGCATCGGATGGAACCTCACAAGCGACCTTGCGTTAGCGGAGGAACCCGCAGGCAATATACATGCCCTCCAGCTGCCCTTGCCATCTATTCACCAAGCTTTCACAGGGCGAATTTATGAGCTTGCGCTTGTGTGCCCGTGAACCGATGATGGCAGCATTGGCAAATATGTATATTGTCCGGCGCGCCGGGAAATTTTTTAGAGTTGGAAAGGTTTTATTGTGAAGGAACACTCTCGAAAGATCACGCCGGTTCTTCTTGCTGGCGGTGCTGGTTCGCGGCTCTGGCCTGTTTCGCGTGACCAGCTGCCCAAGCAGTTCCAGCCGTTGGTCGGCAATCTTTCGACCTATCAACAGACGTTGATGCGGGTGGGCGACAAGGGGCTTTATGCCGAGCCGCTGGTGATCACCAATGAGGATTTCCGTTTCTTCGCCCGCCGTCAGGCCGAAGAGATCGACCTGCCGGCAACGGTGGTGCTGGAGCCTGCCCGCCGCGACAGCGCCGCCGCCATGGCCGCAGCCGCCGTTCTGGCCGAGCGCCGTGAGCCAGGATGCCTGGTACTGGCGCTTGCCGCCGACCATGTGGTGCTTGATGCCGACAAGTTTTCCGACGCCGTGAAACTCGGCGCAAAAGCCGCCGATCAGGGCAATATCGTCGTCTTCGGTCTGGTGCCGACCGAGCCGCGCACTTCCTATGGTTATATCAAGCCGGGTGAGGCGATCGACGGTGAGGCCGATCTCAGCGCCGTCGATGCCTTCGTGGAAAAACCTGACATGAAGACGGCGATTTCCTATCTGGAAAAAGGGTATCTCTGGAACTCCGGCAACTTCCTGTTCCGCTCCGACGTGATGATCGCCGAACTCACGGCCTTCGCGCCGGAGATTCTTTCGGCAGTGACGCAGGCGGTCGAGCAATATGAAAGCGACCTTGGCTTTGTTCGCTTGCATCAGGAAAGCTTCGAGGCTTCGCCGAAAAACTCCATCGATTATGCGGTGATTGAAAAAACCAAACGCATGGCGGTGGTGCATGGCCATTTCCGCTGGTCGGATATCGGCAGCTGGGACGCGATCTGGGAGATTGCCGACAAGCACGGCAATGACAATGCGCTCGAGGGCGATGGCGTGTTCATCGATTCCGAGGGCTGCCTCATTCACTCCACGCAATTGCTGACGACAGTGGTGGGCGCCAAGGATCTGGTGGTGGTGGCCACCAAGGATGCGGTTCTGGTGGTGCCGAAAAACCGGGTGCAGGATGTGAAAGGGCTGGTGGAGACGCTGAAGGACGGCGACCATGCGCCGCAGACGCAGACGCACAAACGCGTTTATCGTCCCTGGGGTTATATCGAACACATGTATGTGGACGAGCGCTACCGGGTCGGTCATATCACGGTCGATCCCGGCCACCGCATCTCGTTCCAGAAACATTATCACCGTTCGGAACACTGGATCGTCGTCAAGGGAACGGCGACGGTGACGATTGGCGAAGAAACGAAGCTGCTGACGGAAAACCAGTCGGTTTATATCCCGATCGGCCAGCCGCACCGGCTTGCCAATGAGGGGCAGATCCCGCTTGAACTGGTTGAAATCCAGACTGGAGCCTATATCGGCGAGGATGATGTCATCCGCATCGAGGATGATTACAAGCGGCAATAATATCGCCGGCCGTATGAAATCCGTATGATCGAAGGCGAGTCGGACTGCTGTCCGGCTCGCCTTTTCCCGTTCACGATGCCAGTGCGGTTACGCAATGGGCAAAGGCATGGGAAAACATCGCCGCCTCCAGTCCCCGGCGCCGGCCCGCACGGTTTCCCGGCCTGTAAAAGCCCCGAAATGACCCTGAATAGATTCGTATTTTAGGCGGTTGCCTAATCAAAAATCTTCGCATACGTTCCAACTGCAACGTTTCAGTGAGGGAGGAGACTCATGCGAATGCGTGTTATTTCTGCGGCCTTTTTGGCCAGTGTCATGATTCCGGCGGGCATGGCCGGGGCCACCGATCTTGAGGTGACCCATTGGTGGACATCGGGCGGCGAAGCCGCAGCGGTGGCCGAGCTTGCCAAGGCTTTCGACGCCACCGGCAATAAATGGGTGGATGGCGCAATTGCCGGTTCGGGCGGGACGGCCCGTCCGATCATGATCAGCCGCATCACCGGCGGTGACCCGATGGGCGCCACCCAGTTCAACCACGGCCGGCAGGCGGAAGAGCTGGTGCAGGCCGGCCTGATGCGCGACCTTTCCGATGTTGCCGAAAAGGGCAATTGGAAAGAGGTCATCAAGCCCGCAAGCCTGCTCGATAGCTGCACCATTGATGGCAAGATCTATTGCGCACCGGTCAACATTCATTCCTGGCAATGGCTGTGGCTTTCCAACGAAGCCTTCAAGAAGGCGGGCGTCGAAGTTCCGAAGAACTGGACGGAATTTGTTGCAGCCGCGCCGGCGCTGAAAAAGGCCGGCATCCAGCCGCTCGCGCTCGGTGGGCAGGCATGGCAGGCCAACGGCCTGTTCGACACGCTGACGCTTTCGATTGGCGGCAAGGATCTCTACCAGAAAGTCTATGGCGACAAGGATGCCGAAGCGGCAGCCGGACCTGATATGGCAAAGATTTTTGCGGCGGCCGTCGAGGCGCGTGACATGGCCAAGGGCACCAATGTTCAGGACTGGAACCAGGCGACCAACCTGGTCATAACCGGCAAGGCTGGCGGCCAGATCATGGGTGACTGGGCACAGGGTGAATTCCAGCTGGCCAATCAGAAGGCCGGGACGGATTATTCCTGCCTGCCGGGTCTTGGTCTCAATGACTATATCACCACCGGTGGTGACGCCTTTTATTTCCCGGTCCTGAAGGACGAGGCGAAAACCAAGGCGCAGGACGTGCTGGCTGAAACCATCGTCGATCCGAAAACGCAGGTCGCCTTCAACCTGAAGAAAGGCTCGCTGCCGATCCGTGGCGACGTCGATCTCAACGCCGCCAATGACTGCATGAAGAAGGGTCTGGCAATTCTGGCCAAGGGCAATGCGCTCACCAGCACCGACCAGCTGATTTCTGCCGATACGCAGAAACAGAAGGAAGACCTGATGGCCGAATTCTTCGCTGGCTCGATGTCGGCGGCAGATGGCCAGAAGCGCTTCGCGGACCTCATCGGTTCCGCTGACTGATTGTGATCTCTCCGGGTTGGGGAGCGGTTCGCCGCTCCCCGCTCCAACGTCCGGTCCGTGCGATAATCACCAGTGCGGGCAGAGGTTTCATGCGGTAAGGCTTTTGCCTGACCGTTTACTGTAACGTTACAGGAGGAGGTAGCATGGCAGGTCAAACGCGCTCCAGGCGTCCAAATCAGCTTTTTCGCAATCTCAATTCCAAGATTGCCTCCATTCCCATGATCTTGACCGCCATGGTGATCTTCCTCGGCGGCACGGTCTGGACGGTGATTTATTCCTTCACCAATTCCAAGCTTCTGCCACGGGCGAGCTTCATCGGTTTTGATCAGTATGAGCGGCTCTGGGCAGCACCACGCTGGATCGTTTCCATCCAGAATCTGGCGATCTATGGCATTTTGTCTTTGATCTTCAGTCTCGTCATCGGCTTCGTGCTGGCGGCGCTGATGGACCAGAAAATCCGGTTCGAAAACACCTTCCGCACCATTTTCCTTTATCCCTTTGCACTGTCCTTCATCGTTACCGGCCTTGTCTGGCAATGGCTGTTGAACCCGGAATTCGGCATCCAGTCCGTGGTCCGCTCGATGGGCTGGGAAAGCTTCACCTTCGATCCGCTCTATAATTCGCAGATTGTCATCTACGGCATCCTGATTGCGGCGCTCTGGCAGGGCACTGGGCTCGTCATGTGCCTGATGCTGGCGGGTCTTCGCGGCATAGACGAGGATATCTGGAAGGCGACGCGCGTTGACGGCATTCCCATGTGGAAGACCTATATCCTCATCATTATTCCTATGATGCGGCCTGTCTTCATCACCACCCTCGTCATCATCGCCAGCGGCATCGTCAAGGTCTACGATCTCGTCGTGGCGCAGACCAGTGGCGGGCCGGGCATCGCATCTGAAGTGCCGGCGAAATATGTCTATGACTACATGTTTCAGGCGCAGAACCTGGGGCAGGGCTTTGCCGCCTCGACCATGATGCTTCTGACTGTCGCGATCATCGTCATTCCATGGGCCTACCTCGAATTTGGAGGCAAGAAGCGTGGCTAATATCAGCACACTAAATACGGTCGTGGCCGCCACCGATGCGGTTGCCAAAGACCTTTCCGGCCCGCGCGGCAGGAAGCCGAGGAAAACCTTTTCCCGCCGCAACATCATTCTTTACGGCACGCTGTTTGTGGCCGCCGCCTATTACCTGCTGCCGCTTTACGTGATGGTCGTCACCTCGCTGAAGGGCATGCCGGAAATCCGGCTTGGCAATATTTTCGCACCGCCGGTGGAGATCACTTTCGAACCCTGGGTCAAAGCCTGGGCGAATGCCTGCACGGGCCTGAACTGCGACGGACTTTCGCGCGGCTTCTGGAACTCGGTGCGCATTCTCGTTCCTTCCGTCGTCATTTCGATCGTCGTTGCTTCCGTCAGCGGCTATGCCATGGCCAACTGGAAGTTCAAGGGGTCGGAGCTGTTCTTCTCCATCCTCATCATCGGCGCTTTCATCCCCTATCAGGTGATGATCTATCCGATTGTCATCGTACTGCGGGAAATGGGTGTTTATGGCACGCTGACCGGTCTCGTCATCGTGCACACCATCTTCGGCATGCCGATCCTGACGCTGCTGTTCCGCAATTATTTCGCCTCTTTGCCGGAAGAATTGTTCAAGGCGGCGCGCATTGATGGCGCCAATTTCTGGCAGATCTATTTCCGCATCATGCTGCCCATGTCGCTGCCGATCTTCGTTGTCGCGATGATCCTGCAGGTGACCGGCATCTGGAATGACTTCCTGTTCGGCGTGGTGTTCACGCGGCCGGAATATTACCCGATGACGGTGCAGCTCAATAATATCGTCAACTCCGTGCAGGGCGTGAAGGAATACAACGTCAACATGGCCGCAACCCTGCTGACGGGTGCCGTGCCGCTGATCGTTTATTTCGTCTCCGGCAGGCTTTTCGTCCGCGGCATTGCCGCAGGCGCAGTAAAAGGTTGAGCTATATGAACAAAAGCGTTTCCATCCGCGATCTTTCCCTGTCCTTCGGTGCCGTTACCGTGCTGAAAGACCTCAATCTCGATATTTACGACGGCGAATTCCTCGTCCTGCTCGGCTCTTCTGGCTGCGGCAAGTCGACCCTTCTTAATTGCGTCGCCGGCCTTCTGGAGCCAACCGACGGGCAGATATTCATCAAGGACCGCAACGTCACCTGGGAGGAGCCGAAGGATCGCGGCATCGGCATGGTGTTCCAGTCCTATGCGCTTTATCCGCAGATGACAGTGGAAAAGAACCTGTCCTTCGGTCTGCAGGTCGCCAAGGTGCCGAAAGAGGAAATCGAGCGGCGCGTCAAAAGGGCGGCCGGTATCCTGCAGATCGAGCCGCTGCTGAAGCGCAAGCCGGCCGAGCTTTCCGGTGGCCAGCGCCAGCGCGTGGCGATCGGCCGGGCACTGGTGCGCGATGTTGACGTGTTCCTGTTCGACGAACCGCTCTCCAATCTCGATGCCAAGCTGCGCTCGGAACTGCGTGTGGAAATCAAGCGGCTGCACCAGTCGCTGAAGAACACCATGATCTATGTGACGCATGACCAGATCGAGGCGCTGACGCTGGCGGACCGCATCGCCATCATGAAAAGTGGCGTCATCCAGCAACTTGCCGATCCCGTCACCATCTACAACAAGCCGAAGAACCTCTTCGTTGCCGGCTTCATCGGTTCGCCCTCAATGAATTTCCTGCGCGGCGAGCTGATCGAAAAGGACGGCAAGGTGGCCTTCGCCACCAACGGCGTCACCTTTTCGCTGGACGGTTATCAGCCGGAAGCACCGCTCACCGCGGGCCGCGCCGTGGTTCTCGGCGTTCGCCCCGAACATGTGCGGGTCGATGCCGATATCGTCGGTGGCGAGGTGCATGAGGCGATCGTCGATATCGAGGAGCCGATGGGTGCCGACAATCTGATCTGGCTGAAACATGCTGGCCACACCATGTCGGTGCGCGTCGGCGGCCACCGGCGGTTTTCGCCCGGCACCAAGGTTCGCCTCGGCCTCGACCTGACCATGGCCTCGTTGTTCGACGCCGGGAGCGAGGATCGGCTTTAAGCGCGCGATTACTCCCTACACAATCCCAAGACCAACATCTCTATGGAGGAGACAATGACAGAACTCGGTTTCCAGCTTTACAGCGCCCGCAATTTCCAGCCTTTTTCCAATATTCTGAAGAAGCTTTCGGCGGCGGGTTACAAACAGGTCGAAGGTTATGGCGCGATGTATGCCTCTCTGGATGATGCCGGTTTGAAGGGCCTGCGCGCCGAACTTGATGCCAACGGCCTTTCCATGCCAACCGGCCATTTCGGCCTCGATCTTCTGGAAGGCGATCCGAAAAAGGCGCTCAATATTGCCAAGGTTCTGGGTGTGGAGGCGATCTATTGCCCGTACCTGATGCCCGATCAGCGCCCGGCGGATGCCGCAGGCTGGTTCGCCTTCGGCAAGCGGCTGCAGGAAGCCGGTAAACCCTTCGTGGATGCCGGGCTGACCTTCGGCTGGCATAACCACGATTTCGAGTTCAAGGCGCTTGCCGATGGCTCCACCCCGCAGGAGCAGATCTTTGCCGGCGGACCGGACCTGAAATGGGAAGCGGATATCGCCTGGATCATCAGGGGCAATGCCGATCCGCTCGCCTGGATCGAAAGCTACGGCAAGCGCATCACCGCCGTGCACGTAAAGGATATCGCACCATCTGGAGAAAACACCGATGAGGACGGCTGGGCGGATGTCGGCCATGGCACGGTGGACTGGAAGGGCCTTGTCGCGGCGCTGAAGGCCAAATCCGCCACGAAACATTTCGTGGTCGAACACGACAATCCAAAAGACATCGACCGGCTGATCACCCGCTCGATCGCCTCGTTCAAAACCTACTAAGTCTCACATTTCGGAGTTTCATCATGGCCAGAGATCTTGGCGTCGGCATCATTGGATGCGGCAATATCTCGTCTGCTTACTTTTCGCTGGCACCGCTCTTCAAGGGCATCAAGGTGCTCGCCTGCGCCGACCTCAACCGCAATGCGGCGGAGCTGAGGGCGGAAGAATTCGGTGTCGTCGCGCAGTCCATCGAGGAACTGCTCGCCAACCCCGAAATCGATGTGGTGGTGAACCTCACCATTCCCGCCGCGCATTTTCCGGTATCGAAAGCGGCGCTCGAGGCAGGCAAACACGTCTATTCGGAAAAGCCGCTGGTGCTCTCGCTGGAGGAAGGTGAAGAACTACGGCGCATCGCCCGCGAAAAAAAGCTTTCCGTCGGCTGCGCACCAGATACCTTCCTCGGCGGTGCGCATCAGCTTGCCCGACAATATATCGATGACGGCAAGGTTGGCCGCATCACCTCAGGCACGTGCCATGTGATGAGCCCTGGCATGGAGATGTGGCATCCCAATCCGGGCTTCTTCTTCCTGAAGGGCGGCGGGCCGATCCTCGATCTCGGCCCCTATTACGTTGCCAATCTCATCAACCTCATTGGCCCGGTAAAGCGTGTGGGTGCGCTGACGACGATGGCGAACCCCACCCGCACGGTGACCAGCCAGCCGATGAACGGCGAGATCATTCCGGTGGAAACGCCGACCAACATCCATGCGCTCTTGGAATTCGTGAACGGCGCGACGATCACGCTTTCGGCCAGCTGGGACGTGTGGTCGCACCGCCACGCCAATATGGAGCTTTACGGCACGGAAGGCTCGATCTACGTGCCGGACCCGAACTTCTTCGGCGGTGTGGTGGAGGCCAGCGGCCGCGACAAGAACATCCAGCCGCTGGAAGACTGGGCGCATCCCTTCGGTATCGCCAATCAGGAAAGCCCGAACGGCCCGCGCGCCAATTACCGCACGGCGGGACTTGCGGATATGGCGATTGCCATTCTGGAAGGCCGCGATGCCCGCTGCTCGCTGGATCGCTCCCTGCATGGCATCGACGTGATGACTTCTATCCTGAAGTCGGGTGAAGACGGTCGTTTCATCGAGATGACGACGACCTGCACCCAGCCGGCCGCACTTGGCATAGAAGAGGCGCAGGCGCTGCTGCGTTGACGCGTTCACTATCAGGAAAGCGGCGAGGGTGGTTTCGCCGCTTTTCTGTTTTTGCTGCAGCTCTTCACAATCCCTTCGCTTTGGTTTAAAGCCGCGCCGTATCCGGTCGCAGCCCACCCGGTCAAAACAAGGGATCCAAAATTATGAAAACCATCGTCATCTGCTCCGGCGGATTGGACTCCGTTTCGCTTGCGCATAAAATCGCGGCGGAACATGAACTTCTCGCTCTCGTCTCCTTCGATTATGGCCAGCGCCACAGGAAGGAGCTGGATTTTGCCGCCGATTGTGCCAAACGGCTCGGCGTGCCGCATCATGTCATCGATATCAGACCCATCGGGGCGCATCTCACCGGTTCGGCGCTTACCGACGATATCGACGTGCCTGATGGCCATTATGCGGAGGAGACCATGCGCTCCACCGTGGTGCCGAACCGCAACGCCATCATGCTCACCATCGCTTTTGGACTGGCTGCCGCGCAGCAGGCGGATGCGGTGGCGATTGCCGTGCATGGCGGCGATCACTTCATCTATCCCGACTGCCGGCCGGGCTTCATCGACAGCTTCAATGCCATGCAGGCGCATGCGCTGGAAGGTTATGCCGATGTCACCCTGTTTGCGCCCTATGTCACGGTTTCCAAGGCGGCAATCGTTACCGATGCGGTGAAATACGGCACGCCGTTTGGCGAAACATGGTCCTGTTACAAGGGCGGCTTGCGTCATTGCGGCCGCTGCGGCACCTGCGTGGAGCGGCGCGAGGCCTTTCATCTGGCCGGCGTTACCGATCCGACCGATTATGAGGATCCGGACTTCTGGGTAGCAGCCACCCATGCCTTTGCGGCACAGGAGGTGCGCTGATGTTCCGCATTACCAAGGAATTTCACTTTTCCGCCTCGCATCAGCTGAAAAGCCTGCCGTCCGATCACCAGTGCAACCGTCTGCACGGCCATAATTACATCGTTGAGGTCGAACTATCGGGCGAAGCCCTGAACGAGCACGGTTTCGTGCGCGACTATCACGAGCTTTCGCCGCTGAAGCGTTATATCGACGATCATTTCGACCATCGCCACCTGAACGACGTTCTCGGCCATGACCGGGTGACGGCGGAATATCTGGCGAAGCATTTCTACGACTGGTGCAAGGATCGCCTGCCGGAAACCAGTGCGGTTCGGGTCAGCGAAACCGCCAAGACCTGGGCGGAATACCGGCCATGACGGTGGCTGCACACAAGATTGCAGCCAAGGAAACCACGATCCGCATCAGCGAAATCTTCGGCCCGACCATTCAGGGTGAGGGTTTGTTGATTGGTCTGCCAACGGTTTTCATGCGTACCGGCGGCTGTGATTACCGCTGTTCCTGGTGCGATACGTTGCATGCGGTCGATAGCGACTACCGTGACACGTGGAAACCGCTGTCGGTCGAGGCGATCTGGCAGGAGGTACGGCGGCTTTCCGGTGGTGTGCCGTTGACGGTGTCACTTTCAGGCGGCAATCCGGCCATCCAGCCGCTCGGGCCCTTGATTGTCAGAGGGCAGGACGAGGGGTATCGCTTCGCGCTGGAAACCCAGGGCAGCATCGCGAAAGACTGGTTTGCCGATCTCGACCATCTGGTTTTAAGCCCCAAGCCGCCATCAAGCGGCATGGAAACGGACTGGCGGGCTTTCGAGGACTGTCTTGCCGCCGCCGGCGAGGGGCCACAGGTGGCGCTGAAGATCGTGGTGTTCGACGATGCGGATTATGCCTATGCCAAGGCGGCATCCGCGCGCTTCCCGCATCTGCCCGTCTATCTCCAGCCCGGCAACCATACCCCGCCGCCGCCCGATGATGACGATGCGCGTGTGGATATCGACGGGGTGATGGACCGGATGTTGTGGCTGGTGGACAAGGTCAGTGAAGACCGCTGGTTTTCGGCCCGGGTGCTGCCACAGCTGCATGTGCTGTTGTGGGGGAACAAGCGCGGGGTTTGAGGCGGCGCGGAAAGGTAAAATCTCGCGCCCATGAGACGCGATCGGTTGCCGCTTGTTTCTTCTCCCCGAGGGGGAGAAGGTCGCGGCAGCGGGATGAGGGGGCTTGCTCGCCGAAATCCGGGGACGTCGCCCCCTCATCCGACCCTTCGGGCCACCTTCTCCCCCTCGGGGAGAAGAAACATGCGGCAAGGTGGTGCCGCATGTTGTTCTTTCATATCAAGCCGAAACAGCCACCTCACGCCGTTCCCGATCCGCGATGATCGATAGATCGAGCACCTTCTGCAGATTGGCGGCATGGCGGAAGTCCGGATCGGCGGGGCCGCCTTTCATGACCGCCTTGGCGAATTTTTCGTAATTCGTTGCCACGGGGTCGACATCGATCGTCTTCCAGATCGCCTTTTCCACATCCTCGCCGATGCAGGCACGCAGGCTGGAATAGTCGGGCGTGTGGATGACTTCCAGCGCACCCTTGTCGCCATGGATGCGCAGGCGGAGCTCGTTCAAGTGCCCCGTCGCCCAGCGGCTGGCATGGATGACGCCCATGGCGCCGTTTTCCAGTTCGGCGGTCATGGTGAAGCTGTCATTGGCGTCGAGGTCGTAGACGCCAATTTTATTGCCTTCATATTTGTCGAAGGTCTTCAGCCGCGTGAAGATGCGTTCCACATCGCTGCCCGCGCCATAGGAGGCGAAGTCGAGAATGTGGATGCCGACATCGCCCAGTACGCCGTTGGAGCCATGCTTGGTGGAAAGCCGCCACAGCCACTTGCTCTCCGTCATCCAGTCGCCCCAGGCCTTGGAAACCAGCCAGCTCTGGAGATAGGAGGCTTCCAGATGCCGCACCTTGCCGATATTGCCTGCCAGCACCATCTCACGCGCCGCCTGCAAGGGGGCGACGTTGCGATAGGTTAGGTTGACCATGGCGACGAGGCCTGCCTTTTCGGCGGCATCGGCCATTTCGGCGGCCTTGGCGTAGTTTTCCGCCAGCGGCTTTTCGCAGAAGACATGCTTGCCGGCTGCCAGCAGTTTCAGGCTGGTGGGATGGTGGATGGCATCCGGCGTGACATTCGCCGCCGCGTCGAATTCACCCCAGGCAATGGCGTCATCCAGCGAGGTGAAGGAGAGTGGGATATTGTGGCGGAGCGCAAAGCCGCGCACCACCACATCGTCCACATCCACCGCCGCGACCAGTTCGACGCCGGGGATTTGAGAGAAATAGGTGGCATGGTTGTTGGCCATGCCGCCGGTTCCGAGAATGAGAAGTCTCATGGCTTTTTACCTGTAACCTGCTTCGCCTGCCTTATGCAGCTTGGGGCCGCGTTCTTCGATCGGCTCCAGCGCCTTGTCGACGGGAACATTGGGGGCATCGTGAATGCTCTTCAGTGCGCCAACCGGATTATAGGCCCATTTCACCGAGTTGCTGATGACCTTCTGGACATTGGCATCGTGATAGGTCGGATAGGTCTCGTGGCCGGGGCGGAAATAGAAGATATTGCCGGCGCCGCGACGCCAGGTGAGGCCGGAACGGAAGACTTCGCCGCCCTGGAACCAGGAGATGAACACGGTTTCCAGCGGCTCCGGCACGGAGAACTGCTCGCCGTACATTTCCTCGTTTTCCAGCTCGAAATGCTCAGGCAGACCGGCGGCAATCGGGTGGCGCGGATTGATCGTCCACAGACGCTCGCGTTCACCCGCCTCACGCCATTTCAGCGCGCAGGGTGTGCCCATCAGCCGCTTGAACGGCTTGGAGAAGTGGCCGGAATGCAGGACGATGAGGCCCATGCCTTCCCAGACGCGTTTGGCAACACGCTCGACGATCTCGTCCTGCACCGCACCATGGTCCTTGTGGCCCCACCAGACCAGCACGTCGGTCTTGTCGAGGCGCTCCTGCGACAGGCCGTGTTCCGGCTCCTGCAGCGTGGCGGTGGTGGCATTGATCTCGGGGTTCTGGTTCAGCGCATCGGCGATGGTGTTGTGCATGCCGTTTGGATAGATCGAACGCACCGTCTCATTGATGTGTTCGTGGATATTTTCGCCCCATACAACGGTGTTGATGGTCATTTTCATGCTCCTCGGTGAAAGCCGGGACCTTGGGTGATCCCGGCGAAAGTGAAAAATTCAGGCAGCGCCCCGGGCGGGGTTACGGGCAAGCGCCCGGCCTTCGGCATCAAAACGATGGATCTGCGCCACATCCGCCACGAGGGCGATACGCTCGCCCGCTTTGCGGTCGGTCACGCCTTCTTCGCGAACGACGACGGGTTCACCGGCGCCGATCTCGACATAGATGTAGCTGTCCGACCCGAGCATTTCCGAATGCACGATCTCACCGCTCCAGCCGCTGCCGTCGGTGGTGATGGTGATGTGCTCCGGGCGGATGCCGATGGTTTTTGCGCCTTCCGTCTCGGCATATTTGCCTGACAGAAAGTTCATCTTCGGCGAGCCGATGAAGCCGGCGACGAAGGTGTTGACAGGGCTTTCGTAAAGCTCCAGCGGTGTGCCGATCTGCTCGACCCGGCCGTCACGCAGCACGCAGATGCGGTCGGCGAGCGTCATTGCCTCCACCTGGTCGTGGGTAACGTAGATCATCGTCGTGTCATGCATCGAGCGGTGCAGCTTGGCGATTTCCAGACGCGTGGCAACGCGCAATGCCGCATCAAGGTTGGAAAGCGGCTCATCGAACAGAAACACCTTCGGATCGCGCACGATGGCACGGCCGATGGCGACACGTTGGCGCTGGCCGCCGGAAAGCTGCTTTGGCAGACGTTCCAGATAGGGCGTGAGCTGCAGCATCTCGGCTGCCGCTTCGACGCGCTTTTTGCGCTGTTCCTTGTCCGCGCCTGATAGCTTCATGCCGAAGGCCATGTTTTCGAACACGGTCATATGCGGATAAAGCGCATAGGACTGGAAGACCATGGCGACGCCGCGCTTGGCGGGCGGCAGGCGGTTCACCGTCTCGCCATCGAAGGAGAGCGTGCCGCCGGAAATTTCCTCCAGCCCGCAGATGAGGCGCAAAAGCGTGGACTTGCCGCAGCCGGAGGGGCCGACGAAAACCATGAACTCGCCGGAGCGGATGTCCATGTCGATGCCCTTGATGACATCGAAGGCGCCGAAGGATTTGCGAAGATCGCGCAGTTGAATGGTGGTCATGATGTTTCTCCTAGCCTTTGACGCCGCCGGCGGTGAGGCCGGAGATGATGCGTCGCTGGAAGATCAGAACGAGGACGACGAGCGGGGCGGTGACGATGACGGAGGCCGCCATGATCGTTCCCCAGGGTATTTCGAACTGCGAGCCGCCCGACAGCAGCGCGATGGCGACAGGCACCGTGCGCTGCTCGTTCGATGAGGTGAAGGTGAGCGCGAAGAGGAACTCGTTCCACGCTGCGATGAAGGCGAGAAGCCCTGTGGTGACGAGCGCCGGCCACATCAGCGGCATGAACACCTGGGTGATGATGACCCAGGGCGTCGCACCATCGACGATCGCCGCTTCCTCGATTTCGATCGGCAGGTCGCGCATGAAGGTTGTCAGCACCCAGACCGTGAAGGGCAGGGTGAAGATCATGTAGGAAAAGATCAGCGCCAGCGGCGTGTTGAAGATGCCCGCCCAGCGGATCAGTTCGAACAGGCCGGCGAGAACGGCGATCTGCGGAAACATCGAAACCGAGAGGATGGTGAGCAGCAGCAGCGCGCGGCCACGGAAGCGGACGCGGGCGAGAGCATAGGACGCCGTTACCGCAAGGAACAGCGAGAGTATGACAACGGAAGATGCGACAAACAGCGAATTGCCGAGATTGCGCAGGAAAGTGCCGTTGCCGATGACGAAGCTGTAATTGGTCAGCGAGAAGTCACGCGGCCAGTAATTGACCTGGAACAGCGCCGAGCCGGATTTCAGGCTCGTCAGGATCGCGTAATAAAACGGGAATACCGAAATCACCATGATGATGGCGACCAGCGCGTAGAAGGCGGTGGTTTTCAGGATGCTTGGCAGGGTCATCGCGCGGCTCCATCGGTGTTGACGCGCCCGAGCCACATGTAGATGACCGTGATCGAGGCGATGATGAGGAACAGCATGGTGGAGGCGGCGGCGCCATAGGAGAACTTGTCGAAATCGAACAGGTTCTCGCGTGCCAGCACCGACATGGTGCGGGTCTGGGCATTATTCGGCGTCAGGATGTAGATGAGGTCGAATACGCGCATCGCATCCAGCATGCGGAAGATGACGGCGACCATGAGCGCGGGTCGGATCATCGGCAGGGTGACGCGGAAGAACACCTTGACCGGATGAATGCCATCCACCTTGGCTGCCTCATACATGTCCTTCGGCACCATCTGCAGTCCGGCAAGGATGAGCAGCGCCATGAAGGGCGTCGTCTTCCAGATGTCGACGATCAGCACGGCCACCATCGCGGTTTCAGGATTGGCGGTCCAGGCGATCTTGTTGGAGATCAGTCCGAGATTGAGGAACAGGTCGTTCAAGATGCCGAACTGGTCGTTCAGCATCCACGCCCACATCTGCGCCGAGACGATGGTCGGAATGGCCCAGGGCACGAGAATGGCGGCGCGCACGAGGCCGCGTCCCTTGAATTCGGCATTCAGCACCAGCGCGACGATGAGGCCGAGTACCGTTTCGAGGCTGACGGAGACGACGGTGAATTTCAGCGTATTGAGAACCGCGCCCCACCATGCGGGATCGGCAAGCAGGCCGCGATAGATGGTGCGGCCGCTGCTGAGCGTGATCCAGGTGAGGTAGTTCTTGAGGCCGACGAACTGCGCACCCTCGAGATTGGTGAGCGAAGCGTCGGTGAGGCTGAACCAGACGGTGCGCACCAGCGGCCAGCCCGCCACCAGCGCCAGCACCAGAAATGTGGGGGCAAGAAACAGCCAGGCGGATTTCAGACGTTCCGACTGCAGATCGGAGCCGGTGCCGGCTGCCGCGACCGGTCTTTGAAGGGCGATGTCGTTCATGGGGATATCTCGCGGTTGGGGCGCGGGAAACGGTCAGGCGAGGCCGCCTCCCGCGCGGGCCGGATTACCAGCCGTTGCCTTTGAGATCGGTCAGTTCAACCTCGAGAAGTTCGAGATTTTCCGCCGCCGTGCCGTTGCCGGAGAGCGTGTTGTGCACGGCACCCCAGAACTTGGCCGAAACCTCGTTATATTTGACCTTGGCCGAGGCGGAAGGACGCGGAACAGCGGTCTCGAAGATCGGCTTCCATGTCGGCATGAAGGGCTGTGCTTCGGCGACATCCTTGTCATCGTAGAGCGAAGCGATCGTCGGCATGTTGGAAAGCTGGATTGCGCGCAGCTTCTGGGTGTCCTTCGATGCCAGGAATTTCACGAGCTGAATGGCGGCTTCCTGGTCGTCGGAATATTTCGAAACGGCAAGGTTCCAGCCGCCAAGTGTGGAGGCAGGCGCTGAACCTTCTTCGCCTGCCGGCAGCGGCGTGACGCCAAATTTGTCCTTGATGGCGCTGTCCGCGCCGTTTCCAAGCGCATAGGCGTAGGGCCAGTTGCGCATGAAGACGGAATTGCCGGTCTGCCAGACGCCGCGCGCTTCCTCTTCCTTGTAGGCGAGCACGCCCTGCGGCGCGATGGTGCCGACCCAGCCCTTGGCTGTTTCGATGGCGGCTGCAGCCTTCTCGTTATTGATGGAGATATCGCCGTTGCTTTCGACGATATGGCCGCCGCCGGCCGACGCGATCCACTCCAGCGCGTTGCAGGTCAGGCCTTCATAGGCGCTGCCCTGGAAAACGAAGCCCCAGAGATCCTTCTGTCCGCCCGCGCGTTCCTTGTCCTGAATTTCCTTGGCGGTCTCGCTCAGTTCCTTCCAGGTTTTCGGCGGCTGCTTGCCGTATTTTTCCAGAAGGTCCTTGCGGTAGAACAGCGCCGGCGCGTCGGTGAACATCGGCATGGCGACGAGCTTGCCGTCAACCGTCTGCGACGCGACGATGGAGGGGAAATGATCGCCGATAACATCCTTGGTCGCTGCGGTCAGATCCACGAATTGCTCGGCCAGCTGCGGCGCCCAGATCACGTCCGTCTGGTAGACGTCGACATCCTTGTTGCCGGCGGCAAGCCACAGCCGGTACTGGCTGAACTGCTCGCTGGAAGACGACGGCATGGTGACGAGATTGACCTTGTGGCCGGTTTCTTTCTCGAAGGCGGCGATGCGTTCGCGGAAGAACGCGACGTTCTTGCCGGTCGAATTGGCGGCGATGGAAAGTTCAGCTGCCTGCGCGGAAACAGCGGCAGAAAACGCCACTCCGCACAGGAACAAAGTCTTCATGGAAATATTCATTGTCAAACTCCTCCGTTGACGCTCCCGATTATCCTCAAAATTGAAAGCGCTTTTGACTGACGGAAAGCTCGCAAAAGCTAGACAATCTGTCAATACTCTTTCTAATTGAGCGAAAATTGGGGATTTTCGTCTGGAATTTTTCGGCTTTGCCTTTCAGGAAAACCAACTGTAAGGTTTCAGATGGGAGAAAATTGAAATCGTTTTCAATTTTTGTCGGCTTGAAAAATCCGCAGCGGCGACGCATGCAGGGGCAAATTGGCAAAAAACATGAAGCTCAAGGAATTCGCAGAGAAGGTCGGGCTGTCGCCCACCACCGTCAGCCGGGCGCTTGGCGGCTACCCCGAGGTGCGCGAGGAAACGCGGCAGCGGGTGATGGAGGCTGCGCTGAAATACGGCTACCGGCCCAATGCCAACGCGGTCAGGCTGGCAACCGGCAGGGCGGGTGCCATCGGTGTCGTCATGGGCCGTTCAGGCGGCGGGCATTTCTTCTCGGAGTTCATGGGTGGAATGGCGACCCGGCTGGAAGGGGAAGAGACCGACATCCTCGTCAGCGTCACTGTCGACAATGATCTTGACGAGGAACTGGCGATTTTCAGCCGACTTGCGTCGAGCGGAAGGGTGGATGGCATCATCGTGCATTCACCGCGCCCGGAGGATGAGCGCATTGCGCTGCTCAACAGGCTGGGTGTGCCGTTCATCGTGCATGGCCGCTCGAAGACACCCTTCGAACATGCCTGGCTCGATATCGACAATCATGATGTGACCTATCGTCCGACGATCCATTTTCTGGAGCGTGGGCACAGGCGGATTGCTCTCATCAACGGTCCGGTCGGCCGTACTTTCGTGCAGGATCGGGAACAGGGTTTTCGCGATGCGCTGGCGACCCACGGTATCACGCCGGATCCGCGTTTCATGATCAGCGAGCATTTCAGCGAGGAGACGGCGTTTCGCTTCGCCCGCTCGCTTCTGGAGCAGACGCCGCGCCCGACGGCCTTCGTTGCGGGTGCGATGATGACGGCGCAGGGTGTATATCGTGCGGCAACCCAGATGGGGCTGACGATCGGCAAGGACGTCTCCGTCATCGCCCATGATGACGTGTTTCCCTATCTCACCCCGGGAAGCATGCTGCCGCCGCTTTCCACCACCCGTTCTCCCATGCGTATGGCCGGCATGCGGGTGACCGACCTGCTTTTGCAGATCATCGGCGGCAGGCCGGTGCGCGAAGTGCAGGAATTGTGGCCGGTGGAGCTGATCCTACGGGAGTCGGTCGGGCCTGCCTGAACTTGTCGGCATAGCTCACTGATTCCACTCCATTTTGTGAACGTCAGTTGATAGCGTTCGTCTTTCGTCATCTATACGGCGGCGACATCTCATGTATAATCGAAGCAGTCGTGTTCGTTATGGAACAGGACTTGGGCCGGCGCGTTGAGGGGACGTGTCGAAGGAGGACGATGGATGTTTGAATTTTTAAAACCGCAACATCAGCCAGTGATCGATGACGTGGAAGCGACCGGCACCTATGCCGACGCGCTGCTCAATGTTCCAAGCCCGGAACTGACCCGTTCGACCGCCCGTGAGCATGGCCATGAGGCCCACTCCCGCGACTATTGCGAAAACCGCGATATCTCCCGTAGCGCGCTCGGTTTTGCCTGAGCCGTCAAAAAAGCTTCTTCAAAAAACGGAACGGACCGCCGGTCCCGGCGTTTTCCCTGTACAACCACGGGGCGGCGCAACCGGACCGGAGGGACCTGATCGGCATATGACCGATGGGCGAATTTGTGTGTTGCGCCGCCTGAATGGCGACGGCGCAGGCGCGTTGTCCCGATAGATGAAAGCGCAATCCGGTCTGGGTCGCGCATTTATATCAGGAGGCCGCGATGTCGACCGTTCCCGTCGAACCCTATCCCGAACCGCCCATGCCGGTGCCGCCGCAGCCGGATATTCCGCCGGTGGAAGAGCCCGAACCCGACAGGCTGCCGGATGAAATTCCAACCCCCAATCCCGACGAAAACGATCAGCCGCCGAAAGTGCTTTAAACGTCCTGCGTTCCCGGATTTTCGAACTTCTTGCTGATGAAGGACGAGCCTGCAAGCCCGAAGCGCCACGGATAATCCACCGCGCGGCTGATGCCGATACGCCTGCCGCTGGTCACTGCGGCGGCTTCCTTTGGCAAACGCAGAAAAAACGGAGGGGCGTCGAGCGGCATGCCGTCCATGTCGCCGGTAATCGCCATGGCCTGACAAAGTCTGCCGGGGCCGGAGCACAGAAGTTTTGGCTTGTCGGTTCCCCGCCGCAGTTTCATCATGTCCAGACCGCTCAGAGGTTCGATGGCGCGCAGAAGCACCGCAGAGCCGGGTGCGCAGACGAAATTCGCGCACCAGTGAATGCCATAGGACCGATAGACATAGAGATGGCCGGCCGGGCCGAACATTGCCCTGTTGCGAGGCGTCTGCCCGTTGAAGGCGTGAGACGCCGGGTCGTCGGGATGATAGGCTTCGGTTTCCACGATGATGCCGCCGGCATTGCCGACGCGAAATTCCACGCCGATGAGCGCACGGGCGACATCCAGCGCGTCACGCTTGAAGAAACTCGCCTGCATTTCCGGGCTAAAGGCCTGATTCATCTGGAACCCCTTCCGCTCTGCCATCGTTGTGAATTCAGGTTTCAGTGTTACCGCATCGGATGGATAGGCCGATGTTTGTCAAATCGGAGGGCATGTCATGCAACTTTCCACGACCTATGTAAAACGCAATAACGGTGTCATATCCGTTGAGTTCGTCGGCAGCGACGGCGACCAGGTTTCCGTCCGTCTCGCCGATGGGCTTGAAGGCATCGATGATGCGGAGGCCATCAAGCGTGCCAGCGCAGTGATGGTTCAGCTGACGGCTTTCGGCACCCGCCACGGCGCTGATGCGTCGTCGCAGTTTTCCGCGCTTGGAACGGCGCAGGATGATGGTCCGCATGGTCAGGCCAGCGCCCGCACCGCGAAGGATCGGGATACTCTGGAAGAGGAATTGGACGAGGGACTGGAAGACAGCTTTCCAGCCAGCGATCCGGTTTCGGCCACCGTCACCTCGATAGCCTCGAGAAAAGGCGGGGTGTGACATTGGCTCATCGCAAAGTTGCCCTCATCACCGGCGCAGGTTCCGGCATCGGACGTGCCGCCGCCCTCCATCTGGCTGCCGCAGGTTTTTCGGTTGGCTTGCTCGGCCGCACCGAATCCGAATTGCAGGCCGTGGCCGAAGAGATAAAGACCGCATCCGGCTCTTCCAGAGTTCTTCTCGCCGATGTTTCGGACGAGGCTGCCATGCGACACGCGGTCGCAGCGCTCGTGGAGGATTTCGGTCGCCTTGATCTCGTGGTGGCCAATGCCGGCGTCAACGGTGTCTGGGCGCCCATTGATGAGTTGAAGCCTTCCGATTGGGACGACACGATCCGCATCAACCTGCGCGGCACCTATCTCACCGTGCATGCCAGCGTTCCGTATCTGAAGGCGGCCGGTGGCGGCTCCATCGTGATCGTCTCCTCGATCAACGGCACACGAACCTTTACCTCCCCCGGTGCTACGGCTTATTCCGTTACGAAGGCGGGGCAACTTGCCATGGCCCAGCAACTGGCGCTGGAGCTTGGGCGTCACCGCATCCGCGTTAATGCCGTGTGTCCGGGCGAGATCGAAACGGCAATCGACGAAAACACCGATATACGCGGACGCGAAAAGACCGAGGTGCCGGTTCGGTTTCCGACCGGCGATATTCCTGTGACCGGCGGTGTGGCGGGGTCAAGCGACGATGTCGCCGCGCTGATCGCTTTTCTGGCATCGGACGCATCGCGCCACATTACCGGCACGCCGGTATGGATCGATGGCGGGCAGGGGCTGCTTCGATAGGGGGCGTCTGCCCTGCTGACGTACCCCTCACGGGCTTGTGTCCCTATGATTAACGAAAGGGTAACGTCTGTTCACGAGACTTTGTCCATGTGCGAGGTTGCCGCGTTATGGCCACCTTCGCTAGTTAAGCGTCTGCCGGAAAGGCGGGCAAATCAGGCGGGCAGAACGATCCATGGACATGAAGGCATTGCTGGATTTCGCGGTTGCGGGGTTACGGCTGAAGGTGATGGCGGGGGTAAGAGTAGCTGCGGTCGTCGTGATCGGCGGCGGTCTTGCTGCGTGCACCTCCATGGGTCTCGATAGCGTCAAGAAGGATCCGCCGAAGCTGTCGTCCAAGATGATGGCGCAGATGTCCGCCAAGAGCATGCGGCCGGAAAGCCCGGTCCTCGTTCGTATTTTCAAGCAGGAAAGCGAGCTTGAGGTCTGGAAGATCGACAAGACCGGAAGCTATGCGCTGTTGAAGACCTATCCCATGTGCCGCTGGTCCGGAAAGCTCGGACCGAAGATGAAGACCGGTGACCGGCAGGCGCCGGAAGGTTTTTATCACGTCTCGGCCGGCATGCTGAATCCGAATTCGCAATATTACGTCTCCTTCAATCTCGGTTATCCCAACCGGCTGGAATCGGCGCTCGGTTACACCGGCGAGGCGCTAATGGTGCACGGCGCCTGTTCGTCGTCCGGCTGTTACGCCATGACCGACCAACAGGTGGGCGAGATTTACGCCGTCGTGGCGCGCGCGCTGCAGGGCGGGCAGGATCGTTTCCAGGTGCAGGCCTATCCATTCCGCATGAGTGCACGAAACATGGTGGCGCATCGCGACGATCCCAACATGCCCTTCTGGCGCACGCTCAAGGAAGGCTACGACTATTTCGAGGTGACGCGCCGCCAGCCGAAGGTCTCCGTTTGCGGCCGGCGCTATGTCTTTAACAGCGAATTCGCCGAGGGTGAGCCTGCCGATCCTCTGGCGGCCTGCCCGCCAGCCATCAATCAGCCGGACCCGGCGGTGGCATCGAAACTGGCCGAGGAACAACAAAAAATTGCCGCCGCGATGAACGAGGGAACTTCCGCCCCACTCAGCGCGTATGTAGACGGCGGCATGCATCCGAGCTTCCGTGCCATTCTGAAATCCAGCGGCGCCAAGTCCATGGCATTGCAGGTTTCCGGCACGAAGTACCCTATCAGCCGCCCCGATGCGGCGCTGGCAGACCCCTTTGCCAGTGTGAGATGACGTAAATGAGGTTTTTCAATTGAACGAGACGACAACGACCCGGCGGGGTTTCCTGCTTGGAGCAGGTGGATTGGCGCTTGCCGGCCTTGCGGGCTGCAACACCACGGCGCGTGAAGCCGCACGGCCGGCCGCCCCCGCGGAAGATCCGATGTATGCGCTGATGTACGGTCCCAAGCCGGACGAGCAGTTTCCGCTGCCGGAAATTCCCTATAAGCGGATTCCGCGCCAGTTCCTGCGGCAGATGGTGGCCAATCCAACGGGCGAGCGCCCCGGCGTCATCGTCGTCGATACGGCCAACCATTTCCTTTACCTCACCTATGAGAACGGTCAGGCCATGCGTTATGGCGTCGGTCTCGGGCGTGCGGGTTTCGAATGGGCCGGCCGCGGCGTCATTCAGTACAAGCGCCAGTGGCCGCGCTGGACGCCACCTGATGAAATGATCGCCCGCCAGCCGGAGCTGGAGCCCTATAGCAGCCGAAATGGCGGCATGGAGCCCGGCCTCAAGAACCCGCTCGGCGCGCGTGCGCTCTATATTTTCAAGGACGGCAAGGACACGATCTACCGCCTGCACGGTTCGCCGGAATGGTGGACCATCGGCAAGTCGGTATCATCAGGCTGCGTGCGCCTCATCAACCAGGACATCGTCGATCTCTATAATCGCGTGCCGGACGGTACGCCGATCGTGGTGACGGCGCTTGGCCCGGCGCAGCAGGGCGTGCCGATCGGCCAGGAAGGCGTGCCCGTTGCCCAATATGGCAATGGCGTGGTTGGCGACGGCCTGTCGCAGCCGGTTCAGACCTACTGACAAATAAAAAATTTCCAGCCGCTGAGGTCAGCGGCTGGAAACGATGGACGAATGGCGGCGCAATGCGCCCCGTCTCAGGCCACGTGACGGATAACGTCATGCCCACCAATATCTTCCATATCCAGACGGAAACGTGAAACCAGCGCGCGCAGCTTTGCCGTTTCCGCGGCAAGCGTTGCCGAAGCGGCGGTGGATTGTTCCACCATGGCCGCATTCTGCTGGGTGGCGTGATCCATGGAGTTCACGGCAGCGTTGATTTCGGCAAGTCCCGTTGATTGTTCGGCGGCGGATGTCGCAATCGCGGTCATGTGCTGGTCGATGCCGGCGATGCGTTCGCCGATATCCTTCAGCGCCGTACCGGTATCGAGAACCAGCTTCACGCCACTTTCCACTTCCGCTGATGATTGGCGGATATGGTCGCGGATTTCGCTTGCGGCCTTTGCGGAACGCTGGGCGAGGTCGCGCACTTCCTGCGCCACCACGGCAAAGCCTTTGCCGGCCTCACCGGCGCGGGCGGCCTCCACCCCGGCATTCAGCGCCAGAAGATTGGTCTGGAAGGCGATTTCGTCGATGACGCCGATGATGCCGGTAATCTGCCGCGATGATGTCTCGATGCGGCGCATCGCCTCTTCGGCGTGGCTGACCACCTCAACCGATTTCAGGGCGCTGTGGTTGGCGTCGGTGGCGGCAAGCCGCGCCTCGGACGTGCGTTTGTTGGCGTTTGAAACATTGGCCGTGATTTCCTCGAGCGCTGCGGCGGTCTGTTCGAGCGAGGCTGCCTGATTTTCCGTACGGCGGGAAAGGTCGCCGGCGCCGGCGGCAATCTCACGGCTGCTGCCGTCAATCGTGCCGATGCCATCGGAAATCGCAAATAATGTTTCGGCCAGCTGCCGGACAGAACTGTTGAAATCGTGCCGCAGGGCTTCAAATTGCGGGGCGAAGGCCTGATCGAGCTGGAAGGCCAGATCACCCGAAGCCAGCCGCTTCAAACCGGCTGCGAGGCCGGATGTGGCGATGCGCAGCCGTTCGGAAGCGTCCTCCTCGGCCTGCTGGCGGGTTGCCTCCTGATCGGCCTGTGCCTGCCGGCGGGCCGCTGCCGCCTGTTCTTCAAGCGCCCGGTTGGCGATTGCCGCCTGTCGGAAGACTTCAACGGCAACGGACATGGAGCCGATCTCATCCTTGCGATCGATGCCCGAGGGTGGCTGAGACGTATCGCCGCCAGCCAATGTTTCCATATTCTTTGACAATTGCAGGATGGGTTGGATAACCGATCTGCGGGTGAGAAGGAAAAGCCCGACGGAGAAAATTGCCGCCAGAACCAGCAGGCCCTTCAAGGCAAGGTTGATGGTCGCTTTGGTCTTTTCGCTTTCGGCCGAGGCGGCATCGGACAGGGCCTCGATCTGGTCGCCGGCCGTTTCCATCGCTTTTTCAAGCGCCGAAAATTGCCGCATGAATTCGGGCATCAGCTTGATCGCCTCTTCCGGGCGGGAGCCCGCAAGGCCGACAACCGCATTGGCGGCTTCCATATAAGCAAGCAGCGGTTTTTCGACGCCGTCGATCACGGCCTTGACGTTTGTGCCTGCTGACAGGGACCTGTTGGCCTCGATCATTTCGCGGAAGCTGGCTTCATGTTCGCCAAGGTCAGCCTCAACCGTCTTGAGGTCGAGGCCCATGCTGGCATTGGTGGAGAGAATGGCGGCAAGTACGTCGGAACGTAATGCATCATGCATCATGTCCGCCTGCATGTGGTTGCGCAGCACTTCGGCCGAGAGTGCAACATATTCACTGTTGCGGTTCAGCGTTTCCGTTGCCCACATGCCAACGCCCGTGGCGGCGCCGGTGATGGAAAAGATCGCAATGCTTGCCAATATTATCTTTTTCTGAATCGACGCCATGGGGACGTTCCCGCGCTGTTGGTTATACTGCGGGAAAATAATAGAACATGCTTAATAAATGATCTATGTACGCTATGTTTTTGATAAAAATGAGAAAAGGCTGCAATTTCTATTGCAGCCTTTCTTATATTAGAGGTTTATACTTTTAATTTGTGCGTTTCAACGCGTCACCGAGAATCGAGACGATGTCATCGAAATGGGATTTTTCGGCGATCAGCGGCGGCGAAAGCGCGATGATATCGCCGGTGACACGGACAAGCAGACCGCGCTCGAAGCAATCGACAAAGATGTCATAGGCGCGCGCGCCGATGGCGCCGTCACGCGATTGCAGTTCGATGCCGGCAATGAGGCCGATGGTGCGTATGTCGATAACGTTTGGCAGACCCTTCAGCGAATGGATGGCATCGTGCCAGTCATCCTGCAATTGCGATGCGCGGGTGAAAAGGCCTTCGTCGCGATAGATATCGAGCGCGGCGATACCGGCGGCGCAGGCAACGGGATGGCCGGAATAGGTGTAGCCGTGGAACAGCTCGATCTGGCTTTCCGGGCCATGCATCAGCGCATCATGCACCTTGCGGCTGGTGAAGACCGCACCCATGGGGATCGCGCCATTGGTCAGCCCCTTGGCGGTGGTGACGATGTCGGGCGTAACACCGAAATAGTTGCTGGCGAAGGATGAGCCCATGCGGCCGAAACCGGTGATGACTTCATCGAAAATGAGGAGAATGCCGTGCTTGTCGCAGATGGCACGCAGGCGCTCCAGATAACCCTTCGGCGGCACCAGCACGCCGGTGGAGCCGGCCACCGGCTCAACGATGCAGGCAGCGATGGTTTCTGCGCCATGCAGGGCGACCAGCCGTTCCAGATCGTCGGCAAGCTCGGCGCCGTGCTCGGGCTGACCCTTCACGAAGCTGTTCTTTGCGGGATCATGGGTATGACGCAGATGGTCGGCCGGTATCTGCGGGAAAACCCGGCGATTGTTGACGAGGCCGCCAACGGAGATGCCGCCGAAACCGACGCCGTGGTAACCGCGCTCACGGCCGATCAGGCGGCTGCGGGTGCCCTGGCCGATGGCGCGCTGATAGGCGATGGCGATCTTCAGCGCCGTATCGACCGATTCAGAACCGGAGCCGGTGTAGAAGACGCGATCAAGCTTTGCCCCTTCCGGGCCGGGCGCGACTTCCGCCAGCCGCTCGGCGAATTCGAAGGCGACGGGGTGGCCCATCTGGAAGGAGGGCGCGTAATCCATGGTCGAAAGCTGGTGCTTGACGGCGGAGGCGATCTGCTGGCGGCCATGACCGAGATTGACGCACCACAGGCCAGCCGTGCCATCGAGAACCTGACGGCCGTCGTTGCTGGTGTAATACATGCCCTCGGCGCTCGTCAGCAGGCGTGGATTGGCCTTGAACTGCCGGTTGGCGGTAAACGGCATCCAGTAGCTGTCGAGCGAGGTGGAATTGGATCGGCTGGGGTTGTCCATAATGGTTCTCCTGTTCGTTGCCGATGATTGAAAGCTATTTTCCAAACCGAACAAGCCCTTTTCTCTCTGTGGCCAAGTCATTGAAAATGCTGTAGTCGAAATGCAGTATTTTCGATATTTCGAACAACGATAACGGGGGCAGCAGCATGTCGGTGGATATTGGCGGGCGTTTGCGCCATTTGCGGCTGCGTCACAACATTTCCCAGCGTGAACTGGCAAGGCGCGCCGGCGTGACCAATTCAACGATTTCGCTGATTGAGAGCAATACCTCCAACCCGTCCGTCGGCGCGCTGAAGCGTATTCTCGATGGCATACCCATTGGTCTTGCCGAATTTTTCGCCTTCGAGCCGGAGACGAACCGCAAGGCCTTCTATCGGGCGGATGAGTTGGTCGAGATCGGCAAGGGGCCAATCTCCTTCCGGCAGGTGGGCGACAATGTCTTCGGTCGCAGCCTGCAAATCCTGAAGGAATGTTACCAGCCGGGCGCCGATACCGGCAAGGTGCCACTGGTGCATGATGGCGAGGAGGGGGGCATCATCCTCTCCGGGCGTCTGGAAGTGACGGTTGATGAGGAGCGGCGGGTGCTGGGGCCGGGCGATGCCTATTATTTCGAGAGCCGCAGGCCGCACCGCTTCCGTTGCATCGGGCCGGTCCCGTGCGAAGTCATCAGCGCCTGTACGCCGCCCACCTTCTGATTCCACCGCGTTTTGCTTGATGTGAGGGTCTGAAAGCGCTCTGCCTGTCGCAGGCAGGGCCGAATCCGGGTTAGGGCTCGAATATTTTCAAGATATTCCGCGGCTCAAGCGCGGATTTTTGCCATTGTTTTGCCGCTTTTGCGCCGCTCTTGCAATTTTTCCATCGCTTTTTCTTGGCGAAGCCCGAGTGTCGGGTAAAAAAATCCCGGCTAATATGTCAAATTTTATATGCATTGCCGCAATCTTGCTGCGCCGCAAAAAAATTTAATAGTCTGTTACACGCATGGCTGTTCTTGGCGTTCCTGTCTCATCCGATTAAGTCATAAGAAACATATAAGAAAAGACTGCAGGTGGTCGAAAATACAATACATGCCGGGAGGCCACCCATGCTCTGTGCACATGGCCGCAGGCACATTTGTTTCTTTTTTATGCAACCCTTAATATTGCCTTGGGGTTGATCGACCGCCACCGCAAGAAATCGCATAGACGGTCATGGGCAATGTGCCTTACAAAAAATCCATTAGCATCAAATTCCGAACACAGACTTGTTATCTCCTTTAGACGGAAATACGCGCCTTCGGGCACCGACCAATCGCAAAACATAAATGGAGTTCACTCTATGAAGTCCGCGACCCAATCGGCTGAACAGACACTCAGCAGTTCCGAAGATTTCGATGTCAGTTTCCCTATCGGGGGCATCGCAAAACGCAGCTTCGATATGGCATCGGCTGCACTTGCGCTGCTCATCTTCAGCCCGATTTTCCTGTTGATCGCCGCTCTGGTGAAATTTTCCGATCCCGGCCCGATCTTTTATGGTCACCGGCGTGTGGGACATAATGGCCGCTATTTCCATTGCCTGAAATTCAGGACGATGGCGATGAACGGTGACGAGATGTTGCGGCAATATCTTGCCGCCAATCCGGAAGCCGCCGAGGAATGGCGCGCGACCCGCAAGCTCAAGAACGATCCGCGTGTCACCGCCGTCGGTGCCGTGCTGCGCAAGCTTAGCCTTGATGAACTGCCGCAGCTCCTCAACATCATCCGTGGTGAAATGAGCGTGGTTGGCCCGCGCCCCGTCGTTGACGAGGAACTGAGCTATTATGAAAGCGCTGCCGCTTATTATCTCAGCACCCGCCCTGGCCTGACCGGCCTGTGGCAGATCAGCGGCCGTAACGACGTCTCCTACAAGACCCGCGTGGCTTTCGACACGCAATATGTGCAGAACTGGTCGATGCGGCAGGATGTCTTCATCATCGTCAAGACCATTCCCGCCGTGTGCCTGTCGCGCGGCAGCTACTGAAATCAATATTGAGTTCGGCTTTATCGATTTTCGTTTCGACACGCACCCGACCGGGATCCCAAGTCCGGTCTTCGGGTGCGTCATTGGTGCTAACAATAGCGGCCGCTTCTGCGGCGCTGCGCAGCCGGCCTTGCCCGGTTGCCTATCGTCTGATCGCCTGCATGGCGCTCAGCAAACAGGGAGTTTCCCGATGAACGGCCTTTTTGCCACCCCCCGCCGTCCGCTTGCCGCCCTCGTGCTTGCCGCTTCCGTCGCCCTGGCCGCACCGCTCTGCGCATTGGCGGCAGAGGGTGGGCAGTATAAGCTTGGCACCGCCGACAAGCTGCGCATCCGTGTTGCCGAATGGCAGCCGGCCGATGGCAGCATCCGCAACTGGGACGTCATCAACGGCGATTATTCCGTCGGCCCATCCGGCGCGCTGTCCTTGCCATTTATCGGCCAGCTGGAGGTTTCGGGGAAAACGCCTTCGGAAGTCGGTGAGGCGATCGGCGCCCAGCTTCAGAGCAAATTCGCGCTTCGCAACCTGCCTTCGGCTTCCGTCGAAATCGCCCAGTTTCGGCCGATCTTTCTGAGCGGCGACGTGCAGACGCCGGGAGAATATCCCTATGCCGCCAATCTCACGGTGCTGAAGGCCGTCAGTCTCGCCGGCGGCCTGCGTCGCTCCGATGCCGGCCAGCGTTTTGCCCGCGACTTTATCAATGCACGCGGCGATGCCGCCGTCTACGACAACCAGCGGGCAAGGCTGCTCGCCCGTCAGGCGCGATTGGTTGCCGAGGTCAAGGGCGATCAGGCCATCGCCAAGACGCCAGAAATGGAAAAGATCAGCGAGATCGATACGCTTCTGGCCAGCGAAAGCGCGCTGATGAAATCCCGTACCGAGCGTTATACGCTTCAGCTGAAGGCGCTGACGGATCTGCATGCCCTTTTGCAGAGTGAAGTCGAATCGCTGAATAAAAAATCGGAAACACAAAACCGCCAGCTCCAGCTCGCCAACGAGGACCGCGACCGCGTCAACCGGCTTAACGAGCAGGGGCTTGCACTGTCACAGCGGCGCATCTCGGCGGAAGAACGCGCGGCGGAGGTGGAATCCACCCTGCTTGATATCGACACGCAGTCGCTGCGCGCCAAGCAGGATATCAACAAGGCGACCCAGGACGAAATCAACCTGCGCAACGACTGGGTGGCACAGCGCTCCAAGGAACTGCAGGATACCGAAGCGGAACTCGACAAGCTCAATCTGCAGCTGACCACCAGCCGCGAATTGATGTCAGAGGCGCTGGCGCAATCGGCCGAGGCGATCCGTTTCGATCCATCGGGTAAATCCGCGACCATCACCTATCTTGTGGTGCGTGAGGAAAACGGCAAGCCGAAGGAAGTGAAGGTGGATGAAAACACCCTGCTTCAGCCCGGCGACGTCATCAAGGTTTCGTCCGAAATCCTGATGCAGTGAGGTTCGCATGCGGATTGCCAAATCGGCGCTGATCGATCCCGAACGCAATGAAATCTTCGGAATGGCGGCTGTTGCGCTGTCATTCTTCGTGTTCGCCTACTCGTCGCGTTTCGGGCAGATCTCGGTTCTGGCCTATTATGGCATGTGGCTGCCGCTGGTGGTGGTCAACTACCGGCAGGTGCTTGGCAATTATCCGCGTTATCTGTGGATATTCGCCTTCGGTATCCTCACCGTGCTGTCCAGCTTCTGGTCGGAGGCAGCATCGGTGACCATGCGCGCCTCCATCCAGTACATGACGCATATCGTCTGCGCCTTGATCGCCATGCGGGTGATATCCATTCGGACGCTGACACGCGGCGCGCTGATCGGCATCGCCGTGGTTCTTTTGTATTCGCTGCTGTTCGGCATCTATCTCTTCGATGCGCTGGATGGCACGTATAGTTTCGTCGGCGCCTTCTCGTCGAAGAACCAGCTCGGTTTTTATGCCTCTCTCGGCGTCATTTTTGCAGCCGCCTCGGTGCTGGTTCTCAAACAGAGAGGCATCTGGCTGCCAATCGCCGGCGTTACCGGGCTTTTATCGGCTTATAGCCTCCTTGCATCGCAATCGGCGACATCCACCATCACCACCGCGGCGGTGGTTGCACTGATAATCGGCTTCATCCCTATCGGCATGCTGTCTCCCGCCAACCGCAAGATGACGTTTTTCGTGCTCGGCGGCCTTGGCGGGCTGCTTGTGGTCGCCTCCCTGCAATTCGGCCTGCTCGATGCCATTCTTGGTGTCTTCGGCAAGGATTCGACGCTTACCGGCCGCACCTATCTCTGGCAGCAGGGCATAGAGGCGGCAAAACAGACGCCAATCCTCGGTGTCGGTTATCAGGGTTTCTGGGTGGCGGGTTTTGCCGATGCCGAACGCCTGTGGAACGACTTCTTCATTACCGGCCGCACCGGCTTCCATTTCCATAATACCTATATCGAGACGGTGGTGGAAAACGGCATCGTCGGCATGGTGCTGCTTGGCATGGTGCTTTACGGAACGCTGCTCGGGCATCTGCGCTCGGTGCTGATGCGCAGGAGCGATCCGCAGGGCGTTATTCTCTTTGCGATCTGTGCGCTGTTCGTGGTGCGCTCCTTCGTGGAGATCGATATCATCTTCCCGTACCAGATCGGCTCGTTCCTGCTTTATTTCGCTGCCGGCAAACTGTGCCTGCCAGTGAAGGCAGCGCAGAATGGTGAAACTCACCCGGCGATCGGTATGCGGTTGCAGACAAGAGCCTAGAGATAATCCGCCGAGACATGCGGGCTGGCGTGGATGAATTTCCACATATCCTTGCTGACATCGACGATATCGGCAATCGACTTTTCCAGGTGCTCGATTTCCTTCTCGTCCATGCGTTCGACCTTGCCGTAACGAACCTTGCTGTCGTCCTCCACCAGCCGCATCAGCTGGGTGCTGGCGATTTCGCCCTTTTCGTCGAAGGAATAGATGCAATGATTGTATTTGTTGCGCGTCCGCGCTTCTTTCTTCAGCCGCGCCATGATGGAGAGAATGGTCTTGCGGTCCGGCGTCGGCGTTGAGGGGAGTTTCGCCAGACGCTCGATGAGGTCCATGCGCGCCCGTGTGGTATTGAGCGTCAGAAACACGACGATGGCCGCTTCCTTCTCCACTTTCAGGAGATGGACGATCAGATAGATCATCAGGCTTTCAGTGTTCGTCCACACATAATTCAGCCTGCCGACCAGTAGCAACACATCCGACATCACCGCCATGCTGCTTCTCCCGCCCCGGCGAAATATATTCGGATATCATATGCTGAGCGCTGCGGAAAAGACAGTATAGGTTACTGATATTTCTTCATCTTTCCTTGAAGGCGCGGGACATGCTGTCGGAGATCGGCTTGGTCAGATATTCAAAGAAGGTGCGCTCCGAGGTCTGGATCAGAACATCGGCCGGCATGCCGGGCACGGGATGGAAATTATGGACCTTGGCGATCTCGTCGTCGGAAACCTGCACGCGCACGATATAGACGTCCTTGACCTGCAGGCCGGCATTTTCCTCGATGCTGTCGGCGGAAACGTAAAACACCTTGCCGTTCAGAACCGGTGTGGTGCGGCGGTTGAGCGCTGACAGACGGATCGCGGCGGTCTGGCCTTCATGTAGCTGATCGATGGAGGTTCTGAGCACCTGCGCCTCAAGGATCAGGGGAACATGGGCGGGCAGGATTTCCATGATCGGCTTGCCTGTGGTGATGACGCCCCCGGGGGTATGATAATAGGCCCGCACCACCGTGCCGTTGACGGGGGAGCGGATGACGGTGCGTTCCAGCACTTCGGCAGCGCCACGCACCTGTTCCCGGACACTGTCGAGATCGGATTCAGCCGTTTCCAGCGCATCGAGCGCCGCCTGTTTGTTGGCGTTGACGGCAATGATCGCTTCCTGCTTGAACTTGGCGATTTCCGCCTCGCTCTGGTTCATCTCGCCGGTCAGACGGGCGATATCGCCCATGGCGTCGGCAATGGCGCGTTCCAGTGCCAGCATATCGGTCTTGCGGATGACGCCGTCCTTGGCGAGCCTTTCCTTGGAATCGCGCTCCTGCGTCAGAAGGGCGAGTTGCCGGTCGAAGGACTGTTTCTGCCCGTCATAACCCGCATAGCGGAACTCCAGCGAACGGATATTCTTTTCGATCAGGTTCAGCTGCTCGTCGAGCTTGACGATCTTGCTGTGGAACACGATGTTCTGGCTCTGGATGATGGAGTTGATGTCAGGATCGCCGGCCTCTTTCATGACGATTTCGGGCACCTTGAAAGTCTTTTCGCCCTGCGCTTCGGCGCGAAGGCGCGTCACGATGGTTTCAAGGCGAAGACGCCGCAGCTGCAACATGCGTTCATTGGCAAGCGCCGTCGTCTTGTCGAGCGTCAGCAGCACGTCGCCTTCCTTGACCGTGTCGCCTTCACTGACCATCATTTCCTTGATGATGCCGCCTTCCAGATGCTGGACGATCTTGTTGTTGCCGGTGGCGACAAAGCTGCCCTGGGCAATGATGGCGGAAGAGAGCGGTGCGGTACCGGCCCAATATCCGAAGCCGCCGAATGAGGCGAGCAGCACGGCAAGTCCGATGGAACTGTGCAGGCGGATGGAGCGCGGCACTTCGCTATACCATTCTAGCTGGCCCTGCGGTTTGATTTCGGCAATGGCGTTTTTCTTCTTGAACATGACGAACCTCAACCCTCGATCTGCGGGGACTGGTTGGCCGGACGGCCATTGCCGGAAAGTGCTTTCAGCACCTCGATCCTTTCACCGAACATGGCGAGCGATCCGTCTTTCAGCACCATGATCTTGTCGACACATTGCAATAGTGCCGGGCGCTGGGTGATGGTGACGGTGGTGATGCCCTGTTTCTTGGCGTGCAGCAGCGCCTTGGCCAGCGCCTGTTCGCCCTGCGTATCAAGGTTGGAGTTGGGCTCATCCAGCACCACGAATTTGGGATCGCCAAAGAAGGCGCGGGCAAGTGCGATGCGCTGTTTCTGGCCGCCGGACAGCGGTGCGCCATCGGCGGCAACTACGGTTTCATAACCCTGCGGAAAACCGGCGATCAGCTCATGCACATCGGCCAGCACTGCCGCTTCGTAAATCTGCCGATCGTCGATATCGTCGCGCATGCGGCAGATATTGGCCTTGATGGTGCCGGGGAAAAGCTGCACGTCCTGCGGCAGATAACCGATGCTTTCACCGAATTGCCGCTGGTCCCAGTTGCGCAGGTCCATGAGATCGAGGCGCACATTGCCTGAGGTGGGCAGGATGGAGCCGACCAGCATCTTGCCGAGCGTCGTTTTGCCGGAACCGGAATTGCCGATGATGGCAAGCGATTCCCCCTTTTTCAGCGAAAAGGAAATGCCGTTCAAAATCACCTTCTTCTGCGGCGGCGGTACGAAGAGAATGCGCTCCACATCGAGACGCCCTTCCGGATTGGGCAGGCGCAGGCGCGGGAAATTCAGCGGCGAGCTGATGAGAAGCTGCTTGATACGGCCATAGGAGGCGGCGGATTTGTTGAATTGGTGCCAGCCTTCGATCGCGCCTTCGATGGGCGCCAGCGCACGGCCGGAAATGATGGAGGCCGCGATGACCATGCCGCCGGTCAGTTCGCCGGAAAGTGACAGATGCGCACCCCAGCCTAGAAGCGCCACCTGGGTGATCATGCGGGCCGCCTTGGAGACGCCGGAGAACATGATGTTGCGATCCTGTGCCGCCACATGCGACTTCAGCGATCCGGCCGTTTCACGGCCCCACATCTTCACCGCCTCGGGTATCATGGCGAGTGCATTGATGATCTGCGAATTGCGCGACATGGAATCGAGGTGGAAATTGGCGCGGCTGAGATAACCCGAGGCTTCGGAAAACTGCCTTGCGGTGAAACGCTGGTTCAACCAGGCGATGATGAACAGCACGGCGCAGCAAACCATGATGATGATGCCGAGATGCGGATGGACGAGATAGACCACCACGATGAAGAGCGGCATCAGCGGCGCATCGAGAAATGCAATGAGCGTTCCTGACGTCAGGAAGGAGCGCAGCTGCTGCAGATCCTGCAGGATCTGGTAGTCCTTGCCGTTGCCGTGCAGGGAGGCGCGGGCGGCAGCGGACAGGATCGGCGCGCCAAGCTGCACTTCAAGCTCAACGGCGGTGCGCATCAGGATGAAGCGGCGGATGGCATCCATGAAGGCCTGCAGCAGAACCGCGCCGAGCACGGCCACCGTCAGCATGACAAGCGTATCCATCGAGCGGCTGGTCAGCACCCGGTCTGATATCTGGAACAGATAAAGCGGGATGGCGAGCAGCAGGATGTTGATGGCGATGGTGAACAGCATCACCACCACCATGTTACGGCGAACGGCGGCGATGCCCTTTGCAAGACTTGCGGCGAAATTGATCGGCTCGCTGCGCTTGTGGAAGCCGCTCTGGCTTCCGCCACCACCACCTCCGCCACCGCCGCCGCCATTGTCCGTCGGCTCCTTGCCGCCACCACCCGTCACTGGCCGGCGTTCGTTTTCGCGGATCGGCCCGTCATTATTGTCGATGGTTTTGACGAAAGGCAGCTCTGTATTGTCGATCTTGGCTTGCGGTTGCGCCGGGGAGGCGGGTTGCCGCTCTGGCTGTGGCGCTGGCCTTACCGGTGGAACGTCCCGCAATTGTTCGGGATGTGCCGTCTTTGCAAGCGGTTCGGAAGGAGTTTGCGGGGGTGTTGGCTGGGTGGGGGATATGGTGGTTTTTGCCGCCTGTTCCGCGCCGGATAACTGGCGCAGATTTTCGACGGCTTCGTTGATGGCTGAAATACAGGCGTCCGTCAGTTTGCTGTCTTCCGCTTCCTGATCCAGCGGCAAATCCAGCGAGCGTCCGTCGGCAATCGTTTTCCTTGAGATATGATCCATTTTATATCGGTCCCCGGTGATCTTGCGGCGTTTGCGGGTTCGGCTATTGCGGGGCGTGTTTGCCGCCGCGTCCGCCGGACGTTACGCAACGACCGTCTGCATGACGTCGGATGGGTGGGCGTTGGACCATGAGAGGTCGTGGCCGCCATTGATGACGCCGTCGGATTCGTTCTGGATGGTGGCGGGATCGTCGTGAAGAAAGGCGATGACCTCGTTTGCCAGCTGGCCGTGCTGTGTCGGCTGCGACGTGTCGTTTTCGATGATGCCGCCCTGGATCAGAATGGCATCGGAATAAACGCCGCCAGCGACATAGGTGGTGGAGCCGAAGCTGTCGTAATCGATGATCTGTGCGATATTGACGACGGCGTTGCTGCCGGTATCGATATGGACCGTGGCATTGTCGTTGTTTTCGAGGACCTTGGCGGCGGCCTGGGTCACGTCGTCGGAATCGCCGAGCACGCTCACCTGCTTGATGATGCTGACATCATAAAGGTTGCCGGTGATGTAAAGGACGTTCAGCCCCTGATAGCCGGCGAAGTTGGCGTCGTGGGCAAGCGCATCCGGCATGTTGGGATCGCGTTCGTTGATCGCGTTTACCGTCTGGTGCATATAGTCCGGCATGGTCTCGAAGCGGTCGTTGCTGCCGACATTATGAATGCTGGCATCGTTCCACAGCAGGTTATTGCCGGACTGGATGGTGGCGCCACCAGGTGCATCGGGATTGGCGCGGGCCCAGTCATTGTCGTAAAGCACGGCAATCTGGCTGATGAGGTTCATGTCCAGCACATTGCCGCCGACGATGATCAGATCGTACTGCATGCCGATGCCGAGAAAATTGGCGATGTTGAGCGCGGCGTTACCGCCGGTCAAAAGGCTGACACTTGCACCCGATGTGGTGATGGTCATCGTGTCATTGTCGCTGATGAACTGGTATTGTTCGATCCAGTGAACGAAGGACACATCCCCTTCCAGCACGCTGACGCGCCAGGCGGTGGGGAATATCGGCGGCTCGCCGCTCTCATGGCTGTCCGCCGCGGCATTTTCCGCGCCCGGATAGACACTGCGCTGAAAGCTGGCGATGTTGTAGGCAGCCGTTGCCGCCTGATCCTCCGAGTGCGTGAAGACGGAAGAAATCTCGTCCCGGTCACTGTAGATATAGGCTTGGGTGATGGCGTCGATCTGGTGATAATCGCCCATGACGGCGGTGACCGAGGTCATGACGCCGGTATTGACCAGCGTGGCGATGTTGGCGACGACATTGGCGCCAGCGGCGATATCGAGGCTGTTGCCGGCCGGGCTGTCTTCATGCAGGGAGACGTCGCTTTTTTCCGGTGCCTCGGCGGGTTTGGCAATGCCGCGGTCCGGCATGAAGTCGTCGAGCGTCGGCTTGTCGTAGGCCACGGCGCCATTGATATAAAGACCGTTGATATCGTTGCCGGCCAGAACGAAATCCTGGTCCGCGCCGGTGCCAAGCGAGGTCACGTCATTGTCGCGGGCGTGTTCGATATAGTCGTGCGCGGATTTGGCAAGCGCCTGTAGCGCGTCGTAATTATCGGTGCGCTGGAAGGTGGAAAAGGGCGTGAAGACGGCGGCTTCGTTGTAGAACTCGACAGTGCGCTCGGTCACGAAGGTCGTGTCGCGCGCCACATTCGGGCCGTCCGTCATGTTCAGATAGTCATCGTCCTGGAGAATATTGACCTGAGTAAGATGGCCGGCTACCGAGCCTGGACCGGTATGAACCACCAGTTCGCGCTCATCAAAGGAAAGGCGGCCGGGAAAACGGAAATGCGCGCCGGAAATATCGACCGGGATGGCATTTGCAAGCTGCTGCATGTCGTATTCGACAGCGCGGGCGAAATGCGGTCGCATGTAATCGAAATCGTAATAGCCGGAGCGATATTTGACGCCGGGATCGTAATCCTCGAGCGGGACGTCATAGTTCTTGTCGAGCAGCCTTGCTACCTCATCGTCCGGCAGTCGGTCCGGATCGGAATGCGCCGGGCCTTCGCTATAGTTGCTTCTCAGACGCGCTTCCTCGACCACCGTGTCGAACATGCCGATGAAATGCGCGATCATGTCGGAAATCTTGTCGATATGCATTGAAGGTCCCTCCCTGATCATCGCGGCAGAGCCTGAGGCTGCGCAGGGCACCCGTCTCAAAGGCGGTGCTTCGTCTTACGCAGACCGGTCCTTCAACCGCGAACTGCACCGGCGGGTGCCGGTGCAGCTCTTTTCGTCAAGAGGTGGGTATCAGGAGTGATCCTCACCGACATCGGATACATGCGAGTTACCGCCTGTGATCGTGACGTCAACGGCATTGGAGAGCATGTTGGCGCCCTGCACCAGTTCCAGATGGAAGCCGGAATTTGCAAGGATTGCCGATGCATCTGCAGTGCTGGTGCCTGCTGCGTCGTCGCCGGCCTTGAGGTCCCATCCCTTGCCGTCCATGCCTTCCGCGCCATAGGCGTCGCCGGCATTGGCGCTCAGGTGGTTTTCCGCACCGCCATTCTGCATCTTGATGTCGTAGGCCTGATCCTGGTCTGCCAGGTGGTTGGCCTGCACCATGCTGAAGCCGGTGTCATTGCCGTCGCCGTTGAGCGAGCTGTTGAGGATGTTGTCGACATCGAGCGTGAAGGAGAAGTCGTCACCCAGGTTGAAGGTGAGGTCCCCGCCGGCGATGCCGAGATTGCCGACATCCTTGACGCCGGCGATGTTACCGAAGTCGTCATCAGACTTGTAGTAGCTGTCGGCGGAGTTGAAGCTGTCGGAGGTCGTCGTGGTCTTGGTGGAGGTGTCGTTGTCGGAGTAGGAGAACGTCTTGTTGTCCGTGTCCGTGATCGTTTTCACATTGGTATCATTGTCGCTGTACGACTTGCTTTCGTAGCTCCAGTCGTAATCCGTCTTGATATCAGTGTTGGTTTCGGTGCTCGTCTTGGTGGTCGTGTCGTTGTCGCTGTACGACTTGCTGTCATAGCTCCAGTCATAGTCGTTGTCGCGATTGTCGCCATTGCCGACTGCTACATCGATCTTGGCGTCAACATCCACATTGGTGCTGTTGTCGCTGTTGTCGTTGTTGCGGTTTTCACCGTTTGCGGTGCCGACATTGCTGTCTTCCACCTTGGCGTCATTGGTCGAGGTGTTGGCAAAACCCTCGGAAAGAGCGCCGATCTTGGTGATGTCGTCGCCGGCTGGCTGTGAATTGTAACCCATTTCGATTTCCTCCGAAAAAGCTCGGAGCAGCTTTCGAAATCCCTCTCATCTCAAACGGGATTTTTTCGCGCTTGCTCCGTGTTGCACAAAGATTGATGTTTGCAGATGCACTCGGTACGTTTCATCTGCGGTTCGGCATCGGCCCGCGACCGGGCTCTTTTCGTTCAGCCCCTGTGCGCTACTCGGTAAAAAGGCGCACAAATCCGTTCCTCGCTCCAATGGGGAGCGCGGTGGCTTCGTCTTTTTGCTTGCGTGTTTTCTTGAAAAGGAACCGGCGTTGGCAAACACACGTTAAGGCCGGGATAGTCTTTTCATCGGCCGCCGTTTAGCGACGGTCAGACTGTGCCGCAGAAAAATTGCGCTTTCTAGCTATCAATTCGGGCTAAACATATCGGCACCCGTAACCGGAATATATATGCCGGAGGGGTAGGCCAAGGCTCGTTTTCGCGGCCGCTGCAGCAAATATCCGCAGATTTGGCGGCAAAAAACCGGCCTCTTAAAACCATCGTGCTTTTGCAAGGGAAAAGGGCGTTATCCCGAAACGGCACATCGTCCGGGATCGTTTGCAGGCGAGATATGAAAAGGTCTTTCAACTAAAAGTTATATTTTCTTGGAATACAAAACCGGAGCGGAGGCATTTCTAACGCCTTTGTTTCCTTGATGATTTCCAAGTGAATGATTTTCTCTCACCGTAATCAATTTTGTATGCCTAATGTAAAAAATAACCCGTATGGGCCATTTATTTACACAGCTTTTCGTATTAGCCTCCTAAATTAACAGGTAATTAATGATAGTTGACATGGCTTGAGGCGGGAATTGCCCCCTATGGTCTTGGGGGCGTCCTGGCGGACGACAGACGGCACACCAAAAAGAATGTAATGCGTAAGCGCTTTAGGGAGGCGTCAATGTTCATGGGAACTTCAGATTATGCGGCAAAACAAAAAAACGCCGTTTCACCTATAAATGGAACTTTATTGATCATAGCGGATCCGGACCTGTTTTCCGAGTGCCTCGTGGAGGCGTTGGGCAAAAAGTTCCCCACATTCGCGGTGGTGAGCGTTACCTCGTCGTCGACTATTAACGACGACTACGGGGCGAATGTCCGGCTGGTGCTGCCTTATCGCATGTCCGGCGAGCGGCTCCATAATCTTCTTGCGGCAATCCACGAAAAGCATCCGGATGCGCCGATCGCACTGGTGGTCGAAACCATCGACAAGTTTGAGGAACCGCTGAAGCAGTTGGTGGGAATGCGCGTCATCGACGGCGTGTTGCCGCTCAATCTGCGGCTTGACGTGTTCATGGCGGCTGTTGATCTTTTGATGAAGGGCGGAGAACATTTTCCCGCGGCTCTCCTCGGCAAGCTCACACCCTATTCCCAGGCCGTCAGCGGCAAGAGCGTTCAGACAAACGCCGTTATTGCCAACCGCGCCGACGCCCTTGCGGCAAACAGGGGTGAAATGGCGGCGCTGACGACACGGGAGGTGCAAATCCTCGACCTGCTTTGCAAGGGTACGCAAAACAAGATCATTGCTGACAAGCTGCATCTGTCCGAAAACACCGTGAAGGTTCACGTTCGCAACATCTATAAGAAGATGAACGTGCGCAACCGAACCGAGGCGGCATCGCGCTTCTTCAACAAGGACGACGACGCTACGTTATCCGGCTGGAAGAACTAAGCATCAGGCAGGCCGAGGCCGCCCGGGCGCCGGTTTCCGCCGATGTTCCGGCCCGAGACTTACGGTCTCAGGAAGCAGCGGGACTTCTGGCCAAATCCGCTCGGCGAGCAAATATAGGGAGAAGAACCGGAATAGGAATGTCGCGCTATCGACGGTGCCTCGGACGACGCGTCGGCAACAAGCGTTACAGCTGCATTGCCTGTCTTGTCGTAGCCGTAGGAAGCCCTGGTAGGAGTAACCCGCGTCTTCATTGTTGTCGTATCCGCTGATGCGGTCTTGATGAAAACAGCGTCTTCGACCACGGCGCACGAGGCCGTTGCGAAAGTGAGTGCTGAAAGGGCTGCGGCAACGAGCGCAAAATGATTGCGTCTGGCCGCTTTGCCACTCTTGGAATAAGGCATTTCATTCATCGTGTATGTCCCCTGAAATCGACTGTCTGTCGCATCTCGCCGGGCGGTTTTGTCCCGGTGGACCGAGCCTTACAAAACCAGGATAGTCCCGACTGGTTGAGCGAAGCTTGCGCTAATGCTCAATAACAAAGGCATAAAGGAGGCGTAGTTAAAAAGTATTAAACCAAGGGCTATTTTTAGTAATTCAGGGTAATCAATTGTAATATTTCGACAAAATGAAGTTGACCTGTTTTTCACCGCGCCTATCATAAAAGTTGAAAACTATCGAATCGAAATATTAAAACCTCCAGAAGAAATAAAAACCGGAGGATGATATTCAAGATACCGCACAATCGGGAGTTTGATTCAGTTCAAGATGAATCAGCCGGGCTGATTCCTCATGGGGAGGAGTGTGTAATGCGTAATTTCGTTCCCAACGAGCATGATAATGGCGTCACGATCTACTCGGAATGGCGTCCTGGCCAGCGCGTTCTCGTCAATGGCGGCGCTGGTTTCCTTGGTTCCCATCTTTGCGAGCGTCTGCTGGTCTGCGGCCACGAAGTGATCTGTCTCGACGATCTTTCGACCGGGCGGACGGCGAATGTGGAGCATTTACGGGACAATAAGCGGTTTTTGCTCGTCGAGCACGACGTGCGCAAACCCTATGATATCGACGTCTCGCTGATCTTCAACTTCGCCTCGCCGGCTTCGCCGCCGGATTACCAGCGCGATCCCGTCGGCACTTTGCTCACCAATGTGCTTGGCGCCGTCAATGTGCTGGAGGTCGCGCGCAGATGCGGTGCAACCGTAGTGCAGTCCTCTACATCGGAAGTCTACGGCGATCCACTCGTCAATCCCCAGCCGGAAAGCTATTTCGGCAATGTAAATACAATCGGGCCGCGAGCTTGTTACGATGAGGGCAAACGCAGCGCCGAAACGCTGTTTTTCGATTATCACCGCTTTTATGGCGTTGATATCAAGGTGGGACGAATCTTCAACACCTATGGGCCGCGCATGCGGCCCGATGATGGACGTGTGGTTTCCAACTTCATTGTCCAGGCACTGAAGGGGGCCGACATCACCATTTATGGCGATGGCAGCCAGACACGCTCCTTCTGTTATGTCGATGACCTGATCGATGGTTTCCTGCGTTTTTCGGCCAAGCCGAAGGATTGCACCGGGCCGATCAATCTCGGCAATCCGAGCGAAATTCCGGTGCGGCAGCTGGCCGATATCGTCATTCGCATGACGGGTTCCCGCTCGCGCATCGTGCATCTGCCGGCTGCAATCGACGATCCGCAGCAGCGCCGCCCGGATATTTCGCGGGCCAACGAGCAGCTGAGATGGCAACCGCGCGTGCCGCTCGAAATCGGACTGGAAAAAACCATCGTCTATTTCGATGCTTTGCTGTCCGGCAGGAAAGTGGCGGAGGCCGTATGAGATGGCCCGCACAATCCTCGTCACGGGCGGGGCCGGATTCATAGGCAGCCACATCTGCAAGGCGCTGGCAAAATCCGGCTTCAGGCCCATCGCATATGACAATCTCTCGACCGGCCATGCGGATGCGGTTCGCTGGGGGCCTTTCATCGAGGGTGACATTCTTGATCGTGGCCTGCTGAAGGCCACGCTCAGGGAGTTCCAGCCGGCCTTCGTCATCCATTGCGCCGCCAACGCCTATGTCGGCGAATCCGTCGAAGATCCGCGCAAATATTACCGCAACAATGTCGGCGGCAGCCTTTCGCTGCTGGATGCCTGTCTCGACCAGAATATTGGCGGGCTGGTATTCTCCTCCAGCTGCGCCACCTATGGCGTGCCGCCACAATTACCAATCCGCGAGGAAACCGCGCAGATGCCGGTCAATCCTTACGGGCGCACCAAGCTGATTTTCGAAATGGCGCTGGATGATTACGCCGCGGCCTATGGCCTGCGTTTCGTGGCGCTGCGGTATTTCAACGCGGCCGGCGCCGATCCCGATGGCGAGCTTTGCGAACGCCACGAACCGGAGACCCACCTGATCCCCCGGGCACTGATGGCGGCTGCGGCGCGGTTGCCGCAACTCGATATCTTCGGCGCGGATTACGACACCACGGACGGCACCTGCATTCGCGACTACATCCATGTCAGCGATCTCGCCGATGCCCATGTGGCCGCCGTCAATTATCTGGCGGATGGCGGGGAGACGCTGCGTGTCAATCTTGGTTCGGGCCACGGCACCTCGGTTGGCGATATCATCCGGGCTATCCATCGCGTTACGGGTCAGGAAGTGCCAGTGCATTTCGGCGCGAGGCGCGAGGGCGATCCGCCGGCGCTGTTCGCCGATATTGAAAGGGCAAGGCAGACGCTCGGCTTTGCGCCGAAACATTCCGATATCGACACGATCATCCGCACGGCCGGTCCCGGTTTCGGACTGGAGGTGCGGTCATGACGGCGCGCTCCACTCCTTCCGTCCAACCTGTACGTGCCGCCGCGGGCTCATTGCGGATGCTGCCGGTCTTCACCGGCTGGAACCGCATGGCCTATCGTCTGGGCATCGGCGGCTGGCTGGTGACGCTTGGCTATTTCTGGGTCTGGTGGCTCGACCGTGACCGGGTGATCGACTGGCCCTATTATACCGTCGTTACCCTGACGCTGGCGTGGATCACGCTGCTGCCGTCCTATTTCATTTTCATATTCCTCAACGCCCGCGTCGTTGACCGGCGTTCCCCTTTGCCCAAGGGCCGGGTGGCGATGGTGGTCACCAAGGCCCCGTCGGAGCCTTTCGCCGTGGTGCGCAAGACGCTGCTGGCCATGCTGGATCAAAGGGGCATGGAACAGAAGGGCCTGGAATTCGACGTCTGGCTTGCGGATGAAGATCCGGATGCGCAGACGCTTGCCTGGTGTGGTGCGCATGGTGTTTTCGTCTCGACCCGGAAGGGCGTCGCTGATTATCACCGCAAGACCTGGCCGCGCCGCACCCGCTGCAAGGAAGGTAATCTCGCTTATTTCTACGATCATTATGGCTATGAGCGTTATGATTTCGTCGCACAGTTCGACGCGGATCATGTGCCGGAACCGGATTATCTGAGCGAGATCATCCGTCCCTTTGCCGATCCGTCGGTTGGATATGTCTCCGCCCCAAGCATCTGCGACGCCAATGCCAGCGAGAGCTGGGCCGCGCGCGGCAGGCTTTATGCGGAGGCAAGCCTGCACGGCGCGCTGCAGCTCGGTTACAACAATAGCTGGGCGCCGCTCTGCATCGGCTCTCACTACGCCGTGCGCACGAAAGCGCTGCGTGAGGTGGGCGGTCTCGGCCCCGAGCTTGCCGAGGATCATTCCACCACGCTTTTGATGAATGCCGGTGGCTGGCGCGGTGTCCATGCCGTCAACGCCATCGCCCATGGCGACGGGCCGGCGACCTTTGCCGATCTCATCGTGCAGGAATTCCAGTGGTCACGCAGCCTGATGACCATCCTGTTGCAATATTCACGGCACTATGTGCCGAAGCTGCCTTTGCGGCTGAAATTCCAGTTCCTGTTTTCGCAGCTCTGGTATCCGCTGTTTTCCGGCTTCATGGCGCTGATGTTCGTGCTTCCCGTCGTTGCCCTGTTGCGTGGGCAAGTGCTGGTCAATGCGTCCTATCCGGCGTTCCTGGCGCATTTCCTGCCCATTTCGCTGATCATGATCCTGTTCGCCTTCTTCTGGCGGGCAACGGGGGCATTCCGCCCTCATGATGCGAAGCTTTTCAGCTGGGAAGCCATGGTGTTCCTGTTCCTGCGCTGGCCCTGGTCGCTGATGGGCGTGCTGGCGGCGATCCGCGACACCATCCGTGGTGACTTCGTCGATTTCCGCATCACGCCCAAGGGCACGCAGGCCAAACCGCCGCTGCCGCTGCGGGTCATCGTGCCCTACATGGTTCTGGCGGCGGTGAGCTTTCTCGCCATGGTGCTGGCGCCACGCGATAGCGGAGCGGAAGGCTTCTTCATTTTCGGGGCGATCAATGTGGCGATTTATGCGGGACTTTCCGTGTTCCTGCTCATCCGCCACGTGATGGAAAACGGCTTGCCGCGATTGCCGGCGATGCGCGGCGGCGCAACCGCTGCGGCCTGTTCACTGTTGCTCGTCGCCGGCAGCGCCGCGGAACTCAGCTCACATGCGATCGGTGGGCTTGAAGCCCTGTCGCACGGGCAGCCCTACGTCACCTTCACCGAAACGCGTTTTACGGTTGCCGGTGCGGGTGTGGAGGGCGCGAGATCGGTGCGCGTGAAGCTGCGCATCACCCTGCCGGGCTTGCCCGGTCATCGGGAAATGCAGGCGGAACCGGCCGTCGCACCGTCGCCGACAGTGGCAACCGGAGAAATCATGCTGGCCGACAATAGGGTCGGACAATAGAAGGAGGAGGCTGTGATGAGAACAACAATAAGCAACTGCGGATTCTCCGCTTTCGTACTCTGCCTTGCGGTGATCGCGCCCAGTGCCGTCCACGCCGCAGGCGGCACGAAGACGCCGAAACCGCTCAGAACCAGCGAAGTCGTGGAAATGTACTTCGACAAGACCTGGAAATGGGATACGGGCGGCGGGCGTTTCATTGCCGATGGCCGCAAATTCATCGCCCTGACGGAAGAAAAAGGCAAAAAATCCGTCGGTGAGGGCATCTGGACCGTCGATGCCAAAGGCACGCTGTGCATGCGCGCCACCTGGAAAGCCGATAATGGCAGCGGCAAGGCCGATACCTGCTTTGACCACGGCCGCATCGGCAAGATGCTCTATCAGCGCAAGCAGGGCGGCCAGTGGTATGTGTTCCGGCACAACCCGCCAAGGCCCGGCGATGAATTCCTGAAACTTGTCCGCAAGGACGACGTCACCCCGCAGATCGCCGCCTATGGCAAGGCGATGACGGCGACGCGGTAGGGAGGAAAGTGTCATGCAGATAACAAGAAGAAAACTTCTCTTCGCAAGCGGGGCGGCAGTGGCTTTTTCGGCCAGCATGTACCCCATGTTCAAACTGGATGCGCAGGGTGTTGCACCCATGGGCGCCACGGGCATGAAGACGCTTGCCGACAAACGTCCGACATTGCATGCGGATGGTATCCGTTTCGGTGCTTACGATCCGCATGGTGATTTCACCGGACAGGCCGGGGTGGCGACGGAACATCTGTTCCTGCCCTGGGAAGACGTGGATCTCGACAGTCTTGCGCTCGCGGACGCGTATGCCCTGGAGCGCAAGCGCAATGTGCTGATCACCGTCGAACCATGGTCATGGGACGTCAACTGGCGGCTTTCCTCCGACGAGTTGCGCCGCAAGGTGCTGGGAGGCGACTACGACAAGAACATGCAGGCGATAGCCGCACGCATGTCGGCGATGAAAAGCCCGCTGATCCTGCGCTGGGGTCAGGAAATGGAAGACACGTCCGGCCGCTTCTCATGGTCCGGCTGGAACCCTCGGGACTACATCACGGCCTATAAACGCATGGTGGACATGACCCGCAGGGCGGTTCCCGGTGTCAAGGTGATGTGGTCGCCCAAGGGACTTGATGGCCTTCGGGCTTATTATCCCGGCGATAACTACGCCGATCTCGTCGGCCTTTCGGTCTTCGGTCTCGAAGATTACGACAAGATCGAATATGGCGGACCGAAGACGTTCTCCGATCTGCTGCGCAAGGGATACGGACTTGTCGAAACCTTCAACCGACCGGTCTGGGTCGCAGAACTCGGTTATGAAGGCGGCGATTCCTATGTCCGTCCATGGATGAACGACGTAACGCTGAAACAGGCGGATTTTCCGAGGCTGGAAGAAGTCGTCTATTTCAACGACAAGGACGTGCACCCCTGGCCGCACAATCTCGGCAAGCCCGACTGGCGCGTGGTGCGCCCGGCCAAGGCTTGATTGAGGCCGGAGCGGGCCGAGCGGACGCCCGGCCCGCTCGCCCGCCCGGACATTATCCGCTGACCGCCAGCACGGCCTCAGCCTCATAGATGGCGCAGACGATGTGATAGAACGTGCTGGCCGGTGCCGGCTCGTCGAGCATCGGCCTGTTGGCCGGCCATTTGTCGAACCAGAGACCCTTCACCGGCGTGTCGAGGAAAGGCTGCAGCGCGCCGATGGCCCTGAGGCCCGACGCAAGGTAACGCTGCCGTTCCTCACCTGATGTGACGCTGGCAAGGCGCACCGCCGCCTTCAGCCATTCCGTCTGGGGCCATAGGCGCGCCAACGCGTCATGCACCGAAAAATCGTCGTAGAGGCTCATGACCGCCACCTTGCGGCGGGCGCAGATGCCATGCTCTTCGCCGATCTCAAACATGCGCTTGGCTTTTTCGATCGCCTCGCCGCTGTTGCGCAGGCTGCCCCAGCGCACCAGAAGCCATGCCCATTCGAACTGGTGGCCCGGCTCCATGATCCGGCCCTTGTCGCTCTTATGCGGCGTCCAGTCATGCTCGAAGAATTCTCGAAGGCCGCCATTGCCGCCATCGATGAAGCGGGTGAGCGCCAGATCGGCGATCTCGTCGGCCAAAGCCGACCATGGGCCATCTGGATCTTGCACCTCCCAGGCCAGCATCGCCTCGAACAGATGCATGTGCGGATTGGAACAGAGAGGCGTGCGCGGCGGGTTCGCCTCCTCGAAACCGGCGACGGGATGTTTGTAGTCACGTTTGAGGATGGCAAGAATATCCAGCGCCCGGCCGCGCATCTCGTCCTTGCGCTCGGGCAGGCTCGCAGCGGTCTGGGCGGCGGCGAAAAGCGCAAAGGCCTGATTGTAGAGATCGAAGGACGGATCGATCAGTTTGCCGGTCTGGTCGGCGAGGTTGCCGTAAAGACCGTTATCGAGACGATAGACCTTTTCGAACCAGCTGAGGCCATGCAGGAGCGCCTCTTTCCAGGGCCCCTGCCAGCCGTGCTGGCCGGCGGCGGCGAAACAATAGGCCTGACGCGGCTGCACGCGGGCGCGACGATCATCGGAAAAAACCGGTTTGGCATCCTGGCCGAGGCGCTCGTAAAAGCCGCCATCCGGGCGGGCCGAACCCGCCTCCCACCATAGCGGCAGGGCATCCTCATCCAGCCATTTCCGTAATGTTCCGATCTCTTCGGCAAGCGCCTGGGCGGCACTCGGAAATTGCACTGTCATCAGTTAACTCTCTGTTTTTACAGTCGAATGAAAAAATAGATCAATAAAAATACGTGATTATAGAAGCAAGTAGACCATGGGACATATTGCGCTGCAACCGTAAAATCATCGACCTCACCCTGAGCCAACCCGCATTCGTGCGTTTGGTTCCACGGTCCTCAGTGGCAAATAGTGCGTCCAGGGTGATTCGGAATCCACAAAGTGTCAGAAATTACAACGAAAATTTGAGATTGCTTATTCGTAGTCCTCACGTATTTCGTAGCAATGGTCTCGTCATTAGTGATTCGGCCTCTTTTTAATATGGGCGGCGTTGGGGAAATAGAGGGGCACAAGGCAGTGAGATTTTCTGCCTATACTTCATTGCTGTTCTCCATTGTGGTTCTTACGGGCTGCAATACTCCCGCGGGCGTTCGCTCGTTCGGGGGCGCACAGATGTTGTCTCCGTCCGAAGCGCTGGTTTTCCCGCCGCCTGGTGGTCCGGAAATTGTCACCGTGGTCAACCGCACCTATTCCAATGCGGTGGCGCAACAGGTCATATTGCGATCCGAGGCTGCCACACCCGGACAGAACTACATCAAGGCGGAGTTTTTCGGCCCGCAGCAGGCTGGTGATACCGATCGCGACGCTCTTGGTTTCAGCGGTTTCCGGGCTGCGTCAGTCGCGCGCGAAATCCGCACCGAATTTCCGGGACAAAACATCGCCATGTCGGCGAACTACCTGCAGAATGGCTATGGCGCCTTTTCTTATGCCGCCGGCAGCGGCCGGGGTGATGATACCTGCCTTTATGGCTGGCAGGATATACGCTCGCCGGAAAGCATGCGGCAGGATTTCCGCAATCTCGGCCGCATCAAGGTGCGGCTGCGCCTCTGCCAGTCCGGCGCGAGTGTCGAGCGACTTCTGGCGGTCATGTATAATTACACGATCACCGGCACCTATGCTTCTGAAAGCTGGAACCCTTACGGCACGCCGCAGGCGGTGGACAAAAACCTCGGACGGCCGGGCAATCCGGTTTATCCCCTGAAGACAAACGAGGTGCCGATGCGGCCCGGCGGTGAAGTGACTGCCAGCGTGCCGACAACGCCGCCAGTCCGTCGCGCGGTTGCCGCCCCGCCGGTGCAGCCGGAACCACAGCCGCTGCCGCCCGTTGCTGCTGTCAATATTCCGTCGCCCACATCGGCTGGCGCGCCCGTTCAGCCTGCACGACCAGCAGCAATGGGCCAGCGCGCCGAGAGCGGAACGGCAAGGAGCGGCCAGCAACCATCACAGGTTCCGCAGGTGTCCATTCCCTCGCCAGCATGTCTGGCCGGTTCGGGAGTGGCCCAGGGATGCAGATGATCACCGGGAATGAAGCGGAAATTCCGGGCCGAAATTCCGGATGGCGAAGAGAACGGAAAGTTTCTGGATGAACAAGGCCATCACAGTCATTGTCTGGTTGCTTGTGTCGCTTTGCGTTCTGGCCATCGTCACGATGCCGGTCAGCCTGCAGACGCATCTGGTCGCGACCGCGATCTCGCTGGTTCTTCTGGCGACCATCAAGGGGTTCAACGGGCAGGGGGCCTGGCGTCTGGTGGCGCTGGGTTTCGGCACGGCCATCGTTCTGCGTTACGTCTATTGGCGCACCACCAGCACGTTGCCGCCCGTCAACCAGCTCGAGAACTTCATTCCCGGCTTTCTGCTTTATCTGGCGGAAATGTACAGCGTCGTGATGCTGGGCCTCAGCCTTGTCATCGTCTCCATGCCGCTGCCGTCGCGCAAGACGCGGCCCGGCTCACCGGACTATCGGCCGACGGTCGATGTCTTCGTGCCGAGTTATAATGAGGATGCCGAGCTTCTGGCCAACACGCTGGCGGCGGCCAAGAACATGGATTATCCGGCCGACCGGTTCACGGTGTGGCTACTGGATGATGGCGGCTCGGTGCAGAAGCGCAATTCCAGCAACATCGTCGAGGCGCAAGCGGCGCAGCGTCGTCACGAGGAGCTGAAGCAGCTCTGCGAGGATCTCGACGTGCGTTATCTGACGCGCGAGCGCAACGTCCACGCCAAGGCCGGCAATCTCAATAATGGTCTTGCCCATTCCACCGGCGAACTGGTGACGGTGTTTGATGCCGACCATGCGCCCGCCCGCGATTTTCTTCTGGAGACGGTTGGTTATTTCGAGGAAGACCCCCGGCTCTTCCTGGTGCAGACGCCGCATTTCTTCGTCAATCCCGATCCGATCGAGCGCAATCTGCGCACCTTCGAGACGATGCCCAGCGAAAACGAGATGTTTTACGGCATCATCCAGCGTGGTCTCGACAAGTGGAACGGCGCGTTTTTCTGCGGTTCCGCCGCCGTGCTGCGGCGCGAGGCGCTGCAGGATACCGAAGGCTTCAGCGGTGTCAGCATCACCGAGGATTGCGAAACGGCACTGGCGCTGCATTCGCGCGGCTGGAACAGCATCTATGTCGACAAACCGCTGATCGCCGGCCTGCAGCCGGCCACGTTTGCAAGCTTCATCGGCCAGCGCAGCCGCTGGGCGCAGGGCATGATGCAGATCCTGATCTTCCGTCAGCCTTTGTTCAAGCGTGGCCTCTCCTTCACGCAGCGCCTCTGTTACATGTCGTCGACGCTGTTCTGGCTGTTTCCGTTCCCGCGCACGATCTTCCTGTTCGCGCCGCTGTTTTACCTGTTCTTCGACCTTCAGATTTTCGTGGCTTCGGGTGGCGAATTCCTCGCCTATACGGCCGCCTACATGCTCGTGAACCTGATGATGCAGAACTATCTCTATGGCAGCTTCCGCTGGCCGTGGATTTCTGAACTTTACGAATATGTGCAGACGGTCCACCTTCTGCCTGCGGTCGTCTCCGTGATTTTCAATCCCGGCAAACCCACCTTCAAGGTGACGGCCAAGGACGAATCCATTGCGGAGGCGCGGCTATCGGAAATCAGCCGTCCCTTCTTCGTGATTTTCGCGCTTCTGGTGGTTGCGATGGCCTTTGCCATCTGGCGCATCTATAGCGAGCCCTACAAGGCCGATGTGACGCTGGTCGTCGGCGGCTGGAACCTGCTCAACCTCATTTTTGCCGGCTGCGCGCTCGGTGTCGTCTCGGAACGCGGTGACAAGTCGGCGTCGCGCCGCATCACCGTCAAGCGGCGCTGTGAGGTCAAGCTCGAGGGCAGTGACGCATGGGTGCCGGCCTCCATCGACAACGTATCGGTGCATGGGCTGCTGATCAATCTGTTCGACAGTGCCACGACCGTCGAAAAGAACACGACGGCGATCGTGAAGGTGAAGCCGCACAGCGAGGGCGTGCCGGAAACCATGCCCGTCAAGGTGGTCCGGACGGTGCGCGGCGAAGGACTGGTTTCCATCGGGTGCACCTTCTCACCACAGCGCGCCGTCGATCACCGCCTGATCGCCGACCTGATCTTCGCCAATTCCGAACAGTGGAGCGAGTTCCAGCGCGTGCGCCGCAGAAACCCCGGCCTCATTCGCGGTACGGCGATCTTCCTTGCCATATCGCTGTTCCAGACGCAGCGCGGTCTCTTTTATCTGGTCAAGGCGCTCCGGCCCGCGGCCAAAAACGTCAAACCTGCCGGAGCTGTAAAATGACCGGCGGTAAAAAGATCAGGGGTTCTCTGACAGCATTGATGTGGGGCGCCGCCGCAAGCGGTGCGATGGCGCAGTCCTCACCCTTTGATATGTCCCCGGAAAGGCCGGCGCAGACTGCGCCTGCACCGGTGTCGCCGCCCGTCGTTGTTCCTCCAGCGGCACCCAGACAGCCGCCTGCCATACCACCGGCGCAGCCGCCCTTTGTGATTCAGCCGGCGCCCGTTTCGCCAGCGCCGCAGCGCTCCGTCGTTCCGCCGGTTACTGTTCCTCCGCGTCAGGAGGGAGCAAGACCAGCTACGGTGCAGACCCCCTTGTCCCCTGCTGATAGCCGCCGCCGTTACATTTTGCCCTATGAGAAGCTCAGCCTTTCCGGCGAGACGGACCGGCGGCAATGGGGCATCTATCTTACTCCAGAGCAGGCCAATGCCGCCGTTTCGCTTAATATCGGGTATCAGAACGCCATTGTGGTTGCGCCTGAAAGCTCGAATTTTCAGGTCAGCCTGAACAATGTTCCACTGGATGTGGCGCGCATTGAAGCGCCTGACGGTGAGGGCAATGTCTCCCTGAAAATCCCGCCCGGCGTGCTGCAGGTCGGCTCGAATGTCGTGACGCTCGGTGTGCAGCAGCGACACAGGACCGATTGCACGATCCAGTCCACCTACGATCTGTGGACCGACGTCAGTCCGGCGAACACCTATATCGGCTTCAATGCCGATGTTGCCGGCGCTTTCACTAACATAGACGACATTCAGGCAACTGGACCTGATGGTAAAGCCACGACCTCGATCGAGATAGTCGCGCCGTCGCTCGGTAATCCGGCATTTGCGGATTCACTCCTGCGCCTTTCGCAGGCGCTGGCGCTCCGAACCCTGATGCCGAACCAGTCGATCCGCTTCGTGACGGCCCCTTCATCCGAGCGCAAGCCCGGAACGCTGACGGTTCTGGTAGGCACCGCCCGTGAGATTGCGGGTATAGCCGGGGCGTTGCCGCCGGAAGCATCGGCGGGCGCCTTTGCCGGTTTTGGCGGTGCCGTGCCTCGCGGTTTTTCGCCGCTTTTTGTCAGCGGCCCCACTCCGCAGGCGGTGCAGGCGGCCATTGAGACACTGTTTTCCTCGATCTCGCGCGCCCCTGGCTCCCAGAGAACGGCTTTTTCGACCCGCAGCTGGCATGCGCCGGACGTTCCGCTCATCACCTCGGATCGCCGCATCGCGCTTTCCGAACTTGGTCTCGAAAGCAGCGAATTTAGCGGACGTCGTTTCCGCAACGAGTTTTACATCGGCATGCCCGCGGATTTTTATGCGTCAGCCTATGGTGAGGCATCGCTGCTGCTCGACGCTGCCTATTCCTCGCAGGTCTTGCCCGGCAGCCATATCGACATCTACGTTAATAACGAGATTGCTTCGACGGTGCCGATCTCCAACAATGGCGGCGGTATTTTCCGGCATCTGCCCATCAATGTCACGATGCGCCATCTGAAGCCGGGACCGAACAAGATAACGATCGAGGCGGTGTTGATGACGGCGCAGGATCAGGCCTGCGCACCGGGCGCGCCGGCCAGCACGACCCCGCGGTTTGCCCTGTTCGACACCACCGAAATCCATATTCCGGATTACGCCCGGATCGGTCGCAAACCGGATCTCGCGGCGATGGCGGGTGCCGGCCAGCCTTACAGGGCTGCCGGAAGCCCGGTTGCGCTTTCGCTGGATCGGTTCGATACCGACACCATGTCGGCGGCGGCAACTCTCGTCAGCCGGCTTGCGAGTGTTGCGGGACATCCGATCAATGTTGAGACCGTCGCTTCGCCCCTGGTCATCGGCGATCGAGATGCGCTGTTTGTCGGAACGATTTCGCAATTTCCGCAGGCGTTGATCAGCCAGTTCAATCTCGTTCCCTCCAGCCAGATATCCTGGAAAGTCGGAACCGGTGTCCAGCCACCCGCGCAAAACAGCGAGACCCTGTTCAACGACTGGCGGGAGAGGGTGGATGGCGGCGTCTGGGAGGGGCAGGTCTCGTCCTTCGAGGACTGGATGAAGCGGAATTTCGATCTGAGTTCGGATACGCTGCGTTTCCTGCCGGCCGCCGAGCAGCCCTATGCCCCGCCTGCCAACGCCTCCTTCATGCTGGCGCAGGGGCTCAGCCCTTCCGGAGAAGGCGTCTGGACGCTTGCCACCGCGCCAACGTCGGCAGAGCTTCTCGACGGCATGTCGGCCATGACGCGCGAGAACCGCTGGGGCGACGTCACCGGACGGGTCGCCGCTTACGATGCGGCGGCTGGAAAGGTCGAAACAGTCGAGGTGGAACGACCGTATTTCTATATTACCGGGGCGTTTTCGCTCTCCAACTGGAGACTGATCGCTGCCAACTGGCTGTCCTCCAATGTGCTTTCCTATTCGCTGGCATTCATTGGCTTCGTGTCGCTTCTGGGCTTTGCCACCTTCGTGATGCTGCGCCTGATGGGACGACATCGATGACGGGCGGGATTTCGAAACTTGCCCGCATTATCTGCCTGTCGGTGATGGCATTGGTCGCGGGCATCTCCGCCGGCCGCGCCGCGTCGGTGTCGCCGGAGGCCTGGTCCGTGTATAAAAGTGCCTTCCTTGATCCCGGCGGGCGCATCATCGATACCGGTAACGGCAATATCAGCCACAGCGAAGGGCAGGGCTACGGCATGTGGCTCGCCGTGCTCTCCGACAACCTTGCCGATTTCGAACTGATCTGGAGCTTTACCCGGACAGAATTGCTGGTGCGCGACGACGGACTTTCCGCCTGGAAATGGGATCCGCGCACAAGGCCGCACGTCACTGATATCAATAACGCGACCGATGGCGATATCCTGATCGCCTATGCGCTGGCGCTCGCCGCCGGCCAGTGGAACCGACAGGATTATGCCGAGGCATCCGCAGCCATCGCATCCGCCATCCTCAGGAAGACCGTGGTGCAGCGCGGCGGGCGAACACTGCTTTTGCCGGCCGCTAGCGGTTTTGGTGAGGATGACCGAGGCGATGGCCCGGTGGTCAACCCCTCCTACCTCATTTTCGAGGCGTTTCCGGTCCTTGATCTGGTTGCGCCATCACCGCTGTGGAAAGCGCTTGCCGATGACGGCGTGGCACAGGTCGGCGCTTTTGCCTTCAGCGACAGAAAGTTGCCGGCCGACTGGGTGTCGGTGAAGACGAAGCCGGAGCCGGCTTCGGGTTTTCCTCCCGAATTCGGTTATAATGCGGTGCGCATCCCGCTTTATCTCTCAAGGGCAAAAATGGGAGCGCCGGAACTGCTTGCGCGGCTGAAGGATGGCATGATGCTGGAAAGCGGTGCCGCAGGGACTTTCGACCTGAAGAGCGGAGCGGTCAAGGACGTCCTGTCGGACCCCGGCTACCGCATCATTCCGGCGCTGGCGGCCTGCGTTGCCGGCGGTCCGGCCATTCCCGCCGAACTTAAAAGCTTCCAGCCAACACTTTATTATCCTTCCACATTGCATCTTCTGGCATTGTCGTTTCTGGCAAGGAATAACGGGGAATGCCGATGAACAAGCCACTGTCGACCTCGGCTCTCATCCTGCTTCTGATTGCGCTTGCCGCCTTCCACTGGCGCGACAGCATTCTCGGGCGGGTGTCTGACGTGCATACGTCGGCGGTTGGCGACAACCGTGCGGTGCCGCGCCCATCCCCGGCTGCGGCCAATCCCGCGCAGATCAATGCCTTCCTGAAAAATCGCGAGATGGCGCAGGTAACGCCGCCTGTCACGGTGCCGGCCGCAACGCCGCCGGTAACGGTGCCGGCGATGGACCGCCCGTCACAGACCGGCTGGCAATCACCACAGCCGCAAATGGCGCAGGCGCCCACTCCCCGCGCGGCTGAGCCGGCTGCGGCCGATATGCCCGAGGTCGATCTCAGCGCGCTGCGTTACTTCGCGGCCAGAGGCGATACCCAGCGCCTTCAGGCCGAGATTGCCCGGCTGCGCACGCTTTATCCGAACTGGACGCCGCCTGCCGATCCGCTCGCCATTCCCGAAAATGGCGATCCCAAACTCGATGCCATGTGGCAGCTTTATACCGACGGCCGTTATGCCGAAGTGCGAAAGGCGATTGCCGACCGCCAGCAGACGGAACCCGGCTGGCAGCCGCCCGACAATCTGACCGGCATGCTGTCTCTCGCCGAAGCGCGCCAGCGCCTCGTCAATGCGTCTGATCTCAAGCAATATGCGACGGTGGTTGACGCTGCGGCAAACAATCCCGGCCTGCTGACCTGCAGCGAAGTCGATGTTTTATGGCGGGTCGCCGATGCATTTGCCAATACCGACCGCATGGGGCGGGCACGGGACGCTTATCTCTACATTCTCAACAATTGCATGATGCCAAGCGACAGGCTGGCCACGGTGCAGAAGGCATCCGCGCTTTTGCCGACGGAGATGATGAGCGAGCTGCTGGCCAAGGAAAAGCCCGGCGCCGATGGCCAGCTGGAATTCGAACCGGTCAAGAATGATCTCGCCCGCCAGTTCGTGGCAAAGGCGGGGGAGAAGGAAGGCATTGCCGTTCCTTCCGCTTACCTGATGCGGCTTGAAAGACTTGCCGAGACTGACAAGCTGGCCAGCGACGCCCTGCTGCTCGGCTGGTACAATATTCGCCAGAAAAACATGACAGAGGCGGAAAAATGGTTCCGCAAGGCGCGGGAAGAGGAAGACAGCGCATCTGCCTCGCAAGGGTTGGCGCTGGCCTTGATCGACCGCAACGAGCCGCGTGAGGCCGAGGACGTCATGTATAAGTGGCGCACCTCTTCCGATGACGCGCGTGCCACCTATCTTGCCGCGACTGCCAATCTTCTGGCGCTTGAACCGCCTGTCGTGCTGCCGCCGGATGTGCTGCAACGCATCGCCGCCGAAACGGTGGCGCGCAAGGATGCGGCGACGGCGCAGCAATTCGGCTGGTATTCGCTCGCTTTCCGGCAGACGCCGCTTGCCTTGCAATGGTTCAGTACGGCGCTTGGCTGGAAACCGGATGACGAACCTTCGGCCTATGGCGTGGCGCTCAGCTATCATGACCTGCGCAATCTTGCCGGTCTGCGCGGCATCCAGCAGCAATGGGCAAGCCGCTCGCAGCGCATCGCCGATGTGGGAACCGCACGCATGGTGGACCAGTCCGGCCAGCCGCTGGCGCCGGTAACCTCACCGCCTGTTGCCGCGGCCTCTCCGACGACAGCACCCGCGCCCTATGTGCCGCAGGCGGAGACAGCGGTGGTGTACAGCCAGCCAGCCGTTCAGCAATCGGCTCCGGAGCCTTCGCGCAAGCAGGCACGCCGCCCGGCGCAAGCGCAACGGGAAGCCCGCGCCGCATCGCGCCCCCGTTCCTGCACAGCCTATCCCGATCCGCAGCGACTGCCGCCGCAGCAGGCGCTCGATCTTGGCTGGTGCCTGATGGAGACAAACCGGCCGGCGGAGGCCCTGAAAGCCTTCGAATCCGCCATTGAAGGCGGCCAGTCGACGGTCAAAAGCGATGCGGCCTATGGCCAGAGCCTTGCTTATCTGCGCATGGGGCTGACGGACCATGCGGCCGTTTCAGCGACGAAATCGGGGATGGACCGGTCCCGCGCGACCGAATTGCAGGTCTCTATCCTGGCGGACAGGGCGGTTTCCGCCTTCCAGTCGAAACGCTATGCGGAGACGCTGCTGCTGCTCGATCAGCGTTCTCGGCTTGCCGATGAGCGTGCGGATCTGATGGTGCTGCGCGGTTATTCCTATCTTGCCATGCGCCGTTACGGCGAAGCGACCCAGATTTTCGAAAGCCTGACGTCCATCGGCAATAAGGACGGTATCCGCGGACTGGCGGCGGTGCGCGCGGCCCGGCCGAGCAACGGTCCGCAAGGTGGCTGACGTTGGGAGAGAAGGCGGCGGCCAGAAAATGGCCGCTGTTATCCCGCATCCGTCAGGTTGCGGATGATGCGCATGAAAATGCCTGCGCCGATGCCGATCAGCGCGTCCGGAAAATCATAATCGGGATTGTGCAGGTTGGGATAATCCTTGCCGGCGCCTAAAAAGAACATGGCCGATGACGAGACGGCGCGGAAGCGGCCGAAATCCTCGGAAGCGCGCATGGGAAGCCCTTCCGAACTATGGGAAATTTTCTCTTCCTCCAGCGCCTGTAGAATGTGATTGACCGCGTCAGGCGCATTTTCGCAATGCAGGAAAATATCGTCGTAGGTGATGTCGAGCATCAGTTTCTGTTCGTCCGCCTGCTTTTTTGCGAGCGCTTCCGCAGCCGCGCAGAGCTTTTCCATCCGGTCGTCGGTGAGTGTGCGCAGCGTCGCCCAGATTTCCGCGTCGGCCGGCGAGATGCCGAAGGCCGCTTCGCCCATCACCGCATGGGTGATCGTCACCATCGAAAAATCGGGTTCTGGCGGAAAGCCGGAGCCGAGATCGGTCAAGGCCGGCATCAGCTGCGATATCGCCCGCATCGGCGAAACGCCGTGTTCCGGCGAGGAGGCATGCGCCGTCTTGCCGGAGAAACGGATTTTGATGCCACGCGAAGCGCAGTTGACCGGCCCTTCCACTACGCTGACATGGCCGAATGGCAGGCCTGGAAGATTGTGGAGGGAAAAGGCGTAGTCCGGCTTTATCTCGCCAAAGCGCGGATCGGCGATGACGGCTGCCGCCCCAGCGCCGGTTTCTTCCGCCGGCTGGTAAAGGAGAATGACGCTGCCGGTTTGCGGTCGGTTGCGGGAAAGGCCAAGCGCCAGCGCCGTCAAAATGGTCGAATGGCCGTCATGGCCGCAAAGGTGGCCCTTGCCGTCGGTGCCGGAACGGTGGTCGGCCTCGCTTTTTTCGTGGATGGGCAGGGCATCAAGTTCCGAGCGGATCAGGATCGCCGGGCCGCTTTTGCCGCTGTCATAGACCGCCGCGACGCCATGGCCACCCAGATCGGCATAAAGCCGGTCGGGTTTTGCCTGTTCGAGGAAAGCGCGGATGCGTCGGGCTGTTTCCTTTTCTTCGCCGGAGATTTCCGGATGGCGGTGAAGATCATGGCGAAGCTCGATGAGATCGAGCATGTCCTTATTGGTCAGAAACATAAAAATCCCTGCGGGTTGCGGCCGGTTTTTCCTGCCGCAACTTACAGATCATTGCCTTCAATGCAAAACCTTTGGCGGGTGCCAGCGTTTGCCGGTTGTTTTGGGCTTGGCGGCTAGGGTGATGACATCGGCAGGCATGGCGGCCTTTGGTTTGGCCAATTCCAGCCTTGCAAGGGCCACGCGTGCCTTCTCGGCATATTCCAGATGCGCGGCGTCGTCCGAATGGTAGTGCTGCAGCCTGTCGAGGATTTCGGCACCTTCCACCGCCCTTTCGGCGGCGATGAGGGCGACGGCGCATTTATAAAGCGCCTCGCGGTGGAAAGGCGCGCGATTGGTCACCTGCCGGAAAGCCTCCGATGCCTCGTGATAATGTTGTTGCGCCAGCCGCGCCTCACCGATGCGCATCCACAGCAGAACCGGGTCCTGACCGCTGGCGAGAAGTGCCAGAAAGGCGATTTCCGCCTCCCGGAATTCACCCCGGTCGAAAGACAGGTTGGCGAGACCGAATTGCGCGCCGGAATGGTCGGGTGCTGCCGCCAGCACCTGGGCAAAGGCGATGTTGGCGGCGGGTTTCTTGCCGGTCTTGTAAAATTTGAGACCCTGTTCATAGACGAAACGGATACTGCGTGGATGCAGCGTGCCGCCGAGATTTTCGCCCGAGCGGGTGCGGAACAGCGTGCAGCTGAGCTTCTGCTCTTCCGGTCCGAAGAAATATTTATAGGGCTCATTACCGCGCAGGAAGTCATAGGTTTTGAAACCCTGCTCGATGGCTCTGCGGATGCAATGCCCGTGCAGCACAAGACCGGGCGAGGGGGTCTTCCAGTTTTCGTCGCGGCCGGTGATGTAGAACAGCACAGACTTTTTCTGCCGGTCGATGATGTTGGCGAGTGCACCGAGCGGCTGGTCGCCGAACCACAGGACAGGCACTTCCAGATCGCCTCGGATATAGACATCCATCAGCATCTGCCGTGTTGCGCCGATCAGCAGTTCCGTGCGTTCCTTGCCCTTGTGTGGCGCCCAGCGGATGCGCCAGAAGTCGAACAGGATATCCATGTCCCGTTTGATCGTTTCTTTCGTTGCGAAGGTGATGCGATATTCATCGCCGCCCTCCACTTTCCGCAGGAAGCGCCTGAGCTTCTGGCGGGTCTGGCTGCTCATATGGCTGTCGAGATAGCCGTCGAAAGTGTCGGGCAGGGCGACCACCGGGCAGATGCAATTGTTGATGTTATAGGGGTTGGTCGGCATGTTGTCGCGAAACATGACGAGCGGACCCTGCAGCGCACGGACCATCGCACTGTGCCGTTCCGGCGGGCCGGAGAGGTAGTCGAGTTTCAGTTCGGTCCAGTTCTGCTGGCGAATGTAGGAACAGAAACCGGCGACGGCGTGATTTTCATAGTCCGGCAGGGTGATGAAGCCGGTGTAATCCGCCGCTGCATTGCCGGCCATGACGATGCTGTCGTGGAAGCGGCCGGTTTTCTTGTCCGGCTCGGTGACGAGGCGCAGCGGGAAAAACGCCACATAGGGCGAGCCTTCCGGGCGTTCACGCAGGGCCAGAATGAACCAGCGCTTGCGGCGTGGCATATAATCCCTGAGCCAGCCCCAGGAGAGGAAATGCCGTGCATGGGGATCGGCCATGAACACCGCGTCCCAGTTTTGCCGGATCGCCTCGAAACCGGCGTCGGTGTCGATGATGTCGATACGCATTTTTGCCCCCTCCCAATACAGATCACAAATTCGGGAGACTTCATTTTATGGGCAAACGGCCGGCTTCAAATATTCCCTTCGGGTGAAAGGCGCCCATCAAATGGGATTAACCCGTGGCGGTTTTCCCGCCGGTGCGCCGCGACAAAAAAGCCCTTGTCCACCGGTTGTAACTCTCTAACATGCGGGCTGAATGTTCGATCGGCTCAACGGTCCGCATGGCACGGGAGTTCTCATATGGCAGTTCCTTTTATGCTTCTGACCGGCGCCAGCCGTGGAATAGGACATGCCACCGTCAAGCTGTTTCAGGAGAAGGGCTGGAGGATCCTTACCGTATCGCGGCAACCGTTCTCGGAGGAATGCCGCTGGCCATCGGCGCGGGAGAGCCATATCCAGGCAGATCTCGAGGATTTATCCGGCATTGAAGATCTGGCGGCCGAGGTGCGTTCGCGCCTGCCGGAAGGAAAACTCGCGGCTCTCGTCAACAATGCCGGTATTTCACCGAAGGGCGAAGGCGGCAGCCGACTTGGTGTGGCGGATACCACGGCTGACATCTGGACGCGGGTGCTCAACGTCAACCTCGTTTCAACGGCATTGCTCGCCCGCGCGCTTTTACCGGAACTGGAGGCCGCGAAAGGCTCCATCGTCAATGTCACCTCGATTGTCGGCTCGCGCGTGCATCCTTTTGCCGGCGTGGCCTATGCCACCTCGAAGGCAGCGCTCGCGGCGCTGACGCGGGAACTGGCACATGAATTCGGCCCTCGCGGCGTGCGCGCCAATGCCATTGCGCCGGGCGAGATCAACACCGCCATCCTCTCTCCCGGAACGGCGGAGCTGGTAGAAGCCCAGGTGCCGCTCGGCCGGCTGGGCACCACGGCGGAGGTGGCGCAGACCATCTATTTCCTCTGCTCGGACCAGTCGCGCTACATTAATGGCGCGGAAATTCACATCAATGGCGGCCAGCACGTCTGACGCCTCAGCCCAATCCAACCGAAACGGAGCCCTTACCGATGACCATCCTGCCGAATTCCGTCGAGGCACGCGACATCGCCTATCAGATGCACCCGAATGTCAACCTGCGCAAATTCGAAAAGACCGGCGGTCTGGTGATCGAAAGCGGCGAGGGCATCTACGTCACCGACAGCAGCGGCAAGCGTTATATCGAGGCGATGGCGGGGCTGTGGTCGGTGGCGCTCGGTTTTGGCGAACAGCGGCTGGTGGATGCTGCAACGAAGCAGATGCAGAAGCTGCCCTATTACCACACCTTCTCCTACAAGACGCATGGCCCATCCGTTGATCTCGCTGAATTGCTGATCGAGCTTTCGCCGGTGCCGATGTCGAAGGTGCACTTCACATCGTCCGGTTCCGAGGCGAATGATCTTGCCGCCAAGATGGTTTGGTATCGCTCCAATGCGCTCGGCAGACGAGACAAGAAGAAGATCATCGGCCGCATCAAGGGTTACCATGGCGTGACCATCGCATCAGCCTCGATCACCGGCCTGCCGCGCAACCATGAAAGCTTCGACCTGCCGCTGGACCGTATGCTGCATACGGCTTGCCCCTCCTATGTGCATTTCGGCAAGGATGGGGAAAGCGAAGCGGATTTCACCACGCGTATCCTGAAGGAGCTGGAAGACCTGATCCTTCGCGAAGGCCCCGAAACCGTCGCCGCGTTCTGGGGCGAGCCGGTGATGGGCGCCGGCGGGGTTCTCCTGCCGCCGGAAGGATATTGGGAAGGCGTGCAGGCGATCCTGAAGAAATACGACATTCTGCTTGTCGTGGATGAGGTGATCTGCGGTTTTGGCCGCACCGGCAAGATGTTTGCCTGCGAGACCTATGGCATCAAGCCGGATGTGCTTGTTGTTTCCAAGCAGATTTCGTCGTCCTACATGCCGCTTTCGGCGATCATCATGAATGACAGTTTTTACCAGCCGATTGCCGATGAGTCCGACCGGATCGGTTCCTTCGGCCATGGTTACACCGCTTCCGGTCATCCGGTCGCGACGGCAGTGGGGCTGGAAAACCTGAAGATCATCCAGGAGCGGGATCTGGTCGGCAACGTTGCCCGGCTGGAGGGCAAATTTCTCGATCATCTGAAGGCGCTTGCCGATCACCCGCTCATTCATTCCTCGCGCGGCGTCGGTCTTCTTGGCGCGCTGGAAGTGAAGCCATGGGAAGGCCTGAAGGCCGGCGATACGACGCTCGCCATTGCCGCCGCCATCGAGGAGGAGGGTGTCATCACCCGGCCGATCGGCGAATCCATCTGCTTCTGCCCGCCGCTGATCATCACGGCCGAGCAGCTGGATGAGCTATTCGCTGGCGTGAAACGCGGACTGGACAAGGTCGCGGCTGCACGCGGCTGACGATTTTATCGATTGCGCTGGCCGAGCGTTCCTGCCCGGCTGGCTTATCCCCTGTAGGCCACGAGCACTGCACCGCAGGCGATCAGGACAACGCCGAGCCAATTGGGCAACGACAGCCTTTCCCCGAGAAACAGCACCGCAAAGACGGCGACGAAGACGACGCTCAGCTTGTCGATGGGGGCGACGCGGGCGGCATCGCCGATTTTCAGTGCCCGGAAATAACATATCCACGATGCGCCGGTCGCCAGGCCTGAAAGCACGAGGAACAACCAGGTGCGCCCGGAAATGGTGGAGGGCTGCTGCCAGTTGCCGGTGATGTAAATCATCAGGCCGGCGGCGGCGAGAATGACGATGGTGCGGATGAAGGTGGCGAAATCGGAATTGACGTTTTCGATGCCGATCTTCGCAAAAATGGCGGTGAGCGCCGCAAAAGCCGCTGACAGCAGTGCCCAGAATTGCCAGGCGAGAAACAGGTTCTTCATATGATGCCAACTCCGTTCATCCATTCGCTCCCGTCTGGCTCTACAGCATCTGCCCGGCGATAAGAACTGTTTTCACGACTATATCTGAACGTGGAAGGCCGGCGCATCGATCATGATGCGCCGGCCTTCTTGTAAGAGCCTGTCCGGACGGAGCCGGGACAGGCCGGACCTTGGGAGGTCGTATTATTCGGCGGGCTGAACCGATGCCGGCAGTGCCGCATCCACATCGGCAATGCCGGAGATTTCTTCCTGGCCGCTGAGCACGCGGGCAAGCTGGTCCTGATCCAGTTCACCTTCCCAGCGGGCGACGACGATGGTGGCGACGGCGTTGCCGACGAAGTTGGTGAGCGCGCGGCATTCCGACATGAAGCGGTCGATACCGAGGATCAGCGCCATGCCGGCAACCGGAACGGAAGGCACGACGGAGAGCGTTGCAGCGAGCGTGATGAAGCCTGCGCCGGTGATGCCGGCCGCGCCCTTGGAGGAGAGCATGGCGACGAGCAGCAGCAGGATCTGTTCACCGAAGGACAGGTGGATACCGGTGGCCTGGGCGATGAAGAGGGCCGCCAGCGTCATGTAGATGTTGGTGCCGTCAAGGTTGAAGGAGTAACCGGTGGGAATGACGAGGCCGACGACGGAGCGCTTGCAGCCGGCCTTTTCCATCTTGCTCATCAGGCCCGGCAGGGCGGCTTCGGAAGACGAGGTGCCGAGAACCAGCAGCAGTTCTTCCTTGATGTAGCGGATGAGCGCGACGATGGAGAAGCCGTTGTAGCGGCAGACGGCGCCGAGAACCACGAACACGAACAGGGCCGACGTGACGTAGAAGGTGCCGATCAGCATTGCGAGGTTGGTGACGGACGAGATGCCGTATTTGCCGATGGTGAACGCCATGGCGCCGAAAGCGCCGATGGGGGCGGCCTTCATCAGGATCGCGACCAGCTTGAAGATCGGATACATCATGGCATGCATGAAATCGGTGACGGGCTTGCCCTTTTCGCCGACGATGCCGAGCGCGATGCCGAACAGAACCGAGAAGAACAGCACCTGCAGAATGTCACCGCTGGCAAATGCGCCGACGATGGTGGTCGGGATGATGTTCATCAGGAAGCCGGTGATGGTCTGCTCATGGGCCTTGTCGGCGTAGGTCGCGACGGCCTTGGCATCCAGCGTCGAAGGATCGATGTTCATGCCGGCACCCGGCTGCACGGTATTGGCGACGATGAGGCCGACAACGAGCGCGAGGGTGGAGAACACCAGGAAGTAGATCATGGCCTTGCCGGCCACGCGTCCAACCTTCTTCATGTCGTTCATGCCGGCAATGCCGGTTGCGACGGTGAGGAAGATGACGGGAGCGATGATCATCTTGACGAGGCGGATGAAGCCGTCGCCGAGCGGCTTCAGCTGCTCACCGAAGGTCGGATAGAAATGGCCAAGCGCGATACCGGCGATGATGGCGACCAGAACCTGGAAATACAGGTGCTTGTAAAATGGCTGCTTGGCGTGGCCTGCGGCCACGGCTGTGCTATCGATCATGTTTTTTCCTCCTCGGCCTCACCCTGCCTTTATTGGCCTCCCGGGATCGCCGTGACGTTGACGGCTTCGCGCCGATTGCGGAGTCATGTGCAATACGCATGCCAGACTTGCTTATTTGTCGTAATTACCTGATTTAAAAAGTACTTTTTATTGGTGCTTTGCCGGCTCACGAGCATTTGTGCGGAATTCCGGACAAATTCTCTTGCGGTCTGTGTGTAAATCCGCACAATTAGCGCATGACTTATCAGGATCAGGCACCTCATTCTCAGGCGAAACGTCGCGCGCAGTGGCTGGCGCTGGCCGGCCTGTGGCTGCTCGTCAGTCTTGGTGCCTTGCTGGTGGCCGATGAATTCGCCCGTCATCAGGCAATGCGAACGGCGGGTTTCGAGGCGTCAACCGATGCTGAACTGAAGATTGCGTTGCTGAATGTCGCGCTGGAGCGGCCGCGGGCCATTCCGCTGGTTCTGTCAGGTGATCCCGATCTTTCCACCGCGCTGGATGGCGGCGACGCCGTCGCGGTCGACCGGCTGAACCGCAAGCTGGAGGGGCTGATCGAAGGCACGCAGTCGTCTGTCATCTATGTGACCGGGCCAACCGGTCTCACCATCGCTTCCAGCAACTGGCGGGAGGAGGACAGCTTCGTCGGCTCCAACTACGCGTTCCGCGAATATTTTCAGGCGGCGATGAAGACCGGCATGTCCGAACATTATGCGCTCGGCAATGTCAGCCGCCGGCCGGGTCTTTATATTTCCCGCCGCATCGATGCCGCGGACGGGCGGCCGCTTGGTGTTGTCATCGCCAAGGTGGAGTTCAATCGTCTGGAATCGGACTGGAACATTGGCGGCAAGCCGGTTTATGTGGTCGACAGAAACGGCGTGGTGCTGATGACGAGCGTGCCGGAATGGCGCTTCAAGACCGTTGCGCCGATTGACGAAGCGCGGCGAAAGGTGATTTCCGAAAGCCTGCAATTCGGCAATGAGACGCTGGCGATCCTGCCGTTCCGGCCGGCCCGCTCATCGGGCGATGATGTTCCGCTCATCCATGTCGATGAGCCGGGGCGGGAGCGCGGCGATTATCTGCGGCTGGAAACGTCGGTGCCGACGACCACATGGACGCTGCATTACCTGCAACCCGTAGCGCCTGCGCTGAACGCCGCAATCCGCGAGGGCCGGGTGGTGGCGCTGGCGACGCTGATGCCGCTGATGGGTCTTTCGGCCCTGTGGCTGTGGCGCCGGCACAAGACGCTCAAGGAAAAGGAAGAGGAGCAGCGCGCCCGCGCGGAGCTGGAAATGAAGGTGCAGGAGCGGACCCGTGACCTGACGAAGACCCGCGACCATCTGCAGGCGGAAATCGCTTTGCATGAAAAGACGACGGGCGAGTTGCGCAATGTGCAGCATGAGCTGGTGCAGGCCAACCGCCTTTCGATTCTCGGCCAGGTGGCGGCGGGTGTGGCGCATGAAATCAACCAGCCGGTGGCGACCATCCGCGCCTTTGCCGACAATGCCCGCACCCTGCTGAAACGCGACCGTTTGTCCGAGGCGACCGAAAATCTCGAAAACATCGCCGCGCTGACCGAGCGCATCGGCACGATTACCGGTGACCTGAAGATTTTGGCCCGCAAGGGCCGCACCGCCGCCGAGCCGGTCAGCCTCAAACTGGTCATCGAAGGCGCGGTCATGCTGTTGCGCAGCCGTTTTTCCGGGCAGATGGATGCGCTGGATATCGCGCTTCCGGATGAGGATTTGAAGGTGCTCGGCAGCCGCATCCGGCTGGAGCAGATCCTCATCAACCTTCTGCAAAACGCGCTGGAAGCCACCGAAGAGATTAGCGCTGCCCGCGTGGAAGTGCGCGTGCGCGAGGAGAGCGACATGGTCGTGCTTTCGGTCAGCGACAATGGCGGGGGTATTCCCGAGGCCATCCGCGCCCAGCTGTTTTCGCCCTTCAACACCTCAAAGGAAAGCGGCCTCGGTCTAGGCCTCGTCATCTCCAACGATATTGCCTCGGATTATGGCGGACGTATCGAGGTGACGAGCAGCGGGGCGGGCACGGCTTTTTCCGTATATCTGAAGCGAGCATGACATGACGGTGGATGGAACCATATTCCTGGTGGATGACGACTCGCAGCTGCGCAAGGCGATGGTGCAGACGCTGGAACTCGACGGATTGCCGGTCACCTCCTTTTCCCGCGCCGAACAGGCGCTTGCGGCGCTGAACGAGGATTTCGACGGCATCGTCATCACGGATGTGCGCATGCCGGGCATGACCGGCCTCGAATTCTTCGACCATGTCCGCAAGATCGATGCCGATCTGCCTGTCATCCTCATCACCGGCCATGGCGACGTGCCGATGGCGGTCGATGCGCTTCATAACGGCGCCTATGATTTCATCGCCAAGCCCTTTCCCGCCGAACGCATGGTGGAGAGTGCCCGCCGTGCGCTGGAAAAGCGCCGCCTCGTGCTGGAAAACCGCGCGCTTCGCCGCGCTGCCGGGCAGGCGGAAGACGATTTGCCGCTGATTGGCCAGACGCCGGCCATGGAGCGTCTGCGCACCACGCTCAGGCACATTGCCGATACGGATGTGGATGTGCTGGTGGCGGGTGAGACAGGCAGCGGCAAGGAAGTGGTGGCGACGGCGCTGCACCGCTGGAGCAAGAAGCGCTCGCGAGGAAATTTCGTGGCGCTGAATTGCGGTGCACTGCCGGAAACGGTGATCGAAAGCGAGCTTTTCGGCCATGAGCCCGGCGCTTTTACCGGCGCGCAGAAGAAACGTGTCGGCCGTATCGAGCATTCCAGCGGCGGCACGCTGTTTCTGGACGAGATTGAAAGCATGCCGCTTGCCGTGCAGGTGAAGATGCTGCGCGTGCTGGAAATGCGCGAGGTGTCGCCGCTGGGTTCAAACGAGGAACGGCCGGTCGATATCCGCGTGGTGGCGGCGGCCAAGGTCGATCTCGGCGATCCCGCCGAGCGCGGCACCTTTCGCGAGGATCTTTACTACCGACTGAATGTGGTGACGCTGTCGATACCGCCGCTGCGGGAGCGCAAGGCGGATATTCCGCTGCTGTTCTCCCACTTCGTCACCAAGGCCGCCAACCGTTTCAACATGGCCGTGCCGCAGATCAGCGCCGGAATTTCCCGTCGGCTTCAGGATCATGACTGGCCGGGCAATGTGCGCGAACTCGGGCATTTCGCCGAAAGGGTGGTTCTGGGACTGGAAACGGAAGCGGCCGTTGCACCCGTTGCGCAGGCTGCCATGCCCGCATCCGGCACCTTGCCCGAACGCATGGATGCGATCGAGGCGCGGATCATTCGCGAAACGCTGGAACAGTCGAATGGGGATGTGGCGGAGACAATTGCAACGCTCGGCATCGCCCGCAAGACGTTTTATGACAAGCTGCAACGCCACGGCATCAACCGGGCGGATTATGTGAAGAACTGAGGGGGCGTGAAAGAGCCGCAACGCTTTGGACGGCTTTCTCACACTCGGCGTCATCCTCGCCCCTGAGGCGAGGATCCATCGGAGATCGAAAGTGTGGATCCTCGCCTCAAGGGCGAGGATGACGGAGGAGACTTTGGCGCGCATCGCCAGTATGACGCTCAGCTTTTCTGCTGTCGCTCCTGCTGGAAGCCGCTGGCGCTATTAGCCCGCGACGCAGAAATGACGCTGGCCGTCATAATCCGTATAGGTGCCGGTGCGGGTATTGAAGCTGCGGTAACGCTGCGAGCAATAGTCGTACCAGGCGTTGGTCCACGGCTCGATGGTGCGATAGGTGGCGCGCTGGCCATAGACCGGGCGGCTGTCATAAACCGGCTGCGGGCGATAGACCGGTGCCGGGCGATAGACGGGAGCGGGACGGTAGACGGGGGCCGGGCGGTATTCCTGGTAATCCGGCTCGTCATAGACATAGCTCGGCTCGTAACGGCGCGGCGGGTCGATGTAGACGCGCTCATCGTCAACAGGCGCCGGGCGGGAAAGGGCGGAGCCGACGGCAACACCGGCAGCAAGGCCAAGTACGCCACCCAGAATGGCGGCGTCGCGGCGGTCACGGCGACCCCAGTCGTCGGCAGACGCGGTGTTGAAAGGAACGATGGTGGCGGCGGCTACGGCGACGGCCAGAACGGTTTTAGCTGCAAAGGACGACATGGTCTTCTTCCATCCAGATGGCAGGGGCGCTGCCAGTTGCAAATTCGATGGTTAAAGAAATATAGCGCTGCTGCTGAACGGGCGCTGAATGAATTGTGGCGTGTTGACGGCCGAAATTCGCGCGGGCCGGCCCGATTTTCGCAAGCCGCGCCGCCAGGTGGCGGCGCGGCAAGCGTTGATCATGCGGCGTAACGGCTGATCGCCAGATCGTGCGTGTCGATCTCCGGCTTGGTCCCGCTGATGAGATCGGCAAGTACGCGGGCGGAACCGCAGGACATGGTCCAGCCAAGCGTGCCGTGGCCGGTGTTGAGGTAAAGATTGCTGTAGCGGGTAGCGCCGATGACTGGCGTACCATCCGGTGTCATCGGGCGCAGGCCAGACCAGAATTTCGCCTGGCTCTGATCCCCCGCGCCACCGAACAGGTCTTCCACTGAATGGGTCAGCGTTCCCTGCCGCGCGGCCGGCAGATCCTTGCTGAAACCGGCGATCTCTGCCATGCCGCCGACGCGGATGCGCGAACCCAGCCGGGTGATCGCCACCTTGTAGGCCTCGTCCATCACGGTGGAGACGGGGGCGCGCTCCTCCTTCACGACCGGAACGGTGATGGAGTAACCCTTGACCGGATAAACCGGCAGGTTGAGGCCGAGCTGGCGCACGAATTGCGGAGAATAGCTGCCAAGTGCAGCGACGAAAACATCGGCTTCCACCAGACCCTTGGTGGTTTCCACGGCCTTGATGCGGCCGGCTTCAACGACAGGACGCATGATGCCGGTATCATAGATGAAGGTAACACCGGCTTCTTCCGCCATGCGGGCGAGCTCGGTGGTGAACATGAAGCAGTCGCCAGTCTCGTCGCCGGGCAGACGCAGGCCACCGACGATCTTCTCCTTGGCGGGTGCAAGACCGGGCTCAATGGCAGCGCACCCGTCGCGGTCGAGAATTTCGAAGGGTACACCGCCGGCGGTCAGCACGTCGACATCCTTGCCGATGGCATCGAACTGCTTCTGGGTGCGGAAGACCTCAAGCGTGCCCTGCATGCGCTGGTCATATTGGATGCCGGTCTCGTCGCGCAGCGCCATCAGGCAATCGCGGCTATATTCGGCGACGCGCACCATGCGGCTTTTGTTGATGGCATAACGCGCCGAGGTGCAGTTGCGCAGCATCTGGCTCATCCAGCGCCACGCCGCCGGATCGGCCGTCGGGCGGATGATGAGGGGGGCATGTTTCATGAACAGCCATTTCATCGCCTTCATCGGAATGCCGGGCGCTGCCCATGGCGAGGAGTAGCCGGGGGAGACCTCACCGGCATTGGCGAAGCTGGTTTCGAGCGCTGCGGCCGGCTGGCGGTCGATCACCGTCACCTTGTGTCCGGCTTTGGCCAGGTACCAGGCGGATGTCACGCCGACAACGCCGGCTCCGAGGATAGTGACGTTCATGATCGTCTCACTTATGATTGACTGATGTTGAAGCGGTTACCGGGGGTTTCTCCCGGCTGAATGTAGCTGCGGCGGTAACGGCGTCCGAGGCCGGTCAGGATTTCATAGGCAATCGTGCCGGCATCCTCGGCGATGTCTTCCAGTGTCTGTTCAGGCCCTATCATCTGAACGAGGCTACCCTGGGTTAATGTTCCCTCGGGCAGGGCCGATATGTCGAGAATGATGCTGTCCATCGAAACACGCCCGGCAATTGGCAGACGAATTCCATTATACCACGCCGCCCCGCGATTGCTGAGCGAGCGTGGCAGACCATCGGCATAACCGGCGGCGATTGTTGCAAGACATGTGGGACCTGCGGCTTCGAAGGAGCCGCCATAACCGACGAGCGAGCCGGCGGACACGGTGCGGGTCTGGATGACGGCGAGATCGAGACGCACGACCGGCTTCATCGGGTTCGGGCGGGCAACGGAGGGCGCGCCGCCATAAAGCGCGATGCCGGGGCGCAGCAGATGATTGTGGTAGTCATTGCCGAGAAATATGCCGCCGGAGTTGGAAAAGCAGACGGGCGCATCGGGAAAAGCAATGGCAGCTTTACGCATCACCGCAAGCTGCAGGGCGTTGGCGGCATGATCCGGCTCGTCGGCGCAGGCGAGGTGGCTCATGACGAAGGCGGTGTCGATACCATCGAGCAATTGCGGCTGGGACGTGAGGATTTCCAGCTCTGCGGGGGAGAGGCCAAGACGGCACATGCCGGTATCGATCTGCACCGCCGCCGGTAGCGTCTTGCCGAGATGGCGCGCGTGGGCCGACCATTGCGCAATCTGCTCCAGCGAGTTCAGAACCGGGGTGACGGCCATGGCGGCGCAGGAGGTCTCATTGCCGGGCTGAAGACCGTTGAGCACGAAAATCCGCGCCTGTGCCGACAGACGAAGCCGGAGCGCCAGCGCCTCATCGATATGGGCGACAAAGAAATTGCGACAGCCTGCGTCGAACAGGGTTTGCGAGACGATATCAGCGCCGAGGCCATAAGCATCCGCCTTAACGACCGCTGCCGTCTGCGATGCCGGGGCCATGGCCGCAAGGGTCAGGTAATTGTCGCGTAATGCGCCGAGATCGATGCTCAGATGGCCGCTTGCACCACCGGCTGCCTGCTGGCGGCTGATCTGCATGTCCATGGTCGTTCACCCTCATTCTTATCCCATGAGAGTATTGCAACGATTATCGAATTTCTTGGCGATTGTTCGAAGGAAATGCGATAGAATTAAAAATGGCGCAATTTTCTTTGTCTGATTGGAATTTTCTATGTCGTCACTTGATGCGACCGACCGCCACATCATCCGCCTGCTTCGGCTCAACGCCCGTATCAGCAATGCAAAGCTGGCCGCGGAGGTCGGGCTTTCGGCCTCGGCTTGCCTGCGCCGGGTCGATATTCTCGAACGGGAGGGCATTATCCGCGGATATACGGCGCTGACCAGCGGTCTCGCGGGCGGCGAGGTCATCTCGGTCATCGTGCAGATTACGCTCGACCGCCAGACGGAGGATTTTCTCAACCGGTTCGAGAATGCGGTGCGGCGGTATCCGGAAATCCGCGAATGTTACCTGATGACGGGCGGCTCGGATTATTTCCTCCGCTGTGAGGCGGAAAGTGCGGGGGATTTCGAACGGATTCACAAGGAGATTCTATCGAAACTGCCGGGGGTTTCGCGGATTCATTCGAGTTTTGCGATCCGGAATGTGTTGGCGACACCGAAGGCGAGGTAGCGTCGAGGTTGGGGCTTACCCCCCTCTGTCCTGCCGGACATCTCCCCCTCAAGGGGGGAGATCGGGTGAGGTTTCTGCCTCAGTCCCACGCAATCCTCTCAATGTGAGAAACTTCGCTCATTGAATGGTGAGCAAGCCGCTTGTCGATCTCCCCCCTTGAGGGGGAGATGTCCGGTAGGACAGAGGGGGGGGAGCCCCACGCTCCTGCGGCATCCCGTCACCACCACCGATAAAAATGATGCACCGGCCCCCGCCCATTCCCGACGGCAAGCCCGCGCCCAGCCTCAAGCGCTCCGTTCAAATATTCCTTCGAAAGCCCGACCGCCTCCCGCAGCTCACAACCCTTGGCAATGTGGGCCGTAATCGCCGCCGCCAGCGTGCAGCCGGTGCCGTGGTCGTTCTTCGTGTCCACCCGCGGCGCGGCAAGCGCCAGCATGGTGCCATCAGCAAACAGATAATCCGTGCTCTCAGGCCCATCGCCATGTCCGCCCTTGATGAGCACGGCTTTTGCACCGGCCTTGAGGATCGTCTCGGCCTGGCGGTTGATGTCCGTCTGCGTCTGTGCAATCGGCGTGCCGGTCAGCAGCGCCGCTTCGGGCAGGTTTGGCGTGATGATGGCCGCGAGCGGCAAAAGCTCCCGCCGCAATGTCTCGATGGCGTCTTCATGCAGCAGCCGGTCGCCTGATGTCGCCACCATGACGGGGTCGAGCACCACCGGTTGCGATTGCCGCCGCAGCCGTTCCGCGATGGCGGCGATGGTTTCGATGCGTGAGACCATGCCGATCTTCACTGCGTTGACGGCGAGATCGGAAAAAACCGCGTCCATCTGGGCAATGATGGTGGCCACCGAAATATCCTCCACCGCCGTCACGCCCCTGGTGTTCTGGGCGGTGATGGCGGTGATGACGCTGGCGGCATAGACGCCGAGAGCGGAGAAGGTCTTGATGTCGGCCTGAATGCCGGCACCGCCGCCGCTGTCGGAGCCGGCAATGGTCAATGCAATGGATGTCATGGCTGTCTCGCTTTCAGCGCCGCGTCAATTGCAGAGCGGAAGCCCTTGGTTGCGCTGGCAATATCGCCTGCCCGGAAGATGGCGGAAATAACCGCGACACCATCCGCGCCGGCGGCGATGATTGACGGTACACGGGCAAGGTCGATACCGGCGATGGCGCCGACAGGCATATCCGGCCGCCATTCGCGCAGCAGGGCGCGAAGCGTCGCAAAACCATCGATACCGACCGGCTTGTCCGGGTTCACCTTGGAAACCGTTTCGAACACGCCGCCAATGCAGGCGTAATCGGCAGGCATGGAGGCCGCTCGCTCGGCATCGGCGCGGTTCTTGACGGTGAGGCCGATGATCGCCTTTTCGCCGAGAATGCGCCGTGCGGTCTTCGCATCCATGTCATCGGCACCGAGATGCACGCCATCAGCGCCGGAGGCGAGCGCCACATCGACGCGGTCGTTGATAACAAGCGGGACACCGGTGCCGGCGATGGCCTCATGAATGGCGCGGGCGTTGTCGATCATCTCCCGCGTCGAGCCGTGCTTGTCACGATATTGCAGAATGGTCGCACCGTTGAGTGCGGCCGCCAAAGCAAGCTCGGGTAAGGGCGCGACATCGGCAAGACTGGCATCGACCAATGCGTTGAGGCGGTAATCAACCTTGTTCATGCTCTATCCTCGCGTGGTTGATGATGTCTTCCCCTGAAATTTCGGAAAGCGCATCCAGAAATGCCGGTTCGAAGGTGCCGGGGCCTCTGGCCTGTTTCGCAGCTAACTCGGCGGAAACCCCTGTCACGGCAAGGGCGGAGGACGCCGCCGCCAGCGCATCTTTCTCCACGGCCATGAAAGCGGCGATGATGCCGCCCGAGAGGCAACCGGTGCCGGTGACCTTTGCCATCCATGGATGACCGTTGACGATCCTGACGCCACGGGTCGTGTCGCGGAGATGATCGACCGGCCCTGTTTCGATCCGCACCGCGTCGGGCACATCGCCGATCAGGCTCATTTCGGCGCGGTTACCGCGCACGATCGTCGGGGAAAGTGCGATGAGTTCGCGGGCAAACTCCAGACGGGATGGCGAATAATCGCAATGGACGGGGTCGACGATCCACGGCTTGCCGGATGCATTGGCGATCTCGATCGCCAGCCGGATGACCTTGCGCCGCTCGGCATCCAGCGTGCCGAGATTGACGGTCAATGCATCCGCCTTGGTGACGAAGCTCTCGATTTCCTCGAGCGAGGTGGTCATCGAGGGAATGCCGCCGACGACGGTGATGCCGTCGGCGGTGAATTTCTGCACCACGGTGTTCATCAGGCAGTGTACGCGCGGGCGCGTCTTGCGCACCCGCTCCAGAATCTCGGCGGCTTTTGCCGCTGTCGGGAAATTCGTCGTCATGGCTGCTGCAGCTCCACGGCGATATCGTCTGCCTTCGGTGCCTGCTTGATCAGCTGCATCTCCTGCATGAAGGCGCCGAAGCGGTCGTAGCGCGCGCGGTCGAGAGCGGCGGGACGTTTGGCGAAACGCGGTAGCGTGTCGAAGAAGGCCTGCTTGTTCAGCGCATCGTCAAGGTTCGGATAGGCTTTGATGAAAAGCTGCCAGGAGTCCTGCGGGTGATTGGTGATGAAGATCGCGGCCTGCTCCACGGCAGAGAGGAAACGCGGCAGGCGGTTGTCTTTTGCGAGATCGCGATGGGTGACGAAGATCAGCTCGTCATAGGCCGGCACACCATGTTCTTCCGGGAAGAAGGAACGGCCCTCGTGCCCCTCGAGCTTCATCTGCGTCAGTTCGAAATTGCGGAAACCGCCGAGCGTTGCATCCACCTTGCCGGCGATCAGCGACGGCGAGAGCGAGAAATTGACGTTGATGAGTTCGACATTATCCTTCGTCAGGCCGTCCTTTTCCAGCATGCGCTTAAGCATCGCATCTTCAAAACCGGAAACGGAAAAACCGACCTTCTTGCCCTTCAGGTCCTTCAGGCTCTTGATCGGCCCATCCGCGAGAACCGTGACGGTGTTCAGCGGAGTTTCCACCAGTGTGCCGAAACGCACGAGCGGCAGGCCGGCATCGTGATCGAGATAGAGGTTCGGCTGGTAATGCACGCCGATATCGGCCTGCTTTGCCGAGACGAGACGCGGCACGGCGGAAGGGTCGGCCGGCGGCACCAGTTCCACCTCCAGCCCGGCGTCGGCAAACAGGCCACGTTCCCTGGCGATCACCATCGGCGCATGATCGGGGTTCACGAACCATTCGAGCAATACGGTAAGCTTGTCGGCCGCCTGTGATTGCATGGGGGCAAATGCGCCTGCTGCCGCGACGACGAGGGAAAGAAGCGTTCGTTTCATGGTGCCGAAAGTCTCCGTAAATATCTGAGAGGAATGGTATGTTCTGTTTCCTTGGCCCAGGGGGCCAGATTGGCGGTCGCCCGGTCGACGATGAGCCGCAGCAGCACCGCCATGACGGCAAGAATGGCCATGGCGGCAAACATCGTGTCGGTCTGCATGCGGGCATTTGACTGGATCATGACGAAACCGAGCCCGGCCGAAGCACCCACCCATTCGCCGATGACGGCGCCCAGCGGGGCGAGTGGTGCGGCGACCCTCAGCCCGGAAATAAGCGATGGCAGCGCCAGCGGCACGCGCAGCCGGGTGAGGATCTGCCAGTGGCTTGCTTCCGTCAGCGAGGCGGCGTCGAGAATGGCGCGATCCGTGCGGTTAAGGCCATCGGTGAAGGAGGAGGCGACGGGGAAGAAGATGATGATCGCCGTCATCACCACTTTCGAGGCCATGCCGAAACCGAACCAGAGCACGAGAATGGGGGCGAGCACGAAGACCGGGAAGGCCTGCAGCACCAGAACCATGGGCCAGACGAGGCGGCCAAGACGCGGGATGGCGGCGATCGTAAACGCGACGAGAATGCCCGCCGTAACACCGGCCGCTAGCCCGAGCGCCATTTCGCCAAGCGTTACCATGGCCTGGCCGAACAGGAAGCCGGGCTGACGCCAGAAGGCGGCGGCGACATCGGCGGGCGACGGCAGGATATAGCGCGGCGGCGCAAACAGCCAAGTGCCTGCCTGCCACAGAAGCAGCAGGAGACCGATACCGTTCAATGCATGGGTGGCACGCATGAGCCGGACCTCAGACGCAAACGCACCATGTGCGAAGGACAGAAGGTTTCAGCATCATCATTCAGTCTCCAGATGTGACAATCACGGAGATCATGGCCAAGCGGAGAAGAGAAAGGGCAGCGCCTGAAGGGTGCGACAGTTTCCGTTCCTACGCCGGCATGACCCGGATCAGGTTCAAGGGTCCGGCTCATCGCCATCTCAGCACCGTTCGGTGCTCCCCTCGGAATGCGTCGGAAACTGTCGCTTTTTTAGCTGGCTGTCAACGGCTCAGATGCTGCGAAGCTGTTCAAACAGGGCGATATGTCGGCTATCGGCACGATAGAAAACCGCCGGCTGGCCGAGCGGCGCTTCGATGGTGACTTCGCGCCCGCCGGGATGGCGCGCGCTGCTCCACAGGTGCACCCATTCGCCATTGCCCGGAAGATAAAGCGTGCGCTGCGTTTCGCCCGCTTTCCAGACCGGCGCAACCAGCACGTCGGCTCCATAGAGATAACTGTCCTGAATGGCGTAGGTTTGCCGGTCATCCTCGAAATGCAGGAAAAGCGGGCGTTGCACCGGCAGACCTGTCTCGGCCGCCTCTGCGGAAAGCGATTTAAGATAGGGGGCGAGCGCGACGTAAATTGCCGTCATGCGAGCGAAATGGGCGAGAACCGTTTCGTCCTGATCGATCTGGAGATTGTCGCGCGGGCGGTTGCCCTCATGGGTGCGCATGACAGGCGTGAAGGCGGCCATCTCCGTCCACCGCATGATGAGTTCCGCTGTCCGGACATTGCCAAACAGGCTGGTGTATCCACCGATGTCGGAATGGTGATAGGCGTTGCCCATCAGGCCGGAGGAGAGCGCGCCGCAGATGACGGTGACAAGCCCGTCGTGGCGGGAGAAATCGACGGACTGGTCGCCGCCCCAGATCAGCGGGCAATGGGCCTGCACGCCGGTGAAGCCGGCGCGCATGAAAAACAGCGCTTCACCCGTCTTGCCCCGGCTTTCGACGGCCTTCGCGTTAACCTCGGCCCAGAGGGTGGGCCAGGCATTGTGCATCAGCTTGGCATCGACACCGTTGGAAAGGTTGATGTCGATCGGCAGATATTCGCCAAAATCGGCCATCCAGCCGGAAAGGCCGAAATCCAGCATGTTTTTGCCGATGATCTCTTCGGCAAACCAGTCGGCGGCGGCCGGATTGGTGAAATCGACGACGCCGCAGTCGAATTCGCCGAAATCCACCAGCGCCGTCTTGCCGTCTGCGCCAGTTGCGAAATAACCGGCTTCCTCGGCGACCGGGAATAGCCGGCCGTCAACGCAGAGATAGGGGTTCACATAGCCCAGGAAACGAATGTCGTGATCGGCCAGCTCGGCGATCTTCTGGCGCAGATGCGGGTAGCGGGTGTCATTGGCCTGCCAGTCCCAGAAGAGACGCGCGCCGAAAGATGTTTGGCGCAGGCCCACCCAGTCCTCGCACCAGAGGCCGGAAACCTTCGTTCCGGCCGCACGGATTTTCTCCAATCGAGCAAAGGAGTTGACGCCGTCCTTTAATCCGATGATCGCGCCGTTATAGACCCATTCCGGCAGTTCCGGCTGGCGTCCGAACCGCAGCGACAGGGCGGAGACGATATCGGTGAAGGCATCGCCCGCGAAGAACTCGATCTTTTCCGGGATCGCCCATATTTCGATTTCGTGGAAATCGCCGTTGCGAAAATCGAACACCGAATAGGCGCTCGTTTCCACATGCAGGGCGAATTTGCGCGACGAGAGATACGTCGGCTGCGGGTAGTTGGTGTTGTAATAATCACCGCCCGCCTTGCCGCTCACATCGGCCTTGAAGGTGATCTCCGAGGTCTTGTCGCGGCCGACGCCGGGTTCAGAAGTCCAGAGCGGAAAACACCGGCCGCGCATGTCGAAATAGGACATCTGCTCGCCGCCGCCCCAGACGTGCTCGTCCGTTTCCGCAACGATGCGCAGCCACAGGCGGTTGATGGTTTCATCCAGCGCCGTCAGCCTGATGGCGTTGCCGTCGAGCGTCAGGCGGAGGTGAGGTGCCTGTCCTGGTGCGGAGGAAAGCGTAACGCTGTCGCCATTCAACTCGGCGTGGCGCAGGGCGATCCGCTCGATGACATAATCCTCTATGTCGAAATTGCCGCGATACATATCCATCCGCTCGCGGCCAGAACCGGCGAAGAAGGCGGGGTTGTCTGGCGAATGGGACAGGATGGTGCGGCCGCCGATTGCGAGCGTGAAGCCGTCTTTGGTCTTTTCGAAATGCATGACTGTACCTGTTTAGCCCTTGAGACCGCCGGCGGTGAGGCCGGAGACAACCCGTTCCTGAAAGATGACGATCAGGATGGCGACCGGCACGATGCCAACCACCAGCGCCGCCGAAATGACCGGCCAGGGGAAGGCGAATTCACCCTGATAAAGCTGGATGCCGACGGGCAGGGTGCGAAGGGCCGGATTGGAATTGAAGGAAAGCGCCAGCAGGAATTCATCCCAGGCATTAACGAAGGCGAGAATACCGGCGGTGAAAACGCCCGGTGCGCAGAGCGGCACGACCACCTTGAACAGCGCGCCGATGCGAGTGCAGCCATCGATCATGGCGGCGTTTTCGAGATCGCGCGGAATGCTTTCGAAGAAGGAGACCAGCATCAACGTGCAGACCGGCAGCGAAAGCACGGTGTAGGGCAGGATAAGCGCCGTCCAGCTGTTGAGCAGGTTCAGCGCCCGCATGATTTCGAACAGCGGCACCAGCAGCGTTACCAGCGGAAAGGTGGAAACGGCGATGATGAGCGAGAGGATCAGCGCCCGGTATTTTAGGTTGAGCCGCGCCAGCGCGTAAGCCGCCAGCACCGAAATCAGGATGGTGAGTGCGGTCGAAAGCAGCGCCACCATGAAGCTGTTGAACAGGAAGAGGTGCAGCGGCTGATCGGAAAAGGCCTGCATGTAGTTGGCCAGCGTCGGCGCGTGCGGAAACCAGGTGATCGGCTTCGCCGTCAGTTCCGCTTCGGTCTTCAGCGAGGTGAAGAGGATCCAGATTGCCGGAAACAGGCCGTTGACCAAAAGGATGGAGGCCGCGATGAAGCGCAGCGGCTTGCCGGAGAAGAACGAGGACAGACCGGAATTTGCAACGGTGCTCATGGGATCAGTCCTTCGTCCTGATGATGCGGAGATAAACGGCGGTGACGCACATGGAGAGCGCAAACATCATGACAGCGAGCGCCGAACCGTAACCGAGATCGAGGAAGGAAACGGTGTTCTGGTGAATGTACATGGCAAGCGTCGTGGTGGATGTGCCGGGGCCACCGCCGGTCATCATGTAAGGAATATCAAAGGTCTGCAGCGCCGTGATCGTGCGGAAGATGAGGGCGACGACGATCGAGGGCTTGAGCAGCGGCAGGGTGATTTCGAAGAACTGCCGGATTTTGCCGGCGCCATCCACATCCGCCGCCTCATAGAGCGAGCGCGGAATGGTCTGCAGGCCGGCAAGGATCATCAGCGCCATGAAAGAGGATGTCTTCCAGATGATCGTCAGGCAGATGGCCGCAAACGCCCAGTTGGGGGAGTTGAACCAGATGACGCCTTCAAAGCCCAGCCGGTTCAGCACATCATTGACCACGCCATACTCGTAGTGGAAGAACCACGCAAAGATCAGGCCGGCAAAAGAGAGCGGCAGCGCCCAGGGGATGAGCAGCGACAGCCGCATCGGCCATTGCATGGAAAAGGGCAGGTTGGCGAGCAGCGCGAGGCCAAGGCCCATGAACAGGGCGCCGGGCACGGTAATCAGCGTTATCAGAACCGTGTTCCAGGTCGTTTCCCAGAAGATCGGATCGTCGAACATCGCCGTGTAGTTTTCAAAGCCGATGAATTCCGCCGGCAGGCCCGATGTCAGCGACAGGCTGAAAAACGAGGTATAAACGAGCCGCGCCACCGGATAGACGATGATCAGCGACAGAAGAATGGCAGCAGGCGCCAGCAGAAGCACGGCAAGCGACCGGTCGCCGAGATCGAGCCACCGCGTCCAGCGCGGCAGCTGCTTTTCGTCCACCCGGACCATGGTTCTTTCCGGCATTGTCACACCTGCCACTCCCGCAACTGGATTCACGTCATCGTCTCCCGATCGGACCGGTTCATACCCGGCCCGTTTATCGCACCGCCCGGGCGCGTTTATTCCTGTCCGTCGAAGCAGCCGGAAAGGGCATGAAACCACGCCGCTTTCCGGCCTTGAAGCTTAGCGCAACACGCGCCGCAGACGGCTTTCCATCTGTTTTGCGCCGTCCTCCGGCGTCATGACGCCGGCAAGTACGCCGTTGACGGTGGTGCGGATCGTCTCGCTGACCTCGTTGTAACGCGGCGTCACGGGACGGGCCTTGGCGGTTTCAACCACGGGCAGGGCATCGGCGAACCACGGGATTGCCTTGGTCACGTCGGCATCCTTGTAAAGCGCGGCATAGGTCGGCAGTAGCGTGGCGTTGATGGCCATGAACTTCGACACATCCTGACCGGAGAGATATTCCACCAGCTTCTTGGCTTCATCCTGCTGTTTGGAATAGGCGGAAACGCCGAATTCCCAGCCGCCGAGGCAGGTTGTCTGCTCGCCGCCCTTGACGGCCGGCAGGCGGGCGACGCCAACCTTGTCATTCACCTGCGATTCCTTGCCCTGGAAATGCGTCCAGGCATAGGACCAGTTGACGGCGAAGAGAACCTTGCCGGCCTGGAATTCCTTGCGGGTGTCGTCGGTCGCGACTTCGGAAATGTTCTTCTTGGAAATGCCTTCATCGACGAAGCTCTTCCAGAGCTTCAGCGAATCCACGGCGGCCTGATTATCGAAGTTCAGCTTGCCGTTTTCGACCAGCGACTTGCCTTCGCTCCAATAGGGCAGGAGGAAGGTGCAGACCGCGCCTTCGATCGCCTTGCCCTGGAAGGACAGGCCCTGAAGCTCCGGGTTCTTTTCACCCTCCATCACCTTCTTGGATGCTTCCTTCAGCTCGTCCCAGGTGGTTGGCGGCTGAATGCCGTATTTGTCCAGCAGGTCCTTGCGGTAATAAAGGAACATGGAGTCGGCGAAGGCGGGCAGCGCCACGATCTTGCCGTCCACGGTGTTGGCTTCGGCATAGGTCGGCAGATAGGCGGACATGTCCTTGCCGGAAAAATCGCTTGTCCAGCCGGCGGTGGCGAATTGCGCGGGACGGATGACGTCGAGCATCAGCACGTCGAGGCTGGAATCCTTGGCCGACATCACGGTGTTGAGATATTGCGCCTGCATTTCCGAGGTGTTGCCGCCTGTCTCGATGACAACCTTCACGCCCGGCGTCTTCGCCTCATATTGATCGAGCGCCTTGCGCCAGACATCCGGCTGATGCTGGCTGGAAACGAAGATTTTCAGTTCGGCATCGGCAAAGGCCTGTCCCGAGAAAGTGAGCATGGTTGCGCAGAGCGCTGCCCTGGTTATAGCTTTGAATTTCATGTGTTCCTCCCGTTATTAAACCCGTTGGCCGCAGCGTTTCCACGCCCGGCAATCAGTGAATGGAGCGTTCCGTCGCGGCGTCGAAAAGATGGACCTTGGACGGATCGAGCCCGATCTTAAGCTCCTCGTTCGGCGCCGGGCGAAGCTGCGGCGGCATTCTGGCGGTCAGCGCCGCATCGCCGAGGCTGAAATGGACGAGCGTATCGGAACCCAGCGGTTCCACCACCTGCACCTTGACTGCAAGCTGGCTGTCGAAGCCCTCGGCGGGGCCGAAATGTTCCGGGCGAATGCCGACAATGACGTCGCGCCCTTCGAGGCCCGTTTCGCGGGCTGGCCGGATGGCCGCCATCGGCAGGAAATTGCCGTCGGAAAATGTCAGCCGGTCGCCACTTACCCTGGCGCGGGCGAAATTCATGGCGGGAGCACCGACGAAGCCGCCGACAAAGACGCTTTCCGGACGGTTATAGACCTCGTCCGGGGTGCCGACCTGCTCGATATCGCCGCCACGCAGGATGACGATGCGGTCGGCCAGCGTCATGGCCTCCACCTGGTCATGAGTGACATAGATGATTGTCGTGCCAAGCTGCTGGTGCAGGCGCTTGATTTCCGTGCGCACCTGTCCGCGGAGTTTGGCGTCGAGGTTGGAAAGCGGCTCGTCGAACAGGAAGACCTGCGGGCGGCGCACAATGGCGCGGCCCATGGCCACACGCTGGCGCTGGCCGCCGGAAAGCTGGCCGGGCCGGCGGTCGAGCAGATGCTCGATGCCGAGCATCTTTGCCGCCTCATCGATGCTGGCATTGGCCTGCGAAGCGCTCACGCCGCGCACCTTCAGGCTGAAACCCATGTTTTCGCGCACGGTCTTGTGCGGATAAAGCGCATAATCCTGAAACACCATGGCGATGTCGCGTTCGCGCGGCGGCAGCCTGTTGACGACACGGTCACCGATCATGACCTCCCCGCCGCTGATGCTTTCCAGACCCGCGACCATACGCAGCGTCGTGGATTTGCCGCAGCCGGAAGGGCCGACGAACACCACGAATTCACCGTCGTTGATTTCAAGGTCGATGCCCTTGACGATGCGCAGGGCACCGTAACTCTTATCCAGCTTGCGCAGGCTGACTGAAGCCATATTTTCCTCCTCACAACCGACGCGTCCAAAATCCCGATGGACGCAAAAGCCGGTATCAACCTTCAAGTTCCACGTATCGCTCTGTCGAAAATCTGTTCCGATTATCCGGCGATAGCGTGGGATGGCGAAACGCCTGTCTCCCTAATTCCGTGATATTACCTTTCACAAAAAGGAAATCAATAGTGTATCAATTTTATTTCTGACAGAAATCAAAAACTATTAAGTCGTTGATTTAAAGAAATATAGTGGCGAAACTCGCCGCAAGGCAGGTCGTCGCTTCCTTGCCTCCCGTCAAATTCTTGCCTCCATGTAGATCACGCGAATATGCGGCGATCTCAACGTATGCGAGAAACGTAGCGGGCAACCGTATGGTCGAACCATGTCCATGAAACTTCGGCCACCGCGCCATCCTGCGCCTGGCTGAGACGCAGCACGCGCGGCACCGGCGCGCCCGGCTTCTGGCCGAAGGCCTCGGGTGCCCAGTCGGGTACGTCGCCCAGATCGATGCGGTCTTCCGCCTTCGAGATCCAGAGATTGAGACGGGTGCGATAATAAAGATAGAGGGATTCCGACATGTTCTCGATGGCGATCGTGTCGACATAAGAACCATCAAGCCAGATTTCCTCGATGGCCGCCGGTTTTCCGGCAATGCGCCGGAGGCGGCGAATGCGATGCCCTTCGGCGGAAGTGCCGAAAGCGGGCAGGGCGGCGGGTTTGGCAAGCCGCGCCACATCCAGAACCTCTGCCGTCGGCAGGCCGCCGCCCTCGATCATCTCGAGGCGGAAGAAGGCGTAAACGCTTTGCGGATCGCTGACGGCGCGGATGTAATTGCCCGAACCCTGCACGCGCTCCAGCAGGCCGCGCTCCTGCAATTCGGCGAGTGACTTGCGAAGCGTGCCGACGGCAATGCCGAGATCGGCCGCCATATCACGCTCCGGCGCCAGCTTTTCGCCGTCGATCAGCCGGCCCGCCGCCACCTCGCGCACCAGCATTTCGGCGATCTGCAGATACATGGGCAGGCTGCCGCCAGTGTTTTTCATGATGTCGTTTCCTCCCCGAAACAAAAATTGATACATCATTGATTTACATATTTCTTGATGTTATGCAAGAAAAACAAGAGCGGCCCTGAGGAGGAATTGCATGACCGTCGTACCCGTTACATCCGCTGATCTCGATGCTGCCGAGGTCTCCTGGTTTTCCGCTTTGTGCTCCGATGATTACGCCTATCTGGGCGTGCCAGACGGCAGCCTGCGCTCCAGCTTCGACCATTGCTCCGATATCGTCAAAAAGGCCGAGGAACTCGGTTTCCGCAACATCCTCTGCCCCTCATCCTATCAGGTCGGGCAGGATACGCTGAGCTTCGTTGCAGGCTGTGCGCCGATCAGTGACCGCATCAATTTCCTTGCGGCGATCCGCTGCGGCGAGATGCAGCCGATCATGCTGGCGCGCACGGTGGCGACGCTCGACCACATGCTGAAGGGCCGCCTGACGCTCAACGTCATCAGCTCCGATTTTCCCGGAGAAGTGGCCGATAGTGCGTTTCGTTACAAGCGCAGCCACGAGGTCGTTGAGATCCTGCGTCAGGCCTGGACGCGCGACACCATCGACCATGACGGTGAAATCTACCAGTTCAAGGGTGTCTCCACCGAGCCGGCACGGCCTTACCAGCAGAATGGCGGACCGCTGCTTTATTTCGGCGGTTATTCGCCGGATGCGCTGGAACTCTGTGGCGCGCAGTGTGACGTCTATCTGATGTGGCCTGAGACGAAGGACCAGCTGGCGGACCGCATGCGCGCCGCCAATGAACGTGCAGCCGCCCATGGCCGCACGCTGGATTACGGCCTGCGCGTCCACATGGTGGTGCGCGATACCGAACAGGAAGCGCGCGAATACGCCGAACATCTGGTCTCGAAGCTTGATGACGAATATGGCCAGCTGATCCGTAACCGCGCCCATGACAGCGGCTCGCTCGGCGTGTCGCATCAGGCGCGTGCCCGCGAACTGGCTGACAAGTTCGGTTATGTCGAACCCAATCTGTGGACCGGCATCGGTCGGGCGCGCTCCGGCTGCGGTGCGGCTCTCGTCGGTTCGACGGATCAGGTTCTGTCGACGCTGGAGGAATACCAGAAGATGGGCATTCGCGCCTTCATTCTTTCCGGCTATCCGCATATTGATGAGGCGGAACACTTCGGCACCAAGGTTCTGCCGCAGATGAAAACCTGCTCCCTGCCGCATGCTTACGGCCGGGTACCTTCTGAAACGCCTGCCACGCCGCTCGGCAACGGGGAACGCCACTGATGGAACGCATCGCTCTTTCCGACAAACTCGAACTCAGCCGCATCGTTTATGGCATGTGGCGCATCGGCGACGATAAGGACACTTCGCCCGCCCATGTGCAGGCCAAGATCGAAGCCTGCCTGGCGCAGGGCATCACCACCATGGATCAGGCCGATATTTACGGCGGATACACGGCGGAAGCCATTCTGGGTAACGGCCTCAAGGCTGCTCCGGGACTGCGCGACAAAATAGAGATCGTCACCAAATGCGGCATCGTCGCACCGGCCGGCCGGCATTCCGCCGCCCGCGTCAAGCACTATGATACGACGGCAGGCCATATCAATGCCTCGGTCGAGGCGTCGCTGCGCGACATGGGAACCGATTATGTCGATCTCCTGCTCATTCATCGCCCTGATCCGCTTGTTGATGCGGAGGAAACCGGCAAGGCGCTCGACGCACTGGTCGCGTCGGGCAAGGTGAAGGCCGTTGGTGTCTCCAACTTCCGGCCATGGGATTTCTCGCTGCTGCAATCGGCCATGAAAAACCGGCTGGTGACGAACCAGATCGAAATGAGCCTGCTTGCCACGGATAGTTTCACCAATGGCGATCTCGCCTTCCTGCAGGAAAAGCGCGTTTCGCCGATGGCCTGGTCACCGCTTGGCGGCGGCTCGCTATTTTCCGGCGCCCATGGGGGAACGATGGCGGCGCTGCAGCGCATCGGCAAAGAGCAGGGCGTGGATGCCACCGCTGTCGCCATCGCCTGGCTTTTGCGCCATCCGGCCAAGATCGTGCCGGTGCTTGGCACCAACAATATCGAGCGCATCAAAACGGCGGCCGACGCCCTGCGCGTCACGATCGACCGCCAGACATGGTTTGAGCTTTATACACTCGCAATCGGAAACGAGGTGCCGTGATGACAGTGGCAATGGCAGAGGCGATCAAAATGCCCAATGAGCATGTATTTGTTCCCGGCGGCGAGAACAGCCGCAGCTTTCGCAACGCGCTCGGCGCCTTCACGACGGGGGTTACGGTTGTGACGGCAACGACGCCGGACGGACCGATCGGCATGACGGTCAACAGCTTCGCGTCGGTATCGCTTGATCCGCCGCTGGTGCTGTGGTCGCCTGCCAAAAACTCGTCGCGTTATCAGGCCTTCAGCGGTGCCACCCATTTCGCCATTCATGTGCTGAGCGCCGATCAGGACGTGCTGAGCGCCCGCTTCACCCGCAATGGCCGTGCCTTTGACGATCTGGACTGGGAATTGAACGATGAGGGTGTGCCGGTCATTCCCGGAACGCTCGCCCGGTTTGAATGCCGGCAGGCCGCCGCCCATGATGCGGGCGACCACACCATCATCGTCGGCGAGGTTTTGCGCGCCGCACACCGTGATGGCGATCCCCTGTGCTTTTCAGGCGGAGCCTTTGGGCGGTTTTCCCGGCAGTAGTAGAAACTGCCGTTTCCGCTTCGGTTTTCGGCAAAAATTCCGCTGCTCAAGCAATCTTTCCAACTATTTCATGGAGCGTGCCTGTCACGCTCCATTTTATATTTGCGCAGACGTTCAGAGCAATTTTTATGCTGTTTATACTATCAATTATCTTTCAGAATGGGCTAATTGATTTGTCTGAAACAGTGATTCGCCGGTCAGGGCAGGGCGGCGTAATGCGCCGGTGAGGGAGCTTGGATGTCCGGTTGGTTCTGTGGTGTTTCTGAAGAGAAAGATCCGCAGAAGGCGCCCTTGAAGCCAGCGCCCGTATCCTGGCGCTCTCTGCGTGGCTCGACGAGCCTTTTTGCCCTGATGTTTTCCGCCGCACTCGCGTCACCCGCGCTGGCGGAGACGATCGTCTGGGTTGGATCATCGACGGACGACTGGTTCTTGCCCTCCAACTGGTACGGCTATACGCGAGTTCCTGGACCAAACGATACTGCCGGCTTCAATTCCGCGGGGCCGACGATTGCAGTGGGGAAGCATGCCGATATCTCAGATCTGTTGATCGGGATCGACACCGATGGCTCGCTTTCAGTCAATGGCGGCCTGACGACAGTCGGGAGCGACATTGGCTACAACGCCGGCGTTACCGGAAAATTGAACTTTTCGGGGGGAACCTGGTCGAATACCGACGATATAACCGTGGGCGGAAGCGGCGTCGGTGAGCTTTCACTCAGTGGAAGTTCGGCCACGTCTGCGGGAAATATCTACGTCGGTAAGGACGGGTTGGGATATGGCACCGTCAAACTGGACAATTCGTCCAGCTTTGACAATTCCGGCACCGTTTTCGTGGGTTATGGCGGCTTCGGTTTGCTGGAGGTGCTGGGCGCAAGCGAGTTTACCACCGGCGGACTGGTTGTCGCCAACGGAGTTGGCTCCATGGGGACCGTATCCGTGGAGGGTGCCGGCAGCACAGTGACAGGCTCCGGCGATATGATCATCGGCGGTGGCGGGCTAGCCTCTTTCTCCATCGCTGGCGGGGGCGTGGTGATCAGCCAAGGCAAAACGGTCGTTGGCAATCTGGGGTCATCGGATGGAAGTGGGCTCAGGATAGATGGCGCTGGTTCCGTATTGGAAACCCAGGGCACATTGGTTGTCGGCAATGAGGGCGCGGCCACTATGGCTGTCGGTACAGCCGCGACCGTCACCAGCGGCGCCGTCACCATCGGCCGCCATTCGATTGCCGTGGTGGATGTAACCGGCGGCGGCACGCAATGGACGACGGGTGATTTGCAGATTGGCGGCGATGCGTCAGACCCGGTGGGAACGGCTGGTTATGGCACGCTGAATGTGAAGTCGGGAGGCGCGGTGGACAGTACATCCGCGCGTCTCGGCAATGCCGCGGGTGCGACGGGTAATGTTGGCGTGGATGGCAGCGGTTCCGTATGGACGGTCGGCAGCGGCAGTCTCGGCGTTGGCGTCAACGGCACAGGCCGGCTGACAATAACCGGCGGCGGGCTTGTCGAAGCGGTCGATACGGTTCTCGGGGTAAATGCCGGCGGCGTCGGCTCCGCCAGTATCTCCGGTTCGGGGAGCGCCCTGCGCAATTCCGGAAATCTCCATGTCGGCAATGCCGGCGAGGGCTCGCTGCAGATCGATACGGGCGGCTCCGTCGACAGCGATACCGGTTATGTCGCAACGCTTAGCGGTTCGAGATCTTCCGTGATCGTCGACGGCGGCGGATCGAGCTGGACGGTGGCGAAGACCCTTTTCGTCGGATATCAGAATGATGCCGAGGGAGAGGTGGTGGTCAGTACCGGCGGCGGCATTGAGGCAGGGCAGATAACCCTGGGCGAACTTGCCGGTTCGTCCGGCACAATGACCATCGAAGGCACCGGCTCGAATGTCACGGTTGCGGTCGATAACAACCTTGCCGGTTCCGGCTCCATGAATATCGGCCGCTCCGGCAGCGGCTCCGTAACGGTATTCAATGGCGCTTCCCTGAATGCCAATCAGCTTTTTCTCGGCGCGGAGGCCGGTTCGGACGGGGCATTGCAGGTCGCCGGGGCGGGGTCACGCGCGGAAATCGGCAACACCCTCGTTATCGGGAAAAGCGGCAGCGGCATGGTGGAGGTGACGGGCGGTGGTTCCCTTGCCGCGACGACCATCGTGATCGCATCGGCGGCGGGGTCCACCGGCGTTTTGAATATCGGCGCTGCCGCCGGGCAGACGGCGCGTTCTGCCGGGGAGGTTGAGGCGAATGCGATTGCCTTCGGTTCCGGCAACGGCAGCATCGTCCTCAACCACTCGGAAAGCGACTACGAACTTTCCGCGGATATTTCCGGCGCTGGCCGGATCAATGCCGAAAACGGCGTCACGACGCTCAGCGGCAACAACAGCTATTCCGGTGGAACGATGATTTCGGGCGGCACGCTGAAGGGAGCCGCCAGCAGTTTCGGTTCGGGCGAGATCGCCAATAATGCGCAGCTTATCGTGGATGGGGCCGGTAGGCTTTCCAATGTCATCAGCGGTTCCGGCTCGTTTGAAAAGACGGGTACCGGCAATCTCCTTCTCGCCGGCGACAACAGCTATTCCGGCGGCACCACTGTTTCGGCCGGCACGCTGACGGGAACCGCAAAAAGCTTCGGCTCGGGGAACATCGTCAATAATGCGAAACTCGCCGTAGATGGTGCCGGCACGTTTTCGAACGTCGTCAGCGGCACCGGTGCTTTCGAAAAGACCGGTGAGGGCAATCTGGTCCTTTCCGGAAACAGCACCTATTCAGGCCCCACCGAGGTCTCGTCGGGCAAGCTCAGCGTCAATGGATCACTCACAAGCGTGGTTTCGGTCGGCGGCGGTGCGGTGCTCGGCGGGTCCGGCACCATCGGCGGCCTGACCGTCGCCTCGGGCGGCACGCTTTCGCCCGGCAATTCCATCGGCACGCTCACCTCCACGGGCGATGTGACATTCGCCAGCGGCTCGGCCTATGCGGTCGAAATCGACGCATCAGGCAGTTCCGACAGGCTTGATGTCAATGGCGCCATCACCATCGATAACAATGTCCGTCTCGTCGTTACACCGCTTTCAAACTATGCGGCCTACAGTCTCGACACCCAATATCGAATCCTGACGGCGACGGGCGGTATTGTTGGCACATTCTCCGGTGTGGATGATAATTTCGCTTACGTAATTGCGAGTGTCACAAAGAGCGCAGATAACGGCAACGCCTATCTCTCCTTCAATCGGGCATCATCGGAGAACGGGCTTTTTGCTGCTGCAACATCGTCGGATAACGCGCGCAGCGCCGCCAAGGCCGTCGAGGCGCTTGGGGAGGCTTCCTCGCTTTATCAGGCGGCGTTGTTTCTGCAGGACGGCGAAACCCAATCCGCCTTCTCACAGCTTGCCGGTGAACTGCATCCTTCAATTGCCATGGCATTGATAAACCGCAGTCAGTTGACCCGCGACGTTATTCTCAACCGGCTGCGCAGCGCCTTCAAGGGTATCGATGCGCGTCCGATCCTGCCCGCTGTCGGAAGGGCGGGTGCATCGGATCCGATGAATATCGATGAAGGCTCCCTCACTTTCTGGTCCAATGGTTTCGGGTCGCGCGGACATATCGATGGCGATGGCAACGGCTCGTCGGTCAGTATGAAGGGTGGCGGCGTCTTTTTTGGTCTCGATGGTGATTGGGGCAACGGTTGGCGCGCCGGTGTTGCTGCCGGTTATGGCCGTGATGTCATCAGCCAGAAGTCTTTTTTGGCGTCGGCGGATGTGGACAGCTATTATGCGGCCGCCTATGCGGGCGGAGCAATTGGCCCGGCCTCGCTGCGCCTCGGAGCGATCCACGCTTTTCAGGACGTCGAAACCCGCCGGGCGGTGTCGTTTTCGACATTGCAGGAAAATCTGACCGCCGGCTATGACGCCTCCACCACGCAGGTCTTTGCCGAGGCCGCCTGGCGTTTCGATTTTGATCTCGTCCAGTTTGAGCCCTATGCCAATATCAGCTATGTGAACACACGGTCGGATGCCTTCGGCGAGAAGGGCGGCATGGCCGCCGTTTCTTCCGGCTCCGCCAGCCATGACCAGCTTTATTCGACGCTTGGTGCGCGTTTCAGCCGTGATATCGCATTTGAGGGCATGGCTGGGCAGGCGATGTTCGATATCGGCTGGCGTCATGCCTATGGCGATCCGGCGGTTGAGAGCACCTTGTTCTACACGGGTGGCCAAGGCTTTTCCGTTACAAGTGCGGCGATGGCGCAGGATGTGGCGTTGATCAATCTGGGACTGCGCTACGACCTCAATCCTGCCGCCACTTTGACATTCCGTTATGGCGCTGTTTTCGGAGCAGGCATGCTGGATCAATCCGCCTCTGCCGAACTGGGAGTCCGTTTTTGATGAGGCGTGGTCAAAACTTGGTTGGGAAGACAACCCTCGCTGCCTTCCTCTTTGCCAGTGTTGCAGCGAGTGCGCTTGCGCAGGAGGCAGCGAAGATTGCTGCGCCCATGCACGAGGTTTATGGAAGCTGGCAGCTCGCCTGCGCGGCACCAGCGGAAAACGACGAGGCCAACCCGAACGCTTCAGTGGCGGCGGAAAAGCCGGCCTGCGCCATAGCCCAGGTGCAGCTTGAGGAGAAAACCCGCAAGCTTGTCGTCTCGGTCGAATTCCGGATTGATGATCCGAAAATACCGGACAAATTGTCCGGCACCATCGTCATGCCTTTCGGCCTTGCCGTCACAAAGTTGTTTTCGGTGAAATCCGGAACTGTGCGGCTGCAGGAAGTGCAGGTCAGCACCTGCCTGCCCGTCGGCTGCATCGTGTCCTTCACGCCCTTTGTCGAGCTCGTCTCGGCGCTTGAGGCGGGAAAGACATTGACGATTGAAGCCCCCGATCTGCAGGGCCGCACGGTGTCGTTCCAGTTGCAAGCGGCGGGTTTTTCCGAGGCGCTGAAGCGCCTCGGAAATCTGCGTTAGAGCGTTTCCAGTAAAAGCGGAAACGCTTTTACGTCCGGACAACGCGTAAAATCAAAACGATCTAGGCAGCGACGGAATCAGGCTCGCCTTCACCCTCCGGCTTTTGTGGCTCGGCGTGCTTGCCGGCTGATTTCTTGCGGGAAAACAGACCGGCGAGGAAATTGCCGAACCGGTCCATTTCCACGAAGATAACAGGGGTGATGAACAGCGTCAGCAATTGCGAGACGATAAGGCCGCCAACCACGGCGACGCCGAGCGGCTGGCGCAGTTCCGAACTGGCACCCGAGCCGAGCGCGATTGGCAGCGCGCCCAGCAACGCGCAGAAGGTCGTCATCATGATCGGCCGAAACCGGCGAACGCAGGCTTCGTGAATGGCGGTGACGGCCGGCTCGGCCTTTTCGCGCATCAGTTCCACCGCCACGTCGATCATCATGATCGCATTTTTCTTGACGATGCCTATCAGCATCAACAGGCCGATAAGCGCGATGATCGAGAAATCCATGCCCATCACCTTCAACGCCACCAGCGCGCCGAAGGCTGCTGCCGGCAGGCCGGAAAGAATGGTCAGCGGGTGAATGAAGCTCTCGTAGAGAACGCCGAGAACCACATAGATGGTCAGCACCGCCGCAAGAATGAGGATGCCGGTATTGCCCTGGCTCTGCTGGAAGATTGCCGCCGTGCCGCCATAGCTGGTGAAAACGTCCTGCGGCAGGCCGATCGTGCTTTTGAGCTGATCGATCCGGCTGGTGGCATCGGACAGCGCCACCCCATCCGGCAGGTTGAAGGAAATCGTCGTGGAAACGAGCTGGCCGGTCTGGTTGATGGTGACCGGTGCCTGGGTGCGGGTGAGGGCAGCAAAATTGGAAAGCGGAACCAGAACGCCGGATTTGGCCGAGAGAATATTGATATCGCTCAGGAAATCATCATTCCACTGTTTCGAACTGTCGAACTCCACGATCACATCATAGCTGTCGCCAGTCGACTGGATTTGCGCCGCCGTATAACCGCCGAAGGACATTTCCAGCGTCTTGCGCAATTGGTCATTGGTGATGCCGAAGGCGGCGGCTTTTTCCGGATCGACGGTGATTGTTGCGGCGATGGCGCCGTTCTGGGCGTCGGAAGTGACGGCAGTGAACGTATGGTCGCGGCGCATCGCTTCCATCAGCTTGTTAGACCAGTCATTGGTCGTATCGGCATTGAGGCCCTGAACGACGAGCTGATACTGGCTGGCGGAACTGCGCCCGCCGAAACGCAGGCTCTGCTGCGGATTGATATAGGTGCGGATGCCGGCCACTTTCGATGTGGCCTGCCCCAGTTCCGCTAGCACCTGGCTGAGCGGCGCGCGTTGTTCCTTGGGCTTAAGTTCAACGAACATCGAACCATTGTTCAGCGGATTGCGGGAGTTGCCGCCGACAATGGAGGTGACATGCACAACGGCCGGGTTCTTGCGGATCTGGTCGGCGACCTGGGCCTGAAGGTCCCGCATCGCAGTATAGGAAATATCCTCGCGCGCCTGCGTCGACACAGAAAGACGGCCAATATCCTCCTGCGGGAAGAAGCTGGAGGGCAGGGTCTCGAACAGATAGAGCGAGGCGGCAATCGAGGCCAGAAACGAAGCCAGAACCACACGGCGGTGGGAAAGGCACCAGCCGACTGCACGGCCATAACCACGCAGCGTGCGCTCGAAACCGGCATCAAACCACCGGACGATGGCTGGCGGTCTGGACGAATTGCCGGAAAGGCGCGAGGCGAGCATCGGCGTTACCGTCAGCGACACCAGCGCCGAGGCCATGATTGCGAGCGTGACGACCATGCCGAATTCGTTGAAGAGCCTGCCGATCACCCCACCCATCAACAGGATGGGAATAAACACGGCAACCAGCGAGATGGACATGGACAGGATGGTATTGCTGACTTCGGCCGCCCCCTGAAGGGCAGCTTCCCGCATGGTCAGCCCTTTTTCATGCAGGCGTAATATGTTTTCCAGCATGACGATGGCATCGTCCACCACCAGCCCCACGGACAATGTGAGGCCAAGCAGTGAGATATTGTCGATGCTGTAACCCAGCACATACATGGCGCCGAAGGCGGTGATCAGCGACAAAGGTACGGCAAGGCCCGGAATGATGGTCGCCGTCAGGTGGCCGGTGAAAAGATAGATGACCGCGACGACCAGCCCGATGGTGAGGAAAAGCGTGAACTGGACATCGGAGATCGCATCCGTGATGGCGGTCGAGGCGTCATTCATGACGTTGATGTTCACCGAGGGCGGTAATTGCTGGCGAAGTGCCGGCAGCTTGGCCTTGATGGCATCGACAACGTCGACGGTATTGGCGTCCGGCTGTCGCTGTACGGCAAGGATGATCGCCTGTTCGCCGTCAAACCAGCTACCGGCATTGGTGTTGTCGATGCTATCGGTAACATTGGCGATGTCACCGAGATGGATAGGTGCGCCATTATTCGTCGCTACGACGAGGGTACGGAAGGCCGCGGCATCCGTGCGCTGGGTATCGGCCTCGATTGTCAGGCGCTGGTTGTCGTTCTGTAATGCACCAACGGGCACCTGATTATTCGCCTGTGCTATCGCATTGGTAACGGTATCGACGCCGAGCCCGCGCGCCTGAAGCTGCGCCGGATCGAGGCCGATGCGCACGGCATAGGTCTGCGCCCCATAGACACTGACCTGGGCGACGCCGGAAATGGTGGAAAGTAGCGGCGAGATGATATCTTCGGCGATCTCATCCACCTTGCTGGTTGGCAGTTCCTTGCTGTTTATCGCCAGCAACAGCACCGGGGCATCGGCCGGGTTGGTCTTGCGGTAGCTTGGCGTCGTCGTCATGTTGCTTGGCAATTGCCGTTGCGCGCGCGAAATCGCTGCCTGAACATCGGCAGCCGCCGCATCGATATCGCGGTTAAGGTCGAATTGCAGCACGATCGAGCTGTTGCCCAACGTATTGGTGGCGCTGATCTCGCTGACGCCCGGAATGGTCTCGAACTGCTTGACCAGCGGGGTGGTGACCGATGTGGCCATGGTCTGCGGCGAAGCGCCCGATAGCGACGACGAGACGCTGATTGTCGGAAAATCGACCTTCGGCAGTGCGGCGACGGGCAGCAGGCGGAAACCGGCAAGCCCGGCCAGCACGAGGCCGATGGCGAGAAGAGTGGTTGCGACGGGCCGGTTGATGCAGAAATTCGAGATCATGGGGTGCCAGCCTTTTCCTGTGGAACATTGGCGGCCAGATTGCCATCTGCGCCACCCTTGTCGGAAAACTGCTCGACAACCTGCTGGCCATCGGCGAGTTCCGACTGGCCTTCGATGATGACATGTTCTCCACCGGACAGGCCGCTGGCGATGGCGGTGAGATCGCCGTTCGAACGGGCGACTTCGACCGTCGTCATATGGACACGGTGGTTTTCATCGACGGTATAGACGAAACTTCCCTTCGGCCCCGGCCGAACCGCAACCGTCGGCACGACGATCATCTCTTCATCCGAGACGAAGTGGGCTGTGACGTTGACGGACTGGCCGGGCCATAAAAGGCCGCGGTCGTTCTTGAATTCGGCTTTCGCCAGCACGGTGCCGGAGGTCTGGTCCACCGTATTGTCGTAAAAGCGCAGCACGCCCTGCATGGCTTCACCGCCGGTTGCCGCCGGGTCCACATCCACAGTTGCGCCCTTCTCGAGGCCTTCGCGCAATTGCGGCAGGTAACGTTGGGACAGACGGAAGCTGACATCGATGGGGTCGTATTTCGTGATCGTCACGATATTGACGCCGGCGCTGAGATAAGCGCCGGGGCTGACGCTGATATCGCCCAGCCGACCGTCAAAGGGCGCACGGATCTCCATATTCTCGAGCGTCACCTGGTCGGCGGCCAGTGCCGCGCGGTCAGCACCGATCTTGGCGCTGGCCGAATCCCGCGCCGCCTTGGCGAGATCCAGCACTTGCTGGGCTTCGGCATTCTGCTTGACCAGATTGGCGGCGCGCTGGAAAGCCGCCTCGGCCTGATCGAGCGTCGCCTGATCGGCGGCAATATTGGCCTGGTCCTTGTCGACGGCGGCGCGGGCGATGCGGTCATCCATTTTCAGGATCAGATCACCGGCCTTGATATGCTGGCCGTCCTTTGCCGCGATTTCCGTGACGAGACCGGCCTGAAGCGGGGCGATATTGGTGATATCGGCCGCAACCGCCCAGCCTGTCGCCATGGCATCCATCGGCAGCGTCGCCTTGTCGACGGCGATGGTGCTGACGGTGGGCGGTCCGCCATTGCGCCGCCCGCCACCCTGTCTTTGGCCCTGTTGTGGGGCGGCCTGGCCGTTTTGTGCGTGCTGCGCCCTGGTATCAGCCGTGGCAGGGGCCGTCTGTTGCGAGACGCTGGCGAATTGCTTGAGATAGGGAATTTGATCGAGCGGCAGGCGGTCTTTGAAATACCACGCGCCGATGGCTGCGATGGCAAGAACGCTGAGGGCGGTCCAGAAACGTTTCATCTGACGATTCCGCATAATGAGAGCGATACATGTTTCCCGAACATGTGCGGCAAGCCTTGGGAGCAGCTTGCCACCCAGAAGATACCCATTGCGCTGCGAAATCACCTTAAACTTTTGTAATGGCGGCGACAATGGCCACGGCGCTACGCCTTGCGGAGCAGGGGGTGTGGCGGTTCTTGGTCGATGTCGGTCGCCGGCTTACCACGCGACAGCCGCTGCCTGAGCGTCGGCCTCTGCCTCCACGATCAGCATCTGTGTTCACCGGTGCCGTCAGTTGCTGGAGCGGAATGTCGTCGATATGCATCCTGACCGGCGGACAATCTCCGCTGATGGTTTCAGCCAAAAAAGCCGCCTCGTTTCCGGGGCGGCTTTGGTGTCAGCGGCGCGATGCCATGGGTCAGAAGGCCCGGATGGCGTTGCGCGTCGCAAGTACATCCTCGGCCACATTGCCCGTCGTTGCGGGAACGGAGCCGACGAGATCGAGGAACTTGTAAAGTTCGGTTGCCTGCGAATTCGTGACGTAGATGATGTCGCGATCCTGCATCGGGAATTTCGTGCTGGCGAAGAAGGTGGAGGGATCGCGCAGATTGGCGCGGAAGATGACCGGAACGTCCTGCCCGGGGAACTTGGACGTATTGATGCCCAGTTTGACCAGAAGCTCGCGCTTGACGGTGCGATAGACATAGACCTGGGCCGGATCCGCGCGGGAATCGAGCAATCCGCCCGCCTTGCCGAGCGCATCCGAAAGCTTGAGATCGGCGTCCTCGAATTCGAAACGGCCGTTGAGGCCGGAAGCGCCGAAGGCGAGATAAGTGCGGCGCTCACGTTCCACCATGATCGTGTCGCCCGGAACCACATAGATGTTCTCGCTCGGCGTGCTGACGAGGTGATTATAGTTGACGCGCGCAGTCTTGCCGCGGCGGATCAGCGTTACATAGGATTCGATATTGGGCGCGCTGAGGCCCTTGGCATAGGAGATCACGTCAAGAACGCGATCGCCCGCTTCCGACAGCTGGACCTTTGTCGGCTCCTTGACATCGCCAAGCACGGAGGCCTGCGCCGAACGGCTGGAAATCTTGGTGATGAGAACCTGCGGTTCGATGGCGCGGTTGGCAAGTCGCTCCTCGATTTCGCTCTGCACATCCTCGACATTGCGGCCGGTCGCGCGGATCTTGCCGGCATAGGGCACGCTGATATTGCCTTCCCGATCCACCGTCTGGTTGGGCAGGCTGATAAAGTTGCCGGGGCGGCTGCCCGCATCACTCGGGATGAACAGACCACCCGCCTGACTTTCGAAGATCGCCACCTGCACCACGTCGCCGACACCCATTGGCAGCGCAGGCACACCGCCCTTGCCACCACCGAAGCTGCCGAGCAGGGTCGTTGTCGTGGTATCGCCGACATAATTCAGGACGGAACTGTTTATGTCGATCAGCGCGTAGTCGACGCCTGCGGTTTTCTGCTTGTCCTTGGAACCGAATTTTACCGAAGCGTTGGATTCGATTGACGCCGCATCAGGCCCGGACGCCGCTGTGACCGTGCAGCCTGTCAGTGCTGCGGAGGCAAGCAGAATCGAAACATTCAATAAACGCATTTGGTCCTCAAAATGAATTTCGTCCGAAAAGTAAAACAGTCCGGACATCGTATAATTTTTAAAAAATAGACACGTCATAAACAGAGCCGGTAAAGTAAACTTCACCGGTATTACATTCCTTAAGCAGAAACGTATTTAGAAACTGCTTCTGCCCGCATCAGGCATATGCCCAATTCCAGGCGATGCTTCAAGTTCATTCACCGATCATCTGTGCCAGAAAGCTGCAATCGCGCACATTCGTGGTTCAGAGGAGCGTTGATGTCTTTGCTTTTAATATTCAGTCAGAGCCATAATCTCTTCGATTGCTGCATTGCGCTAGTGCAGTTTTGTCACGCTTGAGAAGTTTCTTTATGTCTTGATATCACGAATTGGTAATTATTTGTTTTACGAATGTTTTTTCAGCTTTTTGCGGATGCGCCCGAAAGACGGTGTGATGTCGTTTGATCTTCTATGGGCCGAGGCGGGCAATGCCAGCCACTCATGGATGCCAAGGCGGATGGCGGCCATTTGAACGATGGCCGGCAGCGCAACACCGATGATTGTCGTGATTGCCAGAAGGCTTGCCATATCTGTCACCTGAAACAGTTTTACTGCAACAGCCCGGCCAAAGCCGATGGCGATGATGTGCATGACATAAATGCCGACGGACAGTCTCCCAAGCGTTTCAAATACGGACGATATCGCGTTTTCGCTCCTCGCGAGAATTTGCGATAGTGCGATCACCAGAAAGATGCCGAGAACAGCGGAGATAAATGGGAGCCTTTCGGGAATCTCGGCTTGCCATGACAAATAGGCTGAAATTGCAAAGGCTACGAGCAGTCCGAGAAATGAGCGCGTATCGTATCGTCGCTGCTGAAAACCATATTGTTTCGCGACGATGCCGAGTGTGAAATACACGAAGCCGTAGGCGATATCCCAGAGGACGGAATGGCTGAGTGAATAAAGCAGTGTGAAAAGAACAAGTGCGAGTGCCAGGCGGACTAGCGCGGATAGCTGTGTTAAAACAAAGGATGCGAGCTGGCAGAAAAACAGCGCGTAGAGAAACCAGAAGGGACTGATCGGATTCCACAGGATTTCGAGAATTCTGGTAAAATCAATGACAGTATTTGTGAGGCCGAGACGCCCCATGGCAACCATGAGGCTGCCGTGCAGGAGCGACCAGAACAGATAGGGATAAGCGATATTTTTTCCCAGCTTGCCCAGGAAATCTCTGGGGTCCGTCGTTTTTCCAGATGAGAAAAAAAGCCCCGAAACGAAGAAAAAAAACGGCATATGAAAAGTATAGATCGTGTAGTCGAAAAATCCCAGAAGGCTGAATTGCGGTGGTGCGCCGGAAACGCTTAGTCCCCTTTCCGCGTGACCGAAAACCACAAGGATCATGCACAGGCCTTTGGCGACATCATAACTATTGTCGCGCGACTTTTTCTGTTCCATCTCGGTGCTCTGAAAAGTTTTTGATAAAATCTAAAAGTTCAAAAGAGAATGAGAAATTTCAGGACAAAAAAATCGTGGTCCGGATATACGATCCGGACCACGATCATTTTAGGCAATGGCGCTGCTAATGCAAATTCTCTTTGAGAGAATTATGCGGTGAACCAGCCGCTGCCGGTAAGGTGAACACCTGAAACGATGATTTTTTCACCCTTGTGCGCGCCGTCCACATTGTAGTCGAGGACGGTGTCGTCGCCGAAGTTCGACAGCGTCCAGTCCGAGATTGTCGTGCCAACCAGCTTGAGCTTGTCCACGCTGGCGTTGAAGCCACTGATGGAGTCGGTCGCAAGGCTCTTGGCCATGTCGCCGAGATTGAACACGAAAGTATCGGCACCGCCGCTGGCGATGATGTGATCGATGCCCTTGCCGCCGGTTACCAGCGACGAAGCGAGCTTGACGCCGCTAAGATCAATCGTGTCGTTGCCGTCACCAGCGTTGATCGTGACAGAGGTTGCGCTACCGTCGGTGATGCCCTTGCCGCCGTTTACGACATTGGTGCCGGCAGCAACGCCGCCTGCGCCCGCCGAAGACAGATCATTAAGGGCCGAGCCCGCCTTGACGATGATGGTGTCGTTGCCGGCACCGGTGTCGATGTTGAAGGCGTTTACCCAGGCTTTGTCGTTCGACAGAAGTGAGAGGGTGACCGTGTCATTGCCCGAGCCGGTGGAGATATTACCACGCTTGGCATTGAGAACTTCAACGTTGGAAGCGGTGGTGCCGCCAAGGTGAACGTCAACCTGCACGAAATCCTTGAACGAAAGGTTTTCTGCGGAGTCGGACTTGGCGAGAACGTTTTTCACCGAGTTCCATGCCGACGTCACGTCGAAATTGAAGCTGTTGGTGCTGGCGTCGTATCCAACATCGACCTTGCCGCCCACGCTGCTGCCGGGAACCGAAACGGCGCCGACATCAACGACGCCGGAATTGAGCGAGGAGCCGTTCTTGGTCTGCGTCGTCGATTCCGTGAGGAGCTTGTAAGCTTCCTGATCGATGAGATTGGTGAGCGACGAAACCGTCGAAGCGCCGCCATTACCGAAAGTGACAGTTAATGCCATGTTACTCTCCTATAAATTTTTGAGACTGAAATGAATTGAAATTTACTCTAAACTTAGCAATGCCTACGATATTTAATCCATAAAAAATAATAAAACAAGAGACTAATTTACGCTTATTTTTAACTATACTGAGTATCGACCCGCATATTTTGTGAATGTTTTCATTTGGATAACATGCAGCAAAAAGAAGCTTATTCCTGTATGAACGTTTTATTAAGCCGGTCCTGAAACGGTTTCACGAAATAGGACAGAACGCTTCTCTCACTCGTCTGTATGAAGACTTCCGCCGGCATTCCCGGGTATAGTTTTCCGCCCGGAAGATGATGCATCCCGATCTTATCCGGTTTGATCCGCAGGGTGTAAAAGGAGGCTCCGGTTCGGGAATCCATCTGTAGATCGGGAGCGACGATGGCGACTTCGGCAACGATATCAGGTGTCGTGCTCTGGTTGAAGGCCGTGAACCGGATGGTGACCGGCTGGCCGACGTAAATCTGGTCAATGTCTCGCGGAAGTATGTCCGCTTCGATTGCAAGGTCGTCTTTCTCCGGCACCACCAGCATCAGCACTTCACCCGGCTGAATGACGCCGTTTATATTGTGCACGGAAAGCTGATAGACACGCCCGGCGATCGGTGAGCGAATATCAAGGCGATCCAGCTGATCGCGGGTTGCGGCAAGCCGTTCTTCGTATTCGGCGACCGTTGCCTCGACCGATGTCAGGTCTTTGGTAACTTCGGACTTGCGGTCTTCGTCGAGCTGCAGCAACTGCAGGTCCATTTCACTCATCTTGCCCACCGTCTGGGCGCGGGCCGCCATATATTGGCCCTGCTGGCCTTCGAGGTTGGACAGCTGCCGCTTCAAGAGATTGAGCCGCTGAAGCGTGACGAGCCCCTTGCTGTAAAGTTCCTGCGTCTTGGAAACATCCTCCTTGACGATGGCAAGCTCGTTTTCTGTTGCCTCAACCTGAACGCCCATGCCTCGCGCCTCATCAAGAAGTTGCTCCTTGCGCGTTGCCAGCTGTTTTTTCATGCCGGTCAGCGCGCTGAGGCGGCTGTTAAAAAGCCCCTGTTCGCTGTCGATGAATGTCCTGGCGGATTTCGGATTGGTCAATTCCACCAGATCTTCCGGCACGGTGAAAGACGAGGCCTCGGTAATCTCGGCGCGCAGCCGGGCACGGCGCGAATAAAGTTGCGCGAGCGTGTTCTCAACGATGGATAAATTGGCCTGAACGATCGTGTCGCTCAGCCGCAGCAAAATCTGCCCTGCATCGACCCTGTCGCCTTCGGCGACCCTGATCTCGCTGACAATTCCGCCGGAAAGGTGCTGGATTTTCTTGGAGTTGCCTTCGACGACGACCCGTCCCGTGGCGACGACTGCGCCGGCAAGCTTTGCCATGGCTGCCCAGCCGCCCAATCCGACGAGCAGGCCGATGGCGAGAACCATTACTGCGGCGGAATGCTTTAGAAGAGACGCATTCGTGACGCCGGCTTTTTCCTGCTCAACCATTTTCGCCCACCCGGTTTTCGATCTTGCGCGTTTCTTCCTCCGCTGCCGGTACCTGATGCAGGTTTTGCCGCAGGATTTGCGCCAGCACTTCTTCCTTGGTGCCGAAGCGCAGCATCCGGCCGCCGCTCATGACCATCACGAGATTGACGCTTTCGATGGCGCTGGGACGATGGGCGATGACGACAACGATGCCGCCCCGCGCCCTGATGTCGCCGATTGCATTGCGCAGCGCCATCTCGCCTTCGCTGTCCAGATTGGAGTTTGGCTCATCCAGAATCACAAAAAACGGTTCGCCGAAAAGCGCGCGGGCAAGGCCGATGCGCTGCTTCTGCCCGCCCGATAAGGCCTCGCCACGATCGCCGATATAGGTGTCGTAACCGCTGGGCAGGCTCAGGATCAGGTCATGAACCTGAGCCGCCTTGGCCGCCGCAACGATTGCTTCCGCTGTCGCATCACGGTCAAATCGCGCGATATTCTGCGCGACGGTTCCCGCCATCAACTCCACCTGCTGGGGCATGTAACCGATGGATTTGCCGAGAACCTCGAAATCCCATTGGTTCAACGCTGCGCCATCGAAGCGCACGGAACCGCGCTCATAGGGCCAGATCCCCGTCATCAGGCGCGCCAGCGTTGATTTTCCGGACGCGCTTGGACCAATGATACCGAGCCCGTCGCCAGCATTCAGCGTAAAGGAAATATCGGCAACCGTATCGCGCGCAGCACTCGGCGGCCCACCCGTCACACGATCGACGGCAACGGTATATTGCGGCCGCGGCAGGGAAAGTGGCGGTGGCGGCTCAGGCACCAGTTCAAGAAATTCGTTGATGCGCTTCCAGCCCTGTCGTGCCGTCATGAAACTGCGCCAGTTGGCTATTGCATGTTCGACGGGGCCAAGCGCCTTTGCCGAAAGGATCGAGCCTGCGATGATGCTGCCCGCCGATGCATTGCCATCGATGACCAGCACGGCGCCGATTGCCATGACGCCGGATTGCAGCAGCAGGCGGAATGTGCGCGATATCGCGCCAAGCATGCCCGCCGTATCGGAGGTCGAAAGGGTGACGGCACGATATTGAGAATGCAGATCGCTCCACATCGAGGTCACCGCACCCATCATGCCCATTGTTTTGATGGATTCAATATTGCGCTGACTGTTGCCCACGAGCGTGTTTCTCTGCCCACGCGCGGCATAAGCCTGTTTGGTGGCCTTTTCAGTGAGCCAATTGGTCAAAAGCGTCAAAATGACGAGAATGACGGCGCCGCCAAGCACGGCAAAGCCGATCCACGGGTGCAGGGCAAAACAGATCAGCAGATAGATGGGGAGCCAGGGAATATCGAAAAATGCTCCGGGGCCCGGACCGGACAAAAACTGACGTATCTGATCGAGATCGCCGACGATCTGCAAGCCATCGATCTTGGCGGAGGCAAAAAGAGGAGCGCCGATCGATGCCCTGAAAAGCTTCTGATTGAGCGCGTCGTCGATGGTATCGGCGATACGCGCCAATATCCGGCTGCGCAAAACATCAAAGCCCATCAGAAAGGCGTAAAGAATGATGAGGAGAACGACCAGCGCGACAAGCGAAGGGATGCTCTTGCTGGGCAAAATGCGATCGTAAACCTCCAGCATGAAGAGCGAGCCGGAAAGATTAAGAATATTCATCAGCGCACTGGCAAGGCCGACAGCGAAAAAAGCGCGCCTATTTTTTGTTAAAAAAGAATTAAATAAAAACATATCAACACCTAAAACTGCGCGAAAATCGCACAATAAATAAAATTAGGCAATGCTGTTTGAGAATGAACTGGGTAAACCGATTAAAGCATCTTAGGTTTAGTGCTGCGGTGGCAACCTGCAACAATAAATCCGGCTAATAATTAGGGCTGGCCTTTGTGTATGCATCCTCGATATTTAAATGCTTCGCGCTGAGGCGAGATCGCTGATCTGGATCTACTTCGGCGCGGTCATTAACAGGCGTGCCGCCAGCGGTTTAGCATTATCGATCGACACGGCTCGGTCTTCAGCCGCGCAACGGGTCGTTGACGTTCAGGCCCGTTCCGCCAGTGCAAAATTCACGGTATCGGCAAATTCCCGCAGGAAACGTTCCCGTGAGAAGCGGGCGGCATTGTCGATGCAGGCGTTCTTGTCGAAGCGCTCGGAATTATCGACGAATTCCTGCACGGCGGCACAGATCGCTTCCGGTGTCTGTTCGCCGAAATAGAGGCCCGTCGGCTGGTTTGAAGCGCCGAGCGGGATGACCGTTTCAAGCACGCCGCCTCTGCCATAAGCGATGACCGGTGTTCCCAGCGCCTGCGATTCCACCGGCACGATGCCGAAGTCATCTTCTGCCGCAAAAACGAAGGCCCTGGCTTCCGCCATGTATTTATGAAGCTCCTCATTGCCGACGAAGCCAAGGATCTCAACGTTGGGCGCGGCGATGTCGCGAATTCGTTTCATGTCGGGTCCGTCGCCGATGACGACGAGGCGCTTTTCGGGCATCTTCGCAAAGGCTTCGACGATCAGGTGCACTTTCTTATAGGGCACTAGCCGCGACGCGGTAACGAAATAGTCGCCTTTCCATTCGGAAGGAGACAGATGCGAGGTGTCCACCGGCGGATAGATCACCGTTGAATCGCGCCCGTAACATTTGCGCACCCGGTTGCGAATGAATTTGGAATTGACCGTCATCAGGTCAACGCCGTTGGCGGTGCGTATATCCCACATGCGAATATAATGCAGGATGGCGCGCGCAATCCATGAGGCGAAGCCGCGATTGAGTTTTGTTTCTTTCAGATATTGGTGCTGGAGATCCCAGGCATAACGGATGGGGCTGTGGATATAGGAGACGTGAAACTGGCCCGGACCGGTGATGACACCCTTGGCGACGGCATAGCTTGAGGAGATCACCAGATCGTAACCGCTGAGATCAAATTGTTCGATGGCAAGCGGCATCAACGGCAGATAGGAACGGTATTTCTTTCGGGCGAAGGGCAATTTCTGGATGAAAGAGGTGTTGACGGGCCGCCCGCCGAGGAAGCCCCGGTCGCGCTCGCTCATGAAATCGACAAGGCAATAAAGATCCGCGTGAGGATAGATTTCGAGAAGGTTGTGAAGCACCTTTTCAGCCCCACCTCGGTCGGTGAGCCAGTCATGGACGATTGCCGTCTTCATAATTTCCTCAATAATTTCAACGTAATAAAAATTTATAATCCGCCTTCGAAAAAACTCGGCGGTATAGAATGGCCTGCTTGTCTCCAGTCCTGAAAAAGCGGCTGCCGGAGACGGAATGATATAAAAATAATAGGAATGCTAAGCGATGTCGGTCGAAAACTGGTCTTGGTTCGATCTTCAATAGCAGTTTGTTCGCAAATGCGAAATATCCCGACCTGTTAATTCTCTTCTGTCTCGCCCGGAAGACGTGGCCGTCATTCCCAAAAGCTTGCTTTTAACGCTGGCAAAGATTTCCTGCTGGTTCCTCAACCCATGAATTCCGAGATCTCGCCACGAGGTCATTGACAAGGCGTCTTATCGGGATATTCTGTTATAAAGATGCATATAACATAATAATGGAACATCGAGTTGATAAAAAAAGCTGGGAGCTTCAACATGAGACGTAAAATTGCATTTCTCGCCACCGCCGCGCTGTTGCTGGCGCCGGGTGTGATGATGGCCGCGGAGAAGGGTGGCGTCATCAACGTCGCGACGATCGGCGAGCCGCCGACACTCGATCCCATGGCCTCGACCGCCGATCTGGTCGGCATCGTCACGCAGCATATTTTCGAAACGCTTTACACCTTCGACAAGGGCTGGAAGGTGACGCCGCTTCTGGCCGAAAGTCTGCCGGAAATCAGTGCGGATGGCAAAACTTACACGATCAAGCTCAGGCAGGGTATCAAGTTCCATGATGGCAGCGACATGACCTCGGAAGATGTCGTCGCCTCGCTCGGCCGCTGGATGAAGATCGCCTCACGCGGCAAGCAGGCCGCCGGTTTCATCGACAATATTTCCGCGCCCGATGCCGGAACGGTGACGATCACCCTCAAGCAGGCCTATGCGCCGCTGACCTCGCTTCTGGCTTTCAACAACTCCGCCGCCATCATTCTGCCGGCTGAAAAACAGGCGGAGCCGATGGCCGAATTTGTCGGCACCGGTCCTTATATGCTGAAGGAACGCAAGGCGGACCAATATATCCAGCTCGTGCGTTTCGATGGCTACAAATCCCGTGACGGCGAGAGCGACGGTTATGGCGGTGCACGCCATCAGTATCTCGATGAAATCCGCTTCGTCCCGGTGCCTGATCCGAATACCCGCGTCGAAGCCGCTGTTTCCGGACAATATGACTATGTCGATTCCATTCCGGTGGAATCCTTCGACAAGGTGAAGTCCTCGTCGGCCTCGCAGCCGATGATGCTGAAACCATTCGGTTTCCCGGTCTTCGTGTTCAACACCAAGGAGGGGCTTGCTTCCAAGCTCGAGGTCCGCAAGGCCGTGACCGAAGCTCTGAACATGGAAGACATGCTCGCAGCCGCTTTCGGCAGCACGGATTTCTACGCTCTGGACGGTGCCTATTACCCCGACAATTTTTCCTGGCACACGGAAGAGGGTGTCGAGGGCAATTATAATGTCGGCAACCCGGAAGCCGCCGCCGAAAAGCTGAAGGCAGCCGGTTATAATGGCGAGCCACTGCGCATCCTCACCAGCCGCCAATATGAGTTCCATTACAAGATGGCGCAGGTGGCGGCGGAATATCTGAAACTTGCCGGTTTCAAGGTGGATATGCAGGTGGTGGACTGGGCGACGCTGACGCAGCGCCGCGCCGATCCGAAGCTTTGGGACATCTATATCAGCCACAGCCCCTTCCTGCCGGAACCGGCGCTGATGGGAGCTCTGTCCACCAGCTCACCGGGCTGGTGGGATACGCCGGCACGCAAGGCGGCAGTTGACGCCTTCACGTCGGAAGCCGATCCGGAAAAACGCCTCGCGCTTTGGGCCAACGTGCAGAAGACGATCTATGCCGAGCTGCCGCTCATCAAGATCGGTGACTTCAATGCCGCAGCGGCCAAGTCCAACAAGCTTGATGGTGTCGACCCGGCTCCGTGGCCGTATTTCTGGAACGCTTCGGTCACGAAATAGGATCAGCTTGGTCTCGGGGTGCTGGGTGCTACGGCCGCACCCCGTCATCCCGGCCTTGAGCCGGGATCCAGCGCGATCAAGTCCTTGATCGCAAGGGATTCTTTTACCACGCCGACGCGTGGTAGCTGGATGCCGGATCAAGTCCGGCATGACGGAAGTAAGCGTTTTTCCCGACCCTGAGTGCCGGAGGTGTCGGCATTCATCTTTAACTCAGTTCAACCGTCGCCTGGTCGCGGCCTATCACCCGCTTCGGAGCCTTGATACGTGATACGGTATATTTTCCAAAGACTTGCGGGAATGATCGTGGTGATGTTCCTCGTCGTCACCATCGTTTTCGTCATCCTGCGCGTCACCCCGGGAGACCCGGCTGCCGTGATGCTGGGGCCGGATGCCTCGGCGCAGGATATTGCCGAGCTGCGCACCCGGCTCGGTCTCGATCAGTCGCTTGGCGTGCAATATGTCTATTATATCGGCCAGTTGCTGAAGGGCGATCTCGGCCAGTCGATCTTCCTCAACATGCCGGTTGGATCGGCACTGCTGGACCGGGCGGAGCCGACTTTCTTCCTGACAATCTTTTCGCTGCTGATTGCCAGCGTCATCGCGCTGCCCATCGGCATCTACGCCGCTTACCGGCGTGGTTCCTTCGTGGATCAGGCAGCCACCACCATTGCAATGCTGGCGGCGAGCATTCCGAGCTTCTGGCTCGGCCTCATCCTCATGCAGGTCTTTGCCGTGCGGCTCGATCTGTTTCCGGTTTCGGGTTATGGCGGGCCGGGTGCCAGCTTCTTGCAGCGCATGTATCACCTGACCTTGCCGGCCATCGCGCTCGGCCTCGTTTCCTCCGCGCTCATTCTGCGCTTCACCCGCGCCTCGATGCTGGATGTTCTCGGTGACGATTATGTCCGCACCGCCAGAGCCAAGGGCGTCAAGGAGCGCCGGGTGGTGATGAAACATGCGCTGAAGAATGCGCTCATTCCCATTCTCACCGTGCTTGGCCTCACCGCCGCCGTGCTGATTTCCGGTGCAGTGGTAACGGAAACCGTCTTCGGCCTGCCGGGCGTCGGCAATCTTGTCGTCTCAGCCGTGCTGCGGCGGGATTATCCGGTCATTCAGGGCGCGCTTCTCATCATCGCCGGGCTTTACGTGCTCATCAATTTTGCAATCGACATGCTTTATCTGCTGGTCGATCCGAGGGTTCGTTACTGATGGCCGATATTGTTTCCACCACCCCGCCGGCGCGCAACCCGACCATCCTGTTCATTCGGCGTCTCCTGAAGCGGAAGACGGTCGCTGCCGGTCTTATCGTTCTCGTCGTCTTCGTGCTGCTTGCCGTTTTCGCGCCGATGATTGCGCCTTATTCGCCGTCGAAACTGTCGATTGTGAACCGCCTGAAGCCGCCGAGCGAAATCTACTGGTTCGGCACCGACGAGTTCGGCCGCGACGTGTTTTCCCGCACCATCTATGCCGGAAGGCTGTCACTTCTGGTCGGGGCCGCCGTGGTGGCGCTTTCGGCGCTGATCGGCATCACGCTCGGCCTGCTTGCCGGTTTCTTCCAGAAGCTGGATACGCCGATTGCGCGCCTGATCGATGCGATGATGGCCTTTCCGGATATTCTGCTGGCGATTGCGCTGGTGGCGGCACTCGGCCCGTCCCTGACGACTGTCATCATCGCGCTTGCAGTCGTTTATTCGCCGCGCCTTGCCCGCATCGTGCGCGCCTCGACGCTGGTGATCCGTGAGTTGCCCTATGTGGAGGCGGCGAAGGCGCTTGGCATTTCCACCTTCCACATCATGACGCGGCATGTGCTGCGCAATCTGGTCTCGCCCATCCTCGTGCAATGCACCTTCCTTTTTGCCAGCGCCATGCTGGCCGAGGCGGGCCTTTCCTTTCTGGGGCTCGGTGTCAGCCCCGAGATACCCACCTGGGGAACCATGATCTCCGCTGGCCGCCAATATATCGGCCAGGCTGACTGGATGACCTATTTCCCCGGCTTTGCCATCATTCTTTCCGTGCTGTCGCTGCAAATGGTCGGCGACGGGCTGCGGGACATGCTCGACCCAAGACTGCGAAGGGATTTGTAATATGTCGTCCGGCGAACAGGCGAAAGCGCCTCTTCAAGCTCCCATTCTTCTCACCAATGTCAAACCTGTCGGTTTCGGAAAGGGGGCGTCCCAGGCCTCGACCGATATTCTGATCGGCGGCGATGGCAAGATCGCCGCGGTAGGCTCTGCCCTGCAGGCGCCTGCGGATGCACAGCGTATCGATGCCAAGGGCGCCTTCATCTCGCCCGGCTGGGTGGATCTGCACGTGCACATCTGGCACGGCGGCACCGATATCTCCATCCGCCCCTCCGAATGCGGGGCGGAACGCGGCGTCACGACGCTGGTGGATGCCGGTTCGGCGGGCGAGGCGAATTTCCACGGTTTCCGCGAATATATCATCGAACCCTCGAGAGAGCGCATCAAGGCCTTTCTCAATCTCGGTTCCATCGGCCTTGTTGCCTGCAACCGGGTGCCGGAACTGCGCGACATCAAGGATATCGACCTAGATCGTATCCTCGAATGTTACGCCGAAAACAGCGAGCATATTGTCGGCCTGAAGGTGCGGGCGAGCCATGTCATCACCGGTTCCTGGGGTGTGACGCCGGTCAAGCTCGGCAAGAAGATCGCCAAGATCCTGAAAGTGCCGATGATGGTGCATGTGGGCGAACCGCCGGCACTCTATGACGAGGTGCTGGAAATCCTCGGCCCCGGTGATGTCGTGACCCATTGCTTCAACGGCAAATCGGGCTCCAGCATCATGGAAGACGAGGACCTGTTCAACCTTGCCGAACGCTGCGCCGGTGAAGGCATCCGGCTGGATATCGGCCATGGCGGCGCCTCCTTCTCCTTCAAGGTGGCGGAAGCGGCGATTGCACGCGGCCTGTTGCCGTTCTCGATCTCGACGGATTTGCATGGCCATTCGATGAATTTCCCGGTCTGGGATCTGGCGACGACCATGTCGAAGCTGCTGTCGGTCGATATGCCGTTCGAAAATGTCGTCGAGGCCGTTACCCGCAATCCGGCCTCCGTCATCCGCCTCGATATGGAAAACCGTCTCGATGTTGGCCAGCGCGCCGACTTCACCATTTTCGATCTCGTGGATTCCGATCTGGAAGCGACCGATTCAAATGGCGATGTGGCGCGCCTGACGCGTCTGTTCGAGCCGCGTTACGCGGTCATCGGCACGGAAGCGATTGCCGCCAGCCGTTATATTCCAAGGGCGCGCAAGCTGGTGCGCCACAGCCATGGTTATTCCTGGCGCTGAACCCGAATGGAATGGCGGGGCACGCTCCGCCTTCCGCAGACATTACGGGATACCCGTCCCGGCATTATGAGGAATTCGCGTGAAACAGTCTTCGCTTGATGCAGAAGGGCACCTTTCGCCCTATGACCGGCTCGCTGCGCTCGGCATCTCCCTGCCGCCGCCGCCGCCGCCAATTGCCAATTTCGTCACCCATGTGGTGGAAGGCAACATGCTTTATCTCTCGGGCCAGGGGCCGCGGGAAGAAAACGGCCATCTCTATGCCGGCAAGGTGGGCGCGGAAATCGGGCTGGAAGAGGCCTATAATCATGCGCGTCTCACCGGCATCAATCTGCTTGCCGTCATGCATGAGGCGCTGGGTGATCTGTCGCGGGTGAAAAAAGTGGTCAAGCTGCTCGGCATGGTCAATGCCGTCAGCGATTTCCGCGATCACCCGAGCGTTATCAATGGCTGCTCCGATCTCTTCATCGATGTGTTCGGCGATGCGGGACAACATGCCCGCTCCGCCGTGGGTTTCGGCTCATTGCCGGGCAACATCACCGTTGAGATCGAAGCCATCGTCGCGCTCAAGGGGTGAGGCCGTTTAATGGTTGCGCCAGCCCATCAGCTTTTCGATCCGTTCTGCCGAGACCCTGACCTGTTCGGTGTAATGGTTTTCATCCGCCAGCACCTTCTGTTCCGGCAGCACGATGGAAATCGTCGCAACGCATTCGCCCCTGTTGTCGCAGATCGGCGAGGCAATGCAGGCGACGGCGTAATCGGATTCGGCGACCTGTATCGACAGGCGGTCATGGAAAGCGGCACCTGCCGATTGCGACAGGGTCTCCGGGTTGATTTCCGCGCGGCCGGTGGGCGAGGTGCGGGCGCAGCGCTTGAACAGTTCGACACGCTCCGCCTCCGGCAAATGACCGACGAGCAGGCGGCCGGAGGCCGTCCAGTTCAGGGGAACACGGGTGCCGACGCGCGACGCGACCTGAAAATGGCTTGGACCATCGGCCATGGCCAGAACAAGCATATGGTCGCCATCGCGGCCGCAAAGCTGCACGGTCTCGCCCGCATGGCGGCACAGATCGTGCATTTCGTGGGTAGCGACACCCATGAAATCCAGCGAGCGGGCATAAGCAAGGCCATAATGGTAAAGCCGCGCGCCGAGCCAGATATTGCCATCGGCATTGCGCGCCAGCATGTTCTTTTCGACGAGATCGTCGATGATCACATAGACGGTGGAAAGCGGCGCCTTGATCGCCTTGGCAATCGCGTAAGCGCCGGCTGGCGATCCGGTTTCGTAAAGGTAATCAATAACCTGAAGCGCGCGGTCGATGCCGCTGACGCGCGAGCGCTTGGCCGTCTTCGCGTCCGGATTTTCCTCCGTGGGAGACACGGCGGTTGAAGGCATTTCGTCCAGTCTATGGGCGTCCAATTTTGGCTCCTCATGGTTTTGAGAAGCTATTACATTATTATGGCATATATGTCGATGCCTATCGCATCGCAAAGACAGGAGAAAGACATGACCGAGGATATCAGAAGCAGGATCGGCCTTCGCCCGGTCATCAACGTCTCGGGCACCATGACCTCGCTCGGCGCGTCGATTGTCGTTCCCGAGGCCGTGCAGGCCATGGCGGCCATCCTGCCGCAATTCGTCGAGATCAATGATCTGCAACGCAAGGCTAGCGCGATCATTGCAAGACTGACGGGCGGCGAGGCTGGTTTCGTCACGGCGTCCTGCTCCTCCGGCATCAGCCTTGCTGTAGCAGGCGCCATTACCGGCAATAATCTGCTGGCCATCGAAAAGCTGCCCGATGTCGCGCCTGAGAAGAACGAAGTTCTGGTGCAGATGGGGCATGTGGTGAGCTATGGCGCGCCGGTGGATCAGGCAATCCGCCTCGGTGGCGGCAAGGTGGTGCTGATCGGGCAGGCGACATCGACCCATCGTTTCCACATGGAAAACGCCATCACCGAAAAGACGGCGGCGGCGGTCTATGTCGTCTCGCACCATGTGGTGAATTACGGTCTGCTGCACCTTTCCGAATTCGTCGAGATTGCCCACGCCAAGGGCGTTCCTGTTATCGTCGATGCGGCGTCCGAATATGACCTGGAGCTGTTTCTGGCGACGGGCGCGGATGTTGTCCTCTATTCCGGCCACAAGTTCCTTGGCGGTCCCACTTCCGGCATCGTCGCCGGCAAAAAGGAACTGGTGCGCAATGCTTTCCTCCAGAATATGGGCATCGGCCGCGGCATGAAGGTCGGCAAGGAAAGCATTTATGGCGTCATGGCGGCGCTGGAAGCCTGGGAAAAGCGTGACCATGACGGCATCCGCGAGCGTGAAACCGGCTATCTCAACCTCTGGAAAAAGACGCTGGATGGACGCCCCGGCGTGACGGCGCTGATCGAGCCCGACCCGACCAATAACCCGCTCGACCGGCTTCGCGTCATCATCGATGCCGAAGAAGCCCATATCACCGCATGGGACCTTACGACGGCGCTGGCCAAGGGCAATCCGCCGATCATTGCCCGCGATCATGAGGTTGAACACCGCTATTTCTATCTCGACCCCTGCAACCTGCATCCCGGCCAGGAAACCATCGTGGCTTCCCGCCTGGCGGAAGAGCTGGATAAGGCGCGCGCCTCCAACGAGGTGATTGCCACGCCGTTCGAAGACCGCAGCCGCCACCGTTTCGACGGCATGCTGCGCTGGCCGGACTAATAACGACTGCATATGGAACGAGCGGGTGCCGCGAGCTTCTTCTCCCCGCCGGGGAGAAGGTCGCGGCAGCGGGATGAGGGGGCAAGGGTGCGGTCCATCGCTGACGTTGCCCCCTCATCCGACCCTTCGGGCCACCTTCTCCCCCTCGGGGAGAAGAAACCCGCGGTAACTGCCCGCCCAAGCATTGCAACCAGAATAAAGAAAAGGGAACGATCATGACCATGCCGCAGGCAGCACCGCTTAGTGCCGAAGATGCCGTGCTTTCCGTCCGCAATCTCACCACGTCCTTTCACGTGGATGGCGGCTGGAAACCCGTGGTGCGTGATATTTCCTTTGATGTCGGGCCGGGCGAGACGGTTGCGATCGTTGGCGAAAGCGGTTCGGGCAAAAGCGTCACATCGCTTTCCATCATGCGGCTGCTGGATCGGGAAAGCAGCAGGGTGCAGGGTGAAATCCTGCTCGGAGGTCGCAACCTGCTCTCGCTTTCCGAGGATGCCATGCGGCGGGTGCGGGGCAATGAGGTGGCGATGATCTTTCAGGAGCCGATGACCAGCCTCAATCCGCTCTTCACCATCGGCGACCAGATTTCCGAGGCTCTGCTGTGCCATCAACCGATGTCGAAAGCCGATGCGCGGGCAGAGACGATCCGCCTGCTGGAAAAGGTCCGCATACCCTCCGCCGCCTCGCGTTTCGATGAATATCCGCACCGCTTCTCCGGCGGCATGCGCCAGCGCGTGATGATCGCCATGGCGCTTGCGTCCCGGCCGAAGCTCCTGATCGCCGACGAGCCGACGACGGCGCTCGATGTGACCATTCAGGGCCAGATTCTCGACCTCATCAAGACGCTTCAGGAAGAGGAGGGTACCTCCGTCCTGTTCATCACCCATGACATGGGCGTGGTGGCTGAGATTGCCGACCGTACCGTCGTCATGTATCGCGGCGAACAGGTGGAAGTCGGCGCGACGGCGGATATCTTCCACCGCGGCAAACATCCCTATACGCGCGCGCTTTTATCCGCCGTTCCGGTTCTTGGGTCGATGACGGGTGAGGAAAGACCGCTCCGGTTTCCCATCGTCAACACCACCACGGGGGAAACGCAGGAGCCGGCGCGTCCGGCCGATACCGTTGACGCCAGCGCCCAGCCGGTGCTGAAGGTGGAGGGGCTGACCAAGCGTTTCGACATCCACTCCGGCTTGCTGGGACGGCTCAGCGGCCGCGTCCACGCGGTGGAAAACGTGTCCTTCGATCTGAGGGCCGGGGAGACTCTATCGCTGGTAGGCGAAAGCGGCTGCGGCAAGTCGACCACCGGTCGTGCCATCATGCGGCTGATCGAGCCGGATGCCGGTTCGGTGGTGGTCAATGGCGAGAATATTCTCGCCCTCGACAAGATGGGCATGCGCGAAATGCGCAAGACGGTTCAGATGATCTTTCAGGACCCTTTCGCCTCGCTCAACCCGCGCATGACAGTGGGTGCGGCGATTGCCGAACCGTTTCTGGAGCATCGCATGGGCAGCGCCCGCGAAGCGAAGGATGTGGTGGCTGACATGCTGGAAAAGGTCGGCCTCTCGCCCGATATGGCGGCGCGTTACCCGCACGAGTTTTCCGGCGGCCAGCGGCAGCGCATCTGCATTGCCCGCGCGCTGGCGCTGAAGCCAAAGGTCATCGTCGCCGATGAAAGCGTCTCGGCGCTGGATGTCTCGATCAAGGCGCAGGTCATCAACCTGATGCTGGATCTGCAGCAAAGCCTCGATCTTGCCTTCCTGTTCATATCCCATGACATGGCAGTGGTGGAGCGCGTCAGCCACCGGGTGGCGGTGATGTATCTCGGCGAGATCGTCGAAATCGGCCCGCGTGCTGCCGTTTTCGACAATCCGCAGCACGACTATACCCGCAAGCTGATGGCCGCCGTGCCGGTGCCGGACCCGGATCGCCGCAACACAAGGCGCGGTGCTGCCAATGACGAGCTGAAAAGCCCGATCCGCGCCGTCGATTATGTCGTCAAGCCGCGTGAATATCGCGAGGTTTCGCCCGGTCACCTCGTCGCCTGTTAAAACCCCGGTACGTCCGACGTTGCGAAGGGGACGCGATAACCGCGCTTAAAACTTTCCCGCTGTCCAAGCTGGCGATACCACCGCTGTACCGCCGGAAATTCATCGAGATTGATTTTGTGGCGCGCGAAACGCGAGACCCATGGCCAGATGGCGATATCGGCGATGGAAAAATCTCCCGCCACATATTCCCGCCCCGTTAAACGGTCGTTCAATGTCCGATAGAGGCGCTCCACATCCGCGGCAAAACGTGCCTCGGCAAAGGGGGCCTCTCCGGCATTATAAGTCAGGAAATAATGGGCATAACCGAGTGTCGGGCCGAAATTGGCGGCCTGCCACATCAGCCATTCCATGACGATCAGTCGCTCGGTGGCGGAGGCGGGCAGAAGCCGGTCGGCTTTTTCGGCGAGATAGAGGAGGATCGCGTTCGATTCCGTCAGGACGGTGCCGTTGTCATTGTCGATGATTGCCGGAATTTTCGAGCCGGGATTGATGCGGATATAATCGGCCGCGAACTGCTCGCCTTTTTCGATGTCGATGGCGTGGCTGCGATAGGGCAGGCCGAGTTCTTCCAGCGCAACCGAGATTTTGAGGCCGTTGGGCGTGATCCAGGTGTAAAGGTCGATCATGTCAGTCGAACATCGCCTCATCCAGCGGCAAGGCGCGACGGCCTTTCTTGCCCGTCACATCGGAAAGGTCCTTGTAAAGACCACGCAGGGTCAGAACCAGCTGGATAATGCGCGGATCGGTGACACGATAGATCACCGCCTTGCCTTCCCGTGTGCCTTCAATGATACCGGCGTCGCGCAATTCGGCGAGCTGCTGCGAAAGCGTTGGCTGCTGGATACCAAGTTCATATTCCAGTGCGGAAACAGACGCTTCCGTTTCCATGAGGTAACAGACGATGGCCAGACGGTTGGCGTTGGCGACAAGCTTCAAAAGCTCGCTCGCTTCCACCACGCTGCGGCAGATGAGATTGGAAACCGGTTTCGTCACAACTACTGGTCCCTGTTTCAGACTATAAAAAAGTAAATTGTATGCTGATAAATTTCAATGGCTTGATGCAGGTCGTTTTTAGTCGGCTGCAGAATTTTTAAAATCTACAGGATTAGTAGATTTCTCTTTCGCTTTCCGGCTGAGGATCGCCAAAACGTTCCTCGAAGACACTCTATAAAAAAGTAGATTGATTGCGAAATGAGGTGTCGACATGAAAATCGGGGTCCATCCCAACAATCTGCATTTACGGCTCGCCCGGCTCTGGCCCGGCGCTTTCGAGCAATTTAATCCGGAATTCGTGACCTATCGCGAAGGACGCGATACGGCGGCCCTGCTGGAAAAGGGCGACATCCATTTCGGTGGCACCGGCTCGACGCCGCCCATTGAGGCGGATGCGCGCGGGCTTGCGGCGGTCTATATCGCCGCTTCCGCGCCGAGGCCCGCCAATGGCGCGATCCTCGTGCGGCGCGACAGCCCGATCCGTTCTGCCGCTGATCTCTCGGGAAAGCGCATATCGCTGATCGACGGATCGTTTCACACCTATCTTCTGGCCCGTAGCCTGGAAGGGGCCGGTCTTGGTCTTTCGGATGTGACGCGGATTGAAAGCGGTGACAGCGACAGCCTGCTCGACCTCGTGGAAGGCCGTGTCGATGCCTGGGTAACGATGTCGCCACGGCTGGAAAAGGCCCTGACCCATGAGGAGATCAGCCTTCTGGTCCGCTGCGGTTCAACCATTCCCAACCGATCGCTGTTCTGGACGCTGGCGCGTCACAATATAGCGCAGGAGACACGACAGGCGATTGCGGCCGAACTGGACCGCGTCGGCCGGGCCGTCATGGCGGATATCGACACGGCTGCGGCGCTGCTTGCCGCCGAACCGGGCAGTGAGGGTGATGCGGCATCCTGGGCGAAGGTGCTGCGCTCACGCGATCTTTCCGTGGTGCCCGCCGCTGAAAATATCCTTGCCGAACAGCAGGAGGAGGCCGATACGCTTTACAGGCACGGCCATTTCTCTTTACCGGTTCAGACCGGGCAAAACCCGGCCCCGCAATCAGCCAGCGTCGGAGGTGACAGATGAATGTTTTCTGGTACATGTGCGCACCCGATGGCGCTTATCCCTGGCAGCCGGAAGGCTCCCGCAAGGTCGATCTCGGTTATTACAAGCAGCTGGCGCTGGCTTACGATCAGCTGGGTTATACCGGCGCGCTGTTTGCCACCGGCGCGCATGATGTCTGGGTTCTGGCGGGCGCACTGCTCTCCCATACCGAGCGGCTTAAACTGCTGGTTGCCATCCATCCGGGCCTGATTGCGCCGACGCTGCTTGCCAAGATGGCGGCGACGCTCCAGGAGTTTTCGCGCGGCCGCCTGCTGATCAATGTCGTCTCTGGCGATGCGAAGATGCTCGGCGCTTACGGCATGACCATGCCGCATGATGAGCGTTACGACATGGCGGATGAATATCTGCAGATCTGGCACCGGCTTTTCGCCGGCGAGACGGTGGATTTCAAGGGGCGGCATTTCCAGACCGAGGGTGCTAAACTCGCGCTGCCGGTGGGGCAGGGCATAGAACCGCCGCCCTTGTGGTTCGGCGGTTCTTCGGACAAGGCCATCGATGTTGCCGCCAAACATGTCGAGACCTATCTCTCCTGGGGTGAAACGCCCGATCAGATCGGCGCGAAGGTCGATCTCGTCAAGGCGCGGGCGGAACAGCTTGGCCGCGAACTGGAATATGGCATTCGGCTCTATGTCATCGTGCGTGACACCGATGAAGAGGCCTGGGCCGCCGCCGCCGACCTTTACGGGCGCATGGATGAGCGTGCGATTGCCGCCAACCAGCGTTTTGTCGGCAAGACCGATTCCGTCGGCCAGCAGCGCATGACGGCGATGCATGGCGGGCAGAAACCGGAAAACCTGCGCGATCTGGAAATCGCCCCCAATCTCTGGGCCGGCATCGGGCTTGTCCGTCCGGGCCCGGGAACCGCGATTGTCGGTTCGCCGGATACTGTCATCCGCACGCTGGAGGCCTATAAGAAGGCGGGCGTGAACACCTTTATCCTCTCGGGCATGCCATTGCTGGAGGAAGCCTTCCGCTTCGGCGAAAAGGTTCTGCCACGCCTCGATGTATCGCGGGAAGTGTCAGCGGCGAAACAATTCACCTGGTCGACCCTGTTCGACCGCGACCTCTCGGCCAAGGCCTCCTGAGCATGGTGCGGGAGTGGAGAAGAACAACATGACGGCAAGTCCGGCAACAACAATCGCGCAACGGCGCTTCGGTCCACAACGCGTGGCCGAACGGGCGCTTGCCGTTCTGGACAAGGCGCTGGGCGCGATTGCCGCAGCCATCCTTGCAACGCTTCTTGTGGTGGTGCTGGTCAATGTCGCCCTGCGATATCTGTTCCATACCGGTTTCATCGGGGCGGAAGATCTGGGCATCTGGCTCAATGTGGCGATGATCGCAGTCGGCGCGCCGCTCAGCCTCAAGAGCGCTCTGGCCATGCGGCTGGATGTATTCGTGCGCTTCCTGCCGGAACGCTTTCATGCCGCAACCGAAGTTCTGGCCGATGCCTTTTCCTTCGTCGCAGCCCTCATCCTCGCTTTCGGCGGGGTGGAAATTGCGGCCATGCTGGGTGGCACATCGCCAACGCTCGGTCTGCCGGAATGGGTGCGCTTCGGTTTTCTCGGTGCAGGCGGCGCGCTGATCTTTGTCTATCTGGCGCTTCAACGGGTCGGTGAAGGCAAGGCGCTTGCCGTTCTGCTTTCCGTCGCCATCGCGGTGGTTTCTTATGTCGGCCTGCCGGAACTGTTTGTCGATACGAGCCTGCCGCCGAGCCTGTTTCTGGCGCTGACGGCGGCCGTGGGACTGGTTCTGGCCGCACCGCTTGCCCATGCCTTCCTTGCCGCTGCCTATGTGGCGATCGCCTTCGGCAGCACCTTGCCAGAGCCGGCCATCGTGTCCTCGACGGTGACGGGCATGTCGAAATTCCTGCTGCTGGCCATTCCCTTCTTCCTGCTGGCCGGAAGCCTGCTGACGGAATCGGGCGTCGCCAACCAGCTGGTTCGTTTTGCCGCCTCCATGGTCGGCCACCGGCGGGCAGGGCTGGCGCAGACGACGCTTCTGACCAGCGTGCTGTTTTCCGGCGCATCCGGCTCCTCGGTCGCCAATGCCGCCTTCGGGGCTTCCACCTTCCAGCCGGAACTGGTGAAGCACGGCTATCCGCCGGCGCAGGCGGGCGCGATCATTGCCGCTACCTCGGTGCTGGACAATGTCATTCCGCCTTCCATCGCCTTTCTCATCCTCGCAACGGCCACCAATCTGTCGGTCGGCTCGTTGCTGGTCGGTGGCTTCTTCGCGGGCGGACTTATGGCAATCTGCCTTGCGGTGGCGATCCATCTCAGCGTGCGCAGCGTCGATACCCTGCCGCGGGCGACAGGCAGCGAACGCTGGCGTTCGGCCGTGGCCGCGATACCTGCCTTCGGGCTTGGCGTCATCGTGGTGGTCGGCATCCGCATCGGTGTTGTCACCACCACGGAAGCTGCGGCCCTTGCCGCTCTCTACACGCTGTTTCTCGGTTTCGGTTACCGGCTGGGCGCGGGCCGCATTTTCGCGACCTTCCGCCAGTCGGCGGGTGAGGCGGCGGCCATCGGTCTTCTGATCGGCACGGCGGGGCCTTTCGCCTTCCTGCTGGCGGTGGATAATGTCTCCGGCCTCGTCACCGATTTTGTGACGCTTCTGGGCGGCAGCAAGATCGCGGTGCTCCTGCTCTCCAACCTCATCCTGCTCGTGGTTGGTCTGGTGCTGGATATTGGTGCTGCCATCCTGCTGTTCGGGCCGATCCTGCTGCCCGCTGCCGTGGCGGCCGGCATTGATCCCATCCATTTCGGCGTCATTCTCGTGGTCAATCTGATGATCCATGGCCTGACACCGCCGCTCGGCATGCTGATCTTCGTGGTCAGCGGCGTCACCCGCATTCCGGCGACAGCACTTTTCCGGGCCGTCGTTCCCTATCTCGTCTCGCTTCTCGTTTCCCTCGCCATTTTGTGCGCCTGGGCCATTTTCTTCTAAATTTGGGGTTTCAGTCATGACTATTATCGATCGCCGCAATCTCCTCAAACTCTCCGCCATCGGCGCCGCAACGCTCGCCGCCCCCGCCTTCGTGCGCACGGCAAATGCCAGAACCCGCAGCCTCACCGTTGCCTCGCTGTTTGCCGATGACAAGCCCGAGACGAAAATCTGGGTGAAGATCAGCGAGCTGGTGGAGGCGAAGCTGCCCGGCCGTTTCCGTTTCAACATCGTCAAGAGCGGTGCGCTGGGCGGTGAAAAGGAAGTGGCGGAAAATATCCGCCTGGGCTCGGTTCAGGCGAGCCTTTCGACAGTCTCCTCGCTCTCCGGCTGGGTGCCGGAACTGCAGATCCTCGATCTGCCTTTCCTGTTTCGCGATACCGACCATGTGCGCAAGGTGGTGACGGGTGAGACTGGCGCTGATCTGAAGACGAAGCTCGCCGCCCAGCAATTCATCGCTGCCGATTTCATCAATTACGGCGCACGCCATCTTCTGACTAAGGAGCCGGTCACCCGGCCGGAGCAGCTGGAAGGCAAGAAGATCCGCGTCATCCAGAGCCCGCTGCACACCAAGCTGTGGAGCGCCTTCGGCACCACCCCGGTCGGTATTCCGATCACCGAGACCTATAATGCGCTGGCAACCGGCGTGGCTGATGCCATGGATCTCACCAAGTCCGCTTATGCCGGCTTCAAGCTTTACGAGGTCGTGCCCTATCTGACGGAAACCGGCCACATCTGGGCTTCAGGCGTCGTCTATTACGGTGCGACCTTCTGGAACCAGCTGGACGACGAAGAGAAGAATGTTCTCCTTGAAGCATCGAGCGAAGGCGCGCAGTATTTCAACCAGCTGATCGTCGAGGACGAAGTAAAGTCCGTCGAGCTTGCGCTTTCGAAGGGCGGCAAGGTGCTGCAGCCGGAAGCGCTGGACGAATGGCGCAAGGGCGCGCAGGGCGTCTGGCAGGATTTCTCCGGCATTGTTGGCGGCATCGAGAAGATACAGGCTGTGCAGTCGGCCTGATAATACGGCCCATCAAAATCAGGAAACCCCGTGCGTCCTTCGGGCGCACGGGGTTTCTTTTGTTCGGTATCAGTGCGAAGCGCCGGAGCCGCCAACGGCAACGATGGAGTAGGGCTGGCCTTCCACCGCAAGCGTGCGGGTTTCCTTCAGGCTTTCCGCATCCACCACGCGCACCAGCGAATGGCGCGGATCGGAAATTGCCACCTGCCCGTCGGCAACGGCGAGACGCGGACGCGGATCGCGCCAATGGCCATCCTTGCTGTAGGGTTCGGTGACCTTCGCCTTGCGGGTGATGGCGCCTTCCAGCACGTCAAGCACATGCAGGTCGCCATCTTCCGTCAGGATATAGGCATTGCGCGGATTGGCGGGGTCGAGGATGAAATCGACGCGCCGGGTCGGCAACTCCACCAGACGGAAAGCGTCCTTGCTGTCAGGATCGATCAGGACGACCTTGTCTTCACCGTAGTTTCCAAGGAAAAACTGCATGGATTTGCCGCCGAGCAGTGTACCGGTATAGGCTTTCGGAAAATCTTCTGGATAGGCCAGCATTTCGAGCTTCGGGCCATCCGTGCCGCCCGGCCGGGCAACGAGAATGCCTTCCTTGCAGCCAAAAGCCGCAAGCCGTGCGGATGTCGCCTCGCCATGCAGATCGGTGCATGTCGCCTGTTCACCAACCTGCTTGCCTTCCCTGTCAAGAACGCGCAACCCGATGCGGGGCGGCAGCGTGTCGGGTTTGGTTTCGATCTGCGTGTTGGGTACGGATACCAGAACGTAACGGCCCATCGTCACTGCCACGCCGTGATGCGGGGCGGTCGTATCGACAGTGCGGACCTTTGCCTTGCCATCCAGCAGGGCAGCCTCGTCGATGATTTCAGCCTTGCCACCACGGTCGTAGAACAGGATGGCATGATCATCATGCGGCACGACGTGGAACGGGCGTTTGCCTTCGAAGGTAACGGGCAGCAGCGCCGTATCTTCCACATCCAGATCGCGGTGTTCACCGTGGTCGGAAAAGACGATGCCGGTCTTGATCACATGCACGATATCTGAATCTGACTGTGTGGCGAAAACAGTCTTGCCGGAGGCGCTGGCAGTCAGCGCCGCATAGCCCTTCAGGTCGTAGCGTCCGAGTTCCTTACCGGTTTCGAAATTGATCGCGCGCACCACCGGCTGGGTGTGATCGGCAATGAAGAGACGCCATTCCTTGACGCTGTCGCCGCTTTCTTCCGCCTGCGCCACGCCAGAGGCGAGCGGCAGGGTGAGGGCAAGGCACGTGGCAAGCGCGCTCATGCCAAGGTGCTGTTGAAGGGAAAATCTCATGGTGTTCCTTCCAGACGTTATCATCCCCGTGCGGATAAGAACCGGTATCGGTTCTGAAGGATGATTGTAATGTTATTACGTTACGAGATTGCGTATTAGCATTACGTGCGGGGGCGATGTCAACCGATGCCGACGTCTTGGTACGGAAAAATCTGGATGGGGACCGTGAGACGGGAGAAGGGGAGGCGGGTGACGCTTCAGCGTCAGGCCGTATTTCCCGAAGGGCGGTAAAGCCGAATAAAAAAGGCAGGCGCAGCGCTGCGCCTGCCTCCATCAGTTTTAGCGGATATCGTCAGGCAGAACGTCCGAAGGAATGTTCTGATAGGAAACCGGACGCATGAAGCGGCGGATCGACATGGTGCCAACAGAGGTTGCGCCGAAGTTCGTCGATGCCGGGTAAGGGCCGCCATGAACCATGGCTTCGGAGACTTCCACGCCGGTCGGGAAACCGTTGGCGAGAACGCGGCCGGCCTTGCGCTCCAGGATCGGCAGCAGCTTGCGGCCAAGCTCGGCGTCGCCGGCATCCAGATGCAGGGTTGCGGTCAGCTGGCCTTCGAAGCTCTTTGCCACTTCCAGCATTTCTTCCGGGCTATCGACCGTCACGATGAGGCCGAGCGGTCCGAAGACTTCTTCGGCAAGAGCGTGGTTGGCAACCCAGTCCTTGCCGGACACCCGGTACAGATAAGGCGTTGCATTGCGCAGATTGCAGGTGGTGGTCAGCACGTCGCGCACGCCGTTGCCGGCGGCGATACGGTCGCGGCCGTCACGATAGGCAGAAGCGATACCATCCGTCAGCATGACCTGCGGGCCGACTTCGGAAAGCGCGGCACGCGCGGTTTCAGCAACCGCATCCGCCTGCTCGGAGAGAATGACGGCGATGCCGGGATTGGTGCAGAACTGGCCCGCACCCATGGTCAGCGAACCGGCCCAGCCCTTGGCGATGGCCTCGCCACGGGCGGAAACGGCTTCCGGCAGCAGGAACATCGGGTTCACGGAACCGAGTTCGCCGAAGAAGGGGATCGGCTCGGGGCGCTGGGCGCAGAGATCGAACAGCGCGCGGCCGCCGGCGAGCGAACCGGTGAAACCGACCGCCTTGATGCGCGGATGCTGCACGAGCGCGGAACCGACATCGCGGCGGCCGCCCTGGATCAGCGAGAAGACGCCTGGATGCAGATTGTGCTTCTTGACGGCGGCAAGAACGGCTTCCGCAACGATTTCGCCGGTGCCGGGATGGGCGGAATGGCCCTTGACGACGACGGGGCAGCCGGCGGCCAGAGCAGCAGCGGTGTCACCACCGGCCGTGGAGAAGGCGAGCGGGAAGTTCGACGCGCCGAAGACGGCGACGGGGCCGATCGGGCGCTGCATCAGGCGGATATCCGGGCGCGGCAGCGGCTGGCGATCCGGCAGCGCTTCGTCGTGGCGGCGGTCGAGATAGTCACCCTTGCGGATATGCGAGGCGAAAAGGCGGAGCTGGCCAACGGTGCGGCCACGTTCGCCCTGCAGGCGTCCGGCGGGCAGGCCGGTCTCGGACGAGCCGATTTCGGTTATGGCGTCGGCGCGCGCTTCGATCTCATCGGCGATGGTGTCGAGGAATGCGGCGCGCTCTTCGCGGGTGGTGTAGCCGTAGCTCCAGAAGGCTTCTTCAGCAGCTTCCGCAGCCTTGTTCACCAGATCGACCGTGCCGACCGAAAAATCGAAAGCCTCGCCATGTGCAGGCTCGCTGCGGAATTTTGCTTCCGTTGCGACCCATTCTCCTGCAACCAGATGTTTGCCGTGCGGCTTGAAACTCATTGTGCTCTTCCCTGAAAATCTGATCCTGCGTGGAAAATCCACCCGACACCGCGACATGGACCGAAAGGCGACAGCACAAACGCCATCAGCCGCGATCCTCGCCCGGTTGCCTTCTGCCTTAGCCCGTGCGGGGCCTGAGCGAAAGGCGGTTTCTCAACTATTTGACCAAAAAGTGTGATTAATTGGGCGAGACGTGAAAAACACCCGCTTCCGTTTACGCGCACGGCGTTTTATATGACGTCATGATGACAAATAGACTTCCGAAATACATCGCCTGGTCGGTTTTTCTGCTGATCGTGATCGTTACAATCTGTCCCATCGGCTTTCGGCCTCACACGCTGACGACGGTGGGGATAGACCGTGCCGCCGCCTTCGCCTTCTGCTCGGCCGCCTTCGTGTTTGCCTATCCGCGCCACTGGCTCGCCGTCATCGTTGCGGGCGTCACTGCGGCTTTTGGTATCGAGGCGCTGCAGTTTTTGTCGCCCACACGGCATCCGCATCTGATGGACGCCGCGGTGAAAGCCGCCGGCGCCATAGCCGGTGGGCTGGCCGCTCTTTCCTATCTCCAGCTCAGGGCACGATTGACCGCAGGTTCTCTGATCCGTCATTCCGACTCAAGGCCGTGATGACGGACTAAGGAACTCATTCGGCGCTCGTTCCCAGCCCGAAACGGCCATGCGACAGGGTGCGTTCGATGCCGCGCAGCTCCGCTAGCCCCTTAAGGCGGCCGATGGCGGGATAACCGGGCTGCGCGCCCCGCGTCAGGTCGTCGAGGATTTCCTGTCCGTGGTCGGGACGCATCGGAATGGTGTGGTCTTCACGGCCTTCGGCGCGACGGCGGGTTTCCTCCGACAGAAGTGCGGCGATGACGGCGACCATGTCGGTGCCGCCTTCCAGATGTTCGTCCTCGAAGAAGGAGCAGGGCACGGTATCGGTGTCACGCGTCACATTGCGCAGATGCACGAAATGGATGCGATCGGCAAAACGGCTGGCGATGAAGGGCAGGTCGTTATCCGCCCGAGCGCCAAGCGAGCCGGTGCAGAGCGTCACGCCATTGGCGCGGCTGTCGACCTGCGACAGCATATGGGCGTAGTCGTCTTCCGTTGAAAGAATACGCGGCAGGCCGAGCAGCGGCCAAGGCGGATCATCACCATGGGCGCAGATGTTGATGCCCACTTCCTCGGCAACCGGTGTCACCTCGGAGAGAAAGTCGATCAGGTTCTGCTGCAGCCTTTCACGGTTGACGCCGTGATAGGAGCGCAGTTTTTCGAGCAGCTGGGCGAGCGTATAACCATCCGCCGAGCCGGGCAGGCCAGCGCCGATATTGCGCCCGAGCGCGGTGATTTTTGTATCCGGCATCTCGGCGAAGCGTTTTGCCGCTTCCTCCAGCAGCCAGTCCGGATAGTCGGCCCTGGCGTCCGGGCGTTTCAGAATATGAATGTCGAAGGCGGCGAAATCGGGAAGATCGAAGCGCATCGCCTTTGCGCCGTGTCTGGTTTCCCAGCGAAGGTCGGTGCGGGTCCAGTCCAGCACCGGCATGAAATTATAGCAGACGGTACGGATGCCGGAGGCGGAGAGGCGGCGCAGGGTTTCCTGCCAGTTGGCGATGTGATTTTTCCAATCCCCGGTCTGGGTCTTGATATCTTCGGAGACGGGTACGCTTTCAACCACGTCCCAATAAAGCCCGCCGGCCCTGATCGCCTCATGCCGTTTGGTGATTTCGTCCACCGGCCAGACGTCACCGGTGGCGATGTGGTGCAACGCGCTGACGATGCCTTCCGCACCCGCCTGAGCCGCATCCTGAACCGTGACCTTGTCGACTGGGCCGAACCAGCGCCATGTATGTCTCATCTTAAATCCTCAAATATCAGTCTGCTGAAAATGTCAGTTGCACCTTGCAGGCGGCGGAGCGGTCTCCGGCCTGTTCAAAGGCCGCTTTCGCCTCGCCAAGCGGGAAGCTGTGGGAAATGATCGGCCGCACATCGATCCCGTGCGTGGAGATAAGCCCGGCGGCGATGGCGAATTCATCATGGAAACGCTGCGAGCCGCGCCAGAGGATTTCCTTGCCCACCAATGCATTGAGCGGAATGGTGATGTCGCCGGTGACGCCCACCTGTACGATGGTGCCGCGCGGGCGCACGCAGGCAAAGGCGGTTCGAAGGGCGGGGCCGGCGGCGGAGCAATCGAAAATGACGTCGAAATAACCTTTGTTGTCCTGATAGGGCAAAAGCGCCTCCGCGTCCTTCGCGACATTGATGGTGCGGTCGGCACCCATCGCGGGTGCGCGTTCCAGCGCGGCATCGGTGAGATCGGTGGCGACGATGGTGCCGGCGCCGGCATGGCGGGCGGCGGCAATGGTCAGAAGGCCGATGGGACCGGCGCCGGTGACCAGCACCTTCGCACCTGTCAGATCGCCGGCCTGGGCAACTGCATGCAGGCAGACGGCGAGCGGTTCGGTGCAGGCGGCCTCGGCGGGCGAGGTCGCGTCTGAAAATGTTGCGCATTGTTTTGCCGGAACCACCAGCCGGTCGCGGAACATGCCCTGCTCATGTGGCAGGCGCATGGCACTGCCCATGAAGCGCATCTCGAGGCAATGGATCGGCTGGCCCTTCAGGCAGAACTGGCAATGGCCGCAGGGCTGCGACGGATTGACAGCGACGAGCTGGCCGATGGCGAGCCCGCTGGCGCCAGCGCCCAAAGCCGCGATATGGCCGGATGCCTCGTGACCGCAGATGATCGGCTCGCGCACCCGCACCGGGCCGAAACCGCCATCCTGATAATAATGCAGATCGGAGCCGCAGATGCCGCCTGCCGCCATGGTGAGCAGCACTTCGCCGGGGCCGGGAGCCACAAGCTCCTGGGTTTCGACGCGGATGTCCTTAACGCCGTGTAGACGTGCCACGCGTGTCTGCATGACGATGCCCTCATTTATGGGTGTTTTATGGATGAACCCGCGCGGCGAACCGCGCGGGCAATGATGTTTGCGTCAGCGGATCAGGCCCATTTCGGTCGGCAGCCACAAGGTGATTGCCGGAATGAAGGTGATCAGCAGCAGCGCCACGAACAGCGGCACCAGCCACGGCAGGATGGCGATGGTGGTGCGCTCGACGGAGAGTTTCGCCACGCGCGAGAGCACGAACAGCACCATGCCGAGCGGCGGATGCAGCAGCCCTATCATCAGGTTGAGCGTGATGATCAGGCCGAAATGCACCGGGTCGATATTGAATTGCAGCACCAGCGGCAACAGGATCGGCACGAGGATGGTGATCGCCGCGATCGTATCGAGGAAGCAGCCGACGAACAGCATCAGGAGGTTGACCAGCACGAGGAATATCCACTTGCTGTCGGTGATCGTCAGGATCGCCGCCGACAGAAGCTGTGCGGCCTGACTGACGGTCAGCAGCCATGCGAAGACGGAGGCCGCCGCGACGATGAAGAGCACCGAAGCGGTCGTTTCGATGGTGTCGAAGGTCGATTTTGCCAGCGTCTTGAAGGTCATCGTCCGGTAACGGACGAGCCCGAGGAACAGCGACCACAGAACGGCGGCAACGGCGGCTTCCGTTGGCGTGAACCAGCCCATGGTCATGCCGCCTATCAGGATGACAGGCGTCATCAGCGCCATCACGGCGGAGAAGTCGAAATACCAGTCGCAGGCGAGCAGGATGACCAGCACGATCAGGATCGACAGGTTGAGCGACAGGCCGAATGCCGTGAGGATATAGATGCCGAGCGGCACCATCATCACCACGAAGACTTCTATCGATGCGCCGAAGATGGTTCTGAGGCTGAACGGCGTGTCGGAGCCCCAGCCCTTGATATAAGCGAAGACCGCAACCGTGATCATCATCAACAGCGTCATGACGACGCCCGGGACGATGCCGGCCATGAACAGTGCGCCGATCGAGACATTCGCCATCATGCCGTAGATGACGAAGGGCAGCGATGGCGGGAAGATCGGCCCGAGCGTCGCGGAGGCGGCAGTAACGCCGACGGCCGCTTCGACCGGATAACCGTGGTCCTTCATGGCCTTGATTTCGATGGTGCCGATCCCGGCCGCATCGGCAAGTGCTGTGCCGGACATGCCGGAAAAAATCACCGAGCCGATGATGTTGACCTGCGCGAGACCACCCTTCATCCAGCCGACCAGTGCGACGGCGAAGGAATAGATGCGTCCGGTCACCCCTGCCGTGTTCATGAGATTGCCGGCAAGGATGAAGAAGGGAACGGCCAGAAGCGGGAAGCTTTCCACACCGGCGATCAGGCGCTGCGCCGCGATGATATCAGGCGCGACGTTGTAGAACACGATATAGAGCAGCGACGCCGAGGCCATGGAAATGGCGACCGGCAGGCCGATTACCATCAGCAGAAGAAATGAGCCGATAAGAAGCAGCATCTGATCAATCCCCCGCGCTCTGGAATTCTTCGGGCCGTTCCAGAACGGAATAGCCGCGCTGCATATTGGCGATGAACACCTGCACGGACCGGAAGAACATCAAGACAAATGCCGCCAGAACCGTGTAGAAAACGATGTTGCGCGGCAGCGCCACGGTGACCATTTCCTCATCCGCGACAATTTCCAGATAACGCCACATCAGCCAGGACGTGTAGGCGAAGAACAGGATGCGCAGCACATCGACAAGGATCGACATGGCGCGGGCCACCTGCGGCGGCACATAGTGATAAAGCACATCCACCTGAATGTGGCGCGACATACGCACGCACATGACCGACCCTAAAAACACCACGCCGATCAGGCAGTTGACGGCGATTTCTTCCGTCCAGGCGTAACTGTTGTTGAGCACGTAGCGGGTGAAGAACTGAAGGAACACGCAGCCCGTCATCAGCCAGAAAAGGCCGAGCGTGACCCAGTCCTCGAATGAATAGACCTTGAGATCGACCTCGGGCGGCGCCTCATCGAACGTATGGGCGAGTTCCTCAGGGGTGACCTGAGTATGGATTTCCTGCGACATTGAGATATCCCGTCTGGAGAGAAAGGGCGGTGCGGCAAAGAAGCCGCACCGGATCTTGGCTCACTTGACGGCGCGAATGGCTTCCCAGTCGGCCTTGTCGTAACCGAAGTCCTCGAACTTCACTTTTTCGATGACGTTCTTTTCGAAGTCGGCCTTGTCGACTTCGGCAACGGTCAGGCCGCGCTTCTTGAAGTCTTCGACGAGGCTTTTCTCGCGTTCATCGATGGTCTTGGTGGTCCGCTCGGCGGCTTCCTGCATGACTTCGGTGAAGATTTTCTTGTCGTCATCGGAGAGCTGCGACCAGAGGTTCTTCGAGATCACCGTGTTGAGGTGGTCAACGATGTGGCCGGTCAGGACGATGTTCTTCTGCACTTCGAAGAACTTCTTCGCCTCGATGGTGGTCAGCGGATTTTCCTGCGCATCGACGGTGCCGTTCTGCAGCGCCAGATAGACTTCCGCGAAGGCAATCGGCGTGGTGTTGGCGCCGCAGGCGCGCGGCATGGCCAGATAGGCCGGAACGTCGGGAACGCGCATCTTCAGGCCCGCCATGTCGGCGCAGGCGGCAATCGGCTTGTTGGATGTGGTGTGGCGCGTGCCGTAATAGCTGACGGCGGCGATGTGGTTGCCGGTCTTGTCTTCATAACCCTTGGCGAGGCGCTTGAAGATATCGCTCTTGGTATAGGCGATCAGATGGCTCGGATCGCGGAAGATGTAAGGGAAATAGGTGACGCCGATCGGCTTGAAATCACGTGCGGCAAAGCTCGAACCGGAGATGATGATGTCAACGGTGCCGATCTTCAGGCCTTGATTGATATCGGCTTCCTTGCCAAGCTGCGAGGCGGGGAAAACATCCACCTTGTAACGGCCATCGGTGCGCTTGGCGATCTCTTCCGCCGCCCAGACCGAATCGGTGTGGAACGGTTCGGAAGTCTCGTAGACATGCGCCCATTTCAGCGTGGTCTGTGCCTGCGCCGCCAGGGCGGAAAGCAGGATGGCGGCTGTTGCGCCCATCAAAGTCGACAATCTGATTTTCATTCTTAACTCCTCCCGAATTAAAGCCAGATGTGCTGTTTTTTCCGTTGCCGGTTGCGGCGACGGTCACTCTTCCCCGATTGTTTCCTCCCCGAAACTCTCGGAAAATCTCTTTTGCGACAGCGTCAGATGCTGCCGCATCGCCTCGCGGGCACCTTCCGGGTCGTTGGCGGCAATGGCGTCGCGGATTGCGCGGTGCTCCTGCACGGCGAGGTTCCATGTGTGCGGTCCCTCGAAATAGCTGGCGAGCTTTTCGAAAAAGGGTGACAGGCTGCGCTCGTCATAGATCAGGCCGGTAAAGCGATTGAGCGCCGAATTGCCGATGATATCGGCAATCGCGGTGTGGAAGGCCCGGTCGAAATTGAGCGCCTGTGGCGAGCTGTCGAGCGCGCCGGCCATGCGTTCGATGATATCATCGAGCTTGGCGATGCATTCCGGTGTGGCAAGCCGTGCGGCCTCTTCCGCAATCGCACTTTCGATGATGCAGCGCGCCTGCAGGATTTCGAATGGCCCATGCGCATCCGGCATTGGCGGCTTTTGCGCGTCCGGTTTGCGCGATGCGTTTACATAAACGCCCGAACCCATGCGGATGTGGATATGACCTTCCACTTCCAGAACGATCAGCGCCTCCCGCACTGTCGGGCGGGATACGCCGAAGCGTTCGGCAAGGTCGCGTTCCGCCGGCAGGCGCTGACCATCCGTCAGTTCCCCGCTCTCGATGAGCAAGCGAATTTGTTCCGCGACCAGCCGGTAAAGGCGGCGCGGCTCCAGAGCCACAAACATGATATCCTCCCAGCGCGAAAGTCTCCCCCCTTCGCGCAAGCGGTAAGATTGTCTTACCAATTTTATTAGGGAACATTTATGCGGTGCTGTCAATCGGACCGTGAGTGGAAAATTGCCTTGCTCCAGATCGAAGAATGTTGGACGCAAGAAACGGGTGGAGACGAACGCGCTTTAGTGGTTTTGTGTGAGGCGTTAGGAGAAATGCAATGAACGCCAACATCATGCTGAATGAAGACATCACCCCCATCGGCACCGATTACGAGACGGTACGCGGGGTTATCGAGCTTTTGACGCTGGATTATCGCGAGCAGCCCTCCCTCGAAGCCATTGCCGCAAGGCTCGGCCAGTCGCCGACGCAATTGCAGAAAACCTTCACCCGCTGGGCCGGTCTGTCGCCCAAGGCATTCCTGCAGGCCGTGACGCTCGATCATGCCAAGAGGTTGCTGCGCGAGGAAGATCTACCGCTGCTCGAAACCTCGATCGAGGTTGGCATGTCGGGGCCGGGCCGCCTGCACGATCTGTTCGTCACCCATGAGGCCATGTCGCCCGGCGAATGGAAGGCCAAGGGCGGCGGGCTGACGATCCGCTACGGTTTCCACGCTTCGCCCTTCGGTCTTGCATTGGTCATGGTGACGGATCGAGGCCTTGCCGGCTGCGCTTTTGCCGATCCGGGCGAAGAAAGGGCCTGTTTCGAAGATATGGCCGGCCGCTGGCCGAATGCCGATTATGTCGAAGATCGCGAGGCGACCGCATCTTACGCCGCCCGTATTTTCGAACCGTCTTTATGGCAGTCGGACAGGCCGCTGCGTGTCGTGCTGCTCGGCACGGATTTTCAGGTGCGGGTGTGGGAAAGCCTGCTGAAAATCCCGATGGGTCGCGCCGTCACCTATTCCCACATCGCCTGTGATATCGGTCAGCCCACAGCATCCCGCGCCGTGGGTGCCGCGGTCGGCGCCAACCCGGTCTCCTTCGTTGTCCCCTGCCACCGTGCCGTCGGCAAAAGCGGGGCGCTGACGGGTTATCACTGGGGGCTGACCCGCAAGCGGGCGATGCTTGGTTGGGAGACGGGTAAGGTTTGAGAGAGACCTGGATTGTCTTTGCCGAACTTTCGTACCACTTCCGTCATTCCGGCCTTGAGCCGGAATCCAGCCGGCGTGCGTCTGCGCGACGGAAAGAGTCTTTTCAGCCCAAGGACTTGGGCTGGCTGGATACCGGCTCAAGGCCGGTATGACGGGGAGAATAAAACCGAGAAGGCCTCAACTCAGTCCCGCAATGGCAGGGTGTTTTAAGCGTGAAGCCTAAACCAGCTCCATCAACGCCCGCGCCGCCGCCTCATCGGTGATCAGCGTGTTGCAGCCGGTGCGTTTGATGGTGGCGCGGATGGCGATGGCGCGGTGGGCGCCGCCAGAGGCGAGAACGATGTGTTTGGCCTTGCGCAGCGTATCGAGATCGATCGCCATGGCGCGCTCGTTGATCGGGTGGTCGACGGAGCGGCCTTCCGCATCGATGAAGTTAAACATGGTATCGCAGACGCAGCCGGCATCGATGAGTTCGCGCAGCGTCTCCTTCGAAATGAAACCTTCCGACAGCGATGTGGAATGCGGGCCGATATCGCCGCAGGAAACGATGGCAAGGTCCAGCGTCTCGGCCAGATCGTAAAGTGTGGCGAGCCCGCATTTTTCGATCAGTGCCCGTTTGGTCTCAACGGAATCCACCAGCAGCGGTGCCAGAAACATGTAACATTCGGCCCCAAGCGCGCTTGCCAGCCGCCAGGTGTAGTCGAGGGGGTTGGTCTGGTGCACGGCGACGATACCGCCGAGCAGCGAGACGACCTTGCAGTTTTCCCGGCGCGGCGGACGAAAGCTGGAAAGCGAGGCGGTCATGGTGCGGCCCCAGCCGACACCGATGGTGGCGCCGTTCGGCACCACCTCGGAGAGGAATTGCCCAAGTGCCAGACCGACCGCCTTGGCGGTGCTTTCGGCGCTTGCCTTCTCGGGACAGGGGATGATGACGGCCTCATCCAGCCCGTAGGCCGCTTCCAGCTGGCCGGCCAGCGCCACGAAATCCTCGATGCCCTCATTGATCCAGATCTGCACTTCCGAGCGTTTCATCGCCTCGTCGAGCAGGCGGATGACGGTGGAGCGGCTGATCCCCAGTTTTTCGGCGACGTCTTTTTGCGTCATGCCCTGGTTATAATAAAGCCAAGCGGCGCGCAGCCTCAGCGATGCCGCTTCCGAATAGGCCGTATGGGTTTCTCTTCTCAGTTTCGCCACGGTTTCCGCCATTCTCTTTATCGTACGGAGTATCGCAGGCGTGAAACTTATGTCAATTGCGATGCGCAAATGTCTTGACTTTCGACCGTGCCGCTTGCGATAGTCGGAGCCGGACAAACCGCGATTTCGGCCTTGGGCGCACCCATGGTGCGGGAACGAAAAGACGGGTGAGCAAGTTTTCAAGAGATCATGAAGGATCATTCGATATGACGTCCAAACTCGAACAACTTCGCGCCATCACCACGGTTGTTGCCGACACCGGCGATATCGAGGCGGTTGCGCGCCTGAAGCCGGTTGATTGCACCACCAACCCCACCATCGTTCTGAAGGCACTCGGCACGCCGGCCTTTGCGGATGCGGTGAAGGAAGCCGTCGCATGGGGCAAGACGCAGGGCGGCCAGTCCGACGCCGTGGTTGCCGCCGTTGCAGACCGTCTTGCCATTTCCGTTGGCGCTGCACTTGCGGGTCTCGTTCCCGGCCGCGTCTCCACCGAAGTGGATGCCGACCTCTCTTTCGATACGCAGGCTTCCATCGCCAAGGCGCACCAGATCATCGCGGCCTATAAGGAGCGCGGCATCGAGCGCGAGCGCATCCTCATCAAGCTTGCTTCCACCTGGGAAGGCATCAAGGCAGCCGAGGTTCTCCAGTCCGAAGGCATCGATTGCAACTTGACGCTGCTCTTCTCGCAGGCTCAGGCAATTGCCTGCGCCGAAGCCAAGGTCTTCCTCATTTCGCCTTTCGTCGGCCGTATCCTCGACTGGTACAAGAAGTCCACCGGTGAGAACTACACCGCCGAGACCGATCCGGGCGTTGTTTCGGTGCGCAGCATCTACAACTACTACAAGGCCAATGGCATCAGCACCGTCGTCATGGGCGCGTCCTTCCGCAACGTCGGCGAAATCGAAGCGCTTGCCGGTTGCGATCGCCTGACGATCAGCCCGGCGCTGCTGGAAGAGCTGGACAAGGACAGCGGCAAACTGGAGCGCAAGCTCTCGCCGGACAATGCCAAGCCCGAGCCGCTGAAGTCGCTCGATGAAAAGGCATTCCGCTGGGCAATGAACGAAGACGCAATGGCAACCGAGAAGCTCTCGGAAGGCATCCGCCTGTTCGCCAAGGATCTGGTGACGCTGCGCGAAATGGTCCGCAAGGAACTGACGCTGGCTGCGGCCTGATAAAAAAAGGGGAACAATCCACGTTCCCCTTGCGTTTACACAGCATAAATCTCCAGTCACTCAAAACGCGATCGGTCCCCTGCCGGTCGCGTTTTTTTGTTCGCCTTAGTCGGTTCCTTTTCCAGTCGCCACCTCGGAAATGCGCTTTGCCGCATCGCGGATCAGCCCTTCGCAAGCCTCACGCGTGGGCGCCTTGCCACCAAGCGGCGTGATATAGGGGCAGGTGATGACGGCAAGCGCCGTGCCGTCGAGCGTCAGCACCGGGGCGGAAATATTGCGGACGCCAGCGGTCTGCAGGCTGTCCATGGATTCGAAACCGTTGCTGCGTACCTGCCGTAGCCGCTCGGTGAGATCGGGAGGCACGGTCTCGCCACTGCCGCGCACCTGTTCGGTGATCATGATCTCGCGCTGCGCTTCGGTCTGGAAGGCGAGCAGCACATGGCCGGAGCCGGTGTGGAACAGGCTCATCTGCGCGCCCACCCGCATCGACATGGCCCAATAGGTGGAGGATTCCTGCTGGGCGATAACGACAACGCTGCCGCGGTCATAAACGGCCAGATGGCAGGCCTGTTCGGCGCTTGCGGAAAAATCACGCATGACAGGCGCGGCAAAAGAAACGAGCCGGCGGACCGGCGCGTGGAAATGCGCCAGCCCGAACATTTTCAGCGTCAGCGAAAAACGGTCGCCCTCAAGCCGCTGCACGTAACCCCGGCGCACCAACCGGTCAAGCATGCGGTAAAGCTCGTTGGGGCTTTTGCCGACGGCCTTGGCGATCTCGATCTGTGTCAGCCCGCCATCGGTGCGGGCCAGAAGCTCGAGAATGTCCAGGCCCTTGTCGAGGGCGGGGGCGCGGTATCTTTCGCTGTCGTCTTCTGTCATCTGGCCTCGATGCGTTTTGCGCGGTTGCGGCGCAAGTTTGCTTGACGCCATATGAATACCGCGTTTACATATGAATTGTCGATCCATATTTGAGATCACTGAAATTCAGCGGCCTGAACCCCGATGGGCGGGCGCGCTATAGCGGGAGGCTATTCATGGTGCAGGATTTTAACGGCCGGACAGTGGTGATCACCGCCGCCGGCCAGGGTATCGGCCGGGCGACGGCGGAGCGGTTCATCTCGCTTGGCGCGCGCGTCATCGCCACCGATATCAACGAACAGGCGCTTTCCACCCTGAAGGGTGCGGAAACGCGGGTTCTGAACGTGCTGGATGGCGAAGGCGTCAAGGATTTCGCCGCCGATATCGGCCATGCCGACGTGCTGTTCAACTGCGCCGGTTTCGTGCATTCCGGTACCATTCTCGATTGCGAGGAAAAAGACTGGGATTTCTCGTTCGATCTCAATGCCAAGGCCATGTATCGCACCTGCCGCGCCTTCCTGCCCGGCATGCTGGAAAAGGGCAAGGGCGCGATCGTCAACATGTCCTCGGTTGCATCAAGCGTGAAGGGCGTGCCGAACCGCTTCGCTTATACCGCATCCAAAGCGGCCGTCGTGGGTCTGACGAAGGCCATCGCCGCCGATTTCGTCACCAAGGGTATCCGCTGCAACGCCATCTGCCCCGGCACGGTCGATAGCCCGTCCTTGCATGACCGCCTGCGCGCCACTGGCAATTACGAACAGGCGCTCGCGGACTTCATTGCCCGCCAGCCGATGGGTCGCATCGCGACGCCGGAAGAAATCGCCGCGCTCGTCACTTACCTTGCTTCGGATGAGGCAGGCTTCACCACCGGCCAGATCCATGTGATCGACGGCGGCTGGACGGGCTGAGCTTTTTAAAAGAAAAGAGAAGAGGCGACCGGCGTAAAAGCCGGTCGCCTTTTTTATTCAGACGACGGCGCTTCCGGCCATCAGTGCAAGCACGAGGAAGACCAGGAAGATCACCACGGCGATGAAGAACAGAATTCGGGCCACGCCCGCCGCCGCTGCCGAAATGCCGGTAAAGCCGAATACGCCCGCAATCAAAGAAATAACAAAGAAAATAAGAGCCCATTTCAGCATGGAGCTTCCCCTTTCGCTTAATTTTCAAGAGTCTGCCGCCTCGCAGCGGACTCTTGAAAATGACGCGCAAAAGGCGAAAATGTTCCATGCGCCCGCAAAAATCGTTGTTTTAAATTCCTTTTTCAGCCGCCGCGTCAATCCGGCGGGCTTTCCAGGTGGTGCGGATGAAGGTTGCGACGAAGGCGATGCTCATGAACAGCACGATGGTGGGGGCCGGCGCACTGTCGATCAGGAAGCTCAGCCATATGCCTGACAGTGATGAGACGACCGCCACCATGATGGCGACGACAAGCATGGCGGAAAAGCGCCGTGTCAGCAGGAAGGCGATTGCACCCGGCGTCACCAGCATGGCGACCGAGAGAATGATGCCCACGGCTTTCAGCGCGCCGACCACGGTGAGCGACAGAACCATCAGCAGACCATAGTGCAGAATACGCACCGGCAGACCGATTGCCTTGGCATGTTGCGGATCGAAAGCATTCACCAGCAGATCCTTGCGCAGCAGCCCGAGGAACAGCGTGGCGAAAAGCGCGATCAGACCGGTCTCCAGCATGTCTGACGGGGCAATGCCCAGCATGTCGCCGAAGAGGATGTGATCGAGGTGCATGTCGCTCTGCACCTTCACGTAAAGCACCAGCCCCAGCCCGAACATGCCGGAAAAGACGATGCCGAGCACCGTATCTTCCTTGATGCGGCTGTTTTCCTTGATGAAACCGGTGCCGAGCGCGCAGATCATGCCGGCGATGAAGGCGCCGATCGAAAGCGGAATGCTGACGATATAGGCGATCACCACGCCCGGCAGCACGGCGTGGGAAACCGCATCCCCCATCAGCGACCAGCCCTTCAGCACCAGAAAACAGGAGAGCATCGCCATCGGCACCGCGATCATCAGGGTGATCACGAAGGCATATTGCATGAAAGGCAATTGAAACGGCAGGATGGCGAGTTCGAGATATTCGCTCATGGCGTTTCCTCCAGTGCCTTGCGGGCCTTGGCCCTGGAGGCGAGCAGGCCATGTTTGGGCGCAAATATAAAGGCAGTCAGGAAGATCGCGGTTTGCAGCACAACGATGACGCCGCCGGTGGCGCCATCGAGGAAATAGCTGAGATAGGCGCCCACGAAACTGGTGGCCGCGCCGATGATGAGGCTCATCAGGATCAGCCGCTCGAAACGGTCGGTCAAGAGATAGGCGGTGGCGCCCGGCGTCACCACCATGGCGACGACGAGGAAGGCCCCAACCGTCTGCAGTGCGGCCACCGTGGAGGCGGCGAGCAGGGTGAAGAAGATCACCTTCAGCACTTCAGGCTTCAGCCCCACGGTGCGGGCATGGTTTTCATCGAAAAACACCACCATGAAGTCGCGCCATTTTAATGCCAGAACCAAAAGGCTGATGCCGCCGATCAGCGCCAGCTGGATGGTGTCTTCGGTGGTGATTGCCAGGATATTGCCAAGCACGATGGTCTGGATATTGATCGAGGTCGGCGACAGCGAGACCATGAACAGCCCCAGCCCGAAAAACGAGGTGAAGATCAGCCCGATGATCGCGTCTTCCTTGAGCCTCGTCTTCTGGTTCAGGAACAGCATGGAGCCGGCGGCAAGCCCACCGGAAAGAAAGGCCCCGAGGGAAAAGGGCAGGCCGAGCATATAGGCGCCGGCGACACCCGGAACGATGGCATGGGAGAGCGCATCGCCGATCAGCGACCAGCCCTTCAGCATCAGATAGGCAGACAGAAAACCGCAGACGCCGCCGACCAGCGCGCTGACCCAGATGGCGTTCAGCATGTAGCCATAGGTGAAGGGCTCAAGAAGGCTGTTTATCATCGACTTTTTCTTTCGAAGCCTCGGGATCATGGCCGTTCTGGCCATTCCTGCCGTAAATCACGAAGGGCCGTTCGTCATCGGTGATGACCTTTACCCGGCGTGGATCGGCATCGTCATGCAGGTCGGCCCCGCCAAGGATGAAGTGGCGCAGGCTGCCGCCGAAGGCTTTTTGCAGGTTTTCCTCGGTAAAGGTATCCTCTGTCTTGCCTGACGCCAGAACCGTGCCCTTGACGAAGACGGCGCGGTCACAGAATTCCGGCACGCTGCCGAGATTGTGGGTGGAGACCAGCATGACGCGGCCTTCGTCGCGCAGCGCTTTCAGAAGTGCGACGATCTGTTCTTCCGTCGTTACGTCGACACCGGTGAAGGGTTCGTCGAGCAGGATGACCTGACCCTCCTGCGCCAGTGCGCGGGCCAGAAACACCCGCTTCTTCTGCCCGCCGGAAAGCTCGCCGATCTGCCTTTTGCGATAATCGAGCATGTTGACGCGTTTCAGCGCCTCTTCCACCATCTGGTGATCGCGTTTGGAGGGGATGCGCAGGAAGTTCATGTGGCCATAACGGCCCATCATCACCACATCCTCCACCAGCACCGGAAAGCTCCAGTCCACCTCCTCGGCCTGCGGCACATAGGCAACGAGGTTTTTCCGGAGCGCTTCCTTCACCGGCAGGTCGAAGATCGAGACGGAACCGGCGGCCAGCGGCACGAAACCCATGATCGCCTTGAAAATCGTGGACTTGCCGGCGCCATTGACGCCGACAAGTGCAGTGATCGTTCCGCGGGGAATGGAAAAGCTGGCATTTCTTAATGCGGTGTGGCCATTGCGATAGGTCACTGTCGCATTTTGAACCGTAAGGCCGCCGGCTATTTTTTTACCGCCCATCCTCATGATGACAGGCCTTTTGCGATGGTCTCGCTCGTCACCCGCAGCAGATCGAGATAGGTCGGAACCGGGCCGTCCGCTTCGCTCAGCGAATCCACGTAGAGTATGCCGCCATAGGTTGCGCCGGTTTCCTTGGCCACCTGTTCGGCTGGATCGGCGGAAACCGTGCTTTCGCTGAAGATGACCTGGATATTGTGCTCGCGCATGGCGTCGATTACGCCGCGGACCTGCTGCGGTGTGCCCTGGCTGTCGGCATTGACCGGCCACAGGAACAGTTCCTTCAGCCCGAAATCGCGGGCGAGATAGGAGAAGGCACCTTCACTCGTTACCAACCAGCGCTTGTTTTCCGGCAGAACGGAAAGCGTATCACGAATGGGCTGGACGGTGGCCTTGATCTTGTCCGAATAGGCCTTGGCATTTGCGGCATAGACATCGGCATGGGCAGGGTCGATCTCGGCAAGGCCCTTGCGGATATTTTCCACATAGATCAATGCGTTATCGGGGGACATCCAGGCGTGTGGATTGGGTTTTCCCTGATAGGCGCCGCCGCTGATCGCCATGGGTTCCACACCGTCGCTCACCGTCACGCTCGGCACGCCGGAGAGGTTGGCCAGGAATTTTTCAAACCACAATTCCAGATTGAGGCCATTGCGCAATACCAGATCGGCCTTGCGGGCTTTGAGGATGTCGCGCGGGGTTGGCTGGTAGTTGTGAATTTCAGCGCCCGGTTTTGTAATGCTTTCCACTTCAGCCGCATCCCCCGCCACGTTGCGGGCCATGTCGGCGATGATAGTGAAGGTCGTCACCACCTTCGGTTTTTCCTGCGCCACCGCGGCTGCGGGGAGAAAAAGTGAGAAAGCAAAAAGAGCATGCCGGATTTTCTGGAAGTTCACGTCTGTCACCGAATGTTTGTTGCGATTAATTCGCAATACCATCTGTTATAAAATCACGCTTGTCAACGCTATTGCAAATCATTCGCAATTTAGCAGCATTTGAAAATGTCTGAAAATGGTGCGTTTTTGCCGGCGTTGCGCCGGGGTGGTTAAACTTTTTTCAATGAGAAAGCGGCAGTATCGTAAGGCTCGGACAGCGAGGTTGCGAGCTTATCCCGCGTGTGTTTCTCATCATCAGAGCCACGTTTCGGGGTGAGGGCGATAAGGCGGGGTACTTGATGTCAGGATGTTGTGGGTGAAAGCTGTATTCGGACGAATGCGGTTTTCGCGCAAACTCGTTGTGATCGTAGGCGGGATCCTGCTTTTGGCGGGTGCGACCGGTTCTGCTGCCGTGTTCATCGGCAGCGATCGGCTGCTTGGCCCATCCTACGCTTCCACCAACGGGCTTTCCTGCGACGCAGTCCAGACGGTCAACATCCGCAAGAACGGTTCCTTATGGGTGCGCAAATTCATCCGCACCGCAGGCGGTGATGGCACGGAGCGGTTGAAGACCGCGCTCCGCGTCGCCAAAGCGGTTTACGACAAACAGAAGCCCGATCTGGTGCAGGTTTCGGTGCTCGACAGGAATGGCCCGCAATTGCGTTCGGAAATGCGCGGCCGGGCCATTGCCGCACAGGTCGTCTTCATTCCTGATCCCACCAAGATTCCGCAGGGCGCCGATGCCCAGCGTTATTCCGCTTTTTATTATGATGGCGCGGCCAATGGCAGCGGCCAGTTTTATGGGCTGCGTATCGATCTGCCGCTTGAGGACGCCGAAACCATGGCCGCGAGCCTCAGCGATACCGCCGATTGCGCGACGCCAGCTTCGGATGCCGGTTCGGAAGGCCATGAAGGCAAGGCTGCGAAAGGCGCTGCCGGACATGGCGAAGCCAAGGATGAGGGCAGCGGCCATGGTGCAGCACCCGCGGAGGCGGACGAAGGCGGGGCCGGTGCGGAAGCGCATGGAGAACAGCCGTCTCCCGAAGCACGGGGCGAACCCGGTGCCGATGAATTGCTGACTTCGACACCGGAAGCCGATGGCGGCAGCATCTTCAGCCTGACCTATCTGAAATCGCTGATTTTCGGAAAAGGCTCAACGACCGCGCAGGCGGCGGAGGAAAAACCGGCGACTGAGACTGCGCCGGCTGAGGAGCCGGCTGCGGGTAAGGCCGGGCATTAAGGGTTGTGAGGAAGTGGGCCGGTCCCGAGCTTGAAGAGCGAAGGCGGCCATGCGGCCGCCTTCGTTTTCGTTCGATCAATCCACCTTGTTGCGGCGGGCCGGGAAGAGGATGACGTCGCGGATCGACGGGGCGTTGGTGAGCAGCATGATCAGGCGATCGACGCCGATGCCGAGACCACCGGCGGGCGGCATGCCCTGGTCAATGGCGTCGAGGAATTCCTCGTCCAGCTGCTTGTCTTTTTCGCCACGGGCGTGCGCCTGTTCCAGCTGTTCCACCATGCGGCGGCGCTGCTCTTCCGGATCGTTGAGTTCGGAGAAGGCGTTGCCCACTTCCCAGGCGTTGCAATAGCTTTCGAAACGCTCGACGAGGCGCGGTTCGCCCGGCACTTCCTTGGCGAAGGGCGAAATGTCCTTCGGGAAATGCGTCACATGGCTCGGCTGGATCAGCGTGCCTTCGACCTTTTCTTCAAAGATGAAGGCAAGGCATTCGCCCCAGGTCCAGTCCTTTTCGACAGCGAAGCCGGCAGCCTTGGCGGCGGCGCGGGCTTCTTCATCCGTCTTGAGGGCAAGGAAGTCGATGCCGGTTGCTTCCTTCACCGCGTCAGGCATCGGCACGCGCTTGAACGGGCCCTTGAAGGAAATCGTCTGGCCCTGGAATTCTACTTCGGTCGTGCCGTGAAGGGCAATTGCCAGCGTCTCGAACAGCCGCTCCACGAGACCCATGATGTCCTCGTAATCGGCATAGGCCCAGTAGCACTCCATCATGGTGAATTCAGGATTGTGCCTTGTGGAGACGCCTTCGTTGCGGAAGTTGCGGTTGATTTCAAAGACCTTGTCGGTCAGGCCTGAAACCAGCGTGCGCTTCAGGAACAGTTCCGGCGCGATGCGCAGATACATGTCCATCTTCAGCGTGTTGTGGAAGGTCTTGAACGGATCAGCCGTCGCGCCGCCATAGATGGTCTGCAGCATCGGCGTTTCCACCTCGAGGAAGCCTTCGGTCTCCATGAAGCGGCGGATGCCGGAAAGGATTTTCGAGCGTTGCAGGAAGCGCAGCTTGGATTCCTCGTTGGAGAGGATGTCCAGATGACGCTTGCGGTAACGCAGCTCGATGTCGGAGACGCCGTGCCACTTCTCGGGCATCGGCAGCAGCGACTTCGTCAGCATGGTGATTTCTTCGGCGTTGATCGTCAGCTCGCCGCGCTTGGTGCGGCGCACCTTGCCGGTGACGCCAATGATGTCGCCGATATCGATCATCGGCAAAAGGTTGCGCGCCGCTTCCGGTGTCGTATCCTTGTGGGAGAAGATCTGCACCTTGCCGGAGGCGTCATGGATATCCATGAACATGCCGGAATTGCGCGAGGAATAAACGCGACCGGCAACCGTCACCGTATCGCCGGTTTCGACGTCGGCTTCGATATCGGCGTATTTTTCCGAAAGCTCCGCATTGCTCATGGTGCGGTGGAAATGCGCCGGATAGACGTCACCGATCTGCTCGCGCAGCAGCGCAAGTTTCTGGCGGCGCACTTCTGTCGCGTCGGAGGAGAGGACGGTGGTTTCGGTCGTCTTGTCGTTCATGGTGTTGGCCTTTAACGGGCTTGTTCGTTGCGGTTACCCTTGGCGCTCTGGGTTACCCCCCTCTGTCCTGCCGGACATCTCCCCCACAAGGAGGGAGATCGACAAGCGGCTGGCACCTTGCCCAAGAAACGAGCGGGTTCAGCACCTGATCTCCCCCCTTGTGGGGGAGATGCCCGGCAGGGCAGAGGGGGTACCCCAAGCAGAGGGATATATTTCAGTGTGCTGCCGTCACCGCCAGCACATAACTATCAGCTTCCGCTGCCAACCATCGTGGCCACAACGGCGATCGCCATCTTCAACCGCTGGCGCACAACGGAGCGGCCGAGCAGCGCCATCGAGTCAAACAGCGGCAGCGAGCGCGAGGAACCGGAGACGGCGACGAAAAGCGGCGGCGTCACGACGCGCAGCTTCTTGCCCGTGCGTTCGGCCACATCGCGCAGTTCGGCCTCGATCGCTTCCACGTTCCAGTCCGGCATCTTCTCGAGGTCTGCGGCAACCGTGGTGAGGATTTCGTGAATTTCCTCCGGTTTGCTCTTCAGCCCGGCAAAGGAAGCCGGCGTCAGGCCGACATCGCTCGAAAGCAGGAAGCCTGCAAGGTTCGGCAACTCGCCGAGTCTCGAAATGCGGCTCTGGGCAAGCTTCAGGCCTTCGGTCAGGCGGGCATTTTCCATCGCCCATTCCAGCGTGCGGGCAATGAATTCTTCCGGGGAAAGCTTCTCGCGCAGCCAGCGGCCGTTCAGCCAGTCCAGCTTCTGGATATCGAAGATGGCACCGGCCTTGGAAAGCGCTTCCGGATCGAACTTCGCCGCCAGCTCGTCCATGGTCAGGAGCTCTTCGCCTTCGGCGATCTGGATGAAGAAAAGGCCGAGGAAGTTCATCAGCGCTTCCGGCAGGTAACCCAGCGCGGAATAATAGGAGATCGAGGTCGGGTTCTTGCGCTTGGAAAGCTTCGACTTGTCGGCATTGCGCATCAGCGAGAGATGCATGAACACCGGCTGCTCCCAGCCGAAATAACGGTAAAGCAGGATGTGCTTGGGCACGGAGGCCAGCCACTCTTCGCCGCGCGCTACATGGGTGATCTTCATCAGATGGTCGTCGATGACGTTGGCCATGTGATAGGTCGGCATGCCGTCGGCCTTGATCAGCACCTGCATGTCGACAGAATCCCACGGGATCGAGACATCGCCATAAACACCGTCATGGAAATCACACGAGCCTTCGGTCGGGATTTTCATGCGCACGACATTGGCCTCGCCGGCGGCGACGCGGGCGGTGACTTCCTCGGCCTTGAGGTTAAGGCAGTGGCCGTCATATTTCGGCGGCTTGCCGGCGGCGCGCTGCGCCTCGCGCATTTCTTCCAGCCGCTCGGGCGTGCAGAAACAGCGGAAGGCGTGGCCCTTTTCCAGCAGCTCTTCGGCATAGGGCCAGTACATGGACTTGCGTTCCGACTGGCGGTAGGGGCCGTAAGGGCCGCCGACATCGGGGCCTTCCGACCAGGTGAGGCCGGTCCAGCGCAGGGCTTCCAGCACCTTCTGCTCATATTCAAGGGTCGAGCGGGTGGCGTCGGTATCCTCGATGCGCAGGATGAACTCGCCGCCGTGTTTCTGGGCGAAGAGATAGTTGAACAGCGCGATATAGGCGGTGCCGACATGCGGCTCGCCGGTGGGGGAAGGTGCAATGCGGACGCGAACGCCGGAAGTGGTCATGAAATTCACTCGTCGTGGACGTGGCTGAAATATGGGTGGTTTCACCCGTATATCACGAAGTTTTCGTTTGGATGCGGCAGGAAATCATGTCGAAAGGCACAAATAAAGTACCTTTTGCACATTCCCGTTCGGCATCGGCTTAGGCCATATTATACCGCAGGCGTCAAGGAAATAAGGAGCTTGCGCCGTCTTCCCCGGGGCGAGCCGCGCCTAGTTGACCGGCCAGACGTAAAGCAGCATCGGAATGCTGGCGATGACGATCATGATCGACAGCGGCAGGCCAAGTCGCGGATAATCGCTGAAACGGTAACCGCCCGGGCCCATGACAAGCGTATTGCACTGGTGGCCTATGGGGGTGAGGAAGTCGCAGCCGGCACCGATCGCCACCGCCATCAGGAAAGCTTCCGGCCGGAAACCGAGCGTGGTGGCAAAACCGGCGGCGATGGGGGCCATGACCAGCACGGTGGCGGCATTGTTGAGGAAGGGTGTTACCGCCATGGCGGTAAGCAGGATCATGCCGAGCGCCGCGAAAGGCGGCAGCCCCTGCGCCGCCTGGCCGAGCCAGGCGGCGATCAATTCACTGGCGCCGCTGGTGCGAAGACTGTCGCTGACGGGAATAAGGGCGGCGAGCATGACGAGGATCGGCCCGTCGATGGATTTATAGACTTCGGCAAGCGGGATTGCGCCGACGACGATCATCAGGAAGGCGGCGGCGAAAAAGGCGACCGAGACCGGCACCAGCCCGCTGCCGGCGGCAAGCATGGCGGCGGCCAGCACGATGACGGGCAAAAGCGCGCGGCGCTGCACGCCGAGCAGGATTTCACGCTGGGCCAGCGGCAGAAGGGAAAATTCCTGCAGCACCTGCGGCAGGTTCTTGCGGCTGCCCTGCAACAGAATGACATCGCCCGCCTGCAGGGTCAGCTCAGAGAGCCGCTGGCTGACGCGCTGGCCGCGGCGGCTGACGGCGATCAGATTGACGCCGCGCGTATAGGACAGCGAAAGCTCGCGGGCGGAAATGCCACTCAGCACCGATTCATTGCTGATCACCGCTTCCATGGAGATGAGATCGCCGGTTTTCTGGCCGTTTTCGGTCAGCGGTTTGCCGGAGAGCAGCAATTTCGCCTGCGAAACGATGCGGTCCAGCCCTTCGGGGCTGCCTTCCAGCAGAACCGTGTCGCCGGCCTTCAGCTTGACGTCGGGGAAGGGGGAGATGCGCCGCGGTCCGCGCAGGATGGTGCTGGCGATCACGTCGCCGTCGGCCTGTTTCAAGAGTTCGCGCAGCGGCCTGTCGGCAAAGGTGCTGTCGGCCGGCAGCGTTGCCTCCGCCGTATAGGCCGCCTGATCGAGGGCATCTTCCACCGATGCCTGCTGGCGGTTGCGCACCGGCAAAAGCCGGTAACCGAAGGTCAGGAAGATGATGCCGATCACTGTCAACCCCGCACCGACGGGGGTGAAGTCGAACATCGAAAAGCTCTGGCCGGTCATTTCTTCGCGCAATCGGGAAACGACGATGTTGGGCGAGGTGCCGATCTGCGTCATCAGCCCGCCAAGCAGCGCGGCAAAGGCCATCGGCATCAGATAATAGGAGACGGGGCTGCCGGATTTGCGGGCAAACTGGAAAGCGACCGGCATCATGATGGCAAGTGCGCCGATATTCTTGATGAAGGCCGACATGATGGCGACGACGATCATCAGAAAGGCCAGTTGCAGGCCCTTGGAGTGCATTTCCGGGAAATATTTCTTGATCGTCATGTCAACGACCCCCGAGCGCGCCACGGCCGAACTGACGATCAGCGCGCTTGCGACGATGATGACGATATCATCGGAAAAACCGGAGAAAGCCTTGTTGAACGGCACGACACCAAGCGCCACCGCCACCAGCAATGCACTGCAGGCGATGACGTCGTAACGAAACCTGTCCCAGATGAATGCTGCCATCATGCCGGCGATCACGGTGAAGGCGAGGATCTGGTCGGTCGTCATGCTTGCCTGTGCTTTCGAAGGAGAGGCGCCGGTAGAGGGCTCTATCGGTGATGGTGCCGAAGAACGCAAGGCGGGGTCATGCGGTTCCGGGCCGGAGCTTCATATCTCTCCGTCATGCCGGATTTGATCCGGCATGACGGAGACAATCGCGTTGATACCGGGGCGTTAACACCGGGGTGTTAATGCCGGGTGTCGCCCGAAGCCTACGCCTTCTTGCGCTGCCGCGCATTGCGCGCAAACATGTTGAGCACCTCCACTAGCGCCGAAAACGCCATGGCGGCATAGACGTAACCCTTCGGCACATGGAAGCCCATGCCTTCGGCGATCAGCGTGGTGCCGATCATCATCAGGAAGGCGAGCGCTAGCATGACGATGGTCGGGTTGCGCTCGATGAAGTTGGCGAGCGGTGTTGCGGCAAGCAGCATCACGGCAACGGCAACGACGACGGCGACGATCATGATCGGCAGGTGCGGTGTCATGCCGACGGCGGTGATGATGCTGTCGACCGAAAAGACGAGGTCGAGCAGCAGGATCTGGCCGATGGCCGCGCCGAAGTTCATCGCCACCGGGCCGCCCACCATGTCTTCCTTGTGATCTTCAGGATCGACATTGTGGTGAATTTCCTTGGTGGCCTTCCAGACGAGGAAGAGACCGCCGGCGATCAGGATCATGTCCTTCCACGAGAAGGCGTGGCCGAAGACTTCAAACACCGGTGTGGTGAGCTGCACGATCCAGGCAACGGTGCCGAGCAGACCGAGACGCATGACGAGGGCAAGGCCGATGCCGATCTTGCGGGCTTTTTCGCGCTGTTCAGGCGGCAGCTTGTTGGTCAGGATCGAGATGAAGATCAGGTTGTCGATGCCGAGCACGACCTCCATGACGATCAGCGTGACGAGCGCCACCCAGGCGGCGGGATCGGACAGAAGAGGGAGAATGGACTCCATCAGGGGAAATTTCCTTTCAGCAACAAGGCCAGCCGAAACATTCGGTGGGTGGAATTTATAGCGCAATACGCGAGAAACAAGCGCATGAGGCCCCCACCACGCAAGATTTCATCGAAATTTCGCGCAGGCCGGGTGTCGGCGCTGGTGCCGTTGCTGAATGAAGTCAGGCCCTGTTGGTTCCGTAAGCCGCCATGAATACCGTGATGGCGCTGTTGATCACCCGGTCGAGTTCCTCTTCGGGAACCGGGCCATCGATTTCGCCGAACAGGCGCAGCTTGAAGAAGGTGCCGGTGGAAAGCTCTATATATTGCCGGGCGGCAAGCTCGACGTCGTCGACTTTCAGGTGTCCGAGCGCGACGTGATGCTCGATGAAATCCTGAAGCACGGTGCGCACATTGTTGGGTGCTGCGATGAAAAAACGCTGCGCCAGCTTCGGCATGCGGTCGATGACGCCGATGACCGAGCGCATGGCGGGGACCATGTCTGAACAGATCATCTTGTTGGCGAAGGCCTTGCCGAACTGCTTCAGGCCTTCGCGCACCTCTTCGGTGCCGGCCAGAATGTTGCGCATGGAGGTGGCGAACTCCTGCCGGTGCTGATCGACGAGGGCGGCGAACAGATCTTCCTTATTGGAGAAATAGACATAGATCGTGCCCTTGGAAACGCCTGCTTCCCGGGTGATGTCGTTCATGCTGGCGGCGTCGAAGCCCTTGCGCTTGAAAACGCGCCAGGCACCGGCGAGAATCTGCTCGCGCTTAGCCGGGTCCTCACCCGCCGCAAAACGCCCGGCGGGGTTTCCGGGACAGCCCGTTTCCATGTCCGCTTCCATATCCATGTTTTCCCCTGCCATCGTTATCGCCTCCTAGCACCACAATGGCGTAAAAAAAATTAACCAGACGTCGAACCAATCGGTTCGATAACACTTGATATGTGTCAGGAAAGAGATTATGTCAATCGAACCGAACGGTTCAGTTCGAAAAACTTTCTTCAATCTATCACGGTATACTCTCATGTCGGCCCAGAAGAATAGCGCGGTTCGCGCCGTCAACGATGCGGAAGAGGCGGATATCTCCGCCAAGGCCGAGACCTCTCCGGCAAAGCCGGCAGATGCCCCGCCGCAACAGCCGCCCCAGACAACCGCTGCTCCGAAGCAGAAGAAGCGTTCGAAGCTTCTGCCGGTCATCGCCGTCGCCCTTCTGGCCGGTGCCGGCTGGTACGGTTACAACTGGTGGATCGATGGCCGCTTCATGGTCTCGACCGATGATGCCTATATAGAAGGTGACATCGCCGTCATCGCACCCAAGGTGTCGGGTTACGTTGCCAAGGTGAATGTGGTTGAAAACCAGGAAGTCAAGGCGGGTGATCCGCTCGTGACGCTCGACGATGGCGACTATCGCATCGCGCTCGATCAGGCTGAGGCCCAGATCCGCACCGAGGAACTGTCGCTGAAGCGTATCGATGCGCAGATCGTCGGCGGCGAGGCGTCGCAGGAACAGGCCGTCGCCCAGAAAGGCGCGCTGGATGCCGCCCTTCGTGGTGCCGAAATCACCCAGAAGCGCGCCAGCGAATTGCAGGCGAAGGATGTTGGCACCGTTGCCGCTTCCGACAGCGCCCAGGTCGCGCTCGATCAGGCCAGGGCGAATGTCGTGGCCGGCGATGCGGCGATCTCCTCGGCAAAAGCCAATGTCGAGCTGCTGCGCGCCCAGCGCGAGGAAGCCGAGAGCACCATCCGCTCGCTGCAGCTTTCCCGCGACAAGGCCGCTCGTGACCTGTCCTTCACCGTGCTGAAAGCGCCATATGACGGCGTCATCGGCAATCTGGCGGTGCAGACGGGTGATCTCGTCTCGGTTGGCAAGCGTCTGGCTTCGCTGGTGCCGATGAATGAGCTTTATATCGACGCCAATTTCAAGGAAACGCAGCTGGCCAGCGTGGTGCCCGGCTCGAAGGTGCGCGTGCATGTGGATGCATTCAATGATGCGACCATTGAAGGCACGGTGCAGTCGATCTCGCCCGGCTCCGGCTCGGTCTTCTCGATGCTGCCGCCGGAAAACGCCACGGGCAACTTTACCAAGGTCATCCAGCGCGTGCCTGTTCGTATCGTCTTCTCCAAGGAAGACCTTGCAAAGCACAATCTGCGCGCGGGCTTGAGCGTGGTGGTTGATGTCGATACCCGCACGGCGCCGGAAACCACGAAAACGGCGCAAGTTAACCCGCAGGCCAAGTAAGGCTTCGTTGAGGGCAAGATCATGGCGGCTACGGTTGTCGGTACGGGCGGGGCCTCGATCCCCGCCGATCCTCCGATGGACAGGCGCAGGCTCATCGCGTTCTTTGCGATGGTCTTCGGCATGTTCATGTCCATTCTCGATATTCAGATCGTTTCCGCCTCGCTGGCGGAAATCCAGGCCGGCCTCGGTGCGGGGTCGGATGAGATCGCCTGGGTGCAGACCTCCTATCTGATCGCCGAAGTGATCATGATTCCGCTGTCAGGTACGCTGGCGCGCATCCTGTCCACGCGCGTGCTGTTTGCCACCTGTGCTGCCGGCTTCACGCTTTCGAGCGCGCTCTGCGCCACCGCCACCAATATCGACCAGATGATCGTCTACCGGGCGATCCAGGGCTTTATCGGCGGCGGCATGATCCCCTCCGTCTTCGCGGCGGCCTTTACCATCTTCCCGCCGTCGAAGCGCTCCGTCGTCTCGCCGATCATCGGTCTGGTCGCCACGCTTGCGCCCACCATCGGCCCGACGGTCGGCGGTTATCTCTCCAATGCCTTTTCCTGGCACTGGCTGTTCCTCGTCAACATCATTCCGGGCATCATCGTCACCATCCTGACCTGGAGCCTGATCGATTTCGACAAGCCGGAACGGTCGCTCTGGAAGAAATTCGACTGGTGGGGCCTCATCTCCATGGGGGTCTTCCTCGGATCGCTGGAATATGTGCTGGAAGAAGGCAACAACAAGGACTGGTTCAACGACGAACGTATCGTGATCGGGTCCATCGCCATGGTCATCGGTGCGGTGGTGTTCTTCTGGCGCGCCTTCAAGGTGGAATTCCCGGTCGTGGATATCCGCGCCTTCGCCGATAGAAACTTCTCCATCGGCTCGCTGTTTTCCTTCGTCATGGGCATCGGGCTTTATGGCCTGACCTATCTCTACCCGCTCTATCTCGGCCGGGTCAGGGGTTACGATGCCCTGATGATCGGCGAGACCATGTTCGTTTCCGGCCTTGCCATGTTCTTCACCGCGCCGATCGCCGGCAAGGTCTCCACCAAGCTCGACCCGCGGGCGATGATGGCCATCGGCTTCATCAGCTTCGGTTGCGGCACGTGGATCATGACCTATGTGACGACCGACTGGGACTTCTATGAACTGCTGATCCCGCAGATCCTGCGCGGTTTTGGCCTGATGATGTGCATGGTGCCGATCAACAACATCGCGCTCGGCACGCTGCCGCCCGCCCGCATCCGCAATGCGTCGGGCCTGTTCAACCTCACCCGTAACCTTGGCGGCGCGGTCGGCCTTGCGGTCATCAACACCATGCTGTCGCAGCGCACCGACGATCACTATGTGCGGCTGGCAGAACATATCAGCTACTCCAATCCGCAGGCGCTGGAATGGCTGAACAATGTCGGCGCGAACTATGATTCCTACGGGCTGGACGGCGCGTCCGTCGCGATCAAGAAACTGGTCGGCATGGTCTCGCAGCAGGCATGGATCTTGGCCTTCGCGGATGTGTTCTTCGCGCTGACGCTTTTGTTCGGCAGCCTGATCTTCATGACGATCCTGATCCAGAAACCCAAGGCAGCGCCGCCGCCAGACGCGGCGCACTAAAAAAATCCCCTCCCATCCACCGCAGAGCTGGGGCCGTCGAAAATGACGGCCCCTTTTTTTGTCTGCCTGTTGCCGCAGTGGATACGGGGCGAGCGGGTGCGGCATATTTCTTCTCCCCGTGGGGGAGAAGGTCGCGGCGGCGGGATGAGGGGGCAAGCTCTCGGTCAATCGCTAACGTCGCCCCCTCATCCGACCCTTCGGGCCACCTTCTCCCCGGCGGGGAGAAGAAACAAGCGGCACCGTTTTGCGAAGAGCCGCTGACCTCCACACTGCCTTTCCAAGAAATATGAGGTACGTACATCATTTTTCGGTTTACCTCGGTGCCAAAGCTGGATATTCAAGGGCGAGGGGAGGAGCCATGAAGCCGACAGTTCATGATATTGCCGAGCGCGCAGGCGTCAGCCTCGCCACCATCGACCGAGTGCTGAACATGCGTCCGGGCGTCCACGCCGCCACCCGCGCCCGGGTGGAGGCGGCGATTGCCGAGCTTGGTTATGTCCGCGATATCGCCGCCGCCAATCTGGCCAAGGGCCGCAATTATTCGCTGGTCTTCATCCTGCCGGGCAACGACAATTCCTTCATGGCCACACTCAGGGCCGAGGTGCGGGCTGCCGCCTCCCGCTCCCATCTGGAGCGCACGGCGATCCGCATCATCGAGGTGCCGCCCTTTAATGCCGCGGCGCTGACCGAGGCACTGGAAGTGGCGCGGCGGGAAAAACCCTCCGGCGTGGCTTTCGTCGCCACCGATTCGCAAGATGTGGCGGAAGCGGCAGACCGGCTGGCGGAAGACGGCATCGCCACGGTGACGCTGGTTTCCGATCTTTCCGGCTCACGCCGTGACCATTATGCCGGTGTGGACAATGCCGCGGCGGGGCGCACGGCGGCGAGCCTGATGGGACGTTTCCTCTCCAGCCGTGGCGGCGATATCGCCGTTGTCGCCGGTTCCATGCTGGTGCGTGACCATCGCGAACGTCTGGAAGGTTTTCGCGCCGTCATCGAGGCTGAATTTCCGCAATTGCGGCTTCTGCCGGTACTGGAGGGCAAGGATGACCCGGCAACCGTCGAGGCGCTGGTTGCCGGAGCGCTCGGCAATGTCGCGCTGTCAGGCATCTACAGCCTCGGCGCCGGTAATCGCGGCCTCATCCGGGCGCTGAGAGCCGCCGGCGGTGAAAGGCCGTTGTCTGTCATTGCCCACGAACTGACGGAAAACACCGCCAATGCGCTGCGGGAAGGCGTGCTTGACGCCGTGCTCAATCAGGATGCCGGCCACGAGGTGCGCAGCGCCATCCGCGTGTTGAAGGCACGTGCGGACGGCCAGTCTGTCATCGCGGCGCAGGAACGTATCCGTATCGACATATTCCTCAGGGACAATCTGCCCTGACAAGCTTTTCCAGGAAAAGTGGCCGCCGGTTTTCCATCCGGAAATGCGGTGACTTTTAAAAAACGCTGAAAGTGGCGCATGGAGCGCCGGAATGGAGAAATACATGTATCTCGGTCTCGACCTTGGCACTTCAGGCATCAAAGCCCTGCTGATGGATGGCGATCAGAAGATCGTCGGCTCGGCCAATGGCTCGCTTGAGGTTTCGCGTCCGCATCATGGCTGGTCGGAACAGAACCCGGCGGACTGGATCGTCGCCACGAAAACCGCCGTTGCTGGCCTGAAGCAGAAGTTCCCGAAAGAGCTTTCCGCCGTAAAGGGCATTGGCCTCTCCGGCCAGATGCACGGCGCGACGCTTGTTGATGCTGATGGTAAGGTGTTGCGCCCCTGCATCCTGTGGAACGACACGCGTTCCCATGCCGAGGCGGCTGCGCTCGATGCCGATCCGCGTTTCCGCAAGATCACCGGCAATATCGTCTTCCCCGGTTTCACCGCGCCGAAGCTTGCCTGGGTGGCGAAGAACGAACCTGAAATCTTTGCGAAAGTGGCGAAGGTACTGCTGCCGAAGGATTATCTTCGTCTGTGGCTGACGGGCGAATATATCTCGGAAATGTCCGACTCCGCCGGCACCTCATGGCTCGATACCGGGGCGCGCAAATGGTCGTCCGAACTTCTCGCCGCCACCGGCCTCGATGAAAAACACATGCCGTCGCTGGTGGAAGGCACGGATGAGGCGGGCGTGCTCCGCGCCGAACTCGCGTCCGAATGGGGCATTTCCGGCCGCACCGTGGTGGCCGGCGGCGCGGGTGACAATGCCGCTTCCGCCTGCGGCATGGGCACGGTGAAGGAAGGCCACGCCTTCGTGTCGCTTGGCACATCAGGCGTGCTGTTTGCCGCCAACGCGTCTTATCTGCCGAAGCCGGAAAGCGCCGTGCACGCCTTCTGCCATGCGCTGCCCAACACCTGGCACCAGATGGGCGTCATCCTCTCCGCCACCGATGCGCTGAACTGGTATTCGCGCCTCACCGGCCAATCCGCCGCCGATCTGACCGGCGAGCTGGGAGAGACGCTGCTTGCGCCAACCGGCGTTACCTTCGCGCCCTATCTTTCCGGCGAGCGCACACCGCATAATGACGCGGCCATTCGCGGCTCCTTCATCGGTCTTTCGCATGAAAGCGACCGCAAGGCGCTGACACAGGCGGTGCTGGAAGGTGTCACCTTTGCCATCCGCGACAATCTCGAAGCGCTGAAATCTGCCGGCACCTCAATTTCGCGCGTCACCGCCATCGGCGGTGGTTCGCGTTCGGCCTATTGGCTGGCCTCGATCGCCACCTCGCTCGGCGTGCCGGTGGATATTCCGGCAGAGGGCGATTTCGGCGCGGCCTTCGGTGCGGCCCGTCTTGGTCTGATTGCCGCGACAGGGGCTGATCCGGTGGCGGTTTGCTCGCAGCCGGAGACGGCGCGGACGATTGAGCCGGTGTCTGATCTGGCTGGGGCCTATGAGGAGGCTTATCGGCGGTATCACGCGCTTTATCCGGCTATTCGGGCGCTTTCGCATTGAGGTATTGGGGGTGTGGCTACCCCCCTCTGTCCTGCCGGACATCTCCCCCACAAGGGGGGAGATCGACAAGCGGCGGACACCTCGCCCATGGAACGAGCGAGTACGGCATCTGATCTCCCCCCTTGTGGGGGAGATGTCCGGCAGGACAGAGGGGGGTAACCGAACCCTCCGGCATTTCATCTAGACCCACCATAGGAGGACCCACCATGAGCACAGGTTTTTTCGGCGATATCGCCAAGATCAAATATGAAGGCCCCGACAGCACCAACCCGCTGGCCTTCCGCCATTACAACCCCGATGAAATCGTTGCCGGCAAGCGCATGGAAGATCACCTGCGTTTCGCGGTGGCCTACTGGCACACCTTCACCTGGCCGGGCGGTGACCCCTTCGGCGGCCAGACATTTGAGCGTCCTTGGTTCGAAGACAGCATGCAGGCTGCGAAGCTGAAGGCAGATGTGGCTTTTGAGTTCTTCTCGCTGCTCGGCTCGCCGTTTTATTGCTTCCACGATGCGGATGTGCGTCCGGAAGGCAAAAACTTTGCTGAGAACACGAAGAACCTCAACGAAATCGTTGATTATTTTGCTGAAAAGCAGGCTCAGACCGGCGTGAAACTGCTGTGGGGCACGGCGAACCTCTTCTCCAACCGGCGTTTCATGTCCGGTGCGGCAACCAATCCGGACCCGGATGTCTTCGCTTTCTCCGCCGCGACCGTGAAGACCTGCATGGACGCCACCAAGAAGCTCGGTGGCGCGAACTACGTTCTGTGGGGTGGCCGCGAAGGTTACGAAACGCTGCTCAATACCGATCTGTCGCGTGAGCTGGACCAGCTTGGCCGCTTCCTCAATCTGGTGGTGGAATATAAATACAAGATCGGCTTTGAAGGCACGATCCTGATCGAGCCGAAACCGCAGGAGCCGACCAAGCACCAGTACGACTATGACGTCGCCACCGTTTATGCCTTCCTGCAGAAAAACGGCCTGGAAAAGGAAGTGAAGGTCAATATCGAGCAGGGCCACGCCATCCTCGCCGGCCATTCCTTCGAACATGAGCTGGCCATGGCCAATGCCTTCGGCATTTTCGGCTCCATCGACATGAACCGCAACGATTACCAGTCCGGCTGGGATACCGACCAGTTCCCCAACAACGTGCCGGAAATGGCGCTCGCCTATTACCACGTGCTTGCCGGTGGCGGCTTCAAGAATGGCGGCACCAATTTCGATTCCAAGCTGCGTCGCCAGTCGCTCGATCCGCAGGACCTGCTGATCGGTCATATCGGCGGTATGGATTGCTGCGCCCGTGGCCTGAAGGCGGCGGCGAAGATGGTCGAGGACGGCGCGCTGTCGAAGCCACTTGCGGAGCGTTATGCCAAGTGGGATTCGCCGGAGGCCCAGAAGATGCTGCGCGGCGAACTGAAGCTCGACGAGATTACCGCGCTGGTGGAGCGGGAGGATATCAATCCCGAGCCGAAATCCGGTCGTCAGGAATATCTGGAAAACGTCGTCAATCGTTACGTCTGACGCGCAAGTCCATTGTTGAAAAAGCGGGGCGGGGGATCATCTCCCGCCCTTTTTATGCGCTGTCCATGGCGATCTTGCACCGGTCTCCCGCTTCCTGTTGTTGCACAATTGTCACAATCTCCAGCCGTACGTCCTCTGCATTGGTCAATGCCGCAACGGTTTGATCCATCTCAATTGGTGTCTCCCGCCCTTCGCCATAGTGGCCGTGACGGTCGTGGCACCGAGGATTCGCAGCCAGCCGTCATCAGTCGGTTTCTGGGTTGCCCGGTGACGGCTGCGGCATCGGCAAGTTCCGATGCGCCGGTTCGAGAAGGTGAGACGCGCCCTGGGGAATGTCCGAACGGATGCAGGCTGCGCTAAAGGAGAGATGGAATGACGAACAGGAACAAAAGAACCGCTTTGCTTGCCAGCGTCGCGGTTAGCGCTGCGGCGATGCTGGTATCGGCCAATGCCATGGCCGCCGATCTGGCCCCGCCAGCCCCGGCGCCCACCGCCGAAGAGGCGATTGCGGCGGCAAGCCCGTGGATGCTGCGCGTGCGCGGTCTCGGCGTCATCACCAATGACAGCGGCAGCGTCGACGGTGTGCCGGGTGCTGGCCTTTCCTATTCGGATACGGTGATCCCGGAACTCGACATCACCTATTTCTTCACGCCGAATTTTGCCGCCGAACTCATTCTCGGCACCACCTATGCCAAGATCAACGGCGAGGGTGTGCTGGCCGGCACGCCGGTTGGCAAGACATGGCTGCTACCACCGACGCTGACGCTGCAATATCACTTCACCGATTTCGGCGCCTTCAAGCCCTATATTGGTGCGGGCGTGAACTATTCGCTGTTCTACAACCAGTCCGAACAGCCCGGTTTCAGCAATCTTGATGTCAAGAACAAGCTCGGTGCTGCCGTGCAGGTCGGTTTCGACTATATGCTCGACGAACATTGGGGCGTGAACTTCGACGTGAAAAAAATCTTCCTGAAGACCGACTGGACCGCCGAACTGGGCGGCACGCCGATCAGCGGCAAGGCCAGGCTCGATCCCTGGCTGATCGGTGCCGGTATCACCTATCGCTTCTGATCCCGGGACGCCCTTCAGCGCCGCCTTTGACGGGCGGCCCGTTCTGAGTTATACGGACGGCCACGGGCAGAGAGCCCCGGCCGTCCGCAGGCATTTATGCCCCTGGTGAAGCTCTCATCCCTGATAACGGTCATCCCCATGTTTTGCATGTCGTCGATGGCAACGCGGACCCCCTTCGGAAAATTCGGCATGTCAATGTTGGAGAACCGTTATGAACGTGTCCAAACCGCTTCCCGCCCTTGAGGGGCTGAAAGAGCAGGCAAAACGCCTGCGCACAGCGCTTGAGGAACAGGGACAGGCAATTACCCACTCAAAGGCGCTGGAACTCATCGCCGCGCAATATGGCTTCCGCGACTGGAACACTCTGCACGCAGCAGCCGGCAACCGCCCCGCCTTCAATCCATATCTTCTGGGTTCGAGAGTGGAAGGCCTTTATCTAGGCCAGCCTTTCGTCGCCTCCGTGCTGGGTGTCCAGGCGCTCGGCGGTGACCCGGAACGCTATCGGCTCACCCTGCATCTGGATGATCCCGTCGACGTCGTGACCTTCGAAAGCTTCTCCGCCTTCCGGCAACGCGTCCACTGCAATATCGACACATCCGGCCGCACCGTGGAGAAAACCTCCAACGGCCGGCCGCAGGTGGAGCTGGTGTGGTAGGGAGCTGCCGGAGGTATCTAGCGATACAAGAACACCCGCCGAAGGGCGGGTGTTCGATTTTCGTCGATAAGTTTAGATCCGCTTGCCCGTCGTATCGAACAGATGGAAATTCTTTGCCTGTGCGGCGATCTTCAGTGTCTCGCCAATGCCCAGCTGGGAGCGACCGGGAACTCGGAAGACGATGGTGGTGCCATCGGCGAAGGAGCCGTGTACATAGCTTTCCGCCCCCACCAGTTCCACGGCATCCACCTGCACGGTGCCGGTGAAGGCGGCGTCGGCCGGGGCTTCGGTGGCAAGCGTGATGTCTTCCGGGCGAATGCCGAGTGTGGCGACGGTCTGCGGTAGTGCTGTAACACCGTTCACCGACCAGCCGGTAGAGCCATTGGACGAAGCCGTGCCGTGCGCCAGAAGGTTCATGGAGGGCGAACCGATGAAGGTGGCGACGAAGGTGGTCGCCGGCTTCTCATAAAGCTCGATCGGCGTGCCCATCTGCTCGATGCGGCCGGCATTCAGCACCACCAGCCGATCGGCGAGCGTCATGGCCTCCATCTGGTCATGGGTGACATAAACGCTTGTCGTGGCGAGCGAGCGTTGCAAACGGCGGATTTCCACCCGCATCTGCACGCGCAGCTTGGCGTCGAGGTTGGAGAGCGGCTCGTCGAACAGGAAGGCGGCCGGCTTGCGCACGATGGCGCGGCCCATGGCCACGCGCTGGCGCTGGCCGCCGGAAAGCTGGCGCGGCTTGCGCTCCAGGAACTGCTCGATCTCCAGCGCCTTGGCCGCCTCGGTGATGCGCCGCTCGATCTCCTCCTTCGGCGTGTTGCGGTTCTTCAGTCCATAGGCAAGGTTCTGGCGCACCGTCATATGCGGATAAAGCGCATAGTTCTGGAACACCATGGCGATGTCGCGGTCGGAGGGTTCGAGATCATTGACGACGCGGTCGCCGATGACGATCTCGCCGCCCGATATGCTTTCCAGCCCGGCGATCATGCGCAGCAGCGTGGATTTTCCGCAGCCGGAGGGGCCGACCAGTACGATCATTTCGCCATCGGCGATGTCCATCGATACGCCCTTGATCGCATCGACATTGCCGCCATAAACCTTGCGGACGTCTTTCAGCGCAATTTTTGCCATTATTTTTCGGTCTCCACCAAACCTTTGACGAACCAGCGCTGCATCAGCACCACAACCATAATCGGGGGGATGATGGCGAGGATCGCCGTCACCATCACATAATTCCAGGGCGTCGAAGCATCGGTGAAATCCACCATGCGCTTGAGGCCGATGATGATCGTGTTCATCTTGGCGTCGTTGGTCACGAGCAGCGGCCAGAGATACTGGGTCCAGCCATAGATGAACAGGATCACGAATAGGGCGGCGATATTGGTTCTCGACAGCGGCAACAGAATATCGCGCATGAAGCGGAATGGACCGGCATTGTCGATACGCGCCGCCTCGACCAGCTCACCGGGAATGGTCAGGAAGAACTGCCGGAACAGGAACGTCGCCGTCGCAGATGCCATCAGCGGCAGCGTCAGTCCCGCATAGGTGTCGATCAACCCAAGATCGACGATGACCTTGTAGGTGGGCAGGATACGCACTTCCACCGGCAGCATGAGCGTGATGAAGATCATCCAGAAAAAGCCCATGCGGAAGGGAAAGCGGAAGAAGACGATGGCGAAGGCCGACAGGAACGAGATGACGATCTTGCCGATGGCGATGGCGAGCGCCACGACGAAGCTGTTGAACAGCAACCGCTCGAGGCTGACGCCGACCACTCTTTCGACGCCACCGACCATGGCGTCGGTGTAGTTGGCGCCCAGATGATCGCCGGGCAAAAGCGACATGGGCGGGCGGATGATATCCGTCGACGTCATGGAAGAAGCGACGAAGGTGTAATAGATCGGGAAGGCCACAACGATGATGCCGAGAATGAGCATCAGATGGGCGACCATGCGGGCGACCGGGCGATTTTCAATCATTGTGAAATCCTCAGCCGTAATGCACGCGCTTCTCGACGAAGCGGAACTGGAAGGCGGTGAGCGCAATGACGATCACCATCAGGATCACGGACTGCGCGGCGGAAGAGCCGAGGTTCAGGTTCACGAAGCCATCATTATAGACCTTGTAGACCAGCGTTTCCGTCGCCTTGGCGGGGCCGCCGCCGGTGACGGCATGGATGATGCCGAAGGTATCGAAGAAGGCGTAAACCGTGTTGACGACCAGAAGGAAGAAGGTTGTCGGCGCCAGCAGCGGGAAAACGATGGTCCAGAAGCGCCGCGAACCGCGCGCGCCGTCAATGGAGGCCGCTTCCAGCAATGATTTCGGAATTGCCTGCAAGCCCGCGACAAAGAACAGGAAATTATAACTGATCTGCTTCCACGCAGCGGCGGCGACTACCAGCAGCATGGCCTGATTACCGTCAAGCAGCGGGTCCCACATGATGCCGTTGCGGCGCAGGATATAAGAGAAGGTGCCCATGGCGGGGTTGAACATGAACAGCCACAACATGCCGGCGACGGCAGGCGCCACGGCATAGGGCATGATCATCATGGTACGGTAAAAGCCCTTGCCGCGCACCACCCGGTCAGCCGCCGTTGCCAGAAGCAGCGCAAGTCCCATGGAGACGAGTGCGGTCAGCACGCTGAAGATGATGGTGACGTGCAGGGAGTTGAGATAGCTCTCATCTGACAGCACGGTGGAAAAATTGGCCAGCCCGACGAAATTGCTGTTCAGCCCGAAGGCGTCCTCGCGCATGGTCGACTGGTAGAGCGCCTGGCTTGCGGGCCAGAAGAAAAAGACCACCGTCAGGATGATCTGCGGTGCGACCAGCAGATAAGGCAGGATCTTGTTGGGGAATACGACGCTTTGCACGGCGATCTCCTGATGAGATGGAAACGCCGCCCGCACCCTTTTTGAGAATGCGGGCGGTGGCAGGGATCGTTTAGTTGCCGGCGGCCTGCTTGATGGCTGCGTCACCACGCTCGACGATCTTGTCGAGGGCGGCTTTCGCGTCCTGCTTGCCGGCCAGCATCGCCTCGAACTCTTCGTTCATGATGTCGCGCACCTGCGGCAGGTTCACGAGGCGTACGCCCTTGGAGTTTTCTGTCGGCGGCTTGCCCATCATCTGCAGCAGCGGCGTTTCGCGGGCAGGGTTCTTGTCGTAGAAGCCGGATTTCTTGGTTTCCTCATAGGCCGCGATCGTTACCGGCATGTAGCCGGAGACCTGATGCAGGCGAGACTGGATCTTGGTCTGCGAGAGGAAATGGAAGAATTCGGCAACGCCCTTATATTCGGCGTCGCTCTTGCCGCCGAATACCCAGAGGCTGGCGCCGCCGGGAATGGTGTTCTGCGGACCATGGCCTTCATAATAGGGCAGCTGGCCGATGCCGTAATTCATGCCGGTCTTGACGATATCGCCAAGGCCGCCGGAGGATTCGGTCAGGATGCCGCATTCGCCGGACATGAACAGCTGCTTGGCTTCGGAGGTGCGTCCGCCATAACGGAAGGTGCCGTCCTTGGCGAGATCGGCAATCGCCTGGAAATGCTCGACGAACAGCGGCGCATTGACCGCAAGCTTCACATCCGTACCACCAAGCCCGTTTTCATTGCTGCCATAGGACACGTTATTCCAGGCGGCGAAATTTTCGGTCTGGATCCAGGTAAGCCAGGTGGAGGTGAAACCGCACTGCGCGGCACCGCTGGTCTTGATCTTCTTGGCGGCTTCGAAAACTTCCGGCCAGGTCTTCGGCGGGTTGGCCGGGTCAAGGCCTGCCTTCTGGAAGGTGTCCTTGTTGTAATAGAGGATCGGCGAGGATGAATTGTAAGGGAAGGACAGCATGGTGCCGTCCGGCTTGGAATAATAGGCGACGATGCCGGCCAGATATTCATCCTTGTTGAAGGTGTAGCCACCTTCCTTCAGCACATCCGCCACTGGCTTGATGGCGCCGGCGGCACCCATCATCACGCCGGAACCGGCGTCGAAGACCTGAATGATGGCCGGCGGCTGCTTGGCGCGGAATGCGGCAATGCCGGCATTCAGCGTTTCCGGATAGGTGCCCTTGAACACGGGCGTGATCTTGTAGTCTTTCTGGCTTTCGTTGAACTCTTTCGCAAGCGCGTCCACGACTTCGTTATTGGCGCCGGTCATGGCGTGCCACCACTGGATCTCCGTCGCAGCGAAAGCATTCGATGTGACAAAAAACGAAAGCGCGGATGCCGCAGCAAGGCGGTAGCTGAGTTTTTTCAAGGCGATTCCTCCCATTGTGAAAACAGTAAAAGATACAGTCCCTTATTACAGCCTTCCTCCTCGATCCAGCTGTGGGCGATCTTTTCTGTATTTGCATTTGGAATTAAAAACGAACTTGAACGAAAATGCAATAGAGCGTGGAACGAATAAAACGAAAGTGAAAGAAACGATTTTATTATTCCATTTTCGCGGCGCATGGTTTTTTCATGCGTCTTTATGCCGGCGCCCCAGGCGGCATGATTTTTCGTAGCCGGGTAACAATGATGAACTGTTGCCGGACGCTTTCAGAATAATATTGATATGTTATTACATTACATATTAAGCTACCGCTGATTTTATGCGGTTCAAAGGTGCGGATGTGTTTGGAATGACGCGGAAGAAAGCGGTTGCGCGAGGAGATGACACGGCTGTCTCCCAGCCCGTCAGGACGGTGCCGGTCACCCTGCTTACCGGCTTTCTGGGGGCGGGAAAGACTACCCTGCTGAACGAGCTTCTAAACGAACCGGCCATGCATGACGCTGCCGTCATCGTCAATGAATTCGGATCCGTGCCCATCGATCACGATCTGGTGCGCAGCGGCTCGGAACGGTATTTCAGAACCACGACGGGTTGCATCTGTTGCAACGCCACCAGCGATATCCGCACCTCGCTTTATGAATTGCATCAGGCCTTTCTGGAAGGGGCGATGCCGGAAATATCGCGTGTCGTTATCGAAACGACGGGACTTGCCGATCCCGCGCCGATCATCAACAGCCTGATTGCCGGCGGCACACCGGCGCTTGGGTTGCGCGACCACATCGTCGCCCGGCACTTTCATCTTTCGGGCGTGATGACTGTCTTTGATGTCACGTCCGGCCGAGCGATGCTCGACAGCTTCATCGAAGGCTGGAAACAGCTTGCCTTTGCCGACCACATCGTCCTGACGAAAACCGACCTTGCCAATACGACAGCGATGGACCGTGAAGGCCTTGCAGACCTCAACCCCGCCGCCCTGTTGCATGATCGCAATGCGGCCGGCTTCGATCTCATGTCGCTTTTTGCAACGAAGAACTACTCGCTGCGCGGCAAGCCGGAGGATGTGCCGGGATGGCTGGCGGCCGACAGGCTGAGCCTGCATGCCGACCATGCCCATGATATCAACCGCCATGGTGCCGGCGTCGAGGCCTTTGACCTCACTTTCGACGGGGCTCTTGAGCCACAGATGATCGTTACCTTTCTCGAACTCGTCACCAGCAACGTGCATTCCGGCCTGCTGCGACTGAAAGGTATTTTCCAGGCGACGGACGACCCGGATCGGCCAGTGGTTGCCCACGCCGTGCAGCACCGGCTTTACCCGCTGGCAAGGCTCGAAAGCTGGCCGGATGGCAACCGTGCAACCCGGCTCGTGCTGATCGGCATGGATATGCCGCAACAGCCAATCCGCGATCTTTTCGATACATTGGCCTCGCAGGCGAGGCGAAAGGGTGCTTCATGAACAATCCGCTTGCGCGCAGCGGTTCCGCGATCGTCTCGCAGGCCCGGATTCTGAAACAATGGGCGCGCAACCTGTTAAATCTGCATGCCGATGACATCGTTACCGTCAGCGAACTGTCCTGCGCCCTGCCGGATTGCCCGCCACGCGAAACGGTGATCGTCATCCTGTCGGCATCCGGTGATATCAGGCAATTGTCCATCCACAAGGCGCTGCTGGAGGTGGATCATGACGATATTGTGCGCGCAATTGCGGAGAATTCGGCCTGATATTGGATCGGTGATATCAGGGCGTGCTTGACGGTGCGCGCCATCATCCGGCACTTCAGGGGCCACGGCGGGATTCGCTGGTGATGAAGGGCGGAAAATGGCCGATCTGGCGGTATATGCGGGTTTGTTTCTGACGGCCTTTGTGGCGGCGACCATTCTGCCCATGCAGTCGGAGGCGGCGCTGGCCGGTCTAATCCTCATGAAGTCGCAGCCTGTCTGGCTGCTGGTGGTCGTCGCCAGTGCCGGCAATGTCGCCGGCTCCTTCGTCAACTGGCTGCTTGGCCGTGGCATTGAAGGCTTCCGGCATAAGCGCTGGTTTCCCGTTGGCGAGGCCGCGCTGCAACGTTCCCAGAACTGGTATCGGCGTTATGGCCGGTGGTCGCTGCTGTTAAGCTGGGCGCCGCTGATCGGCGATCCGCTGACGGTTGCGGCCGGCATCATGAAAGAGCCACTGCCGGTCTTTTTGCTGCTGGTCACCATCGCCAAGGTCGGGCGCTACCTCTTGCTGGCGCTGGTGACGCTGAATTTTCTCTGATTGTCTTCAGGATGTTGCGGCCCGTTCTTCGTTTCAGAAGACAGGGGAGGGCAGCCTCTTCAGGGCGCCTTGATCGCCTTCTGCGTCCGGTCCTTGCCCACCTCGATCACGTGGCGCATGGCTTTGACGGCGGCATCCGCATCACGTGCGGCAATGGCGTGGACGATGCGCAGATGGTTCGACGCAATTTCGGCGATGGTGCCGGGTGAGGCGGCAGGTGACGAAAGCTGGAAGGAAATGGCGAGTGCCGCTTCAATCAGCCCGCTTGCCGAGCGCATGAAGGGGTTGCCGGACATATGCGCCACGGCAAGGTGGAATTCGAGATCGACCTTGGCGATACTTTCCGGCGTATGTTTTGGATTGTCGAACTTTGCAGCGATGACGTAAAGCGAAACAATATCGTCATTGGAGGCCTGCAGGGCCGCTGCTGCTGCCGCTGCCGGCTCCAGCGCCAGACGGATTTCTGCCAGATGCGTAACGAACTCCTCGTCTATGCCTGCTTCGCAGCGCCAGCCGAGCACGTCGGGATCGAAGAAATTCCAGCTTGAGCGGTCGAGAACGCGGGTGCCGACCTTTGCTTTCGGTTCCACCAGCCGCTTCGCCGCCAGCGTCTTCATGGTTTCGCGCAGCACGGTGCGCGAGACGCCGAAGCGCATAGAAAGTTCGGCGTCATTGGGCAGCAGGGAGCCTTCGGCAATTCTGCCCGAGACGATGGCGCTGCCGAGTTCGGAGACCACATGGGCGTGGCTGTTCCGGCGTTTTCGCCCGCTTATCGTCGTTTCGAGCAGCCCCAAGCAAGCCTCCCTTGGTGGTTATGCCGGATGTGGCCCGGCCAGTCTCCTGTTTGAATACCAGATGATTGCGCGCTGCAACACGATGAAGACGAAAAGCAGCACACCGATGACGATTTTCGTCCACCAGGAGGAAAGCGTCCCGTCAAAAACGATGTAGGTCTGGATCAAGCCCTGGATCAGGAGCCCGATGAAGGTGCCTGCCACCAGCCCCGTGCCGCCAGTTAGCAAGGTTCCGCCGATCACCACCGCGGCGATAGCGTCGAGTTCAACGCCCACCGTCGCCAGCGAATAGCCCGACGAGGTGTAGAGCGTATAGACGATGCCGGCGAGGCCGGAGAGAAAGCCGGACAGCGCATAAATGCCGATGGTCGTTGCGCCGATCGGCACGCCCATCAGCTCCGCCGATTGCGGGTTGCCGCCCAGCGCATAGATATTCGCGCCGAAGCGGGTGCGGCTGGCGATCAGCATGCCGGCGGCAAAGACGAGAAGCATCAGCATGGCGAGCGCCGTCAGCCTGCCGCCGCCCGGGAAGCGGTAATAAAAGCCCTGTATCGCATCGATGAACGGATGCGAGATCGGCACTGACTGGGTGGAGATAAGGTAAGCCGCGCCGCGCGCCAAAAACATGCCGGCCAGCGTCACCACGAAGGGCGGGATGGACAGGAAACGGATCATCGCCCCCATCAGGCAGCCGAACAGCGTCGAGACCACCAGCACGATGGTGAAGGCCAGCAGCGGATGGATGTTATAGGTGCCGACCATGACGGCGACGAAGACGCTGGTAAAGGCGATGACAGAACCGATGGAAAGATCGATGCCGCCCGACAGGATGACGAAGGTCATGCCGACGGCCGCGATGCCGAGGAAGGCATTGTCGGTCAAGAGATTGCCGATCACCCGTGTCGACAGGATCGCCGGATATTGCAGCACGCAGAGAAGATAGGCGATCACGAAGATCGTCAGCGTGGTGAGGAAGGGCAGGTTGCGGCTGTGGATCATCGCGCGGTTCCTTCCTTGGTCATGCCATTGGTGGCCGCCGGTTTGACGTGGGGCTTCGGCGCTTTCACGAAACCGAGGACGGCCATGATCGCCGGCGATTGCAGCGTCAGCACCACCATGATGATGCCAGCCTTGATGATGAGGTTGAATTCCGGCGGGAAGCCCGAGACGAGAATGCCGGTATTGATGGTCTGGATGATCAGCGCGCCGATCAGCGAGGCGGTGATGGAAAAGCGCCCGCCATTCAGCGAGGTGCCGCCGATGACCACCGCAAGGATCGCGTCGAGCTCCAGCCACAGCCCGGCGTTGTTGGCATCCGCGCCGCGAATATCGGCGGTGACGATCATGCCGGCGATGGCCGCGCAAAGGCCGGAAACCGCATAAACGAAGAACAGCAGGAAGCGGGCCCGCACCCCGGCCAGCGCTGCGGCGCGGCGATTGATGCCGGTCGCCTCGATCAGGAAACCGAGCGCGCTCTTGCGCACCAGAAGGCCGATCAACAGGGCCGCCGCAACCCAGATGATGACCGGCAGCGGAATGCCTGCGAACGAGCCGGAACCGATGGCGGAAAAGCTGTCATTGTTGAAGGTGAGAATGACGCCTTCGGTGATGAGCTGGGCGATGCCGCGACCCGCCACCATCAGGATCAGCGTGGCGATGATCGGCTGTATGTCGAGAAGGGCGACCAGCACGCCGTTCCACAACCCGCAGGCAATGCCCACGGCAAGCGAGATGACGATGACCGAGGGAATGGAATGGCCATTGCTGATGAGCGTGGCCGCGACCGCGCCGCAGATGGCGATGACGGCGCCAATGGAAAGGTCGATGCCCTTGGTGGCGATGACCAGCGTCATGCCGATGGTCAAAAGCGCGACCGGTGCGGCACGCACGAGAATATCCACCAGACTGCCATAGAGCCTGCCGTTCTGGAACGAGACATGCAGGAAACCCGGCGAAAGGATTGTTATCGCTGCCAGAATGATGAAGAGCGCGGCAAGCTGCGGAGCAATTCTTTTCAGGCGTCGTGTCACTGCTGCCATCATGCCGCCTCCGTTTTTGCCGCATCGGCAATCGCCCGCATGATGTTGTCGGCGGTCACGTCACCGCCCTTCAACTCGCTGACATGACGGCGGTCTGAAAGCACGACGACACGGTGTGCGACGGCGGTGAGTTCTTCCAGTTCCGAAGAGATGACGACGAGCGACATGCCTTCGCTGCAGAGTTTTTCGATCATTTTCAGGATTTCCGCATGCGCGCCGATATCGATGCCGCGTGTCGGTTCGTCGAGGATCAGCAGACGGGGGTGGGTGGCGAGCCAGCGCGCCAGAATGGCCTTCTGCTGGTTGCCGCCGGACAGGAATTTGATCGGCCGGTTGGGATCGGCCGGGCGGATATCCAGCGACTTGATGAAGCTTTCGGCCAGTTCCGCTTTCTGCCGGCGCGACAGTGGCCGGGCCCAGCCCTGCCGTGCCTGAAGCGCCAGCGCGATATTGTCGGTGACGGAAAAGTCGCCGATGATGCCATCGGTCTTGCGCTCTTCCGGACAGAAGCCGAAACCGGCGGTGATGGCGGCTTCCGGCGAAGAAATCGCCACCGTCTGGCCGTCGATGACAGCCTTTCCGGTATCCGGCCGGTCGATGCCGAACAGCAGGAAGGCTGTTTCCGTCCGGCCAGAACCGAGCAGCCCGGCGACACCGACGATTTCGCCGGGGCGGATGCCGAGATCGAAGGGGGCGATGCTGCCGCGTTTGCCGTAACCTTCGAACCGGATCGGCGGCTCGCCCTCGGCAACCGTATCTTCTGTCGCCTGATGTTCATGGGTGATGTGCTGAAGCTCGCGGCCGAGCATCATCGAGATCAGTTCGGAACGGGGCAGGCTGCCGATATCGCGGGTGCCGACAAGACGGCCGTTGCGCAGCACCGTCACCCGGTCGGCTATGTCATAGACCTGATTGAGGAAGTGGGTGATGATGACGATGCCGATGCCGCGTGCGCGCAGGTTTCTCAAGACGCCGAACAGCATCTCGACCTCATGGGCATCAAGGCTGGCGGTGGGTTCGTCCAGCACCAGCACCTTGCCGGAAAGATCGACTGCGCGGGCAATGGCGATGATCTGGCGGATGGCGACGGAATAGCTGGAAAGCAGTGCGTTGACGTCGATGGAAAGTCCGTATTGGGCAAGCAGCACCTGCGAATTCTTCTGCATCGTGCTGCGGTCGATCAGCCCGAAGCGGCGCGGCTGGCGGCCGAGAAACAGGTTTTCGGCAACTGTCAGGTTTTCGAGAAGGTTCACTTCCTGATAGACAGTGCCGATGCCCAGCGCCTGCGCCTCGCCGACATTGGTGGGCGAGATTTCGCTACCTTCCAGAAAGATCGAACCGCTGTCGCGGTGATAAACCCCGGTCAAGATCTTGATCAGCGTCGATTTGCCCGCGCCGTTTTCGCCGAGCAGCGCATGGATTTCACCATGCCCGAGCGAAAAATCGACGCCATCAAGCGCCGTGATCCCGAGAAAGGATTTGCCGATGGCGTGTGCTTCCAGAAGTGGTGCCGTTTCGGACATTGAGCAGTTCCGTATCGAAATGGGTCTCGCCATAAGGGCGCAGAGTGATCGCATGAAGCGAGCGGGTGCCGCTTGTTTCTTCTCCCCGCCGGGGAGAAGGTGGCCCGAAGGGTCGGATGAGGGGGCTAGCTCTCGGTCTATCGCTACCGTTGCCCCCTCATCCCGCTGCCGCGACCTTCTCCCCGGCGGGGAGAAGAAGCAGGCCGCACCCGCTCGCTCCATAAAATCATTCAGTATCGGGCTTTAACGGCCGAAAGAAACGGCGCAGCTCCTGCTGCCGTCCCTCACAAGACAGGGCTCAGTACCCCAGGCCCTTCTTCGCCTCGTAGACCTTCATCGGATCATCGGATGCCGTATAAAGCTTGGATTCCGTCTGGATCCACTTCGGCGGTTCCTTCTTGTCCTTCAGATAGGCTTCGAGCGCGTCAAAAGCGGGGCCTGCCATGTCGGGTGTCAGTTCCACCGTCGCATTGGCCTCGCCATCCGCCATGGCCTTGAAGATGTCGGGCACGGCGTCGATGGAGACGATCTTGATGTCGGTTCCGGGCTTCAGGCCGGCTTCCTTGATCGCCTGGATCGCGCCGACGGCCATGTCGTCATTGTGGGCGTAGACGGCACAGATATCCTTGCCGCCGCCTTCGGCCTTGATGAAGCTTTCCATCACTTCCTTGCCCTTGGTGCGGGTGAAGTCACCCGTCTGCGAGCGCACGATCTTGATGTTCTTGTGGGATTCGATGGCCTGCTCGAAACCCTTCTTGCGGTTGATGGCGGGTGAGGAGCCGGTCGTGCCCTGCAGTTCCACCACCTTGCAGTCCTTGGAGCCGACATCCTTGACCAGCCAGTCGCCGGCCACCTTGCCTTCGTGCACCTGATCGGAGGTTACGGCGGTCAGGTAAAGATCATCCGGCGCCTCGATCTGGCGGTCGAGCAGGATGACGGGGATTTTTTCTTCCTTGGCTTCCTTCAGCACCGCGTCCCAGCCGGTGGCGACCACAGGCGCGATCAGGATCGCGTCGACACCCTGCGCGATGAAGCCACGGACGGCCTTGATCTGGTTTTCCTGCTTCTGCTGTGCGTCGGCGAATTTCAGCGTGACGCCGCGCTTTTCGGCCTGCTGTTTGGTGACGGTGGTTTCAGCCGCGCGCCAGCCGGATTCCGAGCCGATCTGCGAGAAGCCGACGGTAAGCGATTGTGCGGAAACACTGGATGCAAGGCATGCGGAAACGGCGACAGTGAATGCCGCAAGAGCTTTTCTCATCTTATCCTCCCAGAGATGATGACAGCGTGACGGGGACACTATGAGCATATAGTAATACTCTTGAAAAGCGGTTTTTTAGACCTTCTGCAAATTGCGTGATGTCAGTTCGATTGGAATTTTACCTTAAAATCCAATAAATCAATGACTTGTACGTATTTCTCGTGTCTTTTTTCTCTGTGAAAACCTACCGGAAACTGGCCTAGATGCGGCTTGACAGGCTAAGACGACATCTAATAGTAATACAAATAAGTAGATTGGCTTGATGCGGAGTGCGGCGCGAGAGACTAGCCGCCATCCGACAGGGCAGGGAGGGAGAGACCGTTGCAGATAGCCGGTATCATCGTAAGCACCGAAAAATGTTCGGCTAAAGCCGAAGAACGGTGCCGATCCACTCGTCTGGACCGGCTCTGTCGGTTATGCGTGAACTCCGAAAGCTGATTCCATTTTCCTTGCGCACAACATAAGCTTGTCGCATTTCGTAATATTTTACCGTTGGCCACTTCCGGCTGGAGACCTGCATCATGACCAAATCCGACAATCTGCCTGCAACCCTAGGCAAGCTTCGTTCGCGCGCGTGGTTCGACAACCCCGCCAATGCGGATATGACGGCACTTTATCTCGAGCGTTACATGAACTTCGGTCTGAGCCAGGCCGAGCTTCAGTCCGATCGCCCGATCATCGGCATTGCCCAGACCGGTTCGGACCTTTCGCCCTGCAACCGTCACCATCTGGAACTGGCAAACCGCCTGCGTGAAGGCATCCGCGAAGCCGGCGGCATCGCGATTGAATTCCCGGTGCATCCGATCCAGGAAACCGGTAAGCGCCCGACGGCCGGCCTCGACCGCAACCTGGCTTACCTCGGCCTCGTGGAAGTGCTTTATGGCTATCCGCTCGATGGCGTCGTGCTGACCATTGGCTGTGACAAGACCACGCCTGCCTGTCTTATGGCGGCGGCCACCGTCAACATTCCGGCCATCGCCCTTTCCGTCGGCCCCATGCTGAACGGCTGGTTCCGTGGTGAACGCACCGGCTCCGGCACGATCGTCTGGAAGGCACGCGAATTGCTGGCCAAGGGTGAGATCGACTATCAGGGCTTCGTCAAGCTCGTCGCCTCGTCGGCGCCGTCCACCGGCTATTGCAACACCATGGGCACGGCAACGACCATGAACTCGCTTGCCGAAGCGCTCGGCATGCAGCTTCCCGGCTCCGCCGCCATCCCGGCCCCTTACCGTGACCGTCAGGAAGTTTCCTACCTCACCGGCCTGCGCATCGTTGAAATGGTCAAGGAAGACCTGAAGCCATCAGACATCATGACCAAGGATGCCTTCATCAACGCCATCCGCGTCAATTCCGCCATCGGCGGCTCCACCAACGCGCCGATCCACCTCAACGGCCTTGCCCGCCATGTCGGCGTCGAGCTGACGGTGGATGACTGGCAGACCTATGGTGAAGACGTGCCGCTGCTCGTCAACCTGCAGCCGGCCGGTGAATATCTCGGCGAGGATTATTATCATGCCGGCGGCGTGCCAGCAGTCGTCAACCAGCTGATGACCCAGGGACTGATCATGGAAGACGCCATGACCGTCAACGGCAAGACCATCGGCGACAATTGCCGTGGCGCGATCATTGAAGACGAGAAAGTCATCCGCCCCTATGAGCAGCCGCTCAAGGAGCGCGCCGGCTTCCGCGTTCTGCGCGGCAATCTCTTCTCCTCCGCCATCATGAAGACGAGTGTGATCTCGGAAGAATTCCGCAATCGTTATCTGTCCAACCCTGATGATCCGGAGGCCTTCGAAGGCCGCGCCGTGGTGTTCGATGGTCCGGAAGATTACCATCACCGCATCGACGATCCGTCGCTCGGCATCGACGCCAGCACCGTGCTCTTCATGCGCGGTGCTGGCCCGATCGGTTATCCGGGTGCAGCGGAAGTGGTGAACATGCGCGCACCGGATTATCTTCTGAAGCAAGGCGTCAGTTCGCTGCCCTGCATCGGCGATGGCCGTCAGTCCGGTACCTCGGGCAGCCCGTCCATCCTCAACGCTTCCCCGGAAGCGGCGGCCGGCGGCGGTCTCGCCATCCTGCAGACCGGCGACCGCGTCCGCATCGATGTGGGTCGCGGCAAGGCGGATATCCTGATTTCAGGTGAAGAGCTGGCCAAGCGTTACGAGGCGCTGTCGGCTGAGGGCGGTTACAAGTTCCCGGACCACCAGACGCCATGGCAGGAAATCCAGCGCGGTATCGTCAGCCAGATGGAAACCGGCGCGGTTCTGGAGCCGGCGGTCAAGTATCAGCGTATCGCCCAGACCAAGGGCCTGCCGCGCGACAACCACTAAAGACAAGGCCGTTTCGGCTGGCCGCTTTTAAAAATCAGCCCCGGGGCGTCGTCCCGGGGCTCAAATATTTTCAGGCATCGATGAAGCGTCGCTCTTCAAAACCGCCGCGATGCTCCTGATGTGTGAGGCATACAGCGCCTCGTCGCCCGTCTGCCTACTCCTTTGAGGGGGAGAGCGGCTTTCCCAGATAAGGCAGGAAGAACATGTAGAGCCCGCTGAAGACAAGCAAGGTCAGCGGAAGAAGCGGGGCATAAACGATCACCGGTGGTGTCGGGCCGAAAGCCATCGAAGCGAAGTTCGCCAGAATGGTGACGGTCAGCAGAATGCCCAGCCACCGATGGCCCTGCCTTATCCATTTTTGCAAGATCAAAGTCGCCCCCGAGAAAAAGCATCCATGATGGAATGTGACACACGTTTGCCTCAACGGGCCTGAACGAGCTTCCAGCCATTGCCGGAAGGGTCGCGGAAACTCGCATCCACCGAGCCGTAACGCGTGATCGGTTCCTGGGTGAATTCGACACCGCGTTTGTACATGGCGTCAAAGGCCTTCTGGCAATCCTCGACCACCAGAACCAAAGGCGGCATGGCGCCCTTGGCCACGGCTTCGTTCAGATCCTGCGCCGTCGCCTCGTCAACGGTCGGGGCCTGCGGGCGAAACAGGCCGAGCTGGAAATCCGGCTGGTCCGGATGCTGCACGGTCAGCCAGCGATAATCGCCGTTGCGTGCGTCCGTATGCACACGAAACCCAAGTTTTTCGACATAAAATTGCAGCGCCTCGTCCTGGTCATGAACGTAAAGCCCGACGACTTGAACACCATTTTTCATGAGCTATCTCCCTTTCACTCACCGTGCCTACCGCCTTTCGCCTGTCGGCGCTTCTCCGAAACTGCGATTGTGAGATGGGGGCGATGGGCGGCGCTGACGAAGCAATGGGGAACCTGCTCGAGATCGGCAGGGGAAAGCCGCATCTGTCGCCGCACTTCGCTCGGGTTCTCCCCGGTTACATCGCGGAAGACGCGGCCAAATGTGCCGATGCTGTTCCAGCCGGTCTGCAAGGCGATGTCGATGACTGGAAGGTCGGTGTCGCGCAGAAGCGCCACGGCGCGCTCCACCCGGCGGGTCAGCAGATAGCGGTGAGGGGGTATGCCGAAGGCATCGCGAAACGATCTTGCAAAATGCGCCTGCGAGGCGCCGCTGACTTTTGCAAGGCGTGAAACGGGCCATGCCTCATGCGGTGCCGCGTCCATATGATCCCTGGCGCGCAACAGGCGGCGCAGGAGCAACAAGTCTCTGTTTGCAGAGTTCTTTTCATTTCCAGACGGCATGTGGCAATCATTGAATGAACCTGCCGTCCTTGGCAAGGTTCATGCCGGCGAGCCGTTGCGGATGATCTAGATCACCGGATAAAGCGACCAGAAGAACAGTTCATATTCCTGGTCGCGGTCGTCATCATGCTGTTCGTCGTCCGGTCTGCGCGGTGTCTTGTCCTGAAACTCGGTCTCCACCCGCTCATTGACGACGGGCATTCTTCGGCCGATGCCAAAGAGGTCAAAGGAGAGCATGTTGAACCCTGCTACCATGGCCAGTTCCCTTCTTCACGCGAGTTAACGGTGTGTTAAGTTTCGCGCGTTGCCATGATTTCGTCAAGATTGGCCACGGAATTTGTCTACCATTTTTAACAACAATGTCGTGATTGGCGTTTCACCGGTGCCGGATTTCACGCAATGAATGTTTGTGGGTGCCCTCAAACCTCTTTCGAAACCGCCTCGGAATAGCTCTTTTCGGCTGCTTCCAGCGCGGAATCGGTATCGGTGGCATGGCCGAGGTTTTTCAGGGCGCTTGAGACGGCCGCGATATTGGCTTTCACCGCCTGCGGATGCGCGCGCCGGCCGGTGTGGTTGAGCCTTATCAGCCGTTCCGCGCCGGGGCCGACGCCGGCGGAAATATCCGCGCCATGCTCTCTGGATATAGCGGCGAGAAACGCTCCGGTTTCGATAGTATCCGGCAGGATCGCCGTGGAAACGAGGGCTGAGGAATGCGGGTCTTCCACCCAGTTGGCGATGCCGAGTGCCCTGATGCCATGACGGGTGGCCGCCGCCGCCCGCTCGTGGCGCTCATTGGCGGCTGGCAGACCCTCCGCCTCGATCCTGTCGAGTGCGGCCTCCAGCGCGTAAAACTCCAGCGGGGCCGGCGTTCCGGGCAGCGCGCCACGGCCGGCATCCAGCCAGAGCTGCTTCTGGTCGAGAAGCGAGAGCATGGAATTGGTGGGTGCCCTGTCGTGCGAAAGCAGCTGCCATGCTTTTGGGCTGACCGAAATGGCCGATATGCCGGTCGGGCCGGCCAGCGCCTTCTGCGGCCCGATGACGGCGATATCGACGCCCAGTCTGTCGACCTCGAAGGCATGGCCGCCAATCGAGGCGACGGCATCTACCAGGGTGATAACGCCTCTTTCTTGCGCCAGCGCGGCAATGGCGGGCAGGGGGTTGAGAATGCCGCTTGCCGATTCCGCATGCACGATGGCGAGAAGATCGAAGCCCGGCCCGTCATCCAGAGCCCGTTCCACCTCGGCGAGCGTCACCGGCTTTGCCGGGCTGGCCGTCAGGTTGCGCACTGTCGCGCCGCCCCGTTCCAGCCAGCCGCCGAACCATGCGCCATAGGGGCTGGTGACGATGTTGAGCGCCCTCAGCCCCGGCCGCGCGAGGCTTGTCGCCGCGGCCTCCAACGCCAGCACGGCTTCCGCCTGTATCAGCAGCACGTCGTTTTTTGTGCCCATCAGGGCCGCCAGCCGGTCGGCCAGCACGGCGTAACGCTCGGCGGGGAAAGCGGGCGGGTCGAGGAGCAATGCATAATCCGGGGCGGGCATGTCTTATCCTTGCATGGTGGTGATGAGCCGCGGCGCGGCGTCAATCAGGCTTCTGGCGATTGAGGATTGCGGCGCGGAAATGATCGCTCCGGTCCCGCCAATTTCAACAATCCGACCCGTCTCCATGATCGCGACACGGTGGCAGACGGCGCGGATGACGGCGAGATCGTGGGAAACGAAAATACAGGAAATCGCTGTTTCCCGCTGGATTTCCACCAAAAGTTCGAGAATCTGCCGGCGAACCGAAACATCGAGCGCCGAGACCGCTTCGTCCATGATGAGAAGCGACGGCTTGAGGGTAATGGCGCGGGCGATCGCCACACGCTGCCTCTGCCCGCCCGAAAGTTCGAAGACGGAGCGACCGGCATAGGCGGCAGGCAGGCCGACACGCTCGAGAAGGCGGCGTATCTCCGCCGGGCGCTCGCGTCTCTGAACGATGCGGTGAATGCGCAGCGGCTCGCCTATGGCGTCCTCGACGGTGGCGCGTGGGTTGAAGGCGCCATGCGTATCCTGAAACACCATCTGCATCTGCTGCCGGGCGGTGCGCAATGCGCTGCCGCCAAGCGAGAGCCAGTTGCGGTTTTCGAAACGGACCGTGCCTTCGTCGGCGGGGATCAGCCGCATGAGGATGCGCGCCAGTGTCGATTTCCCGCAGCCGGATGGGCCGGCAAGGCCCAGCGTCTCGCCGCGCTTGAGCGAAAACGAGATATCGGAGAGCGCCGTCACCGTTCTTGCGCCGGTGCGGTAGGTCTTGGAAAGGCCGTCCACGCTCAGAAGGGTTTCATTCATGGCGCGGCCTCGTTGACGAGCGGCGGGGTCGAAAGATCGAGGTAATCGGCAAGCAGAGCCCGGGTATAGGCATGCGCGGGCGCGGAAAGCACCCGCCGCGCCGGGCCGTGTTCCACCAGCTCGCCGGCGCTTAAAACAGCGATGTCGTCGGCAAGGCTGGAGGCAAGGCCGATATCATGGGTGATGAAGACAAGCGTTCTTTCTTCCTCGCGCACCAGATCATCGAGAAGGGTGGCGATGGCTGCCTGGGTTACCGTGTCGAGCGCGCTCGTTGCCTCGTCGGCAATCAGGATCGAAGGGCGCGCCGCAATGGCGGCGGCAATCGCCACACGTTGCCTCTGCCCGCCGGAAAGCTGGTGCGGATAGGCGGAGAGCAGATGGGAGGGATGCGGCAGCCGCACTTTTTCCAGAAGATCGCGAGCAAGATCGCGCGCCGCTTTCCATGAGAGGCCGAGATGCCGCACAGCGCCTTCCGCCACCTGTTCGCCAATGGTCAGGACCGGGTTCAGCGTCGCGCCGGTATCCTGAAAGATCGTGCCGATATCGCGCCCCGGCATCGGCCTGCCGGTGAAAAGGCCGCTGTCACGGCTCCAGGATATATCGCCCGAGACCCGCGCTGTCTGCGGCAGAAGCCCGGCGATTGCCTTGCCGAGCGTGGATTTGCCCGAGCCGCTTTCGCCGATGATCGCCAGTCGCTGCCCCTGCCGTATCGTCAGGGAAACCTTGCGCAGCGCCGGTGCATCGGCCGCGGCGTAGCGGACGCTGAGATCGTCTATCCGGCAAAGGGCGTTGCCGCTCATGGCGCCTGCCTCCTCGTCGCCATTGCCCGGTTGATGCCTTCTCCGAAAAGATAGACACCGAGCACGGTCACCAGCAGGCCGATGCCGGGGATAACGGACAGGAACGCCGCCGAGCGGAGCACGTTGCGCCCTTCCGCGATCATCGAGCCCCAGGTGACGATATTGGGATCGCCAAGCCCGAGGAAGGAGAGCGCCGCCTCGGTGAGGATGGCGGCGGCAACGATGATGGCGGCGAGCGCCAGAACCGGCGGCAGGGCATTGGGCAATATCTGCCGGAAGGCGATTTCCAGTGGATGCATGCCGATGGCGCGGGCGGATTGCACATAGTCACGCTCGCGGATGCTCAGCACCTGCGCCCGCATCAACCGTGCCGGATCCGCCCACGCGCCGAGCGCAATGGCCAGAATGACTGTTGGCATCGAGGGGCCGATGGTGCTGACGAAGGCAAGCGCCAGCAGGAAATTCGGCACGATCTGGAAGGCATCGGTGACGCGCATCAGCGCCTCATCCACAAGGCCGCCGGCAAAACCGGCAATCGTGCCGATGACGGTGCCGAAAACAAGCGCTGCGGCGGCCGCACCCATGCCGACGAGCAGGGAGGCCTGCGCGCCATGGGCAAGTTCGGCCAGCACATTGCGGCCCAGCCGGTCGGTGCCAAGCGGCAGGGCCGCATCTGTAAAGGGCGCAATCAGCGGCTCGCCGACGATCGCCAGCGGATCGCCGGGGAACAGGAGGGGTGCGGAGAGCGCAATTACCGCCAGCAGCGTCAGGATGACGGTGCCCGTCACACCTTCGAAATTGCGCAGGAGCCGGAGAGCGAAACTCATGCCGCACTCTCCCCGCTGCCGATGCGCGGATCGAGAATGGAATAGAGAATGTCGACGGCGAGATTGACGAGGATGACGAAGACGGCGCTGGTGAGGATGATGCCCATCAGAAGCAGCGTATCGCGGCCGCTGACGGCTTCCTGCGCCAGCCGCCCGAAACCCGGAATGGCAAAGACACTTTCAATCACCACGCTGCCGCCCAGCATGGTTGCGGCCTGCAGGCCAAGCACAGTGATGAGCGGCAGCGCCGCGTTGCGGGCAACATGACGCAGCACGATACGCCGTCTGGAAAGCCCCTTGGACTGCGCAAAAAGCACGAAATCCAGCGGCCAGACCGCTGCCATGGCGGTGCGCATGACGCGCAGGAACAGCGCCAGATAGATGAGGCCAAGGCTGGCGACCGGCAGCACGAGATGGCGGGCAATATCCAGCGCCCTTGCAAAGCCCTGTTTGCCCGAGGCGATGGTTTCTATGCCCGAGGTCGGCAGCCAGCGAAGCTGCACGGCAAAGACGATGGCAAGCACGAGGCCGAGCCAGAAACCGGGCGTGGCGTAAAGCGTGAGCGACAAGGCGGAGAGCACCCGGTCGGTTACGCCACCGGGGCGCGCGCCGGCGATGATACCGAGCGCGGTGCCGGTGATGAAGGCAAGAGCGGTAGCGCTACCCATCAACAAAAGCGTGTTCGGCAGCCGCTCGAGGATCAACCCCAGCACCGGCCGGTCAAAGGCAAGCGACCAGCCGAGATCGAGCCGCAGCACCGAACTGGCATAAAACCAGAAACGGGCCAGCATCGAGCCGTTGAGGCCATATTGCTCGCGCAGGGCATCCCGCAGCCCGGCATCGCCGCCGCCGATGGAAACGAGATAGGCATCCACCGCATCACCGGAGGCATTTTCAAGCAGGGCGAAGGTGAAGATGAGAACGATCAGCAGCACAGGAATGGCGCTGATCGCCCTTCGCCGCAGCAAAGACGTCGCACGTTTCACGACGCGGCCTCAACTATCGACCGCGGTGTCCGCCCAGTTGGAAACCGCCCAGCGCGGATTGCTGGCGACATGTTTGACCGTATCGCGCGCCACCGTGATGAAACCCCATTCGGCGACGTTGATGAGCGGCAGATCGGCTGTAACCTGTTGCTGGAAATCCTTGTAGAGCGCGGTGCGCGCGGCCGTATCCACGGTTTCCGCCGCCTTGTCGATCAGTGTGTCGAGCGTCTTGTTCTCATACCCGCCCTGATTGGAGAAGCCGACGCCGGCGGGAATGCCGGAGCGCACGAGAATCGTGGTGGAGATTGCCGGATCGCCACGGAACACCGGGGGAGCAACGGCCAGATCGAAGGCGTGGTCGGTATAGACCGCCTTCTGGTGTGCTGCGGCATCATTATTGACCAGCTCGGCATCAATGCCGATTTCCTGAAGCGCCTGTCGAAGATAGGAGCCGAATTGTCTGGTTTCATTGAAATAGGGCGCAGGCAGAAGTTCTAGCGAAAAACGCTTTCCATCGGGTCCGCGCGCATAACCGGCCTCATCCAAGAGGGCATTGGCCTTGGCGACGTCGAAATCATAGGTCTCCACATCGCCGGTATAAAATTCAGGCGCGTTTTTCGGCACGGGGCCTGTCGATGCCGTGGCATAACCGAGGAACACCTTGTCGATGACGAATTTCTTGTCGATGGCGTGGGCAATGGCCTTTCTGACCTTGAGGTCGGCCAATTCCTTGCGGCGGTGGTTGATTTCCACCACCAGCTGATAGGTCAGCGCCTCGTAGCCGTCAGCGATTACCTTGATACCCGGCTCTTTGGCGATGCGGGCAAGATCGGCGAGCGGCACGGCGGAGAAGGCGGCCAACTGGATTTCTTCGGCTTCCAGCGCCGAGGCTGCCCCTGCACGGTCGGGTAGGACGCGATAGATGATTTCCTCGAGCTGCGGCTGGTCTTTGCCCCAGTAATTCGGGTTGCGGGTCAGGCGGTAATATTCGCCGGGTTTGTATTCGGCAAAAACGAAAGGACCGGTGCCGACCGGTTTGGTATTGGCCGGATTGGTGGCGATATCGGTGCCTTCATAGAGATGTTTCGGCACGACGCTGGTGACGACAGGCAAAGCATTACGGATGAGCTGGAACGGCGTGGGCTTGGAAAAACGGAAGACGGCGGTGTGGTCGTCAGGCGTTTCCACCTTGTCCAGATTGGCGAAGACCAGCCGGCCGAGGTTCTGCAATGGTTTCCACACCGAAAGCGCCGAAAAGGCCACATCCGCCGAGGTGAACGGCTTGCCGTCATGCCAGGTCACGCCTTCGCGCAGCTTGAAGGTGGCGCTCAAGCCATCATCCGATCCCTGCCATTCGGTCGCAAGCCGCGGCTCCAGCCCGTCCTTGCCATTAAAGGAGGCTTCCGCCAGCGGCTCGACGATCTTGCTGGCGATATAAAACACGCCATTGGAGGCGACGATGGCCGGGTTGAGGTTTTTCGGCTCCGAATCGGCCGCGACGATCAGCCGCCCGCCGGATTTTTCCTGCGCTGCGGCAATTCCCGCCAGTCCCGTGGTTGCGGCAAGAGCAAGTGAGGTCTTGAGAAGCGAGCGGCGGGAAAGCTGGACAGGCGACATGAATTTCACTCCGGAAATGAGGGCGAGACGGGCTTTTCCGCTTGGCCCGCGGCACGCCGATCTTAAGACTGCAACCTCGCCAGTGTCCACGTTAATTCGCGGCCTTTACAGCAATGATTTTACGTTGCTGATGAGTTTGAAGAAACAATATGCCTCACCCGCGCCAATCTGGTTTTCCCCCGTTGCTGCGGAATATCCCCAGTTTGCGGAAAAACCGATTTAATAAAATAAAAACAGAGTGTTGATCGTTGTTTTTGCTGTCAGCGCTTACCAGGGCGGGCTTGAGGGTGAGGTGAAATCTGCCGCCGGGGCGCCGTTTGGAAAGGGGTAATTAACCTTTATTTTCTATTTCAGGGAGACCGAAATATGTACGTTTATGATGAGTGTGCACGCTGCCATGAGCTTCTCCCGATCCAGATTCCAGAATTCGTCCAATAACGCAGGGGAGGGGAGCGAAAACGCCCGTCATGCCGGCGGCAAGGCGGTTGCCGGGCAGCAGACGGCGATGAAGGCAAGTGCCGCGCCCCGGCCCAATGCCGATGTCAGCGCAGCCGACGCCATTGAAGGCCGTGCCGAAATGCCCGGCTGGCAGAATGCTTTTGTGCTTGGCCCCAATGTGCGCTTTACCCGCACGCCGGAAAGCGCCTTTAGCCGGCGCATGCCGGTCGAAACCCCGAATATTCCGGAAGAACTCCATAGTCTCGAAGAGGAAACCGTGGCTGTCGCTGCGCCGGACACGGTGGAGCCGGAAGTGACGGTGCAGCAGGCTGTCGCATATGAGGATGCTGCTGCCCTGTCCCATCATGTCGTAAAGCCGGCGGAGCAGCGCGTGCCGCCGCAGCGCATGCCGTTCCTGCCGCAGCCGCCCGATGCGCGCGGTGCCAGGGCGCTGACCTACAAATTGCGTCTCGAGCTTGCGCGCAAGCAGGCGGAAGAAGCCGCGGCAGCCGCACAGGCGCCAACGGAGGCCGTGCAATCTGTGCCGATGGTGGAAACGCCGGTACAGAGGGTATTTGCCGCCGTTCAGCCGCTGCCTGCCGTCCAGCCAGTTGCTGTGGCGCAGGCCGCCATGCCGGCTGCGTCCGTTCCGGCCTTTGCCGCCCACCTGCCGGATGAGCTGTTTTGGGAAGTCATGACGCTTGATCTGCCGGGTGCAGCGGTCGAAACCGTTCCTGCCTATCTGCGCGCCAATTTTGCAAATCCGGCTCTTGCAAATCCGACGCTGGCAAATCCTGCTTTGACGAGCCCGGCGCCGATGGCGTCCATCCCTGCCGCTGCCGTGTCGTCGGCCGCTGCCGTCATGCTTTCAGCCGAGCCGCCGGTCGTTACCGTGCCGGGCGGCTCCGCGATCCGGCTTTACCGGGAAATCGGGGTGCGTCAGGCCGTCGTTCCGGTTGCCACGCCGGCCGCAGAACAGGAAATCGCACTGCAGCCAGTGGCGGAGGAACCCGTCTTCATCGAGCCGCAGCGGCCGATCGAGCAGGCCCAGCCGATTGAAAGCCAGCCGGTAGCAAGAGTAGCGGCAGAGCCGCGCTTCACGCCACGCGCACCCATTCAGGCTTCGCAGCCGATGTTCCGCGAAGCGCCGGTCTTTGCCGAGGGAGAATATCAATATCCCTCCATCGATCTCCTGCAGGAAGCCCGCGTCCAGCAGACCACGACCATGACGCCCGAAGCGCTGGAACAGAGCGCCGGGCTTCTGGAAAGCGTGCTTGAGGATTTCGGCATCAAGGGCGAGATCATCGATGTCCGCCCCGGCCCGGTCGTGACGCTTTACGAGTTTGAACCCGCCCCCGGCGTCAAATCCTCGCGCGTCATCGGCCTGTCCGATGATATCGCACGCTCCATGTCGGCGCTGTCGGCCCGTGTCGCCGTTGTACCCGGCCGCAATGTCATCGGCATCGAACTGCCGAACCCGGTCCGCGAAACGGTCTATCTGCGTGAATTGATCGAAGCGAACGACTATGCCGAAACCCGCCAGAAGCTCGCGCTCTGCCTTGGCAAGACCATCGGTGGCGAACCAGTCATTGCCGAACTGGCGAAGATGCCGCATCTGCTGGTCGCCGGCACCACCGGTTCCGGCAAGTCCGTCGCCATCAATACCATGATCCTGTCGCTGCTCTACCGTCTGAAGCCGGAAGAATGCCGCCTGATCATGGTCGATCCGAAAATGCTTGAACTGTCGGTTTATGACGGCATTCCGCATCTGTTGACGCCGGTTGTTACCGATCCGAAAAAGGCGGTCATGGCGCTGAAATGGGCCGTGCGCGAAATGGAAGACCGTTATCGCAAGATGTCGCGTCTCGGCGTGCGCAATATCGACGGTTACAATGCAAGGGCAGCGGCTGCCCGCGCCAAGGGCGAAACGGTGTTCTGCAACGTGCAGACCGGCTTTGACCGCGCCACCGGTGAGGCTGTTTACGAGCAGGAGGAAATGGACCTTACGGCCATGCCTTACATCGTCGTCATCGTTGACGAGATGGCCGACCTGATGATGGTTGCGGGCAAGGAGATCGAAGGGGCGATCCAGCGCCTGGCGCAGATGGCGCGTGCCGCCGGCATCCACCTCATCATGGCCACGCAGCGCCCGTCGGTCGATGTCATCACCGGCACGATCAAGGCGAACTTCCCGACCCGCATCTCCTTCCAGGTAACGTCGAAAATCGACAGCCGCACCATCCTTGGCGAACAGGGCGCAGAGCATCTGCTCGGCCAGGGCGACATGCTGCACATGATGGGCGGCGGCCGCATCGCCCGTGTCCACGGCCCGTTCGTTTCGGATGAGGAAGTGGAGAAGGTCGTGGCGCATCTGAAGACCCAGGGCCGTCCGGAATATCTCGGCACCGTCACCGAAGACGCCGAGGAGGCCGATGAAGAGGCGGAAGAGGACGTGGCAGTCTTCGACAAGACGTCGATGGGCGACGACGACAGCGACGATCTCTATGAAAAGGCCGTCAAGGTGGTGATGCGCGACAAGAAGTGCTCGACTTCCTATATCCAGCGCCGCCTGTCTGTGGGTTATAACCGCGCCGCCTCGCTGGTGGAGCGCATGGAGCAGGAAGGCATTGTCGGGCCTGCAAACCATGTCGGCAAGCGCGCGATTATCGCCGGTGAGCGCGATCCATACGATGCGATGGGCGCGGACGACTGATTGATTATTCGGGACGCGATATTCGATTGCAAAAACGCGCTCCGTGAATAGCCTGTGCGGCATGGATTCTGGAATCGGGAGGGTTCCCCGCATGTCGCACAGCAATGAAAACGTCGCCGTTCTCGCAAGGCTGGATGAGCTGGAGCGGTTCTGCCGCAGCACCTTCCTCGCAGCCGGCACGGATGACGAGACGGCCGATGCCGCAACCCGCGCCATGATGCATGGCACAAGGCTCGGCGTCGACAGCCACGGCGTGCGCCTGCTTGCCCATTACATCACCGCCCTTGAAGGCGGACGTCTCAATCGGCGGCCGCAGATCCGCCGCGTCTCCGGCTTCGGCGCGGTGGAGACCATTGATGCCGACCATGCCCACGGCGCCCGGGCCACCTATGCGGGGATGGACAATGCCATGGCGCTGGCCGAAAAATTCGGCATCGGCGCGGTGGCAATCCGCAATTCCTCGCATTTCGGCCCCGCCGGCGCCTATGCGCTGGAAGCGGCGCGGCAGGGTTACATCGGCCTTGCCTTCTGCAATTCCGACAGTTTCGTGCGCCTGCATGATGGCGCGATGCGCTTCCACGGCACCAATCCGATTGCCGTCGGTGTGCCGGCGGCGGATGACATGCCCTGGCTGCTGGACATGGCCACCAGTGCCGTGCCCTATAATCGCGTTCTGCTTTACCGCAGCCTCGAACAGCAATTGCCTGATGGTGTCGCATCTGATGGTGATGGCATCGACACGCAGAACCCCCATGCCGTTGAAATGCTGGCACCGCTCGGCGGCGCATTCGGCTTCAAGGGGGCGGCGCTGGCGGGCATGGTGGACATTTTCAGCGCCGTTCTCAGCGGCATGAAGCTCAGTTTCGATATAGATCCCATGGGCGGGCCCGATTTTTCCACGCCGCGTGGCCTTGGAGCCTTTGTTCTGGCGCTGAAGCCGGAAGCCTTCCTTGAACGCGAGGTGTTCGACGAGGGCATGAAACGTTATCTCGAAGTGCTGCGCGGCTCGCCGGTGCGCGAGGACTGCAAGGTCATGGCGCCGGGCGACCGGGAATGGGCGGTGGCGGCAAGACGGGAACGGGAAGGCGCGCCTGTCGATCCCGTTACCCGCGCGGCTTTTTCCGAACTGGCGTCGAAATTCTCGATCGTGCCGCCCGCCTATCACTAAGGCAGGGCCCGCAGCCCGTCAGGCGGGGCGCAGCAGCATGTTGGGACGCGGGTAGGGGGCTTTTGCCGCCCCCAGCCTTTCGGCGACGACCGGGCGTCCGAGATAATAGCCCTGCGCATAATCGATCTCCAGCTGGCGCACCAGCCGCAGCTGCTCTTCAGTCTCCACGCCTTCGATGAGGATCTTGTGGCCGCGGTTGCGGATGAGGCGGATCATGTCCTGCAGCATTGCCCGGCCGCGCGGCGTGTTGCTGTCATGCAGGAAGGAGCGGTCGATCTTGACGGTGTCGAAATCGGTCATGCGCAGCCAGGAAAGGCCGGCAAACCCGGTTCCGAAATCATCGAGCCAGATGTTGATGCCGAGCGTTTTGAGATCGTTCAGGCAGCGCAGCACATCCGAATGCATCTCCATATCCACACCTTCGGTGATCTCGAAGGCGAGCCTGTTGCCGGCGATGCCGGCCTCGACGAGGATTGCCGCAACCGAAGTGGCAAAGCCCGGGTTTTTCAGCTGCATGGGGGATACGTTGACGCTGACCACGGCCACCGGGTCTTCAGCAAGAATCTGCTTGCAGGCGGTCTTGATCGTCCAGAGGCCGAGTTCCATGATCGTACCGGTGCGCTCGGCAATCGGAATGAAGATGCCCGGTGAAACGGCACTGCCATCGAGCAGGCGCAGCCGCATCAGCGCTTCGACGCCCGGCGTTTCATTGGTCGAGACGTTGAGGATCGGCTGGTAGACGAGGGAAATGAGGTTTTCCGCAATGGCGATCTTCAGGAGAGCGGCGATGTTTTCCGTCTCGTCGCTGGTTTGCGGATCGTCCGGATCGAACAGCTTCATGCAGTTGCGGCCATTGCCCTTGGCGATGTAGAGCGCCCGGTCCGCCTCGTTGATGATTTTCTCCAGCTTGCCATCCGGATTGGGGCGGGTGAAGGACGCGCCGATGCTGACGGTGACGACGAAGGTGCCGTCCCGGCGCTGGTCGTGGGCAAGCGCCAGGTCCTCGACGGTGTGGCGGATCGTTTCGGCCAGTTCGCCCACCTGCTGCTTGGATTTGAACGGCACGAGAACGATGAACTCCTCACCGCCATAACGGCCGATGGAAGCGCCATGTCCGGCAATCGCATCCTGCAGCGCATTGCCGACCGTCACCAGGCACTTGTCGCCTTCCTGGTGGCCATAGCGGTCATTGTATTTCTTGAAGAAGTCGACATCGATGAGGAGAACGGCAAAACCCTCCTCCTTCCTGCTCCAATTGTCCCACAGCAGGCGCAGCTGATGGTCGATGGCGCGACGGTTCTGAAGGCCCGTGAGCGAATCCGTGTTTGAAAGCCGCAGCAGCGCCTGTCCGCGTTCATCCGCCGCCTTCTGCTGGGCCTTGGCCTCCAGCGCGTTGAGAAAGACGTGATAGCGCTCCCGGTTCAGGTTCCAGTTCACATAGGAGGTGAAGACGAAGCAGGAAATGTAGAAGGTGCCGAAAGCCACCTTGTAGAACACATCTTCGGGAAACTGCGTCACCGCCAGAAAATAGGTGACGAGGATGATGCCTGACGACACAAGTGACAGATGGAAGCGGAAGGTGAAGAACAGGTTGGCGCCCATCATGAAGATCGCCCCGAAAACCATGTAATAGGACATGTTTTCAAGGTTGTCGGTCAAAAGCGAAGGCAGCAGCCAGCCAATATAGCCCATGACGAGCGCAGTGGCGCAGGTGAGGTCGAGCGCTGCGGTGCTGGCGCCCCGGCGCAGCTGGATCTCCAGCGTCAGCAGTGATGAGATGACCACCAGCAGGCGGGCGATGATGGCGTAAAACGCGACGTCGGGGATTAGAATAATGTCGGTGACGGCAAATAGCAGATAGATGAAAACGGCCGTCCACAGGCCCTGTCTGATCGAACCACGGCGGCTGCGCTCACCTTCCTGCTGGTAAAGGGCAAGAAGTTCATCAGAAAACCGGGAGTCCGGCCGCCGATAGTCTTGCTGTCCACTCACCTCTCCCAACCTGTGCCTCATGCACTTTCCCATAGTGTTGCGTATACTTTTTAAGTAACTGCTTATTCCACTTTTCCGTGTGCTCATGCACACGGTGCGGGTTCCTTTCCATCTCTTTCGATATGTGTGCAGAACCGGGAAAGGAAGAACGCATCATACGGCCGCAACATTAAGTTTCACTAAATTGCGTATCCGTTTTCTCCTCCGCCCACGAGTGTGACCAAAAAAATACGCTAATGTAGAAATCTATCCCTACACCGCTCAAAATTTGAAAGCGAGTGGCGTTCCGTCTTCCAGAAACGTATAGTTAACAATGTGTTAATACTGGAGGCTGAAGTGGTGCGGGTAAAGAAGAAAAATCTGGACGGGGCAAGTCTGATCACCCCTGATACTGTCGCAAAAGAGATTTTTGCACGCAAAACCGAAACATTCGATGAGCAGTTCGCAGTTGCGAAAGCAGAGATTGCCATCATTCTCGAATTGGCACAGCAGCAATTCGACAATGGTGTTTTAGCACGTGAGATAATACATCGGACGGCAGGCGCGCTGCATGGATTGCGCGATAAACTCCACTCCAGCGTGTGGGCAGAACTGATCCCGCTGGTACAGAATCACGCCGTGTCGGAGCATTTTCTCGAAGATCCCTTCACCCGGTGGTCGTTTGAAAAGCCGAGGGGCTATTCGGGCGACGCCCAGCTGCTCGATTTCATCTACGGTCACGACAGCGTTGCCGAACAGGTGAAAAACGCCTCCCCGCTGGGGGCCGCCCTTTACGATTATACGAAAGATGCCAGCTCCTCGGTTGCCGTGCGCGAGCGGCGGGACCTGCTGACGCGGTTCGTGGATGAGGCCGCCGCCCGCCATGGCGAGGAGACGGAAATCCTCACCATTGCCTCCGGCCACCTGCGTGAGGCCGATGCTTCGGTGGCGCTGAAAGAGGGCAGGATCAAGCGCTGGGTGGCGCTGGATCAGGATCCCTTGAGCGTCGGCTCCGTCGCCCGTGATTTCGGCGGCCGCGGTGTGGAGGCAATTGACGGTTCGGTGCGCGATATCGTGCTGCGCACGCAGGAGCTCGGCAGCTTCGATCTGATCTATGCGGCCGGCCTTTATGATTATCTGAACGACCGCGTGGCGATCAAGCTGACACGGCGCTGCATGGAGATGCTGAAGCCCGGCGGCATGTTCCTCTTCGCCAACTTCTCCGAAGATATCGTCGTCGACGGCTATATGGAGACCTTCATGAACTGGGCGCTGCTGCTGCGCTCGAAGGCGGATATGTGGCGGATCATCAATGCCAGCGCCGATCCTGCAAGTATCGAGGCGGAGGTGTTCTTCGGCGAGAACCACAATATCGTCTATGCGACGATGCGTAAGAAGGCGTGAGATAGAAAGCCGCTCGTTATTCCCTCATGGGAAGCGAGCGCGTGCCGCCTGTTTCTTCTCCCCACCGGGGAGAAGTCCGCGGCAGCGGGATGAGGGGGCGAGGGTGCGATCTATCGCTGACGTTGCCCCCTCATCCGACCCTTCGGGCCACCTTCTCCCCGGCGGGGAGAAGAAATGCGCGGCGACGTCGTGCCCCATTCCGTCACTCGCCCCTCACCAATAACCATTTGATTAAACCATATCGCGGCCTTAAGAATCCGCGCCTGATGCGTTGCAGAATGGAATGGCTGAAATGAAGAGATATTATTCGGATATGGGCGGTCTGCCGGGGCAGACGGAACTGCTGTCGAGCAAGGCTGTTTTCAAGACCGCCTATGCGGTCATCCCCAAGACCGTGATGTCCGATATCGTGACAAGCGTGCTGCCGCACTGGACCGGCACGCGGGCCTGGATCATCGCCCGGCCGATGACGGGTTTTTCCGAGACTTTCGCGCAATATATCGTCGAAGTGCAGCCCGGTGGCGGCAGTGAGCGGCCGGAGCCGGACGAGCGGGCGCAGGCGGCGATCTTCGTCGTCGATGGCGAAATGACCGTGACCTTCGAGGGCGCGCAGCATGCGTTGCGGGAGGGCTCGTTCGCCTACCTGCCGGCCGGTGCGCGCTGGCAGATCACAAACTCGGGCAAGGCGCCCGTCAAGTTCCATTGGGTCCGCAAGGTGTTTCAGGCGGTTGACGGGCTGGAGGCCCCGCCGGCGATCTTTTCGCATGAAGACGAGATCGCCATGTCGGCCATGCCCGATACCGAGGGCAAATGGGCGACGACGCGCTTCATCGATCCCGAAGACGTACGTTACGACATGCACCTCAACATCGTCACCTTCCAGCCGGGTGCGACCATTCCCTTCATGGAAACCCATGTGATGGAACATGGTCTTTACGTGCTGGAGGGCAAGGCGGTCTATCGGCTGAACGAAGACTGGGTGGAAGTTGAGGCGGGTGACTTCATGTGGCTGCGCGCCTATTGCCCACAGGCCTGTTATGCGGGCGGCCCGGGCCGGTTCCGTTACCTGCTCTACAAGGATGTGAACCGTCACGTGAAGCTCTGGTAAAGGGCATCCCGGCGGCGAAATCCGTGAATTATCGCGCAATCCGGCGGGTTGCGCGATAAATGCTTGCGTTAAATCGAATATCCCTAATAAATCCACATATGCGGACGGTCGTCGCCGTGCCGCACCATTTGGCATCCGCCTGCATCTCCCCTTGAGAAGACTGCCCGTATGAGTGAAACGATCGATACCAATATCTTCAATCTCGCGCCGGTCGCGATGTGGATCGAGGATTTCAGCGCCGTGAAGAGCCAGTTCGATATCTGGCGGGCTGAGGGCGTTGAGGATATCAGGGCGTTTCTTCTGGAAGATTTATCGCGTGTTGCGGCCTGTTCGCAGAAAATCCGCGTCATCCAGGTCAATGCCAAGACGCTGGAACTGTTTGAAGCGCGTGATCAGGCGCATCTCGTCGACAATCTGCATCGGATTTTTCGCGACGACATGCTGGAAAGCCATGTGAACGAGCTTTCCGAACTCTGGGCGGGGCGGACGGAATTTACCAGCAATGCGGTGAATTATTCGATCGGCGGCAGGCGGCTTGATATTCAGCTGCGCGGCGCGGTCATACCCGGCCACGAGAACACGCTCAGCCGGCTGCTTTTGACCACCGAGGATGTGACGGAACGGGAAGAAGCCCGCCGCAAGGAGCTTATCAATCGCCGTTATGCCGAGGGCATGTTCAAACATTCGCCGGTTTCGCTCTGGGTGGAAGATTTCAGCCGCGTGCGTCGGCTGATCGAAGAGGTCAGGGATCGCGGCATCGTCGATTTCCGGGTGTTCACGGATGTGCATCCGGAATTCGTGCGGCAATGCATGAGCGAAATCCGTGTCATCGACGTCAATCGAGCCACGCTCGACCTGTTTTGCGCACCGGACCGGCAGGTTCTGCTGCAGCGGCTCGGCGATATTTTCCGTGGTGAGATGGAAAAGCCGTTCCGCGAGCAGCTGATGGAGCTTTGGAACGGCAATCTCAACCACCATCGCGAGGTGGTGAATTATGCGCTTGATGGTTCGGAGCGGCATGTTCTGCTGCATTTTTCCGTTTTCCCCGGCCATGAGCATGACTGGTCGCTGGTGCAGGTGGCGCTGACGGACATTACCGCGCGCAAGAAGGCGGAAGCCTATCTCGAATATCTCGGCAAGCACGATGTGCTGACCAAGCTGCACAACCGCGCCTTTTATTCGGACGAATTGAACCGGCTGGAGCGCAACGCGCTCAGGCCGGTTTCCGCCATCGTCATCGATCTCAACGGCCTGAAGGAGGCCAATGACAAGCTCGGCCATGATGCCGGCGACGCCCTGCTGCGGCGGGTGGGTGAGGTGCTGAATGGCGTGGTGACTGCGCCCAACCATGCAGCGCGCATCGGCGGTGACGAATTCGCCATCCTTCTTCCCGGCGCCGACAGGCAGATTGCCGCCGCCATGGTCGAAACAGTCTATGAGCTGCTGAAGATCAACAACCAGTTTTATTCAAGCGCGCCGCTCAGCCTGTCGCTGGGGGTGGCGACCAGCGAAGCCGGCGAGACGATGGAATCGCTGGTGCGCCGCGCCGATATGAATATGTACGAACATAAGAACGCCTATTATGCGGCCCTGCGCAGCAGATCTGCCGATAATAGCGAGACGCCGAAGAGCAGCCCGCAGCCGGAAGCTACCCCGCTGAAGCGCCTGTTCTGAGAAAAGGCGCGGAGCCTTCTTGTCTTCCGCGAGGATTTGCATCATCCCGACGTCATCCGTGGGCTTGTCCCACTGCCATCCGGTCTAAACTTCCGGACAGGTCGCATTCCCCTTGAAGTCAGTGATGAAGGGTGAACATTCCCTCAACGTCATCCTCGGGACAGGCCCGAGGATGACGTCGGCGCAATTGGCCCGACTCTCCCTCCCATTTTCACGGTTCCACTCGTCCTTGGTGTTCTGTCAGGGCCGCACACACCTTCACAAGCGCGTGAGACAGCTGTTGCGCTGCAACAATTCCGTTGCCCGAATTTTACATACGTCTTAGTATGTATGTAAATATGACCTTTTTTGTGGATTCGGAGCGCAGTATGGCGAAGAAATTGGGGCAGATCGTAGCGGTGTTGTTGACGGGCATCGTTCTGGTCGGATGTAGCGATGAGCAGGCATCTGCGCCCGGCGCGCCGCCGCCCGGTGCGGTCAAGGTCGTGACCGTGAGCCCGGAAGAGCTGCCCATCACCAATGAATTGCCGGGACGCATCGCACCGACGCGGCTTGCCGAAGTACGCCCGCGCGTCTCCGGCATTATCGTCGAGCGGGTGTTCGAGCAGGGCTCCCTGGTGAAGGAAGGCGATGTGCTCTACCGGATCGACCCCGCGCCGTTCCAGGTGCGCGTCGACAGCGCCGAAGGCACGTTGCGCCGGGCGCAGGCCGCGCAGTTGCAGGCACGGCAGACGGCTGACCGGCAGCAGCAGTTGCGCCGTTCGAATGTTGGCTCGCAGCAGGAATTCGACAATGCCATCGCCCAGCTGGCGCAGGCGGATGCCGAAGTGGCCGTTGCCGAGGCCGGCGTCGCGGAAGCCAGGCTCAATCTGCAATATGCCAATGTCACCGCCCCCATCAGCGGCATGATCGGCCGGGCGCGCATCACCGAAGGCGCACTCGTCAGCGCCACGGGTTCCGAGAACCTGGCAACGATCCAGCAGCTCGATCCGATCTATGCCGACTTTACCCAGCCCGCCGCCGACCTCATTCGCCTGCGCAAGGCCCTGCAGGATGGCCAGCTGATGACCGGCACGAATGAGGCGGAAGTCAATCTGCTGTTTGATGACGGCACCCGTTATCCGATTTCGGGCCGCCTGCTGTTTTCCGAAGCGGCGGTGGATGAAACCACCGGCCAGGTGACGCTGCGCGGCGAATTCCCCAACCCGAACGGCGACCTTCTGCCGGGCATGTATGTCCGCGTCCAGATCCAGCAGGGCATCCAGAAGGCGGCCTTTGCCGTGCCGCAGCAGGCGGTGCAGCGCGATGCGGGCGGCCAGGCAAGCGTGCTTGTCGTTAATGCCGAAGACACGGTCGAGCAGCGGCGCGTCAGCGTCGGCCGCTCCATTGGTGACCGCTGGGTGATTTCGGAGGGCCTTGACGATGGCGACCGCGTCGTTGCCGAAGGTTTCCAGAAAACCGCGCCGGGCGCCAAGGTGAAGCCTGAACCATGGTCTGCGGAGCCCGCCGCCACTGCCTCTGCCGGCAGCGAGAACGCGGCTTCGTCCGAGACCGCGTCTGAGCCCCCGGCCGCGAAGCAATAAGGACCGATTTCCATGGCACGTTTTTTCATCGATCGGCCCATTTTTGCCTGGGTCGTCGCCATCTTCATCATGCTGGCGGGCCTGCTCGCCATTCCCATGCTGCCGATTGCGCAATATCCGAATGTGGCGCCGCCACAGATTTCCGTCGGCACGACCTATCCGGGCGCATCGCCGGAAGATATCTATCAGAGCGTCACGCGGCCCATCGAGGAAGAGCTGAATGGCGTCCCGGGTCTGATCTATTTCGAATCGACGTCGGAATCCTCCGGCCGTATCTCGATCAACGTCACCTTTGAACCCGGCACCAATATCGGCGAGGCGCAGGTCGAGGTTCAGAACCGTATCGCCCGTGTTGAGCCCCGACTGCCGCGGGCGGTGACGCAGCAGGGCCTGCGCGTTGAACAGGCCGGAACCTCGTTTCTGATGATGGTGGCGCTGACCTCCGTGGACGGCAATACGGACGCCATCGGCCTTGGCGACTATCTCAGCCGTAACGTGGTCGGTGAGTTGCGTCGCGTTCCCGGCGTCGGCAGCGCGCAGCTCTTCGCCACCCAGCGCTCCATGCGCATCTGGATGGATCCGGACAAGATGCTGGGTCTCAGCCTGACTTCGAGTGATGTCATCAACGCAATCCAGGCGCAGAACTCGCAGGTCGCGGCTGGCCGCATCGGCGCGTCGCCAAACCCGGTTGGCCAGCAGATTTCCGCCACCGTCAACGTGCAGGGCCAGCTGACCTCGCCGGAAGAATTCGGCTCCATCGTGCTGCGCGCCAATCCGGATGGTTCCTCCGTCCGGCTGCGCGATGTCGCGCGCGTCGAGGTGGGCGGGGAAAGCTACACCTTCTCCAGCCGCCTGAACGGCAAGCCCAGTGCGGCCATCGGTGTACAGCTTTCGCCGACGGGAAATGCGTTGCAGACTTCCGATGGCGTGCGCGCCACGATGGAGGAGCTGTCGCGTTATTTCCCGGCGGGTATCGAATATGAAATTCCCTACGACACCAGCCCCTTCGTGAAGATCTCGATCCAGAAGGTGATCAACACACTGGTGGAGGCGATCATCCTCGTCTTCGTGGTGATGTTCGTCTTCCTGCAGAACATCCGCTACACCATCATTCCAACACTGGTGGTGCCCGTGGCGCTGCTTGGCACCTGCGCCATCATGTATGTCTCGGGTTTCTCCATCAACGTTCTCACCATGTTCGCCATGGTTCTCGCCATCGGCATTCTCGTCGATGACGCAATCGTCGTGGTGGAAAATGTCGAACGCATCATGGCGGAAGAGCATCTGTCGCCGAAGGAGGCGACCCGCAAGGCGATGGGCCAGATTTCCGGCGCCATCATCGGCATCACGCTGGTTCTGACGGCGGTGTTCGTGCCCATGGCCTTCTTCCCCGGCGCCGTCGGCATCATCTACCAGCAGTTCAGCCTGACCATGGTGGTTTCCATCCTGTTTTCCGGCTTCCTTGCGCTGTCGCTGACGCCGGCGCTTTGCGCGTCGTTTCTGAAGCCGATCAAGGCCGGGCACCATGAAAAGAAGGGCTTCTTCGGCTGGTTCAACCGTGGCTTCGACAAGGCCTCGCACAAATACTCCTCGTCGGTCGGCAGCATCATCAAGCGTTCCGGCCGCTTCATGGTCATCTATGCGGCGCTGCTCGTCGGTCTCGGCTGGGCCTATATGCAATTGCCCAGCTCCTTCCTGCCCAACGAGGACCAGGGTTACCTGATCGTCGACATTCAGGCGCCGGCGGAAGCCAGCAGCGAACGCACCCTGCAATCCATCCAGGAGATCGAAAAGATCTTCCTGGCGGAGCCGGCGGTCGATCGCGTGATTGCGGTTTCGGGCTTCTCCTTCTCCGGTTCCGGCCAGAATGCCGGTCTCGCCTTCGCGACGCTGAAGGACTGGAGCGAGCGTGGGCCCGAGGATTCCGCATCCGCCATCGCTCAACGCATCAACGGCAAGCTTTGGGGTCTGCCGGGTTCGATGTCCTTCACGCTGTCGCCGCCGCCCATTCAGGGTCTCGGCAATTCCAGCGGCTTCACCTTCCGCCTGCAGGATCGCGGGGGTGCCGGACAGACGGCGCTGAGCGCCGCCGGTGCACAGCTGATGGCGGCAGCGCAGAAAAGCCCGATTTTGGCCGGCCTGCGCGTGGAAGGCATGCCGGACTCTCCGCAGGTCAACCTCATCATCGACCGTGAAAAGGCCAACACCTTCGGCGTGACCTTCAGCGACATCAACGCCACCATCTCGGCCAATATGGGTTCCTCCTACGTCAACGACTTCCCCAATGCCGGCCGCATGCAGCGCGTGACGGTGCAGGCGGAGCAGGGCCAGCGCATGAAGACCGAGGATCTTTTGAACCTCAATGTCCGCAATGCCAATGGCGGCATGGTGCCGGTAAGCTCTTTCGCCACGGTTGAATGGGTGCGCGGCCCGTCGCAGGTGGTGGGTTACAACGGCTATCCCGCGATCCGTATCGGTGGCCAGTCGGCACCCGGCTACTCCTCGGGTGATGCGATTGCCGAAATGGAGCGTCTGGCGGGCGAATTGCCAAGTGGCTTCGGTTTCGAATGGACCGGGCAGTCGCTGCAGGAAATCCAGTCGGGTTCGCAGGCGCCGGCGCTTATCGGCCTCAGCGTGCTGTTCGTCTTCCTGCTTCTGGCGGCGCTTTATGAAAGCTGGTCGATTCCGCTCTCCGTCATGCTGGTGGTGCCGCTTGGCGTCATCGGTTCGGTGGCGGCGGTGATGCTGCGCGGCATGCCGAACGACGTCTACTTCCTGGTTGGCCTTGTCGCCATCATCGGGCTTTCGGCCAAGAATGCGATCCTGATCATCGAATTTGCCAAGGATCTGCGGGCGGAGGGCAAATCCACCTATGATGCGACGGTGGAGGCGGCCCATCTGCGCTTCCGGCCGATCCTGATGACCTCGCTTGCCTTCTCGCTCGGCGTGCTGCCGATGGCAATTGCGTCGGGTGCCAGTGCGGCGAGCCAGAACGCCATCGGCACCGGCGTTCTGGGCGGCATGATCTCGGCGACGATCCTTGCGATCTTCTTCGTTCCCGTCTTCTTCGTGTTTGTCATGAAGTTTTTCGGGGATCGGAAGAAGGACGACAAGATTGCTGCTGACGCCGTGTCGCCGGCGGAATAAAACGGATGTGAAGGCCAGGCCACATTCATGTGAATGACAGCCTGGCACGACAAGAAAAGGCACGGTGCGAAAGCGCCGTGTCACGACTGGAAGGAGACATCAGCATGCGCCGTACCAAGGCCGAGGCAGAAGAGACGCGTCAGGCGATCCTTGCCGCTGCCGAGCGTGTGTTCTTCAAGAAGGGCGTGGCCAACGCCTCGCTGGACGAGGTGGCGGCCGCAGCCGGGGTCACGCGCGGGGCGATATACTGGCATTTTTCCAGCAAGACCGACCTTTTCATCGGCCTCTATAAATCGGTGGCGCTGCCGGAATCCGATCTGCTTGATTTCGGTGATCCTGATCTCAAGGGGTTGACCCTGCTTTCCAAGATCGAGGAAGCGGCCTGCAAGTGGCTGGCGCTTCTGGCGCAGGACGAACAACGCCAGCGCATCATGACCATCAGCCTGCGCACCAGCTATTCAGACGAGTTCGCCCCGGTGCTGCATGCGCAGGAAGAGCTGGACCGTTACCACAAGGAGCGGCTGGAGGCGGCTTTTCAGCGTGCGCAGGCCGAGGGCGTCTTCAACGACAACTGGACGGCGGAATCAGCACTCGGTGCGCTCTACTGGCTGATCAAAGGCATAGTTTACGACTGGCTGCTGTTCGGCAAACGTTTCGATCTGGTGAAGGAAGGCGCAGAAGCCATGCATCGTCTCATGAAGGGCTTCCAGCGTCCCCCGGCGCCATGATCAAGCGCCGTATCGTCCTGCCCGGCCGGTCAAATTTCAGTGTATTCTAAAAGACGAGCGAAATTTGCTTTACGTACCTCAAAACGGACGTTAGCTTCTTCCCTGAGCTTTGGGAGGAGTTCGCCTATGGTCAAATCAGCAAAAATCGAGAGGCAAAAACCGTTCGTTCTCACCGGCTGTCGGTGACGGCGCATGGCTTCTGCTGACGAAACTTCAGCCCCGGCCCTTGTCCGGACGGTTGGGCTGTCGAAATCCTTCGGGCCGGTTCAGGTTCTGAAAGATATCGAGATCGCGGTGCGTGCCGGCGAGGTGCACGCCATCATCGGCGAGAACGGCGCCGGTAAATCGACGCTGATGAAGCTGCTGGCCGGCAATGAAAAGCCGTCGGGCGGTGAAATCCTCATTGATGGTACAGCCGTTACGCTTGGCGGGCCGGTGGATGCCGAACATCGCGGCATCGTTCTCGTACACCAGGAAATATTGCTGGCACCCGATCTGACGGTGGCGCAGAATATCTATCTCGGCCGTGAATTGCATAAAGGTCCTGTTATGGACGACCGCGCCATGCGCGATGGTGCGCGCAGGGCCGTCGGCGATCTCGGCGGCACGATCGATCCCGACGCCATCGTCGGCAGCCTGTCGATTGCCCAGCGGCAGCTGGTGCAGATTGCCCGCGTTCTGCTGGTGCCGCATCGCGTGGTGATTTTCGACGAGCCGACCGCGAGCCTGACGCCGATAGAGACCGATGCGCTGCTGAATGTCATCCGCGATATCAGGGCAAAAGGCGTGGCCGTGCTTTATATTTCGCACCGCCTGCCGGAAGTGAAGGAGATTGCCGACCGGGTGACGGTGCTGCGCGACGGCAGGCTGGTCGCCTCACATCCGGCCTCAGAGCTGGAGCCGGCCGATATGGCGCGGCTGATGGTGGGGCGGGATGTCGCCAAGCTTTATCCCGACCGCAATGCCGGCGGTGAGCGTGAGCCGGTTCTTGAGGTGGAGCATTTTAACGTTCCCGGTTATGCGCAGGATGCCGGTTTCCGCCTGCGCAAGGGCGAAATCCTCGGTTTCGCCGGTCTCGTCGGAGCGGGGCGGACGGAGCTGATGGAGGGCGTGCTGGGCCTGCGGGCCGGGCGGGGAACGGTTCGCCATCTTGGGCGCGCGGTCACTTTCGCCAAGCCCGAAGACAGCCTGAAGGCGGGCATCGTTTACTTGAGCGAGGATCGCAAGGGCAAGGGACTGCTGCTTACCAAGGATCTGCGCATCAATCTGACGCTTGCTTCGCTGAAGAAGTTCAGCCGGCTGTTCCAGATCGATACCCGCCGCGAGACGGCGGCGCTTGATGATGCGGTGCGCGATTTCGACATCCGCACCGGCCGCAAGGATCTGCTGGCGGGCCAGCTCTCCGGCGGCAACCAGCAGAAGCTGCTGCTCGCCAAAATGATGCTGCTCGATCCCTCCATCGTTATCATCGACGAGCCGACGCGCGGCATCGACATCGGCACCAAGGAGCAGATTTACCGCTTCATCGCCGGGCTTGCGGAGGAGGGGCGCTCGATCATCGTCGTTTCCTCGGAAATGCCCGAGCTGATCGGCATCTGCGACCGCATTCTGGTGATGCGTTCCGGCCGTATCGTCGGTGAAGTGACGGGGGATCGCATGACAGAAAACGACATCGTGGCGCTGGCGACCGGTGTTCACACGCAGGAACCCGCCTGAGGCTGCGGGTTTCGAAAGATATGGCCTGAAGAAAAGACAATTGAGGGGAAACATGACCGAGGCCGCAACTGACACCGGCAAGACGCCGAAGACCTCGAAGGACTGGGATCTGCGCGCCGTGGCGCCGTTCGTGGCGCTGGCCCTGCTGCTGGTTCTCGGCACCATCGCCAATCCCAATTTCATCGGCATCGACAATCTTCTTAACGTCGTCACCCGCAGCGCCTTCATCGCCATCATCGCGCTTGGCGCGACCTATGTCATCACCTCGGGCGGGCTCGATCTTTCCGTTGGCGCGATGGTGGCTTTCGTCGCCAGCCTGATGATCCTGTTCATGAACAGCGGCGTCATCGCCAGTCCGCTTCTGATGCTGCTGGCCGCCATGGCGCTGGCGCTCGCCATCGGCGCGGCCTGCGGGCTGGCCAATGGCCTCATCACCACCATCGGCCGCATCGAGCCCTTCATCGCCACGCTCGGCACCATGGGCATCTATCGCGGGCTGACCACATGGCTGTCGCAGGGCGGCGCCATCACGCTGCGCAACCCGGAAATCCAGACGCTTTATCGCCCGGTCTATTTCGGCAATGTGCTGGGCGTGCCGGTGCCGGTCATCGTGATTTTCGTGACCGCCGCCATCGCCGCCTTCGTGCTTTACCGCACCCGTTATGGCCGGCATCTGACAGCGGTCGGCTCCAGCGAGGATGTGGCGCGTTATTCCGGCATTTCGGTCACCCGGGTGCGCACCATCGCCTATGTGGTGCAGGGGCTGTGTGTTGCGGTGGCGGTGCTGCTTTACGTGCCGCGTCTCGCTTCCACCTCGGCCACGACGGGCATGTTGTGGGAACTGCAGGCCATCACCGCCGTCGTTGTCGGCGGCACGGCGCTGCGCGGCGGGGTAGGGCGCATCTGGGGCACGATCTGCGGCGCCTTCATTCTGGAGATCGTCGGCAACATCATGATCCTGTCGAACTTCGTCAGCGAATATCTGATCGGCGCCATTCAGGGGGCCATCATCATCATCGCCATGCTGGTGCAGCGCTCGCTCAGCCGCAGGTGACGTAATCACGCCGCGCCATCTGGGGCAGGTGCGGTTGAAGGAGGAACGCCCCGGTCTTGGGAGGAAAGAGACTATGCGTAGAAAATTCATCGGTGTGGCTTTTGCCGCGCTGGCTGCGGTGCTGGCGGGCTCAGCGCATGCGCAGGACAAGAAGGTCACCATCGGCGTGTCCATTCCGGCGGCCGATCACGGCTGGACGGCGGGCGTCGTTTATCATGCCGAGCGCGTGGCGAAGCTGCTCATGCAGGAGCATCCGGGGCTTAATGTGATCGTCAAGACATCGCCGGATGCCGCCAATCAGGCCAACGCGCTGCAGGATCTTGCCGTGCAGGGGCTGGACGCGCTGGTCGTGCTGCCGTCGGATCCCGATCCGCTGGTCAACGCCATCAAGGAGATCAAGGACAAGGGCACCTTCGTTGCGCTGGTGGACCGTGCGCCGAGCGTCAACGACAATTCCATCCGCGATCTCTATGTCGCCGGCAACAACCCGGCGCTTGGCCAGGTGGCGGGCGAATACATCAAGAAAACCACGCCGGATGCGGAAGTGGTGGTCATTCGCGGCCTGCCGATCCCGATCGACCAGCAGCGTCAGGATGGGTTCGACAAGGGAATCGCTGGCTCGAACGTCAAGGTTCTCGACCGTCAGTACGGCAACTGGAACCGCGACGACGCCTTCCGCGTGATGCAGGACTATCTGACCAAATACAAGAAAATCGACGTGGTCTGGTGCCAGGATGACGACATGGCGATCGGCGTGCTGGAAGCGATCCAGCAGGCGAAACGCACCGATATCCAGTATATCGTTGCGGGTGCCGGCTCCAAGGACATGATCAAGAAGGTCATGGACGGCGACAAGCTGGTGCCGGTCGACGTGCTCTATCCGCCGGCAATGGTGGCGACCGCCATGCAGCTGACGGCCGGGCATTTCTATGATCAGGTGCCGGTTGCCGGGAATTATATTCTCGACGCGACATTGATCACCAAGGAGAATGCCGAGCAGTTCTACTTCCCGGATTCGCCGTTCTGATCTGATTTCCAGCTAATGCTGACGCCCGCCGCAAGGCGGGCGTCAGCATTAGGGATAAATGTCTGTCGCAGCGCGGGAAGAGGGCGCGGCAAACATTTCGTCACACGCGGCGTCATCCTCGGGCTTGACCCGAGGATCCATCAACCGCTGAAACATGGATCCTCGGGTCAAGCCCGAGGATGACGGAGGTGAGGGCGGTGTGACAACTTAACCGTCCGTCGCATCACCCGTTCTTCCTGAACCACGCCGAAAGATAATCCACGAAGCTGCGCACCTTGGCCGGCAGGTAGCGGCGATGCGGATAGACCGCATAAATGCCGCGGTCCTTGGAAATATAATCGTCAAACAGCGTCACCAGCTCGCCGGACTGGATATAGGGCCGGGCGATGAAGTCAGGCACCATGGCGATGCCGAGGCCGGCGCGGGCGGCGCGCAGGGTCGCCTGGGGGCTGTTGACCTCGATCGGCCCGCTGATGGTCACCGAATTCGAGCCGCCATCCGGCTCCAGATACCGCACCGTATTGTGAAAACGCGTATTGGTGTCAATGATGAAGGGAACACGGGAGAAATCCTGCGGCCCGTCGAGCGGCCCGTGCTGCGCCACGAAATCCGCCGTCGCCACCGCATAGACGCGGAAATCGGAAAGCTTGCGGGCGATGAGGCCCGAATCTTCCAACCGGGTGATCCGGACCGCAAGGTCGAAACCTTCCTCGATCAGATCGACAAACCGGTCCTCGGCGACGATTTCCAGCGACAGTTCCGGATTTTCCTTGGCGAAATCGATCAGGCTCTGGCCGACATCGGCATCGATGAAGGTGCGCGGCACCGAAATCCGGAGCTTGCCTTTGAGGTCAGCATTCTTCTCGCGCACCAGATCGGCGAGGTTGTCGATCTCCTTCAGTATGTCGGAGGCGGTGCGATAATAGGTGTGCCCGGCCTCGGTCAGCGAAAACTGCCTTGTCGTGCGGTTAAGGAGCAGCGCGCCGAGATCATCTTCCAGTTCCCGGACGTACTTGGACAGGAGCGCCTTGGAGCGTCCGGTCTTGCGCGCGGCGGCGGAAAAACCCTCCGCCTCGACGACATCGATAAAGGCGCGGATGCGGGTCAGCGTGTCCATGGAAATCCTCCGGTTCGTTCCATATAATTGAACGCTGAAGGGCGACTGTTCAACCCTAAATTCATTGCTGAAAAAATCCGCTAAATGGTGAAAAAAACCTCTTGATTATGACTGCGAATATTCTTATCTCCCGTGCTGCCCAAAGTCGCACGTGCCCATGTGTGTCCGCCGATTCCTCGATGTGGTGAGGATTTCGGTAAGGTACCTGGAACTAACCCCTCCAGTCGCTATTCCGGCCAACCGGGAAATGCGAGGACATATGAAGCAACGACGGTGCGGGCCTTTCTGGTTCTCTGCCGGCTTTCCATCAGCCGGGGTACTGAAGAGGCACACCATCATTGCCTGAAGTGCGGTCGGGTCAATCCCTCCAATCGATGGCAGACAAAGCCGAATGATGCTCTGGCAGGGCATCGTTCATATTCACGCCTTGAGCGTATGCTATCGATTCTGCGCCTCCACCGGCTGATTCGAGTGCATATCTCGAGCGTCCTTTGTCCTCCGGATTTTTCCGGAGTCGGTTTTATAGGGAATATATCGATGACGACTGCACGCATTCTCGACTTCATCAAGACCCGACGTCCCGAAGGCCCTTGCCTTGTGGTTGATCTCGACGTCGTGCGCGACAATTTCAACGCGTTCCGGCATTCCCTGCCGAACAGCGCGATCTATTATGCCGTCAAGGCAAACCCGGCTCCGGAAATCCTGAAGCTGCTCGCTTCGCTCGGCTCCAGCTTCGATTGCGCCTCCGTGGCTGAAATCCAGATGGCGCTCGATGCCGGTGCGACGGCCGACCGTATCTCCTTCGGCAACACCATCAAGAAGGAGCGCGATGTCGCCCGCGCTTACGCGCTCGGCATCGATCTCTTCGCCGTTGATAGCCATGAGGAAGTCGAAAAGGTTGCCCGTGCCGCCCCCGGCGCGCGCGTATTCTGCCGCGTGCTGACGGATGGCGAAGGCGCTGAATGGCCGCTGTCGCGCAAGTTCGGCTGCGTGCCGCAGATGGCCGTCGATGTTCTGGTCTATGCGCATCAGATGGGTCTGGAATCCTACGGCGTGTCTTTCCATGTCGGTTCGCAGATGATGAATCTCGACGCATGGGATGCTGCACTTGCCGATGCAAAGCGGGTTTTCGGTTCGCTGGCCAAGCAGGGCATCCACCTGCAGATGGTCAATATGGGCGGTGGTTTCCCGACCAAGTACCTGCGCGACGTTCCTGCCGCCGAAGAATACGGCCAGGCAATCGACACGGCACTGCGCAAGCACTTCGGCAACCAGATCCCGAAGACGATCATCGAGCCGGGCCGCGGCATGGTTGGCAATGCGGGCGTCATCAAGGCGGAAGTTGTTCTCGTCTCGAAGAAGTCCGACAATGACAACCACCGCTGGGTGTTCCTCGACATCGGCAAGTTCGGCGGTCTCGCCGAGACGATGGATGAGGCTATCCGTTACCCGATCCGCACCGAGCGTGATCAGGACGAGATGCAGCCCTGCATTCTGGCCGGCCCGACCTGCGACAGCGCCGACGTGCTGTATGAAAAGAACATGTACCCGCTGCCGGTCTCGCTGACCATCGGCGACGAAGTTCTGATCGAAGGTACCGGCGCTTATACGACGACCTATTCGGCAGTTGCCTTTAATGGCTTCGAGCCGCTGAAGGCCTACGTCATCTAAGGCATCCGACCGAAAAGCGTACGCGCTTTCGGGAAATCCGATGCTGATTGAAAGTCCGAACGCCGTCCGCTGAAAAGGGCGGCGTCTCGACCAAGCTTCCGTTCCGGCCTTGCCGATTGTGCTGTTGCGCAAATCCCTGCTTGCTGCTCCTCTTCCAGCCGAGGAAAGCGTGTCGGCGGGCCGGAACGGCTCCACCATTTTTCATCAAGGGCCGCGTGTGGGCGGTTGTGTGACGGGAGGCCAAGGATGGCCGCTCTTTTGAATTCGGTACGGGCATTTTTCACACCGCAGACATTTCATGTCGATCAGGAAAATCCGGGCGATGTCGTTGCCCGTGAGAACCTGCTGGACCGCGCCATGGGCGCCGGCCGCCGCCGCAAGTCTTCCGAGAAGCTGCGTGCCGGCCGCGTTCCGGCCGAAGGCCTGGCGCTGGTCGCCCGTGATGAGGACGGCCATGTCATCGCCACGGTGCGCCTGTGGAATGTCGAAGCCGGCATTTCGCGCGAAGGCCGCGCGGTTGAAGCGCTGCTGCTTGGCCCGCTGGCCGTCGATGCCGCCCATGAGGGCAAGGGCATCGGCTCTGCACTGATGCGCGCATCGATCGCCGAGGCTACGAGACGCGGCCACGGCGCCATCCTTCTGGTTGGCGATGCGCCATATTACGAGCGCTTCGGCTTTTTCGCCAACAAGGCGCAGCACCTGATCATGCCCGGCCCGTTCGAGCGCAGCCGCTTCCTTGCGCTGGAACTGAAAGCCGGCTGGCTGGAAGGTGCCGCCGGTCTTCTGGTGGCAAATGGCCGCCGGCTTTCGGCCTGAGCGAGTAGTCTGCTGATATTAAGACCCCGGCGAAAGGCCGGGGTTAGCCTTCTGACACATCTGGCCATTCGCGCCGTGTCATCCGATTGATGGCAAGCTTCGCCAAACACTCCGACGTCATCCTCGGGCCTGTCCCGAGGATCTGCAACGGTTTGATTTTGTTGATGTGTTTAGATTCTTGGGACAAGCCCAAGGATGACGCCAAGAAAAATGCCCAACGTTTGCCACTAACTTCCATGCCATAGAAAGCGTCCAGAAATTTGAACCGGACAGCAATGGGACAAGTTCGGCATCGCAGGAGAGATGCCACGGCTTCGCCAGCGGTCGCTCCGTCAAGAAGCTGGCGCTTGTTGTTTCGACCCCATGGTCCATGCGGCAAAACCTTCCCCGCCGATAATTTTCCCGAACGCCTCTTGCCCTTGCGATTTTGCGGGTATATACCCGAGACAAATGCCAAACGATAGCTGCCACTGCATTCTGTTGCGCAAAGCATCCCGCAAGGTTTCGTCCTATTATGACGAGGCGCTGGCGCCGCTTGGCGTCAATATCGGCCAGTTCAGCCTGTTGCGGAACATCAATCGCACCGCGCCGGTGTCGCTCACCGATCTTGCCGCGCGGGTGGAGCTGGATCGCTCCACCGTTGGCCGCAATGCCAGGGTGCTGGCACGCATGGGGCTGGTGGCGATCGGCCACGGCGAGGACCAGCGGGAGGCGATGCTGACCGTGACGGAGGAGGGGCACGCGATCCTGAAGATGGGCGCACCGCTCTGGGACGGCGTTCAGGACGAGATCGAGGCCCGGCTGGGGCCGGAAAAGACCGCGCAATTGCAGGAACTGCTCGCCGCCCTGTAATTTTTTGATCATGAAGCGGGTATCTGCCCGTAAAATCGGGTATATACCCGCAAGAATCGGCCGAAGGCCGCTGGAAAGGGACCTTGAACATGCTCTCCACACGCCTTGCCAGCTGGATGGCCGGCAGAAACCTGCATTATGGCTGGCTTGTCGCCGCCACCACCTTTCTGACCATGCTGGCCACCGCCGGCGCCATGGGCTCTGCGGGGGTGATGATCCAGCCGCTGCATCAGGAATTCGGCTGGGATATCGCCGATATTTCCTCCGCCATGGCTGTCCGGCTGGTGCTTTTCGGCCTGCTCGGGCCTTTTGCCGCCGCCTTCATGAACCATTTCGGCATCCGCCAGGTGGTGTCGACGGCACTTGCGCTGATCATGGGCGGCATCGTCGCCTCGTTTTTCATGACAGAGGTCTGGCAATTGCTGCTGCTGTGGGGCGTGGTGATTGGTGTCGGCACCGGCATGACGGCGCTGGTGCTGGGCGCCACGGTTGCCACGCGCTGGTTTTCCAAACGCCGCGGGCTGGTGATCGGCCTGATGACGGCCAGCAACGCCACCGGCCAGCTGGTTTTTCTGCCGCTTCTGGCGGCGCTGACGGAAGCCTATGGCTGGCGGACAGCCCTGACACTTTCCGTCGCGGTGATTGCCGTTGCCATGATCCTCGTGCTGCTTCTGATGCGCGACCACCCCGCCGATCTCGGCCTGCCGGCCTATGGCGAGACTGTCGTGGCGCACCCGCCCAGGCAGGATCACAGGTTCCTCGCAACGCTGGTCTCGCCGATACTGACGCTGAAAAGCGTCTCCGGCAACCCGGTCTTCTGGGTGCTGTTCGGTACTTTCTTCGTCTGCGGCCTTTCCACCAACGGCCTCATCCAGACCCACTGGATTTCGATCTGCGGCGATTTCGGCATGGCCGCCGTCACGGCGGCGGGTACGCTGGCGGTTATCGGTATTTTCGATTTCTTCGGCACGATCTTCGCCGGCTGGCTTTCCGACCGTTTCGACAATCGTTTCCTGCTGTTCTGGTTTTATGGTCTGCGTGGCCTGTCGCTGCTTTATCTCTCCTTTTCCGGGTTCAGCTTCGTGGAGCTTTCGGTCTTTGCCGTCTTTTACGGGCTGGACTGGGTGGCGACCGTGCCGCCGACCGTGAAGCTCGCCGCCGAGAATTTCGGCCGCGAAAAGGCGGGGCTGGTGTTCGGCTGGGTCTTTGCCGGCCATCAGCTGGGTGCCGCCACCGCCGCCTTCGGCGCCGGTTTCTTCAAGAGCGATTTCGACACCTATATGCCCGCGCTGCAGATTGCCGGCCTGATGTGCATGATTGCCGCCGTCTCGGTGCTGCTGCTCAGAAAGCCGGGCTCCGCCAACCTTGCGCCGCAGGCGGCGTAATCTTCACGCATCGGCAGGGTTCATAGTGAAAGGGCGGCGGATGATTTTCCGCCGCCGCCTCTTTTCGCCCAATCACTTGCCGCAAAATTGCTCCCCGCTTTTCCCCGTTGCTCCTTTCGGCCGCATCATTGTTCCCGCAACCGGTAAGGAAGGGCGATACGCGCGGCGCCCTTCGCGAATCGGAGGCCGGCATCGACAAGCATGGTTCTGGCAGGCCATGTTTCGGAAAGGCGCCCCGCAATGCCAGAAGCGGGGAGGGACCGATCCGATAGGTGTCGTGACAATACCCCGACCAAAGCGGGCCGGTATCACGGCCCAAGAAACGCGGTCCGGCAAATGCACGACTTTCACCACCACACTTCCATTCCATCCGCATTTGCCGGACCGATGGCCCGCCCCGCTGCTTTGCCGCCGCGGTGAATTTCCGTGCGCAAAGCGCTTTGGACTTGTTAACCTCCCATTCTGAAACGTTGTAGATTTCAACGGCTCCGGCTGTACCTGCTGGCCGACATGGTCTAAACCGCTGTTCATCTTTTCACGCTCGATGGATATGAGAAGGCCTCTCCGATGACCGATGCCAAAGCGCTTGCAGCCCGTTTTCCCGGCGATTTCCTGTTCGGTGTCGCAACCGCCTCCTTCCAGATCGAAGGTGCCACCAAGGCGGATGGCCGCAAACCCTCCATCTGGGATGCCTTCTGCAACATGCCGGGCCATGTCTTCGGGCGGCACAATGGCGATATCGCCTGCGATCACTATAATCGCTGGGAAGAAGACCTCGATCTCATCAAGGAGATGGGCGTCGAGGCCTATCGTTTCTCCATCGCCTGGCCGCGCATCATTCCTGACGGTTTCGGCCCGATCAATGAGAAGGGGCTCGATTTTTACGACCGCCTCGTTGATGGCTGCAAGGCGCGCGGCATCAAGACCTATGCGACGCTTTACCATTGGGACCTGCCGCTGACGCTGATGGGCGACGGCGGCTGGGCCTCGCGCTCCACCGCCCATGCCTTTCAGCGTTACGCCAAGACCGTCATGGCCCGCCTCGGCGACCGGCTGGATGCGGTGGCGACCTTCAACGAGCCGTGGTGCGCGGTGTGGCTCAGCCATCTCTACGGCATTCACGCGCCGGGCGAGCGCAACATGGAGGCAGCCCTTGCCGCCATGCACCACATCAATCTCGCCCATGGTTTCGGCGTCGAGGCATCGCGCCATGTCGCGCCGAAGGTACCGGTGGGACTGGTGCTGAACGCCCATTCCGTCATTCCCGCTTCCGACAGCGAAGCTGATCTGAAAGCGGCCGAACGGGCCTTCCAGTTCCACAATGGCGCGTTTTTCGATCCGGTCTTCAAGGGTGAATATCCGGCGCAGATGATGGAAGCGCTGGGCAGCGGCATGCCCGTCGTGGAGGCGGAAGACCTCGCCATCATCAGCCAGAAGCTCGACTGGTGGGGCCTGAATTATTACACGCCGATGCGCGTTGCCGACGATGCGACGCCGGGTGCGGAGTTCCCCGCCACCACACTGGCTCCCGCCGTCAGCGATGTGAAGACCGATATCGGCTGGGAGGTTTATGCGCCGGCGCTGCAGTCGCTGGTCGAGACGCTCTACAAGCGTTACGACCTGCCGGAATGCTACATCACCGAAAACGGCGCCTGCTATAATATGGGCATCGAAAACGGTGAGGTGAATGACCAGCCGCGGCTCGATTATTATGCCGAACACCTCGGCATCGTCGCCGATCTCATCCGCGACGGTTACCCGATGCGCGGTTATTTCGCCTGGAGCCTGATGGATAATTTCGAATGGGCCGAAGGCTATCGCATGCGCTTCGGCCTCGTGCATGTGGATTATGACACGCAGGTGCGTACGCTGAAGAACAGTGGGAAGTGGTACAGCGCGCTGGCTTCGGGGTTTCCGAAGGGCAACTATGGTGTGGTGAAGGGGTAAACTTACCCATGGCGTGATTGCGTCAGAGCACCGACCTCTCGTTCGTCATCCTCGGACTTGATCCGAGGATCCACGATCGGGTCGTACTGATGGATCCCCGGGTCAAGCCCGAGGATGACGGAGAGCAACTTCGAAAGTTCCGTCCCCTTATTATCAGTTTCCCAAACTTTTTTATCGGTTACCTCGCGGTGCCTGCTTGTGCCCGCCAGCCCGTCGCCTATGTCAGACAGGCTACGAAGCGTAGCGCCCGTTCTGTCGCCCAAGGGGCAGGGCGGGCTGGTCCTCCCAAGGGAAAACGAACATGCTTATCGAAAAACTCAACTGGCGTTATGCCACCAAGAAAATGGACCCTTCCAAACCGGTGTCCGAAGACAAGGTCGAGCGCATCGTCGAGGCGGCGCGGCTGGCGCCCACTTCCAGCGGTCTTCAGCCCTTCGAGGTGATCGTTGTCACCGATCCTGACGTGCGCGCCAAGATCCGCGAGATCGCCTGGAACCAGGCGCAGGTCACCGATGGCTCGCATCTGCTGGTGTTTGCGGCGTGGGACAACTACACCGAAGAGCGGATCAACCATATGTTCGATCTGGTCAATGAAGAACGCGGCATCAAGAATGAAGGCTGGGAAGCCTATCGTCAGATGCTGCTCACCTCCTATCCGCAGCGCGACCAGCAGGTGAATTTCGAACATGCCGCCCGTCAGGCCTATATCGGCTTCGGCATGGCGGTGGCGCAGGCGGCTTTCGAGGGCGTTGATTCCACCCCGATGGAAGGTTTTGATCCGGCCAAGCTCGATGAAATTTTGGGCCTGCGTGAAAAGGGTCTGCGCTCCGTTACCATCCTGCCGCTGGGTTATCGCCAGCCCGATGGCGACTGGCTGGTGAACCTGAAAAAGGTGCGCCGCCCGCTCGAGGAATTCACCAGCCGCGTGTGATTTTCATATCGTCGCGAAATCTTGACTGCCGCAGGGTCGCCAAGGCGGCTTTGCGGTAGATTTTTTCTCTCTTTTCAGATAATTGAAAAAACATCCCTGTTAAAAGGTGGCGCCTGCGGGCAAGTATGCGCCATCGAATTGCCGATCCCCGGCATTTCTGAGTGAAAGCCTGACGAAATGACCCGGAAAATCAGCTGTCATCGAATGTGCCCCTAGGCTGCATGAAGAGAGCGGTTTCGTGCCGCAGCAGGATTTTTTGAGACCCGATCCGTCACGCGTTTTCCCAGAGTTTACAATGAATTTTCCATCATCCGCGGCACCGCCCGCGACCCGGCCACAGGCGGCCCCGGAGCGGGCGGTCAACGACCCGATGGTCACGTTTGAAGGCGTGACCAAGACATTCGGCGGTACGAGCGGCAAGCCCGGCTTTGCCGCTCTGGCCGGTATCGATTATGTCGTGCCGAAAGGCTCCATCACCGGCATCATCGGCCGCTCCGGCGCCGGCAAGTCGACGCTTATCCGCCTCGCCAACGGCCTTGAAAAACCCTCGTCCGGCCGTGTGGTCGTCGATGGTGTCGATGTCGCGGCGCTAGATGAAAAGAACCTGCGCACGCTACGCCGTTCCGTCGGCATGATCTTCCAGCACTTCAATCTTCTCTCCTCGCGCACCGCTTTCGACAATGTGGCTTTGCCGCTCGAAATATCGGGCATGGGCAAAAGGGAAATCGAGACCCGTGTTGGACCGCTGCTTGATCTCGTCGGGCTCTCCGACAAGGCGAAGCGTTATCCGGCGGAACTCTCCGGTGGCCAGAAGCAGCGTGTCGGCATTGCCCGTGCGCTCGCAACCCAGCCGAAGCTGCTCCTCTCCGACGAAGCGACCTCGGCGCTCGATCCGGAAACGACGCAATCCATTCTTGAGCTTCTGAAGCGCATCAATGCCGAGCTTGGTCTCACCGTGCTGCTCATCACCCACGAGATGGAGGTGGTGAAGACCATCGCCTCGCAGGTGGCTGTCATCGACAGGGGCCTGATCGTCGAGGAAGGTACGACCTTCGACATTTTCACCGCTCCGAAACACGAGACGACCCGCAGCCTGCTGTCGTCCTCGGTCGGCGTGAAGCTGCCGCACTGGGTCACTTCGGGTCTGAAGCCGCAGGCGGCGGAAGGCGACCGCGTTCTGGTGCGTCTGGTCTTCTTCGGTGAAACGGCGTTTCAGCCGCTGACGGCCCGTCTGGTCGCTGAAATCGGACCTGACGTAAACATTCTCGCCGGCACCATCGAGGAAATTTCCGGCGAACCCTTCGGCTCGCTGGTTGTCTCCTATCCGGCCTCGCCTGAAGTCACGGCCCGCGCCGGCCGCTTTTATGCGGAAACCGGTCTTCACACGGAGGTGCTCGGTTATGTCGCCTGATATGATCTTCAACCTTCTCTTGAAGGGCCTGCTGCAAACCCTGCATATGGTCGCGGTCGCCGGCATCGTCGGCTCCATCATCGGCGTGCCGATGGGCGTTTTCCTCGCCACCAGCGGCAAGGGCGAACTGTTTCCAGCACCTATGACCAACCGTATTCTCGGCCTCATCGTCAACGCGGCGCGCTCCACACCCTTCATCATTCTTGTCGTGGCCATCATTCCCTTCACCCGGCTGGTGGCCGGCACGTCGATCGGCACCAGCGCGGCCATCGTGCCGCTGACGGTCGCGACCGTGCCTTTCATTGCAAGGCTGGTGGAGGCGGCAATCCGCGAGGTGGACAAGGGTCTGATCGAGGCTGCCCGCGCCATGGGTGCGACACCGCTGCAGATCGTCACCAAGGTGCTGCTTGCCGAAGCCAAGCCCGGCATCACGCTGGCGCTCACGCTCACCCTTGTCAGCCTCATCGGTTATTCGGCCATGGTTGGTGCTGTCGGCGGCGGCGGGCTGGGCGATCTCGGTATCCGCTATGGCTACCAGCGCTTCATGCCTGACGTGATGCTGGCCGTGGTTCTGGTGCTCATCGTGCTGGTGCAACTGGTGCAGAGCGCCGGCGACCGGCTGGCGCGCAGCTTCGACAAGCGGACCCGCAAGAATTAACTGCGTTTATAATAACAACCCAAGGAGACACCCATGAAAAAACTCATCCTCGCGGCTTCGCTCGCCGCTCTCTTCACCGCCGGTCAGGCGCTGGCCGAGACCATCAAGATCGGCGTCACCCCCGCCGAGCACGCGCAGATCATGGAACAGGTGAAGAAGATTGCGGCCGCCAAGGGCCTCGATATCGATATCATCGAATTCTCCGATTATGTCGTGCCGAACCAGGCGCTGAACGATGGCGAGCTGCAGGCCAATTCCTTCCAGCACCAGCCTTACCTGGACAACCAGATCGCTGACCGCAAGTTCGATCTCGTCAGCGTCGGCACCACCATCACCACCCCGATGGGCGTTTATTCCAAGAAGGTGAAGAACCTTGACGAGCTGAAGGACGGCGCGACCATCGGCATTCCGAACGACCCGACCAATGGCGGCCGCGCGCTGCTGGTTCTCGCTTCCAAGGGCGTTCTCAAGGTCAAGGAAGAAGCCGGCCTGAAGGTAACGCCTGCCGACATCACCGAAAACCCGAAGAACATCCAGATCGTCGAACTTGACGCCGCCCAGCTGCCGCGTTCGCTTGACGACACCGACGCTTCGGTCATCAACACCAACTATGCCACGGCAGCGGGCCTGAACCCGAAGAAGGACGCCATCGCCATCGAAAGCGAAAAGTCCCCTTACGCCAACATCATCGCCGTTCGTGCGCAGGACAAGGACAAGCCCTGGGTGAAGACGCTGGTGGAATCCTACCACAGCCCGGAAGTGAAGGCCTTCATTCTGGAAAAGTATAACGGCACGGTCATCCCGTCCTGGTAATCCCTGTTCGCCCTGGCGGACGTTTCGGCCTCTCCCGTTCGCGGGGGAGGTTTTTTCTTTGTGGCGCGCGATTAAAACCATTTTTTATGAAAAACCCCCGGCATTTCATGGAAGGATTTTTCAGGTTTGCAGCCAGACTGTCGTTTTATACCCGTATCTTTTTGGGGCGTCGTCACAATGCCGTTTAACGGCTTTTGAATGTTTCCTTCGCAAGATGATGCTTTCGAAGGGGAATTTATGCGGATTGCGCCGCGAAACATTGGGGAATATTTGCCGGTCGGGCGCAGAACCGCCGTCGGCATCGTATTGTCCACTTTTGCGCTGGTGCTTCTCATCGTCACCGCGCTGGTGCTGTCCGCCCTCAGCCAGGTCAGGGAAAAGGCGAACCTGCTTGACAATGCCCGCTCCCGCGAGACCACGGCGGGTGCTCTGGTCACCTTCCGCGAGCAGCTTGGCGCCACGCTCAACGACTACGCCGCCTGGGACGATGCCGCCGAATATGTCTATGCGCCAGACAGGTTCGACTGGATAGCCAGCAATTACGGCGACATGACGGTCAACAACGATCTCTTCGATACCGCTGTCGTTCTCGACGAGGCTGGTGGGGTTCGCATGGCCTACCAGAACGGCAAGCCCGTCACATGGGCGCCTGACGCCTATTTCGCTGCAGGCCTGGAGGAGATGATCGAACGCGTGCGGGCCATGCGTCCGGGCATCACTTCCCAGGTCACCGGTTTTGTCAAAACCGACGATGGTGTTGCTGCCACGGGCGTTGCGCTGGTGCGGCTGAAGTCCGGCGCTCTGCCGCCCGTTGGTGCGGAGCGGCGTTATCTGATTTTCGCCCGCCATCTCAAACAGGCGATGGTGGACAAGCTTGCCCGCAACTACGTCATCGATGGTTTGGAACTGCAATATGGCGATGCGCCTACGGCCAACCATGTGGATATCGTCAATCCGCTCGGCGATGTGCTGGCGCGGCTCGTCTGGCGCTCGCATTTGCCGGGCGATGTCAGTTTCCATGAGGCGCGGCCGGTGGTCTTCACCGCGCTCGGTATTGCCGGCACGTTCTTTCTGGTACTGCTCATCATCGGTTCGGCCACGCTTGATCGGCTGAAGGCGGATGAGGCGGCGGCAAGGGAAGAGGCGCTGCGCGACCGCCTGAGCGGGCTCAGCAACCGCGCCGGTCTGTTTGCCAGGCTGAACCGCATGGTGGGCAAGGCCCGTCACGACAGAACCGATATCAAGCTGCTCTACCTCGATCTCGACGGTTTCAAGGAAATCAACGATTCCTACGGCCATGCCGCCGGTGACCGGCTGATCAAGGGCGTGGCGGCAGCGCTTCGCGTGCTGGTGCCGGAAGGCGCGGTGCTGGCGCGGCTCGGCGGCGATGAATTCGCAATCGCCATTCAGGGCAACGATGTCTGGTCGGAAGGCCGCAAGCTGTGTCTGGCGCTGCTCGAACTTTTCACCGAACCCTTCAGCATCGGCGAGAGGGTGGCGAGCATCGGCTGCAGCATAGGCACCTCGGTTTCCCGCGCCGGCGATATCAATGGCGAGGAACTGCTGCGCCGCGCCGATATGGCCATGTATCAGGCCAAGGAGAACGGGCGCGGGCGTTACGTTTCCTATGAGCTGAAGATGGATGCGCTGCGTGAGGAAAAGCTGCAGCTCGAGGCCGATCTTCGCTGCGCCATCCTCAACGACGAGATTACCGTGGTCTATCAGCCGGTCGTCAACGCTGCGACGCGCTGCATTACCGGGGTGGAAGCGCTGGCGCGCTGGCAAAGGCCGGGGCATGGCTTCGTGCCACCGGATATCTTCATCGCGGCTGCCGAAACCAGTGGCCTCATCGACCGGCTTGGCCTTATGGTTCTGCACAAGGCCTGCGAGACGGCGCGGCAATGGCCGTCCATCAAGCTATCCGTCAACATTTCACCCGTGCAGTTCCGAAATCCCGCCTTTTCCGGTCATGTGGCGGATATTCTCGCGGCGACGCAGACGCCATCCGAACGGTTGCGGCTGGAAATGACGGAAGGCTATTTCATCCAGCATCCGGAGCGGGCTGGTGCTGCGATCGACAAGCTGAAACAGCTTGGCCTGCATATTGCGCTTGATGATTTCGGTGCCGGATTTGCAAGCGTCGGATATCTGCGCCGCTTCGGTTTCGACCGGATGAAGATCGACCGGTCACTGGTCGTGGCGCTGGAACATGGCGGGCGCTCTCTGGAAATGCTGCAGGCCACCGTGGCGCTGGCGAAATCGCTCGATATTCCGGTGACGGCAGAGGGTATCGAGACCGAAGAACAGGCCGCCATCCTGCATCTATGCGGCTGCGACGAGTTGCAGGGTTACCTGTTTTCGAAACCGGTGGCCGCCGAAGACATCACCATCATGGTGGAAGCGCAGAACGCGCCGCTCTTTGCTCTTCGGGCAGGGGCGTAAACGACATCAATTGATGCGTATCGACTGTTGCGGCAGCCGTTGTGTCACGGGGCAACCGTCCTGAACCTTGGTCCAGGACGAGACGTTGAGCTTCATCTCGCAACGCGCCAGATAGGAGCCGCCATCGACCTTCAGGCAGGATGTCTGGCCGAGTTCGAACATGGTGCCGCGATTTCGGCATTTGCAATTGTGAGCATCCGCCAAGGTGGGTATGAGGGCCATGATCAGCCCGGCTATGAGCACTCCAGAACGCATGGCTGAGGCTCCAAAGGACATGCCCCAGATTATACCTCTCCGAGAATATAGTCAAAATGGCCGTGCCTGCGGGTGGGCGCAGCTGATGGCCGTGGCCCGCTCCACCCCTCCCGATTTCAGCCGATCAAGATCGCCCTGATATCATTCACATTGGTCAGCGTCGGCCCCGTCACCACGAGATCACCGACCCCTTTGAAAGCGGTATAGCTGTCGTGGTTTACGAGCGACTGGCGCGGATCGACACCGGCAGCGCGCATGCGGGCAAGCGTATCCGGTGTCACCACCGCCCCTGCCGCATCCTCCACGCCGTCTATGCCGTCGCTGTCGCCGGCAATCGCCCAGATGCCGTCAGCACCCTTCAGCGTCAGTGCAAGGCTCAGCAGAAACTCCGTGTTGCGGCCGCCTTTGCCGGCCGGTCCCTTGCCGCCAACTCCCCTGTTCAGCGTGACCGTGGTTTCGCCGCCCGAAAGCAAAACGGCCGGGCCTTTGACCGGCAGGCCCTTGCGGCTGGCGGAGAGAGCAATGCCGGCCATGACCGCGCCGACATCCCTGGATTCACCTTCGAGGGAATCGCCGAGGATAAGCGGCGTAAGGCCAAGCTTCACCGCCTCATCCGCCGCCGCCTGCAGGGCAAGCGAGGGGGCCGCGATCATCCTGACATCCTCGTCGATATCGCCGGCCTTCGGTGTTTCTTCGCCCTTTTCCAGCACCCTGCGCACGGTTTCGGGAAGATCGAGCTCATAACGCGAGACGATTTCCCGCACGGTTTCAATATCGCTTGGATCGGCAACCGTCGGGCCGGAGGCGATTTCGGAGGGGTCGTCTCCGGGCACGTCGGAAATCAGCAGTGAAACAACCTTGGCCGGCTTGGCGGCCAGCGCCAGCCGTCCGCCCTTGATGCGGGAGAGGTGCTTGCGCACGGCGTTCATTTCCGAAATCGTCGCGCCGCTGGCCAAGAGGGCACGATTGACGGCCATCTTGTCGGCAAGCGTCATGCCTTCGGCGGGGGCGACCATCAGCGCCGAACCGCCGCCGGAAATCAGCGCGATCACCATGTCCTCGGCGGTCAGGCCTTCAACGGCGGCGAGAATGCGTTTGGCCGCCTCAGCACTTTTGTCATCAGGTACGGGATGGGAAGCCTCGATAATCTCGATACGGGAGGTTGGGACGGCATGGCCATAACGGGTCACCACCACACCGGAGAGATCGACATCCGCCCAGGCCTTGTCGAGTGCTGCGGCCATGGCGGCCGAGGCCTTGCCCGCCCCCACCACCACGCAGCGGCCTTTGGGCGGGGAGGGAAGGTGGTGTTGCAGCACCTTCGCCGGATCGGCGCTTGCGACTGCCGCCATGAAAATCCGGTTGAGGGCGTCTTTGGCGCGGCTGTCATTCCATGCGGTCATCGGTTCATACTCCAATCCAGAGCGCGCCAAGCGCCAAAAGGGCGGGCAGCGCCTGAATGAACAGGATCTTCATGGTATTGGCGGTAACGGCACCGAAAATACCGGCCACCAGAACGCAGGTGAGGAAAAAGACCTTGAAGCTCAGCCCGGTATCGCCCTGCATGAGCCCATAGATCAGCCCGGCTGCCAGAAACCCGTTATAAAGCCCCTGATTGGCGGCCAGCACCTTCGTCTGCCGGGCGAAATCCGCCGAGAGGCCAAAGGCCTTGCGGCCGGCCGGCTTTTCCCACAGCAGCATTTCCAGAATGACGATGTAAATGTGGATGGCCGCAACCACGGCAATCAAAATGCTGGCGATCATCGGCGGTTTCCTCCAAAACCCTGATGTCCGTGGCGCATCGGTTCTCGTGAGAAGAACGGCACCAAGCGGACAATTCCGTTTTAACGGCGGGACGAAGCGCTGCAAGGGCTTAATCCTCTCTTCCCGTGCAAACTGTTGATGAGAGACAGCCTGTTGCTTGACTCTTTGCTGAAATAGGAACAAAACAAGAACAGCAAGATTGAAAATCCGGAATTGAAAACCGTCATGCCATGCAAAAGCGCGCGGACCAGTTGCTCGTTGTCGAAGAGCTGCGTGAAAGGCTGGAAAGGATCGGTAACGGCCCTGAGCGGCTGCACGAGACCCTGCCTTTCGGCGTGGATACCATCGACCATCACCTGCCGGGAGGCGGGCTAAAGCTTGGTTGCCTGCATGAGCTGAGCGGTGGCGGCAATGGCGTTGCCGATGGGGCAGCGGCAGCGCTGTTTGCTGCCGGTGTGGCGGCACGGCTTTCCGGCAAGGTTTTATGGTGTGTCACCCGGCGGGATCTGTTCATGCCAGGTCTGACACAGGCCGGCCTGTCGCAGAACCGGCTCATCATCGTTGAATGCCGCGATGAGAAAGGCGTGCTTGACTGTTTCGAGGAGGGCTTGCGCTGCAATGGTTTCGGCGCGGTGATGGGTGAAGTGGCGAAACTGCCGATGACCGCCTCGCGGCGGCTGCAGCTGGCGGCGGAAACCTCTGGGGTTACCGGCATCGCCATCCGCCGCTTCCGGCGTCAAGCCGATGCGGCGCTGTTCGGGGAGCCGACGGCGGCGGTGACCCGCTGGCGCATCTCCGTGCGGCCCTCTTCGCCCTTGCCGGTGCCGGGGGTGGGCAGGCCGCGCTGGTTGCTGGAGCTCTTGCGATGTCGCGGTGGCGAAAGTGCCGAATTTGAAGTGGAAGCCTGTGATGCAAAGGGTCGTCTCGCTCTACCTGCCGACATGGCCGACGGATCGTTTCCGGCGTCTTTCGGGCAAGGACGCGCCGCCGGTTGAAAAGCCGCTGGTCATGATTGGCCGTCAGGGCAGCCGCCGGCTGGTGCTGGCGCTCGACAAGGCGGCAAAGGCGGCGGGCATCCGCCCCGGCACGCCGGTCAGCAAGGCGCAGGCGCTGGTGCCGGGTCTTCTCGTTGAAGATCTGGATGCGGCTGCTGATGCCCGCGCCCTGCAGCAGCTGGCCTTTCATTTCCTGCGCATCTATGCCCCGATCGTCGCCGCCGACCCACCCGACGGGCTGGTGCTGGACACGGCGGGTGCGGATCATCTGCATGGCAATGAGACGCTGATGCTGAGCGGCATGGTCAACCGCCTGCATGCCGCAGGCTTTGCCGCCCGCGCCGCCATTGCCGATAGCTGGGGTGCGGCCCATGCGCTGGCGCGTTTTAGCCCTGAGGTAATCAGCATCGTGCCGCCGGGCGGGCAGCGGAGGGCGATCAGCAGCTTGCCGCTTGCTGCGTTGAGGCTGGAGGAGCGTATCGTTTCCGGGCTGAAGGTGCTCGGTTTCCGCAGCATCGGCGAGCTTGCCGAAGCCCCGCGCGCGCCGCTGACCCTGCGTTTCGGCCCCGAGATCGTTCGCCGTCTTTCCCAGGCGCTCGGCGAGATCGGCGAACCCATCGAACCGGTGCGGGTGGCCGAACTGGTGGAGGTGCGGCGCGCCTTTCCCGAACCCATCGCAGCGGCGGAAACGATTGCCCGTTATAGCCAAAAGCTGGTTGCCGAACTTTGCGTCGCGCTGGAAAAACGCGGCCTCGGCGCGCGCCGGGTCGATCTGGTGCTGCACCGGGTGGATAGCGGCCTGCAGGCCATACGGGCCGGCACGTCCAGACCGGTGCGCGATGTCAAACAGCTTGTCCGGCTTTTGACTGACCGCATCGACACTATCGATCCCGGCTTCGGCATCGAGATGATGGTGCTGACCGCCACCCATGCCGAGCCGCTTATCGCCGCGCAGGCCCGTTCTTCGCTTCTGGAGGAAGGCCGTGCGGAAATCGCCGATACGGTCGATGTCATCCTCAATCGCGGCCACCGGGTCTATCGTTATGCGGCGGTGGCAAGCGATGTGCCGGAACGTTCCCTTACTTCAGTTGCGGCGCTGGCGGCGGAGGATACGCTCGGTTGGCCCGGCCACTGGCCGCGTCCGGTCAGGCTTTTTGCAAGGCCTGAACCCATCGAGACGCTGGCGCTGCTGCCCGACCATCCGCCGCGTTATTTCCTCTGGAAAGGCGTGCGCCATAATGTCAGGCGCGCCGACGGGCCGGAACGGGTGTTCGGCGAATGGTGGAAACGCGACCGGGAAAAGGCCGCCGTACGCGATTATTTCATGGTGGAAAACGAAGGTGGCGAGCGCTTCTGGATTTTCCGCTCCGGTGATGGCGAACATGCCGAAACGGGTTCGCAGGGCTGGTTCATCCATGGGGTCTTCGCATGAATGCGCCCCGTTATGCCGAGCTGCAGGTGACCACGCATTTTTCCTTCCTGCGCGGGGCAAGCTCCTGCGAAGAGCTTTTCGAACAGGCCAAAAATCTCGGCATCGAGGCGCTTGGTATCGTGGACCGCAACAGTCTTGCGGGCATTCCCCGCGCTTATGAAGCCGCCCATAATCATGGCATCCGCCTCATCATCGGTTGCCGGCTCGATCTGGACGATGATCTTTCCGTGCTCGCCTATCCCATGGATCGCGCGGCTTACGGGCGGCTTTGCCGGCTGCTTTCCGTCGGCAAGAAAAGAGGCGGCAAGGGCAAATCCCGGCTCGCTTGGGACGATCTCGTTGCCTATGGCGAAGGCCTGATCGTCGTGCTGCTCGCTGACCTCGCGGATGATCTCTGCGCACTGCGGCTGCGACGTCTCAAAGCCGCCTTTGCCGACCGGGCCTATATGGCACTCAGCCTCAGAAGACGCCCCAACGACCAGATGCGGCTTTTCGAGCTATCGGAGATGGCGCAGGTCGCAGGTGTGCCGACCGTGGTGACTAATGACGTGCTCTTTCATGTGCCGGAACGGCGCATGCTGCAGGATGTCGTCACCTGCATCCGTCATAATTGCACCATCGATGAGGCCGGTTTCCGCCGCGAACGCCACGCCGACCGCTATATGAAGCCGCCGGAAGAGATGCACCGGCTGTTTGCCCGTTACCCTGAAGCGCTTTCCCGTAGCCTTGAAATTGCGAAACGCTGCAAATTTTCGCTGAAGGAACTGGTCTATCAATATCCCGAGGAGCGCAGCCTGCCGGGGCTGACGGCGCAGCAGGCGCTGGAGAAGATGGTATGGGAAGCGGTGCCGGGGCGTTATCCGAACGGTTTACCCGAGAAGGTGGAAAAGGCGTTGCATCATGAACTGGCGGTTGTCGGCAGGCTGCAATATGCCTCCTATTTCCTGACGGTGAATGCCATTGTCCGTTATGCGCGCTCAAAAGATATTCTATGTCAGGGGCGTGGTTCGGCGGCCAATTCGGTTATCTGTTTTGTGCTTGGCATCACCGCCATCGATCCTGCCCTTTTCAGCAATCTCGTCTTTGAACGTTTTGTTTCCGAGAACCGGGGAGAGCCGCCGGATATCGACGTAGATTTTGAACACCAGCGGCGTGAAGAGGTCATTCAGTGGGTCTATGACACCTACGGCCGTGACAAGGCCGCACTCTGCTCCGTCGTTACCCGTTATCGCGGGCGTGGGGCGCTGCGCGATGTCGGCAAGGTTCTGGGCCTGCCGGAAGACCTGACCAAGCTTCTGTCTTCGCAGGTCTGGCGCTGGAGCGAAGGGGTGGGTGAAAAGCAGGTAAAGGAACTGAACCTCAATATGGAGGATCGCCGCCTGAAGCTTGCCTTCGAACTGGCCAACCAGCTTGTGGGCACACCGCGCCATCACAGCCAGCATCCGGGTGGCTTTGTTCTGACCCATGACCGGCTGGACGAGCTGGTGCCGATCGAACCCGCCGCCATGGATGATCGCCAGATCATCGAATGGGACAAGGACGATATCGATGTCGTGAAGTTCATGAAGATGGATTGCCTGGCGCTTGGCATGCTCTCCTGCATGAAGCGCGGCTTCGACATGCTGGAGGCACGCACGGGAGAAAAATACGATCTCGCCGCCATGCCGCCGGATGACGGGCCTACCTATGCCATGATCCAGAAGGCCGATACGCTCGGCACGTTCCAGATTGAAAGCCGGGCGCAGATGTCGATGCTGCCGCGCCTGAGGCCGAAGGAGTTTTACGACCTCGTCATTCAGGTTGCCATCGTTCGCCCCGGCCCCATTCAGGGGGATATGGTGCATCCTTATTTACGCCGCCGGCAGGGAAAGGAAGCGGTCCTTTTTCCGAAAAAAGAACTTGAAAGCGTCCTGGGAAAGACGATGGGTGTTCCGCTGTTTCAGGAGCAGGCGATGCGGATCGCCATGGATTGCGCCGGTTTCACCGCGGATGAAGCGGACCAGCTGCGCCGGGCCATGGCGACTTTCAAGAATGTAGGCACCATTTCCAAATTCAGGGAGAAACTGGTCACGGGCATGGTAGAGCGCGGTTATGAGCAGGAATTCGCCGAACGCATCTTCAAACAGCTGGAAGGTTTCGGCAGCTATGGTTTCCCCGAAAGCCACGCGGCTTCCTTCGCGCTGATTGCTTACGCCTCCTCATGGCTGAAATGCCATCATCCCGATATTTTCTGTACGGCGCTTCTCAATTCGCAGCCCATGGGTTTTTACGCCCCGGCGCAGATCGTGCGCGATGCGCGTGATCATGATGTGGAGGTGCGTCCGGTCTGCGTTAATAACAGCCGCTTTGATTGTACGCTGGAGCCTACGGGCAAGAAGAATGGCAAGGGTGAGGACCGCTTTGCCGTGCGGCTTGGCCTGCGCATGGTGAAGGGGATTTCCAATGACCATGCTGCAAAAATCGTCGCCGCCCGGCAGGATCGGCCTTTTGCCTCCGTTGACGATCTGTGGCGAAGGGCGGGTGTTCCGGCCGCCGCCCTTGTCTGTCTGGCGGAGGCCGATGCCTTTTTGCCGGCGCTTTCGCTTGCCAGGCGCGGGGCGCTCTGGGCCATCAAGGCCCTGCGGGATGAGCCGCTGCCGCTTTTCGCCGCCGCTGCCATCAGGGAAAATGCCGTTATCGAAGAGCTTCAGGAACCCTCCGTTGCGCTCAGGCCCATGACTGATGGTGGCGAGGTGGTCCAGGATTATGGCCATGTGGGGCTGACGCTGCGCGAACACCCCATGACCTTCCTGCGGCATGATCTTTCCCGCCGCCGCATCGTCACCTGTGCGGAGGCGGTACGCGTTCGGGATGGCACATGGCTGGAAACGGCCGGTCTGGTGCTGGTGCGCCAGCGCCCCGGTTCGGCAAAGGGCGTGATCTTCATGACGCTGGAGGACGAGACGGGCATTGCCAATGCGGTGCTGTGGGTCAAAACCTTCGAAAAATACCGCCGCGTGGTGTTGTCCGCCGGCATGGTCGGCATTTACGGCAAGATCCAGCGGGAAGGTGAGGTGGTGCATCTGGTCGCCCACCGGCTGACCGATCTGTCGCAGGCCCTGGCAAGCGTGGGCGAGCGCAACCATGCCTTTCCTCTGCCGCATGGGCGTGGTGACGAGTTTCATCACGGCATGCCGCCGGATGATCACCGCGTCATCAGGAAACGCCCGCCGCCCGCCGACCATGATGACGATGCGGTCGAGCGGATAAAGGTCATTTCCCGCAATTTTCACTGAGAAGGCGGCTCAGCTCACCTCTTGCGCGCCACGATGTAAGGGCGGTTGTCATTGCCCTTCGTTGCATGAATTTCCGTCGCCAGAATGTCGAAACCACCGGCGTTTATATGCCGGCCAAGCTCGGCCGCGTTGAACACGCCGGCATAGGGCGCCTTGCCGATTGCCCGCATCGCCGGCAGGACAAGGCGGATAAGCGGGTTCATATCGCCGACACAGGGGGTCTTGGTAATGAGCAGGCCGTGCGGGGCAAGCAGGGCGTGAATGTGCCGCAGCGTGCCGGGCAGGTCGCGGACCAGATGAAGATAGTTGAAACCCAGTACCGCGTTGAACTGCATGTCGCCCGGCACAAGCGCTTCCGCAGTCGTTGCGCTGAAGGTGAGGTTGTGGAGAGAGCCGGCGGCTTGTTTTCTCTCTTTGGCGATTGCGATCATGTCGGCGGAAATATCCGTCGCATAATAGTCTTTGACACTACCCGCCAGCCGGATCGCCGTCGTCCCGGTGCCGCAGCCCAGTTCCAGTATGTTGTCGTCGGGTTTCAGAAGGGCGCGGGTCCGCTGCAGCGTGCGCGCATATCCGGCCTCGTCTGAAATCCTGCCTTTCGCATATTTCCGTGCTGACCGGTTCCAGAAACGGGCGTCGTCGGCCATGCTCATGGTGGATGCTCCCCGGACGATGCCCTTCCGCTTCAGGCGGATTTGTTTTCACACACTATCCTTACCCGGTTTGTCTGAAGCTTTTAAGCCGCATCCTCCAGCCCGGCCGCGTCCTTGCGGCGGAACTGGCTGGGTGGCGCGCCGAGCACCCGTTTGAAGGCGCGGCTGAAGGAGGCTTCGGAATCGTAACCGAGCTTTTCCGCAGCGAGCGTCACACGCATGCCTTCGCGCAGCCATAGACGTGCCTGATGCATGCGCACGCGCACCACATACCGTGCCGGGCTTTCACCCACCACGCGGGTGAAACGTTCCGCGAAACTGGAGCGGGATGCGCCCATCAAGGAGGCAAGCTCCTCCACGCTCCAGTCCTTTTCCGGGGTGAGGTGGATGGCGGCCAGCACCCGCCCGAGTTCGGGATTGCGCACGGCGGCCAGCCAGCCGCTGGAATCGCCGCAGCCATGTTCCACCCAGGTGCGGATCAGGGTCGCGGTCAGCACATCGGCAAGCCTTGCCAGAATGCCACCGGCGCCGACGCGGTTCAGCTCCACTTCGCGCGCCATGGCTTCCAGCAGGTGGGGAATGGCCGGGTCGCTTTTGGCCAGGTCGCTGGTCAGCATCACATCCGGCATCAGCTGCAGAAGCGGGTGCAGATTATCCATGTTGAAACGCATGGAAGCGGTAAAGGCCACGGTATCGCCGCCGGCGCTGGCGCATTGCATGTCGAAAATGCCCTGGCAGACTTCCTTCTTGCCGAAACGGTCAAAGGGCGATGGCGTCACATTCTCGCCGCTGGCAAGCACATGGGCGTGCCCGCGCGGCAGAAGCACGGCATCGCCGCATTTAAGCATCAGCCATTCGCCGGAAGGCTTTCGCAGTTTCGCCTGGCCGACGCCGATAAAATGAAACCGCGCCGCTTCCTGTTCGGGAAAGGCGGTGGCCCAGGGGGTGGCCATGCGGCAGCGGCCATATTCCACGCCGTCAAGCCTCAGACCTCGCAGCATTTCCGTCAGGGCATCATTCATGGCATCTCACAAATTCGGACGATTGGTTAAGGAATACGGATTTTCTAGCATGGAAACGCCGGGGTGTCACGCATAGCTTATGACCATCGATTTGCGGGTGCTGAACCGGCCTCCCAGCGGTTTCATCGTCTTGCCCTTCCATTTCAGGGCGCATTCTGGCAATGCGCATCAGGAGATTTTCATGAATAACCGGACCATAAACGAACTCGAATATGTGCCGCGCAGAAAAGAGCCGGATGCGAAGTGGGCCGCCGTGGTTTCGCTTTCGCTCGGTGTCTTCGGGCTGGTGACGGCGGAGTTTCTGCCGGTCAGCCTTCTTACGCCGCTATCGGAAGATCTTGCCATCAGCTCCGGCATTGCCGGACAATCCATCACCGTCACCGCGCTGGTTGCGGCGGTTGCCGGCCCCGGCGTCGTCATCGGCACACGCGGCATCGACCGCCGCTGGACACTTCTCGGGCTCACCACGCTGCTGATCATTTCCAGCACGCTTGCCGCCTTTGCCAACGGGCTTTTCATGCTGTTTGCATCGCGCGTCCTGCTCGGCATCGGCCTTGGTGGTTTCTGGGCGATGTCGGCGGCGCTGGCGCTGCGGCTCGTGCCGCTCGACAAGATGCCGCGTGCCATGGCCATCATCCTGACAGGGGTTTCGGTCGCCACCGTCTGTGCCGCACCGGTGGGCGCATGGATCGGCGCGACGCTCGGCTGGCGTGCGGCCTTCGTGGTTGCGGGTGTGCTCGGTGTCATCGCACTTGCCGTGCAGCTGCTGACCATTCCGTCTCTGCCGCCGGCCGGCGCACCCGGTCTTTCCACCATGTTCCGGCTGCTGCAGCGGCCGCAGGTCCGGATCGGCCTTCTGACAACGCTGTTCATCGTTGCGGGTCACTTCGCCGGCTTCACCTATGTTCGCCCGTTCCTGGAAGACGTGCCGCAGCTCGGCGTTGAAGCGATTTCCCTCGTTCTTCTGGTTTATGGCATCGGTGGTTTCTTCGGCAATCTCTTCGGCGGTTTCCTTGCCGAGAAGAACACGGCGTGGGCCGTGACCTTCGCTGCGACGCTGATTGCCGCGTCAGCCTCCATTCTGGTGATTGCCGGCGCATCTCCCGTCGTTGCGGGCGTCGCCATCGCTTCCTGGGGTTTTGCCTTCGGCGCGCTTCCGGTCAGTGTGCAGAGCTTCATCACCCGCGTGGCTTCGGATGAGGCGGAAAGCGCCGGCGCGCTGCTGCTCACCACCTTCCAGATCGCCATTTCCAGCGGCGCGGTTCTCGGCGGCCTGCTGATCGATCTGCAGGGGGCAACGATGGTCTTCGTCTTCGTGGCAATTTCTGCCCTTCTCGGCGCATCGCTCATGGCGTCGCGCCGGGGTGTGGTGCCGCAGGTAGAGGCATCGCAGGGATAAGAACCCGGCTAAAATAAAAGGCCCGCTTTTGAGCGGGCCTCCGGATAGGAGCCGCGTAACGCGGCTCTTTTTTTGTGGGTGAGGGGCAGGGAACGCTGGATGTCCAGCACACCGCCCCGGTCCTGTCAGGCGGCCTGTCTGTCCCAGTTGGCGAAGGGGTCCGGCAGGTGTCGCCATGCGTCGGGCGTGAAGGCTTCGGTGTCGATCAGGCAGGCGTCGAGCTGGGCGCGGATGCGGGCCTCGCTCATCGGGTCGGAACCGATGAAGACGATTTCCTGCCGCCGGTCGCCGAAGACCGGATCGAGATAGGGCTTCATCATGTCGATAAACTGTTTTTCACGCGGCCATTGCTCCTTGGGCACGGCGGACCACCACAAACCCATCTTGCCGGTGCGCACCAATGCGCCCGCCTGGCTGATCTCGCCGACATAACGTGGCCGTGTCGCCAGCCAGAAAAAGCCCTTGGCGCGCACCACCCCCGGCCAGGCACGATCGATAAAGCGCTGGAACAGTACGGGGTCGAACGGTTTTTTGGCGCGGTAAACGAAGGAGCGGATGCCATATTCCTCGGTTTCGGGAATGTGATCCTTGAAGCCGTGCAGTTCCTTGAACCACAGGGGATGTTCTTCGGCCCTGGCGAAATCGAAGCGACCGGTGCCGAGCACCTCCTTCAGTTCCACCCTGCCGAAATCCGCCTCGATGAGTTTCGCATCCGGGTTCAGCCCGACGATGATCTTGCGGGCCGCATCCCGCTCCTCGGGCGTGGCGGTGCCGATCTTGTTGAGGACGACCACATCGGCAAATTCGATCTGCTCGACCAGAAGGTCGACGATGGTACGGTTGTCGCCATCACCCGCCGTTTCGCCCCGGTCGGCCAGAAAATCGGATGAACCGTAATCATTGAGAAGATTGGCGGCATCCACCACCGTTACCATCGTATCCAGCTGCGCGACATCAGACAGGCTGCGGCCGTTCTCGTCACGGAAATCGAAGGTGGCGGCCACGGGAAGCGGCTCGGCGATGCCGGTGGATTCAATCAGCAGATAATCGAAGCGGCCCTGTTCGGCGAGCGCTCGGACCTCGGTCAAGAGGTCGTCGCGCAGCGTGCAACAGATGCAGCCATTGGTCATTTCCACCAGCTGTTCCTCGGTGCGCGAGAGATTGGCGCCGCCATCCCGCACCAGCGCCGCATCGATATTGATTTCACTCATATCGTTGACGATCAACGCCACGCGCAGGCCATCACGATTGGCGAGGATGTGGTTGAGAAGGGTGGTTTTGCCAGCACCTAAAAAGCCGGAGAGGACGGTGACGGGGAGTTTTTTCATGGGGACCTCGTTCTGTGGCAACAGTCGCGTGGGCGTTATGACGACCACGGCAGGCGATCTGGAAACGGAGGGTTTTTGAAGTGCCGGTTCCAGTTATGTAACGTAATAACATTACACATACGCGACATGTCAACGGGCTTTGGAAAAAAAGCATCCGCGGAGGCGTGAGGTCTCTGCCCACCAGCGTGCCGCTCTGACTTTCCAATAGTTAATGTTATTTCATTACGTATTCGTTTGACGAATGTAATAACATTACATATCAAGGGTCCGAATGAAACCCCGCCCAGGAGGGATCGATGAGCGATCCGTGCCTCACCTTCACAAATCTGACGCTTGGATATGCCGGCCGTGCGGCCGTGCATCATCTGGATGGCGATATCACCAAGGGATCGCTCACCGCGGTTGTCGGCGCCAATGGCTCGGGCAAATCGACGCTGATGAAGGGTATCGCCGGCATCTTGAAACCGCTCGGCGGTGAGTGCCGGATCAGCGCAGGCATTTCCGTCGCCTATCTGCCGCAGCAATCGGAACTCGACAGGTCGTTCCCGGCTCAGGTGCGCGATCTCGTTGCGCTGGGTCTCTGGCCCAGGCGCGGCCTGCTTGGCCGCCACCGTTCTGAGGACAAAGCGGCGATGGGCCGGGTGATGGAAGCGGTCGGGCTGTCCGGCTTTGAGAAGCGCAATATAGATTCGCTCTCCGGTGGCCAGATGCAGCGTGCCCTGTTCGCCCGCGCCATGTTGCAGGACGCGCAGTTGATCCTGCTGGACGAACCCTTCAATGCCGTTGATGAGCGCACCGTCACCGATCTTCTGGTGCTGATCAAGGCATGGGTTGCGGAAGGCCGCACGGTGCTCGCCGTCCTGCATGACCATCAGCTGGTGCGGCAGCATTTCCCCCAGACCCTGTTTCTCGCGCGGCGTCTCGTCGGCCTTGGCCCGACAGCCGATGTCCTGAAGCCGGAAAACCTGCGCCAGGCGCGGCATTTCCACGAGGCATGGGAGGAAAATGCACCGTGGTGCGCGCCGGGTGATGCGCCAAGGAACAATGCGCCAGTGACCAATGCACCGGCGACCGATGCGCTCGATGCCGGGCCGCGAGCGGCGTCATCCCATTCCCACATCCACTCCCACGCAAATTCGAATGCCCATGGCTGATTTCTTCATCGAACCCTTTGTTCAATATGTGTTCATGCAGCGGGCGCTTGCCGGCGCCTTGATCCTTGCCATCAGCTGCGGGCCGGTCGGGGTGTTCCTGATGCTGCGGCGCATGAGCCTTACGGGCGATGCCATGTCGCACGCCATCCTGCCGGGGGCGGCCGTCGGCTTTCTGTTTTACGGGCTGGAAATCCTGCCGATGACGATTGGCGGGCTGGTGGTCGGCCTCGTGGTGGCGCTGGGGGCCGGTGCGGTGTCGCGTTTCACCGTCCAGAAGGAGGACGCCTCGCTTGCCGCCTTTTATCTGATTTCACTGGCGCTCGGTGTTCTGCTCGTCTCGTGGCGCGGCTCCAGCGTCGATCTCATGCATGTGCTGTTCGGCACCGTGCTGGCGCTGAACAACGAGGCGCTCAGCCTCATCAGCGGCATCTGCATCGTGACGCTGGTGGTGATGATCACTTTCTGGCGGGCGCTTCTGGCGGAATGCCTCGATCCCCTGTTCCTGCGCTCGGTCAGCAACTGGGGCAGCCCGGTGCATTTTCTCTTCCTCGCCATCGTCGTGCTCAATCTGGTTGGTGGCTTTCAGGCGCTCGGAACGCTGCTTTCTGTCGGCCTGATGATGTTGCCCGCCGCCGCCAGCCGGTTCTGGTCCAACCGCGTGGCACCCATGTGCTTCATCTCGATCGGCATCGGCATGGTTTCCTGCTTTGCCGGCCTCATCCTGTCCTATCACGCGTCGTTGCCCTCGGGCCCGGCGATCATCCTTTCGGCGGGCGTTATCTACGCGCTCTCCATTCTCGTCGGCACGCGCGGCTTGCTCGGCGATCTTCTCGGTTCCGGCCGCCACAGAACGGCCTGAAAACAGCGTTCGAAAAAAGGAGAACCTTCATGTTCAGAACCCTCCGTCTTGCCACCTGCGCAAGCCTTCTTACCCTTTCCCCGGTCCTGATGGCGCAGGCTTCGGCTGCCGAAATCAAGGTCGTGGCCAGCTTCTCGATCATCGCCGATTTCGCCAAAAATGTCGGCGGCGACCGCGTCGAGATCACCACGCTTGTCGGTCCGGATGGCGATGCGCATGTCTATGAGCCGCGTCCGGCCGATGCGGTTGCCGTCAGCAAGGCTGGCGTCGTGCTGGTCAATGGCCTGGAATTTGAAGGCTTCCTGAAGCGGCTGATCGACACCAGCGGCACCAAGGCGCCGGTCGTTGAACTGACCAAGGGTGTCGAGCCGCTGAAACTATCCGAAGAACCGGCCGGCCATGCCCATCCGGAAGCGGAAGAAGAGGAAGGCCACGACCACAAGGCTGAAGAAGCCGGCCATGACCACGGTCATGAAGGTCATCACCATCACGGTGAATTCGACCCGCATGCCTGGCAGTCGATCAAGAACGCGGAAATCTATGTGAAGAACATTGCCGGCGCATTTTGCCAAGTCGACAAGGCCGGTTGCGCCACATACACCGCCAATTCGGAAGCCTATATCGCCAAGCTTGCCGCTCTGAACGAGAAGGTGAAGACCGAGATTGCCGCCATCCCGCCGGAAAAGCGCGTCATCATCACCTCGCATGACGCCTTCGGTTATTTCGAGCACGCTTATGGACTGAACTTCCTGGCGCCCGAGGGCATCTCGACGGAATCCGAAGCTTCGGCCGCTGATGTCGCCAAGCTCGTGGATCAGGTCAAACACGACAAGGCTTCGGCGATCTTCGTCGAAAACATCACCGACAAGCGGTTGATTGACCAGATCGCCAGCGAAACCGGCCTGAAGGTTGGCGGCACGCTCTATTCCGACGCGCTTTCCACCGCCGATGGCCCGGCCGCGACCTATATCGACATGATCAACCACAATATCCAGACCATCAAGGCGGCTGTGCTCAGCCAGTAAGCTCCGTCATTTCGCTATGAGCCTGGGGAGGGTGGCCTGTGTCACCCTCCCTATTTTTTTGTCTGTCGCCGCGAGTCTTGTCTTGTGTGTGTTCCGCGCTTGCCCGTTGACAATCGATCCGCCCTTTGAAATGGTAAGATGTCAGACCAATTTAGAGGGTACGTCTTGGACAGGTCCAGCCGGGAACTCATGCAGCCCATTCCGCCGAGCGACCGCGTGCGCCAGGTCGAGGCAGCGCTTTCTGACTATGTCGAGAGGGCAGGGCTGAAGGCCGGAGACCGACTTCCCGCTGAACGCGAACTGATGGTGGCTCTGGGTGTTGGCCGCTCCACCATTCGCGAAGTCATCCGCAAGTTTCAGGCGCTCGGTGTCATCGACAGCCGCAAGGGCAGCGGCAATTACCTGCTGAAGCCAATTTCCGCCGCCACCGTGCATATGCCGATTTCCATCGATGCCGAAAGCCTGCGCGATGCGCTGCTGATGACGCTGGAAGTGCGGCGCGGCATCGAGGTGGAAGCCTCCATGGCCGCTGCGCGCCGCCGCACGGCAGACGATATCGCCACGATGGAAGCGCGGCTAGACGAGATGGAGCGTGTGCATCTGGCCGAGGGAACCTCCGGCAAGGCAGACCTTGCCTTCCATCTGTCGATCTACGATGCCACCCATAATACGCTGTTCAAGCAGCTTCTGGAGCAGATGCGCGAAGGTTTCGAACGCTTCTGGTCGAAGCCGTTCGACCGCCCGGATTTCGCCGGCCGCTCCTTTCCCTTTCACCGCACGCTGTTCAATGCCATCGCCGCCGGTGATGCCGAGACCGCCCGTGAAGAAACACTGAAAATCCTCGCCGTCGTCGAGGAGGATATCAAGGACATGTCGAAATGAACCATGGCAACGATCTCTTCGATCCCGCCTCATTTATCGTTGCGCATGACGAGGCCCACGCCTTCGAAGCTGTGGTGCCGCCCATCGTGCAGACCTCGCTTTTCACCTTTTCCAGCTACGACGAAATGGTCTCCACCTATCGCGGCGAAAAGGTGCGGCCGGTCTATACGCGCGGGCTGAACCCCACCGTGCGGCTGTTTGAAGAGATGCTGGCGAAGCTGGAAGGTGCCGAAGATGCGCTCGGTTTTGCAAGCGGCATGTCGGCCATTTCCTCCACCGTGCTGTCCTTCGTTTCGCCGGGTGACCGGATCGTCGCCGTCCGCCACGTTTATCCCGATGCGTTTCGCCTGTTCGGCACCTTCATGCAGCGCATGAATATCGAGGTGACCTATGTCGACGGCCGCGACGAGGCGGCGGTTGAAAAGGCGATGCCGGGCGCAAAGCTGTTTTACATGGAAAGCCCGACGAGCTGGGTGATGGAAGCCCACGATGTCGGCGCGCTTGCCGCCATCGGCAAGCGGCATGGCGCCGTCACCGTCATCGACAACTCCTGGGCAAGCCCGGTCTTCCAGCAGCCGATCTCGCTCGGCGTGGATCTCGTCGTGCATTCGGCCTCGAAATATCTGGGCGGCCATAGCGATGTGGTCTCCGGCGTGGTGGCGGGTTCGAAGGCGATGATCGACCGTATCCGGGCGGAAACCTATCCCTATCTCGGCGGCAAGATGTCGCCCTTCGATGCCTGGCTGCTCATTCGCGGGCTTCGCACCCTGCCGCTGCGCATGAAGGCGCATCAGGCCTCGGCGCTTGAGATCGCAACCCGCCTGCAGGCGCTGGATGTGGTGGAGAAGGTCTGCCATCCGGGGCTGGCGAACCGCCTGCCGCCCGGCCTTCACGGCACGTCGGGCCTGTTTTCCTTCATCTTCAAGGACGGGGTGGATGTGCGCGCTTTTGCCGACCGCCTCAAGCTTTTCAAACTGGGTGTTTCCTGGGGCGGGCATGAAAGCCTCATCGTCCCCGGCGAAGTGGTGCTCGAACAGAAGGCGCAGCCAAACTCCGCCCACACCTTCGGCATCAGCGCGCGTTCGGTGCGCCTGCATGTCGGGCTGGAGGGCACGGAAGCCCTCTGGAACGATCTCGAACCCGCGATCAAGGCGGCCTCTGCCGCCTGACGCGTTTTTAAACTGACGACAAAAAAGGGGAGAACGACATGAAAAAACTGGTAACAGCAGCAATCTTCACCGCCCTGATGACCGGAACGGCGCTGGCGGACACGACCTTGAAACTGGTCGAGGTCATCACAAGTCCCGAGCGGACGGAAACGCTGAAAGGCATCGTCTCGAAATTCGAGGCTGCCAATCCCGGCACCAAGGTGGAAATCGTCTCCCTGCCGTGGAGCGAAGCCTTCCAGAAATTCGCCACCATGGTCTCGGCCGGCGATGTGCCTGACGTGATGGAAATGCCCGACACATGGCTGTCGCTTTATGCCAATAACGGCATGCTGGAGAGCCTTGAGCCCTATCTTGCCAAGTGGGAGCACACCGCGGGCCTGAGCGAGCGCACGCTGGAACTCGGCCGCGATGTCAAGGACACGGCCTATATGCTGCCCTATGGTTTCTACCTGCGCGCCATGTTCTACAACAAGAAACTGCTGGCCGAAGCCGGCGTGACGGAGCCGCCGAAGACACTCGAGGAATTTGCCGATGCCTCCAAGAAGGTTGCAGCCCTTCCCGGCAAATCTGGCTACTGCCTGCGCGGCGGCCCGGGCGGCCTCAACGGCTGGGTCATGTTCGGCGCATCCATGGCCGGTTCGAACGAGTTCTTCACCAAGGACGGCACCTCCACCTTCGACAGCCCCGGCTGGGTGAAGGGCCTGACCTATGTGATCGATCTCTACAAGAACGGTTACGCGCCAAAGGACAGCGTCAACTGGGGCTTCAACGAGATCGTCGCCGGCTTTTATTCCGGCACCTGCGCCTTCCTCGATCAGGACCCGGATGCGCTGATCGCCATCGCCCAGCGCATGAAGCCGGAAGATTTCGGCGTCATGACCATGCCCAAGGGCCCCGACGGCAAGACCTTCCCGACGATCGGTTTCGCCGGCTGGTCGATGATGTCGAAATCCGAAAACAAGGACCTTTCCTGGAAGCTGATCGAGACGCTTGAAGGGCCGGAAGGCAATATCGAATGGAACAAAAAGACCGGTGCGCTGCCGGTGCACAAGTCGGCGGAGAAGGACCCCTTCTATGCCAGCGAGCAGTTCAAGGGCTGGTTCGACGAACTGGCCGACAAGAACGCCGTACCGACGACGATGCCGACCTATCTTGAGGAATTCGCCTTCTTCAAGGATTCGCTTGTGATCAAGACATCGCAGGAAGCGCTGCTCGGCGACATCACGCCGGAAGACCTTGCCAAGCAATGGGCTGATTACATGACCAAGGCGCAGCAGAAGTTCCTGGCCTCGAAGTAACGACATTGACCGGCTGCGCGGGCGCACATGCCCGTGCGGCGGGTCTTGCCGGCCTTCGCTGCGACAGGCCTTTTCATAGAAATTTTTCGGATCGGTAAGCCGTGAGGCTGGAAAACCCGTCCGTTCCATCGTCCGATCAGGGAGCGATACAATGTCCTATGCCCATGGCGCCGGGCCGGTGGCTGCGCGCAAACCGGCTGGCAAGCCTGCGATGCGGCGGTTTGCCGAATGGGCCGAACCGTGGCTTTACAGCGCGCCTGTGCTGGTGCTCATCGTCGCCGTCATGCTGGTGCCGCTGGTGCTTGGCCTCTCCTATGCCTTTCGCGATGTGCAGCTGCTCAATCCGTTCTCCGGCGGTTTTGTTGGCCTCAAACATCTGGAGGCTCTGTCGCAGGATGCGGCCTTTTACCGGGCGCTGAAAAACACGCTGTGGTGGACCGGCGCTTCGGTTTTCCTGCAATTCTTCTTCGGCCTCATTCTGGCGCTGCTGCTCGATAAACCCTTTGCGGGCAGGGGGCTGGCGCAGGCGCTGGTGTTCCTGCCATGGGCCGTGCCGACCTTCCTTGCCGGTCTCAACTGGGCATGGCTGTTCAACCCGGTCATCGGGCCGCTGCCGCACTGGATGGTCTCGCTCGGGCTGTTATCCGCACCCAACAATATCCTCGCCGATCCGCAGCTTGCCATGTGGGGGCCAATCATCGCCAATGTCTGGTGGGGCATTCCCTTCTTCGCCATCACTTTGCTTGCCGCACTTCAGGCCATCCCGCGCGATCTTTACGAGGCGGCGGAAATTGACGGGGCAAACCCGCTGCAGCGTTTCACCTCCATCACCCTGCCGTTTCTGGCGCCGACCATCGCCATCACCATTCTGCTGCGCACCGTCTGGATCGCTAATTTCGCCGATCTCATCATCGTCATGACCAATGGCGGGCCGGCGGACCGCACGCAGATCGTCGCCAGCTACATCTTCACCCAGGCCTTCCGGCGTCTGGATTTCGGTTATGCCTCGGCCATCGCGCTGGTGCTGCTGGTGCTGTTGCTTGCCTATTCCATGCTGATCGTGCTGCTGCGCCAGCGCCTGATCGAGAAGGACTGACCGATGACATCAAGGATATTTCTCACCCTTGCCCATCGTCTGGCGATCCTTGCCTATATCGCCTTTGCACTGTTCCCACTGTTCTGGCTGCTCAAGGTGTCCGTCACGCCGAATGATCTGCTCTATAGCGAAGGTGTGAGGATGTGGCCATCGCGGGCGACCTGGGATCATTATCGTTTCGTCATTGAAAACAGTGCCTTCCCGACGTTTTTTAAGAACAGCGTCATCGTCGCGGGCTCCACGGCAATTGCCGTGACGATACTTTCTTCGCTCTCGGGTTACGCGCTGTCACGCTTCCGTTTCAAGGGCAAATACTGGATCGTCGCGCTGATGCTGATCACCCAGATGTTTCCGCTGGTCATGCTGGTCGCGCCGATCTTCAAGATGCTATCGCCGCTCGGCCTCACCAACAGCCTGACGGGCCTCGTCATCGTCTACACCGCCTTCAACGTGCCTTTTGCCACCTTCCTCATGCAGTCGTTCTTCGATGGCATTCCGAAGGATCTGGAAGAGGCGGCGATGATCGACGGGGCGAGCCGGTTTACGGCCTTCCGCCAGATCATCCTGCCGTTGACGCTGCCGGGCATTGCCGCGACGCTTGGTTTCGTCTTCACCGCCGCGTGGAGCGAGCTTCTGTTTGCGCTGATGCTGATTTCCGGCAACCAGAGCGCCACTTTCCCGGTTGGCCTTCTGACCTTCGTTTCGAAATTCTCCGTCGATTTCGGGCAGATGATGGCGGCGGGCGTTCTGGCGCTCATTCCGGCCTGCCTCTTCTTCCTGCTCATTCAACGTTATCTCGTGCAGGGCCTGACGGCCGGCGCGGTGAAAGGATAATCCCATGGCTTCCATCGAGCTGAAGAATGTCGGCAAGACCTATGGCGACCTCGCCGTGCTGCATGGCGTCGATCTTGATATCAGGGATGGCGAGTTCATCGTCCTCGTCGGTCCCTCCGGCTGCGGAAAATCGACGCTGCTGCGCATGATCGCCGGCCTTGAAGAGATAACATCCGGCGACCTGTCCATCGACGGTGAACGTGTCAATGATCGCCGGCCGAAGGATCGCGATATCGCCATGGTCTTCCAGTCCTATGCGCTCTATCCGCATATGAGCGTTGCCGACAATATGAGCTATAGCCTGCGCCTGCGCCGCAGCCCGAAGGAAACCATCGCGGCGGCGGTGGCCGGTGCTTCCGCGAAACTTGGCCTCGATCCCTATCTCGCCCGCCGCCCGAAGGCGCTCTCCGGTGGCCAGCGTCAGCGCGTCGCCATGGGCCGCGCCATCGTGCGCCAGCCAAAAGCCTTCCTGTTCGATGAGCCGCTGTCCAACCTCGATGCCCGGCTGCGCGAGCAGATGCGGGCCGAGATCAAACGCATGCATGCCGATCTTGGCGCAACCTCGGTTTACGTCACCCATGACCAGATCGAGGCGATGACGCTTGCCTCACGTATCGTCGCCATGAATGCCGGCCATGTGCAGCAGATCGGCGCACCGCTCGATCTTTACGATCGTCCCGCCAATCTTTTCGTCGCCGGTTTCATCGGTTCGCCCGGCATGAATTTCCTCGAAGGACGGCTCGTGCAGGAGAATGGCGGCAGTTTCGTCGTGCCGGGTGACGGCACGCGTCTGGCGCTTGGCCGGGAAGTGGACCTCGCTGATGGCGAGCCGGTCACGCTCGGCATCCGCCCGGAACATGTCACCGTAGCGCCGGCTGAAGGCGGTGTGGAGGCAACCGTCGATCTGGTCGAGCCAACCGGCCTCGGCGTCATCCTGCACCTCACCGTGCATGGATTGCCCTTCAAGCTGTTTTCGTCGGACCGGGCATTGTTGCAACCGGGCAAGTCCCTGCGGGTCGATTTCCCGCAGGAAAGGCTGCATGTCTTTGATCGGAATGGCGTGAGGATCGGGGAGGCGTGAGGCTTACCCCCCTCTGCCTTGCCGGGCATCTCCCCCTCAAGGGGGGAGATCGATCTGCGGCAAAGTCTCGCACATCTCTAAGCTTGCGAGTGAAGCGATGAAAGAGCCTCTTGCCGATCTCCCCCCTTGAGGGGGAGATGCCCGGCAGGGCAGAGGGGGGTAAGCCCCACGCGCCTGCGGGTCCGCTGTGAATGAAAAACCTTGTGAAAGCCAGCACCTAGATCGCCACACCCTTTTCATCAAACCTGTGTATCTTGGTCTCGTCGGGGGTGATGAACACGGTATCGCCATGCCTGCATTCGAACTCGCCGTCCGTGCGGGCGGTGATCGGTCCGATGCCTGATACCTCGAGATGCAGGAAGGTATCCGATCCGAGATGTTCGGCAACCGTGACCTTGCCCTGCCACAGCCCGCTTTCCTTCGACAGCAGCAGATGCTCCGGCCGCACACCGGCGGTGGTGGCATTCTTGCTGCGGGCAAAGTCACCGGTGATGAGGTTCATGCGCGGCGAGCCGATGAAGCCGGCGACGAAGAGGTTGGCGGGGGTGCGGTAAAGCTCCATCGGCGAGCCGACCTGCTCGATATTGCCGCGGTTGAGCACCACGATCTTGTCGGCCATGGTCATGGCCTCCACCTGGTCGTGGGTGACGTAGATCATCGTTGTCTTCAGCGTGTTGTGCAGCTCGGAGATTTCCAGCCGCATGGTGCCGCGCAGCGCCGCATCGAGGTTGGAAAGCGGCTCGTCGAACAGGAAGGCTTTCGGTTCGCGCACGATGGCGCGGCCGATGGCGACGCGCTGGCGCTGGCCGCCCGACAGCTGCGAGGGCCGGCGTTCGAGATAATCGGTGAGGTTCAGCACCCGGGCGGCGTCTTCGACCTTTTTATCGATCACCGCCTTGTCGAGCTTGGCCATCTTCAGCGGGAAGGCGATGTTGTTCCTGACACTCATATGCGGATAAAGCGCATAGGACTGGAACACCATGGCAAGGCCGCGCTCGGCCGGGGCCTTTTCGGTGGCGTCATTGCCGTCGATGACGATCTTGCCGCCGGAGACGTCCTCCAGCCCGGCGATGAGGCGCAGAAGCGTGGACTTGCCGCAGCCCGACGGGCCGACGAAGACGA
>NZ_JALPZP010000029.1:0-425 GCF_041414895.1 Agrobacterium sp. O3.4
ATCGTATGATGTCATCCGCGCCAGGGTGGCGCATTTGAAGGAGGAGACCATGTCTAACGTGCATATTTTGGCAATTGACCTCGCCAAACGAAGCTTTCAGATCTGTGGCACTGATCGGGGTGGGGCGGTTCTATTTAACCGTACGGTTTCCCGCGCGAAGCTGATGCAGGTGCTTGATACGCAGGAGCCATGCATTGTGGCAATGGAAGCGTGCGCGACCAGCCACTATTGGGGCCGCGTCGCGCAGAGCAGCGGCCACGATGTCAGGCTGATTCCGCCTATTTATGTAAAGCCTTTCGTCAAGTTATGGCGAGGTGAGCATAACTTTACTAATCACGAGGTCGTCGTAATGCGGAGGAGCGCGGCCTGATCGGCGGATTTTCGCCGTTCTTGTCGATGTTCCTCCGCATTATTTCAGAGTGTGT
>NZ_JALPZP010000030.1:0-373 GCF_041414895.1 Agrobacterium sp. O3.4
GCGGACGCCGGGTCGGCGCTGAAAGCAATGGCGGATGCTTACGAAAGGGATATCAAGGCAGATCCCGAAAAGGTCCGCATGCTCTATGCCAATCGGCGCGTTGATGTAGATGCGCTGGCCAAGGAGATCGAAAAACAGGGCCTTGCATCCGGTCGCCTGAGTGGCGACCCTGTCAGCTTCAAGGCGTTCAACAACAAGGATATCCGTTTCAGGGTCGGCGACAGGCTCAGCGTCACCAGCAGCTACAGGAATCTCATTGCCGGTGAAGCCGGCCGGATCGAAAAGATCGAAGGCAAATCCGTTACCTTCAAACCCGATGGCAGCAGTCAGAGCAAGACCTTCGAGGCCAGCACCGGCGAGCCGGGTGACAGGG
>NZ_JALPZP010000003.1:0-378770 GCF_041414895.1 Agrobacterium sp. O3.4
AAAAGCACCAAAAGACGCCGGAAAGGGCCGCCTTTCTGTAGCGACTGGTCCTGTTCCGGGAAACATGCCATAGGAACGGACAAGAGTTTCAGAAAGACTGGGCGCCCAACGCCCCCCATAAAGCCAAGAATTGGAGAACCCGTGCGCATTCTCGATGAAGCCGTCATTCCCGAGCTGCCGAATTATTACCGTGGCAAGGTGCGGGAAAACTACGATCTGCCTGACGGCAACCGCGTCATCATATCCACCGATCGCCTGAGCGCCTTCGACCGGATACTCACATGCGTTCCTTATAAGGGACAGGTATTGACCCAGACGGCGCGCTACTGGTTCGAGCTGACGAAGGATATTTGCCCTAATCACGTGGTGAGTTATCCCGATCCGAATGTCGTCATCGGCAAGAGACTGGACATATTGCCGGTCGAAGTCGTGGTTCGCGGTTATCTCGCCGGCACCACCGGCACATCGATCCTGACCCTTTATAAGAAGGGTGAGCGGCAGATGTACGGCATGAGCCTGCCGGACGGAATGAAGGACAATCAGATTTTACCCGAGCCGGTGATCACGCCGACAAGCAAGGCCTTCGATGGCGGCCATGACGAGCCGCTGACACCTGTAGAGATCGTCGAGAAGAAACTTCTGACACTGGAGCAATGGGACACGCTGTCCCATTATGCGCTGGCGCTGTTCAAGCGCGGGCAGGAGATTGCCTCAAAGCAAGGCCTCATTCTCGTCGACACAAAATATGAATTCGGGACGGATGAAAACGGCAAGATCATTCTGGCCGACGAAATCCACACGCCGGATAGCAGCCGCTACTGGATGGCCGACAGCTATGAGGAAAGCTTCCGCAATGGCACCCGGCCGGCGAGCTTCGACAAGGATTTCGTCAGGGCCTGGGTTGCCGAACGTTGCGACCCCTATAAGGACGAGGTTCCCGAGATTCCGCAGGACCTCGTCTTGCAGACCTCGAAGGTCTATATTGATGCTTACGAACGCATCACCGGACAGAGTTTCGTTCCCGACGATAGCGGTGAGACGCCGCTTGCAAGAGTACGCCGGAATCTGGAGCCCTTCTTCCCCGGAGTCTGACCGTGAGCAAAATGATAGAACAGGCGAGAAAGGTGGACAGGAAGAGCGATCGTCCTGTCAAACGCCGGCCCCGCCGTTCCGCCGAGGAAACCCGGCGGGACATTCTTGCCAAAGCCGAAGAACTTTTCCGCGAGCGTGGTTTTAATGCCGTGGCGATTGCCGATATCGCTGCAGCGCTTGGCATGTCACCTGCCAATGTCTTCAAGAATTTCAGCTCGAAGAATGCCCTGGTCGATGCCCTCGGCTTCGAACAGATAGGCGCTTTCGAACGGCAGATCTGTCCACTCGACAAAAGCCATGCACCGCTTGAGAGGCTGCGTCACCTCGCGCGCAACCTCATGGAACAGCACCACCAGGATCTCAATAAAAATCCCTATGTCTTCGAAATGATCCTGATGACCGCCAAGCAGGACATGAAGTGCGGAGATTACTACAAATCCGTCATCGTGAAATTGCTGGCTGAGATCATTGAGGACGGCGTCGAGACGGGAACCTACACCGCCACCAACATTCCCAGTCTGGCGGAAACCGTGCTCCACGCGCTGACCAGCGTCATACATCCCGTCCTCCTTGCCCGGGAAGATATCGGCAATTTAGCAACACGTTGTGACCAACTCGTCGATTTAGTCGACGCCGGATTGCGCAATCCGCTTGCTAAGTGACGATTCCCTATTTACGTCACCTTCTCGCAATTGCTTGCGAAGCGCCTAAGCCTGCGCTTCTATGCGCGTGGCGGTCCGGAATGAATGTGATGACGAAGGCCCCCAAGAAGGCCTTTCCCGTCTTAACCGTTCCTCCCGGGCGCGCATCCGCCGAGCGACATTGCGCTTATAGTTGAATGCGACCGATACGCAGGGAAGAACAATGAGCCGACGTATTTTACCCCTATTTGCTTCTTTGTGTGTAACCGCGGTCCTGGCAGGATGCAGCGATGGCGGCGAGAGCGGCCAGACCGCGGGTCAGGGTGCCGAGCGTCCGCCGTCTCCGGTCAGCATCATCCTGATGAAGAGCAGCGAATATCCTCTGACAACAGTGCTTCCCGGTCGCGCCAGCGCGTTCCAGACGGCCGAGATCCGTCCGCGCGTCACCGGCATCATCCGCGAAATTCCCTTCAAGGAAGGCAGCGAAGTCAAGCAGGGCGACGTTCTCTACCAGATCGAAGACAACACCTATCTTGCGGAAGTGGCGCAGGCCAAGGCCAGCGTGGCGAAGGCCGAAGCCAGCGTTCCAAGCGCCGAGGCGAACCTTGCCCGCTACGAACGGCTGGTCAACAGCGGCGCAACGCAGATCGAATATGAAAACGCCAAGGTGACGCTGCTGCAGGCACAGGCCGACGTGGCCCAGACCAAGGCGGCGCTGGAAACGGCTGAAATCAATCTCGATCTCACCAAGGTTCGCGCGCCTTTCGATGGCATCACCAGCGCCACCGCTTTCAGCATCGGCAACGTGGTAACGGCAAACCAGACGACCGCTTTGACGACGCTGCGCCGCATCGATCCGATCTATATCGATCTGATGGAATCCAGCATCAATCTTCTGCGTCTGAAAAATGCGATTTCGTCGGGCCAGCTCGGCGGCGACACCAAGGAAACCGGCATTCATCTGACGCTGGAAGACGGCACCGAATACAAACATGACGGCAAGATCGACATGTCGGACATGGCGGTGAGCGAAACAACGGGCACTTTCTCCATTCGCGCCCTCTTCGACAATCCGGACGATCTTCTGCTTCCCGGCACCTATGTTCGCGCCACGCTGACCATCGGCAAGGAGAAGGGCTTCCGCATTCCGCAGCGCGCGGCAAGCCGCAACGCCAATGGCGAACTGACCGCAAAGTTCGTCTCGGCGGAAAACAAGGTGGAAACCCGCACCTTCCCGTCCAGCCAGCAATCCAACAACGCCTGGCTGGTGATGGAAAACGTCAAGGATGGCGACAAGCTCATCGTGGACGGCTTCCAGTGGATTGCCGACGGCGCAACTGTCGCGCCGGTGGAAGTAACCATCGACGATCGCGGTATCGTTGTTCTGCCGCAGCAAGCTCCGCCTGCCGCCGCCCCCTCGAAATAAGCATGAGCACGAAACCCTCGGTCGAAGCTCGTAAAAGGTAAGGCAGGACTGCCATGGCCCATTTCTTCATCCGGCGCCCCGTTTTTGCATGGGTTATCGCCATCGTCATCATGCTGGGCGGCGCGTTGGCAATCGCGACGCTCTCCATCTCGCAATATCCCGATATTGCGCCGACGACGGTGCGCGTCAGCGCGACCTATAACGGCGCCAGCGCCGAAACAGTCGAAAAATCGGTAACGACGATCATCGAGGACGGCATGACCGGCCTCGACGACCTCACCTATATGACGTCGTCTTCCTCCACCGGCAGCGCCGAAGTGACACTGACCTTCGGTAACAGCATCATGCCTGACATTGCGCAGGTTCAGGTGCAGAACAAGCTGCAGCTCGTCCAGTCGCAGTTGCCTGATACCGTGCAGCAGCAGGGTATCCAGGTCAGCCGCTCCACATCGAGCATCCTGATGGTCGGGGCGCTTATCTCGACCGACGGCAAGCGCAATTCGGCCGATCTCGGCGACGTGTTCTCCTCACGCGTCGAAGACCAGATCAAGCGTCTGGAAGGTGTGGGCAGCATCAACGTCTTCGGCTCCGAATATGCGATGCGCATCTGGCTGGATCCGTTCAAGCTCAACAAATATCAGCTGACCACGGCCGACGTCACCGGCGCCATCCAAAGCCAGAACACGCAGGTTTCGGTCGGCTCGCTCGGCGCGGTGCCTGCCGTCAAGGGTCAGCAGCTCAACGTAACGGTAACGGCGCAGAGCCAGCTCACCACGGTCGCCGATTTCGAATCGGTGATCCTGAAAGTCGAAAAAGATGGCTCGACCGTCCGCCTCAGCGACGTGGCCCGCATCGAAATCGGCCAGGAAACCTATGGTGGGGATTCCCGTTCCAACGGCCGGCCTTCTGCCGGTTTCGCGGTCAATCTTGCCACGGGTGCGAACGCGCTCGATACGGCGGCGCGCGTAAAGTCGGCGCTCTCGGCCGTCGAGGGTTCGCTGCCCGAAGGCGTTTCGATCGAATATCCCTACGACACGACACCCTTCGTGAAGCTCTCGATCGAGAAAGTGGTGCATACGCTGATCGAAGCGATCATCCTCGTCTTCGTCGTGCTTCTGGTGTTCCTGCAGAACCTCAGAGCCACCTTTATTCCGATGATTGCCGTGCCCGTCGTGCTGCTCGGCACCTTCGGCATCCTTGCGCTGACGGGATATTCCATCAACACCCTCACCATGTTCGCCATGGTTCTGGCCATCGGCCTTCTCGTCGATGACGCCATCGTCGTTGTCGAAAACGTCGAGCGCATCATGTCGGAAGAAGGCCTGTCGCCGGTCGAGGCAACCGAAAAATCGATGGGTGAAATCACCGGGGCGATCATCGGCATCGCGCTTGTATTGACGGCCGTGTTCATTCCGATGGCCTTCTTCGGCGGATCGACGGGTATCATCTATCGTCAGTTCTCGATCACCATCGTTTCAGCCATGCTGCTTTCAGCGGTGGTCGCCATCGTTCTGACGCCGGCACTCTGCGCCACGATGCTCAAGCCCATCGACCACCATAAAAAGCAGCGCGGTCCGGGAGCGTGGTTCAACCGCGGCTTCGGGAAGACGACGGACGGCTATGTCTCCTCCATCGGCTACCTGCTGAAACGCCCCCTGCGCGTGATGATCCTCTTTGCAATCGTCATTGGCGGCTGCGCCTGGTTCTTCAGCAAGCTGCCAAGCTCGTTCTTGCCGCAGGAAGACCAGGGCGTGCTTCTGACGATCATTCAGACGCCGACCGGTTCGAACATCGAACGCACCAACGAGGTGGTGAAGCAGGTCGAGAGCTACTTCCGCGAAAAAGAAGCCGCCAATGTCGAATCGGTTTTCGGCGTGCTTGGCTTCAGCTTCAGCGGCTCGGGTCAGAACAACGCAATCGTCTTCACCAAGCTCAAGGATTTCGGCGAACGAACCGCGCCCGATCAGCACGCTGCCGCCATCGTGCAGCGCGCCATGGGCACCTTCTTCGGTTTCCGCGATGCGCAGGTCTTCCCGCTTCTGCCGCCAGCCATTCAGGGCATGGGTACATCGAGCGGTTTCTCGATGTATCTCGTGGATAGCGGCCGCAACGGCACTGACGCCCTGACTGCTTCATCCAAGGAACTGATCGCGCTTGCCACCGGCAATCCGAAGATCAGTTCGCTTCGAAGCGACAGCCAGGACAATGAAACGCAGATGAAGATCATTCTCGATCAGGAAAAGATGGGAGCCATGGGCGTCGATCTTGCCTCCGTGAATCTCATGCTAACGACGATCTTTGCCGGCCGGGATGTCAATGACTTCACGCTCAACGGCGAACTCAAGCCCGTCTATGTCCAGAGCGACGCGCCCTACCGCATGCAGCCGGACGACCTCAAGTTCTGGTATGCCCGCAACACCAACGGCGAAATGGTGCCCTTCTCCTCCTTCAGCGAGGTGAAGTGGATCAACGCCCCGCCGTCTCTGGCACGCTATAATGGTACGGGCGCAATCTCGCTTGAAGGTACCGCCGGGACGGGTGTTGCCTCCGGTGACGCCATGGACGAGATGGAGCGGCTGACGGCAAGCCTGCCGGGCGGCTACACCGTGGCGTGGCAGGGCATTTCCTACCAGGAACGTCTGTCCGGTTCGCAGGCGCCCATGCTTTACGCTCTGTCGGTGCTCATCGTGTTCCTTTGCCTTGCCGCGCTTTATGAAAGCTGGTCCATCCCCTTCTCGGTCATCATGGCCGTGCCGGTGGGTGTGCTTGGCGCATTGACCGCAGCACATTTCTTCGGCCAGTCGAACGACGTCTACTTCAAGGTGGGCCTGCTGACGACCATCGGTCTTGCGGCGAAAAACGCGATCCTGATCGTCGAATTCGCCAAGGAAAGGCAGGAGCACGGCTTAACTTTGCTGGAGGCGACACTTGAGGCTGCCAAGCTGCGCCTGCGTCCGATCATCATGACGTCGCTCGCCTTTATCCTCGGTGTCGTACCTCTCGCTATTGCAACCGGGGCAGGTTCCGCGGCGCAAAATGCAATCGGTATCGGGGTGCTGGGTGGTATGCTTTCTGCAACACTGCTCGGAATTTTCTTCGTTCCGTCCTTTTTCGTCATCATTCGTCGCCTTTCAAGGCGTTAACAAAACAAAAATGGGCTGTGCCAACCGTTAATACGCTGCTAGAAATGTTGCCGATTTGGCAAATGCACGTTTCTACGGCATATCGACCGCGCAGCCCATTTGTCAGCAAGCCGCGCTCGGTAAGCCAACCTAGAGAATTGGGAAAATTATATGCTGTCTATTCGCGCTACTCTTCCCCTGACAATGCTGCTGCTCTCAGGCTGCGTTGTTGGACCCGACCACAAGACGCCGGAAGTTCAATTGCCGGGAAAGTTTGCGGAAGCCGGAAAAACCAGTAATGGCGACATCAGCAGCGTTGCATGGTGGACTGCCTTCAACGACGGCCGCCTGAACGGTTACGTTTCGACGGGCCTGGCGCAGAACCTCACCGTGATGCAGGCGATCGAGCGTATCAATCAGGCGCAGGCCCAGGTGATCGTGGACGGCGCCGGCGGCCTGCCGAGCCTGACGGGCAGTGGCAGCCACACGACCAGCGGAACCAAGGGCAGCTATCGTGACGTTCCCGTCACAAACGTGTCCAACGGCAGCCTCAGCGTTTCCTGGTTCCTCGACCTCTTCGGCCGCTACCGCCGGGCAACGGAAAGCGCCAATGCGTCGCTCGATGCCGCTTATTCTACCGTTGATGTTCAGCGCCTGACACTGATTTCGTCAGTGGCCGCAGCCTATATCGACGTGCGTTATTATCAGGAGCGTCTGGCGATTGCCCGTCAGAACCTGTCTTCCCGCCGCGAAACGCTTGATCTGACCAAGTTGCAGCTCGAAGCCGGTGCGGCCTCACGTCTTGACGTCGTCCAGTCCGAAGGTCTGGTCAATTCCACGCTGTCACAGATCCCCGGCCTTGAAACCAGCTTCCGCAAGGCCGCGCATCGCATCGCGACCCTGCTCGGCATGCCGGCCTCATCGCTTATTACCGAACTGCAGAAGGGCGCACGCCAGCCTGTTGCGCGCGCGATTCCCCGCACCGGTATCCCGGCCGACCTGATCCGCAACCGTCCGGACATTCGCGTCGCCGAACGCAATCTTGCCGCTGCTGTCGCCACGATAGGTGTAACCGAGGCTCAACTTTATCCGAGCATCGAGCTTGGTGGCGCGATCACCCCGAGCTACAATTTCCTGAGCGGCGGCGGTAGAGGAACGGCCAATAGCTGGTCCTTCGGTCCAAGCCTCACTCTTCCGATCCTTGATGGTGGCCGACTGCGCGCCAACGTCGACATCGCCAACTCGCAGGCGCGCGAACAATATCTCGTCTGGAAATCGACCGTTCTTAACGCGGTGGAAGAAGTCGAGAACGCCCTGGCCGCCGTCAATCGCGACCAGCGTACCGTCGATGCCCTGAGAAAGACCGTCGCCTCCTACCAGGAAGCGCTGCAGCTCTCCACCGCCAGCTATCGTGATGGTGCATCGTCCTTGCTCGATGTTCTGGATGCCCAGCGTTCTGTCTCGGATGCGCAGGCAAACCTTGCCACGGCGATCCAGACGACTGCACAGGACTACGTGTCGCTGAACGTGGCGCTCGGCGGCGGTTATGCCGTTGGCCAGCCAGCCCCGAAGAAAGCAGCCGGCCCGACCCGGACCGCAGCGAAGGCCATGTAAGACACGCCACAAGGCAAACGAAAAAGCCCGCGTTTCGACGCGGGCTTTTTTATTGTTCCAGACATAAAAAAAGCACCGGTCACCCGGTGCTTTTTTTTGTTTAACCCGTCACCAGGCTCAGTTCTTGGCGCGTTCCACGTAGGAATTGTCTTCCGTGGCGATGACGACGCGGATGCCGGCATCGATATGCGGCGGAACCATCGTGCGGATGCCGTTGGAAAGGATTGCCGGCTTGTAGGACGAAGAAGCCGTCTGGCCCTTCACAACCGGTTCCGTCTCCATGATTTCCAGCGTCACGTGGCGCGGAAGTTCAACAGCCAGCGGGTTGCCTTCGTGGATGGAAAGAACGCAGGTCATGCCTTCCTGCAGATATGCCTTCTGGTCACCCATCGTCTCGACATCAACCACGACCTGGTCATAGTTTTCCGGGTTCATGAAGTGGAAGCCTTCGCCGTCTTCATAAAGGAATTGGAAGTTCAGGTCTTCGACGAAAGCGCGCTCGACCTGTTCGGTGGTGCGCCAGCGCTCGGAGACCTTCGTGCCATCAACGATGCGGCGCATGTCCACCTGCGTGACCGGCGTGCCCTTGCCGGGGTGAAAGTTCTGCGCGGTAAGAACGACGTAAAGCTTGCCGTCCACGTCGAGAACATTGCCCTTGCGGACGGATGAGGCGATAACCTTGACCATATGACTTCCTTGTAACTCGATGAAATGCGTCGTAAAGGACTGCGCGGCAGCACCGGCCCCGGCAGACATTTTGTCTTTTTTCTGGGGCGCAACTACCTTAAATCCGCGCGAATTGCCAGCCTTCTACAGCAATTCGCGGAAGAGTGCCTAGCGGTTTTCCGCCCGGAATTGCTTTAAATGACGCGATCAGGCGTTTTGCGGGGCGTTTATCCGCAACAGGCGCCGCAGAGAAGACGGAAAAGAAGAGAAGATGCGTGCACGCAACGAGACAATGTCGCCCTGGTGGACGCCCGACGTCCATGCCGACCGCCGCGCTTTTCTCATTGGCCGCAACGCGATCCAGTCGGCATTTCGCAGCCACTTTGCCCGCGCTGATTTTCTCGAGGTCGATACCGCCACCCTGCAGATTTCCCCCGGTAACGAGGCCCACCTGCACGCCTTTGCCACTGAGGGCCTGACGCCGGGCGGCGATGCCGTACCGCTCTATCTCCATACCTCGCCGGAATTCGCCTGCAAGAAGCTGCTTGCGGCCGGTGAAAAACGTATTTCCTGTTTCGCCCATGTTTACAGGAACCGGGAAAGAGGCCCCCTGCACCACCCGGAATTCACCATGCTGGAATGGTATCGGGTCGGTGAAACCTATGAGAGCTTGATGAAGGACAGCGCCGATCTTCTGGCATTGGCCGCTGAAACCACCGGCACAAAAAACTTCACCTATCTTGGCCGCAGTGTCGATCCGTTTCTGGAGCCCGAACGCCTGAGCGTCGCCGAGGCCTTCGAGCGTTATGCGGGAATAGATCTTCTGGCCACAATCGGCCAAAACGGCGAGACCGATGAGCGACATCTCGCCGCCAGCCTTACCCATGCCGGTATCCGCGTCGCCGAAGATGATACCTGGGCGGATATGTTCAGCCGCGTCATCGTCGAGCGGGTGGAGCCGGAACTGGGTTTCGGCCGCGTCACCATTCTCGATGAATACCCAACCAGTGAAGCAGCCCTTGCCCGCAAGTCCGCAAGCGATGCGCGGGTGGCGGAACGTTTCGAGCTTTATGCCTGCGGCGTGGAACTTGCCAATGCCTTCGGTGAATTGACCGACGCTGCAGAGCAAAGACGGCGCTTCGAAATGGAAATGGCCGAGAAGCAGCGGGTCTATGGCGAGACCTATCCGCTGGACGAGGACTTTCTGGCGGCTCTCGCCATCATGCCGCAGGCCAGCGGTATCGCGCTCGGTTTTGACCGGCTGGTAATGCTGGCAACCGGTGCTCCCCGCATCGATCTCGTCATGTGGGCACCCGTTGCGGAATATGGACGATGACAAGGCTTGAAACCATCAAGACACCGGAAGCGCTTGTCGAAGCGGGGCTGATCGAGGCCAGCGCACTGGAGAGCCTGCGCGCGGTGACGCAGCGTTATGCGCTGGCGATCACGCCACCGATTGCCGACCTCATCGACAGCCGCGACCCACAGGATCCCATTGCCCGGCAATTCGTGCCGGATATGGCCGAACTTAACCACCTTCCCGAAGAACGGGACGATCCGATCGGCGACGATGCCCATAGCCCCGTGCATGGCATCGTTCACCGTTATCCCGACCGGGTTCTTTTAAAGGCAGTGCATGTCTGCCCCGTCTATTGCCGTTTCTGTTTCCGTCGCGAAATGGTCGGCCCGCAGGGCAACGGCATGATGAGCCCGGAGGAGCTGGACGCCGCATTCGACTACATAAAAGCCAACCCGGCCATCTGGGAGGTGATCCTCACCGGCGGCGATCCGCTGGTGCTCTCGGCGCGACGCCTGTCCGATCTGATGAAGCGGTTAAAAGACATACCGCATGTGAAGATCGTTCGTTTTCATACCCGCGTGCCGGTCGTCGATCCTGAGCGCATCGACGGGCCGCTTATCGAAGCCCTGAAAGCCAGCGGCAAGACCACCTATGTGGCTCTGCACGCCAATCACGCACGCGAACTTGGCGACGAAGCCAGAAGCGCCTGCGCGCGGCTGATTGATGCCGGCATAGCCATGGTCAGCCAGACGGTGCTTCTGAAGGGCGTCAATGACGACCCCGCAACTCTGGCCGAGCTTATGCGCGCCTTCGTTGAGACCCGCATCAAGCCCTATTACCTGCACCATCCAGATCTTGCGCCCGGCACCAGCCATTTCCGGCTATCGATCGAAGAAGGCCAGCGAATCGTTTCCGCTCTGCGGGGAAATCTCTCCGGTCTCTGCCAGCCGACCTATGTTCTCGACATACCCGGAGGCCACGGCAAGGCGGCAATTGGCTCAAATGCGGCCGAAAAAACCCGCGATGGCTGTTATTCCATATCTGATTTCAACGGAAACGATCATATTTACCCGCCGCGGACAGCTGGCAGCAATTAAAAAAAACATAAAAAGCCCGCTGTGCCGGGCTTTTGCGGGCGGCCCCCAACGAAAACAAAAATTTCACAATTCCGCCCCTCTCCTGTCATCATAAAGAAAAATATTCTACCTATAACAATCAGCATTGATTTTCATGCGGGTCTGGATTATCAGTGTGTAACTGGAGAACGAGTCTCCTGATTCCGGACCAACACCAATTACAGGGAGTGTGTCATGTCAAAATATATCAACATTAACGCAATCCTTGGTCTTGTGTCCTGGAATGCTGGATTTAAATCCACGTGTTCCCGCTGCTGTCGAATGTGACTTAACGGTCTCAATTTCCTGAAATTCAGTTCGACAACATGCTGTGAATTAGCCACAGCGGGAGTATATCTATGCAAAAGCAAGTTATTGAATTCGCTGGCGAACCCGTCGGCATCGTCATACCGGACAACGACCGGTTGAAGTTCATCGCGGTGAAGTTCCACGTTCACGATCTGGACGAACAGAAGTTCGACAGTGCTGATGACGTGCGGATCGCAATCCGTGATCTCGTGCGCAACCGGAATCTGGCCGCGGCCTGATGCGGGAAAACTATCGCCCGCTCATTGAACCGTCAAAACCAGAGCGCGCCAAATATCGGACCCCAAATTGCGGGCCGATGGCGCGCTTTTATTTTGCATGACAGTTTGCTGCAGGGTGTATCAAAACACTCCCATCCGCTGATCCGAAAAGCCCCGATAAGGCCTTCCCGTAAACAACACATCTAGATTCGATGAAGCGGCGCGCACCCCCGGGCAGCCCGACCACCGCCTTCACAGCGATGATATCCATGCATGCATGAATGCTTATCTGCGTCAGAACGCGGTGAAGGTCAGTGTCGTCAGCGAGCGGACGATCCCTGGAATATTGACGATGTTCTGGTTGATGAACTTGCCAATATCCTCTTCCTGCGGAAGATAGATTTTCAGCAGCAGATCATATTCGCCGCTGGTGGAATAAAGCTCGGAAACCAGTTCGGTTTTATAGATGGCGTCGGCGACATCATAGGTCTTGCCGGGCTCACATTGAAGCTGAACAAAAATGGGCTTCACGGACATCTCCCGTATTGGAACTTTCGGTGTGTGGCATCTGGCGCCACGCGTCATGGCGCACTATTGGCTGAGCCGCAGCAGACTTGCAAGACCGCCCGCCGGTTTACGCCGAAAACGCTCCCGGCCCAATTGCCGCCTCGGCAACGATCCAGCGCCGGAAGCTCTCAAGCGGCGCATAACCGGCGCGATCAGGCATGCAGGCAAGGTAATAGGCCTCTTCGCTTTCCACTTCCCCCGCAACAGCCGCAACCAGACGCCCACTTCGCAACTCCTCCTCGATCATGAAGGAAGGAATGAGCGATACGCCGAGCCCCGCACCTGCAGCTTCGGCAATGGTGGTGAACTGATCGAAGAGCATGCCGTGCACATTGTCAAAACGCACATCATGGCCGCGAAACCATTGTTCCCAGGCATCCGGCCGTGTCGTCATGTGCAGCAGCGGCACCTGCAACAGATCGCCCGGCCTTGAAAGTTCATGGCGCTCCCTGAAGGCCGGGCTGCATACCGGAACGACCTTTTCCTGCATCAGGAAAACCAGCTCGGTGCCCGGCCAGTGTGGCAGACCGAAATGGATCGCCGCGTCGACGGTATCGGTCCGAAAATCGAACAGTGACGACCGCGTCAGAAGATTGACCGAAACACCCGGATGCCGGGCGATGAAATCGGGAAGGCGCGGCACGAGCCAGCGTGTGCCGAAGCTGGGCAGAACACCGAGATTGAGCGTGCCGCCATCCGGGTTGGCGCGCAGATTGAGCGAAGCGGTCGATATGCGCCGCAGGGCTTCGCGAATTTCCCGCGCATAACCCTCCCCCGCCCTTGTCAGCCGGATCGTCTGCCGCTCGCGGAGAAACAGCGCCACGCCAAGTTGTTCTTCCAGCGCCAGGATTTGCCGGCTGACCGCGCCCTGCGTCAGGCCGAGTTCCCTCGCCGCAGCGGTAACGCTGCCCGCCCGCGAAGCGGCTTCGAAGGCCGCCAGCAGTGAAAGCGATGGCAGAAAACGGCGCGGCGGCAGAACCATATTCCCTCACGGAATGAACTCTTGACGATATGTCGATATTCAACAGGTGCGAGCGCTTGTAAAGTCTCATAAACAAGGGCTTGTCACTCATACGAAAAACAAATGAACTGGCCCGGAATATGGTGGAACGATGTACAACGACCCCCGCTCGCACGGCCTCTGGGAAAAGACCGCGCCGCAGCCGCCCGTAACGCCCGCCTTGCAGGGCTCGGCGGTTGCCGATGTCGTCATTGTCGGTGGCGGTTTCACCGGGCAATCCGCCGCCCTGCATCTTGCTGAAAGAGGCGTGGACGTCGTCCTTCTCGAGGCTAAGGAAATCGGCTTCGGCGGCGCAGGCCGTAATGTCGGCCTCATCAATGGCGGCATGTGGGTCATGCCCAGGGAATTGCCGGGTGTACTGGGCGAGGTTTATGGGGAACGTCTTCTCGGCCTTCTGGGCGACGCGCCGCTGCTCGTCCGCACACTGGTGGAAAAACACGAGATTCCCTGCGAGATCGAAAAAAACGGCACCTTACATTGCGCCGTCGGCGAGAAGGGCCTCACCGAAATTCGCGAGCGTTGTGAACAATGGGCTGCGAGGGGCGCGCCCGTGCGTGTTCTCGATGCCGATGAAACGGCAAGGCGCACCGGCAGCACGGCTTATTCCGGCTCTCTTCTGGACACCCGCGCCGGCACGATCCAGCCGCTTGCCTATGTTCGTGGTCTCGCCGCCGCAGCACAAAATGCAGGCGCGAGGCTGCACACCACAACCCCCGTAGTGGCGACCGAACGCAGCGGTGGACAATGGGTGGTGAAGACGCAGCAGGGATCGGTAACCGCCAACTGGATCGTTGTGGCCACCGAAGCCTATAGCACCGGCCCGTGGCAGATTGTCCGTGACGAACAGACCTACCTGCCCTATTTCAACTTCGCCACGAAGCCGCTCGGCGACAACCTTAAAAAAAGCATTTTACCGGGCCGTGAGGGCTGTTGGGATACGAAGGAAATCCTCTCATCCTTCCGCATGGACAACGCCGGCCGACTGGTGTTCGGCAGTGTCGGCGCCCTGCGTGGCACCGGCGCCGCCATTCACCGGGCCTGGGCGAAACGCTCACTGAAGCGGCTCTTCCCGCAGCTCGGGGATACGGAATTCGAATGTGAATGGTATGGCCAGATCGGCATGACCGACAATGCCGTGCCGCGCCTTCACAAATTCGCAGACAATGTCGTCGGCTTTTCAGGCTATAATGGCCGCGGTATCGCGCCCGGCACCGCCTTCGGTAAGGTAATTGCACAGCATATTCTGGGTGACATAACCGAAAGCGACCTGCCCCTGCCGATAACGGAACCCAAGGCACAGGCTTTCCGTGCGGTGAAGGAAGCTTACTACGAAGCGGGCGCACAGATCGCCCATTTCGCCGGCGAACGTTTCTGATCGGATATGCGGGCAGTTATGCCTGCGATGTCGGGCACCGGTCCGAACATGACGAATGACAAATTTTCGAACTTTTTTCACTGACCGCGCCAGCCAAAGCTGCGGCCTTTTTCCCAACCCATCGATATATTCTTGAAAATATAATGATTGCCCTATAGGCCTATCGATATATTCACCAGAATATCTCGAAACCGGGGGTAACAGACCATGAGACTTTTGCGTCGCAGCTTCTTCAAAACCATTGCCGCCGCCACCTCCTTCTGGGTGGCAGCTTCCTTTGTGGGTGTTCCGGCCCATGCCGCCGAAAAAGTTACGGTCTTTGCTGCCGCGAGCATGAAAAACGCGCTCGACGCCATCAATGCCGAATGGGCAAAGGAAAGCGGCAACGAAGCGACCGTTTCTTATGCCGCAAGCTCCGCGCTCGCCAAGCAGATCGAGCAGGGCGCGCCGGCGGATATCTTCATTTCCGCTGACCTTGCATGGATGGACTATGTCGCCGAAAAGAAGCTGATCAACGCTGACAGCCGCTCCAATCTTCTCGGTAACCGCATCGTTCTCGTCGCTCCCGCAGACAAGGCAAAGCCGGTCGATATCAAGCAGGGCTTCGATCTTGCTGCTCTCGTGGGTGAAGGCCGTCTGGCCATGGGCGCGGTCGATTCCGTTCCCGCCGGCAAATACGGCAAGGCCGCTCTGGAAAAGCTCGGCGCCTGGTCTTCGGTTGAAAAGAAAGTCGCCGGCGCTGAAAGTGTGCGTGCCGCCCTGCTGCTCGTCTCGCGCGGTGAAGCACCCTACGGTATCGTTTACCAGACCGACGCAGCCGCTGATCCGGGCGTAACGATTGTCGGCACCTTCCCGGAAGACAGCCACCCGCCGATCATCTACCCGGTCGCCATTCTCTCAGAAGCAAAGTCCCCGGCAGCAAAGGCCTATCTGGACTTCCTGAAGTCGGCCAAGGCAACGCCCTTCTTCGAAAAGCAAGGCTTTACCGTTTTGAAATAAGCTTGTCTCAGGCCCACCTCCCGGTGGGCCATGAAACTTGACGATTGCAGGATATGGCATTGCATTGGTGGACACTCAGCCCTGAAGAATGGACGGCGATCAGGCTCAGCCTGTGGGTTTCCTCCATCGCCATGCTTGCCAGCCTGCCTTTTGGCATTGCGGTGGCCGTGGCGCTCGCCCGCGGCCGCTTCTGGGGCAAATCGCTGCTGAACGGCATCGTCCATTTGCCGCTCATTCTGCCACCCGTCGTCACCGGTTTCCTGCTGCTCGTTCTCTTCGGCCGCAGGGGTGCCATCGGGCAATTTCTCGATACTTATTTCGGCATCGTCTTTTCCTTCCGCTGGACCGGTGCAGCGCTCGCCTGCGCCGTCATGGCCTTCCCGCTGATGGTGCGCTCCATCCGCCTCTCCATCGAGGCGGTGGACCGCAAGCTGGAAGAAGCAGCGGGTACCCTGGGGGCAAGCCCGTTCTGGGTGTTCCTCACCGTCACGCTCCCCCTGACACTCCCCGGCATCATCGCCGGCATGATCCTTGCTTTTGCCAAGGCCATGGGCGAATTCGGCGCGACCATTACCTTCGTTTCAAACATTCCGGGCGAGACCCAGACGCTGTCCGCCGCCATCTACACCTTCACGCAGGTGCCCGGCGGCGATGCCGGTGCTTTGCGACTGACCATCGTTTCCGTCGTGATTTCCATGCTCGCCTTGCTCGTCTCGGAGTTTCTGGCCCGTATCATTGGCAAACGGGTGAGCATGGAATGACGCTTTCGGTCTCAACTCACCACCGCCTCGGCTCCTTCGAACTTGACGCGTCATTTGCCTCCGAAGGCGGCGTGACCGCACTCTTCGGGCGCTCCGGCTCCGGCAAGACATCGATGATCCGCATCATTGCCGGCCTGCTGCGGCCAGATGAAGGAAAAGTCTCGCTCGACGGCGAAGTACTGGCCGATAGCGGAAACCGGCTGTTCCTGCCGGCCCACAGACGCCGTTTTGGTTATGTCTTTCAGGAAGCGCGGCTCTTCCCGCATCTCAGCGTGGCGCAGAACCTGAATTATGGCAGATGGTTCACCCCAGACAAAACGAAGGTCGCACACGATGACCGTATCGTCGACATGCTCGGCATCGGCCATCTCTTGCAGCGCCGTCCGAACAAACTCTCAGGCGGCGAAAAACAGCGTGTTGCCATCGGCCGCGCCTTGCTTTCTTCCCCCAGACTATTGCTGATGGACGAACCGCTCGCCTCGCTGGACGAACAGCGCAAGGCCGAGATCATTCCCTACCTCGAACGGCTGCGCGACGAGACGAAAATTCCGATCGTCTATGTCAGCCATTCCATCCAGGAAGTCGCCCGCCTTGCCGACCGCATCGTGGTGATGAAAGACGGCAAGGTGGAGGCGCAGGGAAATGCGGCCGATGTGCTGGGGAGACCCGATTTCAGCAGCCATCTGGAGCGGCGGGAAGCGGGCAGCATCCTGTCAGGGCACATCGAAAGCTTCGATGCACGGCACGGGCTTGCTGCCGTAAGGCTCAGCACAGCACTGCTTCAGGTTCCGGCAAAAATGGGAGCACCCGGCAACCCTGCACGGGTGCTGATACCGGCTCGCGATGTCATGCTGGCTTTGGTGAAACCCGAAGGCCTCAGCGCGCTCAACATTCTCGAAGGCCATATCGCAGATATCTCGGTCAGCGAGGACGGTATGGTGACGGTTCAGGTGGATTGCGGTGGCGATATCATCCAGTCGCGCATCACCGACCTCTCGCGAGAACGCCTGCAACTGGAGCCCGGCAAACCGATACATGCGATCATAAAATCGGCGGCTCTCGATCCCTATTGACGGCATCATCGGGATTGCGGTTGGCCTCCAGCCACTCGATATCCTGACGCAAGACCTCGGTCATCCGCCTTTCCATGCCGCGATAGCGCTCAAGCAATTCTGTGCCGAAGGCAGTCAGCGCCGCGCCGCCACCCTGCTTGCCGCCGCGCTGGGATTCGATCACCGGCTGCATGAACATATGGTTCAGCGCATCGACCAGCAGCCATGCGCGGCGATAGGACATATCCATTGCCCGCCCGGCGGCCGAGATCGAGCCTGTCTCGGTGATCAACTCCATCAACTCGATCTTTCCGTGGCCCAGGCGCTCCCCAGGGGGGAAGTCAATGCGAAGGACGGGTTTCAGCGGTACTCTCGTTTCGTTCATCGCTTAACGGCCCTGCCCATGAAGATCGCGATAGGCCTTTTGTGCGCCCGCCACCGGCAGCGCCGTCGCCGCATGGACACCGCGCGCCACCGCCCGCGCCATCACGATTGTGGCGAGATAGCAGAGTTCGGCAAAATGAACGCCGCCTTCAAGCGGTTTGTCGCCGGTCGCAGCCGCGAACATGGTGTCGCCGTCGCTCGGCAAATGGGCAGGCAGAACCGCACGCGCCAGCCCGTCATGCGCCATGATGGAGAGGCGATGCGCCTGCGCCTTTGTAAGTGTCGCATCGGTCACGACAGCGCCGATGGTCGTCGCGGTGAGATTGACCCCCTTGAGCCGCAGCGCGGTATGGTCAGGTTCGAAACGTTCCGGAAAACCGCAATCGCCGAATTCGCCCTGCATTTCAAACGGCGCGGACCAGAAATGACGGCTTGTGCCAACAGTCGCGGAACCCAGCGCATTGACCGCGACGATGGCCGCCACCTTATAGCCGCCGGAACTGATGGCGCTGGCCGAACCGAGGCCACCCTTGAAGGTGGCTGTCGTCGCGCCCGTTCCTGCGCCAACCGTTCCGAGTTCAAACGCCGCGCGGCCTGCCGCCTTGAAGGCCGCATATCCCATCTCGCGATAAGGCGAATGCAGGCCCCACTCCTTGTCGCCGCCGTTCAGCAGATCCATCAGGATCGCCTGCGGCACGATAGGCACGCGGGTGGAACCTACCTGCAACCCACGACCGATCTCACGCAACCCGGCCTGAACCCCGCCCGCCGCATCCAGCCCGAAGGCCGAACCGCCGGAAAGTACCAGTGCATCCACGGTTTCCACCGTCATCGCCGGGTCCAAAAGGCCAGTATCGCGCCCGCCGGGCGCACCGCCGAGAACCGAGCCGGAGGCAATGGCGGGCTTTTCGAAAACAATCGCCGTGACGCCGGAGCCGAGGGAGAGATCGGTGACATTGCCGACCGAAACGCCGTCGATATCCGTGAGAAGATTGTTGCGTGTCGCCATGCCGTTCCCCTTTCCTCCCGGTATCCCGCCGCGGCCGGGCACTGTCAACGCAAAAAGGTGACATGCCCCGCCTCTGGCAAAAGCCGCGATCAGGAGAAAACCGCTGTCCCGATAACAGGTGTCGAGGGAACGGCCATATCCCGTGGTTCCAGCGGCCCGGACAGAAATGCCAAGTGGCCAGCCTCTATCGCACGGGCAAAAGCCTCCGCCATACCGACCGGTTCACGTGCCCCGGCAACCGCCGTATTGAGCAAAACGGCGTCATAGCCAAGCTCCATCACCGTCACCGCATGTGACGGCCGGCCAATACCGGCATCGACGATCAGCGGCACATCGGGAAACCGCGCCCGCATCGATTTCAGTGCCGTCAAGTTAAGCGGTCCCATGGCGCTGCCGATCGGCGCGCACCAGGGCATCAGCACCCTGCAGCCGGCCTCCAGCAGCTTTTCGCCCACGACAACATCATCAGTCGTATAGGGAAAGACCTCAAAACCCTCGTCACAGAGGATTTTTGCCGCCTCCACCAGCGCAAAGACATCCGGCTGCAAGGTATCGTGATGACCGATGACTTCCAGCTTGATCCAGTTGGTGCGAAACACCTCACGCGCCATCTTCGCCGTCAGCACCGCTTCCTTCACGGTGTGGCAACCGGCGGTATTGGGCAGGATATGGCGTTCCAGTTCGCGGATCAGCTCGAAAAACTGACCGCCTTGCTTGCCGCCCGCCATTTCCCGACGCAGCGAAATCGTCAGAATATCCGCATTGCTGGCCCGCACCGCATCGGCAAGCACGGCGGGAGACGGATAACGCGCCGTACCGAGCAGAAGACGGGACGAGACCTCGCGGCCATAAAGCGTCAGCATGGCCTCAACCTCCCTGCATCGGCGAAAGGATTTCGACGCGGTCGAAAGCTTTCAGCAAATAATCGGCGCGCTCTTCCGAATGCACCAGATCGCCATTGACCGCCGTCGCCAGCCACTCGCCCTCATATTCGAGGCTGGCAAGCAGGCCGGCCAGCGTCTCGGCGGCAAGATCAAGCTCGTCGCCATTCACCAGAAGTTTCATGATCCTGTTCCTTTTGAATAAGAGTTTGGCAGACGATCCCGGCCGCATGCTGCGCCATCGCCGGCGAGAGCAGAAAGCCATGCCGGTAAGCGCCGTTGATGAAGACGGTTCGCCCGTCCTCGGTCACATCAGGCAGATTGTCGGGATAGGCGGGGCGCACGCCCGTGCCGGTCTCGATGATTTCCGCCTCCGCAAAGGCCGGATGCACGGCATAGGCGGCATTGAGGAATTCCATCATCGAGCGGGCGGAAATCGCTCCGGCATCCTCCGTCTCGATCATCGTCGCACCCACCATGAAACGGCCGGGCTCACGCGGCACGATGTAAAGCGGAATGCGCGGATGCAGCAGCCGGACGGGACGGGAGAGGGAGATCTCTGGCGTGCGGAGATAAAGCATCTCTCCCCGCACACCGCGAAGGCTGAAAATCGTTCCTACCGCCGCAGACCCGGTGCAATCCACCACCCGGGCGAACCGCTGTTCATCCACCGAAACGCCCATATGAAACGGCACACCCATGGCGCAAAGCCGCTCATGCAGCGATTTCAAAGCAAGGCGCGGATCGAGATGTCCCTCGCCCGGGAAGTAAAGTCCGGATCGGAATCGGCCGGCAAGATCAGGCTCCAGAGCGGCGATTTCGCCCTCATCCACCCAGCGATAGCCACTGGTCCGCGATGCGAAACGAGACAGCTCCGCCATGTCGCGGGCAGGCGCGACCACCAGCGTGCCGTTACGGACTACAAGGCCGGGAGCCGCTTCGTCCCACCAGTCAGGCGCCACCTTACCGAGCGTCAGAACCGCCTCTTGAGCACTTTCACGCTCGCACCAAGGCGCCAGCATGCCGCCCGCATAGAACGACGCCCCACGAGAAGGCTCGGAATTGCGCTCCGACACCTCGACAGCAACACCGCTCCGCGCCAGCTCGAAGGCCGCCGTCAATCCGGCGACCCCCGTTCCCTTGACAAGAACGCGCATTTTATTCGGCATTTGCAGGCGTCGGCAGCGGCATATAAAGCTCGCCGCCTTCCTTGAAGCGGGCGGCCATGGCCTCCAGCCCCTCCTTCTGCGCCTCGGCGCGGATATCATGGGAAATCCGCATTGAGCAGAATTTCGGCCCGCACATGGAGCAGAAATGCGCGACCTTGTGCGCCTCCTTCGGCAGGGTCTCATCATGGAAAGACCGCGCCGTATCCGGGTCGAGCGACAGGTTGAACTGATCTTCCCAGCGGAATTCGAACCTTGCGCGCGAAAGCGCATCATCCCGCACCTGTGCCGCCGGATGGCCCTTGGCAAGGTCGGCGGCATGGGCAGCGATCTTGTAGGTGATGACACCGACCTTCACGTCGTTACGGTCAGGCAGGCCGAGATGTTCCTTGGGCGTGACGTAGCAGAGCATCGCGGTGCCGAACCAGCCGATCATCGCCGCACCGATGCCTGACGTAATGTGGTCGTAACCGGGTGCAATATCGGTCGTCAGCGGTCCAAGCGTATAGAAGGGCGCCTCGCCGCAGGTCTTCAGCTGCTTGTCCATGTTTTCCTTGATCTTGTGCATCGGCACATGGCCGGGGCCTTCGATCATCACCTGGCAGTCCTTCGCCCAGGCGATCTGCGTCAGCTCGCCCAACGTCTCCAGCTCGGCGAACTGAGCCGCGTCGTTGGCGTCGGCGATCGAGCCGGGACGCAGACCATCGCCCAGCGAGAAGGAAACGTCATAGGCGCGGCAAATGTCACAAATCTCGTCGAAATGCTCATAAAGAAAGCTCTCGCGATGATGATGCAGACACCACTTGGCCATGATCGACCCACCGCGCGAGACGATGCCGGTAACGCGGTTGACGGTGAGCGGAATGTAATGCAGCCGCACGCCGGCATGGATGGTGAAATAATCCACCCCCTGCTCCGCCTGCTCGATCAGGGTGTCGCGAAACACCTCCCAATTCAGGTCCTCGGCAATACCATTGACCTTCTCCAGCGCCTGATAAAGCGGCACTGTGCCGATCGGCACCGGCGAATTACGGATGATCCATTCGCGGATATTGTGGATGTTGCGCCCGGTCGAAAGGTCCATGACGGTATCCGCGCCCCAGCGGATCGCCCAGACCATCTTCTCCACCTCTTCCGCCATGGAGGAAGTGACGGCAGAATTGCCGATATTGGCGTTGATCTTCACCAGAAAATTGCGGCCGATGATCATCGGTTCAAGTTCCGAATGATTGATATTGGCAGGAATGATGGCCCGACCCGACGCCACTTCCTGCCGAACGAATTCGGCCGTCACGTAGTCAGGGATATGCGCGCCAAAGCTTTCTCCGTCGCGCACCAGCTTCTCCTTGGCCGCCTCGCGCCCGAGATTTTCGCGGATGGCGATGAATTCCATTTCCGGGGTGATGATGCCGGCTCGCGCATAGGCAAGCTGTGTCACCGCTTTGCCGGCAGTCGCCCTGAGTGGCTGGTGGCGCACGGAAAATTCCGGCGTCAGGCGCTCGCCGGTGGCAAAGCCGTTATCCTCCGGCTTGACGTGCCGACCCTCGTAAGCCTCGACATCACCACGTGCCACGACCCAGTCATGACGCAGTCGCGGCAGACCTTTTTCAATCAGAACGGGATGCGTGGGATCGGTATAGGGACCGGAGGAATCATAAACCGTTACCGGCGGTTCGCCTGCCGTCGGGTGGACGGCGATCTCGCGCATCGGCACGCGGATATGCGGATGTAAAATTCCTGGCTTGTGGATTTTCGTGGAGGCCGCATGCGGCCCGGTGGTGACCGACAGCGGGATATTCTTGGCAGCGATATTCATCTTGAGGCTCCAAAGTTTGACAGTGGAGACCCAGTTCGAGCCGGAATGATGGAAAATACCGCCGCCGACAGCGCAATGCACACGCCAGCCGACATCAGGTTTTTGCACCGTCCCTACGCCAGTATGAACTGGATCAGGTTCAACGGGTCACTGCGCATGAAAGCAGAATCTCAGCCCCTTGACGGGACACCCCTGGTGAATGGCCACAGGAAAAAACACCGGCCGCCTTTTGTCAAGGCCGCCGATCAACGCTTGGCAAAGGTGCGGGAATGGCGCATGCTGCCGTTAGTTGTAATTAACCTAACGGTTTAGGTGAATATTATCGTTTGCGACATAACGATAAGCACAAACCTTCCTAATGTTAATTTCATTGGAGATACGTCGGAATGAATGCGACTATTCGTGAAATACTGGCAAAATTCGGCCAGCTTCCCACCCCCGTCGATACGATTGCAGATGAAGCAGATCTTTATGCGGCAGGCCTTTCTTCCTTTGCATCGGTGCAACTGATGCTGGGTATCGAAGAAGCATTCGATATCGAGTTTCCCGACAATCTGCTGAACCGCAAGTCTTTCGCCAGCATCAAGGCCATTGAAGACACCGTTAAGCTCATCCTGGATGGTAAAGAGGCTGCCTGATGAACGTGACCGTAGCGCCGCAGGATGAAACGCTGTCCGCGCGCGCGGGCCGTGTCGCGACCATTGCCGCCAAACATGCGGATGAGGTGGATGTCACCGGCCGCTTCCCGCAGGAAGCTGTCGATGCGCTGCGGCAGGAACGCCTGCTGGGCATCCAGGTCCCCTCCGCCCTCGGCGGTGAAGGCGCATCCCTGCAGCAAATCGCCGATATCTGCGCGCGGATCGGCCAGGCCTGTTCGGCAGCTGCGATGATTTTCGCCATGCATCACATCAAGCTGTCCAGCCTGGTGGAACACGGCGAGGCAAGCGCATGGCATGCGGGCTTCATGCGCCGCATCGCCGGCGAACAGCTTCTGCTCGGCTCCGCCACCACCGAAGGCGGCATTGGCGGCAATCTACGCAATTCCATCTGCGCGATCGAGGTGGATGGCGATAGCTGCCGGCTGGAAAAGGATGCCACCGTCATTTCCTATGGCAGTAATGCCGATGCGATCCTCATCACCTCGCGCGCCCATAAGGACGCCGCGCCTGCCGATCAGGTGATGACGGTTTTCCTGAAAAACCAGTACACGCTCGAAAAGACCCATATCTGGGATACGCTCGGCATGCGCGGCACCTGTTCGGACGGCTTCCTGTTCCGCGGCGAAGCGCCGGCGGCGCAGATTTTCCCGAAGCCCTTCGCGGAAATCGCTGCACAATCCATGCTTGCAAGCTCGCATCTCCTGTGGAGCGCCGTATGGTATGGCATCGCCTCCGACGCGGTGCTGCGCGCGCAATCCTTCGTCAGAGCCGCGGCCCGCAAATCGCCCGGCACCGCCCCTCCCGGCGCGATACGGCTTGCCGAGGTCTCCACCAAGCTGCAGGTGGTGAAATCCAATATCATTGCCGGCATCAAGGCTTATGAGGACACCAAGAGCGATGCCGAAAAGCTGATGTCCATGGCTTTTGCTGTCGCCATGAACAATGTGAAGATCTGCTCTTCGGAAACCATTCTCGAGATCATCGACCACGCCATGCTGGTCTGCGGCATCATGGGCTACAAGAACGGCACGCCCTACAGCCTCGGCCGGCATCTGCGCGACGCGCATTCCGCCCGCCTGATGATTTCCAACGACCGTATTCTCGGCAATTCCGCCAATCTCCTGCTGGTTCACAAGCAGGACACCAGCCTCTTGGGATAAGACCATGGACATGCAAACATCGTTCCTCGATCGACTGTTCGAAGAAGGCCTGCTGATTGAAACGGGTGTGGACGGTCTTTATGGACGCAGCGGCCAGTTCGAGGACGTGATTGCCGCATTCGAGCGGCTGATCGACCGCACGGGCGCCGCCGATGGCGCCGAAGCGATCCGTTTTCCGCCCGGCATCAACCGCGCCTACTTCGAAAAAAGCGGCTACATGAAAAGCTTTCCGCAGCTGGCCGGCACGGTCCATTCCTTCTGCGGCTGCGAGCTTGACCATGTCAGCCTTCTGAAATGCATGGATGAGGGTGAAGACTGGACCAAGGACCAGAAAGCCACAGACATCGTGCTGACGCCGGCAGCCTGCTATCCGCTTTATCCGACGATCGCCAAGCGCGGCGCGCTGCCCGCCGGCGGCGGTCTCTATGACATCCAGTCCTATTGCTTCCGCCACGAACCCTCCAAGGATCCGGCGCGCCAGCAGCTTTTCCGCATGCGCGAATATGTTTGCATGGGCACAGAGTCCGACGTCACCGAATTCCGCCAGACCTGGATGGATCGCGGCGTCGAGATGATGAAGGCGGTCGGCCTCGACGTCACCATCGATGTCGCCAACGATCCTTTCTTCGGCCGCGCCGGCAAGATGCTCGCCAACAACCAGCGCGATCAGAACCTGAAATTCGAACTGCTGATCCCGGTCACATCGACGACCAACCCGACAGCCTGCATGAGCTTCAACTACCATCAGGATGCCTTCGGCCAGAAATGGGGTCTGAACCTCGCCAACGGCGATGTCGCCCATACCGCCTGCGTCGGTTTCGGCCTTGAGCGTATCGCTCTGGCGCTGTTTGCGCATCATGGTCTGTATGTGAAGAAATGGCCTGCAAAGGTCGTGGAAACCCTCTGGGGCTGATTATCCATGCGGCAGATTTTTCCGGGCCTTGATCCCAAGAACTATGTGCAACATCCGCTCCATTCTTCCGAAAGAATGTGGCCGGAGACCAATTGCTACATCGATTTGTGGATAGAGGTTCTGGCCTCGAAAGGCCTGCCGCCGGAAGCCATGTTCGGTTTCACCCTGACGCAGGACTTTGAGGGTGACCAGTTCACCTTCTTCAAGGTGCCGCTGGAAGATCTCGAAGCGCTTTATGGCGTTCGCGCCACCGAACTGGCGATCTTCGACCGGGTGGAAAACCACATCGAGGCGCAGTTGGAACGCGGTCGCATCTGCCTGGTCGAGATGGACAGCTTCTATATGCCCGACACCCATGGGGTGGGCTATCAGAAGGAGCACGGCAAAACCACCGTCGCCATCAACCGGCTCGATCTGGCGAACCGGGAACTAGACTACTTCCACAATGCCGGCTTTTTCCATCTGTCGGGCGAGGATTTCGACGGGTTGTTCCAGCACCATCTGGCCGAGACCGACCCACCCTTCCTGCCCTACACCGAATTTGCGAAATTCGCAGAAAGCAATCCGTCGTCGGCCCATGTTCGCAAGACGGCCGAGCGATTGCTGAGATTTCATTTTTCACGGCGGCCATCCGCCAATCCGGTCAGAGCCTTTTCAGCCGTGTTTCCGGCGCAGGTGGAAAAGGTTGCCGACAGGCCCTTCGGCTTTTTCCACAAATATGCCTTCAACACGCTGCGCCAGCTCGGCGCCAATTTCGAACTGGCGGCAAGCCATCTCGAATGGCTCGACAAGGACGGTTTTTCCGAAGCAAGGGACCACGCGCTGCGTATCTCCGAGGTCGCCAAGACCGTGCAGTTCCAGCTAGCCCGCGCTGTCACCCGCCGCAAATTCGACGCGCTGGCATCCGTGCTCGATCCGGCAGCGGACGCATGGGATGGCTTGATGGAAAGCCTTGCGGCGAAACTATCTGACGCCAGCGAGGCCGCGTGAGGACTTATTTTCCGGGCGAAAGCGAGGAGTTTCTGAGTGAAGGCTGGACGCTGACACTGACGCCCGCCGATGCCTGCGAAACCCCGTCCGACATCCCGGCAACACTTGAAAGCCTGCACGTCTCCGTGCCCGGCACGGTGGCGCAGGCACTGGAGGATGCCGGGAAATTCGATCGTCTTGCTCCTGTCACGCTCAACGACAGGGATGCCTGGTATCGGCTGACGATGATTTCCGATGTGCGGGAACGGGCCACACTGCGCTTCGACGGCCTCGCAACCGTTGCGGAAATCTTCTTCAACGGTGAGCTGATCGCCGCCAGCCAAAGCATGTTCGAAAGGCTGGAAGTGCCAGTCACGCTCACAGGCGCGGACGAACTTTCGATCTGTTTCCGGGCGCTTGCACCACGGCTCGAAAAAACCGGTCCGCGCGCCCGCTGGCGTCCGCAGATGATGAACACACAGGGGTTGCGGCTGATCCGTACCACCGCACTTGGCCATATGCCCGGCTGGTGCCCGGAAATCCATGCCGCTGGCCCATGGCGACCCATCAGCCTCATCAAGCAGGAAAGCGTGCTTTGCACCCTGCAATCTTCGCTTGACGATACCGGCACGGGAAAGGTCAGCATCGCTCTTGAAGCGAACCGTGACATCCAGTCCGCACGGGTGATTTGCGCGGGTTACTGTATCAATCTTTCAAAGGGCGAGGACGGCAAACTCCTCGGCGAACTACTCATACCCGGCGTCGAAATCTGGTGGCCGCACACCCATGGCAGACCCGCGCTGCACGACATCATTCTGGAGTTGGACGGCAAGCAACACAGGCTCGGGCGCACGGGTTTCCGCCAGGTGGAGATCGATAACGGCGAGGATGGCAACGGTTTCGGGCTCAAGGTGAACGGCCAACCCGTCTTCTGCCGCGGCGCAGTCTGGGCGACGGCCGACATCGTGCGCCTGCCGGGAACACGGCCGGACTACGAGCCATGGCTCAAAAAAGCAGCCGAAGCCGGCATGAACATGATCCGTATCGGCGGCACCATGGCCTATGAGACGCCGGAATTCTTCGCGCTTTGCGATGAACTGGGCATCATGGTCTGGCAGGACGCCATGCTTGCCAATTTCGATTACCCGGCAAAGGATGACGGCCTGCGCCAGCATATTGTTACGGAAATCTCGCAGTTCCTCGAGACGACAGCGCTTTCTCCCTCCCTCGCCGTTTTCTGCGGCGGCAGCGAGATGTACCAGCAGGGCGCCATGCTCGGCCTGCCGGAACAGATATGGAAGGCGACGCTCACCGAGGAGATTATTCCGGATGTGCTGGCTGAGAAACGGCCGGATGCGGCCTATGTCACCAACTCCCCCTCCGGCGGCGCGCTGCCATTTTTCCCCAATGCCGGGGTCGGTCACTATTATGGTGTGGGCGCCTATTGCCGTCCGCTGGAAGATGCCCGCCGCGCCGATGTGCGCTTTGCCGCCGAGTGCCTGGCTTTTTCCAATATTCCCGAACAGGAAACGCTGGACAAATATCTTCCCGGCGTGGCCGTGCACGATCCACGCTGGAAAGCCCGCACGCCGCGCGATCGCGGCGCGTCCTGGGATTTCGAAGATGTTCGCGACCATTATCTGAAGCTGCTTTACGACGTTGAACCGGACGTTCTGCGACGCGAGGATGGCGGGCTTTATCTCGACATGTCCCGTGCAGCAACAGCCGAGGTTATGGAAGCGACCTTCGCCGAATGGCGGCGCAGCAGTTCCTCTTGTCGGGGCGCGCTGGTCTGGACCCTGCAGGATCTCGTTCCCGGCGCTGGCTGGGGTATCATCGACGCCACCGGCCGGCCCAAATCCGTCTGGCACGCATTAAAGCGCGCGTTCCGCCCCGTCCAGCTCAGCCTTGCCGATGAAGGCACCAACGGGCTGGACATCCATCTCATCAACGAAACCAGCGAGAGCTTGGACGCCATGCTGGAACTGACATGCCTGCGCGACGGCATGCAGCCAGTCGTGCACGCCAAACGCCCGCTGACGCTCTCGCCGCGGCAGAGCCAGATAATTGCCGCAACCGATTTGTTCGGCGCCTTTTTCGACACGACCTATGCCTATCGTTTCGGCCCGCCATCCCATGATGTCACGGTCGCCCGGCTTCGTGATGTCGCAACCGGGCTTGTTATCGCCGACGCCTTCCATTTTCCGCTCGGCCGGAAAAAAGCGCTGCATGCCGCCAATCTGTCTTCGGGTATCAGCGAAACCAACGGCAACTGGTCGCTCGAAATCGGTACCGACCGGCTGGCGCAATCCGTCCATGTGTCGGCGGAAGGCTATCGTGCCTCGGAAAACTGGTTCCATCTCGCCCCCGGCGAGAGCAAGACAATCAATCTTGTGCCGGAGGCCGGGACAATCGAAACGCCACCGTCCGGAGACGTGGTATCACTGGGCTCCGGCCGGCGTTTCTCCTTTTAGAGCCAATCGCGTCACCGCATCGATGAAGATCGTTTTCGCTTCCGGTGTCGAAAGATTGTGGTCGGCATCGGCAATAATTGTCAGCGACACATTCTGATAGGCCGAAAGCCCGCGACCATCGGCATCGAAGTAATAGCGAAAATGCTCAAGCCCGTCGTCATTGTCGCTATAGAGCAGACTGACAGCGGTGCCCTTTGCCTTGAGTGAATCAAAAGCACCGTAAACGGCGCGCCCTTCTTCGCTGCCCCGGCGGAACAGCCTTGCCGTTTTTGTCGAAAGCTTCTTCATCGTTGCCTTGAAGATGTTAAGTCCGGCACTGATGACATCCACATCGCCGCTGAAGAGACGCTTGAACGTTGCCCCCTGGCGAAAACGCTGGCTGTACTCCCCAAACGAGCGCGGACGCTTGTGCAAGGCTTCATCGACGGAGCGGCCTTTCTGCCAGTGGAAGACGACCGGGTTGACCGCAGCGACTGCGCTGATCCGACCATCCGCAAGCGCGCCGTTGAAAGCGAGATAGGCACCGCTGCACCGGCCGGCCGCGATGAAGGGACCTTTGCCGCGCCGCTCGAGAAAATCGAGAGCGGCAGAGACATCGTCATTCTGCGAGGCATCATAAAGAACCTGATCCGGCACGTTTTTGACCGGCGGGCTGTCGGCAATATTGGCGGCATCGAAGCGCAGCGACGCGACACCGGCACGCGCAAGGGCACGGGCGGTCTGCACGGAAAGCCTGCCCCAGCCCGCATGCCGGTCATAGGCCGCGCCAAGCAGAAGGACCGAAGAAACCGGTTGTCGATGGTCCGGCTCGCAAAAGATGCCGAAAAGCCGTCCGCCCTCACCAAATTGCACCGGCTGTTCGAAAAAGCCATTGCCGCGCTGTGGCGCGTTGATGGTGAAATCTTCAGGGAGTGTGACCGGGTTCCCGGCATGGGTCTGTGACAAGACCCAATCCACCAGTCGGTTCACGACATCGCCGGATATTTTCGAAAGCGTCGGGCTGGAAACGAGATCGTCATAACCCGAAAAAGCCGCCTCTTTCACCTCACCGCCAAGCGCCGCGAGATGTCTGGCGAGATCACTGTCAGTCACACGACCGGCTCTCGCAAGCACAAGGACATTGCGGGCCGGAACAGTTTCAAGACCGGAGAGATTGATCTTCTTGATCGTATCCGCAACACCAACAGGCATGGTCATTCCGGCGATCGCCCCGGGCTGTACTGAGCGTTGCGCGGGTAAAAGACCAAGACCATCGTCAATCATGGAGGACCACATCGCCAGTTCACGCAGATAGGCGCGACCGGAGACGACCGGCGCCAGAAGAGCCATGGAACCGGCGGGTGCAGTACCGGCAAGTGCCTGAGCTGCAATCGCGCAACCGAGGCCCTGCGCGACAACGACAACCCCGGAACAGCCGGAAAGACGCTTCAGATACTCAAACGCCGCGCGCGTGTCGGAAAGCCAGTCCGCCGCCCGACCCACATCGTCCGGATCGAGCGCGTCGCCTGAGCCAAGATAGTCAAATCGCAGGCTGGCAACGCCGGAAGCGGCCAGCCGCTCGGCCAGAACGCGCTGAAACTTGCGGCTGCACAGCTCTTCCATGCCCCACGGGCTGACGAAAAGAACCGCATGATCCCGCTGCACATCTTTGCGCGCCGGATGAAAAATACCGGCAAGCCCTTCAAAAGAAACGGGATGCGCGATCATTCCATCCGCTGCAATGTCGAAAAGCTGCCGTGACTCAAGGGGAGGTTCGCCGCCTGCACGCTCTGAAATATCTATCGCCATCGACCTTGCCACTATTGCGCCAGCGTCTGGCTCAACCACTACGGGATCACTATACCCAAGTGTCTTAACGCCTGTTCTACACTAAAAACAATAACATTAGAGAATTCTAAAAATACTGTCGCATTTATATGGATTGCGACACACGGGTTGCAAAAACAATCTTTCAGTGTGGCGGGTAAGCCTCGATGCGGATGCTATTTTGCTCGAAACCGCTTGAATATACTGATAAATAGCGAGTCACGTACCTATTTGCAGGAGGAGCTTGCGCCACCCGCCCACCGGATCGTCTAGACACCGCGCAAACCAACACCCCGGGCTTGCCCCGACAGGTCATAGAAGTTTTATATGGAACAAAGCCTTACGCGTTATATCTGGTCGCACACGAGGCGGCAGCAGCTTTTCATTCTGCTGATCGTGGCCCTGTCCATGATCCCCTACTTCCTCGCCTTCGATCTGCCCAAGCAGATCGTCAACGGCCCCATTCAGGGGGATGGTTTCGAAGGGGCGAACGCAACACAGCTTTTCATGCATCTCACGGTCGATATCCCTTATTGGGGCACCGTGACCTTGTTCCCCGGGCTCGAACTCAACCGCATGTCGATGCTGATGGCGCTCAGCCTGACATTCCTTGCGCTTGTCGTCATCAACGGGCTTTTCAAATATTACATCAATACCTTCAAGGGCCGCCTTGGCGAACGGCTTCTCCGGCGTGTCCGCTTTGAACTGATCGACAGGATCCTGCGCTTCCCACCCAGCCATTTCAAGCGGGTCAAGGGCGCTGAGATCTCCAGCATGGTGAAGGACGAGGTCGAGCCGCTAGGCGGCTTTACCGGCGACGCCTTCGTGCAGCCAGCGCTTCTCGGCGGTCAGGCGCTCTCTGCTCTCTTCTTCATCCTCGTGCAGAATTTCTGGCTGGGTCTGATCGCTGCCTTCATGGCCGCCATTCAGGTCGGCATCATCCCCAAGATGCGCCGTCGCCTGATTGAACTCGGTCGCCAGCGGCAGTTGAGCGCCCGCCAGCTTGCCGGGCGCATCGGCGAGATGGTCGACGGCATCGGCACCATCCACGCCTATGATACGTCAAATTTCGAGCGCGCCGATGCTTCCCACCGGCTCGGCGACATCTTCAAGATCCGTTACGATCTCTACCAGTGGAAGTTTCTGGTCAAATTCATCAATAACTTCCTCGCGCAGCTTACGCCCTTCTTCTTTTATGCGCTTGGCGGTTATCTCACCCTCAAGGGCAGCCTCGATGTTGGCCAGCTGGTCGCCGTCATCAACGCCTACAAGGAATTGCCCGGACCGCTGAAGGAACTGATCGACTGGGATCAGGCACGTCAGGATGTGCAGGTGAAATACGAGCAGGTCTTCGAACAGTTCAATGCCCCGAACATGATCGAAGAGAACGTGCAGAAACTGTCGCCGGGAACCGTCGCAGCCATCACCGCACCGATCGTCATCACCAATCTGACACTGGAAGACGACAGCGGCAGCCGGCTTCTGGAGCAGGCATCGCTGAAGATCGAGCCGGGTGAAGTCATCGCCATCGTCGGCGGCGCGGGAGGCGAAGCGCTTGCGGATGCGATCGGCCGTACACTCTGGCCGGCCTCCGGCAAGATCAGCATCAATGATGTCGACATACTGGAACTGCCGGAATCGCTGACGGGACGGCGCATCTCCTATGTCTCCTCGGACAGTTATTTTTTCCATGCCAGCCTGATGGACAATCTGCTCTACGGCCTGAAACACGCCCCGCTGGCAAACAAGAACTATGAGGGTGCGGCTCTGGAACACCGCAAGTGGGAAATCCGCGAAGCCAAGATGGCTGGCAATCCGCTGATCGACATAAACAGCGAATGGATCGACTACGCTTCCAGCCCGTCCGGTGACGGCAAACCGGAAAATCTCATTCGGGCAATCCTGGCCGTGCTCGACAGCGTGGAACTGTCGCAGGATATCCTCGAGTTTGCACTGCGCTCGTCGATCGACCCCCTGACCGACCTGCATCTTGCCGCCCGCATCGTGGAACTGCGGCATGTGCTGCGCGCCGAACTGGAAAAGGAGAACTTGAGCGGCCTCATCGCGCCTTTCGAGCTTGAGAGCTACAACAGCGAAGCGACGGTCGGCGAAAACCTGCTGTTCGGCACCATGCGGGACTCCTCCCAGACGATCCGGACCATCATCGAAAGCGATTATTTCCGCTCGCTGATGCGCGAAACCGGTCTTGTCAAAACCCTGTTCGAGATGGGTTACACGATCGCCGAAAACATCGTCGAAATCTTCGCCGATCTGCCGGGAGACCATCCCTTCTTCCAGCAGCTGACATTCATGACGCCCGATGACATTCCAGTCTATCAGCAGATGTTGCAGCGCCTGCAGGGCCGTGGTTTCGATGATGCCAATGAGAGCGAAAAACGCGCGATGCTGCGGCTGAGCTTCTTTTACATCGAGCCCCGGCAGCGTTTCGGCCTCTTGTCGCCGGAAATCATGAACAGGATCATCGAAGTCCGGCACATGTTCCATGAAAACCTGCCCGACAGTCTGAAAAACATCATCGAAATCTACGATCCGACGAAATATATGAGCGCCACCAGTCTGCTGGACAATATTCTCTTCGGCAAGGTCAGCCATCGTTATACCGATGCCTCGCGGCGTATCACCCACATCGTCGCCGATGTCATGCGCAAGCAGGGCGTCTACGAGCGTGTTCTGGCGGTCGGCCTCGATTTCAACCTCGGTGCCGGCGGCAAGCGGCTTGGTCCGCTGCAGCGCCAGAAGCTCAATCTTGCCCGCGCGCTGATCCGCAAATCCGACTATTACGTCTTTAATCGCCCCCTTCCCGGCCTCGATCCCCGACAACAGGAGGAAATTGTCGAGCGGGTCATCACACTCCTGAAACAGAACAACAATAACCCGTCAATCATATGGGTTCTGTCGAATGCAACGCTCTCACGCATGTTCGGCCGGGTCATATTCGTCCACCAGGGACTAATCACCGCCGACGGAAGTTACGAGACTCTGGCGCAGGAAAACGGTACATTCAAGGACATGGTCGCAACATAAGTCCAAGAACGTGGCCGAGGTGGAACAAGAATAGGGTAAGGCAATGCTCTTCAAAGACGAAATTCAAATGCTGAAACGCGTCCCGTTTTTTTCGGAAATGGAACCGTCGAAGCTCAAACTACTCGCTTTTGCATCGGATCGGGTGTCCTATCATACGGGTGACGTGCTGTTCCGGCAGGGGGATGTCGGCGATGCGGCCTATGTGGTTCTGACCGGCAAGGTGGATGTTCTGGTCGATTCCCCATCAGGCACATTGAAAGTGGCGGAAATGACCGGCAACGCCATTGTCGGCGAAATCGCCATCCTCTGTGACAGCGTTAGAACCGCAACTGTGCGCGCCTCCACCAATGTCGAAGCCCTGCGGATCGGCAAGGAGCAGTTCTTCAAGCTCATGTCCGATTTCCCGGATATCACCATAAAAGTCATGCGCGTTCTTGCCGAACGCCTCACCCAGACGACGACGGAACTCAGCAAGGCGCGCGCAAGCGCCAGAACATGAGCGGCAATTCCTTGCTACCCCGACGGGCGATATTAGAAAAATAAATGTCGCACCATTGCAATATAAATGAAATGCTGACTGAATAAGAGGTAAAGGCATCCGCCAGAAAAGGCGGATATAAAAATCTGTAGAGACAACGGGCTTCATGGGGGAAGCGTGTAAGATTCCGTTGTTATTGGGGTGTGTCATGGCGTTCGATTCCGACACAGCAAGTCGGGAAAGTAATAGAAATTTTCGGGTAAAGATCTGGGGCGCGCGGGGAACGCTTCCTGTTTCAGGTGAAAACTTCCGAAAATATGGCGGCAATACCATCTGCATCGAAGTACGATGCGGAGATCATGTTCTTTTGTTCGATGCGGGGTCTGGGCTTCATCCCGCCGGTCTGGCGTTGCGGGCGGAAGGCATTACCAACGTCGATCTGTTCTTCTCGCACTGTCATTACGATCACATCGTCGGCTTCCCCTACTTCAAGCCGTTTTACAACAGCTGCAACGACGTCGCTATTTGGTCCGGTCACCTGGCAGGCATCATGACAACGCGGGAAATGCTCAAGGATTTCATGAGCCCACCCTGGTTCCCCGTGCCGCTGGAGGTTTGCTGCGCAAAAATGGTGACGCGGGACTTCATGCCCGGCGACACGCTCAACCCGCGCCCCGGCCTTTCAATCAGAACCGGAATGCTCAATCATCCCGGTAATGCCATCGGCTACAGGCTGGACTGGGAAGGAAAATCCCTCGCCATCATCACCGATACGGAGCATGAGCCGGGCAGCATCGACGAAACCGTGCTCGATCTGATCAGGGATGTCGATCTTTTCCTTTACGACGCCATGTTCACCGACGACGAAATGGGCCTTTATCGCGGTTATGGCCATTCGTCCTGGCAACAGGCGATCCGCCTTGCCAAACTGGCCGATGCAAAAAATGTCGGTTTCATACACCATGCCCCAAGTCGCAGCGACGAGGAGCTGGACAGTATCGAAAAACAGGCGAAAACCCAGTTCGGTGGCGCATTCGCTGCCATGGACGGCCAGATAATCGAACTCTGATCGCGGTCACCGCAACCTCCTGGTCTCGGCGAAAGTTTGGGTGCCTGGCAGCGTCCCCAAGTCGCGATTGCAATCGTGCGTCCAGAAAATTTCCAATAAAATGCGCAGCGGTTTTATGTCCGGACGATGCGTAAAACAAAAGGCGAGAGCATACCGAACGGCTCCTTTTTAAACAGGACATGCGCCGGCGACATTCGAACACGCACAATTGACCGTTGCCAGCCTTTTGCTCCACGATATTGCCACGAGATTCCCTGCACTAAGGACGTCACGGCTTATTAAATGATGATTCTGCGCTGAGCGACCACATGATGGGATTTGCATGATCCGTTTCTTTTCGGAGACCAATTTGAGACGGGCCCGGATTTTATCCGGTCTCATCATATTTGCTTTTGTATTTTCCCATCTTTTCAATCACTCCCTTGCACTCATCTCCATAGACACCGCCGAACGGGCCCGAAAATGGTTCAGCCTCATCTGGCTCAACCCCATCAGTAGCCTGCTTTTTTATGGCTCGGTTCTGGTGCATGTCTGCCTTGTTCTGCGCTCGCTTTATCTGCGCAGAACATTGCGCATGCCGTTGCGCGAAGCGCTTCAGGTCATTTTCGGCCTGTCGATCCCGTTTCTGATCATCGGCCACGCCGTCAATATCCGCGTGTCGCATATGATTTATGGCATCGATGTCGGCTACTACTCGGTCATCCGCAGGCTGTGGATCAACAACCCGATACAGGGCGCGTGGCAAAGCCTCGCCTTGATCGTCATCTGGGTCCACGGATGCATCGGCCTGTATTTCTGGCTACGTTACCGCGACTGGTACCCGCGCATAGCCGGGCTGTTCATGACGGTGGCGGTGATGCTGCCGCTTCTGGCGCTGCTGGGCTTCAGCGATGCCGGCCGATGGCTGGCGGAGATCGACGAAAAATATGCGCTTCCTCCGGGGCTCGTCGACAATACCATTCAAAAAGACGAGTTACCGCTGCAACGGGAAATGGAGACGCAGATTCGGTTCATCACCGGGACGGCGGAAACGTCGTTTATCGGCGCGGTAATGCTGGTTTTCGTCCTGCGCGGCGTGCGCAGCTGGCGGCAACGGTTGACGGCCATCGAAATCCGCTACGAACATGGCGCACAGGCGCGTGTGCCGGCCGGGCTGAGCATTCTGGAGGCCAGCCGGCTTGCGGGCATACCGCATTATTCGGTCTGCGGTGGCAAAGGGCGCTGCTCAACCTGTCGGGTCAAGATTCTGAACAGCAAAGGCCCGCTTCCGCCACCCGGAGACATAGAGCAAACCACATTGCGACGCATCCATGCCGATTCGGATGTGAGGCTCGGCTGTCAGCTACGCCCCACGAGCGATCTTGGTATCGCGCTTCTCGTTTCGCCGCCCCAGCAGAGCGACCTGCCGGTCGATGCGCAGCTGGCCCGCCCCGGCCGGGAAGAGGAAATCGCCATCCTCTTTTGCGATCTGCGTAACTTCACCACGCTGTCCGAGGCGAAGCTGCCCTATGATGTCGTCTTCCTCCTGAACCGTTATTTCACCATCGTCGGCCAGGCCGTCGAGCACGCGGGCGGCCATCTCGACAAGTTCATCGGCGATGGAGCCATGGCTCTTTTTGGACTTGGAGAGGACGAGGAACATGCCTGCCGCAATGCGATGAAGGCGGCCGCCACCATATTGCGCGATATCGCAATCTTGAACGAGGGGCTGGAGAAACAATTCGCCGTCCGTCTCGAAGTTGTGGTCGGCATTCACGCCGGCCCAAGCATCGTCGGTGTCATGGGATATGGCGCCGCAAAAACCCTGACGGCTATCGGCGATACCGTCAATGTCGCAAGCCGGCTCGAATCCAAGGCCAAGGAATTCGGCGCAGCCATCGTTGTTTCCGAACCGGCGCTAACGCAGGCAGGGCAGGATATCGCCGACCTTCGCAGCGAACAGATCACCATCCGCGGACGGAACTCACAGATGAAAGTTTTCCTGCTCTCGAAGGAAGAGAGCGAACGTTATCTCTAGGACAAGGCCCGGGCGGTTGCTGTTTACCTGCGCAGGTTCAAATCTTGCGATAGAGAAAATAGCGGTCCCTTGGCACGCTTTCCGGCACCGGCAGCGGGTTCAGCAGGGGATGCTCCAGCGGCAGACCGCTGACGGCGATGCCGCCTTTCGCCAGAACGCCCGCGGCAAGATCCGGCAACCACGTCAGTGTAACCGCGTCCTTTTCCGGATAGCCCGTGCCGATATCGGCATGAACCATCGCCGCATCTGCACCGATGAAGGCAGGCGCGGTCTCCGAGATTTCACCAATAACAAGATCCTCAGGGGCCGGAACCGACGAGGCATGCGCACCCATGGCCCTGTCGAAAGCGATGATACGACGGCTGGGAAACAGTTCGTGCAGGTGATTGAAAGTGCGTCCGTTTCCGAGACCGATTTCCATCAGTGCACCCTCTTCTGGCAGATCGAGATCAGCCGCGAGGTGGTTGAGAATATCCCGCTGCGCGGTCAACCGGCGAATAAAACTGTCCAGTCTGCTCATGGTCCGTCCGTATCAGGCCTTGATGATGTGTTTTGCAGCAATATCTCGCCGCGCAAAGACATTTCGCGTGTCGATGATCAGCGGCGCCCATTCACTGAGCGCGGCATAATCAACATTGTCATGGTCGGTCGCCACGAGAACGGCATCGAAAGCGCCGATCGTCCGACTGTCCCATGGCACCGATTTCATGCCCATTAGGTGGCTGTATTCCCGGGTTTTCGGGATTTCCGCCACATGCGGATCATAATAGGCGGCCTCGCCACCGCGCTCCTGGATAAGTTCGATGAGCTTCAGCGAGGGGCTTTCGCGAATGTCGGGCACGTTCTTCTTGTAGGCGAGACCGACAACCAGAACCTTCGAACGGCTGAGCGCCTTGCCGGAATGAATATCGAGCGCTTCCGCAACCCGCCCGACGACGTGACGGGGCATGCCGGTGTTGATTTCCCCGGCAAGCTCGATGAACCGCGTCGGCAATTCATATTCGCGTGATTTCCAGGTGAGGTAGAACGGATCGATCGGTATGCAGTGGCCGCCAAGGCCCGGACCGGGATAAAACGGCATGAAACCAAAAGGCTTGGTTTTTGCCGCGTCGATCACTTCCCATATGTCGATGCCCATGGCCTCGTAGACGACCTTGAGTTCATTGACGAGCGCGATATTGACGGCACGGAAGACGTTTTCGGTGATTTTCACCGCCTCGGCCGTGGCGTTTGTCGAAACGGGCACGATCTTTTTGACAACCGATCCATAAAACGCGGCCATCAGTTTTCCAGCCGCTTCGCCATCACCGGCAACGACCTTCGGAATGGTCGAAGTCTCGAAATCACGATTGCCGGGATCTTCCCGCTCGGGCGAAAAGCCGATGAAGAAATCAACGCCGGAAACCAGCCCGCGGCTCTCCAGAATGGTCTTCACCACCCCATCGGTCGTGCCGGGATAGGTGGTCGATTCCAGAACCACGAGCTGCCCCTTGCGCAGATGCGCGGCAATATCCCGGCAGGTCTTTTCGACATAGGAAAGGTCCGGCTCGCGATATTTCGTCAGCGGCGTCGGCACACAGATGGCGATCACATCACATTCGGCCAGTCGGGCAAAATCGGCCGTCGCGACGAAGCCGTCGTCCTGCCTGACACTTGTCAGCACCTCATCGGATACCGCCTCGATATAGCTGCGGCCCGCATCGATCGCGGTAATTTTACCGGGGTCGATATCGAAACCGACGACCTTGAACCCGGCCTTGGCGACCGTCATGGCGAGCGGCAGGCCGACATAGCCAAGGCCGATCACACCCGCCTTGGCGGTTTTATTTTCGATGCTGGAAAGCAGGTTCTGGGAAATGTCAGAAAAAGTCAAAGCGTGTCACGCTCCGCGCATGTGCAAAAGATGCCTTTCAGTTGGGCAAGAATGGCCGGGCTGTCAAGGCTCGGCCCTTTCAAATTCCGGTTGACGCAGGAACCGCCGCCAACGCACAACCATCGGCATGAAGATCGCTTTTTATTCGCCGCTCAAATCGCCCAACCATCCCGTTCCCTCCGGAGACCGGTTGATGGCGCGCCTGCTGATGCAGGCGATGACGATGGGCGGCCATGCGGTGCTCGTTGCTTCAGAACTGCGCAGCTTTCTAAAGCAGGCGGATGACCCGGCACGAACCTCGCTTGCCGATGCAGCCGAGCGTGAAATCGAGGCGATTACCAAGCGCTGGAAACTGGAAGGCGCGCCAGACCTCTGGTTCTGTTACCACCCTTACTACAAGGCCCCGGATTTGCTCGGGCCGGAACTCGCCAGACGGTTCGATATTGCCTACGTCACCGCCGAGGCCTCCTATTCGCCAAAACGCAATGCCATGGGCTGGCATGCGGTGCAGGACGGGTTGCTAGCCGCATTGAACGCAGCCGCGGTCAATATCTGCTTCACCGCACGGGATCGCGAAGGGCTTTTGCGCGCGTCCCCAACCCTGCACTCTGCAATGCTGCAACCCTTTATCGATACCGAAAAGTTTGTTGCGAATGCCCCAAACCCGACGCCGGGGAGGCTCATCACCGTCGCCATGATGCGGGCGGGCGACAAGCTGAACAGTTATCGCGCGCTTTCAGAGGCCCTCGCTTTGTTGCCAAAGGATCTCGACTGGACGCTGGATATTATCGGTGACGGACCGGAACGCGGCACTGTGGAGGCCATATTCAGCACATTTCCCGACAATCGTCTTGTCTGGCACGGCGAAAAAACCGCAACCGAGATCGCCGCACTTCTTTCAAAAGCATGCCTCTATGTCTGGCCCGGCCATGGCGAAGCCTATGGTCTTGCCTATCTTGAGGCACAGGCCGCCGGCCTGCCGGTGGTAGCCGAAAAAGTGGCCGGCGTTCCCGAAGTGGTAAAATCCGGCACCACAGGATTACTGACACCGGAAAATGATACAGCCGCCTATGCCGACGCGATCAAGACCCTGCTCGACAATGACAGGCAGCGCGAAGAACTGGCAAAAGCGGCCCGCCAGTTCGTCGTCAATGAACGATCCCTGGAAAACGCCGCGACAGAGCTGAACCATATCCTGCTGCAAGCAAAGGCGCGAAGATCATGAGTGTGGAAAAACTGATTGCAGCGCTGGATGAATGCAGCCGGCGCGGCATGACCGCCGATCTCTGGCTTCGGGACGACGATGCCGTGGAGCCGACATCCGCGCTCGATACGCTGCTTGATCTTTGCCGCGGCTTTTCCGTGCCGGTAACCCTCGCGGTCATTCCCGAAATGACGACGGACAGGCTCGCGCAATATCTGGATGCGTCAGATATTGCCCATGTGGCCGTGCATGGCTGGTCGCACACAAATTATGCCGGGAACGGTGAGAAGAAACAGGAACTTGGCGCTCACCGGGAGCTTTCCCTCGTTCTCGACGAATTGCAATCCGGACTGGATAAACTCCACGACCTGCATGGCACACGTTTCGTGCCGATGCTCGTGCCGCCATGGAACCGCGTGGATGGCATTATCGTCGAGGGACTGGCGGTTCTCGGATATCGCGCCCTGTCCGTTTTCGGCCCGGAGAAAAACACCCTGCCGCCCCGTCTGAACACCCATGTCGATGTTATCGACTGGCACGGCAGCCGAGGCGGCCGCAACGACGATATCCTTTTCGCCGAAACCGCTGCCCGCATCCTGAGGACCGCCGAAGAGGGCGGCACCACCGGCATCCTCACCCATCATCTCGTGCATGACGAGAATGTCTGGCGATTTCTGCGGCGGCTTTTCGAAGCAACCAACAATCATCCCGCAGCTCGATGGCGCTCTTCCGGAGACCTCGTAGACGAAATCTCACCATGATTTCCAGGCGATCAGCAACCCATTCGCCTCGTTGAGCTTCTGCCGGAGCGCTTCGACCACCGCAACCGGCGTATGATCGGCAAGAGACGCGGCAACGAACGACGCCGGTGCGAGGCTGATGCTTCCCTCCCGGGCGATGACGGTAAAAATCAGCGGTCCGGTCGACCACCAGGCCGGTGCGCGCGGCATTTCCTGGAGGACACCGGAAAACGCCTCCAGCATCCTGCGAAAAACCGGATGGCCTGCCGGGGAAGCAATGAAGGAATTGGCAAGCAGCATGCTGCCCTGCCCCGTATCACGCGGCGTTTTTTCATCGAATGCCGTCAGCCCCACCAGAGGCAGGAAAGCCTCGAAGCTCACATCGTCCCGTGCCGGATACCAGTCGCAGTCTAGATAGATGCCGCCAAATCGTTCCAGTACAATATAACGCGCCACGTCCACCGCGCCCGGATAATCACCCTGATCGAGCATGGTCTTGAAGACGGCGTCTGCAAACACGCCTTCCCGCTCAAGGTCGGCCTCGCGCCAGAGACGGTAGCCATATCCGTGCCTCGCGGCATGAGCTGCCCAGGCTTCCACCGATACCGGCGGGGCTTTTTGACCGATCCATATCTGGTGGATGAACCGCGGCACATCCTCCCTGCTTTTGAGATTGACCGTGCGGCGCTCTTCCGGTGAAAACTGTGCATATTTCGCCAGCACATGAGGCGGCGGCACCAGCGTATACTGGTAACCGATCCTGGCAACCATATCGCCTTCCGCCTTGGCAAGACGCAGCCGCGCCGCATGCAGCCGGCGCGGCAGACCGAGCACCGTCCGCTCACCCATCAGGTGCCCGTCTTTTGCCGCAACCAGAGATAGGAGAAGCGCATGCGCTTCCGCATATTGGCCGTCATTTTGCAACTGTCGGGCTTTCTCCAGCTGCGCGTCATAATATTTCTTGTCGGACATGGATCCCCATCCAGAAACGCTCGTTAACATATCGCCAAACAAGAGCCGTCAGGCAAGCCATCGCGTTTCAGAAGCCGGCTTTGAATTTGCTGCACAATTCGATGTTTCAGAAGCATAGACAGACAACAAACCCTGCGATAACGTGCCTTTAAGCCCTCCTGAGCAAATTGTCACAAGGCAACGATAAAGAGACGGCAAGGAACCCTTTGGCATGAGCGCAGGCGCAGATTTGCTCCGTATTGAAAACCTGCGGGTCTCGTTTTCTCTTATGGGCGGCACCATTGATGCCGTGAGGGGCACCAGCCTTCGTATCCTTCCCGGAAAAGTCACCGCACTTGTGGGAGAATCCGGCTCGGGCAAATCCGTCATCGGCCAGACCATCATGGGCATCCATCCCAAGACGGCGCGTGTGAACGGCCGCGTGCTCTTCACAGATCCGGAGAATGCCGCAGCCGGCCCCGTCGATCTGTTGCAGTTGCCGAAAGACGGCCGGGAAATCCGCTCGATACGCGGAAATCGCATCGGGCTGATTTTTCAGGAGCCAATGACCTCCTTTTCGCCGCTGCACACCGTCGGTAATCAGATCGATGAGGCGCTGCGCATCCACAGCATCCTGTCACCGGCGGAACGCGCGGAAAAAATGTATGAAACGCTCGACCTCGTGGGGTTTTCCAAACCCAAGAAGGTCGTGAACATGTACCCCTTCGAACTATCCGGCGGCATGCGCCAGCGCGCCATGATCGCCATGGCGCTGATCTGTCGTCCGGCGCTGCTGATCGCCGACGAGCCGACGACAGCTCTTGATGTGACCATCCAGGCGCAGATCCTCAAGCTGCTGCGGGATCTGCAAAGCCGGCTGAATATGAGCATGCTGCTCATCACCCACGATCTCGGCGTGGTGGCAAACATCGCCGATGAAGTTGCCGTGATCTATCAGGGCGAGATCATGGAAGCCGGGACCGTCGACGAGATTTTCAAGTCGCCAAGCCATCCCTATCTCAAGGGCCTGATGGCAGCCGTGCCACATTTCGACATGAAGCCCGGCGAGAGGCTGAAGGCGCTACGCGAGATCAATGTTGATCACGAAAGCCTTGTCGGCAAAAAAACCGCTGCGGTGAACAAAACCCCCGGCCCGCTTCTGACCGTCGATAATATCAGCAAGACCTTCACGACCCGCAAGTCCAGCTGGTTCCGCAAAGGCGATGCCAACGCCACCAAGGCCGTCAACAGCGTCAGTTTTGAAATCCGCCGTGGCGAATGCCTCGGGCTGGTGGGCGAAAGCGGCAGCGGCAAGACCACCGTCAGCAAGATCCTCATGCGCGCCGTCCGCCCGGATGAAGGCTCCGTCACCTTCCACCGTCCGCAGGGCGACATCGACGTTCTCAACGCCAAAGACGGCGACCTCAAGGAACTGCGCTCGAAAATACAGATGGTCTTTCAGGACCCCATCTCATCGCTCTCGCCACGCATGACGGTCGGCAATATCCTGAGCGAGCCGCTGGAAATCCACGGGCGGGGTGATGCGAAATACCGCGCCGAAAAAGTTCGCAATCTCGTCAAGGCGATCGGCCTTGGAGAAAGCGCGCTGAACCGTTATCCGCACAGCTTCTCCGGCGGCCAAAGGCAGCGCATCGGCATTGCCAGAGCTTTGGCGCTTGGGCCAGAACTGCTGATCTGCGACGAACCCGTTTCTGCGCTCGATGTCTCGGTTCAGGCGCAAATTCTCAACCTGCTCAAGGATTTGCAGAAAGACCTCGGTCTCACCTACCTCTTCATCTCGCACAATCTGGCGGTGGTGGATTATATGGCCGACCGCGTGGCCGTGATGTGTGAAGGCCGCATCGTTGAGCTGGCGCCGCGGGAAATCATGATGCGCTCCCCCGTGCATCCCTACACGAAATCGCTGCTGGCGGCCGTGCCCTTTCCCGACCTCGACCGTCCGCTTGATTTCCGCACCATCGGCAAGATCAGCGCGACGGGCAAATTCGACTGGGGCAAACAGTTTCGTGACGAGGGTGATGGCGACATGATTTCCGCCGATCTGGGCGACGGCCATTTTGTTCTCGCAAACGGCAACGTCGATATCCGGGAGCTTCGCCCTTGATCACGCGCCGCACCACTCTCGCCCTCATGGCCTCCGTCTTCCTGCCGGCCTATGCGCGCGCCGCCTATACCGACCCTGATTATTTCAAGGAAAAGCGGGAAAAGGGCGAGTTGCCCGACGTTGCGGAACGTCTGCCGAAAAACCCCCGCGTCATGAATATGAAATCGCTCGGCCGCGAGCCGGGAAAACATGGCGGCTCCGTGCGCATGCTCATCGGCGGCCAGCGCGACATCAGGCTGATGCCGATCAGCAATTATGCCCGGCTGGTCGGTTATGACGAAAAATTCGAGCTGCACCCGGACATTCTGGAAAGCTACGACGTTCAGGAAGAACGCATCTTCACCTTCAAGCTGCGCGAGGGCCACAAATGGTCCGATGGCAGCGACTTTACCTCGGAGGATTTCCGCTATTTCTGGGAGGATGTCGCCCTCAACAAGGAAATCCATAAGGGCGGTCCGCCGATCGAACTTCTGGTCAACAACAATCCGCCCCTGATCGAAGTCATCGACCAGCTGACCGTGCGTTACACCTGGGAAGGCCCGAACCCGGATTTTCTGGCGAAACTTGCGGCTGCCTCGCCGGCGAGACTGTTCCTGCCCGCCGCTTATATGAAGCAGTTCCACATCAAATATCAGACTGCCGAAAATCTCGCCAAACTCATCAAGAAGAACAAGGCGGATGACTGGAGCGGGCTGCATATCAAGATGTCGCGGCAGGTGCGTCCGGAAAACCCGGCTTTGCCGACGCTGGACGCATGGCGCAACACGACCTCGCCGCCGGCCGAACAGTTCGTATTCGAGCGCAACCCCTATTATCACCGTGTCGATGAAAACGGCCTGCAGCTGCCCTATCTCGATCGCTTCCTGCTGAACGTCACCTCCTCCGATATCATCTCGGCCAAGACGGCATCCGGCGACAGTGACTTGCAATATTTCGGCCTCGATTTCGCCGACTACACCTTCCTGAAGGATGCCGAAAAGCGTTTCCCCTTGAAGGTCAACCTGTACAAGCGCTCGCAGGGATCACGCGTTGCGCTTCTGCCGAACCTCAATTGCGCCGACCCGGCATGGCGGGGTTATTTTCAGGACGTGCGGGTGCGCCGTGCACTGTCCCTTGCGATCAACCGGCATGAAATCAACATGGTCTGTTTTTACGGGCTGGCGAAGGAAAGTGCCGACACGGTTCTGCCGGAAAGCCCGCTCTACCGGTCCGAATTTGCCGAAGCCTGGAGCGCCTTCGATCGCGCAACAGCCAACAGGCTGCTCGATGAAGTGGGCCTCGACAAGCGCGACAATGCCGGCATAAGGCTCCTTCCAGACGGTCGTCCGGCCTACATCATCGTCGAGACGACAGGCGAGAGCACGCTTGAAACCGATGTGATGGAACTGGTGACGGATCACTGGCGGCATATCGGCATTGCGGTTTCCGTCCGCCCCACCCAGCGCGACGTCTTCCGCAAGCGCGCCATGGGCGGCGAGGTGATGATGTCGGTATGGATGGGCATGGACAATGGTGTGCCCACCCCGGACATGTTGCCATCCGGCCTTGCGCCCACCGGTGACGACCAGTTGCAATGGCCGGTCTGGGGCATCCATTATCTGTCCGGCGGCCGCGAGGGCAAGGAGCCCGATTTGCCGGAGGCGGCACATCTGCTCGACCTCCTGAAAAAATGGCGTCGAAGCGTCACAGAGGAAGAGCGCGAGGCCATCTGGCTGGAAATGCTTGGCATCTACACACAGCAGGTGTTTTCCATCGGCATCGTCAACGGCGCGCTTCAGCCTGTCGTCCATGTCAAACGCATGCGAAACGTGCCCGAAAAGGCGCTTTTTGGTTATGAACCCACATCGTATCTTGGCGTCTACCTGCCGGATGCCTTCTGGTACGACGGGGACGCCTGATATGCTGCGATATGTTCTCAAGCGCATCCTCGTGATGATCCCCACGCTGATCTTGATCTCGATGCTGGTCTTCACCATCATCGAACTGCCGCCGGGCGATTATTTCGAAAGCTATGTCGCCGAATTGCGCGCCATGGGCGAGACGGCCAACCTTGCCGAAATCGAGGAGCTGCGCGTCCGCTACGGTTTCGACCAGCCTGCTCCGATCCGCTACTTCCGCTGGGCGACTGGCATGCTGGTCGGTGATTTCGGTTATTCCTTCGAATATCAGCTACCTGTGAGCGATGTCGTCGGAGACCGCCTCTGGCTCACGGTTCTGGTGTCGTTCCTCACCATCATCGTCACCTGGCTGATCGCCTTTCCAATCGGCATCTACTCTGCCACGCATAAATACAGCTGGGGCGATTATGGCCTGACCTTTCTTGGCCTGCTCGGCATCGCCATCCCCAACTTCATGCTGGCGCTGATCCTGATGTATTTCGCCAATATCTGGTTCGGCATCTCCATCGGCCATCTGATGGACCGCGAATATCTGAACCAGGCGATGAGCTGGGCGAAGTTCAGATCGATCCTCGAACATATCTGGATACCCGTCCTTATCATCGGCACGGCTGGCACGGCCGGCATGATCCGCCGCCTGCGCGCCAACCTTCTGGACGAATTGCAGAAACAATATGTCGTCACCGCCCGTGCCAAGGGCCTGCACCCCTTCAAGGTCCTGACCAAATATCCGCTGCGCATGGCGCTGAATTTCTTCATCTCGGATATCGGCTCGATCCTGCCCGCCATCATATCAGGCGCGGAAATCACCGCCGTCGTCCTGTCGCTCGAAACCACCGGTCCCATGCTCATCAGGGCACTGCAGAGCCAGGACATGTATTTGGCCGGTTCGTTCCTGATGTTCCTGGCTTTCCTGACGGTGATCGGTGTTCTGGTGTCGGATATCGCCCTTGCCATACTCGACCCGCGAATCCGCTTCGGAGGTGGTAACGTCAAATGACTTCATCCATCCCGAAAGCAGGCGAAGCACTGCCCCATTACGTATCGACCGCACCTTTCGATCCATCCCTGATCGAACCGAACACGTCTGGTATGGCGGCCTTCAGCAAGGCGTCGCAGCTGAAACTCATGTGGTGGCAGTTCCGCCAGCACAAGATCGCCGTCTGGTCCGGCGCGTTTCTGGTGGTGCTTTATCTTTCGATCTTGATCAGCGAGTTCCTCGCGCCCTACAATCTCCATACCCGCAATATCGAGCATATCTACGCTCCGCCGCAGGCCATTCATTTGTTCGACAACGGAAAGTTTGTCGGGCCTTTCGTGTACGGTCGGGAAATGACGCTCGACATGGACAATTTGCGGCGTGTCTATCGCGACGTGCCGACGGATGTTCAGCCGCTGCGTTTCTTCTGCAAGGGCGATACCTACCGTTTCTGGGGCATGTTCGAAGGCAGAACCCACTTTGTATGCCCCGCTGAAGGCGGTGAAATGTTCCTGCTCGGCACCGACCGCCTCGGACGCGACGTGCTGTCGCGTATCATCTATGGTGCGCGCATCTCGCTCACCATCGGCCTTCTCGGCGTCGCCATGAGCTTCGTTCTCGGCATTGTGATCGGCGGTCTCGCCGGTTATCGCGGCGGCACCTTCGATCTGATTGTCCAGCGCATCATTGAGGTCCTGCAATCCATTCCAAGCATTCCGTTATGGCTGGCGCTTGCGGCGATCATGCCGGTGACCTGGAGCCCTGTCCTCGTCTATCTCGGCATCACCATCATTCTCGGCATGCTGGACTGGACGGGGCTGGCGCGTGCCGTGCGCTCGAAATTGCTGGCGCTTCGCGAGGAAGACTATGTTTTGGCTGCACAATTGATGGGTGCGGGCACACCGCGCATCATCGGCAGACATCTTATTCCCGGCTTCATGTCGCATCTCATCGCCTCGGCCACATTGACGATACCGGGCATGATCCTCGGTGAAACTGCGCTGAGCTTCCTCGGCCTTGGTCTGCGCCCGCCGATCACAAGTTGGGGAATTCTGCTCACGGAAGCGCGCAGCGTCAGCGTCATTGCGCTATATCCGTGGCTTCTCATACCGACGATCCCGGTCGTTCTCGTCATTCTGGCCTTTAATTTCTTCGGTGACGGACTACGTGATGCTGCGGATCCCTTCAGATAAAATGGAACACGCCTTGATGAACTGCCTTTCCGCCATCGCCTTTATCGTGAAAGGCAACAAGAGGTGTGGCCCATGACCTCCCGTTTGAACGACGCGCGTATTCTCATGTACAGCCACGATTCTTTCGGCCTCGGACATCTGCGGCGGTGTCGCACGATCGCACATGCGCTGGTGGAAGATTATCGCGGCCTCAACGTCCTCATCATTTCGGGAGCCACCATTGCCGGCGCTTTCGATTATCGCGCCCGCGTCGATTTCGTGAAAATCCCGAGCGTCATCAAGCTGCGCAACGGCGAATACACCTCGATGGACAGGCATATCGATCTTCAGGAAACCCTGAAGATGCGCCGCTCCATCATTTATCATACGGCCGAAAGCTTTAAGCCTGACATCTTCATCGTCGACAAGGAACCCATGGGCCTGCGCGGTGAAGTGGAGGAAACCCTAGCTTATCTCAAGGGACAGGGAACCAAGCTCGTCATCGGCCTGCGCGATGTCATGGATGCGCCGCAACTGCTCGAAGCCGAGTGGAAGCGTAACAACGTCATGACCAAGATCGGCCAGTTTTATGACCATGTCTGGGTCTATGGCCCGCCGGATTTCCACGACCCGCTGACGGGACTGGATGTTCCCGAAAATGTTCGTGACAAGATGGATTTCGTCGGCTTCCTGCAGCGATCCAAAACGCAGGCAGAAACCGTGGCGCATCGGCCGGAAGGCGATTACCTTCTCATCACCACCGGCGGCGGCGGCGATGGTAGTGAATTGATCGACGATGTCATCAACGCCTACCGCCATGATCCGGAACTCACCCACAAGGCACTGGTGGTTCTCGGCCCCTATATGCCGGCGGATCAGCGTCAGCGCTTCATGAGCAGTGTCGCCGATATTCCGCATATCGAGATCATCGAATTCGACAACCGCATGGAAGATCTCGTCGCCGGCGCCCAGGCCGTCGTGTCGATGGGCGGCTATAACACCGTCTGCGAGATTTTGTCCTTCGACAAGCCCGCCCTCGTCGTGCCGCGCACCGTCCCGCGGGAAGAGCAGCTGATCCGCGCCAGCCGCGCCTCGGAACTCGGCCTTTTCGACATGCTTTTGCCGGAGGATGCCGAAAACCCCGCAAAAATGGCGGAAGCTCTCAAAGCCCTGCCCGGCCGTGCACCGCCCTCCGTCAATTCGCGGGAGCTGAAGCTCGACGGTCTGGAAAATATATCGAAACGGATCGCCGAATGGCTGCCGCCCGAGGGCGAACGGACGCCGATCACACTCTCCGCGTGACCGGCTCCCCGACAACCACCGCTTCAAAAAGAGACACGCGCAACGTGACCGATACAAAAAAAATCGTGGTGCTCCTCAAGGGCTATCCGCGCCTTTCCGAGACTTTCATCGCCCAGGAACTTCTGGGACTTGAAAAGGCCGGACTGAAACTTGAACTCATGTCCATGCGCCGGCCGACAGACAAGAAACGTCACCCCGTTCATGACGAAATCCGCGCACCCGTCACCTACCTGCCGGAATATCTGCACGAGGAGCCGCTGCGCGTCCTGAAAGCGCTGTGGGCCTGCCGCAAGAAGCCGGGCTTCACCAGCGCGCTCCGCCGTTTCTTCAGTGATCTGCCACACGATCTCAGCCGCAACCGTTTCCGCCGTTTCGGTCAGGCCGCAGTACTCGCGCATGAATGGCCTGTGGATGCCGAGTGGCTGCATGTCCATTTCATCCACACCCCCGCCTCGGTCGCCGCCTATACCCATTTGATCACCGGCACACCCTGGACGATTTCCGCCCATGCCAAGGATATCTGGACCTCGAATGATCGCGACCTTGCCGCCAAGCTGCAAAGCGCCCGCTGGGCCGTGACCTGCACCGCCGGCGGTTTTCAACACTTGCAGACCCTTTCGGGGGAGAAGCAGAACGTGCATCTCAGCTATCACGGGCTCGATCTAACCCGTTTTCCGCATTTCGAAACATCGCGACCGGCAAGAGACGGATCGGACGCAGATGATCCGGTTCGGATTTTAAGCGTCGGTCGGGCAGTCAAGAAAAAAGGCATCGATATTCTGCTGCAGGCGCTGGCCTCGCTGCCGCAAGACATCTATTGGCGTTTCACCCATATCGGTGGCGGCGACGAACTTACGGCACTGAGGAAACTCGCCGACGAGCTTGGCATCGCCGACAGGATCGTCTGGACCGGCGCCATGGACCAGAAACAAGTGCTGGAAAACTACCGGGAAGCTGATCTCTTCGCGCTTGCCTGCCGCATTACCAGCGATGGCGACCGTGACGGCCTTCCCAATGTGCTGGTCGAAGCCGCCAGCCAGGCGCTGACCTGCATTTCCACCAATATTTCAGGCATTCCGGAATTTTTCGTCTCTGGCGAAAACGGTCTGCTGACGGAACCGGAAAATCCGACCGCCTTCGCGCAGGCTCTGCGCAGCGCGATCACCGATCCGCAATTGCGCCAGCGTCTGGGCAGTGCCGCCGAGAATCGTGTGCGAACCGCTTTCGACCACCGCACCAGCATTAGCGAGTTGAAGGCTCTGTTCGAGACCGAGTGGGAAAAAGCACCATGAGTGAACCGGAAAAGCGTCCTTCCGTCTTCTTTTATGTCCAGCATCTTCTGGGCATCGGCCATATCGCCCGCGCCAGCCGCATTGCCAACGCGCTTCAGGCAGATGGTTTCGATGTCGTTCTGGTGACAGGCGGCACCCCGGTTCCGGGCTTTCCGGGCGAGGGAATCCGCCATGTCGAGCTACCACCGATCGCCGTCAGCGACGGCAGCTTTTCCGGTCTTGTCGACAGTTCCGGCAAGCCGGTGGACGACGCCTTCAGGAAGCTCAGAACCGATATGCTGATTGGCGCCTATCATGGTGCAAAACCCGATATCGTCATCATCGAAGCTTTCCCCTTCGGCCGCAGGCAGGTGCGGTTCGAATTGCTGCCGCTGCTGGACGAGATCGAGGACAGCGAACCGCGCCCGCTGGTCATGACATCGCTGCGCGACATCCTGCAGGAAAAAACCAAGCCGGGTCGGGACGAAGAAACCGTGTCACTGGTGAAGAAACATTTCGATGCCGTGCTGGTGCATGGCGATCCGAATTTCGCCCGGCTGGAAGACACCTTCCCCCTTGCTGGCGAGATCAGCCAGCGCATCGTCTATACCGGCCTTGTTGCCCCGCTTCCACCGCCGCAACCGGCGGAGAAATTCGATATCGTGGTGTCCGCCGGCGGTGGCGCGGTCGGTGCAGCACTTGTCCGGGCCGCCCTTGAGGCAGCACCACTGCTGGACGGCATCGGGAACTGGTGCCTCGTCACTGGCCCCAACATGCCCCAGGTGGATTTCGACGCGATTTCGGCTGAGGCACCGGACAATGTCTCTGTCTTCCGTTTCCGCAAGGATTTCGCAAGCCTGCTCGCCGGCGCGCGGCTTTCGGTTTCACAGGCGGGTTACAACACCGTCTGCGATATTCTTCAGGCCAAATGCCGCTCGCTCCTCATTCCCTTTGCAGCCGGTGGCGAAACCGAACAGAGCGCCCGTGCCGAGCGGCTCGCGCGGTTGGGGCTCGCGCAGGTTCTGGAGGAAAAGGATATCTCCGCGCAATCCATGGCCGATGCCATCACGGCGGCATTGGCCCTGCCGGGACCGGACGCAATCCACCTTGATCTCGATGGGGCGGCCGGTACGGCTAGAGCTTTGCGCCGCCTTTATGATGAGCGCTAAGCATCGCCTTTAATTCGCGAACCGCCGCCTCATCCGTGCCCTTGCGCCCATCGCCGGTGAAACCGAGCTTCGCCACCCGGCTTTCCGGGTCGTAAAATGGGACGGCAGAACAGGATGCGTGGATTTCCGTAATCGGAAAGCGATCCAGCAATGCCTGCACGCTCTGCGGACGCACGCCGGCACCCGGCATGATGACAATCCGACCGGCTGCTTTCTCGGATAGATGCGCCAGCGCCTCTATCCCTTCAAGCGCCGAGCGCGCGCCGCCGGAGGTCAGAATTCTCGGGAAACCAAGCGCGATGGCCGCCTCCAGCGCTTCATCCATATTGGGAACGACATCGAAGGCGCGGTGCAGCGTCATATCCAGCCCATCGGCGTGACGGCGCAGTTCCTCGAGCAGAGCGATATCCAGCGAGCCATCGACAAGCGATGCGCCAAGCACCAGGCCGGAAAGGCCTGCCGCACGTGCCGCGTCGATATCGCGTTTCATCACATCGGCTTCATCGCGCGTGAACACGAAGTCACCGGCGCGCGGCCTGATCATCACGCTGACGGGCAATCCACAGGACGCCGCCCGTTGCATGAAGCCGGCAGACGGCGTTACACCGCCGCCGGAAAGCGCAGCGCATAACTCGATCCGATCGGCTCCGCCCCGAACCGCCGCTTCCAGACCGGCCACATCGTCCACGCAAATCTCGAGAATCATCCTAACCTCTTTCATTTGAACGTGCCCTGTTTACGCACTGGACCATTTGAAAACCGCCACACTTTTGGGTTCGACGCTCTACCTGCGGCGACCCATCCCATCAAGCGTGTAGAGCATATAAACACCGCCAAGACCCACGATGGCCCCCAATATCGAGGTACCCGAATAGGTGGAGACCATCGTTCCCAGAGCAAAAATCAAAGCGCCAAGACCTGCGCCGAGGAAGATATTGACCGCGATCAGCGAGCTTCCAAGCCCCGGCCGGTCCGCGATCAACTCCTGCAGATAAGTGATGGGGATGCTGATGATGGCAGCAGCCCCCAGCGCGCTGATGAACGTCTGCGCGTAGATATGCCAGGGTTCAGTCGCAAGCCCCTGCAGAATGAGGTAGGCCGCATAAAGCACCGCTCCCGCCGCTAATGTCAGTGTTTGCGGCACCTTCTTTTCGATCCAGCCCCATAAGAGAATGAAGACGATTTCCAGCGCAGCAACGATGCCCGCCACGATGCCGATATCGGCAACCGTGCCCTTCGCCTGGCCCGTGATGATGAGCGAACGTATCGAATCATTGAGATGCAGCATCGAGCAGATGAGCGCGATGGCGATGATCCGCAGCAATACCCGCCGTGATCCGATTTCCGCAAGCGAGGCACGCAGACCGAAACGCGCTTCCGTATTCACTACCGCCGGCGTGGCGGCCCGGGGCAGGCAGAAGGCGACGAGCAGAAAACAGACAAGTGCGCAGAGGCCGGAAAACAGGAAGGCCGTCAGCATATTGCCGGAACTGATGAGAAAAATGCCGACGATGCCCGGCACCAGCACCCATGACAGCGAGATTGTCGCCCGCATGATCGAGTTCACGGCAATCATGTCGCCCGTCGAAAGATTGCGGGCATCGGCGCGCACATGCGCGAAGATCAGCGAGTTCATCGCCCCGAAAATCGGCAGGAGAATGAGCTTCGCGCTCACAAAGGCCGTGGCATTCCCCGCCAGATAAACCAGCATATAACCGCTGACACCGAACAGCGCGATGAACAGCATGGGTTTGCGATATTCGCCCAGCCTGTCGGCGACAATGCCCATCAGCACGCTGGCGCTGACATTGATGATCGCGGCAAACAGCATCAGAAGGGAATAAACGGTGTTGCTGAGCCCGATTTCGCGAATGCCGATGACCGCCTGATAAGGTGCGGTCGCCGCATTCGAAAATCCGAAAAACAGGATGGCGAGCGCCCCGATGCGGATCGACGGATTGTTGATGACGATGGAAAGAGCCGACGGCATGGATATTCGCCTGAGATGATCCGGCCCCGCCGGATCGCTGGATAAAAGCTACCGGACCGCTGTCATCGCCAGCGGGCCGAAAGAATGGGTTCGGGCATATAATCGAAATGCGGCTTCCATGGGTAAAAATCCCCCTCCCGGCGACGGTTGGGAAGGTTTTCGATATCCTGATTGATAACGCCTTCCGTCAGCGCCATCAGGTTGGGATTGGCGATCGGCGCAAGCTCCGGCGAAAGATAACCCGACTTGACGACCAGCAGCTTCACCACCTTCGGATCAAAACCGAGACGCGTGAAATCCGAAATCATGTGATAGGGCCTGCGTCGCGCCGCCAGAATGACGGTGATGCCGCCGATACCTACCACCGCCTGCCGCTGATCCGCAGCGCTGGAATCATCCAATTTCAGGACCTTGGCTTCAACAGTGACCGAAGGGCTTTGCGGATCGAGACTGCCGCCGATCTTCAGGGAAAGGCTCGCCCCCTCGCCTGCCGCAAAGCAGGCTTCGACCGCCGGTCGGTCGGTTATGCCGCCCAAGAGAGCACCCTGCCAGTTGCGCGCAATCAGCGCCGCCAGAACATCGGCACGATCGCCGACCCCGCCACCGGTTGGATTGTCGCCTGAGTCAGCGAGAATGATCGGGCCGGTAGCCGTCTTTTCTGCAATATCCAGAATGGCCTCGAGCGGCTCGGTCACAGGACCGAAACGAAAATTCTGCCGGGCATCCCAGTAAGATTGCGCGATTTCGGCCGCAACGGCCTGTGCGGCCTCTCGGTCCGATCCCGTCACCACCGCGCAGGCCGTCGCCCGTGGCTCGTCCGCCCAGACGTAACCAATCATGAAATTCGCGTCCCAAATGCCGGGCCGGGTGTCATAGCCCGGCAGAACCTCATAAAGGCTTTTGGCCGGTTCATCTTCGGTGGACGTCTTTTCACCGGGCAGGAGAACGGGAATTTTCGCCCAAGCCACACCGGGCTTTTCACCCGTTTTCAGGGCCTTGAGCAACATTGTCCAAGCCCGCACCATCGTCTCACGCACATCGATATGTGGCGCGGTTCGGTAGCCGGCGAATATATCCAGCTGATCGACGATCGTCTGGCTGACATTGCCATGCAGGTCGTAGCTCGCGGAAATGATCACATCCGGCCCGACGACGGCGCGAGCGCTGGAAATCCAGTCCCCTTCTGCGTCATCCATGCCTTCGACATTCATCGCGCCATGCATGGCGAGATAAAGCCCGTCGAGCGGCGGGCAAGCCTTGAGACGGTCAAGAAACTCCGCCTTGAATGCATCATAAGCCACCCGTGACACCGGACCGCCCGGCACCGCACGAGTGTGCAGAAGCGGCAGCACGTCCGCCCCGCCTTCGCCGAGAAAATTGAAGTATTCGGCCTCCAGAAGCTCCGTACCGCGAAAGACGCGAAAATCCTGCTCGCCCATCAGCACCGGCGAGTAGGTGCTGCATTCGGTATGGATTCCACCAACGGCAATACGCATGGCACCTTCCCCCTTAATAAACCGGGCTCAAGGGAACAATGGCGGAGAACCGCAGCCAGTCCTTCTGCGCCTTCGGCGTCCATGCCGCCTCGGCAATGGCCGGTAGCCTCGGGAAAACCAGATGGTTGAAATAGGCACGATTGAGGAAATGTTCCGACCAGATGCAGGCCTGAACACCTTTCATCCGCTCCTTCAATTCCTCGGGAAATTCGCCGACGGCCTCATAGGCATAGGTATGCGAGGGCGGAACGGTGCCGGCCCAGCTTGCACCCGGCTCCTGCCAGGCTTCATCCTGCACCATGTCGAGATAATAGGCCTGACCCGGTGTCATCACCACGTCATAACCCTGTTTTGCAAGCTCAAGACCGACTTCCGGCTTCTGCCAAGCCATCAGCAATGTTCCAGCCGGATCAACACCGCCACCATGGGAAACTTCGTCCCAGCCGGCAAGCTGGCGGCCACGCTCATGCAGCATCCCCTGAATACGCTTCATGAAATAGGACTGGATGCCGAAGGTGCCATCCAGCCCCTCCTTTTCCATCAGCGCCTTCGCAAGCGGCGAGGCCAGCCATGAACCATCCGCAACCTCGTCGCCGCCAATATGGATCAACCGCGACGGGAACAGCTCCACCATCTCGTCAAATATCTTGCCGAGGAACTCATAGGTCGGCTCGATGGCCGGGTTGAGCGCGTTGTTCGGATATCCCTGCACCGAGCGATAGCTGTCCGGCGCTTCCTGCCCATCCGTCAGTTCCGGATAGGCGACAAGAGCCGCCGTGCTGTGGCCGGGAATATCAACCTCCGGCACGATTTCGACATTCAACGCGGCCGCGTGGGCAACGACCCTGCGGACGTCGTCCTGCGTGTAATAGCCCGAAACCGGCTCAGCCCCGTTGCCAAGCTGCGGCAGAAGCGGTGCATCCGGACCACGGGTCGCACCCACAGTGGTCAGCAGCGGATAGGCCTTGATTTCGAGACGCCATGCCTCGTCATCCGTCAGGTGCCAATGGAAACGGTTCATGCGCAGCCATGCGAGAATATCGATGAGCTGCACGACATCGCCGGTCGGATAAAATTGCCGCGAGACATCCAGATGGCAGCCGCGCCAGCTGTAACGCGGCGCATCGCTGATGCTGCCGGACGCCGGGAACCGGAATTTGGGATCGATACGCGCGCCACGCAGCAATTGCGCCAGAACCGTCAGGCCATATTGCAGACCGGCAGCGGCCGAATACTCCACGACGACCGCATCTTCGGAGAAGGTGATGCGATACCCTTCCGCTTCCAGCCCGCTATGCTGCTTGAAATGAAGCGGCTTTCCCTCATGAACCGGCGCAAGGCTGAAGGGCACATGACCGACGGTAAAAAGCCTGCGGAACAGGGAAAGCACGGTTTCCACCGCAAGAACCTCTTCCGTGCTTGCGTCTTCCGTCGGGAAAAGCGCGACAGGAAAGCCCTCGCCCGGTTCAGCATTGATTTCAGCGGGCCATGGCTGGATGGCGAAAGGCAGATCGAGCTCGCCTTCCGAAAGCAGCACTGGCGCCGGCTCGCTATGACGCCCATCCAGCATCAAATCGCCGACATCAACGGCGCGATGTGTGCCATCGGCAAGGCTGACATAGGCCGATTTCGCCCCGTCGGTGCGATGCCGCGCGGGCCTCAGGAGGCCATCGACGGTAAAGCGCCAGGATTTCCCCGCTTCGAGCACGAAGCCGGCTGGTGGCGCAAACTCATGGAAATTGGCATTACGGCGCAGATAAACCGCATTGCCGCAAACCGGCTTGTCCACCGTCCGCGTCAGCGAGGTGTAGACGATGCGAAAATCCTTCAGCGGCTCGCGGGAAAGATTGACCAGCGTGAACGTAAAGCCGCCGGATGCGGACTCTGCGAGCGGATGCCATGAATTTTCGAGACGATAATTTGCGAGCGCCATGATGCTCCCCTTCATTGCGTATTGAGCCCGTGAAAGGGCTTCGATCAGTAGTGTTCGGATTGCGAAAAAGTCCGGGCCAGCGGCGCCTGCCCCGCCGTCAGCCCGCAATCAACCGGCAGGCATACGCCGCTGATGGCCTGTGCCTGTGGACCGGCCAGAAACGCGACGGCGCTGGCCACATCTTCGGGCCGCACGATCCGCTGCAGCGGATACCAGTGCTTCGCCTCCTCGAAGACCTGCGGATTGCTGGCCGCCCGAGCTTCCCAGGCCTGGGTGCGCACGGTTCCGGGCGCCACGGCGTTGGAGCGGATGCCGAATTTTCCGTATTCGACAGCGATCAACTTCGTCAGATGGATCAGCCCGGCCTTGGCCGCGCTATAGGCCGGATGGCCGAACACCGCCATGCCGTTGACGGAGGTGATATTGACCACCGACCCTTGTGTCCGCTTCAGCGCTTCCTCAAAAGCCCTGAAGCACAGAAACGGCGCTTCCAGATTGAGGGCATTGTCCCTGCGCCATATGTCGGCGGTCGTGTCATGCAGGCTGACGGCCCTTGCAGCACCCGCATTGTTGACGAGGGTCGCGACATCGCCCAGTTCCGCAAGCTCGGCGGCCAGCCGCGCAAGGTCCTGCGGATCGGTGACATCACAGGTCTTCGCGACAAAGCCGGGGCCGGAAAGCTGCGAAAGCGCATTGGACAAGGCGTCGGCATCGATATCGACCAGCACCACCTTCGCATGACTTTCAGAAAGTGCTGCCGCAATCGCCCGACCAATGTCACCTGCCGCGCCGGTAACGACGGCAAGCTGGTCTTTCCTGTCCTTCATCTCCTACCACTCCCTTGAAGCTTTCCAACCCGCCACGGTGCGGGATATCAGGCAATGCAGCCCTGTTTTTTCATTGTCCTTGCTCAGTCACCGAGCAATTGCTTGTCATCCGAATCGCGATGTTCCACGAGCTGCTGCTTGATGTGACGCAGCGTCACCATCGACCTTTGCCGGTGGTGATAAGCGGCAAGTGTCGCCAGAATATCGACGGCCGCCAGATAGGCGTAACGCGATGAGGTCGGACGGAAGATGTTGTTTCCCTCGGGCACATTGACGGCCACAACGATATCCGCAGCCACGGCAAGCGGCGTGTCACTCTGGGTCAGCGCGATGGTGGTCACCCCCATTTCCCGCGCCAGCCTGAAACACTTCACCAGTTCCATATTGCGACCGGAAAAGGACGAACCGATGATCACGTCTTCCTTGCGTGCGGCGGCCGTCATCATCAGTTGCATGCTGTGATCGGCACTGGTGGAGACACGCAGACCAAGGCGGAACAGCCGGTTCTGGATTTCCGAGGCGATCATCGATGAATTGCCGCCGGCACCGAAGGCATAGATCATGCCGCCATTGGCAATCTTGATCGCCGCTTTTTCGGCAAGGGCGGGGTCAAGGGTCTTGTGCAGCAGGAAAAGCGCTTCCTGCGCCTTGGCAAGCACCTCCTCGGCAACATCCGACGGGCCGGTGCTCGATGGTTCCGAGGTGAGATAACGAATGCCCACATAGGCCGTCTTGGCGAGGCTGACCTTGAAATCCGAAAAGCTCAGACAACCCACACGACGGCAGAAACGTGTCACCGTCGGCGGAGAAACCTCGGCGCGGGCCGCAAGCTCGATGATCGAGGCATTGACGGCGAATTCGAAGTCCGAAACCAGAATATCGGCGATCCGCCGTTCCGATTGCGAGAACTGCCCCCTGTCTTCCTGTATTCTTGCGAAAATATCCATGTTCACCGGTCTCCGTTCCGCCAAAACTTAAGGCTTGGCCCCGTTACCGATGCATCCTAATCCAAGACGCCCGTCAACCGTGCATACCCATGAATCGACCATCTTCCGTCCCGATGACGACACGCCGAATATCCTTGATTTGAAAATGATTTTCTTTGTTGATTGCGAGATGAGCATATGCCAACAATCTGCGCCAGAGAAATCTCCAAATCCTGAAAATAATTTCAACAACGGACCACAACCATGCGCGATCCATTCAAAAACCCCTTTACCGAAACAGACACCGCCCGCCATTCGATCTGGGAAATGCTGGTGACGCGGGACATCGATGCCTTCCTCGCCGCCGACTGGTCGCAGGTCGCGGATGATTTCGTCGAGGACGGCTTTCTCGGCATCAACGCCAATCGTGAGACTAATCCGGACAATTGGCGCCTGTCCTTCCCGTCGCTCACCGCCTATCGCGACGAATGGCTGAAACAGGCGAAGGATTTTCAAACCCAGCAATTTGCCGAAGACCCAAGAGGCGCCATCTTCACCACCACCACGCTGGAAGAGATCGAAGTGGAAGGTGAAACCGCGCTGGTTCGCAAGAAGTTCGACGGCGGGCTTCGTAAGGCCGATGGCAGCTTCGACGTCATGAAATGGCAGACGCTCTATTATTGCCGGCTGCACGAAGGACGCTGGAAGATCAGCGGTTTCACCGGTTACATGCCCAATCCCATGCCCTGATAGAGCAGACATGCGGGAACGTTGCGAACGCCGGGCCGAAAGCCCGGCGTTGTTTTTTCGTCTGGCGGCGACGGCAGAAAACCGCCGCAGATGCATCGCGTCAGAAACAGCCGGGCACGGGAAAACAGATTTCATGGCCCGGTTCCTGCCCTTTATTGGATCAGCTTGAGGACGGAAAGGTCGACGCGCCGTTCGAGCGCAATGCCGCTTTCATCGAACAGGTGGCAATCCGATGCCTTGATGCCGGTGATGATCGGTTCATCAACGACGACAGGCGCGGAACCGGAAAGCAGCGCGCAATAGTTCTCACCCGTCGGGGCAATCCCATAAGCGATCGTGTTCACTCCCAGCCGCTCGATGACGCTGGGCGCGACCTTCACATTAAGGTCAGCCGTTTCAAGGCCTGTATGTTCCGGGCGAATGCCAAGCGTCAGTTGCCTGCCTTCGAGGCCAGCGCGAGGTTCCACCGGCACGGTGATTGTCTGGCCCTCATATTCCACAGTCACGCCCTCGGCGCTGGCAGCTTTGCAGGTGACCTTCAGGAAATTCATTTTCGGGTTGCCGATGAAGCCGGCCACGAACAGGTTCGCCGGCTTGTGGTAAAGCTCGAGCGGAGCACCGACCTGGGCGATTTCGCCGGCATTCAGCACCACGATGCGGTCAGCCATGGTCATGGCCTCGACCTGATCGTGGGTGACATAGATCATCGTCGCCTGCAGCGTCCGGTGAAGATTGGTAAGCTCGATGCGCATGTCGGCGCGGAGTGCCGCATCGAGGTTGGACAGCGGCTCATCGAACAGGAATATCTTCGGCTCACGAACGATGGCGCGGCCAATTGCGACACGCTGGCGCTGGCCACCGGACAACATGCCGGGACGTTGCTGCAGGCGCTGGTCGAGTTGCAGGATCTTGGCAACCCCCTCGACCTTTTCCTTGATCTTGCTCTCTTCCATCTTTTCGACGCGGAGCGGAAAAGCGATGTTTTCGAAAACCGTCATATGCGGATAGAGCGCATAGGACTGGAAGACCATGGCGATGCCGCGTTTGACCGGCGGCAATTCATTGACCTTCACGCCGTTAATGACGACGTCGCCGGCGGTAATATCCTCAAGGCCGGCGATCATGCGCAGCAATGTGGATTTGCCGCATCCCGAAGGGCCGACAAAAACGACGAACTCGCCATCCCTGATGTCGAGCTGAACGCCCTTGATGACTTCGAAATGTCCATAGTTCTTGCGGACGTTATTGAGATAAAGCTGACCCAAAACTTGCCTCTCCCGTCACCAGCCGACATCAGGCTGCGTTCAGAGACGTTCCGAGACATGGGGAAAACCGCGTCTTACCGGAACCGTTGAAAAACATGAGAAGCCCCTTCCATCACAGCGGCGGGCATTCTCGCGGCGAATTCATGAGGTTGCGGGCGACCTGCGCCCGCAACCGTCGCATTGTGGATTATTTATACTGCTCGAGCGCGGTGGAGGCCTTCTTCGCGGCATCCTCCGGGGTCGCCTTGCCGGTAACGACAGACTGCACCATCTCGATCATCGTATCCTGGAAGCCCTTGTAGTCGGTGAAGAGCGGCTCGGGACCACCATAGGCGATACCGTCGATCAGCGGCTTCCAGAAGGGGTCCTTGGCGACAAATTCATCAACCTTGGCCGACGGACGCAGCGGGGTGAGGCCAGCGCCGCCCTGCAACTCGTACTCGCCCTGCGGGCCGGGCGAAGTGATGAACTTGGCGAATTCGGTCGCCTTTTCTTCCACGCCGGTTCCCTTGAAGATCGCAAGGCTGTCGGTGATGAGCAGCGTGCCGGGACCCTTGGCTTCGGGGCCGAGCGGCAGCGTTGCAATGCCCCAGTTGATCTTGGTTTCCTGCAGGCGGGTTGCAGCACCCGAACCGGCCTGGATCATGCCAACCTTGCCATCAAGGAAGATGGCGCGGATTTCGTTCTGCTCGTAGGCCGTGGGACCTTCGACGGAATAAGGCGTGATGTCCTTGTAAGCCGTGAGGGCTGCAACGACCTGCGGGCTGTCGACGGTGATCTTGTCGCCGTCGATGACCTTGCCGTTATTGGTATAAACCCAGTGCATGAACTGGTGCATGGTGTTGTCGAAGGTCTTGGCGGGCAGACCATAACCGGCAATGCCGGTCTTTTCCTTGATCTGCTTGGCGAAGGCGATTTCTTCAGCCCAGGTCTTCGGCGGCACTTCCGGGTCGAGACCGGCCTGCTTGAACAGATCCTTGTTCCAGTAGAGCGCCTTGGTCGAGAATGCGACCGGCACGCCCCACTGCGTGTCCTCGAAGGTGACCGTGTCGACGATGTTGGGGTAATAGGTCTTCTTTTCGTCTTCCGTCATCGGCACCGGAACGATGAGATCGTTCTGCGCGAACTGCTTCAGCGTGCGCGAACCGACATAGGCCATGGCGACCGGGGTGCCGGCGGCAGCGAGCGTCGTTGCCTTGTCCTGGCACTGCGCCCAGCCAACGACCTCAGGAACAACCTTGAAGCCGGCATTCTTGCCTTCCCATTCCTTGATGTATTTTTCATGGATGGGGTCCATCTTGTCGCCGCAATAGATCCAGCTGATCTCCTTGTCGGCGGCATGTGCCGTCACCGTGGTAAGGGCAGTGGAACCGGCAAATGCGAATGCGCAAAGCGCCAATCCGTAATGTTTCAGTGCCATAATTAGTCTCCCGTTTTGGTGGTCGTTCCGGTTGTTGTTTATTTCACCGCGCCGGCGGTAAGCCCGCTGACGAGATATCGTTGCATGAAGAAGATCACGACCATGGCCGGCGCGATGCCGACGAAGCTGGCCGCCATCAACTCATTCCAGATGACTTCCTGGCGACCGAAATAGGCAAACAGGCCGATGGGCAGCGGCATATATTCGGTCTTGGAATTGAAGGTGAGCGCGAAGATGAACTGCTGGGCGTAAGCGCCGATGAAGGTGGTGATGGAGACGACGGCGATGCCCGGCATCGCCAGCGGCAGGATGATCCGGCGGAAAGTGTAGAAATAGCTCGCGCCATCCACATAGGCCGCCTCTTCCAGCTCCCGCGGAATGCGCAGCATATAGGTGCGCAGCAGCCAGATGGCGGTGGGGATCAGGAAGGCAGCGCCGGGAATGATCATTGCCAGATAGGTGTTCAGCACACCCATGTTGCGCATCAGCCGGTAAAGCGGGATCAGCAGAACCGCGCCCGAAAACATGTTGATGGCGAGAAACGCACCCAGCAGTTGTCCACGCCCGCGAAACTGGAACCGGGCAAAGGCATAGGATGCCGGCACCACCAGCAGAAGCACGATGATGGTTGAGATCGTCGAGATGAAGAAGGAGTTGAAGACGTACCGGGCAAAACCGGGAACGCTGACCCACATGGTCCGGTAGGCCTCGAAGGACCCGTTTTGCGGCCAGAACTTGTAGGGCGAGGAAAAGAGCAGGCTGAGCGGTTTCAGCGAAACCAGAAAACCTTCCACGAAGGGTGCCAGCACGAAGGTCAGGAATACGGCGATGCCGCAATAAATCCCGACCATTTCATACCACCTGTAGCGGTTGATCATCGCATTTTTGTCGGTCATCGGCTGGCCTCCTGCGAGATACGGCTGGTGATGCGGAAGTAGAAATAAGTGAAGATCGACAGGAAGATGCAGATCAGTACGGCGCGGGCCGCACCTTCACCGTATTTGTAAGAGCCGATCGCCGTTTTATAGGTATCGATGATCATGGTCGTCGTCTGGCCGGTCGGGCCGCCCTGCGTCAGGATCCAGATGATATCGAACGAATTGAAGGTCGAAATCAGCGAGATCATCGACATGGTGATCATGGCGGGCAGCATCAGCGGCAACGTGATGCGGCGGAAGCGGTAAGCACGGCTGGCGCCGTCCGTCCACGCCGCCTCATAGAGGTCCTGCGGGATGGCCTGGATTGCCGCCAGCAGATAAAGCGTCACCATCGGCACGCCGATCCACACGTCGGTGATGATCGTCGCCCAGAAGGCCGTGTTGCCATAGGCTAGGAACGCGACCGGGCCATTTACCAGACCGAGATTCTGCAGCACGCCGGAAATCATGCCGAACTGGCCGTTATACATCCAGCCCCACATGAAGATGCCGATAGCCATCGGCACGATCCATGGTGGCATCGTCAGGATACGGAACAGCGCCCGGCCAGGAACGGCCGAATTCAGGAGCACAGCACCAAATGTGCCAATGATCATCTTTATCGAGACAGAAAAGAACGTCCAGACAAAGGTCCGCGTGATGACATCGGCAAAGGTCGCGTTGAAGATTTTCTCGTAATTGATGAAACCCACCCAATTCGTCGTTTTTCTGAGCGACGCATCGGTAAACGACAGGATGAAGGTATCGACGAGCGGATAAGCAACGATAACCGTGATGTATAAAAGCGCCGGCAGAAGAAGAAGCCAGGCGAAGATGACCGCGCTGCGTTTCGCATCCATCGCAGCGCCCCCTTAAGCCGATTTCACGGCGGAGGATTTTGGCTGCCCATGGAGCGCCAAGTCATATTCATCCCAGACCGGCTTGAGGTCCACCACCTTGCGGCCGTGACGTGCCTCGTCCATGGCAAGCGCCAGAATGCCGGCCTCGATCGCATCGAGCGCGGAGACCGGCAAGAGCTCGCCCTTGACGATATGGGCGATCACATCCTCTGCCATCTGCTCGTCGGCGCCATAATGCTGCGAGAGCGTGGTGGCTGCCGAATAGGTCTTGGCCACGGTCTTTTCGTTGGTCCGGGCATTGTGCACGTTGAGGAAGCCGCGCACGAAGTCGCCCTCCGCCATGCCCTTGGCGCCGATCACGCAGAAGCGGCGGAAATCGTCGGGAACGTTGAGATTGGTATGGAACGCAAGCGACGCGCCATTTTCATATTCGACGATCGCCGTCTGGTAATCGATGATGTCGCCGTCGCTGTCGAAGACCTTTTCGGAACCCATCCAGCCGCTCGGCTTGCGATGGTAGACCTCCATGTCATTGATACCGTCATTTTGCGGGGCATTGGCAAGCGTGAAGCTCTTGCGCCCGCCGAAGCTCGATACGAACCGCGGCCGCGCACCGACGACACCATTATAAAGATCGAGATCGTGGCAGCATTTTTCCAGCATGAAGGAGCCGGAATAATGCTCATAGCGCCGCCAGTCGCGCATGAAGAACGCGCCGTGATAGGGCGGAATATGTTCCGAGGCCTCGATGGAGACGACATCGCCCAGCTTGCCTTCGGCCTGCGCGGCCCGCAGATCGCGGTAAAGCGGCGAATAACGCAGCACAAGGCCGACCAGCAGCCGCTCGTGGCCATGCTTGTTGAGCAATCGGGCAAGCTCAAGGCTCTCCTCGATGCTGACGACGATCGGCTTTTCACTGAAGATGGTGCAACCGGCTTCGAGCCCAAGGCGGATATGCTCCAGATGCATATGGTTCGGCGAACCGATCATCAGAAGATCGAATTTTTCGTTGGCGATCAGCTCCTCGGGGCTGTCATACGCCTTGCCGACCGAAATGCCCTTTTCCTGCAGACCCGGCAGACCAGCCGGTGCGGGATCGACATAACCGACGATCTCGAAATCCTTGTCGATTTCATGAAAAACGTAGCCCAGATAACCGAGACGGAATCCGAGTCCGATAATTCCCACTTTCATGAACTTGTTCCCTGTTCATTCGTAATTCATTTTCGCAGAAGCGACCATTTCTACGTTGGCCATTCAGTTATCTGCGATAATTGCCTGCCACGATGAAATTAATTTTCACGACGGTCAAGTTAAATTCGATTTCGCACGCCCAACCCAGGACCGGAAGCCGATTTTTCCCAGCAATACGGATGCGCAACAGGGCGCCGCCGATCACCGTTGCGAAAACAATACCAAAAAAATGCCAATCGTCTAGAGCAATATCTGCAACCGGAAAATTTTTTTGGTTAATGGGTGAATTTCACGCATAAGGCCTCATTATTCGGCAAACTATCGAATAAAACCCTTATTAATCGTACAAATTCGTTAATGGTTCTATTTTGGTATTGCCGATTATGGCGCGTATGGTATAGCCAGAATTGGCACATTAGGTGCGACAGAGGTTATGGATGAACGGGGCAGTGCTTAATCTGGATGACCTGCAATCGGGAGGCGGCGGCCCGCTCTACCGGAAACTGCGTCAGACGATTGAAGACGCCATCAATGGCGGCCGCCTGAAACATGGCGACGCCCTGCCGCCCGAGCGTGACATTGCCGAAAGCGCCGGTGTGAGCCGCGTTACGGTGCGCAAGGCGGTGGATGATCTGGTGCGTGACGGCCTGTTGGTCCGCAGGCACGGCTCCGGCACCTTCGTCGTCAAGCCCATCACCCGCATGCAACAGCCACTCACCAAGCTTACCTCGTTTACGGAAGACATGCGCCGGCGGGGAATGGCCGCAAGCACGCGCTGGCTGGACAGGGGTCTGTTCTATCCGACCGGCGACGAGATGATGGCGCTCGGCCTTTCCCAATCCGCCATGGTGGCGCGGCTTACCCGTCTGCGCCTTGCCAATGACCAGCCGATTGCGCTCGAAGTGACGAGCCTGCCCGGTGATCTCTTGCCCGACCCGCAGCTGGTCGAGAACTCGCTTTATCTGGAGCTTGAGAAAAACGGCATTCGCCCCGTCCGTGCCATTCAGCGCATTTCCGCCCGTAATCTCACGGATGAGGAAACGCTGCTGCTGGGCGTTCCGCCGGGCTCCGCCGCGCTGTCCGTTCAGCGCATGGCCTATCTGGAAAGCGGGCGGCTCATGGAAATATCCCGCGCCCTTTACCGCAGCGACGCCTATGACCTCGTCGCCGAATTGACGATGACCTCAGAGTGAAACACACCGATCAAGGACACGAAATGATGACAACCCTGATGCGCCAGGAAATCAACGAGATTCCCGATGCCGTCGCCCGTCTGCTGGACAATGCGAAAAATGATTTTCAGGAAGCCGGCAGCCAGCTGAAGGCCCGCGATCCAGCCGTTATCGTCACAATTGCGCGGGGTTCTTCCGACCACGCCGCGCATTTCCTTAAATATGCGATCGAATTGCAGACCGGGCTGCCGGTGGCGTCGCTTGGGCCCTCACTCGCCTCCATCTACCAAACGAAACTGCGGCTGGAACGGGCGGCGGCCTTCGCCGTGTCTCAGTCAGGCAAAAGCCCTGATATCGTTGCGCTGGCGGAAAGTGCCTGCAAGGGCGGTGCACTCACCTTCTCTCTCGTCAACACACTGCCCTCTCCGCTTGGCAATGCAGCCAATCAGGCCATCGACATCCAGGCGGGACCGGAAAAGGCTGTTGCCGCCACCAAATCCTTCGTCAACTCTATCGTTGCTGGCCTCGCAATCCTTGCCGAATGGACGGAAGACAACCTGCTCGCCAAGGCCGTCAGCGCCCTGCCGCAGAATTTCGCAAGAGCCGTTGCGCTCGACTGGAGCCAGATCGCCGAGGCGGTGAAGGGCGAAGAATCGCTTTATATGCTGGGCCGTGGCCCTGCCCTTGCCATTGCCGCAGAAGCCGCGCTGAAATGCAAGGAAACCTGCGAACTGCATGCCGAAGCCTATTCGTCAGCGGAGGTCATGCATGGCCCGGTCTCGCTGGTCGCACCGAAATTCCCGGTCATCGCCTTTGCCGCACGCGACCGCGCCGAGACTTCGGTGACGGATATCGCCGCAAATCTTGCCCATAAGGGCGCAAATGTTTTCGTCACATCCGCAAAAGGCAGCCCGGCCAAGCCCCTGCCCTTCGTCGAGACCAACCACCCGCTGACCGATGCCCTGTTGCTGATCGCACCGTTTTACGGCTTCATCGAGCAATTGTCGCGCGCGCGCGGCTTCAACCCGGATGCGCCGGCGGCATTGAAGAAGGTAACGGAAACCCAATGAGCGGTATAAAGGCATTTGTCGGCGCCCGCATTTTCGATGGCGCCGCCTGGCATGATGGCAAGGTACTGCTGACCAGTGACGGACATGTCACCGACATCTCAGACAAGGTGCCTGCCGAAGCCGAAGTGATTGATGCGAACGAGTTGTTGATCGCGCCGGGCTTCATAGACCTTCAGGTCAATGGCGGCGGCGGGGTGATGTTCAACAACCAGCCGGATGTGAATGGCATCGCCCGGATATGCTCCGCCCACGCAAAATTCGGCACCACGGCGCTGATGGTCACGCTCATCACCGACCGGCCGGATGTGACCTCGAAAGCAGCACAGGCGGGTATCGCCGCCGGCAAAGCAAATGTGCCGGGTTTCCTCGGCCTGCATTTCGAGGGTCCGCATCTTTCCGTCGCACGCAAGGGCACCCATGATCCGGCGCTGATCCGCAAGATGGAGGCAGACGATCTTGAGGTTCTGACCCGTTGCAAGGCCGAACTTTCCTTCGTGCTGACCACCATTGCCCCGGAAAACGTGACCAAGGAGCAGGTTGCAGCGCTCCGAAAAGCCGGCATCGTCGTCAGCCTCGGCCACACCGACACAGGCCTCGATGTGGCGACGGCCTATGCTGATGCCGGCGCTTCCATGGTGACCCATCTCTTCAACGCCATGAGTCCGCTTGGCCATCGTGAACCGGGGCTGGTGGGAGCCGCACTCTCGAACGGAAAACTGGATTGCGGGCTGATCGCCGATGGTTTCCATGTCGATCCAGCCGCAATCGGCATTGCGCTGCGCGCCAAGAACGGCCCGGCCCGCATTTTCCTCGTCACCGATGCCATGTCCACCATCGGCACGGATGATGACGGCTTTGAACTGAACGGCCGGCGCGTCTATCGCAATGGCGGACGCCTGACGCTTGCCGATGGCACGCTGGCGGGGGCGGATATCGATATGCTTTCCTGCATCCGCTTCATGCATGGGAAAATGGACACGCCGCTGGAGGAGGCCTTGAGAATGGCCTCCGCTTATCCAGCAGAAGCCATCGGTGCGACGGCCAAGGGGAAACTCCTGCCCGGTTCCGATGCGGATTTCGTCGTACTGACACCTGACCTTCAAATGCATTCCACATGGATCGGCGGAGAAAAAATCCACGATGCCGCCCGTTCCGGAGCCTGAACAATGATCGTTTGTTTCGATATTGGCGGAACGACCATCAAGGGGGCGATTGCTTATGCCCCGGATGATATTCGCCCCGTGCCGCGCATACCGACACCGAAAACCAGTTTCGAGGATTTCGCGGCGGGCCTCAAATCCGTCATCGACAATAGCGGCGGCACACCCGCCTGTGTGTCGCTGTCGATTGCCGGCGTCATCGATCCCGAAACCGGTAAAGCCACCGTTGCCAATATTCAAAGCATCCATGGCAGGGTGCTGAAGGACGAGTTGGAAAAGGCGCTAAACCTTCCCGTCATCGTTTCAAATGATGCCGATTGTTTCGTGATCGCCGAATCGGAAATTGGCTCTGGACGGGGCCATCGCGTCGTCTTCGGCGTCATCCTGGGGACGGGTGTCGGCGGCGGGCTGGTCATCGATGGCAGGCTCATCAACAGCGATGGCGGCTTCGCCGGCGAATGGGGACACGGGCCGGTGGCCGCGACCCTGGCCGGCAATCCGCCGGTAGCGCTGCCGCGTTTTGAATGCGGCTGCGGCCTCATCGGTTGCATTGATGCCATCGGCAGCGCTCGTGGCATGGAAAAGCTGCATCTGCATCTTCACCAGCAGGATACGACCAGCGAGGACATCATCTCTGCCTGGCAGGCGGGCGATGCGCAGGCCGCAAGAACCATCGATATTCTCGTTGATATTCTCGCCTCGCCACTCGCTATGGTGATCAATGTCACCGGCGCAACCATCGCGCCTGTCGGCGGCGGGCTTTCGAATTCGAGAGAGCTTCTGGCCGCGCTGGATGAAGCGGTCAGGGGCCGTGTTCTCCGGCGTTTCAACCGCCCGCTGGTCGTGCCTGCCATTTGCCGGATCGAACCGGGGCTGATCGGTTCCGCCGTCATCGGACTGAAATACGAGAAGGAAATCGCCGTCCCTGCCTGAGCGGCCTTACGTCTCGATCTTTTCCCGGCGAAAGCCCAGCCCGACCAGCCGCCCAGTCAAATGGGCAAGAAGCGGAAATCGCATGAGCGCCAGCACAAGCGCGGGCGGACCTTTCGGCTTTTCCGCCACCTCCGCCTGCCCCTTCTTGCGGCCGATGCGCATCATTCGCTGCAGAAATTGCGTGGCCTTGGTCGGGAAGGATCGTCGCTTCTCGATTGCGGCAAGATCATCATCACCAACGGGCCGGCCGGATAAAAATACCGGCACGAGCACATTGGCCGCAGCAACGGCATCCTGAACGGCCAGATTGACGCCCACACCGCCAACCGGCGACATGGCATGCGCCGCGTCCCCGATGCAGATCAGGCCGGGCTTCCACCAGCACTTCAGCCGGTCGATGCGAACGGTCAGGAGATGCACGTCGTCCCAGCTGGTAAGCTCGTCCAGCCTCTCGCGCGGGAACGGGCAGATTTCCGCCACCCTCTCCCTGAACGCCTCAAGTCCCTGCAGCTTTATGTCCGCGAAAAAGCCCTTGCGAACCACATAACCGCATTGCCAGTAATCGCCCCGGTTGATCATCACGAAACCCTGTCGCGACCCGACATGACCCATGGTTTCGGTCGAATCGCCCGGCTGTTTTGAAAGGCGCATCCACAGCACCTCGGTCGGAATACCGAAGCGCTGGATTTCCAGCCCCGCCGCCTCCCGGACGATGGAAGTGCGGCCATCCGCACCCACCACCAGATCCGCGGCGATCTCGATCACACCATCAGGTGTATTGACGATCAGACCGCCGACACGCCCGTCGCGCTCGATCAGACCGGTGACCGGCGCATTCATCAGCAGCCGAAAATTCTCATATTGCCCGGCCTTACCGACGATGAAATTGAGAAAATCCCATTGCGGCATGAAGGCGATGAAACGATGACGGACCGGCAGCCGGGAAAAATCCGCGATCGTGATACGCTCGCCGCCGATAACCGCGTTCAGCCGCGGCGCGCGCGTATGCGGCAGGCTGAGGAACTCGTCGATGAAACCCAGCTGCTCCATCAGTTCGAGCGTGGACGGGTGGATGGTATCGCCGCGAAAATCGCGCAGGAAATCCCCGTGTTTCTCGACCACCGTCACATCGATACCGCTGCGGGCAAGCAGCAGGCCAAGCATCACACCCGCCGGGCCTCCGCCGGCAATGGCAACGGAGGTGCGGATGTGCTGAACCGCCTTACCGTCATTTTCCGGCGCGACTTTCACTTCTTCCATTACATCTCTCCGTTTCCGCCCCGTTCAACGTCCCTATCGCGGATCCGCTACCGGAAGATTTGCATTTTTCGGCTGCGGCCAACCATAGGCATCGAACCGAAACAGCATTTCGGACCGGGCGAAAATAAAAGCGAAGGCCATGGCCGTCCACATGCCGAGCAGCAGCCCGGTGGCGACATCGCTTGGATAATGCGCGCCAACGATGACACGCGAAACGCCGATGACAAGGGCGAACAAAAGGAAGGCCCAGCGGAAGCGCGGCATCAGCATGGCAAAAACACCGAAAAACGCGCCGGCAGCGGTCGAATGGCCGGAAGGAAAGCTCTCATAGAGATTATCCCCGGTAAACGGGGTGAGGCTATAGGCGCCCATTTCAAGGAAAAGCTCCGGCCGCGCCCGTCCGATCAGGAATTTCAGCGTATGGACGAGAATGCTTGCCGTTCCGATCGTCAGGAAAAAATAGGCGAGAAGCCGCCACGCGGTTCTCAAGCGCCCGGCATAGGTCTGGGCCTGCAAAACCCGTGCGCCGACATAGGCAAGAATGGCAAGAGCGCCCGTGGAATAGAGCATCCAGCTGAAGGTTCCGAAATCGGTGATGGCGCGATTGAAGGAAACGATCGTTCCGGGCAGGGCCTGGGCGCTTTCGGAAAGACGTGGATCGAGAGGAATAAAGACCAGCACAAGCACAAGGCTTGCCGCAAAAATCCATCCGCTGGAAACCAGGAAACGTCGCATCTAAGTCCTCTCATCGTTTTTCTTGCATATGGCTTTGCCATCCGCAAAAACAATAGCCGGGCTTTATCCTTGTTATGGCTGATTTTCACGAGTAGAGGCTAATGCATGTCACCGAAACCGTGCAGCGGTTTCGCAAGAATGACATGCTCCAAAAGGTGCGAACCGCACGATACTGACGGACCGAAGATGACGAATGCCAGTGAAATGCCGCGCAAACTGACGATATTGGGTTCCACCGGTTCGATCGGCACCAGCACGCTTGATGTCGTGCATCAGCTGGGCGGCCGCGAGCAATTCCAGATCATGGCGCTGACCGGCGCGGGAAACATCGCACTTCTGGCAGAGCAGGCGCGTCAATTCGGCGCACAGATGGTGGTGACGGCCGAAGATGACAAATATGAAGAATTGAAATCCGCCCTTGCCGGCACCGGCATAAAAGTTGCCGCTGGCAAATCCGGCCTTGAAGAAGCGGCGTCGATGGATGCCGGCTGGGTGATGGCGGCGATTGCCGGGACGCCCGGCCTTGCCCCGACGCTGACAGCCGCCCGGCGTGGCGCCGATATCGCCCTTGCCAACAAGGAATGCCTCGTTTCAGCCGGCGATGTTTTTCTACGCACGGTCAAACAGGGCGGCGGCAGGCTGATCCCGGTCGATAGCGAACACAGCGCGATCTTCCAGTGCCTGACGGGCGATCACAAACAAGCGGTGGAGCGCATCGTGCTGACGGCCTCCGGCGGACCATTCCGCACCTGGTCACGCGATGAGATGGCCAATGTCACGGCCGATATTGCCCGTGCCCATCCCAACTGGTCGATGGGGCTAAAGGTCTCCATCGGCAGCGCCTCCATGTTCAACAAGGGGCTGGAAATGATCGAGGCGAAATACCTCTTCGATCTCCGGCCCGATCAGGTGGAGGTGATCGTCCATCCGCAATCGATCGTGCATTCGATGGTCGGTTACAGCGACGGTTCCTATATCGCCCAGCTCGGCTCTCCCGACATGCGCACCGCCATTTCCTATGCTCTTACCTATCCTCAGCGCGGCAATCTGAACGTTGAGCGGCTGGATTTCGCAAAACTGGCGCGGCTCGATTTCGAGGCGCCGGATGAAACCCGCTTTCCCGCGCTGCGGCTCGCCCGTATGGCGCTGGAGCGTGGCGGTCTGCAGGGTGCCGCCCTGAACGCAGCGGAGGAAACCGCCTTTCACGCCTTCGTCGCGGGCGGCATCGGCTTCCTCGACATGGCCGAAATCGTCGAAACGGTCATGGACCGCATGCATGACGGCCGCTCAGCCGCCACGATGGAAGATGTCTTCGCAGCGGATGAGGAAGCCCGACGCCACGCCCGTGAATTGATCGCCACCAAAGAAAAGGCCGCGTAAACGCGGCCCGATCTGCTTTTATTTGAATTAAGGCCTCACGCCACCGCCCGCGCCAGTGCGCAATGCGACCAGAGCTGATGCAGCGCACCGACCAGCTGCTCGATATCGGCATCGGTATGCAGCGGCGTCGGGGTAATGCGCAGACGTTCTGTCTTGCGCGGCACGGTCGGGTAATTGATCGGCTGCACATAGACACCGTGACTGTCGAGCAGAATATCCGAAATCCATTTGCACTTCGCGGCATCGCCCACCATGACAGGCACGATGTGGCTCGGATTATCCATATGCGGAATACCGCGAGCATCGAGAAGGCCGCGCAGCTTGCGAACCCGGTCCTGATGGCGGGCGCGCTCGAAGGGGCTTGCCTTCAGATGCTGGATCGAAGCAATGGCACCGGCGGCAAGCGACGGCGGCAGGGCCGTGGTGAAGATGAAGCCGGAGGCGAAGGAGCGGATGAAATCGCAGACCGCCGTAGAACCGGTAATATAGCCGCCCATGACGCCGAAGGCCTTGCCAAGCGTTCCCTCGATGATCGTCAGGCGATCCATCAGGCCTTCGCGCTCGGCAATGCCGCCACCGCGCGGACCGTACATGCCAACGGCGTGAACTTCGTCGAGATAGGTCATGGCGCCATAACGGTCGGCCAGATCACAGATTTCCTTGATCGGCGCGATATCGCCATCCATCGAATAGACGGATTCGAAGGCGATGAGCTTCGGCGCGTTCGGATCGGCAGCCTTGAGCTTTGCCTCGAGATCTTCGAGATCGTTGTGCTTCCAGATCACCCGCTCGCAACGGCCATAACGAATGCCCTCGATCATCGAAGCATGGTTCAGCGCATCGGAGAAAATGATGAGGCCCGGAATCTTCTGGCCGAGTGTACCGAGTGTTGCCCAGTTGGACACATAACCCGAGGTGAAGATCAGCGCCGATTCCTTGCCGTGCAGATCGGCAAGTTCCTGTTCAAGAAGGACGTGATAATGGTTGGTACCAGAAATATTCCGGGTGCCTCCCGCACCCGCGCCACAGTGATCTATCGCCGCTTTCATGGCTTCGATGACTTTCGGGTTCTGGCCCATGCCGAGATAGTCGTTGGAGCACCAGACCGTTACGTCCTTGCGCTCGCCATTGGCGTTATACCGTGTCGCGCGGGGAAAATTGCCCTGCTGGCGTTCGATATCCGCAAAAACGCGATAACGTCCCTCAGAATGCAGGCTTTGCAGTTCCGTCGTGAAAAATGCCTCGAAGTCCATGCCATGCTCCAGAATTGACCAGACCGTTTTCCGCTCCGACACCGGGACCGTCAACCCTTTTGGGCCACTTTAACCGCGTCTGCGTCAATTCGCCGTTGTTTTGAACCATTCCAATAAACCGTTTATAGCCGCCGATGAAAAGTACAAAATTGATTCACATCAAAAAACCACGAATTTTGGAACCTTTTTCGCGTAGCGCCGTTGTCTGGCACGCAATCGATTTACGCGCGGAGGAATCCCCGAAACATGAGGCTTCCCTTAACGGCATCGAATTGTTAGTTATCTGTGGCGGTCGGAGGTAGCAGTCGCCGCAGATAAATATGGGACGCCTACCGAGCCGAAGAGCTCATTGTAACGTTGGAGAGAGTTTCATGAAAAAGGCAATCATATTTGCGCTGGTCGGCCTGTCGCTTGCAAGCTGCACGCAGACCGAAAAGGGTGCTTCGATCGGTGCCGTTTCCGGTGCGGTCCTTGGCGGCGCTATCACGGGCAATGTTCGTGGCGCGGCAGTGGGTGCAGCCATCGGCGGCGTAGGCGGTGCCTTGATCGGCAATGCTTCCGAACCGGGCTATTGCTATTATCGCGACCAGTACGGTCAGCGTTACACGGCGCGTTGCCGTTAATCGCATCGCGAAATACCGTTGCACAGAAGCCCCGGTCACCCGGGGCTTTTTGCGTTAAGGCCGGCAAAACGCAAGCCAAAGGGTCCTCAACGCCGTTTATTTATGATTAAATTGCAATGTTAACGGACAGGAAACGGGTTGGAGCCAAAATAAATGCTCAACCATAAAGCAGCTTATGCAAAGAACACGAACTAAGCCGAAGACAGGTATTGCGTATCGGAAAGCTGGCACCGCACTTGCGGTTGCTTTCACGTTCGCCCTGTATCCGGTGTTTACCCGTGACGCCTTTGCCTTCAAACTGTTCGGAATGCGCCTCTGGGGTTCGGAAGAACCCGAGGTCGAGGTTATCAATCCCGTCAAATACGCCGTGACACTTGATGCAGGTGATGCAGACAAGTCGTTGAAAGGCAGCCTTGAAAACAGCTCGCTTCTTCTCGCCGACAAGGACAAGCCCGCCTCCGGCGATCTCGGCCTTCTGATAAAGGCGAGAGACGACAGGGACAGGCTGATCGCGGCGCTTTACGAAAACGCCCGTTACGGCGGCATCGTCAAGGTCACCGTCGCGGGCAGGGATGTGGATGCCCTGCCGCCCAATCCCGTCTTTGATCACAGCGCACCCGTGCCGGTGGTCATAACGGTGACGCCAGGTCCGAAATTCACGCTCGGCAGCGTCCGGCTCGAAGGTGATGTGACGGGCCGTAACCTCGAAGAATACGGCCTCGTCACCGGCGGCGATGCCGGGTCTCTGGCGATCATCCGCGCCGGCAACAAGCTGATCGACGATTTGAAGGCGGAAGGCCGGCCGCTCGCAAAGCTGACGAAGCGCGAGGCGGTCGCCAATCATGCGACGAACACGGTCGACATCACGATGGCAGCTGAAGGTGGGCCTGTTGCGCCCCTGGGCGAAGTCGCCGTCACCGGCGAAAAAACCGTCGACGGTGATTTCATCCGCCGTTATTCGCGCCTCAATGGCGGCGAACCCTATTCGCCGGAAAAGCTGCGCAAGGCCGCGGACCGGCTGCGCCAGCTGGGCGTCTTCTCCAGCCTGACGATCAAGGAAGCGGGCACGCTGGCGCGCGACGGCACCATTCCGCTCACCATCGAAGTGTCTGAAGGCAAGCACCGTTATTTCGGTGTCGGCGCGCAATATTCCACCACGGAAGGTATCGGCCTCCAGGGTTATTGGGGTCACCGGAACCTGTTCGGACAGGCGGAATCGCTGCGTATCGAAGGCTCCGTCTCGCGCATCGCCGAGGCATCCAGCGTCGAAGGCATGGATTATTCGGCTGGCATTACCTTCACCAAGCCCGGCATGTTCAACCCGCGCACCACCTTCAAGACAAGCCTGATCGCCAAGACAGAACATCCCGACACATACGATGCCAAGACGGTGACGGGCACGGCCGGCTTTGCCTATGAGCTCAACGATACCGACACCGCCGCCGCGGGCCTTGAAGTACAGTGGGCCGATACCGAAGACGCCTTCGGCAAGAACGAATATCTGACGACCTCCATCCCGCTGGAATTCGTTCGCGATACGCGCGACGACAAGCTCAATCCCACCGAAGGTTTTCGTGCTTCGATAGCCGCCAAGCCCAGCTATGAGGCGCTGAACGGCACGTTCTTCTCGTCGTTCGAAGGCTCGATCAGCGGTTACAAGGGGCTCGGCGCGGAAGATCGGCTGATCATGGCCGGAAAGCTTTCCGGCGGCGTGCTCGTCGGCGGCAGCGACCTGCAGGACATCCCCACCACCCGGCGCTTTTATGCGGGCGGTGGTGGATCTGTGCGCGGTTACAGCTATCAGGAAATATCACCCTATAATGCAGCAGGCGACGCAACCGGCGGCCGCTCTTATGTGGTAGGGTCCGTGGAAGCCCGCATCAAGGTCACCGATACGATCGGCATCGTGCCTTTCATCGATGCGGGTGTAGTCTCGGAAGATGTGGCGCCAGATTTTTCCGATATCCGGGCCGGCGCCGGCATTGGCCTGCGTTACGCAACGCCCTTCGGGCCTTTGCGTCTCGACGTTGCCATGCCGCTTGATAAATATGATGGCGGTAACAGTTTCGGCATTTATGCTGGCATCGGCCAGTCTTTTTAAACACCGCCATCGAACACCCTTAAAGCAGAGTGTAGATTACCTTTGATGAAAACGTTGATTCGATTGCTGAAATGGCTGGGCTACGTTGCCTTGTGCGGCGTGGTGCTGGTGCTGCTTGCGGTTTTGTTCGTCGGATTTACACCGATGGGCGCCAGAATTGCAGCAAAGCAGATTTCAGCACTTGTATCGACGCCCGATCAGACAATCGAGATTTCCCCCCCGAGCGGCCTTTTGACCGGCCGCCTGCGGCTCGACAACGTCACCCTTTCGGACCGGCAGGGACCCTATGCCCGCGTGAACCAGATCGCCGTCGACTGGTCGCCGCTCTCGCTTCTTGCCGGAACCTTTCACGCCGACCGGGTCTCGGCCGGGTCGATCGACGTCGAGCGTAAACCGCTAGCCTCCGAGCAGACGACGACCAAAAGCTCCGGCAGTTCTTCGCTGCCGATTGAAGTCGGCATCGATAATTTCAGCTTTCCAGATATCAGCCTTGGGCAATCACTTCTCGGCAGCCCTTTCGAGTTGACGGCCGAAGGCAATCTCAAGGCCGCCCGTGACGATATCAGGCTGTCGCTTACAGCCCATCGGATGAATGCGGTGGATGCCGCCGTGAATGCCGACATCGCCTTCCTGCCGAATGAAAATGTGCTGAAGCTGAAAGCGGAGATGAAAGAGCCCGAAGGCGGTCTTCTCGCCACGCTGCTTTCGCTGCCCGGTACGCCCGCAGTGGCGATCGATGTGAACGGCGAAGGGCCGCTTTCCAACTGGACCGGCACGCTGCGCGGCAATGTCGCCGGTAACCCCGTCGTCAATGTTAACGGCCGCCATATTCTTGGCGATGACGGCACGCGCCGTATCGAGATCGCGGGCGGTGGTCAGCCGGATCTGCTCCTCCCCCCCGCCTTCCGCCAGCTTTTTGCCGGTGAGACGAAGCTCGATGCAAACGCAACGCTCTCACCGCAGGGCCGCATCGAAATCGGCAGCAGTACGCTGGAGACCGGCGCATTGTTGCTGACCGCTTCCGGCACCATCGATCCGAACGGTCAAAACGATCTCGCCGCCAACCTCATCGGCACCGCCGGTCCCGTTGATTTCCGCTGGCCTCTCAGCAATGGCGAAGTTCAGGCCCTCATCAACGGCCTCGACCTTTCCTTGAAAGGCAACGCGGATGCCGCGCATCTGAAGACCACGGCATCATTGCGCAGCCTTGCCCTGCCCCAGGGCCGGCTCGACGATGTCAAACTGACGGCCGAAAGCACCGACCTCAACATCGCCAGCCGCAGCGGCACCATCGCCACCGTCCTTTCCGTTACGCAATCATCCTTCGTCAGCCCTGATATCGACCGGCTGGTGCGTGCGCCACTCACCATCAAGGCACCACTCAGCTTCACCTCTTCCGCCATCGGCTTTGACGGTGCAACGCTCGAAAGCGCCAGTGTCGGCGGAACCCTGAACGGCAGTTTTGATCTCGCCAATAACCGCCTGACCTCCAGCGTGCAGCTCTTCGCCCTGCCGGCCACCCTGCCGCCGGCGCTGGCAGAAAAATTCGACACTACAATCGCCCTGCAGGGCGATATCGACCTGACCATTGGCGGGCGCATCAGCGTTGAGAACCTCGCCGTCAAATCCGGAACGATCGAGGCGGCGGGCAATGTCAGCCTGGAAAACGATGCGTTGAACGCCAGCCTGACCGGCAAATTCCCCGCTCTCGAAAAGCTGACACCGCAGGCAAAGGGTGTCGCCGAGTTTGCAATCGATGCCACCGGTGCAATTTCCGCACCGGATTTCAACGTCACCCTGAGTTCTGAAAGCGCAGTTCTCGCCGGACGAACCCTCGAAGCGTTGAAAATCAATGCTGCAGGCAAGGCGGATCCCGCAGCACCGCAGGCGAAACTCACCGCCAGCGGCAGCCTCGACCGGCAGAAGATCGACGCCAACGCCAATGTAGTGCAAACGGAAAACGGTACGGCGATACCTGAGCTGCATGTGGCCGTCGGCCGCAACCTGCTGAACGGGCAGCTGCAATTCTCGCAGCAATTCCTGCCGACAGGCAATCTTTCCTTCAATTTCCCAGATCTTGCCCTGCTGGCCGCACTTGCCGCGCAGCAGGCGGATGGCGATATTGCCGGCGATATCGCGCTGAGCAACGCCAATGGCCGGATCGCCGCAACGATAAAGGCCAATGGCGGCAGCATCCGTCAGGGCACGACGACAATCTCCAAGCTCGCCGCCGATATCTCCATCGACGACCTGCAGGCGCTCGCCATCAATGGCAAGGTCAGTGCCGACAGCGTCAATGCCGGCGCCGCCTCGATTTCCGGCCTTAATGCCACCATCGGCCATTCCGGCACGACAACGCAATTCGACGTCAACGGTCGTTACGACAATGCACCGCTGGTGGTGAAGGGCAGCGCCGATACCGGCGGAACGCCGATGACGGTAAGGCTCGACGCCTTTTCCGCCGCCCCCAAGGGCATTGCCGTGCGGCTTGAAAAACCAAGCACCATTGCCATCCAGAATGGCGCGGCGCGCATCTCCGATCTGACCATCATCACCGGCGACGGGCGCATTGAGGTCAACGGCACCGCCGGATCGGCACTCGACATCAATGCCGACATCCGTTCGCTTCCCGCCAGTCTTGCAAACGCCTTCGCTGCCGGGCTGGATGCGGCAGGCAGCATATCCGGCACCGTCAGCGCCAAGGGCGCGGCATCCGACCCCTCGGTCGATTATAATCTCAATTGGGCGAATGCCGAGGTCTCACAGACCCGCGCCGCCGGGCTTGCAGCACTGGGCATCAAGGCGAACGGCCGTTTCGCCGGCGGCACGCTGCAGATCGACACCAACGTGACCGGCCAGGGCGGCATGGCGCTCTCGGGCGGCGGTTCTCTCGGCATCGCCGGCAATCGCCCGCTCTCCATGGCCTTTACCGGAAGGCTGCCTTTTTCCGCTGTCGCGGCACAGACCGCCGCCCAGGGTCTTGATGTGGACGGCACGGCTGCCATCGATGTGAAAATTTCCGGCAGCGCCACAGCACCTGTTATTACCGGCAGCATCACCACCGATGGCACGCGCCTGACCGACGTGCGCCGCAACCTGACCGTCAACGGACTGGGTGCAACCATCACCTTCGATCGCGACCGCGCTGTCATCTCCCGATTGACGGGTAAGCTGGCAGGCGGCGGAACGATTTCAGGAACAGGCAGCGTCGGCATTGCCGGCGGCTCGGGCTTCCCGGCCGATATTTCGATCACCCTGGATCGTGCCGGCTATAATGACGGAACATTGGTAACCACGGTGGTGAGCGGCACGCTGACGCTGAAAGGTCCGCTGCTGAACTCGCCAGTTCTGGGCGGCAACCTGACGCTGGATAGAAGCGCCATCACCATTCCGGAAAAACTCCCGGCCTCGCTGACTGAAATCGACGTCAAGCACAAGAACGCCCCGCCCAAGGTACGTGCGCAGGCGAAAGCGCTAGGGGGCGATCAGGGCGGCAGCGGCAGTTCCTCCACCATCAATCTCGATCTGCAGGTGAATGCACCGAGTGGCATCTTCGTGCGCGGTCGCGGCATCGACGCGGAACTGACCGGCAATCTGACGATCCGCGGCACGGCGGCCGTTCCGGTCATTTCCGGCGGCTTTGAAATGCGCCGCGGCCGGCTGGAAATCCTCACCCGTCGTCTTGATTTCACCACCGGCAACATCAGCTTCGGCGGTGGCCTCATCCCGGTTCTCGATATGAAGGCGGACTCGACGGTTGGTTCAACCACCGTCACGGTTGCGGTTTCCGGCAATGCCAACGACCCGACATTCGCCTTCTCCTCGTCCCCTGCCCTGCCGCAGGATGAAGTCATGGCGCAGCTGATCTTTGGCCAGTCCATGTCGAAACTCTCCGCCCTGCAGATCGCCCGGCTGGCAGATGCCGCGGCCCAGCTGGCCGGCGGTCGCTCAACCTCGCTGTTCGACAAGCTCAGAAGCAATCTCGGCGTCGATGATCTGGATATTTCCACCGATTCAGAGGGTCAGGCCCGCGTTTCCGCCGGCAAATATCTGAATGAGAGAACCTATCTCGAACTGCAGCAGAGCGGTGAATCCGGTGCCAAAGCCATCATCAACCTCGATGTCGGGCGCGGCGTGAAACTGCGCGGTGAGGCGGGCGGCGATGGCGAAGGCGCAGCCGGTATATTTTACGAGAAAGAATACTGAGCACGCGAGTAAAAATGCTTAGCGGGTTTATGTCCGGACAATGCGTAAATCAAAAAGAGAGTGTTTTCGCGATTCGAAGAAAACGAAAACACTTCAGAGCCGTTCGCATTTAGGTTTGCGAAACCATCTCATGTTACGAATCTTCCATTGAAGACGGAAATAGTATTTCCGGCTGTTCAGGCACCAGGCAGAACGCCAAATCCGCATATGCAAGTGTCGGTGCACTTGCGCCGGCCTCCACAGCGAGCATTGGGAAGAATTCTGATGGCAATGATAAACTCTACCAATTTTGGCGGTGAGACGCTGGAAATCATCGCGTTCCGCCTGCACGATCAGGAATTCTGCGTGAAGACGACGACTATCCGCGAAATTCGCGGCTGGGCGCCTTCCACGCCTATTCCCCACGCGCCGAAAGACGTTATCGGCGTCATGAACCTGCGTGGCTCGGTCATTCCGATCATCGATCTGGCCCACAAGCTCGGCATGAAAAGCACCGTCGCCAATGAAAGAAGCGCCATCGTGGTGGCTGAAGTGCACAACATGGTCATCGGCATGCTGGTTGACCGCGTGTCCGACATCCTGACGATCCCGGCAAACCAGGTTCAGCCGGTTCCGGAAATCTCCGCCTCTTTCGACAAGTCCTATTCCGAAGGCATCATCGCCAACGAACATGGTATGATCTGCTTCCTGAACCTTGCAAAGATGTTCAAGGGAACGGAAGCGGAAGATCTCGCGGCTTAAGGCCTATTGGCGGCTTCCCCTCAAAGGTTTGCATTCTGACGCAAACAAAAGAGACGAGCCCGTTTCGTTCCAGACATCGACAATCAGGCCAAACCGCCGGAGCATCGCCCGGCGGTTTTGTTTTTTCTATTCCTGCGTTTTGTAAATAAGAACATTTTAATATTATAGATATCTAATATTAAAAGCTGAAAATCAGTACCGCACCGACACGCATCTCGCGGGTCCGATACCTGACCTAGGCCGACAAGACGCAAGTGCCTGCATTGCCGCTTTTGGCGGCAAACCTGTTCGTTGTTCAACATGATACGGCGCGGAACGCATCCTCTTATGCGGCTGGCCGCGCTGTGGCCGATATTCGGGGGACGTCCAATGCTGGGGTTAGGGAAAAGCGCAGATAACCGAAACATGCTCGATGCGATCTCCAGATCGCAGGCGGTCATAGAATTCGATCTTAAAGGTAATATTCTCACGGCAAACCGCAATTTCTGCGCAGCGTTGGGATATGATCTTGCCGAAATCACCGGCAAGCACCATCGCATCTTCTGCGACGGCGAATTCGCCGCATCGCGTGCCTATCAGGAGTTCTGGGAATCTCTCGCCCGTGGCGAGTTTCAGGCCAAGGAATATCGGCGTATTCGCAAGGATGGCGCGGTTATCTGGATCGAGGCTTCCTACAATCCGGTTTTTCGTTCGGGCAAGCCCTACAAGGTGATCAAGATCGCCACCGATATCACCGCCAAGAAGATCAAGGCCGCGGAAGACGCCGGCAAACTGGAGGCGCTTTCCCGCTCGCAGGCCACCATCGAGTTTTTTCCCGACGGCACGATCATCACCGCCAATCCAAATTTCTGCGCCACCGTAAATTACGACCTCAAGGAAATCGAGGGCAGGCACCATCGCATGTTCTGCGATCCGGCCTATGCCACCTCGCCCGCCTATGCCAGTTTCTGGCAGCGGCTGGCAGCCGGAGAATTCATCTCGGATGAATTTGTTCGCTATGGCAAGAACGGCAAGGAAATATGGATTCAGGCCGCCTATAATCCAGTTCTGGATGACGCCGGCAAAGTGGTGAAAGTGGTGAAATTTGCCACCGACGTGACGCCGCGCATGAGCGCCATCACCGTTCTTGCCGATGCCCTGCGGGCCCTGGCCGATGGTGATCTTGTGCAGCGCCTCGACAACAGTTTCGTGCCCAGCATGGAGAAGTTGCGCCAGGACTTCAACGAAGTTGTCGGTAAACTTCAGGCCACCATGCAGACGATCGCCCACAATGCCTCCACCATCGCATCAGGCTCGGGCGAAATCCGCATTGCTGCCGATCAACTCTCGCAGCGCACCGAACAGCAGGCCGCCTCGCTGGAAGAGACGGCAGCGGCACTGGAAGAAATTACCACGACGGTAAGCGATGCCAGCCAGCGCGCCGGCGAAGCAGGCAAGCTGGTGCTGCGAACGAAAGATCATGCCGAACATTCGGGCGAAATCGTTCAGCAGGCGATTTCCGCGATGGACGCCATTTCGCGTTCGTCCGGCGAGATCACCAACATTATCGGTGTAATCGATGACATTGCCTTCCAGACCAATCTTCTCGCACTGAATGCGGGCGTTGAAGCCGCCCGCGCCGGTGAGGCAGGCAAAGGTTTCGCCGTCGTGGCACAAGAGGTCCGCGAGCTTGCACAACGTTCCGCCGTGGCCGCCAAGGAAATCAAATCCCTCATCAACACCTCGCGCGAACAGGTCGCCAATGGTGTGGACCTCGTGGGCCGAACTGGCAGCGCCCTCAAGGATATTCAATCGCAGATGGGTGAAATCGACGTCAATGTTTCGGCCATCGTCGAGGCATCGCGCGAGCAGGCCAACGGGCTGAGGGAGATCAATCAGGCCGTTAACGTCATGGATCAGGCAACCCAGAAAAACGCCGCCATGGTGGAAGAAACCACCGCCGCCAGCCACGGCCTTGCCAATGAGGCGGAAAACCTGCACGAATTGCTGCGGCAATTCACAATATCGCATGAGACCGCGGCAGCACCCGCTCGTCCAGCCGACAGGAAACCGGCCGTGGTTACCAGATTGCCGGCACCACAGGCGCGATATTCCGCACCAAGGTCTCACGGAAACGCGGCAGCAGAATGGGCGGAGTTTTAGCCCCCTGAAGCGGAAGGCCGCTAAGGGAGGCGGCCTTAAATGTCAGAAAACAATCCGATCCGCGCGGGTGAAGATTTCAAAGTCTTCACCCCGCACCAGCGCAATGAGGGTGACACCCGCCCTATCGGCCGTTTCAATGGCAAGCGCTGTGGGTGCAGAAATCGCCGCCAGAACGGCACTGCCGAGGATCGCAGTCTTCTGGACCATCTCCACCGACAGGCGACTGGTGACGGCCACCATGCCAGCACGGGAAGATATGTCCGCATTCATGACGGCACCTGCGAGTTTGTCGAGAGCGTTGTGGCGACCGACATCTTCACGCACCGCCAGCAATCCCTCGTGAACGCTATAAAACCCTGCACCGTGAACGGCCCTTGTCTCCCGGTTGAGGCTTTGTGCGTCAGTCAACGCCTTCATCGCGGCGACGATGTGATGGGCGTCAACGGAGAGTTCTACCTGGCTCACATCCGGCACCACGCGAACCGCCTGCTCTATGGATTCTATACCGCAAAGACCGCAACCGACCGGACCTGCCATATTCCGTCTTCTGGCCCGCAGGGCATCGGCATTGGCATCCTGCAGATCCACCTGAACATCATAGCCTTGCCCGGCCTCGATCACCTCGATGGAACGGATGTCAGCACGCGACGATATGATGCCCTCTGTCAGGCTGAAACCGACGGCAAAATCGCTGAGATCGGCCGGACTGGCCATCATCACGGCATGCGTACTACCGCCGTATGAAAAGGCGACCGGCACTTCCTCCGGCACAGAGCGCTCGCCCTCGATTATGAGCCCTTCCCGCCGCGCGGTTCGCGTGAACCTTCGGTAACTTGCCTCTGCTGACACGGCGATCATTCCTCCATGGCCAAAACTGCCTCGCCTCACTCCCGATCGAAAAGCAGCATTTTTCTCCGACATCACATCTAGCCCATAGCGGTGAAAACCGGAATCAATTTCCCAAGCATCACCTGCTGGAACAGACCCGCGGCCACGCACCGCATCTTTGCTTTCGTCGATTTTCCGGCAGAGCAGTGATCTGCTTTCTGCTCGAGTGCTCCAGAGAGGCCAAACGGCTCGCAACACGCGCCTGAAAAAGAAGAGACGGCCTTTTCTCATCAGAGAGTGGCGATAGCCGAAAACAAAAAAGCGACCCAAAGGCCGCTTTTTGTTTTGAATATTGTGTGGGCAGTCATTCTTTCGAACCCGCCCGGTGCTTTCAAGCGGCGACGAGAACCTCATGCAGGTTCGTCAGTTCGTAAAGGTGCTTTTCAAGCTTGGTCAGATGCTCGTGGTGGTGATTGCCCTCTTCGATTTCGGCCTTGGCCGCATCGATACGCTTCTGCAGCGTGTCGGGGGACATATCATCGGCCGAAACGGCGGATTCCGCCAGAAGCGTGCAACCGGTCGGGAGGATATCGGCAAAACCGCCGAAAACGACGTATTTATGCGTCTCACCGGAGGCGAACTTCACCGTCACCAGACCCGGCTTGATCGTCGTCATCGTCGGAGCGTGATTGGCCAGAACCGTCATCTCACCCAGCGTTGCCGGGATGACGACTTCCGTAACCGTTTCGGAAATGAGCAGACGTTCCGGGGAAACGAGATCGAATTTGAAACTGTCAGCCATGGCTATTCACTTCTTTTCAATTACGCGGGCGTCACGGACTTCATTGCTACAACGCCGGCATCACCATTCCGGTTTCGCCACCGTTGCCGGCAAGGCGCGCAGTTGAACCACGCGCCCGCCAATTCATTATCAGGCGGCTTCGCCAGCCAGCTTCTTTGCCTTTTCGATGGCTTCTTCCATCGAGCCGACCATGTAGAAAGCTGCTTCCGGCAGGCTGTCATATTCGCCGTTGACCAGGCCCTTGAAGCCCTTGATCGTGTCTTCGAGCGCAACGAGCTTGCCCGGCGAACCGGTGAAGACTTCAGCGACGAAGAACGGCTGCGACAGGAAGCGCTCGATCTTACGGGCGCGGGCAACCGTCAGCTTGTCTTCTTCCGACAGTTCATCCATGCCGAGGATGGCGATGATGTCCTGAAGCGACTTGTAGCGCTGCAGGGTCGACTGAACCTTACGGGCAACTTCGTAGTGCTCTTCGCCGACGATCATCGGGTCGAGCATACGCGAGGTGGAGTCGAGCGGGTCAACAGCCGGGTAAATACCCTTTTCAGCGATCGAACGCGACAGAACCGTCGTTGCGTCAAGATGCGCGAACGAGGTTGCCGGCGCCGGGTCGGTCAAGTCGTCGGCGGGAACGTAAATCGCCTGAACCGAGGTGATCGAACCCTTGTTCGTGGTGGTGATGCGTTCCTGCATCTGGCCCATGTCGGTTGCCAGCGTCGGCTGATAACCCACGGCCGAAGGAATACGACCGAGCAGAGCCGACACTTCCGAACCAGCCTGCGTGAAGCGGAAGATGTTGTCCACGAAGAACAGAACGTCCTGGCCTTCGTCACGGAAGTTTTCAGCGATCGTCAGACCGGTCAGAGCAACGCGAGCGCGGGCGCCCGGCGGTTCGTTCATCTGGCCGTAAACGAGCGCAGCCTTGGAGCCTTCGCCGCCGCCAAGCTTGTTGACGTTCGATTCGATCATTTCGTGGTAGAGGTCGTTACCTTCGCGGGTACGTTCACCCACGCCGGCGAATACCGAATAACCACCATGCGCCTTGGCGACGTTGTTGATCAGTTCCATGATGAGAACCGTCTTGCCAACGCCGGCGCCGCCGAACAGGCCGATCTTGCCGCCCTTGGCGTAAGGAGCCAGAAGGTCAACGACCTTGATGCCGGTGACAAGGATCTGCGCTTCGGTCGACTGCTCGACGTAAGACGGTGCATCCTGGTGGATGGCGCGCTTCTTGGCCGTGGTGATCGGACCAGCTTCGTCAACCGGCTCGCCGATGACGTTCATGATGCGGCCGAGCGTTTCCGGACCGACCGGAACTTCGATCGGTGCGCCGGTGTTGGCGACGGCCTGACCGCGGACGAGACCTTCGGTCGAGTCCATGGCGATCGTGCGGACGACGTTTTCGCCGAGATGCTGTGCGACTTCCAGAACGAGGCGGTTGCCGTTGTTCTCGGTTTCGAGCGCGTTCAGGATCGGAGGCAGTTCGCCTTCGAACGCCACGTCGACAACAGCGCCGATAACCTGGGTAACCTTGCCCGCGCCGTTCACCGCTGCGGTTTTCTTGGGGGTAGCTGCCTTAGCCATTATCCTTACCCTCTTTCCTTACCTCAGAGCGCTTCCGCGCCCGAAATGATTTCAATGAGTTCCTTGGTGATCTGAGCCTGACGCTGACGGTTGTAGGAAAGCGTCAGCTTGTTGATCATCTCACCGGCATTGCGCGTTGCATTGTCCATCGCGCTCATCTTGGCGCCCATTTCACCGGCAACGTTTTCGAGCAGAGCCCGGAAAACCTGAACCGAAATGTTGCGCGGAATAAGGTCTTCCAGAATAGAAGCCGCATCCGGCTCATATTCGTAGACGGCGTTCTGCGTCGTCTCATCCGCTTCCACAACAGGCGTAGCGGCCGGAATGAGCTGCAGGCCGGTCGGGATCTGGCTGATGACGGACTTGAATTCCGAATAGATCAGCGTGCAGACGTCGAATTCACCCGCGTTGAAGAGCGAGATCACCTTCTTGGCGATCTGGTCGGCATTTTCAAAACCGACCTTCTTCACTTCGCGCAGTTCGACGCGCTCGATGATGTTGGCTGCAAATTCGCGGCGAAGGCTGTCGTAACCCTTCTTGCCAACCGTGATGATCTTGACCGTCTTGCCTTCCGAAATCAGCTTGCGGGCATGATCGCGGGCAAAACGGGAAATCTGCGAGTTGAAACCGCCGCAAAGACCACGTTCAGCCGTGCAGACGACGAGCAGATGCACGTCGTCCTTGCCGGTGCCGGTCATCAGCGCCGGAGCAACGTCTGCCTCGACCGCCGAGGCGATGTTGGCAAGAACGGCGCTCATGCGCTGAGAATAAGGCCGGGCGGCCTCCGCAGCTTCCTGGGCGCGCCGAAGCTTCGCCGCGGCGACCATTTTCATCGCCTTGGTAATCTTCTGCGTCGCCTTCACGGAGGCAATGCGGTTTTTCAGATCCTTTAGTGAAGGCATCCGTTATCCGTCCGAGTAAAAGAGCCCTGATTTAAGAGAAAGACTTGGCGAAGGTATCAAGAGCGCCCTTGAGCTTGCCCTTGGTATCGTCGCTGATAGCCTTTTCCGTGCGGATGGTGTCGAGGATCGCCTTGCCTTCCGAGCGGAGGTAGGAGAGGAAACCCTGCTCGAACTTGCCGACCTGTGCGACCGGGATCTTGTCGAGGTAGCCGTTGACACCAGCGAAGATCACCGCAACCTGCTCTTCCGTCTTGAGCGGAGAGAACTGCGGCTGCTTCAGAAGCTCGGTCAGGCGGGCACCGCGGTTAAGCAGGCGCTGCGTGGACGCATCAAGGTCCGAGCCGAACTGGGCAAAAGCGGCCATTTCGCGATACTGGGCGAGTTCACCCTTGATCGAACCGGCAACCTGCTTCATCGCCTTGATCTGAGCGGCAGAGCCAACGCGCGAAACCGACAGACCGACGTTAACGGCCGGACGGATGCCCTGGTAGAACAGGTCGGTTTCAAGGAAGATCTGGCCGTCGGTGATCGAGATCACGTTGGTCGGAATAAAGGCCGAAACGTCGTTACCCTGGGTTTCGATGACCGGCAGAGCCGTCAGCGAACCTGCGCCCATTTCGTCGGAGAGCTTTGCAGCGCGCTCGAGAAGACGGGAGTGAAGGTAGAAAACGTCGCCCGGATAAGCTTCGCGGCCCGGAGGACGACGCAGCAGAAGCGACATCTGACGATAGGCAACGGCCTGCTTGGAAAGGTCGTCGTAACCGATGAGAGCGTGCTTGCCGTTGTCACGGAAATATTCGCCCATGGCGCAGCCGGCGAACGGAGCGAGGTACTGCATCGGAGCCGGATCGGAAGCCGTTGCGGCAACGATGATCGAGTACTGCAGCGCGCCGCGCTCTTCCAGAACCTTGACGAACTGGGCAACGGTCGAACGCTTCTGACCGATAGCGACGTAGACGCAATAAAGCTTGTCGCCGTCAGGGCCATTGTCGTGAATGGCCTTCTGGTTCAGGATCGTGTCGAGAATGATCGCGGTCTTGCCGGTCTGGCGGTCGCCGATGACGAGCTCGCGCTGGCCACGGCCAACCGGGATGAGCGCGTCGATAGCCTTGAGGCCGGTCGACATCGGCTCATGAACCGACTTGCGCGGAATGATGCCGGGAGCCTTGACGTCAACGCGCGAACGCTTGGCGGCATTGATCGGGCCCTTGCCGTCGATCGGGTTGCCAAGCGCGTCAACGACGCGGCCGAGCAGTTCCGGACCAACGGGAACGTCAACGATAGCGCCAGTCCGCTTTACGGTGTCGCCTTCCTTGATGTCACGGTCCGAACCGAAGATAACCACACCGACGTTGTCGGCTTCAAGGTTGAGTGCCATGCCGCGGATGCCGCCGGGGAACTCGACCATTTCACCGGCCTGAACATTGTCGAGGCCGTAAACGCGGGCAATACCGTCACCGACGGAAAGCACCTGACCGACTTCCGAGACTTCCGCCTCGTTGCCGAAATTTTTGATTTGATCTTTCAGAATTGCGGAAATTTCCGCGGCGCGGATATCCATCAGCCAACCTCTTTCAGTGCAAGCTTAAGGGTGGAAAGTTTGGTGCGAAGAGACGTATCGATCTGGCGGGAACCGACCTTGACGATCAGGCCGCCGAGGATCGACGGATCGACGGTAACGGAAATCGTCACATCCTTGCCGGTAACGCTCTTCAGCGCCGCTTTCAGTTCAGTTTCCTGCGCCTCGTCGAGCGCATGTGCCGAGGTAACCTCGGCGGTGATTTCGCCGCGGTGGGCGGCGGCAATGGTGCGATAGGCGCGGATCATGCCGGGAACGGCAAAGAGACGGCGGTTACTGGCAACGACCTTGAGGAAATTAACAGCAAGACCGGCAATGCCGGCCTTCTCGCAGATCGCGGTGATTGCCTTGAACTGATCCTCGGCGGAAAATACCGGGCTCGCAACCAGACGCTTCAAATCGTCGCTTTCGTCGAGAAGTGCACCGAACTTGTCCAGATCGGCTCCAACCGCTTCAACCGCACCCGCTTCCAAAGCAAGCTCGAAAAGCGACGACGCATACCTTTCCGCTACACCGGATGTTCCCTGGGAGGTGTCTGCCACGGGCACTTTTTCCCTGCTAATCATCCAAGATCATCAGCGAGGGGGCTCCACCGCATCAAATTCTTGAAATCGTTTCAATTTCCCCGAAAAAGACCGGAATTCCCCCCTGCCTTTTCCCAATTTCGCGGTCCGTCTAGCATAGGACGCCGGGACTCGCAACACGCGTAATAGCGGAAAGCGCCGTTTGGGCAAGGGGGAATGCGTTTAAATTTTCCGTTTTCGCTCAGGATGCGGGTTTGGTGCGGCACAAAAGTCCAAAAGCCCGCCTCAGACCAGCCCGAAGACGTAGCTCAGCGAGAGCGCGGACAGCAGAAAGTGTACAACCAGGAGTATGAAATTCCGCATGGTTGCGCCTCCATCCGAGAGAATGGAGAGAATGCCGCCGAATACGCTGAGACCGAAAGCCGCACCGAAAGCGAGATAGACCATGGGCTGCGCCAGAAGCAGGGCGGCAGCGCCGAGACCAAGATAAAAGCCGGCAAGCGACGAACGCGCAAGCGCGTAACCATCCCTGCGCTCACCAGCCGGCTGAAGACCGAAACCGCGCAGCGTCATCCCGGGTGCGAACATGAAAAAAAGGCCGATCACGGCCGACACCGCTGCCGCACCGAATGCTAGCTGCTCGCCGAATTCGGCAGGAAAATAAAACTCCATCTCGCTCCCCAAATCATTCTTTTCGCCTGCTGCGTTATGACACGGTCATGACAGCGGGAAAACGCCTTGATTGGCAAAGTTCAAAGGAAACTTTGCGGATCGATATCAAGCTGCACATGCACGCTGCCCCGTTCCTTGGGGCCATTGGCCAGCAGCGTCCGAAGAAAGGACTGCATGTCGGAATTGCGTCGCCCGTGCACCAGCAGACGGAAACGATGGCGCCCACGGATCAGCGCCAGCGGCGCTTCCGCCGGGCCAAGCAGCATGATGCCAGTAACCTGCGGGGCAGCAGCCCTCAAACCCCGCGCATGGGTTTCGGCCTCTCCGCGCGTATCGGCGGAAACGATGATCGAGGCAAGACGTCCAAAGGGCGGCAGAACGGCCTTTTCCCGCTCGACGATCTCTCTTTCATAAAAAGCCGAGGCATCACCCGAAACGATTGCCTGCATGACGGGATGCTGCGGCTGGTAAGTCTGCAGCAGGCCATGGCTCTTCAACCCTGTGCGCCCGGCGCGCCCCGTCACCTGCGAGAGCAGCTGGAACGTTCGCTCTGCTGCGCGTGGGTCACCATTGGCAAGGCCGAGATCGGCATCAACGATGCCGACGAGCGTCATCAGCGGAAAATTATGTCCCTTGGCGACGAGCTGTGTGCCAATGACGATGTCCGCCTCACCCTTGACGATCGCCTCCAGCTCCAGCCGCAGGCGCTTGACGCCCATGAGATCGGAGGAGAGCACGATGGTGCGGGCCTCGGGGAAATGTTTCTCCACCTCTTCCGCAATGCGCTCCACGCCCGGCCCGCAGGCCACCAGATGATCGAAGGTGCCGCACTCCGGGCAATGGTCCGGCGTCGGCTCATTGTGGCCACACTGGTGGCACTGCAATTGATTGCGGAAGCGGTGCTCCACCAGCCAGCTGGAACATTGCGGGCACTGGAAACGGTGGCCGCAGACCCGGCAAAGCGTCAGCGGCGCATAACCGCGGCGATTGAGGAACAGCAGCGCCTGCTCGCCCTTCTCTATGGTCTTGCCGATACCACGCAGCAGGACGGGTGAGAGAAACCCTCCCCGCTCCGGCGGATGGCGGCGCATATCAACGAGATGCAGGTCCGGCATCGCCGCATCGCCGAAGCGCGTGTGCAGGTGGATGGTATTGTAACGCCCCGAACTGCCATTGACCTGGCTTTCCACCGACGGCGTTGCCGACACCAGCACCACAGGAAATTCTGCGATCCGCGCCCTGACGACGGCCATGTCACGGGCATTATAAAAGACGCGGTCTTCCTGCTTGTAGGCGGGGTCGTGCTCTTCATCGACGATGATGAGACCGAGATTGTCGAAGGGCAGGAAAAGCGCCGAGCGCGCGCCGGCCACCACCTTCACCTCGCCCGTCACCGCCTGCCGCCAGACCTTTTCCCGCATGCGCGGCGACAGGTCCGAATGCCATTCCGCCGGTTTCGCGCCGAAACGATCCTGAAAACGCTCAAGAAAGGCCGCCGTCAATGCGATTTCAGGCAACAGGATGAGAACCTGCTTGCCCTGACGAAGCGTCTCGGCCACCGCCTCGAAATAAACCTCGGTTTTACCCGAACCGGTCACACCATCGATCAGCGAAACATGAAAGCCGCCCTTGCGCACATCTTCAAGGATTTCCGAAGCGGCCTGTTTCTGCGGGCCTTCCAGCCGCGGCTCGACATAATCGGGATCAGGCTCGGCCACGACAGGCGGCGCCGGCAGAAAAACCGTCTCGAACACTCCCTGCTTGACGAGACCGTCGATGACACTGGTTGAAACGCCGGCGGCATGGGCAAGCCCGCTCTTCGTCCAGCCATGCCCCTCTGCCGCCAGTTCCATCACCCGCTCGCGGGCGGGGGTAAGGCGCTCCGGCCTGCCTTCGGTCAGCCGAAGGCCCTCGATCATCGGTTCTGGATCGAAGGCGGCAGGCGCTCGAAGCGCCATGCGCGCCACGAGTCCGGGGGGCGACAGCGTATAGGCGGCGACCCAGTCCACGAAGCGGCGCATCTCCGCCTTCAGCGGCGGGCATTCGAAACTCTTGGTAATGGGCCGCAGCTTCTTGGGGTCAACGCCCTTGTCGCCGGCATCGTCCCACACCACGCCGAAGACCTGCCGGGGCCCGAGCGGCACCTGAACGACGGAACCGGTCTCAACCACCATATCGTCAGGCACGGCATAACTATAAGGTCCGGGCGCCGGCATGGGCACAAGAACGGGCACCGTGCGCACGGGCGCCGGCGGGTCAAACAGAGCTCCAAAAAGATTGGACGAATCTTTTGCCATGATGTGGCGACCATGCCCCGGCGAAATGAAAAAGGAAACCGCCCGCATGTAGTGGGCGGGCTTTGCAAAGTCCACCTCTTAACCAAATGCTGACCATAAGAGCATAGCGTTGGGACACGGAATGGAGCGCTGCGTGACTGAAATCCTGACATTTGCCGAACCCGATCTGTTGAACGAACGCCAGTCCTGGCTCGCCGCCCTGACCGGCGAACGCCGTCTTTCCGACAATACCGTGGAGGCCTATGAGCGCGACACCCGCCAATTCCTGACGTTCCTTACCGGTTACATTGGCAAACCCGCCGCCATTACCGATATAGCCGATCTGCGCCCGGTCGATCTTCGCGCCTTTCTGGCCAACCGGCGCAAGGAAGGTGCCGGCGCGCGTTCACTCGGCCGACATCTGGCGGGACTGCGCTCCCTTCTTCGCCACCTGCAAAAAAAAGGCCTCGTCAATGCGGCCGGTGCCACCGCGATGCGCGCACCAAAACAGCCGAAATCGCTGCCGAAGCCGCTGACCGATCGACAGGCCCTGAAGATCACCACGGCCGAGGCACAGTTGAACGAGGAACCGTGGATCGCCGCCCGCAATGCGGCAGTCCTCTCGCTGCTTTACGGCTGCGGCCTCCGTATTTCCGAGGCGCTCGGTCTGACGCCGGCCGATTTTCCACCCGGTGCCCGCAGCCTGCGCATCACCGGCAAGGGCAACAAGACGCGCATCGTGCCGCTGCTGGCAGTGGTGACGGAAGCGGTCGATGCCTACAGGAAGCTTTGCCCCTATGCTCTGGTGGCGAATGAACCGATGTTCCTTGGCGCACGCGGCGGCAAGTTACAGCCCGCCATCATCCAGCGGGAAATGCAGAAGCTGCGCGGCGCTTTCGGCCTGCCGGAAAACGCCACGCCACATGCGCTGCGCCATTCCTTCGCCACGCATCTTCTGGCCGGCGGCGGCGATCTGCGTACAATTCAGGAACTGCTCGGCCATGCCAGCCTTTCCACCACCCAGGTCTATACCGGTGTCGACACCGCAAGACTGCTGGAAATCTACGACAATGCTCACCCGCGCGCATGACGCAGGAAATGGTTAACCATAAAGATTAACCAGACATCCAAACCGCCGTTCTATAAGCGAACAAGAACCGGATTGGACCCATGCACAGCCTGATAAAGCCACAAAACTTCACCGCCACCCTGATGGGCAAAACCGGCGACGCCCTGCTCTGGCTGCTGGCGGCCCTGCATGTAACTGCCATCGCCATCCTGCTCATGACATTGCTTTCGCTGGGCGAGGCGGAAGCCGCAGAGCAACAGATCACCTGCACCGGCAGTGATATTCTCGTGGACATGCGCAAGACCGATCCGCAGGCCTTCGCAAAGATCGAACAGGAAGCGGCCGCCATCCCCAATGGCAAGGGCAATTTCTGGCGCATTGAAAAGGCCGGAACTGAGCCGTCTTATCTCCTCGGTACGATGCATGTGACCGATCCACGCGTTCTGGAAATGCCTGCCGCCGCGACACCTGCGTTCGAAAAAGCCGCAACTGTCATCGTGGAATCGGACGAAATCGTCGACGACAAGAAGGTCGCGACCTCGCTGCTGAGCAAACCCGAACTCACCATGTTTCTGGATGGCAAATCGATCACCGATATTTTGTCACCCGAAAATGTTGCGCGTCTGGAAAAGGGTCTGAAGGAGCGAGGCATTCCGCTGAATGCCGTGTCGCGCATGAAGCCATGGATGCTCTCGAGCTTCGTCGCCCTTCCGGCCTGCGAGTTCGCCCGCAAGGCAACCGGCCTTTCCTTTCTCGACAAGAAACTGGCCGAAGATGCGCTCGCAGACGGAAAACGTCTCGTCGGGTTGGAAACGATGGTCGAACAGTTGACGGCCATGTCAGAACTGCCGATGGAATTTCATCTCCAGGCTTTGATCGAAACGCTGGAACTCGGCGATCGCATGGATGACGTGATGAAGACCATGACCGATCTCTACGTCGCCGGCGATATCGGCATGACCATGCCCATGCTGAAAAGCCTGGATCCCAAGAAGGCAGTGGCAGAGAGCGAACAGGGTTACGCCGCCTTCGAGCAACGCATCATCACCGATCGCAATCACGTCATGGCGGATCGGGCGACCCCCGAGCTTGCCAAGGGCAATGTCTTCATGGCCGTCGGCGCGCTGCACCTGCCGGGTGAAGAAGGCGTGATCGAATTGCTGCGCGCAAAGGGCTTTACGCTCACGCGGGTCGACTGACGGTCTCATCCCTAATCTTGACGGGCCGAACATTGGTGCAAAACGGGCGCATCGTCGCTGGCACGATGCGGCGATGAAACGGCCCCACCACGAGAATGTAAAGCCGCCCAAAGACATTCTTGCGCCTGACGATGGTGGTGACATTCACCAACTGGCGGTTAGGGTCCCCTTCGAGATCGACAACGATCCGGAAATCGAGATGGTGATCATCGAAGCCGAGAACTGTCCGCTGCGGCGTGGATGACAGAACCGGAAAACCGCCCGCCGAGGTGCCTGCCGCCAGCTCGACCGTTTTCAAGCCGAAAAGCAAGACGATGCGGTTTCGAAGCGCCATCAGGCTGCTGATCCATGCCGGGGGATGATCGAGAAGAAGCCTGCTCACATCCAGTGACGACGCTTCCGGCATCACCATCTCGCCTTCAAAACAATCCCGCCAGTCAGCGCCCGGCAATATGTCTTCGCTATATTGCATTCCTGAACCCCAGCCGCACGATGCGCTGGAGTTCACCATCTGCTTTTTCAGCCGGACAGAAAACGCGACAAACCGCCGCTTGGTGTTTTCGGCAAAAGTACGAAGCCTGTCCTAGCCGTGTGTCATTCGTTTCAGAACATTGGTGCGCCAGTAGAACTGGTGAACCAGAACAGCTGCGACGTGACCGACGATCAACACCCACATCAGCGCCTTGAAGGGGCCGGAATGTAACTGCCCTGCCGGCTGAGCACCGAAGTAATAGGCGGCTATACCGGACAGAGGCAGGACAAAGAAAAGGGCGTAAAAGGTGAAATGCGCCACTTTGGCGGCGATCTGGAATGGCCGGGGCTCCTCTGCGGGATGCGGCGGCACACCCTGAAAGAAGCGCAGACAGAGGCGCAGAACCGCAAGCAGCAAGACGGCAAAACCGACATAAGCGTGAATATTGGCTGAAGAAATCTGCTCCGGCGTCAATGTTTCACCCTGCCGCATCAGCCGATAGGCATGGGCCATGGCGTCGGGAAATAGCAGGTTGAAGAAGATCAGAAGCGCCATCGCCCAGTGAAGGACGCGCTGCGGAACGGAGAATGAAACTTGACTGGAATACGCCATTTTATTGCCTTTTATCAAAAGGTTAGACAGGCTATGGCGCAAGTATGAAAAACCCCGGCCTGCATGGCAAGCCAGGGTTCAGCAGATGACTGAAATTTAATATTTGAGCGTCAGGCTCAAACACCGATCACATGTGGATCGGCTTGAAGAACGTCGCAAGCGCTGCTTCCTTCACGGCTTCAGACATGGTCGGATGCGCATGGCAGGTGCGGCCAAGATCTTCCGAAGAACCGCCAAATTCCATCAGCACGGTGATCTCGTGGATCATCTCGCCAGCGCCGAAGCCGACGATGTGGCCGCCGAGAACCCGGTCGGTTTCCTTGTCGGCAAGGATCTTCACGAAACCATCCGTCACCTGCATAGCGCGGGCGCGGCCATTGGCGGTGAAGGGGAACTTGCCGACCTTGTAAGCGACGCCAGCGGCCTTCAGTTCTTCCTCGGTCTTGCCGACGGACGCGATTTCCGGCTGTGTATAGACGACTGCCGGAATGACGTCGTAGTTCACATGGCCGCGCTGGCCGGCGAGGATTTCCGCAAGCGCAACGCCCTCGTCTTCCGCCTTGTGCGCCAGCATCGGGCCCTTCACCACGTCGCCGATCGCGTAGATGCCGTCGACATTGGTCTTGTAGTGGCCGTCGATTTCGACGCGGCCGCGGCTATCGAGCACAACACCGGCTTCCGCAAGGCCGAGGCCTTCGGTGTAGGGCTTGCGACCGGTCGAGATCAGCACGACATCAGCTTCGAGCGTTTCGGCAGCGCCACCCTTGACCGGCTCAAACACAACCTTTGCGCCCGTGGCGGTCTTTTCAACGGCCGTTACCTTGGCACCGAGCTTGAAATCAAGGCCCTGCTTGGCCAGCAGACGCTGCGACTGCTTGGAAACTTCGCCATCCATGCCACCGAGAATATTGTCGAGATATTCGACGACGGTCACCTTCCCGCCAAGACGCGACCAGACCGAACCAAGCTCGAGGCCGATGACGCCACCGCCGACAACAATCAGCTTTTCCGGAACCTTGGAAAGAGCGATCGCACCGGTTGAGGAGACGATGACGCTTTCATCGATATCGACCTGAACGCCCGGAATGCCGGCAACATCAGAACCGGTAGCGATGACGATGTTCTTGGCTTCGATTTCCTGGCTCTCGCCCTTGTCGTTGGTGACGGAAACCTTGCCGGCGGAAACCACCTTGCCAGTACCCTGGAAGGCATCGATCTTGTTCTTCTTGAACAGGAAGGCGACGCCATCGACATTGGCCTTCACCACGCCGTCCTTGTGGCCCATCATCTTTTCAAGGTTCAGCTTCGGCGCGGCGACTTCGATACCAAGCGAATCGACGCCATGGGCAACATGGGCAAAGGTTTCGGACGCGTGCAGCAGCGCCTTCGACGGAATGCAGCCGACATTGAGGCAGGTGCCGCCATAGGTCGCACGCTTCTCGATGACAGCGACCTTCAAGCCCAGCTGTGCCGCCTTGACCGCGCAAACATAACCGCCGGGGCCCGTGCCGATTACAACTACATCATATGCCATGTTCGTTTTCCTGATTGATGTCGGGCAAGATACCGGATCATTGCCCTGCTTGCGTTTGACCTGAAATTCAGGCCGCTTTTTCCGTTGCGAGTTTTATACCGAGTGCAATGAAGACCACGCCGCTGGTGCGGTCGATCCATTGGCTGGCGCGCTGAAATGCGGCGCGCATGCGTGGCGTCGTCATGAACAGGCTGACGCCGACGAACCACAGGATAAGGCAGCTCGCCATGACGAGACCATATCCGAATTTGATGGCGACCGGCGTATGGGCATGAACCACCGTCGAAAAGATCGACAGGAAGAAAAACACCGGTTTGGGATTGAGCGCATTGGCGGCGAAACCGAGCGTGAACGCCTTAAGCGCCGTCTGGCTGTTTTTGACCTGAACATCACCCTCGCCTTCAGCCGACGGCAATTCCGCCTTGCCGGCGCGCAGCGCCTTGACGCCGATATAGATCAGATAGGCGACGCCAAGCCATTTGACGATGTTGAAGAGATAGATCGATTGGGAAATGATGAGACCAAGTCCGAGGATCGTATAGGTGACGTGGAACATCAGCGACGTTCCCACACCGAAGCTGGTGACGATGGCCTGCCTGCGCCCATGCACCATGGCCTGGCGCATGACCATAGCAAGATCAGCGCCGGGCGACACGATGGCGAAAGCGAAGATCGCCATCAGGGATGCAAGTTCGATCAAATACTGATGCATCTGAAACAAGCCTCTAGAACATCAAAACGAAAAGCATCAGGGCGAGGCCGAGCATGGAGCCGAGCCAGACCAATGAGCGGATATAAGGCACGCCGGCCAGATAAAGCGGTATGTAAATCACCCGGCAGATCAGCCATATCCAGGCGCCGGTCAGTGCCAGTCCGGACGGATCGCCGGCCATGATGACGCCGAAGGCGAGTGCTATAAAAGCGGGATAGGTTTCCCGGAAATTTTCAGACGCGCGGGCTGCACGGCCGGTAAGCCTGCCTTCCGGTTTCTTCTCCGCATCGCGCGGACCGGCATTCCAGTCCAGCCCCAGTTCCCGCGTCGCCGTCATGGCTTGCAGCATGATGTGCACAGCAAGCAACAGGACGCTAAGACCGATCAGCGGTAAAAAGGGGGAAGCGGCAAGAAATGTCGGCTGCACTTTCGCTCTCCTGATGCGATTTCAGCGGGACCTCAGTTGAAATCCCGCTGAAAGGAAAAGCAAGACCGATTAGAGATCGAGAACCAGACGCTCCGGATCTTCCAAGCTTTCCTTGACGCGAACGAGGAACGTCACGGCCTCCTTGCCGTCAACGATACGGTGATCGTAGGAGAGTGCCAGATACATCATCGGGCGGATGATGACCTGACCGCCGATGGCGACCGGGCGCTCCTGGATCTTGTGCATGCCGAGAATACCCGACTGCGGCGCATTGAGGATCGGCGAAGACATCAGCGAACCGTAGACACCACCATTGGTGATGGTGAAGGTGCCGCCCTGCATGTCGGCCATGCCGAGCGAACCGTCACGCGCTGCCTTGGCGAGGCGGCCGAGTTCCTTTTCGACGCCAGCGATGGAGAGCTGGTCGGCATCGCGGATGACAGGAACAACGAGACCCTTGTCGGTGCCGACAGCCATGCCGACGTGACAATAGTTCTTGTAGATGATGTCCGTGCCGTCGATTTCAGCGTTGACAGCCGGCAGTTCCTTCAGCGCGTGGGTCACGGCCTTGGTGAAGAAGCCCATGAAGCCGAGCTTGACGCCGTGCTTCTTCTCGAACACGTCCTTGTAACGGTTGCGCAGGTCCATAACCGCGCTCATGTCCACCTCGTTATAGGTGGTGAGCATGGCGGCGGTGTTCTGTGCGTCCTTCAGGCGACGGGCGATCGTCTGGCGCAGGCGGGTCATCTTCACGCGCTCTTCGCGAACCTGATCCTGCTCGGCGGAAACCGGACGGGGAGCTGCAGCAACCGGAGCCGGAGCGGCGGCAGGTGCCGAAACGCCCTTGGCGACAGCGGCTAGAACATCACCCTTCAGAACCTGACCGCGCTTGCCCGAACCGTCGACCTGATCGGCAGACAGATTGTTTTCAGCAAGCAGCTTGCCGGCGGCAGGTGCCGGCGGCATGCCGCTGGCGGCGGGCGCAGCAGCGGTTGCTGCGGGTGCCGGTGCGGCAGCGGCGGCAGGCTTTGCAGCCGGTGCGGCGGTCGCAGCGCCGGCAGCACCTTCGGCGATCTGGCCGAGAAGCGCGTCAAGACCAACGGTCTCGCCGTTCTGTGCAACGATTTCGGTCAGCACGCCGGAAGCGGGCGCCGGGACTTCGACGGTAACCTTGTCGGTTTCCAGTTCAACGAGAGGTTCGTCGGCCTTGACGGTATCGCCGACCTTCTTGAACCAGGTGCCGACGGTCGCTTCGCTGACGGATTCGCCGAGGGTTGGTACGCGGATTTCAGTGGCCATGATCTAGTTCCGTTATTCAGGTGTCTTTTTTGCGGGGCGATGCGGGAGAGTTCTCACTCTCCCAGCGCGTCTTCCAGGAACGCAGCAAGCTGCGCCAGGTGCTTGGACATCAGGCCGGTCGCCGGAGAAGCGGCAGCCGGACGGCCCGTGTAACGGACCTTCTGGTACTTGGCGTCGATATGCGCCAGAACCCATTCCAGGTAAGGATCGATGAACGACCACGAACCCATGTTCTTCGGCTCTTCCTGGCACCAGACCATTTCCGCGTGGCGGAAACGGGAAAGCTCGTTGATGAGCGCCTTTGCCGGGAACGGATAAAGCTGTTCGACGCGCAGCAGGTAGATGTCGTCGATACCGCGCTTTTCACGCTCTTCGAGAAGATCGTAATAGACCTTGCCCGTGCACATGACGACACGGCGGATCTTCGAATCCTTCTGCAGCTTGATCGGACCATCCTTGATGACTTCAGCATCGTCCCACAGGAGACGGTGGAAGGAGGACTCGCCGGCCAGCTCCGCCAGCGAAGAAGTGGCACGCTTGTGACGCAGCAGCGACTTCGGCGTCATCAGGATCAGCGGCTTGCGGAAGTCACGCTTCATCTGGCGACGCAGGATGTGGAAGTAATTGGCAGGCGTCGTCACATTGGCGACCTGCATGTTGTCTTCCGCACACATCTGCAGCCAGCGCTCCAGACGGGCAGACGAATGCTCCGGACCCTGACCTTCATAACCATGCGGCAGAAGGCAGACGAGACCGGACATGCGCAGCCACTTGCGTTCACCCGACGAGATGAACTGGTCGAACACCACCTGCGCGCCGTTGGCGAAGTCACCAAACTGGGCTTCCCACAGCGTCAGCGCATTCGGACGGGCAAGCGAGTAGCCATATTCGAAACCAAGAACGGCTTCTTCCGAAAGCATCGAGTTGATGACTTCGTAACGGGCCTGCGTCGGGGCGAGATTGGCGAGCGGGATGTAACGCTCTTCGGTCTCCTGATCGTAAAGAACCGAGTGGCGCTGCGAGAATGTGCCGCGTTCGCAATCCTGGCCGGAAAGACGGATTTTGTGGCCATCAACGACAAGCGAACCGAAAGCCAGAGCTTCCGCCATCGCCCAGTCGATGCCTTCACCCGTCTCGATCATCTGCGAGCGGTTTTCCATGAAACGCTGGATCGTGCGATGCGCGGTGAAACCTTCAGGAATGGTCGACAGCTTCTTGCCGATTTCCTTCAGCTGCTTCATCGGCACGCCGGTCTTGCCACGACGCTGCTCATCGGCATTGTCGGCAGCGCGCAGGCCCGACCACTGACCGTCCAGCCAGTCGGCCTTGTTCGGCTTGTACGACTGACCTGCCTCGAACTCCTGCTCGAGATGGGCGCGCCAGTCAGCCTTGACCTTCTCGAAATCACCTTCGGTGATCAGGCCTTCCGCGATCAGGCGGTCGGCATAGATGCGGGCGACGGTCTTGTGGCCACGGATGACCTTGTACATCTTCGGCTGCGTGAACGCCGGCTCATCGCCTTCGTTATGACCGAAGCGGCGGTAACAGAACATGTCGATGACGACAGGCTTGTGGAACTTCATGCGGTATTCGGTCGCAACCTTCGCCGCATAGACAACCGCTTCCGGATCGTCACCGTTGACGTGGAAGATCGGTGCTTCAATCATCTTGGCGACGTCGGACGGGTAAGGCGACGAGCGCGAGAAGGCCGGGTTCGTCGTGAAACCGATCTGGTTGTTGATGATGAAATGCATGGTGCCGGCAACGCGATGACCGCGCAGGCCGGACAGGCCGAGAATTTCAGCAACAACGCCCTGACCCGCAAAAGCGGCATCACCGTGCAGCAGCAGCGGCAGCACCTTGGCGCGTTCGGAAAGCGGAATGATGTCGCCGTCCCACTGCTTGGCCAGCTGGTCCTGCTTGGCGCGCGCCTTGCCCATGACGACAGGGTTGACGATTTCAAGGTGCGACGGGTTGGCCGTCAGCGACAGGTGAACCTTGTTGCCGTCGAATTCGCGGTCGGAGGAGGCACCCAGATGGTACTTCACGTCGCCCGAACCCTCGACATCGTCAGGCTTGAACGAACCGCCCTTGAATTCGTGGAACACGGCGCGGTGCGGCTTGCCCATGACGTTGGTCAGGACGTTCAGGCGGCCACGGTGGGCCATGCCGAGAACGACTTCTTCCAGGCCTTCCTGGCCGCCGCGCTTGATGATCTGCTCGAGCGCCGGGATCAGCGATTCACCGCCATCAAGGCCGAAACGCTTGGTGCCCTTGAAACGCACGTCGAGGAACTGCTCGTAACCTTCGGCTTCGACCAGCTTGGACAGAATGGCCTTCTTGCCCTCGGGCGTGAAATCTACGCCCTTGTCCGGGCCTTCGATGCGCTCCTGAATCCAGCCCTTTTCTTCCGGGTTGGACATGTGCATGAATTCGACGCCGAGCGTCGAGCAATAGGTGCGCTCGAGAATCTCGACCATCTCGCGCACGCTCGCATATTCGAGGCCAAGCACGTTATCGATGAAAATCTTGCGGTCGTAATCGCTTTCCTCGAAGCCGTAGGACTTCGGCGAAAGCTCATTGTAATCCTCAACGGCGCTGGCGATGCCGAGCGGATCAAGCTTGGCATGCAGGTGGCCGCGCATGCGGTAGGCGCGGATCATCATGATGGCGCGAACGCTGTCACGGGTCGCCTGCAGCACTTCCGCTTCGCTGACGGGCTTGCCGGTCGCGGCGCTCTTCGTCTCGGCCTTCGCCTGAACCTTTTTCTCGATGGCCTTCTCGACCGTGGCCCAGTTGCCGTCGAGTGCGGATACCAGTTCGCCATTTGCCGGGATCGGCCAGTTGGCGCGCTTCCAGGAGGCGCCTTGTGCGGCCTTCTTCACGTCTTCCGGATTATCGGACAACGCCTTGAAGAAGCTCTGCCACTCCGGCGACACGGAAGAGGGATCCTCTTCGTACCGGGCATAGAGCTGCTCGATATAGGCTGCATTCGCGCCGTCCAGAAACGACGTGATCTGAAACTGCTCGTTCGCTTCTTGCCTTGCCATTGTGTTCCTGCGGACTTGTCCGTCCGCCTCCTCGATGCCGTTAGGGCCGTTTCACCGGCCTGCCGCTTTGATTATTGCTGTCTGCCGCCGGGGCGGTATGCCGTCTGTCTATCGTCTTTGCGGCATCGGGCAGCGCAGCGATAAAGCCGCGCCGCCCGTTACCGGTCTCATGTGGTCTCAGCCCTTGAGGACTTCAACCAGCGTCTTGCCGAGGCGCGCCGGGGAAGGCGATACCTTGATGCCGGCTGCTTCCATGGCAGCGATCTTGGACTCTGCATCGCCCTTGCCGCCGGAAACGACAGCGCCGGCGTGGCCCATGGTGCGGCCCTTCGGAGCCGTACGGCCCGCGATGAAGCCGGCCATCGGTTTCTTGCGGCCCTTCTTGGCTTCGTCGATCAGGAACTGCGCCGCATCTTCTTCAGCCGAACCACCGATTTCGCCGATCATGATGATCGACTGCGTGGCTTCGTCGGCGAGGAACATTTCCAGGATGTCGATGAACTCGGTGCCCTTGACCGGGTCGCCGCCGATGCCGACAGCCGTCGTCTGGCCGAGGCCTTCGTTGGATGTCTGGAACACGGCTTCATAGGTGAGCGTGCCGGAGCGCGAAACGATACCGACCGAACCCTTGCGGAAGATGGAGCCCGGCATGATGCCGATCTTGCATTCTTCCGGCGTCATGATGCCGGGGCAGTTCGGGCCGAGCAGGCGCGACTTCGAACGGTCGAGGCGGGCCTTGACGCGCACCATGTCCATCACCGGAATACCTTCGGTGATGCAGGTGATGAACGGGATTTCCGCTTCGATGGCTTCGATGATGGCGTCAGCGGCACCTGCCGGCGGAACGTAGATCACGGATGCGTCTGCACCGGTCTTTTCCTTGGCTTCAGCAACCGTTGCGAAGATCGGCAGGCTTTCGCCCTTGGAGCCGGTCCAGGTTTCGCCACCCTTCTTTGGGTGAATACCGCCGACCATCTGCGTGCCGTAATAGGCAAGCGCCTGTTCGGTGTGGAAGGTACCGGTCTTGCCGGTCAGACCCTGAACAAGGATCTTCGTGTCTTTATTAACGAGAATAGACATTATTTCCGGTCCCTCAATTAGCCGTTGATCGCCGCGACGATCTTCTTGGCTGCGTCGTCCAGATCGTCAGCAGCCGTAATCGCAAGGCCAGATTCGTTCAGGAGCTTCTTGCCAAGTTCGACGTTGGTGCCTTCGAGGCGAACAACGAGCGGAACCTGCAAACCGACTTCCTTCACCGCGGCAATCACGCCTTCGGCGATGACGTCGCACTTCATGATGCCGCCGAAGATGTTGACGAGGATACCCTCGACCTTCGGGTCAGCCGTGATGATCTTGAAGGCTGCCGCAACCTTCTCCTTGCCGGCGCCACCGCCGACGTCGCAGAAGTTAGCCGGCTCTTTGCCGTAAAGCTTGATGATGTCCATCGTCGCCATGGCAAGACCTGCACCATTGACCATGCAGCCGATGTTGCCGTCGAGCGCCACGTAAGCGAGGTCCCACTTGGAGGCTTCGATTTCCTTGGCGTCTTCTTCGGTCTCGTCGCGCAGCGCCTTGACATCGTCATGGCGGAACAGCGCGTTGCCATCGAAGGACATCTTGGCGTCGAGAACGCGCAGATGGCCATTTTCCATGACGATCAGCGGGTTAACCTCGAGGAGAGCCATGTCCTTCTCGTTGAAGGCCTTGTAGAGGATCGGGAACAGCGACTTTGCGTCTTCGGCTGCAGCACCCTCAAGCTCGAGAGCCTTGGAGATCGCGGTAACGTCAGCGTCGCTCACACCCTTTTCCGGGTTGATGGCGATGGTATGGATCTTTTCCGGCGTGTCGTGGGCGACAGCTTCGATGTCCATGCCGCCTTCAGTGGAAACCACGAAGGCAACCTGACCGACGGAACGGTCAACCAGCAGCGAGCAGTAGAGTTCGCGGGCAATGTCGGCGCCGTCTTCGATGTAGAGGCGGTTGACCTGCTTGCCGGCATCGCCCGTCTGGGCCGTCACCAGCGTGTTGCCGAGCATGTCCTTGGAATGGGAGACGACTTCCTCGATCGACTTCGCCAGACGAACGCCGCCCTTGGCGTCGGGGCCGAGTTCCTTGAATTTGCCCTTGCCGCGGCCGCCAGCATGGATCTGGCTCTTGACGACGTAAAGCGGGCCGGGAAGCTGCTTTGCGGCAGCTTCGGCTTCTTCGACCTTGAGGATGGCGACGCCTTCAGCAACCGGCGCACCGTAGCCCTTCAGAAGAGCCTTGGCCTGATATTCGTGAATATTCATGGAATAATCCCTGTTTGGAGCCGCTTGGAATATTACTTCAGCGACGGAGCGATGTTGACGCAGGCTTCGCAAAGACCAGCGACAGCGCCGACGGACTTCTGGAAGGCGGCTTCTTCTTCCTTGTTCAGTTCGATCTCGATGATGCGCTCGATACCGCCGGCACCGATGATGGTGGGCACGCCGACATACATGTCGTCAACGCCATACTGGCCGGAGAGGTGGGCAGCGGCGGGCAGAACGCGCTTCTTGTCCTTGAGGTAGGATTCAGCCATTTCGATCGCCGAAGCGGCCGGCGCATAATAGGCCGAACCGGTCTTCAGCAGGCCGACGATTTCAGCACCGCCGTCGCGGGTGCGCTGGATGATCTGCTCAAGGCGCTCGGCGGTCAGCCAGCCCATCTTGACGAGATCGGTCAGCGGAATGCCGCCAACGGTGGAATAACGTGCGAGCGGCACCATCGTGTCGCCGTGACCGCCAAGAACGAAGGCAGTGACGTCCTGAACCGAAACGTTGAATTCTTCAGCCAGGAACAGGCGGAAACGCGCGCTGTCGAGAACGCCGGCCATGCCGACGACCTTGTTCTTCGGCAGGCCGGAGAACTTCTGCAGCGCCCACACCATGGCGTCGAGCGGGTTGGTGATGCAGATCACAAAAGCGTTCGGGGCATATTTCTTGATGCCGGCGCCGACCTGTTCCATGACCTTGAGGTTGATGCCGAGAAGATCGTCGCGGCTCATGCCGGGCTTGCGGGCAACGCCAGCGGTGACGATGCAGACGTCTGCGCCTTCGATGGCGGCATAATCGGAAGCGCCGGTGAGCTTCGCATTGAAACCTTCAACCGGGCCGGACTGGGCAATATCCAGACCCTTGCCCTGCGGAATGCCGTCGGCGATGTCGAAGAGGACGATATCGCCCAGTTCCTTCAGGCTGGCGAGGTGTGCCAGCGTGCCGCCGATCATGCCAGAACCAATAAGTGCAATTTTTTTGCGAGCCATCGAATGCTTCCTCTTGAGCTTCAATTCAATTTCACCGCGCCAAACCGGCAGCCAAATTGTCGCACTTCGATTAGCCCCATTGGCCAAAATTGGCAACAGATTCTTTTGTGATGAATATTTTCAATCGTTTAGATCATTATTTTCTTACGTAAACGTAAGAAAATGCGTCACGAAAATGTCAAACTTTCTGCCGTTTTTCGTGATGCAGCGCGAGATAATCCGCACTGCGCATCTCAAACAGCCGCGAGGCCGTGCGATCGAACTCGAAACCTTCCGTCCCCTTGCGCTTGCCGAGCAAGTCCTCCGGCATAGCCGCGGCGGAGGCAAAAAGCCTGACGCTGTGGTCATAAAGCGCATCGATAAGAATGATGAAACGTTTGGTCTCGTTCCGCTTATCCGCGTTGAGCAGCGGGATATGATCAATGAAGACCGTATCGAACCGGTTGGCGATGGCGAGAAAATCGGACGCCCCGAGCGGCTTTTCGCAAAGGTCGGAAAACGAAAAACGGGCGACCCGGCCGCTGGCACGCGGCACCAGAATGGAGCGGCCCTTCATTGGTATTTCCGTCGGCGCGACGAGATGGCCGGCAGTCATGTGCCGCCAGGCCATATCCATTGCCTGATCCGCCGTACCATCAAGCGGCGTGACATAGACCGGCAGGCTTTCCAGCTTTTCCATCCGGTAATCGGTCGGGCTGTCCAGCGTCACCACATCCACATATGTCTTCAGCAGATCAACGAAAGGCAGGAACAGGCCGCGATTAAGGCCGTCCTTATAAAGATTGTCGGGCACGACGTTGGAGGTCGTCACCAATGTGCAGCCATTGGCAAACAGCTCGCTGAACAGCCGGGCAAGGATCATCGCATCGGCAATATCCGTGACGGTAAACTCGTCAAAGCACAGGAGCTCGGCTTCCGCCAGCAGCTGGGCGGCAACGGGCGGAATAGGATCGGCCTGTTTGGTTTCGCCATTTTTCAGCTTCTGCCGGTGCGCGTGCACACGATTATGCACGTCGGCCATAAATTCATGAAAGTGGCAGCGGCGCTTGGAGGAAACCGGCGCCATTTCATAAAACATGTCCATCAGCATCGTCTTGCCGCGGCCGACGCTGCCATAGACATACAATCCCTTGACGGGGGCCGCAGGCCCGGCCTTGCGCGCGAACATCCAGCCGAGCGCACTTTTTTTCTTGGCCGGCTTGCGCGCCTTCAGATCAGCAAGAATACGATCGAGATGTGCCGCCACGCCAAGCTGGGCGGCATCGGCCTGCAAAGTGCCAGCTGCCGTCAATGCGTTGAGCTGCTCAACGACACTATGATTGTAATCAGGCAATGGCTTCATGGAAAAGCGCCCCGGTCGCGGAAGCAGCACAGCACCCGCGACGAATGGAATGGCTCAAAACGAGAAAAGCAATCCGGATGCACCGGAAATGCTCATCGGCTGAGGCTGAGCGGCTGGCCGCTATTGGTCGTTCCGTCAAAGCGCGCATCGGCGCTCTTGTAGACGCGGCCGATCGTGTCGCCTGCACGGTTCTTGAAGAGAACCATCTTGCCGGACACTTCCCAGGACCCCATCGCCGTCAGCTCGCCGGAGCAGCCACGGGTGCCACCGCGCGAACCGCTGCCGAGATTGGTGAGCGTCAGGAACATGTCGCAATTGGCGCCGCCATTGGAAACGCGCCAGTTGCCGACCATGGATTCCTTGGTGACGTCGAGCGCCGTCGTCGGCTGAGCCGCAGAAGCCACATCGGTGCCGCCAGGCGTTGCCGAAGCGGGTGCCGATGGGAACTGGCTGCCCGAAGCGCCACCGGGCGGCGGCAGGGCGCCGGACTGAACGGAGGGAACCGGCTGCGCCTGCAGCGGCGGCGTATAACCGGGATTATTGCTGCCGTTGTTGTTGTAATCGTAGGAGGTACGTTGGCAACCGGCAAGGCTCATCACAACCGCAAGGCCCGTCACCACATATCTGAATTGCATATCAAGCTCCCGATTCTCTCGCTTCCGGAAAGACCATGATCGAACAAGAAGGCTGAATTATTACTAAAGCCTTACCTTGCGCAAGCGATGGCCGGGATAATTACCATTTCGGTCAATTTTTACCGAAATTTCCCGAGCCCGGTTGTAAAAAGAGCCGCGGTGGATACCGCGGCCCGGATAAATTGCCGTCGCCAGCGAATCGCCTTTAGACGCGGCGTTCGACCATCATCTTCTTGATTTCCGCGATCGCCTTGGCCGGGTTCAAGCCCTTCGGGCAAGCCTGCGCGCAGTTCATGATGGTGTGGCAGCGATAAAGGCGGAAAGGATCCTCGAGATTGTCGAGACGCTCACCGGTTGCTTCATCGCGGCTGTCGATCAGCCAGCGATAGGCCTGCAGCAGAACGGCGGGACCGAGATAACGATCGCCATTCCACCAGTAGCTGGGACAGGAGGTCGAGCAGCAGGCGCACAGAATGCACTCATAAAGACCATCCAGTTTCAGGCGGTCTTCATGGCTCTGCTTCCATTCCTTGGCCGGCGTTGGCGAAACCGTCTTCAGCCAGGGCTCGATGGAACGATGCTGGGCGTAGAAATTCGACAGGTCAGGAACGAGGTCCTTCACGACGGGCATATGCGGCAGCGGATAAACCTTCACCGTGCCGTTGATCTCTTCCATGCCCTTGGTGCAGGCAAGCGTGTTGGTGCCATCGATATTCATGGCGCAGGAGCCGCAAATGCCTTCGCGGCAGGAGCGGCGCAGCGTCAGCGTCGGGTCGATGTTGTTCTTGATGTAGAGAAGCGCATCGAGAACCATCGGTCCGCAATCGTCGACATCGATATAATAGGTATCGATGCGCGGGTTCTGGCCGTCATCCGGGTTCCAGCGATAGATGCGGTATTCGCGCACATTCTTGGCACCATCAGGCTTCGGCCAGACCTTACCTTCGTTGATCTGGGAATTCTTGGGGAGAGCGAGTTCAACCATGATAAAATCCTAGTATGCCGACAGGAATTCGGACTTCACATAACCCTTGCAACCACCGAACAGCGCGTCGCTGGCTCGCACATAAGCGACCGAGCCTTCGCGCTTTATGACCTCGGCTTTAGTGCCAGGTCTGGCGACGCATTCCAAATTCTGCGCCGTAACCGGATTACCAACCGAGATACGGGCATTCATCGCTGCTTTGGCGGTTTTCCATACGCCGACGTCGTTGAAAACCGCAGCAGTATTCCCACCGGGAGCACGCAACTTGTAGCGCTCAGCAGCTACCGCAGGTGCGGCAGTCGCTAGAACACCAATCAAAAAAACAAGACCGATGCGCTTTCCCATGATCAATATACTCGCGCCTTCGGCTCGATCTTTTTGGGATCGATGCCGTCGGCGATCAGGTCGGTGTGAACCGGGCGATAGTCGAGTTTGACGTCGCCTTCGGGACTGACCCAGGCAAGCGTGTGCTTGCGCCAGTTCACATCGTCGCGACCGGCGAACGGACCATCGACGAAATCCTCACGGGCGTGCGAGCCGCGGCTTTCCTTGCGCGCTTCCGCGCCATAGACCGTGGTGATCGCGTTGGCCATCAGATTGTGCAGCTCAAGCGTTTCGACCAGATCGGAGTTCCAGACCATCGAACGGTCGGTAACCTTGACGTCAGGCAGTTCCTTCCAGATGGCGGAAAGACGCTGGCAACCGCTTTCCAACGATTCCTGCGTGCGGAACACCGCCGCATCGTCCTGCATGGCGCGCTGCATCTTGTCACGCAGCACCGCCGTCGGCGTCGAGCCATTGGCGAAACGCAGGCTGTCGAAGCGTTCCATGATCTTGTCGCAGGCCGCGATGTCGAGCGCCGGAACCGGCGCATCACGGTCGATGACCTGGGCAGCGCGGATGGCGGCGGCACGGCCGAAGACCACAAGGTCGATCAGCGAGTTGGAGCCGAGGCGGTTGGCACCGTGAACCGAGGCGCAACCGGCTTCGCCGACAGCCATCAGGCCGGGCGCGATACGTTCCGGATTGTTGGCATCGGCATTCAGCACCTCACCCCAATAGTTGGTCGGAATGCCGCCCATATTGTAGTGAACCGTCGGCAGGACCGGGATCGGCTCGCGCGTCACGTCGACGCCGGCGAAAATCTTGGCGCTTTCGGAAATGCCCGGAAGACGCTCATGCAGGATCGCCGGATCGAGGTGATCGAGATGCAGGAAGATGTGATCCTTGTTCTTGCCGACGCCGCGGCCTTCACGGATTTCCATCGTCATGCAGCGCGACACCACGTCACGCGAGGCAAGGTCCTTTGCGGAAGGCGCATAACGCTCCATGAAGCGCTCGCCTTCGGAGTTGACGAGATAACCGCCTTCGCCGCGTGCGCCTTCAGTGATAAGGCAGCCTGCGCCATAAATGCCGGTCGGGTGGAACTGTACGAATTCCATGTCCTGAAGCGGCAGGCCGGCACGGGCAATCATGCCGCCGCCGTCACCGGTGCAGGTATGGGCCGAGGTTGCGGAGAAATAGGCGCGGCCGTAACCGCCGGTCGCCAGCACCACCATCTTGGCGGAGAAGCGATGGATCGTGCCGTCATCAAGGTTCCACGCCACGACGCCGGTGCAACGACCGTCTTCCGACATGATGAGATCGAGCGCGAAATATTCGATGAAGAATTCCGCATTGTTGCGCAGCGACTGGCCATAAAGCGTATGCAGAATGGCGTGGCCTGTACGGTCGGCAGCGGCACAGGTGCGCTGCACCGGCGGGCCTTCACCGTAATTCTGCATGTGGCCGCCGAACGGGCGCTGGTAGATCTTGCCCTCGGCATTGCGCGAGAACGGCACGCCGTAATGCTCCAGCTCATAGACCGCCTTCGGCGCTTCCATGGCGAGATATTGCATCGCATCAACGTCGCCCAGCCAGTCGGAGCCCTTTACGGTGTCGTAAAGGTGCCACTGCCAACAGTCAGGCGTCATGTTGGTGAGTGATGCCGCGATGCCGCCCTGCGCCGCAACCGTGTGGGAGCGCGTCGGGAAGACCTTGGTGATGCAGGCCGTGCGGAAACCCTGTTCCGCCATGCCGAGCGTTGCGCGCAGACCCGCGCCGCCGGCGCCTACCACGATCACGTCATAGGAGTGATCGACATAGGTGTAAGCCTTGCCATTATGGGAAGGTGAACTGATCGATGCCATGGCGGATTATCCTGCGAATGCGATTTTCAGAATGGCGAAGATTGAGAGGCCGCCAATGAGAACCGCGAAAAACGTATTGAGCATCAGAAGAACGAGCTTCGAAACCTCGGCGTGGACGTAGTCTTCAATGATGACCTGCATGCCAAGCTTCATGTGAATGAGGCCGGAAACCAGCACCAGACCCATGATAACAGCAACAAGCGGGTTGGACAGCGCCGCGACGACTTCCGGATAGGGCGCGCCGGCATATTTGATGAGGAAGACCACGAAGAAGATCAGCAGCGGAACGTTGGCGACTGCCGTCAGGCGCTGGCGCCAGAAATGGTCGGTGCCTTCCTTGGCGGAGCCGAGGCCGCGAACCTTTCCGAGAGGTGTACGCATATCCATGACAGGCTTCTCCTTAGCGCACGATCAGGGCAATGACCCAGATGAGCGCGGTCAGACAGATCGACGCTACAAAGGTTGCCTTGGCGAGTTTCGTGTTGAAGTTCTTCTCAAAGCCGTGGCCGAGATCCCACATGAAGTGGCGAAGGCCACCCAGCAGGTGATGAACCAGAGCCCAGGTGTAGCCGATCAGGATGAGTTTGCCGATGATCGTACCCATCGCCCAGCTGACCCAGTCGTAATAGGCCGGACCGGAAGCAAGCGCGATAAGCCACCAGGCGACCAGCAGGGTTCCGAAATAAAGGGCGGAACCCGTGATGCGGTGCACGATGGACGCGACCATCGTCGGAATCGGCTTGTAAATTTGAAGATGCGGCGACAAAGGCCGGTTATTTGTCAAATTCGCCATCAGAACCTCGCGGCGTTTTCCCGTGCGCCCATCAAACCGGACGCCCCCAAGCAATTGCACATGACGAAAGAATGTGCATTGCACCAACCGCGACGTTTAATCACATGGGGGCGTCACGACAAGCATATTTCAAGAGCGATTCGAATTTAATCGATTGGTTCACGAATTTTTTTTGGATTTTTTTGCCTCAAAATAAAAAATCGAGCATTTCCAAGATTTACACCCTCGAAATATTTACCTTTACGTAATTCATAAATCGTGTAATTTACCTTTTATTAACCAGGAAAATCCGGAGAATGAGGCTCATGTTACAGCGCCGAATCGCCGCTCTGACCATGATGGTCGCAGGCGTCATTTTCACCGTAATGCCACCCGCAGCGGCAGAGGATTTCCGTGGCCGCCAAGATTATCGGCATCAACAATCACAGGCAAGTTTCTCTACGGACGGGCTGCCCTCCACCCTTCCCGGTGGCACCTATGTAGGGGCGATATCGGGGCTTCGCATACGCGGCAACGGCAATTATTTCGCGGTCGGCGGCCGGCTTGCGCGAAACGGCGCAGGTGTAACAACAACGGCGCCGTTTGCGCCCAAGGCGAAGATAATAAATGTCCGCGCCGAAACCGCCAGCGATGCCTGCGCCTACGAGCATGGCGTCTGCATCATCCGGCCCTGAATCAAACAATCAGACGAAACGCCAAACGGTGGTCTTCTTGACTTCGCTGTCTTCCAGAGCCCGCGTCACCGGAACCTGATAGGTCGCCTCGGCGAAAAGCCGCTGTTTGGGCAGATAGGCCCGCCCCGGATCGCCCACAAGCACGCTGATGCCCTTCGACGTCAATTCCAGAAACCATGGCAAGAGAAGGTCGGCGAAGGCGCGGTCGTAAAACACGTCTCCCGCCAGCAGAACATCCGCCTCTACCGGTTTGCCAACCAGATCAACGCCACTAAATCCTATATCCACGCCATTGAGCGCCGCGTTCAACCGAATGGCGGTTTCCGTCCACGGGTCGATATCGGCTGCAAGGACCTTGGCTGCGCCGGCCTTTGCCGCAGCGATGGCGACTAGCCCGGAGCCGCTGGCGAAATCCAGCACGCGCTTACCAGAAACGCTTTCAGGATGATCGAGAACATAACGGGCAAGCCCCTGCCCGCCGGCCCAGGCAAAGGCCCAGAAGGGTGGCGGCAGACCGATCTCCTCCAGCTCCTCCTCCGTCTTCAGCCACAGCTCATGGGCTTCAGTGGCAAGATAAAGACGCAGTTCCGGCACATGCGGTGGATGCATGATGGCAGCATTGTCGAGAATGAAGCGTTCGGGATCGGTCTTCACCGAAGGATCAGTCCGGTGATTTCGGCGGATTGGCGAGGTTGCCCATGCGGCAGACCTCGAGATATTCCTCTTCCGTCACCGGCTGCACGGAAAGCCGCATGGAGGTGACGAGCGACATCTTCTCCAATTTGGGGTTGGCCTTCACATCCTTCAGCGAAACCGGCTGCGGCATATCGCAGACAGCGCGGATATCAACGCAGTCCCACTTCAGATCGCCTTCGGCGGTCGAGTCCGGATGCGACAGCGCGCAGACTTCGACGATACCGACGATATCCAGCCCCTCATTGGAATGATAGAAGAAACCCTTGTCGCCAATCTTCATGGCGCGCATGTTGTTGCGCGCCTGATAATTGCGCACGCCGGTCCATTCTTCGCCCGCCTCGCCCTTGGCCTTCTGCATCTCCCAGGACCATTTGAACGGCTCGGACTTGTAAAGCCAGTAATTCGCCATGCCCGCTCAAGCTCCCGGATTGTTGAAGACCCAGTTATAGGGCTTCACGTCAACGCTTTCGAACAGGCCGGCCTTGGCATAGGGATCGGCATCGGCGAGCGCCCTGGCCGCATCGATATCGGCCGCTTCCACGATGACGAGGCTGCCGTTCGGCTTGCCTTCGGCATCCAGAAACGGGCCGGCGATCTTCAGCGTGCCCTCGGCATTCAGCTTGTTCAGATGCTCCAGATGGGCCGGGCGTGTTTCCATGCGCACGTTCAGGTGTCCGGGCTTGTCCTTGCAGATAAAGGCAAACAGCATTTTCGTCTCCTCAGGGTCGGCCACACTCATTCAGTGGTGATTGGCCGTGTCATCAATTGTTGCATGGCGCTCGCCACATCCAGATTGCCATCGATGATGGCAGCCACCGCTTCGGTAACCGGCATGTCGACGGCATGACTTTCTCCGAGCCGGGCAGCAACCGCAGCCGCAAAAGCACCCTCCACCAACCCGCCGGACATGTCCTTGCCTTCACCCCGGCCAAGCGCGATGCCGAAACGCAGGTTGCGCGACTGGTGGCTGGTGGCGGTCAGCACGAGATCACCAAGTCCGGAAAGGCCGCGTACCGTATCGGCCTTGCCGCCCATGGCGACGATGAGACGCGACATCTCGGCAAGGCCGCGCGAAATCAACGCCGCCCGGGCGGAGTCGCCAAGACCCGCGCCTTCGACGATACCGGCGGCAATGGCGAGAACATTCTTCAGCGCCCCGCCGAGCTGCACGCCAATACGGTCGGTGGAGGCATAAAGCCGGAAGGTCCTGCCGGAAATCGTGGTCGCCAGCCGTTCGGCAACCGCTGCGTCTTCCGCCGCAATCGCCATGGCGGTGGGCAGACCGCGCGCGATATCTGCCGCAAATCCCGGACCGGAAAGGACCGCAATGGGATGATGCGGCAGTTCCGCTTCCAGAAGTTCCGTTAGCAGGCGACCGGAGCTGCGGTCGATACCCTTGGCGCAGGTGACGATGATAGAGTCGTTAGCCAGATAAGGACCATAATGACGCGCCGCATCCGCATGAGCCTGCGAGGGCATGGCGAAGAGCACGATATTGGCGCCAGCCAGCACATCCGGCTCGACCGAAAATTCAAGCGCGTCCGGCAGCTCGACACCCGGCAGAGCCGCCTCGTGAACACGATCAGCCTTCAGATCGGCCATCAGCGATGCATCACGGCCGAGCAAGGTGACGTCATGCCGGTTTTCCAGCGCAATGACGACGGCAAGCGCGGTTCCGAAGGCGCCAGCGCCGATGACGACGATTTTTTCCCGCTGCATCAGGCCTTGGCTCCCCTTTTGCCGAAACCGATCAACGTCTCCGCATTGCCATCAAGTGGCCAGCGCGAGCGCGGCGGTATCTCCAGCGGATCGGCTTGCCTGCCATCCGCCATGCGCTCCAGTCCCGCCCAGGCGATCATTGCCGCATTGTCGGTGCAAAGCCGGTGTGGCGGCGCAACGAAACGGAAGCCATGCGTATCGCAAAGCGCCTGCAGTGTCTGGCGGATTTCCTGATTGGCCGCAACGCCGCCGGCCACGACCAGCGCCGGTTTGGTTTCCAGCTGCGGAAACTCCTGGCTGAAACGGGCAAGGCCACGGCCGATGCGATCCTTGAGGGTGCGCGACACCGCCTTCTGGAAGGAGGCGCAGATATCGGCAATATCCTGCTCCGAAAGCGGCGCGATGGCGGTCGCCGCCTGCCGCACCGCCGTCTTCAGGCCGGAAAAGGAAAAATCGAGCCGTGTTTCGCCGACCATAGGGCGCGGCAGCGGAAACCGGTTCGGGTCACCCTTCGCCGCCGCCCTCTCGACAGCCGGGCCACCGGGATAGGGCAGGCCTAAAAGTTTCGCCGTCTTGTCGAAGGCTTCACCAAGCGCGTCATCGATGGTGGTGCCCCAGCGCTCATAATCGCCGACGCCACGCACCAGCACCAGTTGGGTATGCCCACCTGAAACCAGCAGCATCAGATAGGGGAAAGACAGGCCATCGGTCAGCCGCGCCGTCAGCGCATGGCCCTCGAGATGGTTGATGGCGTAGAGCGGCTTATCCGCAGCCATCGCAATCGCCTTGCCCGTCATCAGCCCTACCAGCAGGCCGCCAATAAGGCCGGGGCCGGATGTGGCAGCAATGGCGTCGATATCGGCAAGCGTCACACCCGCCTGCTCCAGCGCTTCTTCCACCAGCGTGTCCAATGCCTCGACATGGGCGCGCGCGGCAATTTCCGGCACCACGCCGCCATAGGCGCTGTGTTCCTCAAGCTGCGACAAAACGACGTCGGAGACGATCTCGCCACGCCCGTCCGCATGCCGAACCACAATGGATGCAGCGGTTTCGTCACAGCTTGTCTCTATGCCGAGTATACGAAGAAAGGGGGTCATCAAATCTGTTCGTTCATTGCGATCATGCGCTGAGTTGGTCTAAGACAACTCCGGTAACAATGGATAGACGCGGATGCAAACAAAACCTTTCCGAATCGGCACGCGCGGCAGCCCTCTGGCGCTCGCACAGGCTTATGAGACCCGCAGCCGGCTGATGTCGGCGCATGGCCTGCCGGAAGACATGTTCGAAATCGTCGTGCTATCCACCAAGGGTGATCGGATAACCGACCGCGCTTTGTCGGAGATCGGTGGCAAGGGCCTGTTCACGGAGGAACTGGAAAATCAGCTTCTGTCCGGCGAACTCGATATTGCCGTGCATTCCTCCAAGGACATGCCGACTATTTTGCCTGAGGGCCTCTATCTTTCCGCCTTCCTGCCGCGTGAAGACATGCGTGACGCCTTTATTGGTCGCACCGCGCCGAGGCTTCTGGAGTTGCCGCAGGGCGCCGTTGTCGGCTCCGCCTCTCTGCGCCGTCAGGCGCTGATCCGCCGCCTGCGGCCGGATCTGAGCGTCATCGTTTTTCGCGGTCTGGTCGATACCCGCCTGCGCAAGCTCGAAGAAGGCCATGCGGATGCCACGCTCCTTGCCTTTGCCGGCCTGAAGCGGCTCGGCAAGGAGAACGTGCCGACGGAAATTCTCGACCCAAAGGAATTTCCCCCTGCTCCGGCGCAAGGCGCGATCTGTGTGGAAAGCCGCATCGGCGACACCCGCATGGACGAGCTGCTTGCCCCCATAAATGACAGGCCGACCTTTGACGCCGTGACCTGTGAGCGCGCCTTTCTGGCCGCACTTGACGGCTCCTGTCGTACGCCGATCGCCGGTTATGCGACCTGCGACGGCGAAGATTTGCATTTTTCCGGCCTGATCCTTACGCCCGATGGCCAGACGAGCCACAGCATTGAAATCTCCGGTAACCGCAGCGATGCGGCAAAACTCGGCCGACAGGCCGGCGAAGAGGTGCGCGCCAAGGCGGGCAGCAATTTCTTCGAAGGCTGGAGCTGAGCCGGTGCGGATCGTCGTCACCCGGCCGCAGCGTTCGGGCGAAAGGACGGCCGCAAAGCTTGAAGCGCTCGGCCACGAGCCGGTACTTGTTCCGCTGTTTCATCCCGTTCATCATGGTGAACGCGCCATCTCGGCGCTCTCCTGCCCGCTGGCGGCCATCGCGGTAACCAGCGCAGAGGCGGTGCGGGCGCTGGACACATTCGGAGAGCGACTGGCCCCGCATCTGTCGAAACCGCTTTTTGCCGTCGGCGGAGCGACAGCGCAAGCGGCGGAAAAAGCTGGCTTCGGGCAGATATTCACCGCGTCAGGAGATGCGCTCGGTCTGACTGCACTGGTGACGGAGCACCGCGCTCTTTTTTCCGAAGGGCAACCCCTGCTCTATCTCGCTGGCAGACCACGTGGCTCCGTCTTCGAGGAAGGTCTTGCCGTAGCAGGCATTCCCTTCAGAACGGTCGATTGTTACGAGATGCTGCCCTCGGACATCTCCGAAAACATGCTTGAAACGGCCCTTCTCCACGCCACTGTCGATGTAGTCCTGCTCTATTCGTCCGAAGCGGCACGGGCTTTTTTCAGCCATGCGTCGGCGGAAAAATATGTGGGTGCGCTGGCGGCGGTCCAGTTCATCTGCATCAGCCGCAATGTGCTTTCTCTGGTTCCGGAAATTTTCCGCTCAAAGGCCATTGCCGCCGAAGAGCCGAGCGAGGCGGCGATGTTCGAACTTCTGTGCCAGTACTCTGGAACCTAATTGGCGTTCGCCCCTTTCCTTTGCCGCCGTCACTGACTAGGTTTAGAGTACTGCAGGCAGAAATGAGGTTGTCATGGTATCGGGAAAGCCGCCACGCCACTCCAAGTCCAAAGCCGAACCGGTCACGATCGACCTGGACGCAAAAGACGTGAAAGCAATTTCCGCCGAAGGGGACGCTGCCAGGATGGACGAAAAGCCCGATGACAAAACGCCGGCATCGCCGGTAGAACCGGGTGCTCCGGAAACGAAGCCTGAAACAGCCGCAACGGGCAATCCCGCACCCATCTGGGACCAGCCGAAGAAAACCGCCATCGAGCCTGAGCCCAATGTTGGCAAAGCGGGCTCCGCAGCTGCCGAACCGAAGGCTGAGAGCTCCGGGGACAAGCAGAAAGAGCCGGTCTCGCAGGCTGCTGTTCCGCCCAAAGCCGACGTAAAACCGACGACGGATACAGCCGGAACGAGCGCCGCCGCAACCGCGGCTGCGGCTTCGAAACCGGCCTTTGGCGCTACAGCCTCCACCAGCACATCCGGCAACGCCTCTGCTGCCAAACCCCCGACCACAACCTCGTCTTCGGGACCGGCCAAGCCCTCCACCCCACAGCAGGCGGAGCGCAAACAGGCGGCAACCTCCGGCCTTATTGCGGCGGGTATCGTCGGCGGCCTCATAGCACTCGCCGCCGCCGGCAGCATGCAATATGCGGGCATCCTGCCCTCCTCCAATTCCGGAAGAGCCGGAAGCGATGAGATTGCCGCACTGAAAACTGATATCACCGGCCTGCGGCAGCAACTCGCCAATGCCCCGGCAGCGGACACTTCGGCACTGGAGCAGCGCATTGCAGCGCTCGAAGGCGCGAAGGGTGAGGCCCCGCAGGTGGATGGGCTTGCGGAAAAAATTGCCGCGCTGGAAACCGCGCTGCAGTCGGAACGATCCGCACAGGCCTCGGCAACAGCAGATCTGACGCGCCGCCTTACTGACGCGGAAACCAAGATCAACGAACCGCGCGACGATATCGAAGTCGCCCGCGCCATCGCCTCGGCCGCGCTGAAGGCCGCGATCGATCGCGGTGGTCCGTTCCTCACGGAACTCGACACGCTCTCCAAGGTCACGCCTGATGATCCGGCCATTTCATCGCTGCAATCCTTTGCCGCAACCGGCGTGCCGTCGCGTTCGGAGCTGATGCAGAAATTCCCTGACGTCGCCAATGCGATGCTGTCAGCCATCAACCAGCCCGACCCCAATCAGGGCATCATGGAACGCCTGACGGAAAGCGCCTTTTCGCTGGTAAAGGTGCGCCCGGTCGGAAATATCGAGGGTGAAACACCCGACGCCATGATCGCGCGCATGGAAAACAAGCTGCGCAACGGTGATCTGCAGGGCGCAGCACTTGAATGGAACGGGCTTCCCGAGGCGGCCAGGACGGCATCTGCCGATTATAAAAAATCTCTGGATGCACGCATCGAGGTCGAAAATCTGGTGGGCGGCACGTTGAACCGGGCCATCACCAGCACCGGCAGGCAGGGGTAAGGGCATGACCAGAATTTTGACTTTCGCCCTTATCGTTCTGGCGCTCGGTTTCGGCTTTTCCTGGCTGGCAGACCGGCCGGGCGTGCTTTCCATCGTCTGGCAGGGCCAGCTGATCGAAATGAGCCTGATCGTCGCCGCCTCGATCATCGCTGCGCTCGTTGCGGCCGTCATGCTGGTCTGGTGGGTCGTCAACGCCGTCTGGACCTCGCCGAATGCCGCCCGCCGTTATTTCCGTGCCCGCAAGCGTGACCGCGGTTATCAGGCGCTCTCCACCGGCCTCATTGCCGCTGGTGCCGGAAACGCCATTCTCGCCCGCAAGATGACGGCTCGCACACAAGGATTGCTCAACGCCGATCAGGAGCCGCTGATCCACCTGCTCGATGCGCAGGCCGATCTCATCGAAGGCAAATATGACGAGGCGCGCCGCAAGTTCGAAGCCATGGCCCGCGATCCCGAAACCCGCGAGCTTGGCCTTCGCGGCCTTTATATTGAGGCGCGCCGTCAGGGTGCATATGAGGCCGCCCAGCAATATGCCGAGGACGCGGCGGAAAAAGCCCCCTACCTGCCCTGGGCAGCACAGGCGACGCTGGAAAATCGTTGTCGCAACGGACAGTGGGATGACGCGATCCGTCTGCTCGATCAGCAGAAGGCAGCCAGCGTCATCGAACGCGGTGAGGCGGAGCGGCTGAAAGCCGTGCTTCTCACCGCCAAGGCCGGCGAAAAGCTGGAAAGCGATCCGATAGGTGCCCGCGAGGATGCAAAACACGCCCTCAAGCTCGCAAAGAGCCTCGTCCCGGCAGCGCTGATCGCAGCAAAATCCTATCTGCGCGAAGACAATCTGCGCAAGGCCGCCACGGTTCTGGAGCCCGTGTGGAAAACCGATCCGCACCCGCAGATCGCCGAACTTTATGTCCGCGCCCGCAGCGGTGATACCGCCATTGACCGGCTGAAACGTGCCGAGCGGCTCGAAAGCCTGAAGCCCAACAATATCGAATCCCTGTTCGCCGTGGCGCAGGCAGCACTCGACGCCAAGGAATTTGCCAAGGCGCGGGCCAAGGCAGAGGCCGCAGCCCGGATCGAGCCGCGCGAAAGCATCTTCCTGCTGATGGCCGATATCGAAGAGGCCGAAACCGGCGATCAGGGCCGGGTGCGCTACTGGATGGCGCAGGCGCTGCGCGCGCCGCGTGACCCTGCCTGGGTGGCGGATAGCGTCGTTTCGGAAAAATGGCTGCCGATTTCGCCAGTAACGGGCCGTCTCGACGCCTTCGAATGGAAAGCACCGTTTGGCCAGCTCGAGGGTCCTGTCGAAGATCTGACAATCGAAAATGCGATTGCCGCAGCGCCAGCAAGGGCGGAACCGGAACTGGTTGCGAAAACAATCGTCGTCGAAGCTGCTCCCGAGCCTCATGCCGAGCCGAAATCCGCTCCCGCCGCACCGATAGAGGTGGTGCCGGCCGTATCGGTTCCGAAGGAGAATAAGCCCGCCACCATCGGAGCGCCGGTTGAAACCAATGCAGCGGATGAGAAGGTGGAAGCAGTACCCTTCTTCGGCGGCGCGCCGGATGACCCCGGCGTCAAGAAACCCGGCGCAGAAGCCGAACCCAAGACCAGGCTCAAACTCTTCTGACCAACAGGATATCGATGCTCAACCGGATTCAGTCGTTTATTCAGAACCTCGTCGGTCCGCATGCGGATGATTTCAGCCCCGATGATTTGAGGGTGGCAGTCGCCGCCCTCTGTTTTCAGGTGATGGAAGCGGATGGCACTGTCTCGAAAAGCGAGCGTGACCGCCTGCGTGAAATCCTGCAGGATTATTACCATCTCGATGCCGGCAAGCTGGACGTTCTTCTCGCCGCCGGTCAGGAGGCCGGCAAGGAGGCAGTCGATTATTACCGCTTCACCACCGACATCCGCCGCCATCTCGACGAAGATCAGCGCGTGGAGCTTATTGGCATATTATGGGATATTGTTTACGCTGACGGCGAACGAAGCGAAATGGAAGACCATGTGATCTGGCGAGTCGCCGATCTGCTCGGTGTGTCCGTTCGCGACAGGGTTCTGCAACGTCAGCAGGCCGCCACGCGGTCCGGGCCGGCTGAAGAAAGCGAAAACCAAGACGATGCTGTTTGACCCTTCCAGGCAACAGGGAAAACAACCTTCGCTGCTCATTGTCCTGCATCAGGAACGTTCCACCCCCGGCCGCGTTGGCCAGATGCTGGTGGAAAAAGGCTATCGGCTGGATATAAGGCGACCCGCTCTCGGCGACGACCTGCCGCAAACGCTGGAAAAACATGCCGGGGCCATCATCTTTGGCGGCCCGATGAGCGCCAATGACCCCCATGATTACGTCAAAGCCGAAATTGACTGGCTGAAGGTGCCGCTGAAGGAAAACAAGCCGTTTCTCGGCATCTGTCTTGGTGCACAGATGTTGTCCAAACATCTGGGCGGCAAGGTTGAGGCCGACAGGGAAGGCAAGGTGGAAATCGGCTGGTATCCGCTTCACGCCACCGAACACGGACGGCTTTTGATGCCGCATTGGCCGAAGATGGTTTATCATTTCCACAAGGAAGGGTTCGAGCTGCCGCGCGGAGCCGAACTTCTGGCATCGGGCGAAACCTATCCCAATCAGGCTTATCGATATGGTAAAAATGCCTGGGGGCTACAGTTTCATGCCGAACTCACCCGCGCCATGATGCACAGCTGGGTGGTGCGCGGCGCGCAACGTTTCGGCATGCCGAATGCGCAGGTCGGCAGCCAGCACCTCGAAGGCCGCATGTTGTTCGACACACCACTCCGCTCGTGGCTCAGCAATTTCCTCGATCTGGTTTTTGAGGGCAAGGCGCAGCGCTGAAGCCCGTCGCCGTCAGCGCGGCGCGTCCAGATTGTCGATCTTGCGCAGCTTGGAGAAACCGAGCGCCCAGATGACCGCCACAGCAAGCGTACCGGCTCCGCCGATGACGACGGCAGGCACCGCTCCAACAACATGCGCCATGGTGCCGGCCCGGAATTCACCCAGCTCGTTCGATGCACCCACAAACACCATGTTCACCGCATTCACGCGCCCGCGCACCTCATCCGGCGTCCAGAGCGCGATCAGAGTTTCCCGCACATAGACCGACACCATGTCCGATGCGCCCATGACCACCAGTGCGGCAATCGACACCCACGCGGTTTCGGAAAGACCGAATACGACAGTGGAAATGCCGAAGAGGCCAACACCGATAAACATCAGCAGGCCGGCATGATGGCGGATGGGCCTGAAGGCCAGAATGACGGCAACGGTAATTGCACCAATGCCCGGGGCGGCGCGTAAAAGCCCGAGACCCCATGGCCCGAGCGTCAGAACTTCCTTGGCGAAAATCGGCATCAGCGCGACGGCGCCGCCCAGCAAGACCGCGAAGAGGTCGAGCGAAATGGCACCGAGGACGATCTTTTCCTGCGAAATGAATTTGAACCCGGCCAGCATCGTTTCGAGGCTGATGGCTTTCGCGGGACCGCGCTGTTCCGGCTTACGGATTGTCACCGCCAACATTGCCGACACGATGAAGAGCACGAATGCCACGATATAGGCAACGGAAGCGCCGAGACCATAAAGCAGGCCACCCGCAACCGGGCCAAGAATGGATGCCATCTGCCAGGAAGAAGAATTCCACGCAATGGCGTTCGGTAAATCCTCGACAGGGACAAGATTGGGCGCCAGTGATTGAACTGCTGGCCCCATGAATGCCCGCTCTATGCCAAACACCACGAGAATGGCGAAGACCGGCCAGGGAGAAAAACTGTGCGTCAGCGTCAGGCCAAGCAGCGCCGCAGCGCAGCCAGCCGCAATCACCAGGCAAATGGCCATGATGCGCCGGCGATTGTGCCTATCGGCGACTGTTCCGGTAACGAGGATCAGAAGCAGCGATGGCAGAAACTGAAAAAGCCCGATCAGACCAAGATAAAAGGCATTGCCGGTCACCTCATACATCTGCCAGCCGACTGAGACACTGACAATCTGGATGGCGAAGGCTGAAAAAAAGCGGGCGCTGAAGAAGCGACGATAGGAACTATGCCGGAATGCACCGAAACGGTTTTCGGCAGAAGGCAGGGACATCGGCTGGGTGCTCTCGAGAGAATATGAGACGTTTGCAATAGAGCGATATCACAAGAATCGCCAGCCCTATTGGCGCAACACTTGCCGGTTCACCGGCGAATGTCTAAATGTCTTGCAACCAAGATACGGAGATATTGATGCTTGCCCTGTTTCAGACCATCGATCTGGCTTTGAACCTCTACACGTGGGTGCTGATTGCCAGTGCCATTTTTTCCTGGCTGTATGCCTTCAACGTCATCAATTCCCGCAACCAGTTTGTGAATGCCATCGGCAGCTTCCTGGTCAATGTCACGGAACCGGCCCTGCGCCCCATCCGCCGCATTCTGCCCAATCTCGGCGGCATCGACATTTCGCCGATCATCCTGCTGCTGATCATCTTCTTCATCCGCTCCTTCATGTGGAACACGCTTTATCCGATGACCGTTTGAGCGGCTTCTGGCAGAAACACGGTGATCATGTCCGCCTGTCCGTTCGCCTGACGCCGAGCGGCGGGAGGGATGCAATTGACGGCGTGGAGCAGGATACGGACGGACGTGCCTATCTGAAAGCCCGCGTCAGCGCCGTGCCGGAAGGCGGCAAAGCGAACAAGGCACTGATTGTTTTGCTGGCGAAAAAACTCAGACTGCCCAAGTCTTCCATCACCTTCATTTCAGGCGAAACAGCGCGCAAAAAAATCCTCCGGATCGACACCGACCCGGAGGATTTCGAAGAACGCTTTAACAAGCTGGCCGACTAAAGCCTATCAGCCCTGCGCCTTGTAGCGCTCGATGGCTTCGACGATCAGCTTCTTGGCGACGTCGACATCCTGCCAACCGCCCATCTTCACCCACTTGCCGGGCTCCAGATCCTTGTAGTGTTCGAAGAAGTGCTCGATCTGCTTCAGCGTGATTTCCGGCAGGTCGGTGTAGTTATGAACCTTGTCGTAACGGCGCGTCAGCTTCGGAGCCGGAACAGCGAGGATTTTCTCGTCCTTGCCACCGTCATCTTCCATGATCATCACGCCGATGGGGCGGACGTTGATAACACAGCCGGGAACCAGCGGACGGGTGTTGCAGATGAGAACGTCGATCGGGTCGCCATCGTCGGACAGCGTGTGCGGCACGAAGCCATAGTTACCCGGATAGGTCATCGGCGTGTAAAGGAAGCGATCGACGATCAGCGCACCGGCGTCCTTGTCCATCTCGTACTTGATCGGATGGCCACCGACCGGCACCTCAACGATAACATTCACGTCATCCGGCGGGTTCTTGCCTATGGAAATTGCATCGATACGCATTCGCTTCCCTCAATTCATCGGGTTGGATTTGGTTTTCGATACTGGGAAAGTCGCCGCATTGCAACATGGCTTTGAGCGGATAAGGCAGAATGCCGTATTTGAGGTTATCGCGATTACGCATGGCGACGCGAAAAGACCGCGCCGGCAGGTAATCCATCCGCAGCTTTTGTCAGTTCCAGACGAAACCAACCTTGCGTAACGACTTGCCGCCGAAATCTTCCATGCCTTCGGCAATGTCCCGGCCGCCATGCGAGCGGAAGAACCGATTGGCGACGTCGCTGTCTTCGAGGCACCAGACGACGATGCCATTGCAGCCGAGCGATGTCAGCAGCCTGCGGGCCTCCGTAAACAGCAGCGAGCCGAGCCCGATGCCCTGATATTCCGGCCGCAGATAAAGTTCGTAAATCTCGCCGTCATGCGGCAAGCCGCGCGCGCGGCTGAGGCCCAGCGTCGCATATCCGGCGACCACACCGGCCACTTCCACCACCAGCATTGTGGCAGAGCCTCTGGTCGCCTTCTTCCACCAGATTTCACCGCGGCGCTCCAGCATCTGCGTCAACGGTCGATGCGGGATAAGCCCCGCATAGGCCTGTTGCCACGACAGACGGTGCGCTTCGGAGATAGCGCGCGCATCATGCGGCTCGGCACGGCGAACATCGATGGATAACGTTTTCATAACGCGATTCTGGCCCCGGCCACGGAAACTTGCCAGCCATAAAGGTTAACACCGGCAAGCTTACCCACAGCCTATTCATGTGGACGACCAGCAAAAATTAACGCATCCTTAACCTTTGACACAAGCACCTTTCGACTCATGCACACATAAAAACGAACGCATAAAAAAAACCCGGCTTGAAGCCGGGTTTTTTCAAATTCGTAATAACAAACCGCAATCAGACAGCGAGCTTGGCCTTTTCGAAACGCTTGCGATCGTTGGCGTCGAGGAACATCTTGCGCAGACGGATGGACTTCGGCGTCACTTCCATCAGCTCGTCTTCCTGGATCCAGGAAAGAGCGCGATCAAGCGTCATGCGGATCGGCGGCGTCAGCTTGACGGCTTCATCCTTGCCGGCAGCGCGGATGTTGGTCAGCTGCTTGCCCTTCAGCACGTTCACTTCGAGATCGTTATCGCGGGTGTGAATGCCGATGATCATGCCCGCATAGACCTTTTCACCCGGCTCGATGATCATCGGGCCGCGATCTTCAAGGTTGAACATTGCGTAAGCGACGGCTTCGCCCGAACCATTCGACAGCAGAACGCCGTTGACGCGACCGGCGATCTGGCCCTTGAAGGGCTGATAATCGTGGAACAGGCGGTTCATGATTGCCGTGCCGCGCGTGTCGGTCAGCAGTTCCGACTGGTAGCCGATCAAGCCACGGGTCGGGGCGTAGAACTTCAGACGAACGCGATTGCCGCCGGAAGGACGCAGCTCGGCCATTTCAGCCTTGCGCTCGGACATCTTCTGAACGACGACGCCGGAATGCTCTTCGTCAACGTCGATCACGACTTCTTCGATCGGCTCCAGCAGGGTACCGTTCTCATCCTTGTGCATCACGACGCGCGGACGCGAAACGGCAAGTTCGAAGCCTTCACGACGCATGGTTTCGATCAGCACGGCCAGCTGCAATTCGCCACGGCCGGACACGAAGAACGAATCCTTGCCTTCGGCTTCTTCGATCTTCAGCGCAACGTTGCCTTCGGCTTCCTTGAACAGACGGTCGCGGATGACGCGGCTGGTAACCTTGTCACCTTCGGTACCGGCAAGCGGACTGTCGTTAACGATGAAGGACATGGTAACGGTCGGCGGGTCGATCGGCTGCGCGGTCATCGCCTCGGTGACGGAGGGATCACAGAAGGTGTCGGCGACAGTGCCCTTGGAAAGGCCGGCGATCGCAACGATGTCGCCCGCATGAGCCTCATCGATCGCGGTGCGCTCGATACCACGGAATGCGAGAATCTTGGAAATACGGCCGGTTTCGATCGTCTTGCCATCCTGGCCCAGAACCTTCACGGCCTGGTTCGGCTTGATCGAACCGGAGGCGATGCGGCCGGTGATGATACGGCCAAGGAAGGGGTTGGCTTCAAGGATCGTGCCGATAAGACGGAACGGACCTTCTTCGACCTTGGGCTCCGGAACGTGCTCGAGAACCAGATCGAGCAGCGGTGCGAGACCCTGATCCTTCGGGCCTTCCGGGTTGACGTTCATCCAGCCATCACGACCGGAACCGTAAAGGATCGGGAAATCGAGCTGCTCGTCGGTGGCGTCGAGGTTCGCGAAAAGGTCGAACACTTCGTTGATGACTTCTTCGTGGCGGCCATCCGGACGGTCGATCTTGTTGATCGCGACAATCGGGCGAAGACCAACCTTCAGCGCCTTGCTGACCACGAACTTGGTCTGCGGCATCGGGCCTTCGGAGCTGTCGACCAGAACGATCGCGCCATCCACCATCGACAGGATACGCTCGACTTCGCCGCCGAAGTCGGCGTGGCCGGGGGTGTCGACGATGTTGATGCGAACACCCTTCCACTCCACCGAGGTCGCCTTGGCGAGAATGGTGATGCCACGTTCCTTTTCGAGATCGTTGCTGTCCATCACACGCTCGGCGACGCGCTGGTTGTCGCGGAACGAGCCGGACTGCTTCAGAAGCTCGTCCACGAGCGTCGTTTTTCCATGGTCAACGTGCGCGATGATCGCGATGTTGCGAAGTGCCATTGTTCAAAATCTCTGAGGTTGGGCGCTATATTGATGAGAAACGCCAATTTAGTTTGGCGCGCTCATAACCTTTTTTTTGCAAATGCGAAAGGGGGGCCTGTGTCATAAGCCCCCTGCGCTCAGGTTCTAGCTGAGAATTATGACAGTCTCTTATACAAGGCCGCGCTTCAAAAGCATCGCATCCGGGCTCGGCATCTTGCCGCGAAAGGCAAGATAGGCCTCCTCCGGATCCACCGAACCGCCGACGGAATAGATATTCTCCTTCAGCCGGCGCGCCATCTGACCATCAAAGGGATTGCCGGTTTCCTCAAAAGCGGAAAACGCATCGGCATCCAGCACTTCCGACCACATGTAGGAATAATAACCGGCGGAATAACCATCGCCCGAGAACACATGCTGGAAATGCGGCGTCGCATGCCGCATGACGATGGATTTCGGCATGTTGAGCGAGGAAAGCACCTCACCCTGCACGGCCATTGGATCACCGACGTTGTCGCGGGTGTGGAAAGCCATGTCTACGATGGCCGAAGACGTGAATTCCACCGTGCTGAAACCGGCATTGAAGGTCTGCGCGGCCAGAACCTTGTCCAGCAGCGCCTTTGGCATCGGCGCACCGGTTTCATAATGCAGCGCGTATTTTTCCAGAATTTCCGGCACCGTCAGCCAATGTTCGTAAAGCTGCGACGGCAATTCCACGAAATCGCGTGAGACACCCGTTCCAGACACGGAAGGGTAAGTGACATCAGACAACATGCCATGCAGCGCGTGGCCAAATTCGTGAAACAGCGTGCGCGCATCATCAAGCGACAGCAGTGCCGGTTTTCCTTCGGCCGGTTTCGCGAAATTGCAGACATTATAGATGATCGGTATTTCGCCGACGGTGCCGCTCTTCAAGGGCAGCTTGTGCTGTGACTGGAACGAACTCATCCACGCGCCGGAACGCTTGGAAGGACGGGCGAAATAATCGCCGAGGAACATGGCCTTCAGATCACCCTGCTCGTCGCGGATTTCGAAAATCCGCACATCCGGATGATAGGCGGCGATGCCTTTCACTTCCGTGACCCGAATGGAAAAAAGACGATTGGCCACATCGAAGCAGGCCTCGATGATCTTTTCCAGTTGCAGATAGGGTTTCAACTCAGTCTCGGAGAAGCTGAATTTCCGCGTCCGCAGCTTTTCGGCATAATGCCGCCAGTCCCATGGCAAAACTTCGTGGTTCCTGCCTTCCTCGGCAATGATGACGGCAAGCTCGGCTTCTTCCTCACCGGCGCGAAGAACCGCCTTTTCCCAGACCTGACCGAGAAGGCCATTCACGGCATCGGGCGTTTTTGCCATTGTATCATCGAGCTTATAAGCGGCGAAATTCGCGTAACCGAGAAGCTTTGCCTTTTCCTCACGCAGTTCGAGTGTGCGGCGGACAATATCGCGATTGTCGGTCTCGCCGCCGTTTTCACCCCGCGCCACCCAGGCCTTGAAGGCCTGTTCGCGCAAATCTCGGCGCTCGGAAAAAGTCAGAAAGGGCTCAATGATCGAGCGGGAAAGAGTAACGGCGAATTTCCCGTCTTCGCCATGCTCGCGGGCAGCGCCCGCAATCGCATCGCGCAGAAAACCGGGAATGCCGGCAAGTTCCTCTTCCGTGGAAAGCAGCAGCTTCCAGCTCTTTTCATCCGCCAGCACATTCTGCCCAAAGCTGGCGCCAAGACCGGCAAGCTCCTCGTTGATTGCCGCCAGCCGTTCCTGCCGGTCCTTGTGCAACTTGGCGCCGGAGCGCACGAAACCTTTCCAGTGGCGCTCGAGAACGCGTTTTTCCTCACCCGTCAGCCCAAGCGACTCGCGCTTTTCCCACAATGTGTCGATACGCGTGAACAGGGCCTCATTCATGCCGATCTTCGAATAGTGCCGCGACATTTTCGGTGTGATTTCCCGCTCCAGTGCCTGAATGGCGCTATTGGTATGCGCCCCCGCCTTGTTCCAGAACAGGGCTGAAATGCGCGAAAGCTCGTCGCCTGCAATTTCGAGCGCGGTCACGGTGTTTTCAAAGCTTGGCGCCTGCGCATTGCCGGCAATCGCATCGATTTCCTGTTCGTGCGAGAGAAGGGCAGCTTCGAAGGCCGGAGCGAAATCCTCATCCTTGACCGCATCGAATTTCGGCAGACCGTTGTGACCGTTCCAGGTAACGAGTGCGGGATAAAGCGCGGTCTTGGATGGCATTTCATCTTCCTTGTACAATTCCGGTTTAAACCCATATGGGCACGCCTCCACCGCCAATTCAATATCGGGAATTTGGTGTGGAATACGCCAATGTCTCCACGGCGAAGTATTGACCGGAGCCGCAGCGACATGATCTGGTTTATTGAAATAATATCCCATGATGGAGATATGTATAATGGAGATTTATTCTTTAAGGTCCTCTAATAATTTCCTTTTCAGGGACAATTCCAGAAATGCCAGATCCGTGGGTAATACCGATTTCGGCAAGACGGCCAAATCCGATGCAGGTGCTGGCTTCGAGGAGACGGTGAAGCGCATCGATTTCACCCGCCTCAGCCCGCGCGAATTGCGCGAAATCGCTCAGGAATATTATGATGCGGGGAAAATCGGCCACGATACCTGGCTTGAGCTTTCCTCTGAACTGCCGGTGCAGACACTGAACGCCAATGGCGAGGTAATCGACATATCCAACGTGACCGATGATACGGATTTCGACTTCCTGTCGTATTTTTCCGACCGGGCCGAAATCGCCAGCTCCATCGGCACGACGGATGAGGCGCAAAAAATGCAGGACATCCTGTCTTTCTTTGCTTTGGTGTAACGATCTTCGACTATCTTGCCGAGCATATAGCAACCGAACAGACACATACTTTACTCGATTTTCGACAATATGATTTGTGTACCATTGATTATCGCCCGGAATTTAGTAAGGCTGACTTACCAAAAGGCGAAACATGGGCACGAAACGCGAAAAAGATTCATTGGCATTTTTGCTGAACAGCGGCGCACGCCTGCTGAACAGTGCATTTGAGCGCCGCATTTCCGAGGCTGGCCTTGGCCTGACCCCCGGCGAGGCGAGAGCATTGCTGACGGTTGCCGTGGTTGATGGCAGCAAACAATCTGACATCGCCGCCCGCCTCGGCATTGAGCCCATGACGATCTGCGCCTATCTCGACAAGCTGCAATCTCTTGACCTCATCGAGCGCCAGCAGGACCCGCAGGACAGACGTTCCAAGCGCATCGTGTTGACGAAAACCTCCGCCGACATGCTTGAAGCCGTGCGGCAGGAAATCGACCAGCTGGTCCGTCACGCCACCCAGGGCCTGAACGAGGAAGAAGTGGCGCTCTTCCGCAGCTTCCTGCAGACACTTCGCAACAATCTGCAGCCGGAACAGCCGAGCCAGAACGGCTGATCGCAATGTCGCCAGAAACGATCATGTCCAGAAAGCGCACGGCAATACTCGGTGCGTTACTGACGGCGCTGGCGCCCATTTCCATGGCGATCTACACACCCGCCATGCCGGAACTGACACGGGTTTTTGCCACCACCGAACCCGCCGTCAAACTCAGCCTGTCGCTTTATTTTGCCGGTTTCGCCGTCGCCCAGTTGATCGCCGGACCGGCATCCGACGCTTTTGGACGGCGGAAGGCCAGTCTGGTCTTTCTTTCAATCTTTCTCGGCGGCGGGCTGCTTGCGGTTTTTGCCCCGACAATTGAAGTCCTGCTCTTCGCACGACTGGTACAGGGCATCGGCGCCTCTGTCGGAATGACAGTGGCGCGCGCCGTGGTACGCGACCAGTTCACCGGCGCTGATGCTTCCAGCATCATGAATCTCATCGGCATCATGCTGGCTGTCGGCCCGGCAATGGGACCGACGATTGGCGGGTTATCGCTTACAGCCTTCGGCTGGCAGTCGGTGTTTTTCCTCATGGCCGGTCTCGGGGCCATCGCCATCTTTGCGGTCGTGGTGTTTCTACGCGAAACGACAGTGCCAGACAAAAACCTGATCCGCCCCCGCCGTCTCCTGTCTGCCTATGGCACATTGCTGACCCAGCCACGTTTTCTATTTGCCGCACTCGTGCTCGGCGGTTCCATCGGCGCTCTTTATGCGCAGGCCACGATGCTGACCTTCATACTTATCAATGAAGTCGGCATGACCCCTACCGCCTTCGGCGTCGGCATGCTGATGCAGACCGGCGCTTATTTCTTTGGCTCCATCGCCCTGCGTTATATCGCGCCGCGACTGGGTGACCGCCGCTCCGTCATCCTCGGCCTCTGTTTTTCGGGAACGGGCGGCCTCCTTATTTTGCTGTCGGTCTTCCTGATACCGCCATCCTTCCTCTCGATCATGGGGCCCGTGGCGGTCGCGACAATTGGCATTGCGTTGCTGACCCCCTCGATGGTGACGGCGGCCCTTGCCCCCTTCCCGCATATTGCCGGTTCGGCCTCGGCGATGATGGGCTTCATTCAGATGGGGTCGGGATTTGCGGGCGGTGCTGCGGCCTCACTCATCGGCTCCCCGCTGACCGGCTTTGGCATTATCATCCCGATAATGGAATTCACGGCAATTGCCAGCTACATCGGCTTTCACATCGTCTCCAAAAGACAGTCATGAAAAAACCCGCCGGCGTCACCGCCAGCGGGTTCCTTTATTATCACGTCAGCAAGATTACTTGCTGAGATTACGCTTGGCGAGCGTGCGAAGACGCAGCGCATTGAGCTTGATGAAACCAGCGGCATCCTTCTGGTCGTAAGCGCCGTGGTCGTCCTCGAAGGTCACCAGCGCGTCGGAATAGAGCGACTTTTCGCTCTCGCGGCCGGTTACCATAACATTGCCCTTGTAGAGCTTCAGCGTCACTTCGCCTTCCACATGCTCCTGGCTCTTGTCGATCAGGGCCTGAAGCATTTCACGCTCCGGCGAGAACCAGAAGCCGTAATAGATGAGTTCAGCGTAACGCGGCATCAGATCGTCCTTGAGATGCGCTGCACCCCGGTCGAGCGTGATGGATTCGATGGCGCGATGTGCGGCAAGCAGGATCGTGCCGCCGGGCGTTTCATAAACGCCGCGCGACTTCATGCCGACGAAACGGTTCTCGACCAGATCAAGACGGCCGATGCCGTTTTCCCGACCATAATTGTTGAGCGTGGCGAGAAGCGTCGCGGGCGACATTTCAACACCATTGATGGAGCAGGCGTCGCCCTTGCGGAAGCCGACCTTGATGACGGTTGCCTTGTCCGGGGCCGCTTCCGGGGAAATGGTGCGCATGTGAACATATTCCGGCGCTTCCCGTGCCGGGTCTTCCAGGACCTTGCCCTCGGAAGAGGAGTGCAGCAGGTTGGCATCAACCGAGAAAGGTGCTTCGCCCTTCTTGTCCTTGGCGACCGGGATCTGGTTCTGTTCGGCGAATTCCAGAAGGTCGGTACGGCTCTTGAACGCCCAGTCACGCCAGGGCGCGATGATCTTGATGTCAGGGTTCAGAGCATAGGCCGAAAGCTCGAAGCGGACCTGGTCGTTGCCCTTGCCGGTGGCGCCATGGGCAATGGCGTCGGCGCCGGTCTTCCTGGCGATCTCGATCAGGTGCTTGGAAATCAGCGGACGGGCAATCGAGGTGCCGAGCAGGTAGACGCCTTCATAAACGGCGTTGGCGCGGAACATCGGGAACACGAAGTCACGAACGAATTCTTCGCGGACGTCCTCGATGAAGATTTCCTTGATGCCCAGCATCTCGGCCTTCTTGCGCGCCGGCTCAAGCTCTTCGCCCTGGCCGAGATCGGCAGTGAAGGTCACGACTTCAGCGCCGAGTTCCGTCTGAAGCCATTTCAGGATGATCGAGGTGTCGAGACCGCCGGAATAGGCGAGAACGACTTTCTTAACGTCTTTCGGAAGTGCCATAATGATGTCCATCTGCATGATGACGGCATCCGCGTACCGCCATTTCCTTGGGATTTCGGCACTTTTACAGTGCAACCCGAAATGTGTGAAGCGCTTTTCCGTGAGATAAGCGACAAAACAATTGATGGAGGCGTCTGGCGACGGGTGATGACCGGCCGCGCCGACGGGAACGAAGCGATTGTCACATGCATTTAGAAAATTCGCGCTTTATCATGAAGCGGCGCGATCGACTTGAAGACCGTGAATGAAGCCGCTCAGGTTCAGGCAACGTTGCAAACCGCTGGAAACAGCAGAAACGACGCGAAGGAGAAACCTATGACGACCATCCACCCTGCATTCAAGGAAGATAACGTCGCTGTCATAACAGGTGCGGCATCCGGCATCGGACTTGCCGCCGCCCGTAAATTTGCGAGTTTCGGCATGAGTGTCGTGCTCGTCGATCTCGACGGTGAAAAGCTCGCCGCAGCGCATGCGGATATTCTGACCGTCGCCAGGGACGGCGAAGCGCAGATCGTCGCCATCCCGACCGACGTATCGAAACTCGATGAACTGGAGGCGCTGGAACGCGCCGTGATCCAGCGTTTCGGACGCGTCCACGTCCTCATGAACAATGCCGGCATCCAGCCCGGCAGCGCCATTTTCGGACCACAGGCCAATTGGGAAAAAGTCATCAATGTCAATCTGATGGGCGTTGTGAACGGCAGCCGCGTCTTCGGCCAGGGCATGGTTGCCCATGGCGAGGCGGCACTCATCATCAATACCGGATCTAAACAGGGCATCACCACGCCGCCCGGCGATCCCGCCTACAACGTCTCCAAGTCAGGCGTCAAAACCTTCACGGAAGCGCTTCAGCACGAATTGCGCAATATTCCTGAAGGCGCGGTTTCTGCCCATCTGCTAATTCCCGGTTTCGTCTTCACCGGCCTGACCGCCAATGGCAGGACGGAAAAGCCGCAGGGCGCATGGACCGGCGAGCAGACCGTCGATTTCATGATCGAGAGCGTCAGCCGGGGCGATTTCTACATTCTCTGCCCGGACGGCGAAGTAGACCGCCCGACAGATGAGAAGCGCATTCTCTGGGCGGCCCAGGATATCGTCCAGAACCGCCCACCGCTGTCGCGCTGGCACACGGAATATTCCGCAGCCTTCACCAGCTTCCTCAAGAACTGAATAATCAGCCGCCGCACTTTGAACGGTGTGGCGGCTCCCCACAGTCACATTGGGCGCCGCGGCTCAAAAACATTGGCAGAAACCCGAAATCGCGTTAAGCAACGGCATCATTTGCCGCTTTCATGGGTGCCGCGATGGATTTCGTTCCAAGCTTGCCAACACTTGTCGCCTTCACCATTGCCATTCTGCTTCTGGCGGTGACGCCCGGGCCAGACATGACGCTCTGGATCAGCCGCTCGCTGCGCGAAGGCCGGGCAGCGGGTTTCATGACGCTGGTCGGAACCAATATCGGCATCACCGTGCACACGATGCTGGTCGCCTTCGGTGTCGCCGCCCTCATCGTCGCCTCCCCGACAGCCTTCCTGATCCTGAAAACCGGCGGGGCCGCCTATCTGGTCTGGCTCGCCATTCAGGCGATCCGTAAAGGCTCGGATTTCGTGATGGTGAAGACCAATGGAGAAAAGCCGCAATCCTCACTCAGATCGGCCTTGCTGAACGGCATATGGGTCAATCTGCTGAACCCCAAGGTCATCATCTTCTTCATGACCTTCCTGCCGCAATTCGTCAGCGCCTCCGACCCACACGTCACCGGCAAGCTGATCTTCCTCGGCATCTGGTCCATCATCGTGGCGCTGCCGATCGGTATCGGCATCGTTGTCGCCGCCGATGTCCTGTCCGCCTGGCTGCAACGCAACCGGAAGGTTCTGCGCGGACTGGATTACACGATCGCCGGTGTCTTTTCGCTTTTCGCCGTCAAGATTTTCTTCACCCAGACGCGCTGAGCGCAAATAAAAAGGCGCCGGAAGGCGCCTTTAAGAATGATCAGCCGATCAAAAGCTCGTCGTCATCCAGCTTCTGGCCGCGTATCTTGCGGAACATGTCGATCAGATCTTCGACTTCAAGGTCCTTGCGGCTATCGCCGGACACATCGAGAACGATTTCACCGGCATGCAGCATGATCGTGCGGGTGCCATAATCCAGGGCCTGGCGCATGGAATGGGTGACCATCAGCGTCGTCAGCTTGCGCTCCGATACCACCTTGCGGGTCAATTCCATCACGAATTCCGCCATGCCGGGATCGAGCGCTGCCGTATGTTCGTCAAGCAACAGCACATCCGAGCCGGAAAGCGTCGCCATGACAAGCGACACTGCCTGTCGTTGTCCGCCGGACAACAGGTCCATGCGATCCTTCAGTCGGTTTTCGAGACCGAGATTGAGCGAGGCGATACGTTCTCTAAAGAAATCCCGCCTGCCCCGTCCAAGCGCCGACAACAACCCGCGGCGCTCTCCGCGCGACGCCGCCAGCGCCAGATTTTCTTCGATGGTGAGTGCGCCGCAGCTGCCCGCGAGTGGATCCTGAAACACGCGTGCCACCCGACCGGCCCGGCTGGCGGTCGGCTTGCGGGTAACGTCGGCACCACCAATCACCACTTTGCCCGCCGTCGGCAGTACGTCGCCGGCCAAGACACCGAGAAGCGTGGATTTGCCGGCGCCATTGGAACCGATGACGGTGACAAAGGAACCATCTTCGATGGTGAGATCGATCTTGGCCAGCGCCTGCTTTTGCAGCGGCGTGCCACGTCCGAAGACGACCTGGATGTCGGAAAGGGAAATCACGATGTTGCTCCCCCACGGCGCAGTCGGGGCAGGATCAATGCAATGGCCACCAATACCGCCGTTACGAAATTGAGATCGGATGCCTTGAGACCCAGCACATCGCTCGACAAGGCAAGCTGGATGGCGAGACGATAGGCAATCGAGCCGAAAACACAGCCGATGAGCGCTATCAGAATGCCGCGCGCACCGAACAGCGTTTCGCCGATGATGACGGCGGCAAGTCCGACGACGATGGTGCCGACACCGGAGGTCACATCGGCAAAGCCATTGGTCTGCGCGAACAATGCGCCACCAAGGGCGACCAGCGCATTCGAAAGCGCCATGCCGAGATAGATCTGGTTGCCGGTCTTCACGCCCTGCGCCCGGGCCATCCGCGCATTGGCCCCTGTCGCCCGCATGGCAAGGCCCGCATCGCTTTCAAGGAAACGCCAGACGAGGATGACCGCGATCAGCACCAGTGCGCCGACGAAAAGCGGCCGCACCAGATATTCCGACAGGCCCAAGCCGTAAAACGGCGATATCATCGTATCCTGATTGAGCAGCGCCACATTCGGCTTTCCCATCACCCGCAGATTGACGGAAAACAGCGCGATCATCGTCAGGATCGAAGCAAGCAGGTTGAGGATTTTAAAGCGCACGTTGAGCGTTGCGGTGACCATGCCCGCAGCGGCACCGGCAACCATCGCAACCGCCGTCGCGACCCAGGCATTCAGACCGGCGATGATCAGCACGGCAGCAACAGCAGCGCCGAGCGGAAACGAACCGTCCACGGTCAGGTCAGGAAAATCAAGCACCCGGAAAGCGAGATAGACGCCGATCGCCACGAAAGCGAAGACCAGTCCCAGCTCCACGGCACCCCAGAAGGCGATTTGGCTCACGGTAATGTCCTTGTTATTGCCGCCATCAGGCGGATACGGGCACCGTCTCGTGCCACGTAAAACGGGCGGCGAAATACCGCCGCCCGTAATTCAGTCTGGTTTCGGTTCAGTCGATGACCTTGGTGGCGCGCTTCGTCACGCTTTCGGGGAAGGTGACGCCAACTTTTTCGGCAACCTTCTTGTTGATGACGAGATCGGTGCCGACAGCCACGGTTGCCGGAATCTCACCGGGCTTTTCACCCTTGAGGATGCGGACAACAACGGCGCCGGTCTGTTTGCCAACGTCGAAATAGTTGAAGCCGAGGGCCGCAACCGCACCACGCGCAACGGAATCCGTATCAGCGGCGTAAAGCGGAATCTTCGCTTCGCTCGCAACACCGGCTGCCGCCTCGAAAGCGGAAACGATCGTGTTGTCGGTCGGAACGTAGATCACGTCGGCCTTGCCGACCAGAGCACGGGTTGCGCCCTGGACTTCCGCCGACTTGGTGGCGACGGATTCGACAACCTTCAGGCCGGCCTTTTCGGCCTCGGCCTTCAGCAGGGCGAGCGTCGAGGCGGAATTGGCTTCGGCGGAGTTGTAGATGAAGCCGATGGACTTGGCGTTCGGCGAAATTTCCTTGATGAGCGCCAGATGCTCGCCAACCGGCAGCATGTCGGATAGGCCGGTCACATTGCCGCCGGGCTTTTCCATGCTCTTGATGAGCTGTGCGCCAACCGGATCGGAGACGGCCGTGAAGACAACCGGAATGTCGCGCGTGGCCGCAACGACGGCCTGAGCCGACGGCGTGGAAATCGGCACGATGACGTTGGGCGCGTCGCCGACGAACTGGCGGGCGATCTGCGCTGCGGTGCCGGGATTGCCCTGCGCGGACTCGTAAAGGAACTTGAGGTTCTCGCCTTCCTTGTAACCGGCTTCGGCAAGGGCCGCCTTGACGCCATCACGGGCAGCGTCAAGTGCCGGATGTTCGACGATGGCGGTGACGGCAACGGTGACGTTTTCAGCCTTGGCCGGCAGAACGATGGCGCTCGCAGCAGCGAGAGCCAGAATGAATGCGCGCATGGATATCCTCCTGTTGGTTCCCTGTTTTCGTCTTTCTAGGAACAAGACAGACCGAAATCAATCGGAGAACCGCCGGAAAACCAGCTTTATGGCGCAAATGCGGCTGATTCAGTCATCCGCACCGTGATTGGCGATCATCATCGCCTCGAAAGCCAGCCTTTCGGTCTTGCGCATGCGTTCCGATTCCGACTTCAACTGGCCGCAGGCGGCGAGAATATCGCGGCCGCGCGGCGTGCGGATCGGCGAGGCATAACCCGCCTGATTGATGAAATCGGCGAATTTTTCGATCTGCGCCCATTCGGAGCACTGGTAGTTCGTGCCCGGCCACGGATTGAACGGAATGAGGTTGATCTTGGCCGGAACGCCCTTCAGCAACTGCACCAGCATCTTGGCGTCTTCCAGGCTGTCGTTCACATCCTTCAGCATCACATATTCGAAGGTGATGCGGCGGGCATTGGAAAGACCCGGATAGTTGCGGCAGGCCTCGATCAGTTCCTTCAGCGGATATTTCTTGTTGATCGGCACCAGCATGTCACGCAGATCGTCACGCACCGCATGCAGCGAAATCGCCAGCATCACGCCAATCTCGTCACCGGTGCGGAAGATTTCCGGCACGACGCCTGAAGTGGAGAGCGTTACGCGGCGCTTGGAGAGCGACAGGCCGTCACCATCGGTGGCGATCAGAAGCGCAGTCTTCACGTGCTCGAAATTATAGAGCGGCTCGCCCATGCCCATCATCACGATGTTGGACACCTTGCGGCCTTCGCTCGGCACATAAGCGCCAACCGGAGTCGAACCATCCGGAAAATCGCCGAGCCGGTCACGCGCCAGCAGCAGCTGGGCAAGAATTTCCTCGGCCGTCAGGTTGCGCACCAGGCGCTGCGTGCCGGTGTGACAGAAGGAACAGGTCAACGAACAGCCGACCTGGCTCGATATGCACAACGTGCCGCGCCCTTCCTCCGGAATATAGACCGTTTCAATCTCGACGGGGCGGCCGGCACCGCGCGGCGGAAAGCGCATCAGCCATTTGCGGGTGCCGTCATTGGAGATCTGCTCCTCGACGATTTCCGGACGGGAGATGGTGAAGGTCGCCTTCAGCTTCTCGCGAAGCTCCTTGGCGACATTGGTCATGTTGTCGAAATCCGAGACGCCGCGCACATAAAGCCAGTTCCACAACTGGCTGACGCGCATCTTCACCTGCTTCTGCGGCACGCCGATCTCGGCCAGCGCCTCGCCCATTTCCTCACGCGTCAGGCCGATCAGCGACGGCTTGCCGGACATGAGATCGCTATTGGCGATCAGCGGGGTTTTGACTGCCAGGCCGGCAGGGGCTTGCATTACGGACATCACGCTATCCCATCATTCCATGCATCGCACGACCGGCCTTTCGGATAGGCGGAAAATCGTCTGCATGTCGAGAAAATCAAAGGCGGAGCACTTTTCGCGCATCCGCCTGTCAATGTTGCCGCGCGTTTAGCATCAAACAAGCAAAAACGCAAATGGCCGGTCGATGACCGGCCATTATCAAACGCGGTAAAGCGTCAGGATTACTTGCAGCTCTCGATCTGCTTGAGAGCAGCCGAAATGCCCGAAAGCGAATAGGAATAGGACGTCGCGGTGCCACGGCCGGAAACCGCCTTGACCGTCATCGACTTGCCGCCCTTCATGGCGGCCACGAGAGCGGGCTCTTCGGCAGCGTTTTCAACCCAGGCAGCCTTGTCCTTGGTGAACATGACGAAGTTCTTGTTGTCGATCGTCACATTGACCTTGGAACCCTGCTTCAGCGGATAACCCACCATGGCCTGCGGCTCATAGGAAATGTTCTGGCCGGGACGCTGCGACACGATGAAGAAGATATCGCCGTGATCGACGCTTGCCGGTTCCTTGGCGGTCGGAATGGAAAGAACGTAGCAGACGGTGCTGTTGCCCGATTTGTACGAATAGGCACCCCAAGCATTGAACTGCTGGATGCGCGTGGGCGACTGTGCAGATGCTACGCCGACGCTGGTCAGCAAAATGGCCGCTGCGGTTGCTACACTTCTTACAAACATAGAATTTCCTGCCGGGTTATTGTCTTCCATTAGCCCGAAGCAGCGGCGGGCTCCATTTTCTGGATCGGCCACGTTCAGGTGCGGATCGTCTTTTCTCATTGTGGTCGGGAAGCGGTTACCAAACCGTCAACAACACGCATAAAATGCCTAAAACGTCTTGCGGTGTTACAGATTGGCGACTCCCCTCACCCTGGAGGAAGGGCGCGGAACGACCTTCCTTCATGTGTATGACACACAAATTCAGGCAAGAATTTGTCGCCCGCCAGGCTGCACCGAGCGGGCACATCACAGAGGCGTTACCCGGCTTCCTGCTGTCTCTTCAGCATGGCATCCGCCGCATCGTAATGCTCCATCTTGATATGGGCGCGGATCATGGCGAGCGCGGCGGTGATGACCGCGATATCATCGGTAAAACCGACAACCGCCAGCATATCCGGCACGGCATCGATGGGCATGATGAAATAGGCGAGCGCAGCGAGAATAATGCCCTTGGCGCGCAACGGCGTGTCGCGATCAATCGCGCAATAATAGGCCGCCGCCGCGTCACGCGCGAACGGCACCTTGGTCATCACCCGCTTCAGCTTGGGCCAGAATTTGGCGCGCACGACATTTTCGCGCTCCTGCTGCCTGTCGGTTTCACCCGGCAGAAGAATTTCACCGATTTTCACATCATCCATGATCGACGGTCCTCCGGTCACGGCTATTATATGGGAGTTAACGTCCGCCGTTCAATTCCCCCGGCCTGCCGCTGCCTTCTGCATGGCCTCGGCCAGAAGAAAATCCCGCTCGGTTACACCCTGTGAATCATGGGTTGTGAGGCAGACTTTCACGCGTGAGTAGACATTGGACCATTCCGGGTGATGATTGAGCCTTTCCGCCGCAAGAGCCGATTCAGCCATGAAACCGAAGGCCTCCGCAAAACTGGAAAACTTGAAGGACCGGACGATCGCCGCCCCGTCCTCTCGCAGGGCCCAGCCTTCGAGCTTGGACAATGCCTGCCGGATGGCTTCCGGTTCAACTCTGGGATATTTCATCAATCTTGCCTCCGCTTGATACCCATTAACGCCTCAACGACCGGATCGACGCATATTCCATGAAACATATAGCTGTTCTTTTTGTCTGCATGGGCAATATCTGCCGCTCACCACTTGCCGAAGGCGTTTTGGCAAACCTAGCCGATAGAGACGGTGTATCCCGCCAACTCACGATCGAATCCGCCGGCACCGGCGGCTGGCATGCCGGCAATGCCCCGGATCGCAGATCCATAGCGATAGCCCGCAAGCATGGCATCGATATTTCAGGGCAGCGCGCGCGACAGGTCAGTCAGGCCGATTTCGAAAAATTCGATCTCATTCTTGCCATGGATACGAGCAATCTGGCGAAACTGCTTCAAAAGGCGCCGGAAAACCGCAGGCACAAAATCCACCTGTTTCTGGACTATGCTTCGGGACGCCACGAGAGCGTCCCGGATCCCTATTTCGGTGGTGAAGACGGATTTCTGACCGTCTACAACATGCTTTTGGCGGGATGCAGCTCGTTGCTCGAAAAGATGGAGCTGGACCGCGCTTCGTGAAGCGGAAACGCCTCTTCCACGACATAGGGTCCGCCGCCCACCGATTCCTTCGACGACATCAGCACGAAACGGCCGACCGTGAAGGGCGAGGTGCGGAAGTTGCCGCGTCCGGAAAGATACTGCACCACATCGTCCACGCGACAGGAGCGCAACCGCGCCAGTGTGACATGCGGCATGAACTTGCGCGGATCGGGTGGGAGACCGATCCTTTGGCAGATCCGCTCGATTTCCGCCTGAAGCGCATGCATTTCCGGCGAGGGAGAAACCCCGGCCCAGATGGAATGCGGTTTCTTGGAACCGAAGGAACCCATGCCGGTGAGGTTGAGCTGGAACTCCGGTCTTTCGATCCGATCCAGCCTGTCGACAACCTCATCGGCGGTTCGCCCGTCGATATCACCGATAAAACGCAGGGTTATGTGATAATTCTCCACATCGATCCACCGGGCTCCCGGCAGACCACCGCGCAACAATGAGAGGCTCATAGCCGCATTGCGCGGAATTTCGAGGGCGGTAAACAGTCTCGGCATGGCGAGCTCCCCGAATCTCTTGGCAGAACAAGCATAGCGAATCACGCAATGCAGACGGGCGCAAGTGCTTATTTTTTTTGCGCACCGATTGTCTTGATGAAGCTTTCAACAGCCGGCAAAGATTTCTCCACCATCATTGCCACACCTTTCGTATTGGGGTGCATCTTGTCATCCAGCTTCAGCGCATCATCCGTCACCACACCTTCCAGAAAGAAGGGATAAAGCGGCAGGTTGTATTTTTCCGCAAGCTTTGGAAAGATCGGATTGAAACGCGTTGCGTAGTCGTCACCCATGTTCGGCGGCGCCATAATACCGACCAGCAGCACCGCTATATTGCGTTTCTGAAAACCGGAAATGATGGCATCGAGGTTCTTTTCTGTCTGTTCCGGGCCAATACCACGCAGTGCATCATTGGCGCCAAGTTCCAGAATGACCCCGTCCGTACCATCTGGCACGGACCATTCCGCCCGCGACAAACCGCCAGAGGAGGTATCACCGGACACGCCGGCATTGGCGACGACGGCATTGATGCCCTTCGCCTTTAATGCAGCTTCAAGCTGTGCGGTATAGCTGTCGGCGGGCGGCAGCTGATACCCGGCCATGAGGCTGTCACCGAGGCCGACCAGTTGCAATGTCCGTTCCTGGGCCGAGGCCGCAGAGGCAGAAAAGGCGGCTGCGAAAATGACAATGAAGTGAAACAGGGCAGCTTTAAATCTCATCACGGCTTTCCTAACTTGGCCTAACTTGGTTCCCTTTGTCTGAAATACCGACCGCATCGACACCGCCAGACCATTTTCATCACCCTATATAGGAACGAGAATTGTGACGAAAAGCATCATAGAGCTGAAGAACGCCGACCTCACGCTCGGCAACGCCGCCGCCTCCGTCCACGTTCTCAAGGCCATCGATCTTTCGATCGGTGAAGGTGAAGCGGTCGGCATCGTCGGCCCTTCCGGCTCGGGGAAATCAACGCTGCTGATGGTGCTTGCCGGTCTTGAGCGGCTGGACAGCGGTGAAATCGTCATTGCGGATACACAACTGCACAGACTCGGCGAAGATGCGCTGGCGGATTTTCGCGGCAAGAATATCGGCATCGTTTTCCAGTCCTTCCACCTCATCGCCAATATGACGGCGTTGGAAAACGTCGCCGTTCCGCTGGAACTGGCCAATACCCCCAATCCCTTCGAAATCGCCAAACGCGAACTCGTCGCCGTCGGTCTCGGTGAACGCCTCAACCACTATCCCGGCCAGCTCTCAGGCGGCGAGCAACAGCGTGTGGCCATCGCCCGCGCGCTTGCCCCCTCACCGGCCGTGCTGATCGCCGATGAACCAACTGGCAATCTCGATACAGATACCGGCAAGCAGATCGCCGATCTTCTTTTTGCCAAACAGGCCGAACGCGGCATGACCATGGTCCTCGTTACCCATGATCCGTCGCTCGCCGCCCGCTGCTCGCGACAGATCAAGGTGCGCTCCGGTGAGATTGAGGGCGACAGCGCCCGCCCCCAGATGGCGCGGGCGGTATCGGCATGATCGGATCCCTTCTTCCGTCTTTCGCCAATATCAGAAATGCCGCAAGACTCGCACGGCGCGAAATTCGCGGCGGGTTGAGCGGCTTTTACATTTTCCTCGCCTGTATCGCGCTGGGAACCGGCGCCATCGCCGCCGTTAATTCCGTGTCACGTGCGGTCACCAGCGCCATTGCCACCGAAGGCCAGTCGATTCTCGCCGGCGACGTGCGTTTCGAACTGCGCAACAGGGAGGCAACACAGGAGGAACGGGCCTATCTGGATGGCCTTGGCACGGTTGCTGTTTCCACCGGGCTTCGCTCCATGGCCCGCCTTGCCGATGGTTCCGAACAGACGCTGACGGAAGTGAAGGCCATCGACGGCACCTATCCGCTCTATGGAACCTTCGTGGCTGATCCCAACCGGCCGCTGGATGAACTTCTGGCCGGCAATGGCGATACCTATGGCGCGATTGCCGCACCGCTGCTGCTGGAACGGCTCGGCATCAAGATCGGTGACGAAGTCCTGCTTGGTAACGTAAAGCTGAAACTGACCAGCACGGTGGTCGATGAGCCGGATGCGCTCTCCGACGGTTTCGGTTTCGCGCCGAGGCTGATGATCAGCCGCGACGCCCTCTTCGCCTCCGGTCTCGTTCAGACCGGCAGCCTCGTCGAGCATGCCTACAAGATCAAGCTGAACGATCCTGCAGCGCGGGCAACGATGACCGATGCGGCTAACAAGGCCTTTCCCAATGCCGGCTGGTCCATTCGCACCAGTGATCGCGCAGCGCCGTCACTCACCGAAAACGTCAACCGCTTCTCGCAGTTCCTGACATTGGTGGGTCTCACCGCCCTCATCGTCGGTGGCGTTGGTGTCGCCAACGCTGTTCGCGCCTTCCTCGATTCCAAACGCACCACGATCGCCTCGCTGAAATGCCTGGGCGCGCCGGCCTCCGTGGTCACCATGACCTATCTCTTCCAGATCGCCTTCATTGCCGCCGTCGGTATCGTCATCGGTCTTGTTGTTGGCGCCATCGCACCTTTGATTGCCATGCGGTTTCTGGAAGGTGTGCTGCCCGTGCCGGAAGAACTTGCCTTCTATCCCGGTGCGCTTGGTCTGGCCGCTTTGTTTGGCCTCCTGACGACGTTTGCTTTCGCTATCGTGCCGCTCGGCCAGGCGCGTGAAGTTCCGGCAACGGCACTTTTCCGCGAACAGGGTTTCGAGGAAGGCAGCTGGCCGTCCTGGCCCTATCTGGCCGCCACGGGCCTGTTGCTCGCAGCGCTGGCCGCCCTTGCCGTCTTCTCGGCGGAAGACCGTTTCATTGCCTCGGTTTTCCTCGCCGCCATCGCTTTTGCCTTCGTGGTGCTGCGGCTGGTGGCATCCGGCGTCAAGGCCATCGCCAAACGCAGCCCGCGCGTTCATTCCGCCGCCCTTCGTCTGGCGATCGGTAATATTCACCGGCCGGGAGCGCTCACGCCTTCGGTCGTTCTTTCACTTGGCCTTGGCCTGACCCTGCTCGTGACCCTGACGCTGATCGACGGCAATCTGCGCCGCGAACTGACCGACAGCCTGCCGGAACGCGCACCGAATTTCTTTTTCGTGGATATTCAGGGCAGCGAGGTGCAAGGCTTCCGTGATCTGCTGAAACGGGAAGCACCACAAGGCACGCTGACCGAGGTGCCGATGCTGCGCGGCCGCATTCTGGCGCTCAACGGCGAAGATGTGACGAAGATGGAAGTGCCGCCATCCGGTCGCTGGTTGCTGCGTGGTGATCGCGGCATAACCTATTCCGAAAACATGCCGGAAAACGCAAAGCTCACGGAAGGTGCATGGTGGGGGCCGGACTATAGCGGTGAACCGCTGGTGTCCTTCGCGGCAAAAGAGGCTCAGGAACTCGGCCTCAAGATCGGCGACACGGTAACCGTCAACGTCCTCGGCCGCAGTATCACGGCAAAGATCGCCAATCTGCGTAATGTCGAATGGGAATCCCTGTCGATCAATTTCGTCATGGTCTTTTCACCGAATACATTCCGCGGCGCACCGCACGCCTGGCTGGCGACACTTGCCGATCCTTCCGCTTCCGCAAACGACGAAGGCCGGATATTGCGTTCCGTTACCAATACCTACCCGACGATCACAAGCGTGCGCGTGAAGGACGCTCTCGATGTCGTCAACCGGCTGGTCGGCCAGCTCGCCACCGCCATCCGCGCTGCAGCAGCCGTCGCACTCATCGCCTCTGTTCTGGTTCTCGCCGGCGCACTTGCCGCCGGAAACCGTGCCCGTACCCACGATGCGGTGATCCTGAAAACGCTGGGCGGCACGCGAAACCTGCTGATCCGCGCGTTCTCCTACGAATATATGATGCTCGGTCTCGCCACCGCCGTCTTCGCGCTTTTCGCCGGTGGAGTCTCCGCATGGTTCGTGATCGCCCGCATCATGAAGTTGCCCTCCAGTTTCCTGCCGGATGTGGCGATAGGGACCCTCATTGTCGCCCTCGTCATGACGGTTGGCATCGGCCTCATTGGCACCTGGCGCATTCTCGGCCAGAAGGCGGCGCCGGTTCTGCGGCAGGCAGGAGAATGATCATCGGTTGTGCCCCGCTTAACTTTAGCGATTAATTCTTTGTAATGATCGCCAAAACGTGAGCGCTTTTCGCGCATATGGTGTCTTTTCGACTGCAAAAGGCCTTGTATCGGACACGTTCTGCCATCATATTCTTGGACAGGCTTGCTGAAGCTCCGCAGCGGCGCCCGGGAGGTATCCCGACACCGTAGCAATTACGGAGCTCAAAAGAGGAAACAATGGCTGACTTCAATAACTACCAGAACCGCATGGCGCAGACCCGTGCACAGACTGGTGCGATGATCGATGAAGGTCTCCGCGCCTATATGCTGAAGGTTTACAACCTGATGGCGCTGGCTCTGGTCATCACCGGCGTTGCGGCTTTCGCAACCTACTCATTCGCTGCGTCCAACCCTGCCTTCCAGCAGCTGCTTTATGCATCTCCGCTGCGCTGGGTCATCATGCTCGCACCGCTGGCACTGGTTTTCTTCCTTAGCTTCCGTATTCAGAACATGAGCGTTTCCGCCGCGCAGACGACCTTCTGGGTCTATGCCGCGCTGATGGGCGTGTCGCTGTCGTCGATCTTCATCGTCTTCACCGGCCAGAGCATCGTTCAGACGTTCTTCGTGACCGCTGCTTCGTTCGGCGCGCTCTCGCTTTACGGTTACACGACGAAAAAGAACCTTTCGGGCCTCGGTTCGTTCCTGATCATGGGTCTGTTCGGCCTGATCATCGCGTCCATCGTCAACATCTTCCTTGCATCCTCCGCGCTGCAGTTCGCGATCTCCGCGATCGGCGTGCTGATCTTCGCAGGCCTGACCGCCTACGACACGCAGAAGATCAAGGAAATGTACTTTGATGGTGATGACGTTGCCGTTGCTGGCCGCAAGGCTATCATGGGCGCGCTGACGCTCTACCTCGACTTCATCAACCTCTTCACCTTCCTGCTGCAGTTCATGGGTAACCGCGACGACTAAGGTTGAGAGTTCAACAGACGACAGACGAAAGGCGGCCCTTCGGCCGCCTTTTTATTTTTCAGCTTTCGTAACTGATAATCGCTCTTCCACCGGTCGCATCCACCAAGCGGGCTATCTCTTCCAGAAGCTCATTCGATCAGTTTCAGAACCTTGTCGAAAACCCTCAGAACCTGCGGCAGCTCATGGCCACGCTTGAGAATGCGGCCATCGGTATTGACCACACAATAAGCGCCCTGCTTCGCCGCCAGCTTGGGGTTCTTCTCAATCCGGTAGAGCGGCATTTCGCCTGAGCGTTTAAAGACGGAAAACACCGCCTTCTCCTTCAGGTGGTCAATGGCATAATCGCGCCATTCCCCCTCTCCCACCATGCGGCCATAGATGCGCAGAATCGCATCCAGCTCACGCCGATGAAAGGTGACCGGCAAAGGGTCCTTGTCTTTTCTGTATTCGCGGAGATCGACAACGGTGGAATTATCGCGTGAAGCGGTCTGCACCTGCTGCACATCCGGTTGATCGGTCATCCAATACCTCCGATTCCACCCAAGCCGTCTCATCAATGTGAGCCTGTGAAAGCGAAATTGCAAGCCTTGCGAGACGCTTGTGCACCGGCGCAGAAGTCGCTGGATGGGCCTCAACATCTTTCAGCCGGCTATAGAACCGGAAGAAGGTAACCCTGAAAAATTGCCGCCCAACGACGCCAAAGACACTGCCTGCAACAAAAGCAGGGGTAAAAAATGGTAACCATTTAGGCAGCCATTTTCGCATGGCCTGCCGTATTTCGGTCAAACCATGGCCCGAATTGGGTGGAATAGTCCTATTGTCAATTGATGCCTAGGCACCAAGATGACCCGGTCCGGTGCATTGACCCTTTACCCCCAGCCCCCAATGCCCGGACCGGATCTTCAATCGCCCAACAGGCGATCAGGGGGTTTCATTTCCAAGCAGGATACTTGCGCCGACGATTGCCGCGGGATCACCGCTGGCATTGGCCGTCTGCAGGAGCACGGCGCAGCCGCCCTTTTTCACCTTTGCCACGACGCTCGCCGGAAGCTTCACCGTCATCGGCGAACCATCCCACATGCCGACCGTCTGTACGTCATAGACACTGTGCCAGTAGGACATTTTTTTCCCCTGGTTCTCACCTTTCTGCACATCCACCGTCTGTTCACGGGTGAAATAGGCAACCACGACATCGGCCTTGCCATTACCGGCACCAATATCAATCTCCACCTCATCGCCGGCAAATTTTGACGAGACCGGCACGTTCAGCCCCTGGCCTTCGCGCTTGAAGGCATCGAGCCTGTCATAGATACCGCGCACATCCGCGCCCTTGACATGGTCACGGCCGTTAAGAATGGCCTGTGGCGTATAAACACCGTTACGGCCGAGCGCCCGCATGTAACCATATTGGCGTTCGGTATTTTCCTTGGATGCCAGAGAATCGGTCCAGCCAAGGTAATTCCAGTAGTCGACATGGTAGGAAAGACCGACGACGTCGCCCTTCTGGATCATCTTGCGCAGCGCTTCATCCGCCGGCGGGCAGGAGGCGCAGCCCTGCGATGTGAACAATTCGACAACGCCCTTCACGGCCTCCTGCGCCTGCGCGGAGGTGACGAGGAACGTGCCGAGAAGACATATCGACAGGGGGAATTTCAATGGCATTACGAAAACCTTTGTCCGGCAGGATATCCAGACGAATTGATGCGATCAATCCTGCCCGGATGCAAACCGGAAAATAACGTCTATTGCCCTTCAATAGAAAGTCACGAAGGGGTGAGCGGCAATCACAAAAAAACAGATCAAGAAATGGAAGAGACGCCGGAGTTTTTTCCGGCGTCTCTTGTTCGTCTAAGCTTTATCAGCCAGCCAGATCGCGAAGAACGGTCTGCAGAATGCCACCATTGTTCATGTAAATCACTTCGTCCAGCGTATCGATGCGGCACAGAAGCGGAACTTCCTTCACCGAACCGTCGCTGTAGGTGATCTTGGCGATCTTCTTTTCACGCGGCTTGATCTCGCCTTCGAGACCGTCGATCTCGATGACTTCGTCACCCTTGAGATCGAGGCTTGCCCAGGTCGTGCCTTCCTCGAAGACAAAGGGAACAACGCCCATGCCGACGAGGTTCGAGCGGTGAATGCGCTCGAAGGACTGCGCGATCACGGCCTTGACGCCGAGCAGATTGGTGCCCTTTGCCGCCCAGTCGCGGGAAGAGCCGTTACCATATTCGACACCGGCGAAGATGACGAGCGGAATGCCCTCCGCCTTGTATTTCATGGCAGCGTCATAGATCGACAGCTCTTCCTTGGACGGATAGTGGATGGTGTATCCACCTTCCTTGCCGTTCGGGCCAAGCATGTGGTTGCGGATACGGATATTGGCAAAAGTGCCGCGCATCATCACTTCATGGTTGCCACGACGCGTGCCGTACTGGTTGAAATCGGCAACGGCGACGCCGTTTTCCGTCAGATAAGCACCGGCCGGCGAAGCGGCCTTGATCGAACCGGCCGGGGAAATATGGTCGGTGGTGATCTTGTCGCCGAAGAGGCCGAGGACGCGCGCGCCCTTGATGTTCTTCAAACCCGTGCCCTTCTTGCCCATGCCGACGAAATAAGGCGGGTTCTGGACATAGGTCGACTTGTCGTCCCAGGCATAGGTCTGGCCCGGCGGCACCTGAACGGCCTGCCAGTTCGCATCACCCTTGAACACGTCGGCGTATTTCGTTTCATAGAGTTCGCGGGTGACGTATTTCAGGATGAATTCCTGGATTTCCTTGGACGTCGGCCAGATATCCTTGAGATAGACAGGGTTACCGTCCTGATCGTCACCAATCGGCTCCTTGGTCAGGTCCTTCTGGACCGTGCCGGCAAGGGCATAGGCCACGACGAGCGGCGGCGAAGCGAGGTAGTTCGCCTGAACGTCAGGGGAAATACGACCTTCGAAGTTACGGTTGCCCGACAGAACACCCGCGGTGATCAGGCCCTTGTCGTTGATCGTCTTGGAGATCGCAGGTGGCAGCGGGCCCGAATTGCCGATGCAGGTGGTGCAGCCAAAACCGACGAGGTTGAAGCCGATCGCGTCGAGGTCCTTCTGCAGGCCAGCCTTTTCAAGATATTCGGCAACGACCTGAGATCCTGGTGCAAGCGAGGTCTTGACCCATGGCTTGGACTTCAGCCCCTTGGCCACCGCATTGCGGGCGAGAAGCCCGGCAGCGATAAGAACCGAGGGGTTGGAGGTGTTGGTGCAGGAGGTGATGGCGGCAATCGCCACATCGCCATGGCCGAGATCGAAGTCCTCGCCTTCAACCACATAACGGTTCGAAAGCTGGCCGGGCTTTTTATAGTCGTTTTCGAGAGCCGTTGCGAAATTCGGCGCAATGGTTTCGAGCGGCAGGCGGCCTTCCGGACGCTTCGGGCCGGCCATGGAGGGCACGACATCGCCGAGATCGAGTTCAAGCGTGTCGGTGAAGACGAGGTCGGAACCATCGCCGGTGCGCCACATGTCCTGCGCCTTGGAATAGGCTTCGACAAGCGCGATGCGGTCCTTGGCACGGCCGGACATGGTCAGGTAATTGATGGTTTCGCCATCGACCGGGAAGAAGCCACAGGTCGCACCATATTCCGGACCCATATTGCCGATTGTCGCGCGGTCGGCGAGCGTCATCGAATCGAGGCCGGGGCCGAAGAATTCAACGAACTTGGAGACGACGCCCTTCTTGCGCAGCATCTGCACGACGGTCAGCACGAGGTCGGTCGCGGTCACGCCTTCCTTCACCTTGCCGGTCAGCTTGAAGCCGATGACCTCGGGCAGCAGCATGGAAACCGGCTGGCCGAGCATGGCGGCTTCAGCCTCGATACCACCAACGCCCCAGCCGAGAACGCCGAGACCATTGATCATGGTTGTGTGGCTGTCGGTGCCGACGCAGGTATCCGGATAAGCAATCGTCTCGCCATCCTCTTCCTTCGTCCAGACGGTCTGGCCAAGATATTCAAGATTGACCTGGTGACAGATGCCGGTGCCGGGCGGAACCACGCGGAAATTCTTGAACGCCTGCTGGCCCCATTTCAGGAAGCGATAACGCTCGCCATTGCGCTCATATTCAAGTTCGACGTTGCGGGCGAAGGCATTCGGCGTGCCGAATTCGTCGACGATGACCGAGTGGTCGATGACGAGATCGACGGGAACCAGCGGATTGATTTTCTCCGGGTCGCCACCGAGCGACACCATGGCATCGCGCATGGCGGCAAGATCAACCACGGCGGGAACGCCTGTAAAGTCCTGCATGAGAACGCGGGCGGGACGATAGGCGATTTCCGTTTCGGTCAGGCCCTTATTATTAAGCCATTCGGCAACGGCCAGAATATGCTCCCTGGTGACGGACTGGCCGTCCTCGAAACGAAGCAGATTCTCCAGAAGAACCTTCATGGAATAAGGCAGTTTGGCAACGCCCTTGAGACCGTTTGCCTCAGCCTTGGGAAGGCTGAAATAAACATAGTCCTTACCGTCAACGGTAAGGACGGAACGACATTGGAAACTGTCGAGAGATTTGGCCACGGTTTAAAACCCCGCATAATCTGATAGCCAACACGCGCGTGCGGACCCCTGTGCTCGCAAGCACATCAGGATGCGGGTACGGCCATTTCCGCTGTCCGCACGTGAAAGTTACTCCTCGTAACATTCAGGTCCGGCGCAAGATGATGTTCACGCCGGCCGCTGGCGTGGTTGACACTCATATAGATAATTTCGGAGAAACGTGCCAGACCATTCAACGAAGCTAATCGATTTTTTTATCGAGACGACGAAATCTGAAACGGAACCGCAGCATGGATTTGACGGCGGAAAATCTTGGCGTGCGACGCGGCGAAGATTTCATATTCATGAATATTTCCTTCAAGTTAAGTGACGGTGAGGCACTGGTGCTGACCGGCCGAAACGGCTCGGGAAAATCCACTCTCCTGCGCACCGTGGCCGGCCTGCTACGCCCCGAACAGGGGTGGATAAAGATAGCCGGCAAAGGAATAGAAGAGGGCATGCGCCCCTCCGAAGCCTGCCATTATCTCGGCCATCGCAACGCCATGAAAATGGAACTGACCGTTTCAGAAAATCTGAGTTTCTGGAAAGACTTTCTCGGTGATTTTTCAGGTGGTGCGGGCATCGCTATCGATGAGGCGGCTGAGATTGTCGGTCTTGCCGGCATCACTCATCTGCCCTTCGGTTATCTCTCCGCCGGCCAACAACGGCGTTTTGCCATGGCGAAACTTCTGATCGCATGGCGACCGGTGTGGATTCTCGATGAGCCAACGGCGGCACTTGATAAGGCTGCGGACGGCATGTTTACCGGTCTCGTGAAAAACCACCTTGAGAAAGGCGGCATTGTCCTGGCGGCGACCCATCAGCCGTTGGGACTGGAGAATGCGCGGGAGTTGCAGATGACGGGATTTGCGGGTGTGGAGGCTTGGGCATGAACGGCGGAGCTTGTGGTTTCAGCCCCCTCTGCCCTACCGGGCATCTCCCCTTCAAGGGGGGAGATCGGCCTGTGGCTAGGCCTCGACAATCTCAACGCTCGAGAATGGAGTGGTGGAAGGGCATCTTGCCGATCTCCCCCCTTGAAGGGGAGATGCCCGGCAGGGCAGAGGGGGGTAAACCACACCCGCAGAGGCCTACCCGATGACCGCCCTCCTCCTCCGCGACATCAAACTCTCCATCCGTGCCGGCGGCGGCGCCTTGATCGGCGTGCTGTTCTTCATGACTGTGGTTGCCGTCATCCCCTTCGGTGTCGGTCCCGATCTCAATCTTCTCGCCCGCATCGGTCCCGCCATCGTCTGGATCGGCGCTCTTCTGTCCGCCCTTCTCGGTCTGGACCGGCTGTTTCAGGCGGAGCGGGATGACGGGTCGCTGGACCTCATTCTCATGCAGGAAAACCCGCTGGTGCTCACGGTCCTGATCAAATGCCTGGCGCATTGGGTTGGAACCGGCCTGCCGCTGGTGTTGGCCTCGCCACTGCTCGGTCTGTTCATGAACATGGACGAGGTTGCTATCGGCGCTGTGATGCTCACACTTCTTGTCGGCTCACCGGCCATCACCTTCATCGGTGCGGTAGGGGCCGCCGTCGCGGTCGCCCTGCCCCGCGGCGGGCTTCTGGTCTCCATCCTCGTTCTGCCGCTTGCCATTCCGGTGCTGATTTTCGGCGTCAGCGCTTCTTATGCGGCGGTGCAGGATCCAGCACCATTCATGCCGCCGCTCCTCATTCTCTGCGCGATCACGTTATTTTCAGCCGTGACCGGCCCTTTCTTTGCCGCTTTGGCACTGCGCAATGTTATGGATTGATGATGCCTTGATTGCCGATCCCTGATTGACAGGGATCAATTGCGGGACGGCCATTCTCGGGTTACACAAACGACATGAACGAGCAGACCTTCACCATCACCAAATTCAGTGATCTCGCCAACCCCACGCGGTTTCTGGCGCTGGCGGCACGTATTCTGCCCTGGCTCGCTACACTCACGGCGCTGGTGCTGGCCGCTGGTCTTTATCTCTCCTTCACCACCGAAGGCGATTACCAGCAGGGTTACACCGTGCGCATCATGTATGTGCACGTGCCATCCGCCTGGCTTGCGATGATGTGTTATTCGGTCATGGCGGTTTCAGCCATCGGCACGCTCGTCTGGCGTCACCCGCTGGCGGATGTCAGCCACAAGGCCGCCGCCCCCATCGGCGCCGCATTCACGCTGATTGCCCTCATTACCGGCTCGCTCTGGGGCAAACCCATGTGGGGAACCTGGTGGGTGTGGGATGCGCGACTGACCTCCGTATTCGTGCTTTTCCTGATGTATCTCGGCCTCATCGCACTCAACCGCGCCATGGACGATCCCTCCAGAGCCGCCCGCGTCAGCGCCGTGCTGATCCTCGTCGGTTTCGTAAATATTCCGATCATCAAGTTTTCGGTCGAATGGTGGAACACGCTGCACCAGCCGGCAAGCGTCATCCGCATGGGTGGTTCCGCCATCGACGCGGAATTTCTCTGGCCGCTTCTGACCATGGCGATCGGCTTCACACTGCTGTTCTTCACGCTGCACATCGCCGCCATGCGCAACGAAATCTGGCGTCGGCGCGTGGCCGCACAGCGGCGGCTTGCCGCCCGCATGGCGAACCGAGAGGGCTGAGGCGATGACACACGCTTTTTATATCGGCATGTCTTACGCAGCGACGGGGCTTGTCGTTCTCTGTCTCATCGCCTGGGTCGTTTTGGACGGTCAGGCGCGCAAACGGGAACTGAAGCAGCTGGAGGCATCCGGCGTGCGCCGCAGGGCAAGAGCCGGTTCCGCAGGTGACGCGCAATGACGCAGGCCAGCCAGGATCAGGATACCAAAACCAAGACGACGGGTCGCGCACGTTATGGGCTGGCGCTGCTGCCTCTGCTGCTCTTCGGTGGTTTTGCCCTCGTTGCGGGCAAGATGCTTTATGATCAGGACGTGAACGGGCTGGATATCAGCGCCATTCCTTCCGCACTCATCGGCACCAAGGCACCGTCCCTGTCGCTGCCACCGCTGGAGGGCTCGAACCTGCCGCCGCTCACCGATGCCGCCATCAAGGGCAAGCTGACGCTGGTCAACGTCTTTGCCTCCTGGTGCATTCCCTGCCGGCAGGAGCATCCGCTATTGCAGGAACTGGCAAAAGACAGCCGCATCACCGTCGTCGGTATCAATTACAAGGATAAGCAGGACAATGCGCTCCGCTTCCTTGGCGAACTTGGCAATCCCTTTGCCGCGATAGGCGTCGATCCGAACGGCAAAGCCGCGATCGACTGGGGTGTCTACGGTATCCCTGAAAGTTACCTTGTCAGCGCCGACGGCACGATCCTTTATAAAAAGGTTGGTCCCTTCGATGCCCGCAGCGTCGAGCGCGACCTGCTGCCGGCCATCACGGCCGCAGCCGGCAAATAGCTCCCGAGCAGGAAAGCTCAACTTTTCGAAATAACCCTGAGCGACGGGCCTTCAGCCGGCATGCGGATACCTTCCAGCACGACCTGATCGCGACCGCCGCGCTTTGCCGCATAAAGGCTGTCGTCGGCCCGCTTGATGGCGTCATGAATGGAATGATCTCCCCTTGCGACGGCCGAGACGCCGAAGCTTGCGGTGATCTGGGTAGCCACACCCCGGTTACGCCAATCGAGGGATGAGAGGTTCGAGCGCATGCCATTGGCAAGCTGACCGGCAGCGGCGGCAGTGTGGCCGGGCAGGAAAACCACGAATTCCTCGCCGCCGAAACGCGCCACCAGCGCGCTTTCAGGTGCGTTCCGCCTGAGAAGATCGGAAAGACCGATAAGCACGATATCTCCGGCAGCATGGCCGTAAACATCGTTGATGCGCTTGAAATGGTCTATATCGCAGGCAATGACCGCACCTTCAGGCGTGTCGTTGCGAAAATCGGGAACACGCCGGTCAAATCCGCGCCGGTTCAGCACATCCGTCAACGGGTCGTGTTCAGCGGCATCCAGGTGCCGGTCGACGGTGACGGAAATCTGGCTTGCGAGCACGGAAAGCGCGAGCAGGAAGCCGAATATGCTCGCAGCAAGCTGCATGTAGAAGGCATAATCCGACTCGAAAAATTCGCTGAGCTCGATCATCAAGCCGTTCGGCGTCATCACCAGCAGCATGCCGATACGCACCAGCGTTTCCAGCACAACCAGTAACGCAATCGCCACCATCAGCCGATCCGCAAGGGTCACCGGCCGCTTCCGCACAAGCCAGACCGGAAAAGCAAGCAGCAGGGCGCAAACGAGATCGCCGATGACGAGTTCGCGTTTCAGATCGGGCGTGATGAAAACATGAAATGAAACCAATATAACGGCGGCAAGCACGAGCGACAGCCGTGCCATCGTATGAAGCGGCCGCCCGAAATGGGTAAGCAGCGCATGGCCGTAGAGAAAAAAGGCGGAGAAGAACAGCAGGTTCGAGATAATCGCCTGCAATTCGAAGGGCAGGCCACCGAGCACCAGAGGAGCGGCAAAACCAAAAGCCGCTGCAAGATAACCGATACCCCAATAGCGCGCCGAAGCGTGACCGATCCTTTGCAGAAACAGGAACACGACGCCGAATGTCAGCATGATGAAGGGGAGAAGATAGGCGAAATTATCTTGCAATGTGTTATGCCGGACCGAGAGACAAGCCTTTAAGCAGCGCAGACTAGCGCACTGCCATTAAGAAAACTTGCACATATCGCCAGCAGGCTCGTTCACATTTGCGGGAGCGCGTTCTGCCATTCCTTGATCGCATCGAGCGGCCAGACCAGCATGACCACGTTCAGCGTCAGATTATCGCGGATCAGCCACCCCGTGAAGATTTCGAAGAAGATGGCGATTATTATCGTCAGCCACACCGGCACGCGGGCGGCAAAAAGAAAACCCAGCGCCATGAAAACCGTGTCCATGGCCGAGTTCAGAATGCTGTCGCCGGCATAACCCAGCGCCATGGTCGCCGTGCGATAACGATCGATGATGATGGGCGAGTTTTCGACAAGCTCCCACGCCGCCTCGATCAGGACCGCGAAAGAAAGCCGCATGGAAAACGGTTTGTTGCGGAACAGCAGCCAGGCGAACCAATAAAACAGAAAGCCATGGATGATATGCGAGGGCGTATACCAGTCGGCCAGATGCTGCGAATTGCCCGGCGTGTTCACACCCGGCTCGAACAGCTTCACATAACCGCATTCGCAGATGGGAATACGGCCCATGGCGTAGAGAATGACGATCTGCAGCAGAAGCAGCCCGGCGGCCACGCCGAACCATCTAAGCGAACGCGAACGGGACGCCGACATCTCCGCAATTGTCATTTTTCGTCCTTGCCGAGAGGTTCGACAGAATGGCGCATGACGAGCGGCATTTGCGCCATGGTGAAGATGATGGTGATCGGCATCGTGCCCCACACCTTGAAGGCAACCCAGGTGTCGGTGGTGAACATACGCCAGACAACCTCGTTCAAAACCGCCAGAAACAGGAAAAACACGCCCCAGCGCAGCGTCAGCTTGCGCCAGCCCTCATCCGTCAGCTTGAAAGCCGAATTGAAGACGTAACCCAGCAGCGACTGCCCGAAGAACAGACCGCCCAGCAGGATGACACCGAACAGCGTGTTGACGATGGTCGGCTTCATCTTGATGAAGGTATCGTTCTGCAGCCACAGCGTCAGCGCGCCAAACACGAAAACCACGATGCCTGATATTAGCGGCATGATCGGCAGTTTACGCGTCAAAATCCACGACACGGTCAAAGCGGCGGCGGTAGCGATCATGAACAGGCCGGTGGCGATGAAGATCGGTCCGCCGAACTCCGTCAAAACCGGAAAAGTCGAGGCCAGCCATTCGCCGCGGGAATTGGCGAAGAAAAACACCATGAGCGGCCCAAGTTCGAGCACGAATTTCAGCAGCGGGCTGATTTCCGCCACCATCTTTTCGCTTTCCTTGGAATTGCTTTCAATATCCATACTCAAACTCCCGCAATGGCCTTGGCGAAATCTTCCGCCTCGAAGGGCTCCAGATCATCAACACCTTCACCCACGCCGATGAAATAGACCGGCAGCTTGTGTTTGGCAGCGATGGCGACGAGGATACCGCCCCGCGCCGTGCCATCCAATTTTGTCATAATCAGGCCCGAAACACCCGCGACATTGCGGAATATCTCCACCTGGTTCAGGGCGTTCTGGCCGGTCGTCGCATCCAGTGTCTGTAGCACGGTGTGCGGCGCATCCGGATCGAGCTTGCCGAGCACACGCACGATCTTTTCCAGTTCCGCCATCAGTTCCGTCTTGTTCTGCAGACGGCCGGCCGTATCGATGATGAGCACATCGCTCTTTTCCGCCCGCGCCTGCTCATAGGCATCGTAAGCCAGACCCGAGGCATCTGCCCCGAGCTTCGTGCCGATAAATTGCGAGCCGGTGCGATCCGCCCAGATCTTCAGCTGCTCTATCGCCGCTGCGCGGAACGTGTCGCCAGCTGCGAGCATCACTTTAAGGCCCGAGCCTGAGAGTTTGGCGGCAAGCTTGCCGATGGTCGTCGTCTTGCCGGTGCCGTTGACGCCGACGACGAGAATGACATGCGGCTTATGCGAAAGATCGAGTTCCAGAGGTTTGGCGACCGGCTTCAGGACCTTGGTGATCTCACCGGCCATGATACGCGCCACGTCCTCACCGCTCACATCCTTGCCATAACGTTCGGAAGACAAAGCGCCGGTGATGCGCATGGCGGTCTCGACACCCAGATCCGACTGGATGAGAAGGTCTTCCAGCTCGTCGAGCGTATCTTCGTCCAGCTTGCGCTTGGTAAAAAGCGCCGAAATCTGTGTGGTCAGCTGTGACGAGGTGCGGGCAAGCCCGGCCCGCAGGCGCTGAAACCAGCTGAGCTTCGGCTCAGGCGCGGCGACAACCGGCTCCTGGCGCTCGCTTGCCGATGAAAAGCCCTTCGGCAAAGCCTGCGGCACGACAGGGGGTTCGACGGCATCTACCGACTCCGCCTCATCCAGCAGCGCATCCATCGCGTCAGCATCGAGCACGGCATCGACAGCTTCCGGCAAAGGCTCTGCCTGCTCCTCGGCGGCGGCTTCCGCCTGCAATAACGACAACGGCACCAGCCCCATATCGCCTGAAAGCTCGGCCCCGGGCAGAAGCGGTGCGTCCTCTTCATCTTCTTCTTCCGAAGGCGTGGCATACGCCGCCTCGTCCGGAACAGGCCCGCCAGCCGTTTCCATCTCCAGTTCGGAAACCGGGTCCTCGTCGACAGGTGTGTGCGCTTCGGCCTCGCTCAGCGCCGCTTCAAAAGAGGCATTTTCATTGCCGCGTTCAAGCGCAGCATCCTCTTGCGGCCGCTCATTCGTTTCGGCCTTGTCCTTGCCGAACGAAAAGACTTTTTTGATGAAGCCGAGGGCCATGGTCGTTCCCGTGTCTTTTCTCTTGAGCCGCCTCAGGCAGCGTTCGCCGCCAGAAGCTTCATGTTCAGATGTTTGCCGTTGTGGCCGGTAATCGCAACCTGCGCAAGAGTGCGCGGGGCAAGATCAGGCGCCGCCACCAGCGTGAAATTATCGGTATGGGCAAAACCGGTGTTTTCCACCAGGATCGTTTGCACCGAACCGACCATATCCTGCAACTGCGCCACCTTAAGCGCTTCACCGCGTTCGCGGAGCCTTGCCGCCCGGTCCTTCACCAGCGCCCTGTCGAGCTGCGGCATGCGGGCCGCCGGCGTGCCGGCACGCGGGCTGTAGGGAAAGACATGCAGGCTGGAAATGCCGCATTCTTCCGCAAGCGTGGCGGCGTTTTCGAACATCTCTTCCGTCTCGGTCGGGAAACCGGCAATCATATCCGCGCCGAAGGCGATATCCGGCCGGAGCGACCGCACGTCACGACAGAAGCGGATGGCATCGGCCCGTGAATGGCGGCGTTTCATGCGTTTCAGGATCATGTCATCGCCATGCTGGAGGGACAGGTGCAGATGCGGCATGAAACGCGGCTCATCGGCAATCAGATCCATCAGATGATGGTCGGCCTCGATACTGTCGATGGAGGAAAGGCGCAGGCGCAGAATATCCGGCACCTGCTTCAGCAAAGTCTTGGCGAGGTAACCGAGGGAGGGTTCGCCCGGCAGATCAGCCCCATAGCTGGTCGCATCCACTCCGGTCAGCACGATCTCGCAATAACCGCTTTCCGTCAGTCTGCGCGCCTGATCCACCACTGCACCCATAGGCACGGAGCGGGAATTACCGCGCCCATAGGGAATGATGCAGAAGGTGCAGCGATGATCGCAGCCATTCTGCACCTGAATGAAGGCGCGCACATGCCCGTCAATGTGCTTGACCATCTGCGGCGCGGTCGCCTTGATGCTCATGATGTCGTTGACGCGCAGCTTTTCTTCCGCCGAGACGCCAAAATCGGGCAGCGCACGATAGGAAGTGCTTTTCAGCTTTTCCTCATTGCCCAGCACCGCATCCACCTCGGGCATTTCGGCAAAGGTCTGTTTTTCCGTCTGCGCAGCGCAACCGGTAACGATGATGCGCGCATGCGGATTGTCGCGCCGTGCCCGGCGGATGGCCTGGCGCGCCTGACGCACCGCCTCCCCCGTCACCGCGCAGGTATTGACCAGCACGGCATTGTTCAGCCCAGCCTTCTCGGCCTCCGCCCGCATCACTTCCGATTCATAGGTGTTGAGACGGCAGCCGAAGGTTATGACCTCGACGCCGCTCATACGGCCCCCTGCTCGGCCACCGCATCCCGTGACCAGACACCCGTGACAGGATCGACGGAACCCGACCATTCCCATTCAGCCGGGCCGGTCATGATGACGTGGTTGTCCTCACGCCAGTCAATGGTCAGCGGCACGCGGATGGGGCTGGAGGCCACATCGATGGTGACCCTCTTAGCCGTGCGGCCGGTGCGGGCGGCGGAAACGGCGGCAGCGCATGCGGCGGAACCGCAGGCAAGCGTCAACCCGGCGCCACGCTCCCAGGTGCGGGTGCGCAGTGCACTGTCGGACATCACCTGTGCGAGTGTGATATTGGCCTTTTCCGGAAATATTGGATGGTTTTCGAGCAGCGGCCCGAACCGCTCAAGATCGAAATCCATCGGATCGCGGTCCACCCAGAAAATTGCATGCGGGTTGCCCATCGACATGACGGCAGGCGAGTGCAGGATCGGCGCATCGATCGGCCCGATCTGCAATTCGATGCGGCTCGTATCATGGAACTCTTCCGACAGCGGAATATCGCTCCAGCGGAAACGCGGCAGACCCATATCGACTGATATCATGCCGTCTTCATGCTCGACGGCATTCAAAATGCCGGCCACCGTCTGGAACGTGAAGCTGGTCTTGCCGGTTTCGGAAGACAGTGCCTGCACCACGCAGCGCGTGCCGTTGCCGCAGGCCTGCGCCTTCGTGCCATCGCAATTGAGAATGTCGATAAAGGCATCCGTGCCACTGACACGCGGATCGTGAATGGCCATGATCTGGTCGAACTGGGTCGCGGGATCGGCATTGAGCGCAATGGCTGCCGCAGGCGTGACCATATCCTTGCGGCCGCGCATGTCGATAACGAGGATCTTGTTGCCAAGCCCGTTCATCTTCGCAAATTCGACCGTATCCGCCATCGCCTTGAACCTGAAAACCATCTGAAATTGGATTGCATACGGGATTTGTCCCGCGCTTTCGCCCTATATGGCGGAAAGACCGGCAAATTACCAGACTGTTGCGGCGCAAACCGGGCAGCGCTCAGGCGGAGGGTACGTCGAAAACCTCACCGGGGCGCATGGGCCGAAAACGGCTTTCCTCCACACCCTGCTCCACAAGCGCCGTTTTCAGCGCCGCAAGTGGCGCATCGACAGCCTCATCGGTGAGCTGCACCGTACCCCAATGATGGCCGCAGACATGCGCGGCGCCACAAAGCTTCATGCCCTCAACGGCTTCCGCTGGGTTCTGGTGTTGGCCTTTCATGAACCAGCGCGGCTCATAAGCACCGAAAGGCAGGTTGGCGAGGCGAAATTCGCCATGCTTCTTGCGCGCAGCGTGATAATTGAGGCCTTCGTGAAAGCCGGTATCGCCGATGTGGTAGATTTTACCACCCGGCCCCTCGATGACGAAGGCGGCCCACAATGCCATGCTGCGGTCGTTGAGGCCGCGGGCAGACCAATGGTGGCACGGTTCGAAATGAATTTTAACCGACGAGCCGACCTCCAGCACATCGCCCCAGTCGCCCACCTTGATACGCGCCGCCTCCACGCCGGTGCGGATGATGGCATCATTGCCGAGCGGCGTGATGAAGAGCGGCTTGTGCGCCACATGCAACCGCTTCAGCGTTTCCATATCCAGATGGTCGTAATGATTATGCGTCAGCAGCACCAGATCGATGGGCGGCAGATCCTCGAAACGGATGCCGGGCGGATTGACCCGTTTGGGACCGGCGAAACTGAATGGGCTGGTACGTTGCGACCACACAGGATCGACGAGAATATTCAGACCTGCCGTCTGGATCAGAAAGGAGGCATGGCCGACGAAGGTGACACGAATGTCCTTGCCCTCGACCCGGCTTTCGGGCGTCGCAAAGGGAAAAGGGCTCGGATAGTTTTCCGGCCATGTGGCGCGCTCACCGTTGAAACGCCATTTCAACAGGCCCATGAAATTGCCAGGCGGCGAGCCGCCGGGATTAAAGAAGCGTATCCCGTCGAAATGATCGGAGATCGGGCCACTATAATAGGCGCTGGCATTCGAACGGCGGGCAAACAGCGCACCGCCCGCCACAGCGAGCAATCCAAGGGTTGAAAAACGAAAGAAGTTTCGACGGTTCATGCTAAAGGTATAGGGAACGGAATGGTGCCGTTCAAGCCGCACCAATCTCGGTTTGCAGCCGATCACACAAAGATGAAATGCAAGGCCCGATCGCTGAAAACCGGCACCGCCTTGACTTTTCCAGCACTTTCCTGTTTATCCCCGCCAATCAGCTGGCAGTTTCACGACTCCAAGCCGCCGACCGGGACCCGCAGAGGTATAAAGAGATCCCGGAGGTCAACACCCGACAGCGCGATGCGCCCTCGGGTGCTTTTTGGCTTTGCGTCTTGTTTTTGCCAGCGAAAGCACCGACGTTTCGGAAACCCCGGAACGAAGAAGGAAGAAACGATGTTTGAAAACCTCCAGGACCGCCTTGGTTCCATTCTAAATGGACTGACCGGCCGTGGCGCGCTGACGGAAGCCGATGTTGCCGCCGCCCTGCGCGAGGTTCGCCGTGCGCTGCTGGAAGCGGACGTGGCGCTGGAAGTCGTGCGCTCCTTCACCGACAGGGTGCGTGAAAAGGCGGTTGGTGCCGCCGTCCTGAAATCCATCAAGCCCGGCCAGATGGTCGTCAAGATCGTGCATGACGAACTTGTCGAAATGCTCGGCACAGAAGGCGTCTCGATCGACCTGCATGCGGCCGCGCCCGTCGTCATCATGATGGTCGGTCTGCAGGGTTCTGGTAAAACCACCACCACGGGCAAGATTGCCAAGCGCCTGACCGACCGCGAGAAGAAGAAGGTGCTGATGGCATCTCTCGACACGCGTCGTCCGGCCGCACAGGAACAGCTTCGCCAGCTGGGCGTCCAGACCGGCGTCGACACGCTGCCGATCATCGCCGGCCAGTCGCCGACTGATATCGCCGCGCGCGCCGTGCAGGCCGCCAAGCTCGGCGGCCATGACGTCGTGATCCTCGATACCGCTGGCCGCACCCATATCGACGAACCCTTGATGCTGGAAATGGCCGACATCAAGAAGAAGTCCAACCCGCATGAAATCCTGCTGGTGGCGGATTCGCTGACCGGTCAGGACGCCGTCAATCTGGCGCGCAATTTCGATGAGCGCGTCGGCATCACCGGCCTCGTACTCACCCGTATGGATGGTGACGGTCGTGGCGGTGCGGCCCTCTCCATGCGCGCCGTCACCGGCAAGCCGATCAAGCTGATCGGTATCGGCGAGCGCATGAATGAACTCGACGAGTTCCATCCGCGCCGTATCGCCGACCGTATTCTCGGCATGGGCGACATCGTCTCGCTGGTTGAAAAGGCCGCCGAAAACATCGATGCGGAAAAAGCCCGCGCCATGGCCGAGAAGATGGCCAAGGGCAAGTTCGACCTCAACGATCTCGCCGACCAGCTTGGCCAGATGAAGAAGATGGGCGGCATGGGCGGCATCATGGGGCTGATGCCCGGCATGGCCGGCATGAAGGACAAGATGGCTTCGGCCGGCATGAACGACAAGATGTTCGACCGCCAGATCGCCATCATCTCCTCGATGACCAGAGCGGAACGCGCCAATCCGGATATTCTGAAACACAGCCGCAAGAAGCGCATCGCCGCCGGTTCCGGCACGGATGCCGCCGAAATCAACAAGCTCCTGAAAATGCATCGCGGCATGGCCGACATGATGAAGGCCATGGGCGGCAAGGGCAAAGGCGGCATCATGAAGCAGATGATGGGCGGCCTTGCCGGCAAGATGGGGCTCGGTGGCATGATGGGCGGCGGTATGCCCGATCTGTCGAATATCGATCCGAAGCAGCTCGAAGCGCTTCAGAAGCAGGCTGAAGCCGCCGGTCTCGGCAAGCCGGGTGCAATGCCGGGTCTTGGTGGCATGCCAGGTGGATTGCCAGGTCTTGGTGGCGCAAAGCTGCCGGGTCTTGGCGGCATGCCGGGCCTGCCCGGCTTCCCGAAAAAGAAGTGAGGGGGACGCCAGTGAACACTACAGACGTGAAAGCCCAGCTTTCTGAATATCGCCAGTCGATCGACAATATCGACGCCGCACTGGTTCACATTCTTGCCGAACGTTTCCGCTGTACCAAGGCGGTGGGCGTGCTGAAGGCAAAGTACAATTTGCCGCCGGCAGACCCGGCGCGCGAGGAATACCAGATCGAACGCCTTCGCCATCTGGCCAAGGACGCCAATCTGGACCCGGATTTCGCCGAGAAGTTCTTGAACTTCATCATCAAGGAAGTCATCCGGCATCATGAAGCAATCGCCGCCGAACATGGCGGTAACGAAAAGACCGCCTGAACGGCGGACAAGCCATCCTAAGGAGTATATCACATGGCACTTAAAATTCGTCTCGCACGCGGTGGTTCCAAGAAGCGCCCGTATTACCAGATCGTCGTTGCAGACGCCCGTTCGCCCCGCGACGGCCGTTTCCTCGAGAAGGTCGGTTCCTGGAACCCGATGCTCGGCAAGGATAACCCGCAGCGCGTTGAGCTGAAGGCTGATCTCATCAAGGAATGGATCGCCAAGGGCGCACAGCCGACCGACCGCGTTCTTCGCTTCCTCGCCGAAGCCGGTCTTGCCGAGCGCGCCGCTCGCAGCAACCCGGAAAAGGCAAAGCCGGGCAAGCGCGCCCTGGAGCGCGTTGCTGAAAAGAAGCAGAAGGCTGAAGATGCAGCCGCTGCTGCTGCAGAAGCCTCTGCTGCAGAATAATCTGCACGGTAACTTTTGAAAAACGGGTGGCGTGGTTTTCCATGCCGCCCGTTTTTTGTTTATTTTGGCGTCAACAAACCTTAAAGCTGACGCAACCAACACCAGAAGACGGACGGCCCGATGGCAAAGCTGGAAAACCCGGTACTCATGGCAAAGATCGGCGGCGCGCAGGGCCTGCGCGGCGAAGTCCGCGTCAGCACCTATACGGCCGACCCGATGGCGCTCGGCGATTACGGTAATCTTGTCACCGCCGATGGCCGCCTCTTTGAAATTCTGGAAGTGCGCGAGGGCAAGAATGTCGTCGTCGTCCGCTTCAGGGGCATCAACGACCGCAATGCGGCGGAAAGCCTGAACGGGCTGGAACTGTTCATCGACCGCGACAATCTGCCGGACGACGAGCTTGATGACGATGAATTTTATTATGCCGATCTCGAAGGGCTGGAAGCCGTTGATGCGGAAGGCAAAAGTTATGGCGCCGTCAGCGCCGTTTACGATTTCGGCGCGGGTGATCTGCTCGAACTGAAAGGCGCCGGCCGCCGGCCTGCCCTCATCCCCTTTTCCGAGTCGGCCGTACTCGAGATCGATCTCGAAGCCGGGCGCATTCTCATAGATCCGATGGCCGCCGGCCTGATCGACAATCCCGACGACAAGGACGAAACCGGCGTACCGCCTTTCGGCAAGAAATAAAGCCATGACCTTTAAGGCTACCGTGCTGACGCTCTACCCGGAAATGTTTCCGGGGCATCTGGGTTATTCGCTGGCCGGCAAGGCGCTGGAGCGCGAACAATGGTCGCTCGAGGCCGTGCAAATCCGCGAATTTGCCATCGACAGGCACAGAAGCGTCGATGACACGCCGGCAGGCGGCGGTGCCGGCATGGTGCTGAAACCCGATATTCTGGCCGCAGCCATCGACCATGTTTCGGATGGCGACACACGGCCGCGCCTGCTGATGAGCCCGCGTGGCAAGCCGCTGTCGCAGAACCGCGTGCGCGAACTGGCGGCGGGTGAGGGTGCGATCATCGTCTGCGGCCGTTTCGAAGGCGTCGACCAGCGGGTAATCGACGCGCGTGGGCTGGAGGAGGTGTCGATCGGCGATTACATTCTCTCCGGCGGCGAACCGGCGGCGCTGACGCTGCTGGACGCCATCGTCCGCATACTTCCTGGTGTCATGGGCAACGATCTCTCCGGCGTGCATGAAAGCTTCGAGGGCGGGCTACTGGAACATCCGCATTATACCCGCCCGCAAGTCTGGGAAGGCCGCGACATTCCCGCCGTCCTCACATCAGGCAATCACGCCGTCATCGACAAGTGGCGGCACGAACAGGCGCTGGCGCTGACCAGGGAAAGACGGCCAGACCTTCTCGAAAAAGCTCAGGCCGAGACGAAATAATAGGCCGTCAAAATCAGCCCGACTGCAATTACCAGCCAGCGGATGATCCATTGCGGCACCCGCCTTGCGGTGTGCACGCCCACATAGCCGCCAAGTGCCGCCGCCGGAAACATGATGAGTGCCGCCCACCAGGACACGACGCCGCCGCTGACGAAAATCGTGATTGCAATGACGGCGATCACCACCGACAGCAGGTTCTTCAGCGCGTTCAGGTGATGATAGCTGCCGCCAGAGGTTATTCCGAGGATGGCGAGCATCATGATGCCCATGCCGGCACCGAAGAAACCACCATAAATCGATGCAAGCCCCTGAAAGGCGAGGCTAGGCAGATTTCCGGGCGAGCGTTCCGCACTCGTCTTGGGTCGCAGCCACGGGCCGGCAGCGAAAACGGCGGTGGCCGCCAGAAGCAGCCATGGCACCAGCTGGCGGAAGGAGGGGTTGTCGAGCGATAACAGCAGCAGCGACCCGGCCAGCCCGCCAACGACGGACACGGCCGACAGCAGGATCGCCTCACGCCAGTGCGCACGAATTTCCGGCGCATAGGCGATCACGGAGGTAATGTAGCCCGGAAATTGCACGATTGCCGACGTTGCATTGGCAACGATGGGCGGCAGGCCGGCAAGTGTCATCGCCCCGAAGGTCAGGAAAGTGCCGCCACCGGCGATCGCATTTACGACACCAGACAGAAAGCCGGTCGCAAACAGCATGAGAACGATGAAAACTGACATGGCCCCTCCCAAGGTTCTCATGCCATATCCGGCAAGACGCCCCTTCGCAACTGCTGCAACGCGACGCATAATTGATAAAATATTGTCATGAAAGGGATGACAAACGGCGCATGCTAGTATATGTGCGCGCTTGGAATTGGGGTTTGCCCCTTTAACCGCAAGCAAAGAATGGCGAACCCGCTCCTGCCGCAAGGCATGGTCTGAAGGCATTGACCGACAGACGACCGTTGAGCGCTCTGGCTGTTTCAGAAGAAATCAGAGGTTAATATGACCAATATCATTCAGCAGCTGGAAGCCGAACAGGCTGCCAAGATCGAAGCAAAGCGCACCCTGCCGGACTTTTCGCCGGGCGATACGCTGCGCGTCAACGTTCGCGTAACGGAAGGTAACCGTACCCGCGTTCAGGCTTACGAAGGCGTTTGCATCGCCCGTTCTGGCGGTGGCCTTTCCGAAAGCTTCACCGTTCGCAAGATCTCCTACGGCGAAGGCGTCGAGCGCGTATTCCCGATCTACTCCCCGCTGGTCGAAGGCGTTGAAATCGTTCGCCGCGGTAAGGTTCGCCGCGCGAAGCTCTACTACCTGCGCGATCGTCGCGGCAAGGCTGCCCGTATCGTTGAAAACACCGGTACGCGCGCTCGCAAGCTGAACGAATCCGAGCGTCAGGCAGCTGCCGAAGAAAAGGCACGTCTGGAAGCCGAAAAGGTAGCAGCAGCACAGGCTCTCGCCGCCGAAAAGGCAGCAGCCGAAGCCGCAGAAGCCAAGGCAGCGGAAGAAGCAGCAAAGGCTGCAGAAGCCACAGCGGAATAAGATTTCCATTTCAATGGATTTACGGGAAAGGCGGTCTTCGGGCCGCCTTTTTTGTTGCTTGTATTTAAGTAAACTGGATCACAACCGAGCGCTTACAGGCGTTATCGGCGGCAGCGTCCCATCCGTCAGGAGCAATCAAGCACAAGCAACGATGACATTGATCTGCACGGCGCAAATTTCGCTTCTTCGATGGTGATCCCCTGAAAGAGCATGGATTGATTATCGTAGAAGGAGGAGCCGATACCTTCGTCCTTCAATGAGTATGGCATGGGAACTAGCTTGGGCTACCAACTTTAGCTTTGCCTTTGAGAATGACGCAGGTAGCACTGAAGTTGGTTAGCAAGACAATCGACGACGTATCATGATCATCAATAAATAATTTTTTGTTATATATAGAATATTTATTATTAATTTTATTAATAAATTACTAAAATTTGTTGATATCAAAATATATTTGCAATTTACAAAAACAAATGAATACTTACTCAAATTTACATCGTATAAAATGAGTTACACCAATAGAACTAGTAAAAAAATACAATATAAATGTAAATTTATAAAAAATAAATTCCAAATTTTATAAAACTCAAAAAGGATACTGAAATGGTATTAACAGTAAATTTCGGTAACGGTGGCGCGGCTTCGGTATCGTCGCTTACCAAGTTGATCGATCAGGAAGTCTACCAACTGCTTACGGTATCAACCACTCAGGAAAAGAACGGCGTCTCGCTTGAAACTGGCCCCTTAGGTACAATCTCCGTTGCTGGAACCGGCAGCAAGGTCGATGTTGGATACGATGCAAACGCAAATGGCTTCACCTTCGACGTGACCTCCGAATGGAATTCCGTAAAGAATGCTCTCATAAAGTCCGAGAGGCCTGAGAACCTTAAACTCAAGGATTTTGTACATGTGGACGTTCAGCTCGGCGGTACTGGCTCTTCCAACCTCGAAGTTCTTAACACCAAGCGCGGCAACATCTTGACAGGTGCTGGTAACGACACTGTCGCCGTCTCTCTCCTTTCGAATGAAAACACTTGGGTGAATGCCTTTAATATCGATACGGGCGCAGGCAACGACACGATCAATGTGAAAAGGGGCGCTGCGTTCAACGATGCTTCCGCCGCAAGCCCGGGTGGTATTGTTGCTGGTACCTACGTTGCGAATGGTGGAGTCGGTGTTACGAATGGTCGCTTCACCTCCGTCAAGATCGATGCAGGCGCCGGTAACGACGAAATAGATCTAAGTAGTGTGAATCTCGCTTCGTCGATGATAATTGGAGGTAAAGGCATGGATCGTATGACGGCAAGCAGTGGCGCAGATACCTTTGTTTTTAATAAGGGCGACATAGGGACTTGGCTCGCTACCGATACCATCTTTGGCTTCGACGCATCCGTGGACAAGCTGAAACTCGTCGGCACAACTATCGATGACTGGGCGGTGACAAGTTACGGTGTCAACACTCTTATCGTCAACATTACGCTTGAGCGCGGAGACGAGTCGATTATTCTTTCCGGCGTTCGGCTTGAAAACAATGACTGGTTCTCAGCATAGTTATCCGAAGCGCTGGCAATATTTTGAATGATGATGGTGGCTCGGCACACGTCCGAGCCACGATTTCTTGTTATTCAAAACACTTCGAATAAGTGCATCCAACAGTTACAGCTGTAACGCGCAAAGGCGGTGATATAAATTCCATGCGGCAATTTAGGTGCAAACGGGCTGTACTCTGAGTAAAACCACCTGATCCAAAAACTCCCTACGTAAACCCACGCCGGTAGAGCCGGCTGTCGTATTGATCAAAGGAAATCAGGCCGCCCTGGCCTGATCACCCATTTTACGCGCGGCGATGATGACCAGCACACCCGCAAGCGCCAGGCAGAAGGCAAGGAAGAACATCGGCGCAATCGTGCTGCCGGTCTGATCCTTGATCCACGGCACCACATTCTGAGCCACGAACCCACCGAGATTGCCCACCGAGTTGATGGCGGCAATGCCTGCGGCGGCACCAGCTCCCTTGAGGAAGCGGCCGGGCAGGCTCCAGAACACCGGCTGGCCGGCGAAGATGCCCGCAGCGGCGATGCAGAGGAAGCTGAACTGCAGGACCGGATCGCTGAGCAGCGCCGACATCAGCAGGCAGAACGCGCCGACAAAAGCCGGGCCGACAATGTAGGGCGTCTTGTTCTTCGCCTTGTCGGCAGCGTTAGGCACAACGAAGAGGGCAATAGCCACGATCACCCACGGGATGATGTTGATGAAACCATTGGCGGTGTTGGAAACGCCGAAGCTCTTCACGATCGTCGGCAGCCAGTAGCTGAGACCATAGGCGGCCAGCGGAAAACCAACATAGCAAAGCGCCATGAACAGCACGCGCGGATTGATGAGCGCCTTGAAGCCATCCTCCGCATGTTCTTCCATGCCCTTGTTTTCTTCAGCCAGCCGGTTCTTCAGCCAGTCCTTTTCATCCTGCGTCAGGAACTTCGCCTTTTCCGGCGTATCATCCAGATAAAAGAAGGTGGCGATACCGGCGATGACGGCAGGAATACCGGTTGCCAGGAACACCCATTCCCAACCGGCATAACCGAGGAAACCATCCAGATCGAGCAGCATGCCGCCAAGCGGCGCGCCGATCGCATTGGCAAGCGCGCTGAAAATCATGAACAGGCCGATCATTCGACCGCGATAATCACGCGGGAACCACAGCGTCATCAGGAACAGCACGCCGGGGAAGAAACCAGCTTCGCAGAGCCCCAGCAGGAAGCGCAGAATGTAGAACATCGTGGCGTTCTGCGTATAGGCAAGCGCGATGGTGACCGCACCCCAGGAAACCAGAATGCGGGCGAACCATTTACTGGCGCCGAAACGGTTGAGGAACAGATTGCTCGGCACTTCGAAGATGAAATAACCGATGAAGAACAGCGAGGCACCAAGGCCATAGGCATATTCGCTGAGGCTCAGCGCATCGACCATCTGCAGCTTGGCATAGCTGACATTCTGGCGGTCGATATAGGCGATGAGGTAGAGAAGGCCAAGAAACGGCATCAGCCGCCAGGTGATCTTCGAGATGAGGGCTTTTTCGGATACCATATGCTTTCCTCCCTTCGATTTCTCGTCGAATGCAAATGATAAGGGAACCCATCTATATGTGCAGCGCAAAATACGCAAGTTGCACCGCATCATAACCACTGGAACACGTTATGAGACCGGCATTTACTGTAGACGCAGCGCATATGAAGGATACCGAACGGCCCCCTGACGGCCAGTGAGCATTCATATTGCCGTAAAACTGCCGATCTGCTATTAAAGTTGCCATGGGATCTAAATTCGGATGTCTCGCTCAGAATGTTTATGTGCTGCAGGACCACAAGCGTCTGCCGGCACGGTTCTTTGCGCGCGTTTCCGGGGCGCTCACCAGCCGACTTAGGCTCGCCTGACAGCACCTGCTGTCCATCGCCTTACTGAACCCTGATTATCCTTTTCCATGACAAGGCATAGAGCCATGAGCGCACCCCGCACTTTGTATGATAAAATCTGGCACGACCACGTCGTCAACCGTGACCCGGACGGAACCTGTCTTCTCTATATCGACCGTCACCTGGTCCATGAGGTGACGAGCCCGCAGGCCTTCGAAGGTCTGCGCATCGCTGGCCGCCCCGTGCATTCGCCGGCGCGCACGCTTGCGGTGGTCGACCATAACGTTCCCACCACCGCCGACCGGCTGGAAGGCATCAAGAACGAGGAAAGCCGCATTCAGGTGGAAGCGCTTGCGCAGAACGCCAAGGATTTCGGTGTCGAATATTATTCCGAGCGCGACAAACGTCAGGGCATCGTCCATATCGTCGGCCCCGAACAGGGTTTCACCCTGCCGGGCATGACGATCGTCTGCGGCGATAGCCACACCTCCACTCACGGCGCTTTTGGCGCGCTGGCGCATGGTATCGGCACATCGGAAGTGGAACATGTTCTGGCCACCCAGACACTGATCCAGAAAAAGGCCAAGAACATGCTGGTGCGTGTTGATGGCAAGGTTCCGGAGGGCGTGACCGCCAAGGATATCATCCTCGCGATCATCGGTGAGATCGGCACGGCCGGCGGCACCGGCCATGTGATCGAATTTGCCGGCGAGGCGATCCGGTCGCTCTCCATGGAAGGCCGCATGACGGTCTGCAACATGACCATCGAGGGCGGTGCCCGCGCCGGCCTGGTCGCACCTGACGAAACCACTTTCGAATACATCAAGGGCAAGCCGCGCGCGCCGAAGGGCGAAACGCTGGAACAGGCCATCGCCTATTGGAAGACGCTGAAATCCGACGAAGGCGCCCATTATGACAAGGTCGTGGTGCTGGACGCAGCCAATCTGCCGCCCATCGTCTCCTGGGGCTCATCACCAGAAGACGTAACTTCGGTCGAAGGCGTCGTTCCCAATCCTGATGATATCGAGGAAGAGAACAAGCGCACCTCCAAGTGGCGCGCGCTGGAATATATGGGCCTGCAACCCGGCACCCGCATTACCGATATCGCCGTTGACCGCGTCTTTATCGGTTCCTGCACCAATGGCCGCATTGAGGATTTGCGTGCAGCGGCGAAAATCGTCGATGGCCGCAAGGTAGCCCCCACCGTCTCGGCCATGATCGTGCCCGGCTCGGGTCTGGTCAAGGAACAGGCGGAACAGGAAGGCCTGGACAAGATTTTCCTCGACGCCGGTTTCGAATGGCGCGAACCGGGCTGCTCCATGTGCCTTGCCATGAATGACGACCGCCTGAAACCCGGCGAACGCTGCGCCTCCACCTCGAACCGCAATTTCGAGGGCCGTCAGGGTTACAAGAGCCGCACCCATCTCGTTTCCCCGGCCATGGCCGCGGCAGCGGCAATTGCCGGCCACTTTGTCGACGTGCGCGAATGGCAATAAGAGCCTGAAGCCAGCCATCAGAAAAGCCACCCGCTCCAAACCGGGGCGGGTGGCTTTTTATTGCGCGCCCTGCAAACGCCGTTGTGGCTGCGTACCGTGCACGAACACGGCAAATGTATCCCAGGGCGGCGTAATTGAGAGTTGGGTCAGGATGCGCGCAACCTCGCCTCGGTGAATGCCGGCATGCAGGACCACGTGTGAGATCATTTCGGCACGGGACATGTAACCTTTGTCACCATCAGTGAAGGTGAAGGCGACAAATTCGCCAAGCGATGCGGGCGATGTTTTCTCGATATAGTCGAGATACCAGCCATCCAGAGCTGCGACATCCCTTGCAAGATCATTCAATTCCGGCGTTGCCTCGGTATTGTCAGAGACAAAGCCATGCGCCGTTCCGGTGAGGTGACCCGCAAAAATTCTCGCGACAACATAATAGTGATTGATCAACCGAATTTCCGTGTGCTGCTGGGAGGCATTTTGCTCGGGATCGAGTTGTTGCAGCTTCTCGAACAAATCCCTGTTCGCCCATGCGTGATAGCCGAGCAAACTCCTGAGCAGGTCCATCATGACAATATCCTTTACATCCTGAAAATGTGAGCACTATGTTTATATTTTCGCCATGGAGGGTGCCTTGTCTACTCGCATTGCAAAACGAAAGACCGCGATGCGCAAAGAGCCGCGCCAGGAGCGCTCGAAAGCCACCGTCGATGCCGTCGTCCACGCGGCTGCTCGCATTTTAAGCGATCATGGCTGGGCGGGTTTCACCACAAACAGGGTGGCGGAAACCGCCGGTGTCAGCATCGGCTCGCTATATCAATATTTCCCGGACAAGGTTTCGATTGTCGAAGCGGTGCGCCATCGCCACCTTGAAGATTGCCTCGCGGTCATGAAGAGCGTCACTGAGCAAAGGCAATCGCTCCTCCAATTCGTAGAAGAACTGGTGGCCGGCATGATTGCTGTGCACAGCCTCCATCCCGGACTTCATAAAGTCCTGCTGGATGACGCACCCAGCCACGCGGAAATGAATGATCCCAACAGCGCTTTTGAAAAGGAATATCTCGGTCTTTACTCGGCAGCGATAACGGCCCACCTGCCAGCCGGATCAGCGATGGACAGCCGGACTGCCGCTCTGATCGTGTCCGACGCCATTGACGGCATCATTCACAACGCCGCCAGGCGCGGGGAATTGCAGTCACCCAGGATCAGGCGGGAAATGACCTTACTCGTTCACGCCTACCTGTATGAGGTAACGGCGAGCTGAGATCTTATTCCGAAATGATCTTCACGCGCTGGCCGGGTTGAAGCGTGGCAGTGGCGCTCATCGCATTGATCATGCGGAACATGTCAAGCTTGCGCTCGGTTCCCATCATTCGCGCAGCGATCGTCGCCACGGTTTCGCCGGGCTTCACGGTCACCACGCGCACGCGCAACGGCTTCAGCAATGCGATTTCCTGCGGGGTCATCTTGCGGAAGCTCGTGCGCAGCACGTTGGCGATGGAATCAAGCTGCGCATTGCCCTTCGGCACCGCCGTCAGGAACCGGAATATCTGCTGGCCGACACGGATGACGGTCACGTCGAAATCCCATTTATCCGCACTTGCCCGGGCTGTCGCCGCCTCCAGACCATTGATCTGCGTTTCCTTGACGGTTTCCGGCAAGAGACCGGCAACCCAGCCGCTGGTCAGGTAATTGGCAAGGGTGGTCTGTTTCGGATCGGCCACGCCGTCGAAACGGATCGCCATATCGCCGGGTCCTGTGGCCAGAACGGCTTCCACCTTGTTGTCGATGACGAAACCTTCCGGCACGTCAAAACGGATGCCAAGCGTTCCGTGCAGGAACGTCTGACCCCGGACATACCCTTCCTGCGGGCTGTCGCCATAAAGCAGACCGTCTATGCCATCCAGGAACCAGTCACGTCCACGATCCCCAACCTGACCTTCCTGGCCGAAGGCACGGGCATGGCGGCGCGCAAGCTCGATGCGCTGCGGCGTGTTGGGGTGGCTGGAAAGGAAGTCGAGGCTCTGGTCGTTTTCGGGATCAGCCGAGGAAAACCGTGCATAGGCCGCCATGGAATCCAGAAAACGCGGCGAGGCGAATGGGTCGTAACCGGCCTCGCCCAACATGCGCACACCGATGACATCCGCTTGCAATTCCTGCTGGCGCGAGAAAGCAGCAAGCCGAAGCTTGCCGCGCGCCAGCGCCTGCTTGCCGGCCAGATCGCTCGACAGAACCTCGGCGACGACGCGGCTGGCAATCACCTCCGCCTCTTCCCGCCGCTGGCGCTCGATGCCGTGATTGGCGGTGACATGGCCCATCTCATGCGAAAGCACGGCGGCCACTTCCGAGGCGTCATTGGCGAGCGCGAGAAGCCCGCGCGTCACGTAAAGATAGCCGCCCGGCAGCGCGAAGGCGTTGATGGCCGGCGAGTTCAAGATGGTGATGCGATAGGACTGCTGCGGATTTTCCGACACCGCCGTCAGCGCGCCGGCAATGCGGGCAACAAGCCGCTCCGTTTTGGCGTCACGATATTCGCCGCCATAACTCGCCACGATGCGCGGATGTTCGCGTGCACCCATCTGCGCACGGGGATCGTTCTTCTGCACCTCTTCCACGGTCTGCGGATTATCCGACGGGCGCAATGTGGATTGGTAGGCCGGGCTGAAAAGGGACTGGCACGACGACAGGAATACGGCAGACGCCGTCAGCACGGACCAGGCAGCAGCCATCCTGCCCGAACGGCGAAGGCCTGAACGGGAGAAGAACCTCCACTGTGCAGTCATGCTATTTCTCATTCTCTATGCCTGCCCCTAACGTTCCTGATCATCCGTTAATTGCAGACCAGAATAACAGATTCGCCCCAACGAGCCATGAATGCCGATACGGTAAAAACGATCCATCAAGTCCGGAATATTCCTGAAGAACGCAATAATTCCCGTCTTTTCTCGGGCAACAACTTGAAACTGGCAAGTGCAAATTAGCGCCATTGAAGTCATCTAAAGCGATTGCCAGTGGCACGCGTCGAAAATAAGGCGATCAGCCGTTCAGGAAACTGTCCACCGCCTTCACATTTTGTGTGGCAAAGAAATCTGCGGTCGGGCCGGTGTAGACAACGCGGCCGCGATCAAGAAAAACCACCCGCTGCGCCAGCTTTTTTATGTCGTCCGGATGGTGTGAGACAATAATCACCGTATTTTTTGTTTCGGCATGCAAGTCGAGAAGCAGCGAGGTCATGCCCGCGCGCAGTCCCGGATCGAGCGCGGCAAAGGGCTCATCCAGCAGCATGACCGGTTTTTTCCTTACCAGCGCACGCGCCAGAGCCGCCCTTTGTCTTTCGCCGCCGGAAAGCGTGCCGGGCAGGCGCCTGTCAAAACCCGCAAGACCAACGCGCGCCAGCGCCATCTCGATGTTACTCCGGTCTTGTGCCTGCAATTTCAGCCCCGGACTGACGCCGAGCGCGACATTGGTGAAAATATCGAGATGGGCGAAAAGATTATTGTCCTGAAAGATCGATGAAACAGGCCTTTCGGAAGGATCGAGCGCCGTCATGTCCCGCCCACCGATCAGCACACGACCGAAATCAGGCGCTTCGAAACCGGCGACCAGATTGAGAAGCGTCGACTTGCCCGAACCCGATGCGCCGACAACGGCGGTCACCTGGCCTTGTGGAAAGGTGCAATCCAGATCGAAATCCTGCGTTCCAAGCAGCAGCCTGACCCTGTCCAGTCGAACTGCGAAATCATCACCGGTCATATGTTTGCCCTTGCTGATTGCGCCCCTGGTGATTGTGACTGGCGTGAAACGCCGCCTGCGGCAAGCAACAGGCAGACGACACCGAGGATAAACGCGTATCCGGCAGCGTCATTGGTGCGGTAGCTGCCCATATTGCTATAAACGAGCCATGGCAAGGTGACGAAACTTTCCGACCCGAACAGGGCAACCGCCCCGAGATCGCCGAGGGACAGGGCCATGGCAAAGGAAAACGCCATCGCCAGGGGCCGCCACAGGACCGGCAGATCGGCAAATCGCAGCCGCGTCAGCCCCTGAAGCCCGAGGCTGGCGGAAAGCCGGCCGGTGCGCAAAAAATGGCTGTTAAAGGCCGGATCCAGCACCCGCATGGCAAGCGGCAGCGCCATCAGCATATTGATGATCGCCACGAGAACCGGCGCATAAAAGCTGACATCACCAAAGGGTCGCAACAACAGAAACCATCCGCTTCCGAGCACGACAGGCGGCACCAGCAGTACAAGCGAAGACCCCGCGCCGAGCGTGGCGGACAGAAAGCGCAACGGCCGAACCGCCCGCCGCCGTGAACCAACGGCCTGACGCGCACCGATGATCGCAAAACAGCAGAGCACGACGAGAGTTGCGGAGAGCGCGGCAATGGCAAGGCTGGTGGCAGCCGCTCGCAAAAAAATCGGTGCCGACAGAAGGCGCGGCAGGTCGGCACTCAAGCCTGAGACGGCTACGGCCACAAGCGGCAGTCCGATCAGCAGAACCGCAAGAATGATCGCCGCCCCGTCCCAGAGACGTGCACCAACCCCTTTGCCATCGAAGCGGCGAAGGGGCCGCCCAAGCGAGGCGATTTCCGCTTCCGGCGATGGCAGAAAGGCAAGAAGGCCAAGCAGGATTGCGGTAAGGACAATCTGTAAAACTGAGAGCGCGATCGCCCGCTGCGGATCGAAATCGAACCGCAGCGCCTGATAGATCGCCACCTCCAGTGTCGTGGCTGCCGGGCCACCACCAAGCAGCAGCACCAGCGTGAAGCTGGTGGCGCACAGCATGAAGACAAGTCCGGCAATACCGGGAACAAGCCGCGAAATCGCCGGCCATTCGATGAAGCGGAAAGTTGAAACCGGCCCCATGCCCAGGCTTGCCGCCATGCGCCAATATTCACCCGGAATGCGCTCCAGCCCGGCCAGCATTAGCCGCACGCAGAGCGGCAGATTGAAGAACACGTGGGCGATAAGAATCCCGGAAAGGCCGTAAATGCTGAAGGGTTGCTCCGCGCCGGCAAAAACGAGAACCGTATTCAAGACACCCTGCCTGCCCCAGATGGCGATAATGCCGAATGCGCCGACAATGACCGGCAGCCCCATCGGCACCGCCATCAGCCTGATAATCCATATCCTTCCCCAAAAATCCCGCCGTCGGGCGAGCGCCAGCGCCACCGGCAGGCCGAGAACGATGGACAGGAAGGTGGAAAGCATTGCCTGATAAAGCGTGAAGCGCAGGATACGCAGCGTATAGGTATCCATGATGCCCGCAGCCGATGCGCCGGCATCAAAAGACAGGAGGGCCGCAACAGCGAGCGCCATGAACAGGAAAACGGCGGCAAAGGCCGCCGTTCCGAAAACAATGGATCGCCGGTAATCGCGACGCAGCATCATGGGTGGGCGTGCCTTTTCCTCAATTCATGCTCATGGCCACAAGCCATTCGTCGATCCAGGCCTTGCGGTTCTTCGCCACCTCTTCCGGATCCATCAGAAAGGTCTTGGCAGGCACGACGAGTTTGGAAAACGCCTCGGGCAAAGGCTTCGATGTCGCCGCAACCGGCATCATCCAGTTGTTTTCGGGAATGGCATCCTGAAAACCTGATGTGAGCGTGAAAGCAAGAAACTGCTTTGCCAATTGCTTGTGCGGTGCGTTTTTGAGAAGGCCGGCCACTTCGATCTGGATGTAATGTCCCTCCGAGAAGGAGGCAGCCTGATAGCGATCCGTCTTTTCGGCGACCATGTGATAGGCAGGCGAAGTGGTGTAGGAAAGCACCATCGGCACCTCACCCTTGGTGAAGAGACCGTAGGATTCCGACCAGCCCGGCGTGACAGTCAGGATGCGTTTCCTGAGCTTCGCCCAGGCCTCGGGAGCCTTGTCGCCATATACCGATTTCACCCACAGAAGTAGCCCAAGCCCCGGCGTGGAGGTACGCGGATCCTGAATGGCGATCTTCTGCGAAGGATCGCCGTCCACCAGTTCTTTCAGGCTCATCGGCGGATTTTTTACCGTCTGCGTGTCATAGATGACCGCGAAGTGCCCATAATCATAGGGGACGAAGACATCGTCCTCATAACCACCCGGCACCTTGGCCGCCGATGTATCGATGCCGCTGACATCGAAAAGGCCGGTCTGTTTCGCTTCCGCGATGAGGTTGGTGTCGAGACCAACGACGACATCCGCCCTGGATCCCGCACCTTCCAGTTTCAGGCGGTTGAGCAGCGCCACACCATCCGCCACGCCGATAAAATTGACCGTGCAACCACAAACCTTCTCGAAGGCTTCCTTGACCTTGGGACCGGGTCCCCATTCGGACACGAAGCTCTCATAGGTGTAGACGGTGAGTTCCTGCTTGTCCTGTGCGACGGCAAGGCCGGGCAGAAACAGCGAGGCGGCAACGATGGAATTCAGGAAAAGACGACGGCGCACGGGTATCTCCTCAAAACAAAAAGGGAAATAGCCGCCTGCCTTGAAGCCGTCTAATCCCTCCGCCGGTATGAACCGGATCAGGTTCTTCGGGTTGGCAAGCCTCTCAGCCTTTTGCACGCAAGCACAAAAGACACCCCGTTAGATCAAGATGATGGTGTAGTCCCGCCGTCTGCGATTGGCAAGATGGCTGTCGTCAGCCCTGCGCCGTCATATGCACCAGTTCCCAGACGTGACCATCAGGATCCTGAAAACTGCCGGCATACATGAAGCCGTGATCCTGAACGGGTTTCCAGCCACTGCCACCGGAGGCAAGCGCGGTTGCAATCATCCGGTCGATTTCCTCGCGGCTTCCGGCGGACAGGCAGGTCAGCACTTCGGTGCTACTCTTCGCATCGGCAATATCGCCATTGATGAAATCGCGAAAACGCTCTTCCTGGAGCAGCATCACGAAGATGTTCTCCTCCACGATCATGCAGAGCGTTCGATCGTCAGAATATTCTGGATTGAAGCTGAAACCCAGCGCCGTGAAGAAGTTTCTGGATGTCTCGATATTCTTGACGGGCAGATTGACGAAGATCATGCGCATTTTCTGAACTCCTCCGAACCCGCACAGGAAACGGCAATTCCGCCTCCCTGTCAAAGGCGGATACAACTCAATCGGCAAAAGACGATCGCCTTCAGCCTTCCAGTTCCTCGCGCAGCATCTCCAGCTCCAGCCATTCTTCTTCCATGGTCTCGAGCTTTTCACGCAGCTTGGTCATTTCCTGCGCCAGCGTATTGAATGTGGCAGGATCCTTGGTGAATAGCGCGGGATCAGCCATGCGCTGCTCACGTTTTGCGATTTCGCTCTGCGCTTTTTCCATCTCCTTCGGCAGATTTTCGAGTGCGAATTTCTGCTTGAAAGAAAGCTTTCCCTTGGCCTTTGCAGGCTCCTGCGAAGCGGAAGTCGAAGGTGCGGCCTTCGCCTTTTCCTGTTTCTCCGCCTTGCGTTTTTCCTCCGCCGCGCCCTTGCGCTGCGCCATCATATCCGAATAACCGCCGGCATATTCGATCCAGCGTCCATCCGGCTGATCCGGATTGGCGGGTGCAATGGTGGAGGTGACGGTACGGTCAAGAAAATCACGGTCGTGGCTGACGAGGATGACGGTGCCGGAAAAACCCGCAACGATTTCCTGCAACAGATCGAGCGTTTCGATATCGAGATCGTTGGTCGGCTCGTCGAGGATCAGGAGGTTGGTCGGCCGCGCCAGAATGCGCGCCAGAATAAGCCGGGCACGCTCGCCGCCAGAGAGGTTGCGGATCGGCGTGCGGGCCTGTTCCGGCTGGAACAGGAAATCCTTCATGTAACCCGTAACGTGCTTCACTTCGCCATTGACCAGCAGATTGTCGCCGCGCCCATCAGTCAGGTAATGCGCCAGCGTATCGTTGGGATTGAGATCCTCACGCTTCTGGTCAAGCGTTGCGATTTCCAGATTGGTGCCGAGCTTCACCGTTCCGCTATCGGGCTCAAGCTGGCCGGTCAGCATTTTCAAAAGTGTGGTTTTGCCGGCACCATTCGGCCCGACGAAACCGATACAATCGCCACGATGCACCCTGAGCGAAAACGGCGCGACGATCACGCGCTCATCGTAAGCCTTGGTGATGGCCTCGGCCTCGATGACCAGCTTGCCGGATTCCCGCACGTCCGAAGCCGTGGCCTGCACGGAGCCCTGCGGTCCCTTGTGGCCGCGATATTCGGCGCGCATGGCCTGAAGTTCACCGACGCGGCGCATGTTGCGCTTGCGCCGCGCGGTCACGCCGTACCGCATCCAGTGTTCTTCACGCTCGATCGCCTTGCCAAGCTTGTGCTGCTCCAGCTCTTCCTCTTCCAGCACCTTGTCACGCCATTCCTCGAAATGGGCAAAGCCGCGATTGAGGCGGCGCGACTGGCCGCGATCGAGCCACACGGTCGAGGTCGAGACTTTTTCGAGAAAACGCCGGTCGTGCGAAATCAGCACCAGCGCGCTGCGCGTCTGCTGCAATTCGCTTTCAAGCCATTCAATGGTGGGCAGGTCCAGATGGTTGGTCGGCTCGTCCAGCATCAGAATATCAGGCTCCGGCGCCATGACGCGGGCAAGCGCCACACGCCGCGCTTCGCCACCGGAAAGGCTTGCCGGATTTTCCTGTCCCGTCAGGCCGAGATGTTCGAGCAGGTACGTCACCCGATAAGGGTCATCACCCGGCCCAAGCCCCGCTTCGGCATAGGCCTGAACGGTATCGTAACCGGCAAAATCCGGTGCCTGCTCCAGATAACGGATGGTAGCGGAAGGATGGCGGAAAACCTCGCCCGACTGCGCCTCGACCAGCCCGGCAGCGATCTTCATCAGGGTCGATTTACCCGAGCCGTTGCGCCCGACAAGGCAGATGCGGTCGCCCGGCTCCACCTGGAAATTGGCGCCGTCGAGCAGCGGAGTCACGCCGAAAGTCAGCTTGATATCGTCGAGTTTCAAAATTGGGGGTGCCAAGGCGTCAGGCTCCGGTCAGATCATAGGGGCGGGCGAGGACTATGGCTTTGCCGCTTTTCAGCGAGAAATGCACAGGGCCGCCATTCGCGACATTGGAAATAGTGCGGGAAGAGCCGAAAGCAAGCGCGAAATCGTCAAGCGGATAACGCACATTGCCGATATCCAGCCCTTGAAGGGCGGTAAATCCGGCCACGGAAAACAGCGAACCGGCCGGCAGATCGACATCAAGCGAACCGGGAAGAAGTGGCTGCGCCTCCTCGTCGCCTGACGTCAGTGTCACGTCGAGACCCCGTTCGGCAAGCGCCACCGCATAAAGAAGATGTTGTAGCGCGTGGTCGCTTCTCTCGCCTCCAAGCGCCCCCACCAGCAGCAGCGAACGCGCCCCACGGGAGAGTGCTTCCGAGACCGCGATCTCGCCATCGGTCACGGCCTTTGCGGCCGGGTAAGGCTGCCGCTCGACATCTGGCCAGGCGCCCAGCAGATCGTTACTGGCGGAATCGAAATCCCCCACCCAAAGCTCCGGGGTAAGGCCGAGTGGTCCGGCATGGCGCATGCCGCCATCGGCCGCGATCACGCGGCTATCGGCAACCGCCAGCTTCAGGCGGTCGGTAACCGTGACATCGCCGCCAAGCAGAATGGTGAAGCGCTCTTTATCCATGCCCTGCCTTATCGCACCTCAGCCAAAAAGGGAAAGCCGAAACCCGATGAAATCAGCCTATATTGATTTTCGCCGGCTTCGGGATTATGAAACGCTTCAGTGGTGATTTGCCGACCGGCTTGCAGCCACTTTAAAGAAGTCGCTAAAGGGTCGAGGAAAAGGGCAATTTCCTGGGACCGGCTGCGATTTCGCTGCCGGTTTTTTTGTTTTCGCAACGTTCTTTACGTCACCCGAAAAGAGAGTTCGACATGCCGATCAAGATTCCCGATACGCTTCCCGCCTTTGAGACCCTCGTTCATGAGGGCGTGCGGGTCATGACCGAAACGGCGGCCATCCGGCAGGATATCCGCCCGCTCCAGATCGGGCTTCTCAACCTCATGCCGAACAAGATCAAGACGGAAGTGCAGATGGCCCGCCTCGTCGGCGCCTCGCCGTTGCAGGTGGAGTTTTCGCTGATCCGTATCGGCGGCCATCGCGCCAAGAACACGCCGGAAGAACATCTTCTGTCCTTCTATGAAACGTGGGAGGAAGTGCGCCACCGTAAGTTTGACGGTTTCATCATCACCGGCGCGCCCATCGAGATGCTGGACTACGAAGATGTGACCTACTGGGCCGAGATGCAGAAGATTTTCGACTGGACACAAACCAACGTCCATTCGACGCTGAATGTCTGCTGGGGCGCGATGGCGGCCATCTACCATTTCCACGGCGTGCCGAAATACGAGCTGAAGGAAAAGGCGTTCGGTGTTTATCGCCACCGCAATCTCTGCCCATCATCGATCTATCTGAGCGGCTTTTCGGACGATTTCCAGGTTCCGGTCTCACGCTGGACGGAGGTACGCCGCGCCGATATCGAAAAACACCCCGAACTTGAAATCCTGATGGAGTCAGAGGAAATGGGCGTGTGTCTGGTGCATGAGAAGGCCGGCAACAGGCTCTATATGTTCAATCATGTCGAATATGATTCAACCTCGCTTTCGGATGAATATTTCCGCGACGCAAATGCCGGAGTGCCCATCAAGCTACCGCATGATTATTTTCCGCACAATGACCCGGAGCTTGCCCCGCTGAACCGTTGGCGCAGCCACGCCCATCTGTTTTTCGGCAACTGGATCAACGAGATATATCAGACGACGCCCTACGATCTCGAATCCATCGGCAAACTCGCCGCGTAAATTGCCGATTGCGAATTGCCGGGAAATGACGCAACGTCCGCCCGGCAATTCGTGGCAATCGGGAGAATGATGCAATGAGCGACGGGGCAGCACGCGAGAATTTCGGTTTCACGGCGACCGGTGAAAAGGTCGAGCGTGTCACCATCTCGAAGGGCGGACTGACGGCCAAAGTCATCACCTGGGGCGCGGTCATTCAGGATCTGCGCCTCGATGGTCATCAGCCGCCGCTCGTTCTCGGCTTCGATAAATTCGAGGACTATAAATATTCCTCCTATTTCGGCGCCACCCCCGGCCGTAATGCCAACCGCATCGGCGACGGTAAATTCTCGATCGACGGGCAAGAATACCAGCTGGAGCTGAACGAAAAGGGCGTAACCCATCTGCATGGCGGCAGCGACGGTATGGGCAAACGCAACTGGATGCTGATGGAGCATGGCGAAAACCATGCCGTTCTGCAGATCATCGATCCCGACGGTCGCGCCGGTTATCCCGGCAACTGCACGGTCACCGCCACCTATACGATCCTCGACGGCGGCGTGCTTTCGGTGGTCTACGAAACGGTGACCGACAAGCCGACCATCGCCAATGTCTGCCAGCACTCCTATTTCAACCTCGACGGTGCGGATACCGCACTTGGGCATGAGATCAGCATCGCCGCTGATTTTTTCCTGCCGACCAACGACAAACAGATACCAACCGGCGAAATCCGCTCTGTTGAAGGCACCGTCTTCGACCTGCGCCAACCGACACCGATGCGGCGCAAGGAGGATGGTGAGCAGGTCCTCTACGATCACAATTTCTGCCTCTCGCCCGAGCGCCGCGCAAAGCGCAAGATTGCCCGCGCCTATTCGCCGGCCTCGGATATCGCCCTTGAGGTTCACACCACCGAACCCGGTGTGCAGTTCTATTCGGCCTTCAAGCTGAACGTTCCGGTTCCCGGCCTCGATGGCCGCCACTATGGTCCCTTTGCCGGTTTTTGCCTCGAAACGCAGATCTGGCCTGATGCCGTCAATCACCCTGATTTTCCGCACGCGATCCTGCGGCCGGGCGAAACCCTGCGTCAGGAAACAGATTATATTTTCACGAAGGGCTGAGCGGGCGGGCTGGATCAGTCCAGTACGCAGCCGACATAAGCGCCCGAGGCCCGGGCGCGCCGCTCGATAACACCAGCCAGCCTTTGCAGACCACGCCCGGGCTTGCTGGCGACCCGGTCAATGGGATTGGGCAGGGAAACGGCGAGCAGCGCCGCCTGACGGGAACTGAGCTTTGCCGCCGGCACCTTGAAATGATGCTGCGCGGCAGCCTCGATGCCATAAATACCTGGTCCCCATTCGGCGACGTTGAGATAAATCTCCATCATCCGCTTTTTGGACCAGACAAAATCGGCCGCGATCGCCAGCGGCAGTTCCAGTCCCTTGCGCAGAAACGAGCGGCCGTTCCATAAAAACAGGTTCTTGGCTGTCTGCATTGGAATGGTGCTGGCGCCGCGGGTGGAGGCGCCATCGAGTGCATTGCTGACCACGGATTGCATCTGGTTCCAGTCCACGCCACCATGGAAACAGAATTGCCCGTCTTCGGACATCATCACGGATTGCACAAGACGGGGCGAAATATCCTCGAGCGGAACCCAGCGCCGGTCATAGCCCTGCAGTGTTACCAGATCGGCAAGCATCAGCGTCGAAACGGGCCGCATGAACGGCAGCGCATAGACGGGAATCAGCAGATAGGGCAGGATCAGCAAAGCCAGCAAGGTCATGATAATGCGCTTTGCCAACGTGCGAAAATCCACCTTCGGACTGCTCCGGTCTTCCGCCAGCACGGCGTAATCTGCGTCGCTTTCAGGCGTACTGCTCAATATCCGTCCCAGCCCCGCGCCAATCGAAGCCTTTCATAGTCCATTGCCGTCTTCAAGGCGAGTCTGGTCAAACAGTTACGCCCGGGAATCACGAAAAGGTTGCCTGGCCCCGCGCGGCATGTCAAAGAGCGCGGCATGGACGCTCAGATGACGAATTTCGAAACGAGGCTGCGCGAAAACGCGGCAAAAACCGAAGCCCTGCTTGGCCGCCTGCTTTCCGGTGAAGCACGCGCAGACGAGATCACGCGTCCGCAAAACCTGCTCGACGCCATGCGCCATGGTGTGCTGAACGGCGGCAAACGCCTGCGGCCCTTTCTCGTTATCGAAAGCGCCGCCCTTCTGGGCGGAGATGCCGAAGCTGCCCATTATGTCGGCGCAGCACTGGAATGCCTGCATTGTTATTCGCTTGTGCATGACGATCTGCCGGCCATGGACGACGACGACCTGCGCCGCGGCCAGCCGACGGTGCACCGCAAATTCGATGAGGCGACCGCCATTCTCGCCGGTGACAGCCTGCTGACGCTCGCCTTCGATATTATCGCCTCGGATGAAAACCCGCTTGCGGCCGAGCGTAAGGCCGCACTCGTGCTTTCACTTGCCCGCGCAGCCGGCATCGGCGGCATGGCCGGTGGACAGGCGTTTGATCTTGCTGCAGAAAAAAAGGCGCCGGACGAGGCCGGCATCATTACATTGCAGGCTATGAAAACCGGCGCTTTGCTGCGTTTCGCCTGCGAGGCCGGCGCGATCATTTCCGGAAGTGATGTTTCCGAACGGCAAAGGCTACGCCTCTTCGGCGAAAAAATCGGCCTCGCCTTCCAGCTCGCCGATGATCTTCTCGATCTCACTGCCGATGCCGCCACCATGGGCAAGGCAACCGGCAAGGATGCCGCACGCGGCAAGGGAACATTGGTCGCCTTGCGCGGTGAAGACTGGGCGCGCGCCAAGCTGCAGGAACAGGTAACGGAAGCCAGTAACCTCTTGGCCCCTTATGGCGAAAAGGCTGCAATTCTCATCGCGGCCGCAAGGTTCATTGCCGAACGGAAAAGCTGAGCCGGTTTCCCCGCTCAGCTCCTATACCCAATCAGCCCTTGAGAGGCGAAATCAGCACTTCAACGCGACGGTTCTGAGCGCGACCGTCAGGCGTTGCATTCGATGCGATCGGCTGCGAAGCACCGAAACCAAGCGTCGAAATGCGGCGCTGATCGACGCCGCGCGCGCCGAGGTAATTGGCAACCGATGCGGCGCGACGTTCCGAAAGGCCCTGATTGTAACCGGGGCTGCCGGTGGAATCGGTGTGACCATTGATGTCGATCAGCGTGCGGTTGAATTTGTTCAGCACGATGCCGACGGAATCGAGCGTCTGATAAAACGGCGGAATGACCTGATCCTGATCCGTCGCAAAGGTGATGTTCGACGGCATGTTGAGGACGATGCTGTCGCCACGGCGGGAAACCGAAACGCCCGTACCCTGAAGCTGGGCGCGAAGCTCGGCTTCCTGACCATCCATATAATTGCCGATGGCGCCACCGGCGAGCGCACCGATGCCCGCACCGATAAGCGCGGCATTACGACGACCGGTCGGCGAACCGCCGACAGCCAGACCGCCGAGCGCGCCGACCACGGCGCCGATGCCGGCACCACCCGCGGTGTTCGACATCTTCTGTTCACCCGTATAGGGATCGGTGGTGGTGCAGGCGGAAAGATAGGTCCCGCAAAGGGCGACGATCGCGATTTTTTTGATCATGTGTTTTGATGCTCCGAGAGGTTCAGGAGGTACGACAGTGGAATTCCGGCTTTTTCACGGTACTCTTTACTCCGCCGCGTCTTTCCGGCCAAAACGCTTTTCGATGTAATCGGCCACAAGCGCTTCGAAATCACCGGCAATGTTGGGACCACGCAAAGTGAGCGCCTTTTCCCCGTCGATGAAGACCGGCGCTGCCGGGCTTTCGCCGGTTCCGGGCAGGGAAATGCCGATATCGGCATGTTTGCTTTCACCGGGGCCATTGACGATGCAGCCCATGACGGCGACGTTCAATGCCTCGACACCGGGATATTTTTCACGCCAGACCGGCATGTTCTTGCGAATATCGTTCTGGATATTCTGCGCCAGCTCCTGAAAGACGGTGGACGTGGTGCGCCCGCAGCCGGGACATGCCGCAACCACCGGAATGAATTGCCTGAAACCCATGACCTGCAGCAATTCCTGCGCCACCTGCACCTCACGGGTGCGGTCGCCATTCGGCTCCGGCGTCAGGGAGACGCGGATCGTGTCACCGATGCCGTGCTGCAGAACGTAACCCATGGCGGCAGACGAGGCGACGATGCCCTTGGAACCCATGCCGGCTTCCGTCAGGCCCAGATGCAGGGCGTGGTTGGAGCGCTCCGACAACATCGAATAAACGGCAATCAGGTCCTGCACCTGGCTGACCTTGGCCGAAAGGATGATGCGGTTGCGCGGCAGGCCGATCTCTTCGGCAAGCTCGGCGGAAATCAGCGCCGACTGGACGATGGCCTCACGCGTGACCTGACGGGCGGAGAGCGGAAACCCCTCTTCCTTGTTACGATCCATCAGCGTGGTCAGCAATTCCTGATCGAGCGACCCCCAGTTCACGCCGATGCGCACGGGCTTGTCATAACGGATCGCCATTTCGACGATTTCGCCGAACTGCTTGTCCTTCTTGTCCTTGAAGCCGACATTGCCGGGATTGATGCGGTATTTCGCCAGCGCTTCGGCACAGGCCGGATGATCGGCCAGAAGCTTGTGGCCGATATAATGGAAATCGCCGATCAGCGGCACATCCATGCCGAGACGCAGCAGCCGCTCGCGGATTTTCGGCACGGCTGCAGCGCTCTCGTCGCGGTCAACGGTAATACGCACCATTTCCGAACCGGCCTGGAAAAGCGCGGCCACCTGTTGCACGGTGGCGTCGATGTCAGCGGTATCGGTATTGGTCATCGACTGCACGACGACGGGCGCACCGCCGCCAACGATGACGCCGCCCACGTCGACAGCGACGGATGCGCGGCGGGGCTTTGGATCGTAATCGGCATGTGACGTCATGGCGGTCTCTGGAGCTTGCGGCAAGGTCTGTCAATTGAGGTGAAACAAGGGGGCCGGCTTGTCAACACCCAACGCATAAGAGCTTCTACTTTACCGCAATCATGGCAAAATTCGAGACGCCTATTCTTTGCCTGCTCCATCCGCATGCCGGGCAAGCCGCGAAAGCAGCAAAACCACCACATGCAGCAACGGCAATGCAAGGAAGACACTGGCGAGACCCGTATGTTCGGCAATGAAACCGATGGCTGACGGCGCCACCAGAATGCCGGAATAACCCATGGTGGTGACGACCGAGAGCCCGATTCCCGGTGCCAGCCCCGGCATGTTGCCCGCCGCGGAAAAGGCGATGGGCACCATGTTGGAAATGCCGATGCCGGCAATGGCAAAGCCGATAATCACGAAAGTGGAGCTCCCCGCAAGGCCGGCAATCAAGAGACCGGTGATCGACATGACCGAGCAGAACCGCAGGGTGTTGACCGCACCGAACCGGTCACGCACCAGATCGCCGGCAAAACGCATGGCCGCCATGGTCATGGAGAAGGCCGCAAAGGCAAAACCGGACTGCGAGACGGAAGCCCCCAGTTCATTGCGCAGATAAAGCGCACCCCAATCGAGGATCGCGCCTTCCGGCACCATCGAAAACAGCGCCATCAGGCCGATGATCCACGGCAGCGGCGTCAGCGGCAAGCCACCTTTCGGACGTTCGGCCTCGGCATGCGGACGATCCGCGAGCACCCGCGGCCAGGCAATGACCAGCAATACAAGCGCGATAACCGTCAACGCAATGGCATGGCCCTGCACACCGATTGCCGTGATGAGATAACCGCCAAGACCGGCGCCGATCAGGCCGCCAAGGCTCCAGAAGGCATGGCAGGACGACATGATCGCGCGGCGCATGTCCCGCTCCACCGCCACGGCATTGGCGTTCATGGCGACATCCATCGCCCCCGTGAGGCCGCCAAACAGGAAGACCGCAATCACACCCGCCCAGATCGTGCCAGCCCAGGAGATGAAAAGCAGTGTCGGCAGGAAGATCGCCGCAGTGACCAGGCTGACCGTGCGCGAACCGAAACGGGCGATCTGGGAACCGGCTATCGGCATGAAAACCAGCGAGCCAATGCCGAAGACCAGAATGATCAGGCCAAGCGCGCTTTCGCTGAGCGACAGCCGCGCCGCAAATTCCGGAATCTTGGGTGCCCATGAGCCCATCATGAAACCGTTCATCAAGAACAGCAGGGAAACACCCAGCCTGTGCCGCGTCAGATAGGACGAGCGCGCAGCCGTCGGCGAAAATGTCGTGGGGCCATTCATCGGTAATATCCTTCAGACTTGACCGTGGGAAAATTGAACGGCGTCTTCGTCGCCGCAATGAACGTCTACACCTTTTGCCGACAGTGCCTCTACCAATGCGCGGTCGGCATCCTGTTCCAGCACGAGGCAAAGCGGTGGGGAAAAATCATGCACATGAAAAGCCGCCTTATGGCCGAGCTTTTCCGTCGTTATTGCAGCGACGATCCGCTGGCTGGCGCTGCAGGCAAGCCGCTTGAACACCGCATCCTCGAAAACATCCGCAGACAGACCCGTCTCCGCCGCGACACCGCAAACACCGAGAATACAGAGATCAGGCCGCATCAGTTCGAGCTGCCTGAGCGCCATAGCATCGATTGCGGCGCCGACGGCCGGATCGACCTTGCCGCCGATCAGCACAAGATCGATATCGGCCCGCCCCGTCAGTTCGGCGGCTATGGTGGGTGTATTGGTCACTACCGTCAACTTGAGACCGGCGGGAATGGCCCTTGCGACAGCGAGGTTCGTGGAGCCGGCATCGATGAAGACGACCATGCCCGGCTCGAGAAACGGAATGACGGCACGCGCCAGCAGGGCCTTGCGATCGGCATCCTCAGTAATGCGCGTCTTCAACGGCACCGTCATGCTATCAGAAAGCAGCGCTCCGCCATAAACCCGCAGGCATTCCCCGCGCGCCGCCATCTCGCGCAGGTCGCGGCGCACGGTGTCTTCGGAAACACCGAAATTCTGGGCAAGATCCTGCGCAAGCACGCGGCCGCTCTGCCGCAACTGCGCTAGGATGAGCGCCTGCCGCTCACTGACAAAATGATCGCTCATCGAGACTCATGCATAAACAGGAATAAACGTGCATGAACAGGCATATTCGAGTTTTTGCAGCAGCGCAATAAAAAACGCCCGCCGAAAGGCGGGCGTCTGCACTCTTATTGCCGATGTAATACGCCTTTATTCGGCGTAGGAGATCAACAGATCCTTCGCGTCGATCTGGTCGCCAGGCTTGACGAGAACCTCGGCGACCTTGCCGTCACGCTCGGCGTGAAGCGCGGTTTCCATCTTCATGGCCTCGATGGACAAAAGCACGTCGCCAGCCTTGATCTCCTGACCCTGATTGACGAAGACGCGGCTGATCACGCCCGGCATCGGCGCGCCGATATGCGCCGCATTGCCAAGTTCGGCCTTGCGGCGCACGGCGGCACCGGAGGCGCCGTGGGCGCGATCCGGAACCTTGATGCGGCGTGGCTGACCGTTGATCTCGAAGAACACCGTCACCATACCCTTTTCATCCGTACCGGACGAAGCCTGGTTGACGATGACCAGCGTCTTGCCGCGTTCGATATCGGCAAACAGTTCGTCGCCATCCTCCATGCCGTAGAAATATGCATGGGTGGGCAGCACGGAAACCGGGCCATAGGTCTCGGCGGTGAGCGCGAAGTCGGTGAACACCTTCGGATACATCAGATAGGACGCAAACTCGAAGTCGTCGACCTTGCGCTCCAGCTTGGTTTCTATGACCTTGCGCTCTTCATCGAGATCGGCATCCGCCAGCAGCGAACCCGGACGAACCGTATAGGGTGCTTCGCCCTTCAGCGCCTTTTTCTGCAGGGCTTCCGGCCAGCCGCCCGGCGACTGTCCGAGATCGCCCTTCAACATCGAAACCACTGAATCCGGGAAGGACACTTCGCGATCAGGGTTTTCGACATCGGCAACCGTCAGATCCTGGCTGACCATCATCAGTGCCATGTCACCAACAACCTTGGAAGACGGTGTCACCTTGACGATATCGCCGAACATCCTGTTGGCGTCGGCGTAAGCCTGCGCCACCTCGTGCCAGCGGCTATCGAGACCCAGCGAACGGGCCTGTTCCTTGAGGTTGGTGAACTGGCCACCCGGCATCTCATGCAGATAGACTTCCGAGGCCGGCCCCTTCAGATCGCTTTCGAATGCCGCATACTGGTTGCGCACGGCCTCCCAATAGAAGGAAATGCGGCGGATCCATTCGGTATCGAGACCCGTATCACGCTCCGACCCCGCCAGCGCCTCCACGATCGAGCCAAGGCATGGCTGCGACGTATTGCCGGAGAAAGCATCCATTGCAGCATCGACGGCGTCGACGCCGGCATCCACTGCCGCAAGAACGGTCGCGGCGGAAATGCCCGACGTATCATGGGTGTGGAAGTGGATCGGCAGACCGGTCGCCTCGCGCAGCGCCTTGAACAGAACCTTGGCGGCAGCCGGCTTTAACAGGCCCGCCATGTCCTTGACGGCGATGATATGAGCGCCTGCCTTTTCAAGCTCGGCGGCAAGGCCGGTATAATATTTGAGATCGTACTTCGGACGCGCCGAATTCAACAGATCGCCGGTATAGCAGATGGTCGCCTCGCAGAGCTTGTTCTCCTCGGCAATCGCATCCATCGAGACCCGCATATTCTCCACCCAGTTCAGGCAGTCGAAGACACGGAAAAGATCGACGCCACCCTTTGCGGCCTGACGGACGAAATATTTAACGACATTATCGGGGTAATTCTTGTACCCGACGCCGTTTGCGCCACGCAGAAGCATCTGAAGCAGCAGGTTCGGTGCGCCTTCGCGGATGAGCGCCAGACGCTCCCAAGGGTCTTCGGTCAGGAAGCGCATGGAGACGTCAAATGTCGCACCACCCCAGCATTCCAGCGACAGAAGCTGCGGCAGCGCCTTGCCGTAAACGCTGGCAACGCGGGCGATATCATGTGTGCGAACGCGGGTGGCCAGAAGCGACTGGTGTCCGTCACGCATGGTCGTATCGGTGACCAGCACGCGCTTTTCGTTGCGCATCCAGTCCGCAAAGCCCTTTGGACCGAGCTTGTCCAGTAGTTGCTTGGTACCATCAGGCGTCGGCGCATCGATGTAAGGCACGATGGGCTTTGCCGCCTTGTCGGACGGTCTGGCGCGTCCCTTGGTTTCCGGGTGACCATTGACGGTCACGTCGGCAAGATAGGTCAAAAGCTTGGTGGCGCGGTCCTGACGCTTGACCTGCGCAAACAGCTCCGGCGTCGAATCGATGAAGCGTGTCGTGTAGGTATTGTTGCGGAAACTGTCGTGGCCGATGATGGCTTCAAGGAAGGTGAGGTTGGTCGCAACGCCGCGGATACGGAATTCCCGCAGCGCACGGTCCATGCGGCTGATTGCTTCATCCGGCTGCGGCGCCCACGCGGTGACCTTCACCAGCAGCGGATCGTAATAACGGGTGATGACAGCGCCCGTATAGGACGTGCCGCCATCCAGACGAATACCGAAGCCCGAAGCCGAGCGGTAGGCGGTGATACGGCCGTAATCCGGAATGAAGTTGTGTTCCGGGTCTTCCGTCGTGATGCGGCACTGCAGCGCATGGCCATTGAGGCGGATATCTTCCTGACGCGGAACGCCGGATTCCGCCGTACCGATCGCAGCCCCTTCGAGAATATGGATCTGCGCCTTGACGATATCGATACCGGTCACGACTTCGGTGACGGTATGCTCCACCTGAATACGCGGATTGACCTCGATGAAGTAAAATTTACCGGTATCGGCATCCATCAGATATTCGACCGTGCCGGCACCGATGTAATTGGTCGCAGCCGCGATCTTCAGCGAATAGGCCGCCAGTTCCTGGCGCTGGGCTTCAGACAAATATGGTGCAGGTGCACGCTCCACGACCTTTTGATTGCGCCGCTGGATCGAACAATCACGCTCGAACAGATGCACGACATTACCGTGGGTATCGCCAAGCACCTGGCTTTCCACGTGGCGCGCACGCTCCACGAGCTTTTCGAGATAGACCTCGTCCTTGCCGAAAGCGGCTTTCGCCTCGCGCTTGGCTTCCGTTACCTCACGGGCCAGATCTTCCTTTTTGCGAATGGCGCGCATACCGCGACCGCCGCCGCCCCAGGAGGCCTTGAGCATGACCGGATAGCCGATTGCCTCAGCCATGCGCTCCACTTCCGCAATATCGTCCGGCAGCGGGTCGGTGGCGGGAACCACGGGGACATCAACGGAAATCGCCAGATTGCGGGCGGCGACCTTGTTACCAAGCTGGCGCATCGTATCCGCCGTCGGTCCGATGAAGGTAATGCCGGCCTCGTTGCAGGCCTCCACGAATTCAGGACTTTCGGACAGAAGGCCATAACCGGGATGTATAGCATCCGCTCCGGAGAGCTTGGCCACGCGGATGACCTCCTCGATCGACAGATAACTCTCGATCGGCCCCATATCCTTGGCGAGATGCGGACCCCTGCCGACCTGATAGGACTCGTCCGCCTTGAAGCGGTGCAAAGACAGCTTGTCTTCTTCCGCCCAAATCGCAACGGTTTTTATCCCAAGCTCGTTGGCTGCCCGGAAAACGCGGATCGCTATTTCGGATCGGTTGGCAACAAGTATTTTCGATATCTTCAAGACGGTCTCCCCACACGCCAAAACAAAATTTCTGCTGCACTGCGGAATTAAGCAGCAAAACCCGGTCTTGGAAAGGGCAATTCCGGCGAGAACTGTCCTGTTTGCGCTAGCTCAGCAAACCATGGCGAAAAGCAAGTGCTACGGTATGCTGTCGGTTCTTGGCGCTGAAACGGCGCTGGATTCCGTTGATGTACCAATCGACAGTATGGTTGGAGATGGATAGCTGGCGTCCAATCTCCGTCGAAGTCATGCCATCTGCCATCAGCGTCAGCACTTCCATTTCACGCCTCGTCAACTCCAGAGCGGAAACATCCGGGGCATTGTTGAGACCATGGGCCTGACCGGAAAGGTCAAGCAGGCGCCAGAACACCGCGCGTGTCGCCGCATCAAGCAGTTCAACCTGCAACGACGGCAATTGCCGGTCCTGGCCGCCAATGAAGACCGCGCCGATAAACCCCGCGCGGCCATGCACGGGAAAGGCATAACCACCCTGCAGACCATAACGGCCAGCATCGTGAAAAAAGACGCTCGCCCTTTTTCGGTGCATCGCACGCGGCAATCCTTCCAGCGCTTCTTTCCATTGAAACGGCTTGTGCACCATGCCGATCACCTTGCGAACGGGATCGACAAGATTGTATTTTTTGGCCCGGTAGACCTCGAGCCAGCCGTCGGGCAGATGTTGTGCGAGAATCTGGCCGGTAGAGGCGATCTCACCGGTCAGACGCCTGCTGACGAGGAAATATTCGAAACCATATTCGCGTATGAGCGTGGCAAAATCGGCGCGAACGCGATCAGCGTTTCCCGCCTGGTAACACGCAGAGATGAAATGAAGAATATCGTGCATAAAGACACAGGGTCCGGAGCTTGATTTGAAAGGGATGACACGAAGGACATGGTCCCGCGATGACGTCATGTTACTCGGGCGCCGGTCATTTCAGATTGAACATATCGTCGTTAGCAATCCTTGAAACGAAGATGCGAAATCTTGTGACGGCGTCCCTGGAAACATCGGGTTCGGTTTTTTTCGGTTCGCACGCGCGGTCAATTTGTTAAGCCGCCATTCAGACAGAAAGAGCGATAATTACACAAATTTCGCCGTCTCATGCAACATTGCTAAAGTAGCATGGCGTTGAGGCCGAACAATTAACCGCACGAAAAAGACGCTCGGACTGGATTGAAAATTTGACCTTGTTTCAGGTTTACACACGCGCTCTGCGCTATCTGACCGTTCATAAATGGCGGGTGACGGTTGTCGTCATCGCCAACGTCATTCTTGCAGCGATCACCATTGCCGAACCGGTGCTGTTCGGCCGTATCATCGACGCCATTTCTTCCGGCACCAATGTTACGCCCATCCTCATTCTGTGGGCGGGCTTCGGCGTCTTCAACACCGTCGCTTACGTCGCGGTCGCCCGTGAGGCTGACCGGCTGGCGCATGGCCGGCGTGCGACATTGCTGACGGAAGCATTCGGTCGCATCATTTCGATGCCGCTCTCCTGGCACCATCTGCGCGGCACGTCCAACGCCCTGCACACCCTGCTGCGCGCCAGCGAGACGCTGTTCGGCCTATGGCTGGAATTCATGCGCACGCATCTGGCCACCTTCGTGGCGCTGGTGCTGCTCATCCCGACAGCCATGGCCATGGACTTGCGCCTCAGCTTCGTGCTGATCGGCCTCGGCATCGTTTACTGGTTCATCGGCAAGTGGGTGATGGGACGCACCAAGGACGGGCAGGCTTCGGTCGAAGAGCATTATCACAGCGTTTTTGCCCATGTCAGCGATTCCATCAGCAACGTGTCGGTGCTGCACAGCTACAACCGCATCGAAGCTGAAACGAAGGCGCTGAAATCCTTCACCGAAAAACTGCTGAGCGCCCAATATCCCGTTCTCGACTGGTGGGCTTTCGCCAGCGCGCTCAATCGCACGGCCTCCACCGTTTCGATGATGATCATTCTCGTCATCGGTACCGTGCTGGTGAAGAACGGCGAACTGCGCGTCGGCGACGTTATCGCCTTCATCGGTTTTGCCAATCTCCTGATCGGCAGGCTGGACCAGATGCGCCAGTTCGTGACGCAGATTTTCGAAGCCCGCGCCAAGCTTGAAGATTTCTTCGTGCTGGAGGATTCCGTCAAGGAACGGGAAGAACCGGGCGACGCCCGCGAATTGTCGAACGTCTCCGGCACCGTGGAATTCCGCAACATCAATTTCGGTTTTGCCAACACCAAGCAGGGCGTTCATGACGTCTCGTTTACGGCCAAGGCCGGTGAAACCATCGCCATTGTCGGACCAACCGGCGCCGGCAAGACCACGCTCATCAACCTGTTGCAGCGCGTCTATGATCCGGATTCCGGCCAGATCCTGATCGACGGAACCGATATTTCGACTGTGACGAAGAACTCGCTCCGTAACTCCATCGCCACCGTGTTCCAGGATGCCGGCCTGCTCAACCGCTCCATCCGCGAAAACATTCGCCTCGGCCGCGAATCGGCAACCGATGCCGAAGTGGTGGAAGCAGCGGCAGCGGCAGCGGCGACGGATTTCATCGACAGCCGTATTACCGGCTATCTGACGCAGGTGGGCGAGCGCGGCAACCGCCTGTCCGGCGGTGAACGCCAGCGCATCGCCATCGCCCGCGCCATCCTGAAGAACGCGCCCATTCTGGTTCTCGACGAGGCGACCAGCGCGCTCGACGTCGAAACGGAAGCCCGCGTGAAGGCGGCCGTGGATGCGCTGAGAAAGAACCGCACGACCTTCATCATCGCCCACCGCCTTTCCACGGTTCGCGACGCCGATCTCGTGCTGTTCCTTGATCAGGGCCGGGTCATCGAAAAGGGTACTTTCGATGAGTTGAGCCAGCGCGGCGGACGCTTCACCTCGCTGCTACGCACCAGCGGCCTGCTGACGGAAGATGAAGGCCAGCCCCGGCCAAAGGCCATAGCGTCCTGACGCTCTGACGAACGGAATAGGGAAAGGGCGGACAACATTTTGTCCGCCCTTTTTCTTTGTCCGCTTTGCCCACAGGTGGCCTATTGGAGAATGTCAACCAAAGAACTTGCCACCCAAAAATCTGTCCGAATGGAAGGGCATTTCCCAGAAAGGCAACGAGGCCCGCCGTGGCATTGATTAAGAAAACGCCGAGAAACACACCGAGCGTCACTCTGACGCTTGTTTTCGAAGGGTAGCGCGCCAGCCAACACGACAATGCCAAGGACAGGATCACGAAGAATGCCAGCAGCACGGTTTGTGTGAACGAGATGTTGAACTGCAAAATAGCTTCCCTTTCGACCTAACGAAATTATCGCAACACGCGCGAAGAGCACTTCAAATCACTACGGGTGCTGAAACCGGCCATCCATGAAAGCTTGCTGCCATTCGCAAATAAAATGCCTGCAAGCATTGCCTCTGCCCGAAAGACGTGAACGTCACCCGAGCCTGACAATTCCGTCGATCCAATGAGGATTTCTTAGATGAACACCTCTCGGCGCCGCTGACTTTCAGGCGGCAAGTGTGAAAGCAATATAGCTTACGGCCATGAAACCACGTGCTAAACCGGATGCAAAGGTGGCCATAAAAATTCAGGCCCCTGCGTCACCGCAGGAGCCTGATCTTAAGCAAAACAGAGCTGGTTGCCTCAGTCGAACGGTATCACTCGGTCGCCCGCCGCCAGATCCTTGCCATCAACGGACACTGAAACCTCCGCCGTATCAGCCTTACGGCTGACGGTGATGTTTCTCGCCTTGCCATCCAACGTGATCTTGATCGAGAAACCGCTCCAGTCATCCGGCAGCGACGGCGATATATGAAGTTTGCCGTTGGTGCGGGTGATGCCGAGAATGCCTTCGATCGCTGCACGGTAGAGCCAGCCGGCCGAACCCGTGTACCAGCTCCAGCCGCCACGGCCCGCATAAGCGCCCTCACCGTAAACATCCGCAGTCACCACATAGGGCTCGACCCGATAGGTTTCCGATGAGGCCGCATCGAGTGCATGATTGACCGGGTTGAGCAGCTTGAAGCAGTTCCACGCCTCCTGGGCTCGGCCCTGTTTGGCAAGCGCCAGAACAACCCAGGTCGCCGCATGGGTATATTGTCCGCCGTTTTCGCGCACACCCGGCGGATATCCCTTGATGTAACCCGGATCATGCGGCGCACGCGAGAAGGGCGGTGTGAACAGCCGGATGATGCCGGTCTGTTCATCAACCAGATGCTCCATGACCGCATTCATTGCCTGCCGCGACCGACCTTCCTCGCCCTCACCGGAGAGAACGCTCCAGCTCTGGCCGAGGGAATCGATCCGGCATTCCTCGCTTTCGGCGGAACCGAGCGGCGTGCCATCATCGAAGTAACCACGACGATAATAGCTGCCGTCCCATCCGGCGGTTTCGAGAACATTACGCAACTTTTCACGATGCGCCGCCCACTTGCCAACACGGTCGGTATCACCACGCTTTTCGGCGATCTCGATGAAATCGCGCAAAGCCCCTGAGAGGAACCAACCGAGCCAGACGCTGGTGCCCTTGCCGCCGACGCCGACGCGGTTCATGCCGTCGTTCCAGTCACCGCCGAGGATCAGCGGCAGACCGTTTTCACCGGTGCGGTGAATGGCGAGATCAAGCGCAAGCGCGGCATGTTCGTAAAGCGTGACGGACCGCTCGCTCGTCTCCGGCTGGAAGAAAGCATCATGCTGGCCGGGCATCAATGCCGGGCCTTTCAGGAAGGGAATGCTCTCATCGAGGATGGCGGCATCGCCCGTGGCCGAGACATACTGGTTGATCGCATAAGCAAGCCAGACGACGTCGTCCGAGATGGTCGTGCGGACACCGGCGCCCGTCAGCGGCAGCCACCAGTGCTGTACGTCGCCTTCCGGGAACTGGCGGCCAGCCGCGCGCACAATCTGCTTGCGGGCGAGATCAGGCTGATAGAGCAGGAAGGCCAGCGTATCCTGCAACTGGTCGCGGAAGCCGAAGGCGCCGCTCGACTGGTAAAAGGCCGTGCGTGCCAGAATTCGGCAGGCCAGCGCCTGATAGGGCAGCCAGTTATTGACCATATGGTTGAAGCCGGCATCGGGCGTGGAAACCTGCAGCTGACCGGTAAAGCCGGTCCAGAAAGCCTTGCTCTCTTCCAGCACCGACTGGAAGTCGGCCTGGCGTGCATCTTTCACCAGCGCTTCGGCCTCCTCCGCATTGTCGGCATCGCCGAGAATGAAGGTCATGTGCCGTTCTTCGCCGGGCTTCAGGTGGATTTCCTGCATCAGCGCGGCGCAGGGGTCACCATCAACCTCGGTACTGCCGCTGAGTGCGGCACCGGATACGATGCCCTGCGGCGCCTGTGCCGAACCGAAGCGGCCGATGAATTCCCGGCGGCTGGTGGTAAACCCGCTCGCCTCGGTGTCAAGCGTCAGGAAGGACGTGCGGGCGCTATAGTCGATGCTGTAGGGGTTCGACGCAAAGATCGCGTTGCTGGCAGCATCGTGCCTGCTCAGAATGAACGGCGCGGACTTCTGGCCGTTATTGCCGAGCACCCATTCCACATAGGCATAGACCTTCAGGCGGCGGCTTTTGGTGCCCTTGTTGCGAACGATGACCTGCGAGAACTTGACCGGTTTTTCGCGATCAACGGTCTGTGTCAGCTCGACTTCGAGCGTATCCGCTACACCGGTCAGCACGGAATATCCGAGGCCATGACGGGTTTCAAACATGGCTTCGGGATCACGCGACAGCGCGGCACACGGCGTATAGAGCTTTCCTGTCTCCACATCGGCGACATAGAAAGCCTCACCCGGCCGGTTGATGACCGGATCGTTGCTCCATGGCGTCAGCTGGTAGTCGCGCGAATTGCGGCTCCAGCTGAAACCGGCACCTTCGGCCGAAATGTGGAAACCGAAACTCTCGTTCGAAACAACGTTGATCCACGGATGCGGCGTCGACTGCCCACCATTGAGGCGCACGACATATTCCTGGCCGCCCTTGGCGAAGCCGCCAAAACCGTTCCAGAAATCGAGATCGCCCGCATCCTCGACCGGCTCCGCGATTGGGAAGGTCGGCACAGGCAAACGGGCCTGCGCCGCGTCACTCGTACCATCTGGACCGCGATGGGCGGCAAACAGCGATACAGCACGGTTGATCTGGTCGACAATCTTGCCGTTGCGCACGTGAAGAACAACGCGGGAGGCGGCGAGAAGCGCGCTCCAGGTCTCTTCATCCATCAGGTCGCGACGCACGGAGAAGACGTGTGGGCGACCGCCATCCGCAGGATTGATGCGGCGCTGCGCCTCGGAAATGTGGTCCAGCGCATGCTGCATGTCCTGCGCATAGGACGCGGCCCGCTCATTAACGATAACGAGATCAAAGATCACGCCACGCGAACGCAGATATTCATGGGCGCTCAGCGCCTCACGGGCGATATCCATGTCCATGTCGTCGTTGATGCGCAGGCTGAAGATTGGGAAATCACCCGAAATGGCAAGCGGCCACAAGGCGCGCTGCGAGGCGAGACCCGTTTTCAGCGTTTCCGAATCCGCACGCAGATGCATGTCCGGATAGGTCAGATAACGGCCGAGATGCTGGAAGGCGGCCGCCTGCTGCGAGGTAACGCCCACATGGCGCATCTGCACCTGCGTGCGCGTCCAGGCATGTACGAGTTCATGCGCGAAGGCGTCCGGATGACGATAACGGTCGATTGCCTTATCGACTTCCTCGCGGCTCGGCGCGGCAATCGTCCAGAAGATCACGCTCACCTTCTTGCCCGCCGGCACGCGCACCGTGCGGCGCAGCGACAGTATAGGATCGAGTGTGAAACCATCCGTGCTGGAAAGCGTCGCTCCGGTATCAAAAGCAGCAGCTTCGCGCAGCGACCGACCGCGACCAATGAACTTGGCGCGATCCGTCTCGAATTCCGTCGGGCGTGACGGGCCGGCATTGTCGGCGGCCAGATGCGCGATCACGGTACCCGGCTCGTTCGGGCTGCGACGGTTGCGCCAGGCACGGATGACATCGCCACGCCGGCCGATTTCCGTCTGCACGAACATGCGCGAGAAAAGCGGATGGGCATTGTCATCATCTTCAGACGCGATGACCGGCTCCATATAGGAGGTCACTTCAATATAGCGATCCTCGGAACCGACATTCAGCAGCGTGATACGGCGGCCTTCGGCGTCGTGCTCAGTCGCGACGATGCACTCGACAACGCTCTGCAGATCACCTGTTGTCTTGTGGAATTCAGCCTTGTCGTCGGTGAAGATCGTTTTGGTCTTTTCGCCTTCGATGACGCGCGGCTCGGCCGTCGCACTCCACCATTGTCCATTGGTGGTGTCGCGCAGGAAGATGAAGGTGCCCCAGCGATCTTCTGTCGGATCCGCCTTCCAGCGGGAAATCGCCTGGCCGTTCCACTTCGAATAACCTGCACCCGTGGAGGTGAGCATCGTCGAATAATGGCCGTTCGAGAGGAACACCACTTCGCGGTCGCGCACCGCCGGATCGGCGATGGAGCGCACTTCTGCACGCAACAGGTCTGCCTGTTCCTTGCCGGGTGTTTCCGGCTCGTATTTGGCGCTCATGACCGGAACTTCGCGCGGTGCCTTTTCCTGCAGCAGCAGCTCAGCCGCCTCGATCACCGGATCGGAGTGAAACAGTTCGCGCAGCACGCCATCAAAGGCGACGTTGGCGACAGCCGCAATCGACATGCCATGGTGGTGGGCATAATAGTTATAGACCACCGCGCAGACCTTGCCGTCAGGCACCCGTGTCGGCGTGAAATCCACCGCATCGTGGAAGCCGTACTGGCCAAGCGCCCCAAGCTTGCGCAGCTTGTCGAGGTTCTCAAGCGCGCCATCAGGATCATACTGGCTGGCGAGGATCGACGCGTAGGGCGCGATCACCGCATTCTGGCCAAGGCCACGCTTGAGGCCAAGGGTCGGCACACCGAAGTTGGTGTACTGGTAATTCATGTTGTGGTCGCGGGCGTTGAAAGCCGCTTCGGAAATGCCCCATGGCGTGCCGAGACGACGGCCATGATTCATCTGTTCCTTGACGATCAGATTGTTGGTCTGGTTGAGAATGCCACCCTGACGCTCCTGCATGACAAGCGGCGGCATCAGATATTCGAACATCGAACCCGACCAGGAGACCAAGGCACCCTGCGCACCGATCGGCACGACCTGACGGCCGAGACGATACCAGTGTTCGGTCGGCAGATCGCCCTTGGCAATGGCAAACAGGCTGGTCAGACGGCATTCGGAAGCCAGAAGGTCGTAGCAGGCCTCATCCAGCTCCTTGCTTTCGACGCGATAGCCAATCGACAGAAGACGGCGATCCTTGCGGTAGAGGAACGTGAAGTCCATCGAGAAGGCAAGGTTGCGGCTGCGGTCGCGTAGCGAGGCAAGGCGCTGGCGCAGCGGCTCCATATTGGTGAGATCGATGGCGCTGTCGGAAATATGCGACTCGCAGCATTCCACCAGCAATTGCGCCCAGCGCGTCACTTCCGCGCTCTGCGCCGACTTCACCTCGTGGTCGACATTGGTAGCAAGTTTCTGGATGTCGCGTGCGAGCACTGCCAGATTGATGACGCGGATCGACGCAAATTCATGCTCGCGCTTGACGGAGGCAAGCGCGTTCGAGAAGCCGATGATACGCTCTTCAAGACGGCGATGCAGCGGGCGCAGGTTCTTGCGGTTGTCGGGCAGCGCCTTCAGCGTTTCGCGCAGGATACCGGCAACGTCGCCGATACCGTCGAGATTGCCCTGAAGATGGGCGGAAGGGGCTTCCGCCCAATCGCGGCAGGCGGACGAAACCGCAATCAGGTGACCGGCGAGATTGCCGCTGTCCACGGCCGAAACATAACGAGGTCCAAGCGTCTGCAAGGTGTCAGTGTGATACCAGTTGTAGAGATGGCCGCGATGTTTCTCCATCTTCTCGACGGTCTGGATCGTATTCTCGATCCGCTCCAGCGTATCGGCAAAGCTGATCCAGCCGAACTGGCGTGCCGAAATGATGGACAGCAGATAGACGCCGATATTGGTGGGCGAAGTACGCGAGGCGACGATCGGCTCCGGCGTTTCCTGGAAATTGTCCGGCGGCAGGTGGTTTTCCTGCGGCGTCACAAAGGCCTCGTAATAACGCCAGGTGCGGCGCGCAATCTTGCGAAGCTCGAAGGACACGTGTTCCGAAACGAACAGCCGGTCTTCGGTTTCAGCCGACTGGCTGACATACCAGGCAACGGCGGGAGACAGAACCCAGAGCAGCGTGAAGGGAATACCGATGAGGAAGGCATTGTCGCCCGGCAGCGCCGCAAACAGCAGGCCGAGCATCGCCACGACAGGCGCATGCCACATCTGGCGGTAATAATCGATGATGCTGCCCTGGGCGCTCGACTGCATGCTGGCGGCCGTGCGCCATTCCAGCATCAGCTTGTGGCTGACGAGCAGACGGTAAAGCGAACGGACAATCGCATCCGTCATCATGCAGGCGGCATCGGCAATGAAGACGATACGCAGCGCAACCTGCGCATTGGTGGCGCGGATTTCCGACCAGATGGTGTGGAAATGCGCCTGCGGCACGATATCGGTGGAACGCGGCACAAGGCCGGAGAGCAGCGAAAGCGTCGGCGCAACGAAGAGCGAGAAGATCAGCAGGATCTGCCAGATCAGCGCGCCGAGCGGATCCATGAAATACCAGCCGAGAATCGAGGCGAAGAACCACGCGATCGGTGTGAGCGAGCGGCGCAGGTTGTCGACCATCTTCCAGCGGCCGATGGCGGTCACGCCACGGGCACGGTCAAGGATGAAGGGAAGCAGCTGCCAGTCGCCACGCGCCCAGCGATGCTGGCGCGACACTTCCACCTCGTATCGGGTCGGGAAATCCTCGACCAGTTCCACATCGGTCACCAGCGCACAGCGCGCAAAGGAGCCCTCGAGCAGATCGTGGCTGAGGATGGAATTCTCTTCGATACGGCCCTTCAGCGCCGCCTCGAAGGCATCCACATCGTAGAGGCCCTTGCCGGTGAAGGTGCCTTCCGAGGTCAGGTCCTGATAGACGTCGGAAACGGTGAAGACGTAAGGATCGATACCGCGATTGATCGAAAAGACGCGCTGGAAGACGGAAGCATCCTTGCCTGTCGTCAGCGAGGGCGTAACGCGCGGCTGCAGCAGCCCGTAACCTTCGACAACACGGCCGGAAACAGGATCGATCACCGGACGGTTGATCGGGTGATGCATCTTGCCAACGAGCTTGGTCACCGCATCGCGCATCAGGCGCGTATCGGCATCCAGCGTCATGACGTATTTGACATCGGCCGGCACGATGTTTGCACCGCCGAGGAATGTCGTATCCTTGTCGCCGCGCAGCAGCATGTTCAGCTCATGCAGCTTGCCGCGCTTGCGCTCCCAGCCCATCCAGCAGCCTTCGGCCGGATTATAGATACGGCGGCGATGCAGCAGGTAAAAACGTGTCTTGCCGTCAAAGGCATAACGGCTGTTCAGCGCCGCAAGCTCGCGCTTGGCATAATCGAGGATCTCAAGATCCTCATCGGATTGCTCATATTGCGCATCGCGCCAGTCGCTGACGAGCGAGAAATAAATCTCGCCATGCGGATTGGCGAGATAATGCACCTCGATATTGCGCATCATTTCGTCAACGCTGTCGCGGCTGGTCAGCATGCAGGGCACGGCAACCAGCGTGCGGGCATCCTGTGGAATGCCGTTCTTGAACTCGTATCCGACCAGCCGGAACGGCTTCACGAAGAAGGTGACGAGCGTGTTGAAGAGACCCGTCGCCCCTTCCGAGGCCGGCAATGCGAACATCAGCAGGAAGGCGGTGACGACGTACCAGGGCATGCCCGCTTCCGCGAGGAACCAGCCGACCGCCAGCATGGCAATCGCGGTGATCAGAAGCACCGGCGCGGCGATTGCCAGCCAGTTGAACTTGCGCATCGAGCGGACGATATGCTGCGACACCAGCGGCCGGTACCCCAAAGCCTTTTCAAGCTCGAACCGGCGCTGGCCGACAAGCACGGAGCCGACATTGACGCGATGATTTTCATCCGCACCGGCAGGCATATCGGAGCGTGCCATTTCGACGGCGGCGCGCGCAACCTCAACTTCGGTCTTGGGAGAACGGCGAGCCAGAAGCTCGATCGTGTTGCGATAGGTGTTGCGGGAACCGAAATCGAGAACTTCGTAATCGGTCTCCTCACGCAGAACCTTGTCGATATGGCTGACTTCCTCGAACCACACCGACCATTCGGTATCGTCGATTTCGCGCAGGCTCTTGACGATATTGCCCATCGTCACATTGCCAGAGGCCAGACGATTATGTTCCGACATCATGACGTTTTCGGCGTCAGTGCCGGCGGCATGCAGCCGCTCTTCAAGCCAAGCAACCGCCAAACCGGAGGTCTGCGAGCCATTGCGGAGACGATAGAGGAACTGTGTTGCGAAAGTCGGATCGTCAACCAGCGAATCGACCTGTTTCAGAAGCGCGGCCGAAGCTTCGGCATCATTCAGGCGGATGATCTCGTCAACGACCTCGTTCGCCTTCTGGCGCATACGGCGCGAGCGCTCGACACGAATGGAGATACGGCGCAGATTTTCGATCAGGACAAAACGGATGATGGAAGGCAGCGCCCACAATTCGCCGATCTGCAGCGTCTTCGAGGTCTGGTAGCCATCCACCAGCGCCGTCATGTTTTCGCGCGAAACCGTGCTGTGAGTATGGGCGACATAAAGCCAGCCGAGCGCCATGACCCGCGGGATCGTAACCCCACCCACCGTCATCGTCGGCAGCTGGCGATAGAATTTGCGCGGAAAATCGCGGCGCACTTCCTGGATAGCTTCTTCGATGACGTAGTGATTGTCGAGCAGCCATTCCGCCGCTGGCGTGATCGTCGCGCCATTTTCCGCATCGACAGCCGTCGTGCGGTAGACCCTGAGGATTTCCTTCTCGTTCTCGCGGTGACGCTCGAAGAAATCGAATTCCATGAAGCCGGGAAGACTATCGGCACCATCGCGGGAAAGCGCGGCACCCGCATCGTGCAATTCCTCGATCGTCATATAGGACGCGCGGATCGAATCATTGTGATCAATCTGCTTCGTCTCGGAATCACGGGCGGCGGCGGTCGGGGTGATATGAAATGACATCGGGCTCGTATTCTGAACTTAAGGGATACTTGTTCGACTTGACCGGCATTTCGTCCGTGGCGGGAGCACGCACGAAAATCGGGCCACGCTATATTTATGACTTATCCTGAACCTTCGGTGAACCGGGCCGGGCGTCGGGCGGATCGTATCATCCGATGGAGGATATCCGTAGGCGCCACATCGAGTGGCATGATTTTTCCGAAAAATCTGCAAGGCGGAAGATCAGTGCGAACAGGGGATTTCCGGCGACAGGAAAATCTTGTCCCACGGCCCGGCAAAGCCGTTCCAACCGGATTTCGCACACTCCCCAACGGCGAAAATTGTTCGCGCAACGCCCGATAGTCCCCCGTTGACAACCTGAAAGGCAACACGAAGCCAAGAAGGCCCGCGCCACATCCGAAAGGAGCTAATGCCCCAGGACGTCAATAGTTCCATGCCACCTGTCGCGACACGATGCAAGCGCTGAATTTCAGGGCATTTCGGGCACCGGAACGCCTCTTACGCGCAGAGGCATATGCTGCTATGTCCTTGCTAAAAGGCGCCGGAAAAAAGCGGCGTAAACCGGGACTTCGAAAATGACCAGACAGACCGCCACCGTCACCTCTCTTGCCAATCACATGCCGGATGTGGTGGCGATCCGCCACCACCTGCACCGCCATCCCGAAATCGGCCTTTCCGAATTCAAGACGTCGGATTTCATTGCCGAAAAGCTGGTGGAAATGGGCTATGAGGTAACGCGGGGGCTTGCCGGCACCGGCATCGTCGCAACGCTTCGCAATGGCGACAGCGCACGCACGCTCGGCATTCGCGCCGATATTGATGCCCTGCCGATCCACGAGGAGACCGGGGCGGAATATGCCAGCGCCAATCAGGGTGTGATGCATGCCTGCGGCCATGACGGCCACACCGCCATGCTCCTGGGTGCAGCAAAGATCATTGCTGAACGCCGGAATTTCGATGGAACGCTGCATCTTATCTTCCAGCCGGCGGAAGAGAATTTCGGCGGCGCCCGCATCATGATCGAGGACGGCCTGTTTGACCGCTTCCCCTGCGATGCGGTTTTTGCCCTGCATAACGATCCGGGCGTGCCTTTTGGGCAATTCGTGCTGCGCGACGGACCGATCCTTGCCGCCGTCGATGAATGCAAGATCACCGTCAACGGTTATGGCGGCCACGGCGCCGAACCGCAGGATGCGGCAGACCCCATCGTTGCCGGTGCAAGCATCATCATGGCGCTACAGACCGTGGTGTCCCGCAATATCCATCCGCAACTGTCGGCCGTCGTTACCGTGGGTGCGTTCCATGCTGGTGTCGCCAGCAACGTCATCCCCGAAACGGCGGAGATGCTGCTCACCATCCGCTCCTTCGATGCGGGCGTGCGCGACGAGCTGGAAAGGCGCATTCGGGCGATAGCCGAAGGCCAGGCCGCAAGCTACGGCATGAGCGTCACCATCGATTACGAGCGCGGTTATAACGCAACCATCAACCACAAGGCGGAGACGGACTATGTCGCCGATCTCGCCCGCCGTTTTGCCGGCGCTGAAAAGGTGGCCGAGATGCAGCGTCCGTCGATGGGCGCTGAAGATTTTGCTTATATGCTGGAAAAACGGCCCGGCTGCTATTTCTTCCTCGGCACGGCGCGCACCGACAACGACCCGCCGCTGCACCACCCGAAATTCGACTTCAACGACGACATCCTGCCGATCGGAACCGCCTTCTGGGTCGATCTGGCCGAGGATTATCTAAAGGTGTGAATGCGCATGAAAAAGGCCGGTCGGAGGAGCGACCGGCCTTTTGTTCTCAAGTGCCCTGATGGAAAAGCCGGGAGGATCAGGGAACGAGACCGAATATGACGGCGGCGACAAACGCCACGCAGACGCCGACAAGAGCCGCATGAACCGAATCTCTCCAGCTGCGCGGCGACTGGGGCTGCGCGACAAAGTCTTTCACTTTTCCTGCCTTGGAATAAGACATTGTGCACTCCCTTCCCTGTCTGGCCCGTCAAACGGGCAGTGGTTAATCTCACCCAAAGAATAGCTTCATCCCCTACCGTTCCAGTAGAGATAAAATTCCATAAGAAGCGCCAATTGGGAAAAATAGGGGTCGCCACTTGCCTCCCAACAAGCATCAATCTACCCATCGCGGAATATTAACGCGGCGCGGCGGCGTTCGTTCAAATCGACTATCTGCGGACAGGGAGACATGATGGATATCGACGCCATCACCATCGGGGCAGGAGTAATCGGGCTGGCGACGGCCCGTGAACTGTCGATGCGCGGCCTCTCTGTCATCATCCTCGAGAGCGAAAGGGAATTCGGCTCCGCGACCTCTTCCCGCAACAGCGAGGTCATTCACGCCGGGCTGTATTATCCGGCCGGAAGCCTCAAGGCCCGGCTCTGCGTGGAGGGCAAGGCGCGGCTCTATGCCTTCTGCCAGAGCCACGGTGTTTCGCATCGCCGCTGCGGCAAACTCATCGCGGCGGCGAATGAAGCTGAAACCGCCCTGCTGGCCGGGCTCAAGGACAAGGGTGAGGCCAACGGCTGCGAAGACCTGGAGCTGATCGATGAAAGGCAGGCGCTTTCGCTTGAGCCCGCTCTCGCCTGCAGGGCAGCCCTGCTTTCACCTTCAACCGGCATCATCGACAGCCACGGCTATATGCTGGCGTTGCTCGGTGAAGCGGAAGACCATGGCGCCGCCCTTGCCTTCAACGCACCTTTCGAAAGGGCGCAGGCAATCAGCGGGGGGTTCCGGGTTCACGTCGGCGGCAAAGAGCCGATGAGCCTGACATGCCGCCTGCTCATCAATTCCGCCGGCCTCGTCGCGCCGATGGTGGCAAAAAAGATCGAGGGCCTGCCGGCACAAGCGATCCCTCAGGCGCGTTTTGCCAAGGGCAGCTATTTTTCGCTGGCAGGCAAGTCGCCGTTTTCACGGCTCATCTATCCCGCACCGCATACCCACGGCCTCGGCGTGCACCTCACGCTCGATCTCGCCGGTCAGGCTCGGTTCGGCCCTGACGTGGAATGGGTCGAAACCATCGATTACGCCGTCAATCCCCGCCGCATGGAGGGTTTCGGCGATGCCATACGGCGTTATTGGCCGGGCCTTCCGGAGAATGCCTTGGTACCCGCCTATTCCGGCATCCGGCCAAAGATTTCCGGACCCGACGAGACCGCCATGGATTTTCGCATCGACGGGCCGGAAACCCACGAACTTTCCGGCCTCGTCAATCTTTTTGGCATAGAAAGCCCCGGCCTGACCGCCTCACTGGCGATTGCCGCAGACATTGCGGAACGGCTCAGGGATTAATCTCAGCGAGCCGACTCAACCAAAACGCGACAGCGCGTCCGCCATGATCCCGGGATCGACATTGCCGCCGGACGCAACCGCAATCACCGTTTCACTCTCCAGTTCACCACCATGGAAAAGCGCCGCGGCAAGAGCCACCGCACCGCCGGGTTCAACAACGACCTTCAGCCGGTTGAAGGCGAGGACCGCGGCCCGCAGCGCTTCCTCATCCGTCACGGCAATGCCTTTTCCGCAAAGCCCGGCCATGATCGGGAAGGTGATGTTACCGGGTTGCGGCGTGACGATCGCGTCGCAGATCGAACCCGAGGTCGTGGCGTTGCGCTCTATCTTACCCGCGGCAAGGGAGCGCGCCACGTCGTCGAACCGCTCCGGTTCTGAAGTCCTGACCTTGTAGTTCGGTGCTTTCGCGGCAAGCGCGAGCGAGATACCCGAGGTGAGACCTCCGCCACCGCAGGGCACCAGAACCTCGGCCGCACCGATCCCCAGTTCCGCGCCCTGTTCGGCAATCTCGAGCCCCACCGTCCCCTGCCCGGCAATGACCAGGGGTTCGTCGTAAGGCCTGATCAGCGTCAGCCCACGGTCGCGCGACAGCCGGTCGCCGATGGCGTCTCGATCCTCGTTAGCCCGGTCATAAAGCACCACCTCCGCACCATAGGCGCGGGTATTGTCGATTTTGATCTTCGGCGCGTCGGAGGGCATGATGATGACGGCGGGAACACCATGCAGGCGGGCGGCAAGCGCTACACCCTGCGCATGGTTACCCGAAGAAAAAGCGAGCACGCCTTTGGCACGCACCTCGGCAGGCAGGCCGGAGACGGCTGACCAGCCGCCGCGAAACTTGAAGGAACCCGTCCTTTGCAGGCATTCCGCCTTCACGAAGAGCTTTCGCCCGGCAATCTCATCCAGAAACGGTGATGACAACAGCGGTGTCCGCACCGCCTGGCTGCCGATACGCTGACGCGCCGCCTCAATCTTGGAAATATCTGTCATGCCCTGCTCCTGTGATGCGGATTTGCAGGTACATTAGGAGGTCGCAATCAATTGTGAAACCGCCCGGAAAAGAAAAATCCCCGGTCGTGGCCGGGGATTTTCATCATCTCTTATCAGTGCCAATCAGTGATTGTGCCGGGGCATCTTCTCGGCAATCCTTCGGAAATCCGCAGCCCCATCCAGAACAGCGCCATCCGAAAGCTGCGTCACCGATTGACGGTAGATGCGCTGCCAGGGCGTCGCATCCGCCGGCACCGCCGGGATGCCGTCAGCCTTGCGCGCTTCAAGCTCTGCGTCCGGCACCAGCGCGTTGCATGCACCTTCATTAAAGTCGATGCGGATCACGTCGCCGGTGCGAAGCCAGGCCAGCCCGCCACCGGCTGCACTTTCCGGCGAGGCATTGAGGATCGACGGGCTATCCGCCGTTCCCGATTGCCGGCCGTCGCCGATTGTCGGCAGGCTGGTGATGCCTTTTTTCAACAGCGCGTCCGGCGGCTGCATGTTGACGACCTCAGCCGACCCCGGCCAGCCGAGCGGACCGGCTCCGCGAATGACGAGGATGGTGCGCTCGTCGATACCAAGGGACGGATCGTTGATACGGGCGTGATAGTCTTCCGAACCATCGAAAACCACACATTTTCCCTCGAAAATCCCCTCGCGGCCCGGCTCGCTCAGATAGCGCTGCCGAAATTCCGCCGAGATCACGCTTGTCTTCATGATGGCGAAATCGAAGAGATTGCCTTTGAGAACGAGGAAACCGGCACGTTCTTTCAGCGGCTTGTCATAGGGCAGGATCACGTCGCGGTCGGTCGATTCCCGACCTTCCAGATTTTCCGCCATGGTCTTGCCGGTAACCGTCGGACAGTTTCCGTCAAGCTTGCCGGCCTGCAGAAGCTCCCACATGATGGCAGGCGTGCCGCCGGCGCGGTGATATTTCTCACCCAGCCATTTGCCGGCCGGCTGAACATTGGCAATGAGCGGAATGTCGTAGCCGTGGACTTGCCAGTCCTCCTCGCGCAGCTCGACGCCCGCATGTTTCGCCATCGCCGCCAGATGCGGCTGGGCATTGGTCGAGCCGCCAATTGCCGAGTTGACGCGGATCGCGTTCAAAAACGCCTGACGCGTCATGATATCGGAGGGCTTGATATTCTCGACAACCAGTTCCACCGCGCGGCGACCAGTGCGATAGGCCATCTGGCCGCGCTCGCGATAAGCGGCCGGGATAGCACCGCAGCCGGTGAGCGACATGCCGAGCGCTTCCGCCATGGCGTTCATGGTGGACGCCGTGCCCATGGTGTTGCAATGGCCGACCGACGGGGCTGATTCCAGCGCTGCCTGCAGGAATTCCTCGCGGGTGATTTCACCTGCACCATATTTGCGGCGCATACGCCAGATGACGGTGCCGGAACCAACCAGATCACCGTCATGATAACCGTCGAGCATCGGCCCACCGGAAAGCACAATGGCCGGGATATCCACCGTGCTTGCCGCCATCAGCGCCGAAGGCGTGGTCTTGTCGCAGCCCGTCGTCAGAACGACGCCATCGAGCGGATAACCGTAAAGCACTTCCACAAGGCTGAGATAGGCAAGATTGCGGTCAAGCGCCGCCGTAGGGCGCTTGCAATTTTCAAACATCGGATGGGTCGGAAACTCGATGGGAATACCGCCCGCATCACGGATACCGTCGCGCACCCGTTTGACCAGCTCCACGTGGACGCGGTTGCAGGGCGTCAGATCGCTGCCGCTCTGGGCAATGCCGATGACCGGTTTTCCGGAACGCAGCTCTTCCGGCGTCACACCGTAATTCATGAAGCGCTCCAGATAGAGCGCCGTCATGTCGAGATGGTCAGGATTGTCGAACCAGTCCTGGGATCGCAGGCGGCGCATGGGTGCCTTGTCGTCGCTCATCAGATCGCCTCAGCCCTGTTCCCGGTTGTTGAGTTTTTCGAGGTAAAGCAGGATGCCGCTATGGTCGATATCGGCTCCGCCATCACCGACGAAGTCGTCGAATTCCCGCGTCACCTGCTGGGTCAGCGGCAATGTGAGCGACATATCCTTCGCCATTGCCAGCACGCCGTTCAGATCCTTGAGCTGGAACTTGGATGGGCCGCCCGGCACGAAATTACGCTTCACCATGCGTTCGCCATGCAGCTCCAGAATCCGGCTTTCGGCAAAACCACCGCGGATGGCATTGCGGAAACCTTCCCGGGATGCGCCACCCGCTTCCACCAGCATCATCGCCTCGGCAACAGCGCCGATGGTGATGGCGACGATCTGCTGGTTGGCGAGTTTGCAGAGCTGACCAGCACCTGAGGGACCGACATAGGTCAGCCGGCCCATCGGCGCAAAGACATCCGCAAGACCGGCGACCAGAGCCTCGTCACCGCCAGCCATGATGGCAAGCGTGCCGGCCGTCGCACCCGGAACACCACCGGAAACCGGCGCATCGACGTGATGAATGCCAAGTGCCTCAAGCCGCGAGGAGTGCTCGCGGGCGATCGGCGGCGCAATCGAGCTGCTGTCGATTACGATAGCACCCTTTTCGAGCGCTTCGGCAACCCCATTCTCGAACAGCACCTCACCCACGGCCTTGCCATCGCTCAACATGGTGATGACGATGTCGGCGCCTTTGGCGGCCTCAGCGGGCGATGCCGCAACAACCGCACCATCGACAACGAGAGCCTGCGCCTTATCAACACTGCGATTCCAGACCGAAACCGAAAAGCCCGCACCCAGCAGACGCCGGGCCATCGGCCCACCCATCAGGCCCGTGCCGATAAAGGCAACGGACCGCTTTTTCTCCTCCCGACCGACACTCATTTCAATGAACCTCCCAGTTCGTCTTCGATATGCACCTGAATGATCTCTTCGAAAGAGCTTTCAGCCGTGAAGCCCAGCTCGCGGGCGCGCTTGGCCTCAAAGCCTGGTGCCCAACCCTCGCACATGCGCATGATCATCTCGTTCGGCTCGCGGCGGATCAGGGCGACGGCCTTTTCACCAGCCACCTTGCGCAGCGCCTCAATCTGTTCGCCAACAGTGGCGCTGAGGCCGGGCATCGACAGGTTGCGGCGCGGACCGACCTTTTCGACGTCGATCGTCGCACCATGAAGAAGGAAACCGACGGCGGAACGCGGCGAGGCGTGCCAGTGGCGAATGCTTTCCGGCACCGGCAGAACCGCTTCCTGGCCGACCAGCGGCTCACGCAGGATATTGGAGAAGAAGCCGGAGGCGGCCGCATTCGGCTTGCCGGGGCGGATGCAAATGGTGGGCAGGCGGATGCCGATACCGTCGAAGAACCCGCGTCGGCTGTAATCGGACAGCAGCAGCTCGCAGATCGCTTTCTGTGTGCCATAGCTTGTCAGCGGAGTGGTGTGGAATTCATCCGGGATCGGATAGGGAAGCGGCGCACCAAACACGGCAATCGACGAAGTGAAGACAACGCGCGGCTTGTAACCATCCTTGCCGTTGGCAATGCGGATGGCATCGAAGAGATAACGCGTGCCGTCGAGATTGATACGGTAGCCCTTGTCAAAATCGAGTTCGGCTTCGCCGGACACGATGGCGGCGAGATGGAAGATGGCATCCGGACGGGCATCTACCAGCTTTTCAGCTTCACCCGGAGCGGAGAGATCAGCTGCGCGCGCATCGACCGCACCGGAAAAACCGGCGGGCGCTTCGGGCTGGAACACGTCGACAAGCGTGAATTTCTCGATCGGCTTGCCACCCAGCGATCCATCTTTCACGAGACGCTGCGTCAGCTTGCGGCCAACCATGCCTGCGGCGCCGATGATTGCAATATGCATGTCTTCCTCCTCTGTGTCCCGGTCATTCTCCCGAGACCGAAAAAACATCATCGGCCGATGGACCGATAAATTAGCTTGTAAGGTTGTCTGATAACCTTATATGATCCGATTGAAAATAGTATTTTTTCACAAACTAACAAAAGCAGGGGCGCCGGCAAAAGCAAGGCCACAAACCCTTGCCTTCATATTTTAGGGCGGATTGGACGGAGAGGGTGGAATGACGATCGTGAGTGAACACGATATCGAGGAATTGCGGTTCTCGCTGAAGAACAGGCTTGGCGAAGCCCTGCTGCTGACATCGCAGGAAGACATGCTGCGCTATTGCCGCGACTGGCACGGGGATGTCACCAGTTCGGCCGTGGCTGTCATCCGCCCTCGTTCTACACAGGAAGTGTCCGACACGGTGCGCGCCTGCGCCGAACTCGGCCTCGCCATCATCCCCCAGGGCGGCAACACAGGGCTGGTGCTTGGCGGCATTCCCGATGCCCCGAAACATCAGGTCGTGCTGAGCCTTGAGCGTCTGAACGCAATCCGCGCCATAGACAGCGACGATTTTTCGGCCATCGTGGAAGCCGGCTGCATTCTCTCGGAATTCAAGGATGCGGTTGAGGACAAGGGCATGTTCTTCCCGCTATCGCTCGGCGCGCAGGGCAGCTGCCGCATCGGCGGCAACGTCTCCACCAATGCCGGCGGCATCAATGTCCTGCGTTACGGCATGACCCGCGAGCTGGTTCTGGGTCTCGAAGTCGTCCTGCCGGATGGCACCATCTGGAACGGCCTGTCGACGCTGCGCAAGGACAATCGCGGCATTGACCTGAAGCAGCTTTTCATCGGTGCGGAAGGAACGCTCGGCATCATCACCGCCGTTGCCGTCAAGCTTTACCCCAATCCTGAACATGTCGAGACGGCGCTGCTCGGCCTCAATTCGCTTGACGATGCCATCAAGCTTTACCGTCGCGCCCGCCGCGAATGCTGCGACCTGATGTCCGCCTTCGAATTCATGCCGCCGGTGGCCTTCACGCTGGCGATCGAGGCAATCCCCGACCTCAAGATGCCGATCACCGGCGATTACCCGGCCTATGTGCTGATGGAAATTTCCGGCTCCGGTCTGGTGGATACCGCCGATCTGATGGGCCGCTTCCTTGAGGGCGTCATGGAAGACGGTCTGGTACTGGACGGCGTCATCGCCTCCTCGCGGGCGCAGGCGCAGTCGCTGTGGCTTTTCCGTGAGGGCATGAACGAGGGTCAGGCGCTGCGCGGCAGCCATATGCGTACCGACATTTCGGTGCCGCTTTCGAAACTTTCGGCTTTCGTGGCCGAGGCGGAAGCCGAACTTGCGGAAAAACTGCCGGAATGCCTTGCTGTTTCCTATGGCCATGTCGGCGACGGCAACGTCCATCTCAACGTCCTGCCGCCCAATGGTGCGACACCGGAGGAGCGTGAGGCGTTCATCTACAAGTCCAAGACACTCGTTAACGAGGTCCTCGACCGTTACGTCGGCAGCATCAGCGCCGAACACGGCATCGGCCGCCTGAAACGCTCCGATTTCGAAAGCCGGCTATCGGATGTGCAGCGCCGGATGATCATGGGTTTGAAAAATGCCTTCGACCCCGATTTACGGATGAATCCCGGTTGCCAGATAAGCCTGCAACCGGATAGCTAATCGAAGAATGGCAAGGGCGGGTGAATACACCGCCCTTTAAAACCCGCTGACGGTGAAGGAGGAAGTCGCCTGCAGCGGGTAAAATGAATCAGTCGTTTCTGCGGAACGGGAGCAATCATGACGCTGGAGTTCAATCAGATACATCGCAACGACCATCTGCCCGGCCGGATTGCCGCAGAGATCGCACGCGAGATCAATGATTCGAAACTCGGGCCGGGAGACAGGCTGCCAACGGAACATGTTCTGGCGAAAACCTTCGGCGTCAGCCGCTCGGTCATTCGCGAAGCGATCGCGCAGTTGCGCAATGAAGGTTTCGTCGAAACCCGCCAGGGCGTGGGTGCATTCGTCACCGATCCCCGGCAGAGGCTGTCCATCCGCATTGAGCGCTCCCGTCTCAACGACCCGGAGAACTTCCGCGATCTCTTCCAGCTTCGCATGCCGCTCGAAATCGAGGCGGCGGGGCTCGCAGCATTGCACCGCAGCCCGCAGCAGCTGGCGCGGCTGGCCGCGGCGCTGGAAAAGATGAAGACCGCTGACGACTGGTCGACGGAAGGTGTTGCCGCCGATCTCGATTTTCACCGCATTCTGGCGGAGGCAACTCAGAACGAATATTTCCTGATGTTCCTCGGTTTCATCGCGGAACGCATCAGCTCGGCCATCAACATCGCTTTCTCCCGCGCGGTTTTTGGTGAGATTCTCGAGGTGACCATCGCCGAACATGTGGCAATCTATGAAGCCGTCGAGAAGGCCGATGCGACCGCCGCCAAAAACGCGATGCGCAAGCACCTGATCGGCGCTGCAAGCCGGGTCAATCTCGAACTGGATATCTTCTGAAGAGAAGAATAAATGCGTGAACCGTAAAGCTATAGGACAGGTTTCCAGGCTTTGCGGATATCCAGCAACAAAAGACGATAATTTTGTCGGCGAGACCGCTAGACTCGTTGGAAAAGTCATACTAAGAAGAATAAGATTAGGTTGTCAGACATCCAGACAATAAGACCGCAGGAGGCGGCCTGTCGGAAGGCTGAAAGGGGAGGACATATATGACCGGCGCAAGGTCCATCGACGCTACCGCAATTTTGCCTGAGGATTATGAAAACGCTTTGCTCGTCGGCCGCGTCTGGTCGAAAAGCGAAGGCGGCCCCTGCCCCGTCCTGCTCAAGGGCGGCGTGCTTTATGACCTCACCTCCATCTCCCCTACCATGTCGGAACTTCTGGAAAAGACGGATCTGGTGGAGCGGCTTGCCGACACCGGTACGTTCGTGGCGCTCGGCGCGTTCGAAGCCTTTCTGGACGGCTCCGCCGGCGAACTTCTTGCGCCCAACGACATTCAGGCCGTCAAGGCCGCCGGCGTCACCTTCGCCGATAGCATGCTGGAACGCGTGATCGAAGAGCAGGCCAAGGGCGACCCGCTTCGCGCACAGGAAATCCGCGGACGGCTGGCGCCGGTTCTCGGCGACAATCTGCGGGGACTTGAGGCCGGCTCCGAAAAGGCCGCGGAAGTCAAGAAACTGCTTCAGGAAATGGGCCTCTGGTCGCAATATCTGGAAGTGGGTATCGGCCCGGATGCGGAAATATTCTCCAAGGCGCAGGCCATGGCTTCGGTCGGCTGCGGCGCACTGATCGGCGTTCACCCGAAATCGCAATGGAACAACCCGGAGCCGGAAGTGGTGCTCGCCATCGCCTCCGACGGCCGCATTGTCGGCGCAACCCTCGGCAACGACGTCAACCTGCGCGATTTCGAAGGCCGCTCCGCCCTGCTCCTCAGCAAGGCGAAGGACAACAACGCTTCCTGCGCGATCGGGCCTTTCATCCGCCTGTTCGACGGCAACTTCACAATTGAAGACGTGAAGCAGTCGCAGATCTCGCTTCTGGTCGAAGGCGAAGACGGTTTCACCATGACGGGCGTCAGCGCGATGCAGGCAATCAGCCGCACGCCGGAAAACCTCGCGTCCCAGCTCTTGAATCGCAACCATCAATATCCAGATGGCGCCGTCTTTTTCCTTGGCACGATGTTCGCGCCGGTCAAAGACCGCCATGGCCCGGGTCTCGGCTTCACCCATGCCAAGGGCGACCGTGTCGAAATCTCCACGCCCAAGCTCGGCAAGTTGATCAACTGGGTCACGACGACTGATGAATGCCCTGAATGGACATTCGGCACCGTGGCCCTGATGCGCAACCTGGCGAAACGCGGGTTGCTCTAAGCAATTTAGCGAAAACCAATAGGTGGCGCATTGACGGCGATCCTTCGCCGAAAATGCTCCAGATGTTTCTTCGGGAGGGGAAAATGCCAAAGACCATCAATCTCTTTTACCGGATTCTCGAAATCATTCTCGTCCTGCTGCTCGCCGGCATGTCGATCATGGTCTTCGTCAACGTCGTCATGCGTTACACGATGAATTCCGGCATCAACGTCTCGGAAGAAATGTCGCGTTATTTCTTCGTCTGGCTGACCTTCATCGGCGCGGTGCTGACATTTCGTGAGAACAGCCACATGGGCATCGAAACGCTCGTGATGTTCCTCTCCCGCCGTGCCCGCATCGTCTGCATGATCGCGTCGAACATCATCATTCTGGCCTGTTCCGCCATCTTCTTCTGGGGAACCTGGAAGCAGTCCGGCATCAATGCCAGCATGCACGCACCGGTTACCAAGCTGTCGATGATCTGGGTCTATGGCATCGGCATGTTCACCGGCGGCCTGATGTTCATCATCGCACTGGAACGCCTGTACCGTCTTTTGACGGGCCGCGTCACAGAAGACGAAATCGCCCAGTTTGCGGGCGAGAACCTGACGATCGAACAGCTTTCGGAGCGCTGATACCATGACCCTTCTCGTTTTTATCGGCTCTCTTCTGGGAGCCATGGCGATTGGCGTTCCCGTCGCTTTCTCGCTGATGTTCTGCGGCGTCGTGCTCATGTGGTACATGGGCATGTTCAACACCGCGATCATCGCCCAGAACATGATTTCGGGCGCCGACACCTTCACGCTGCTCGCCATTCCCTTCTTCATTCTGGCTGGCGAACTGATGAATTCCGGCGGCCTGTCGCGCCGCATCATTGATTTCGCCATTGCCTGCGTCGGCCATATCAGGGGCGGCCTCGGCATCGTTGCCATCGTCGCAGCCATCATCATGGCCAGCATCTCCGGTTCGGCAGCAGCTGATACCGCAGCTCTTGCCGCAATCCTCATCCCGATGATGGCGAAGGCCGGATACAATATTCCGCGCTCCGGTGGCCTCATCGCCGCAGGCGGCATCATCGCCCCGGTCATTCCGCCGTCCATGGCCTTCATCGTTTTCGGTGTCGCCGCCAACGTCTCGATCACCCAGCTGTTCCTTGCAGGTATCGTTCCCGGCATTCTGATGGGCATTTCGCTGATCGTCGCCTGGCTGATCGTGGTGCGCAAGGACAACATCAAGCCGCTGCCGAAAACCACCGCCAAGGAACGTCTCGTCGCCACCGCGCGTGCTGGCTGGGCGCTGGGCATGCCCGTCATCATTCTGGGCGGCATCAAGGCCGGCATCATGACGCCGACGGAAGCCGCCGTCGTGGCCGCCGCTTACGCGCTTTTCGTCGGCATGGTGATCTACCGCGAACTGAAGCCGGCGGATCTCTTCCACGTGCTTCTGCGCGCCGCCAAGAGCACCTCGATCATCATGTTCCTCGTCTGCGCAGCGCTCGTCTCCGCATGGCTCATCACGGCAGCGAACATTCCGAACGAAGTCGCAAGCTATATCGAGCCGCTGATCGATCGTCCGATGCTGCTGATGGTCGTCATCATGGTACTAGTCTTCATCGTCGGCACCGCGCTCGACCTGACGCCGACCATCCTGATCCTCACGCCTGTTCTGATGCCCATCATCAAGCAGGCGGGCATCGACCCGGTCTATTTCGGTGTTCTCTTCATCATCAACAACGCCATCGGCCTGATTACCCCTCCGGTCGGCGTGGTTCTCAACGTCGTCAGCGGCGTCGGCCGCATCCCGCTCGGCAAGGTCACGATCGGCGTCTGGCCGTTCCTCGTTGCCGAAACCATCGTCCTGGCGCTGCTGGTGATTTTCCCCGACATCGTCATGGTTCCGTTGCAGTACCTTCGTTAATTTCTCGAACACAATCCAAGGGAGGATATTATGAGAAAGCTTCTTCTGACCACCACGGCCATCGCTTTCGCCGTAGGCGCCGCTGCTCCGGCAATGGCCGAATTCAACAGCCGTAACATCCGTGTTTCGAACGGCATCAACCAGGATCACCCGGTCGGCAACGGCATCAAGGCAATGCAGGCCTGCCTCGACGACAAGTCGGGCGGCAAGCTGAAGCTGACGGCATTCTGGGGCGGCGCTCTCGGCGGTGACCTTCAGGCAACACAAGCCCTGCGCTCCGGCGTTCAGGAAGCCGTCGTGACGTCCTCGTCGCCGCTCGTCGGTCTCATCCCGTCGCTCGGCGTCTTCGACCTGCCGTTCCTCTTTGCGAACGACAAGGAAGCTGACGCGGTCATGGACGGCGCTTTCGGCGACATGATGAACAAGAAGCTGGAAGAACAGGGCCTCGTAAACCTGGCCTACTGGGAAAACGGCTTCCGCAACCTGTCGAACTCCAAGCATGCCGTGAACAAGTGGGAAGATTTCTCGGGCCTCAAGGTCCGCGTGATGCAGAACAACATCTTCCTCGACACCTTCCAGAACCTCGGCGCCAACGCGACGCCGATGGCTTTCGGCGAAGTCTTCTCGGCGCTTGAAACCAACGCGATCGACGCGCAGGAAAACCCCTATGTGACGATCGACACCTCCAAGTTCTACGAGGTGCAGAAGTACATCACCGAGACGAACCACGCTTACACGCCGTTCCTCTTCCTCTTCTCCAAGCCGATCTTCGACAGCTACACGCCCGAAGAACAGACGGCCCTGCGTGAATGCGCAGTTATCGGCCGCGACGAAGAGCGCAAGGTCATCCGCGAACTGAACCAGAAGTCGCTGGAAAAGATCAAGGCTGCCGGTCTCGAGGTCAACTCGCTGTCTCCGGAAGAGCAGGCGCGTATCCGCGAGAAGTCGATGGTCGTTTACGAAAAGCACAAGGCTGAAATCGGTGCGGACGTTGTTGACGCCGTTCTGGCCGACCTGAAGAAAATCCGCGGCCAGTAAGCCTGTCTGTATTGAATAAGAAACACCCGGAAGTTCGCTTCCGGGTGTTTTCGTTTGCAAAAAGAAAAAGGCCGCCGAAGCAGCCTTTCCAGAAAATCAGGACGCCGTGCGGTTCTGGCGGTTGGCGATGAGGTCTTCCACCACCGCCGGATCGGCAAGCGTCGATGTATCCCCCAGCGCACCAAAATCGTCCTCGGCGATCTTGCGCAGAATACGGCGCATGATCTTGCCGGAGCGGGTCTTGGGCAGGCCCGGCGCGAACTGGATCTTGTCCGGCGTTGCAACCGGCCCTATCTCGTTGCGCACATGCTTCACCAGCTCTTCGCGCAGCGCATAATCGCCATTCTGCCCCGCCATCAGCGTGACGTAGCAATAAATGCCCTGTCCCTTGATGGGATGCGGATAACCGACCACGGCCGCTTCCGAAACGAGATGATGCGACACCAGCGCGGATTCGACTTCGGCGGTACCGAGGCGGTGGCCGGAGACATTCAGCACGTCATCGACACGACCGGTGATCCAGTAATAACCGTCCTCGTCACGCCGGCAGCCATCGCCGGTGAAATACTTGCCCTTGTAGGTCGAGAAGTACGTATCGACAAAGCGCTGGTGATCGCCATAAACCGACCGCGACTGGCCTGGCCAGCTGTCGGTGATGCAGAGATTGCCGTCGGCCGGCCCTTCCAGCACATTGCCTTCAGCATCGACAAGCTGCGGCTGCACGCCGAAGAATGGCCGCGTCGCCGAACCCGGTTTCAGATCGGTCGCCCCCGGCAACGGCGATATCAGAATCCCACCCGTTTCCGTCTGCCACCAGGTGTCGACGATCGGGCTCTTGTCCTCGCCGACCACATGGTAATACCACTCCCATGCTTCCGGATTGATCGGCTCGCCGACCGTTCCAAGCAGCCGCAGGCTGTCGCGCGACGAACGCGTGACGAACTGGTCGCCCGCCCCCATCAGCGACCGGAGCGCCGTTGGTGCGGTATAGAAGATATTGACCTTGTGTTTGTCGATGACTTCCCAGAAACGACCCTGATCCGGGAAGTTGGGAACGCCTTCGAACATCAGCGTCGTCGCACAATTCGCAAGCGGCCCGTAGACGATGTAGGAATGGCCGGTAACCCAGCCGACATCGGCCGTACACCAGAAGACCTCGCCATCCTTGTAGTCGAACACATATTCATGCGTCATCGACGTATAGACGAGGTAACCACCCGTCGTGTGCAGAACGCCCTTCGGCTTGCCGGTGGAACCCGATGTGTAGAGGATGAACAGCGGATCCTCCGCCCGCATCTTCGCCGGCGGGCAATCCGGTTTCACCGTGGCGATTTCCTGATGGTACCAGATATCGCGGCCCGGCGCCCATCCGGTCTTGCCGCCGGTGCGGCGCACGACAAGAACCTTGTTGACGATGACATATTGCTTGGCGGCAATATCGATCGCCTTGTCGGTGTTTTCCTTGAGCGGGATCGGCTTGCCGCCGCGCACGCCTTCATCGCAGGTGATGACGAAGGTTGATTCGCAATCGACGATACGGCCGGCCAGCGCTTCCGGCGAGAAGCCGCCAAAAACGACGGAATGCACGGCACCGATGCGGGCGCAGGCGAGCATGGCATAGGCCGCCTCGGGGATCATCGGCATGTAGATGGTGACGCGGTCACCCTTCTTGACGCCGTGCTTCTTCAGCACATTGGCCAGACGGCAGACATAATCATAGAGCTGGTTATAGGTGATCTTCTTGTCGATATAGGGATTGTCGCCTTCCCAGATGATCGCCGTGCGCTCGCCATGCGTCTTCAGATGCCTGTCGATACAGTTGTAGGAGACGTTCGTCAGGCCATCCTCGAACCACTTGATCGGTACACGTCCCTTGAAGGAGGTATTCTTGACCTTGGTATAGGGCTTGAACCAGTCGATCCGCCGGCCGTGCTTGTCCCAGAATTTTTCCGGATCCTCGACGCTCTCCTGATACCATTTCTGGTACCGCTCATTGTCGATGAGCGTGCGGGCTTTCGCCGATTTGAGCACCGGGTAGATTTTGGCAGACATAAACTCCTCCTGAAACCAAGTATGTCCTGTTATGAGCGCGCCTTGAGACTCCCACCTCAGGCATGTGTTGAATTCATAGCAGTTCAAATGCACACGGCAATTAGACAAAGGTCATTTGTTTCACAAAGAATTGCAATTCTGATGCAATGCCGCTATAGAGCCGTCATATCCCGGAAATTCAGTGGTTGATACCACGCCCGCGACACCGGCGCGGACGGACAGAAGGACTGTATCTATGGCTCAACAATTGCTCATGCCAAAGGCAACTGCTGTATGGCTGGTTGACAACACCGCGCTGTCGTTCGACCAGATAGCCACGTTCTGCAAATTGCATCCGCTGGAAGTCAAGGCGATTGCCGACGGTGAAGCCGCACAGGGCATCAAGGGTCTCGATCCAATCGCGACGGGACAGCTTTCCCGCGACGAGATTGCCCGCGCCGAAGGCAACCCCAACCACAAGCTCAAGCTTTCCGAGCCGAAGGTGCGCGTGCCGGAATCCAAGCGCCGTGGTCCGCGTTATACGCCGGTTTCCAAGCGCCAGGACCGTCCGAACGCCATTCTCTGGCTGGTTCGTAACCATCCGGAACTGAAGGACGCGCAGATTTCGCGCCTCGTCGGCACCACCAAATCCACCATTGAGCAGATTCGCGACCGCACCCATTGGAACTCGGCCAACCTGACGCCGATGGATCCGGTAACGCTCGGCCTTTGCAGCCAGATCGATCTTGATCTTGAAGTCGAACGCGCTTCGCGCGGTCGTCCGCTGCCAACAGCCGAAGAGCTTGGCAACACACTGCAGCCGGCAACGGCAACGGAAGGTCTGGATTACAACTTCCAGCGTGAGGAAGAAGAGCAGATCGACGCCGACGCCGTGTTCAAGAAGCTCTCCTCGCTGAAGTCTGCACCGAAGGACGAAGACGAGGACGATCAATACTGATCGAAGTCTTTCCGACATTTGAAACCCGGCCGCAGTGCCGGGTTTTTGTTTTTAAGGATTTTACCGGCTGCCGAAGATCGCCGAGCCCACCCGAACGCTGGTGGCGCCGAACTCGACGGCGGTTTCAAAATCGCCGGACATGCCCATGGAAAGCTTCTCAAGGCCGCATTGCCCGGCAAGCTTGGCCAGAAGCGCAAAATGCGGCCCGGGATTTTCTTCTGCCGGCGGAATGCACATCAATCCCTCGACCGGCAATTTCAACTCGTCGCGGCAAAAAGCTACGAAGGCAACGGTTTCACGCGGGTCGATGCCGGCCTTCTGCGGCTCGAGGCCGGTGTTGACCTGCACATAAAATCGCAGGCTGCGGTCCTGTCTGGCACATTCTTCGGCAAGCGCGCGGGCGATCTTTTCCCGGTCGATACTCTGCACGACGTCAAACAGCGCCACCGCATCCGCCGCCTTGTTGGATTGCAGCGGTCCGATCAGATGCAGCTCGATATCGGATGTCTTCTCCTTGAGGGCAGGCCACTTGCCCTGTGCTTCCTGCACGCGGTTTTCGCCAAACGCGCGCTGGCCGGCATCGATGATGGGCTGGATCGCTTCTGCGTCGAATGTCTTCGAGACAGCAACCAGGGCAACATCCGTCGCCTTGCGACCGGATTTTTCCGCAACATCCGCAATGCGCTGCCTGACATCTTCAAGACGTGCTTCGATTTCCATCACAAGACCTTTTTTAAACCGTTCGAACCGCTAACTAGACGCCGATTACCTTGATGCCAAGCACCTTTAGCACCATTTGAGGCACGCTGACCAAGATTGAACGCCCGAATGCCCCGCCAAACTTGACGCCCCGGTCGTTTCATGGTGAAGGTCAGCGCAAATTTTTCCCCTCGATACCCGGAATTTTAGACAATGGCCATCGAACGTTACAATCCTCGCGACGCCGAGCCGCGCTGGCAGCAAAAATGGAACGAAGACAAGGTTTTCGTCACCGATAACAGCGATCCGCGCGAGAAATATTACGTTCTGGAGATGTTTCCCTATCCCTCGGGACGCATCCATATGGGCCATGTCCGCAACTACGCGATGGGTGATGTGGTTGCGCGTTACAAGCGCGCGCGTGGCTTCAACGTTCTGCACCCGATGGGCTGGGATGCCTTCGGCATGCCTGCGGAAAACGCAGCCATGCAGAACAAGGTCCACCCCAAGGACTGGACCTACCAGAACATCGCCACCATGCGCGGCCAGCTGAAATCCATGGGACTGTCACTGGACTGGACCCGTGAATTCGCAACCTGCGATGTGGAATATTACCATCGTCAGCAGGCGCTGTTTGTCGATTTCATGGAAAAGGGCCTGGTTTACCGCAAGCAGTCCAAGGTCAACTGGGACCCGGTCGACCACACGGTTCTGGCCAATGAGCAGGTGATCGACGGCCGCGGCTGGCGCTCCGGCGCACTGGTCGAACAGCGCGAACTAACGCAATGGTTCTTCCGCATCACCGATTTCAGCCAGGACCTGCTGGACGAACTGGATGAACTGGACCAGTGGCCGGAAAAAGTGCGCCTGATGCAGAAGAACTGGATCGGCCGTTCCGAAGGCCTGTCGCTGCGCTGGCAGACCGTCACTGAGACGGCGCCGGAAGGTTTTTCCGACATCACCGTTTATACAACGCGTCCCGACACCCTGTTCGGCGCCTCCTTCCTGGCGATCGCCGCCGACCATCCGCTGGCAAAGGAACTGTCGGCGAACAACCCTGATATTGCCGCGTTCTGCGACAAATGCCGCCGCCATGGTACCTCTCTGGCAGCACTTGAAACCGCTGAAAAGAAGGGCATCGATACCGGCGTCAAGGTCGTCCACCCGCTGGATCCCAGCTGGGAACTGCCCGTCTATGTCGCCAATTTCGTCTTGATGGATTACGGCACCGGCGCAATCTTCGGCTGCCCTTCGGGTGACCAGCGCGATCTGGACTTCGCCCGCAAATACGGCCTGCCGGTCGTGGCCGTCGTCGCACCCGAAGGTCCCGACGCCGCAAGCTTTACTGTTGAAGACACCGCCTTCACCGATGATGGCGTGATGATCAATTCCGGCTTCCTGAACGGCATGAAGACGGCCGACGCCTTCGAAGCCGTCGTGCAGAAGCTGTCCGCCGAGATGCTGGGGAATGCACCGCAGGCCGAACGCAAGGTCAATTTCCGCCTGCGCGACTGGGGCATTTCCCGCCAGCGTTACTGGGGTTGCCCGATCCCGGTCATTCACTGCGAAGTCTGCGGCGTGGTTCCGGTTCCGAAAAAGGACCTGCCGGTCAAGCTGCCCGACGATGTCACTTTCGACGTGCCCGGCAACCCTCTGGATCGCCACCCCACATGGCGTCATGTTTCCTGCCCGCAATGCGGCCATGATGCGCGGCGCGAAACCGACACGATGGACACCTTCGTCGATTCCAGCTGGTATTACACCCGCTTTACAGCGCCGTGGGAAGACCAGCCGACCGACCCGAAAGTTGCCAATCACTGGCTGCCGGTTGATCAATATATTGGCGGCATCGAGCATGCCATCCTGCACCTGCTCTATTCGCGCTTCTTCACCCGCGCCATGCGCGAGACCGGCCATGTCGGCGTCAAGGAGCCCTTCAAGGGCCTGTTCACGCAGGGCATGGTGGTTCACGAGACCTATAGCCACGGCGAAGGCATGAGCCGCGAATGGATAGCCCCCGCGGACCTGCGCATCGAAGAGGCGGACGGCGCACGCCGGGCATTCCTTCTGTCTTCCGGTGCGGAAGTAAAGATCGGCTCCATCGAGAAGATGTCGAAGTCCAAGAAGAACGTGGTCGACCCGGACGATATCATCGCATCCTATGGGGCGGATACCGCACGCTTCTTCGTTCTGTCGGACTCTCCGCCGGATCGCGACGTCATCTGGTCCGAAGCCGGGGTGGAGGGTGCAAACCGCTTCGTCCAGCGCGTCTGGCGCATCATCGGTGAAGTTGCCGGGGAGCTGAAGAACGTCAAGCCGAAGCCGGCGACCGAGGGCGAAGGGTTGGCAGCCTCCAAGGCCGCCCACAAGACGCTGAAGGCCGTTCAGGATGATCTGGACAAGCTCGCCTTCAACAAGGCGATCGCCCGCATCTACGAGCTCGTCAATGCCCTGGCTGGACCGCTCGCGGACGTCGCAGCAGGCGGCAAGTCTGAAGACGCCAAGGCAGCGGCGCGTGACGCCGTTGAAATCCTCATTCGTATCATCGCCCCCATGACACCGCATCTGGCGGAAGAATGCTGGTCGGCGCTGGGCAATGAGGGTCTCGTGGCCCAGACGCCATGGCCGGTCTTCGTTGCCTCGCTGGTCGAGGAAAACGACGTGGTCATGCCGGTGCAGGTCAACGGCAAGAAGCGCGGTGAATTGACAATCGCGCGCGATGCGGATCAAGATGCGGTCCGTGCGGCTGCCCTTGCTCTGGATGCCGTCAAATCTATTCTTGCCGGTGGCGAGCCCAAGAAAGTCATCGTGGTTCCGCAGAGGATTGTGAACATTGTTGTCTGACGTTTTTTCGAGATGGAGCCGCGTCGCGGCAGCAATTTCCGTCGTGATGATGGCTGGTCTTCTGGCGGGCTGCCAGGTGCGCCCGCTTTATGGCGAGGCCTCCGGAACCAAGGAGAGGCTGGCAGCCGTCAGTGTCTCCGAGGTTGGTGGCAGGGTTGGACAGGAAGTCCGCAACCAGCTGATCTTCCTGATGGCCGGCGGTGCGGGTGAACCGGCCACGGCGCAGTATAATGTCAAGATTTCCGTAAGCTCGAGCGCCACCTCCACGGAGGTCGAGAATTACGACCTGACGACCCGCACCAACAACAACTATGACGGCCCTTATCCCGGCCGCGTGGTGATGAGCGGTCAATATGTCCTGACGCGTATTTCCGACGGCCAGATCCTGCGCTCCGCACGCCGCAGCGTGACGGCACAGGTGGACCTGCCGCAGCAGGAATTCGCCAAGATCAGGGCAACCCGCGACGCCGAAAACCGTGCGGCCCGGGAACTGGCTGAAATCATCCGCACCGATATCGCCGCCACCCTCGGCCGCTGAGAAGCGCGGCCGTGGCGGAGATAAAATCGCATGAGTTTGAGCGCTTCGCCGAAAATCCGGCGGAGCGCTTTCGCGTTTTCGTGCTCTATGGTCCGGATCGCGGCCTTGTGTCGGAGCGGGCAAGCCTCATCGCCAAAAAGACCGGCATCGATCCCGATGACGCCTTCGCGTCACTGAAGTTGACCGCATCCGATCTGCAGGGCGATCCCGGTCGCCTTCTCGATGAGGTGAACGCCATCGGCCTTTTCGGTGGTGAGAAACTCGTTTGGGTAAAGGGTGCGGCGGCCGAAAAAGCACTGGTGGACGCGCTCCAGTTTCTGGCCGAGACACCGCCTGAGGCGAGCTTCCTGATCATAGAGGCTGGCGATATCAAGAAGGGCACGGGGCTGCGCAAGATCGCGGAACCCGCACGCTCAATCGCCGCGATCCCCTGTTATGCGGACGATGCGCGATCGTTGAACGCATTGATCGATCAGGAGCTTTCCAGCGACAATCTGCGCATCGCGCCCGCCGCACGGCAAAGGCTGATCGAATCCCTCGGCGGCGACCGCATCGCGTCGCGCAACGAAATCCGCAAGCTGGCGCTTTATTGCCGTGGCGCAGAAGTGATTGAAGAAGAAGATGTGCTGGCGATCATCGGCGACGCCAGCACGGTTTCCGCTGACGATGCCGTTGATGCCATCCTGAAAGGCGACAGAAACGCCTTTTTCCACGCCACCCAGAAGATCGTTGCATCTAAGACGCCGATCTTCCTCGTGCTTCAGGGGTGCCTCAAGCAATTCCAGCTGCTCGACCAGATGCGGGCGGAGATGGACGAGAAAAAGCAGCAGGCCGGGCAGGTGATGCAGACACTAGGACGCCACATCCATTTTCGCCGAAAGCCGATCATCGAAAGGGCGTTGCGGACATGGCAGCCAGCGGCGATCGCCCGCGAAATGAACCGTCTGCAGGCCGCCATACTGCAAAGCCGCCAGCGGCAAAGCCTGGAAGACAGCGTGGCTCTTTTGACGCTGCTGTCGACCACCCTGCAATCGGGCCGCGGCGGATGACCCGCTGAACTGCAGCAAAAAGCCCTCGCGCCTGGGCTGCGAGGGCTTTAAAAATAACGGCGCAGAAGACGCCGTATCGTTGAAAAATCAGTCGCCCTGTCCAGGTTCGGCGGAGAAATAAAGCTCCAGCTTACCTGCTACGCCGTCCATTTCCTTGGCTTCCGGCATCGGGTCACGCTTGATGGTGATGTTCGGCCAGATCGCCGCATATTCGGCATTGAGCGTCAGCCATTTGTCGAGACCCGGCTCTGTATCGGGCTTGATCGCCTCGGCGGGACATTCCGGTTCGCACACACCGCAATCGATACATTCGTCAGGATTGATGGCGAGAAAATTTTCACCCTCGTAAAAGCAGTCCACGGGGCAGACTTCAACGCAATCGGTGTATTTGCAGCGGATGCAATTGTCGGTCACGACATATGTCATGATGAACTCCAGAATATGCAGACCGGGTCTTTGGGCTTCGGAACACAAGCCGACGCCCGGAATTCAGACAGGGCAATTTCGCAAAGGACGTAATGCCTTTGACTTCAGATAGCAAGGATAAACAATTCTGAAAAACGGGTCCGGCCGGGAGGTTTATTCTAATCTTTGCTTCCGTCACTATCAGACAGAAACCTGTCGAGCGCCCGGCGCTCTTTTTTTGTCGGACGACCGCTGCCCGGTTCACGCATCGCCTGCTCCAGCGGACTAAACCGGTCGGATGGGTCGCGGGGCGGCGTCAGATCGTCATAGAGAAGTTTTGCTTCTTCGTAGGGTCCGCGCCGTGCCCCTCCGGACTTTACGACCAGCACCCTGTCCATGCGCTCGAAACCGATATCGAGCCTGTCACCCGCCTTTACCGTATGGCTGGGTTGGCGAATAGTGACACCGTTGACTTTGACGTGACCCGACTGGACGTAGCCCTGGGCAAGCGAACGGGATTTGGCCATGCGGGCAAAGAACAGCCACTTGTCCAGACGCTGACGCGCGCTCTCCAGTGGCTGTTCGTTGCTCCCCATGGGCTTACTTCTTCAGCTGCTCCTTGAGAGCAGCGAGCTTTGCGAAAGGCGAATCCGGATCGATCGGCTTCTCCTTGCGGGGTGGCTTGGCTTCGAACCGCTGCTGACCCTGCGGCTTTCCGCCGCGGTCGTTACGATCAGGCCTGTCCTTGCGCTCGCCACGATCCTGACGATCATTGCGATTGCCGCGATCAGGGCGTCCGCCATCACGCTTGCGCTCGCCCTCACCGCCGCGATTGGTAGCTTCGCGATTTGCCCCGTCACGATTTGCACCGTCACGATTGTCACGACGGCCTTCGCCACGACGCTCACCCTGCTCGCGCGCTCCCTGTTCACGACCATGACCGCGATTGCCGGGACGACGGTTGTCGCCGCGCTGGTTTTCATTGCGGCCACCAGGACGCCACAGAAGAACGGGCTTCGGCTCGGTTGCCTCAGCGCTTTCAGCGGGTACGGCTTCGCCAGCAGCAGCCTCCTCGCTGACAGCTTCCGCAACCGGCGCTTCTTCAGCGGCTTCGACTTCCGCAACAGCCACCGTCTCGGATGCCTGCTCTTCGGAAGCCGGCTCGTCCTGCTCGGTTTCAGCGCTTTCCTCGTCTGCCGTCACCTGATCGGCAATGGCCGGAGCAGCAGCCCCGGCCTGATTGGCGAGGAAGGCCTGCGCCTCTTCCGCCGTCACCTGATCGGCGCGGTAACCAAGACCCTTGAGGATCTCTTCCATGTCGTCAAGCGTTGCGCCGAGAATGGAAAGCATCGCGGTCGTCGTCGTGAAACGGCGGCCGTCATAAGCGCCTTCCGGACGCGGCTGCTGGCCGGGCTTCCACTGCAACAGCGGACGGATGAGATCGGCCAGGCGCTCGAGAATGTCGATACGAACGGCGCGCTTTCCAAGGAAACGGAAACCGGCAAGCTTGTAGAACATCCGCTCGAAAGCGGGATCGGTCACCACCGAGGTGCGGCCGGCGGCCAGAACCGGAATGAGATCGCCATAACCCGGCTTGCCGAGGCCGTCATTCTTCAGCGCCCAGAGCAGCGTGACAAGCTCGGCCGGAGCCGGCTTCAGCAGTGCAGGCAGGAAGACGTGATAGGCACCGAAACGCACGCCGTAGCGGCGCATGGAGGCACGTGCATCCTGATCCAGCGACTTCACGTCTTCGGTGACGTCACGGCGGAACAGAACGCCAAGATTTTCGACCAGCTGGAACGCCAGACCCTTCGCCAGACCCTGAAGGTCTTCGGCGCGCGAAATGTCATCCAGTGGCTTCAGCACGGTCGCAATCTGATGATTGACGAAACGTTCGACGCGCGCCAGCGCATGGTCACGGGCATTGCCGCTCAACTGTTCGTCGGCCAGCAGGATCACCCGCGGCTTCATGATGTTATCACCTGCCGAAAGGCGGGCCACCGGTTCGCCCAACCAGCGAACCAGACCATCGGAGCTCAAAGCGAGATCGCCGTTTCCACTGGCATGCAGACGCGCTGCACGCGCCTCGTATTCGAGAGCGAGCGCCTTCTGGGCCGCACCTTGCACGGCCTTCTGATCCGGCCCTTCCATTCCCGACACCGGCGTGAACCGGAATCCGGCCAATTGGCCGACGTGATGTCCTTCTACGAAGACATCACCATTTACACTGATTTCAGCTTCAAGCATCGCATTCTCTCTCAGGCGCCTCATGAGCACAGATGTCCTGCGATCAACAAAGCGTTTCGTCAACCTTTCATGTAGCGCATCGGACAATCGATCCTCGATTTCCCGCGTCTTTTCTTGCCAGTGTGTCGGATCGGCAAGCCATCCTGGGCGGTTCGATACATAAGTCCATGTTCTGATCTGCGCAATCCTCGCAGACAATGTATCGATCTCTCCATCCGTGCGGTCGGCGCGGCGCACCTGCTCAGCCATGAAATCTTCGTTCACCGCACCACGTTTCACGAGGTCGAAATAAAGCGTCGAGATCAGGTCGGCATGCTGGGCTGGCGCGATACGGCGATAGTCGGGAAGCGCGCAGGCCTCCCAGAGTTTTTCCACCCGCGCATCGCTCGTCGTCACGTCGATGATTTCGGGGTAACGCGACAGATATTCCAGCGCCTGCTGGTCGATGGCGGGTAAGGCTCGGGAAAGTCCCTGGATTGTCGGAGCGGCATCAAGGCTCAGGCGCAGATTGGCGATGGAGGAAAAATCGAAATTTTTCGTCCGCCATTGCAGCACTTTCACCGCATCGAATTGATGGGTTTCGATCCGCTCCACCAGCTCGTCGTCGAACGGATCGACGCGCCCCGTTACGCCGAAGGTGCCATCGCGGAGATGGCGGCCGGCGCGGCCGGCGATCTGGCCGATTTCGCCGGGATTGAGATTGCGGAACTGATAACCGTCGAATTTACGGTCCTGCGCAAAGGCGACATGATCGACATCGAGGTTGAGACCCATGCCGATGGCGTCGGTCGCCACCAGATATTCAACATCGCCGGACTGGTAGAGCCCGACCTGGGCGTTACGCGTACGCGGTGAGAGAGCGCCCATCACCACGGCCGCGCCGCCGCGCTGGCGGCGCACCAGCTCGGCGATGGCATAAACTTCTTCTGCCGAAAACGCGACGATTGCCGTGCGTTGCGGCAGGCGGGTAATCTTTTTCTGCCCTGCATAAAAGAGCTGCGACAGGCGTGGCCGCTCGACCACCGTAATTCCCGGCAGCAGCTTTTCAAGGATCGGGCGCATCGTGCCGGCACCCAGAAGCAGTGTTTCCTCCCGCCCGCGCAGATGCAGCACGCGGTCGGTGAAGATATGGCCGCGCTCCAGATCGCCGGCGAGCTGAACTTCGTCGATCGCGACAAAGGCGGCGGTCGTCTCGCGCGGCATGGCTTCCACGGTGCAGACGGAATATTTGGCTTTGGGAGGAGATATTTTTTCTTCGCCGGTAATCAGCGCCACGTTCGGCGCACCCACCTTCTCCACCAGGCGGGTATAAACCTCGCGCGCCAGAAGACGCAGCGGCAGGCCAATGACACCGCTGCCATGCGCGACCATCCGCTCGATCGCGTAGTGGGTCTTGCCGGTATTGGTGGGGCCGAGAACGGCCGTGACACCGCGGCCGCTCAGGATCATGGGGCGAAAATTCAACGTACTATCCGCGAATCGACTTCATCTGCTTGCCGTGCCCTGCGCCATCATGGACGTGGACACGCGCACCACACATGGCAACGCCCGTCGGCAAAGGCAATAGGCCTTGATTGCAAACTGATGCAAGATGCCTCATTCCCGCAATTTTCCATGCAGATTCAGCCGGTTAATCAAGAAAAAAGAATCCGGCGAAAACGGAATCAGGCGTGGCAAAGAACAGTCTGCGAACGAATCGAATACGAATCGCTGACTCACGGTGATTCAGCTTTTGTTCTCCGCAACATCTGGTTGGTGAAAGCACGGCCCATACAAGATTATGAATCCGGATAAGTCCTTGGCCGGATTCAGCTTTATGGCAAAACCTTCAGACAGAAAATACCGGAATCGACTGTCAAGCGGCAATCGCGGAAAAGCCGATCTGGAACCTGCGAAAGGTGCTGGATCAGAGCGTCTGGCCGCTAAGCAGGCGCGGCGCATTTGCATCCGTCGTGCCGGCTGCCTGACCGATGAAATAGGATTTCAGACCCGGCAAACGATCGACCACGCCAAGACCGAAATCGCGCATGATGCGGATGGGACCGACATCATTGGAGAAAAGCCGGTTAAGCACATCCGTCGTCACGCCCATTCGCAGCGTATCGAAACGCCGCCAGGACTGATAACGCTCCAGAACATTGAGAGAGCCTATATCGAGACCAAGACGATCGGCCTCAACCACGGTTTCGGCGAGAGCCGCGACGTCCTTGAAGCCGAGATTGAGACCCTGCCCCGAGATCGGGTGAATGCCATGCGCCGCATCGCCGGCAAGCGCAAAACGAGGGGCAACGAAGGAGCGCGCCAGCGTCAGGCCGAGGGGAAAGGCCCGGCGGGGCCCGACGGGGCGGATAGATCCGAGCTTATGGCCGAACCGGCGCTCGAGTTCCTCCTCAAACACCAGATCATCGGAGGCCACCAGCCTGTCGGCATCAGCCTTGCGTTCGGTCCAGACAAGCGACGACCGGTTTCCCTTGAGCGGCAGGATGGCGAAAGGTCCTGACGGCAGGAAATGCTCTTCCGCGCAGCCCTCATGTGGCCGCTCATGTTCGACAGTGGTGACGATACCGGCCTGGTCATAATCCCATTGCACGGTCTTGATGCCGGCCATATCTCTCAGCGCTGAGCGAACCCCGTCGCAGGCAATCAACAATCGTGCGTCGACAGATGAGCCGTCGGAAAGGCTGATTGCCGTCGATTGCGCACCCGCGGTAAAGCCGGAAACGCTGAGCCCGTGGCGGATTTCGATGCCGAGGCGGTCGCACAGGCCCCTCAGCGCCCCGACCATCGCAACATTCGGAACCATATGGGCAAACGGCCTGCCCTCTTCCACCGCTCCATCGAAGGTCAGAAACACCGGGCGAACCGGATCGGCAGTCTTCGAATCGGTGACGATCATCCTGTTGATGGGCTGCGCTTCAGGCTCGATTTCGCTCCATATGCCGAAGACGTCGAGCATGCGCGTGGCCGCCGCAATAATGGCGGAGGCGCGCACATCTTTCTTCCACACATCATCAGGAGCAGCCTCAATCACCTGCACATTGAGGTGCCCGGCCGCCTGCTTGATTGCGACAGCAACCGAAAGGCCGACATATCCGCCGCCTGCCACCACCACGTCCAGCATCGCGCTTCTCCTCAAATCTTGTGCACGCATCATAGCCGCACTATAGACCATGTGACATCTTCCTACAGCCGGAGCAGGTCGAAAAAATGTCGCATCCCTCGCAAACGTCAGACCCGATGGTCAATCTCATCGCCACGCTCGATCTCGAGAAGCTGGAAGAGAACCTGTTTCGCGGCGAAAGCCCGCAAATCGGCTGGCAGCGGGTTTTCGGCGGCCAGGTCATCGCTCAGGCCCTGATTGCGGCACAAAGAACGGTGGATGATAACCGCCAGGTGCATTCGCTGCACTCCTATTTCATGCGCCCCGGCGATCCGCTGGTGCCTATCGTCTACCAGGTGGAGCGTATCCGCGACGGCGCAAGCTTCTGCACCCGCCGCGTGGTCGCCATCCAGCATGGCAAGGCGATTTTTTCCATGTCGGCGTCGTTTCAGATCTTCGAGGACGGTTTTACCCATCAGATAAAAATGCCTGATGTGACGCCGCCCGAAAAACTGATGAGTGAAGAGCAGATGCAGGCAGCCTTTCTGGCCAAGGCGCCGGCTTCGATCCGGAACTACTGGAGCAACAAGCGGCCGATCGAGATACGACCGGTTTCACTGACCCATTATATCTCGAAGGAAAAACTGGAACCGCAGCAGGACATCTGGGTCCGCGCCGTTGGCGACGTGCCTGACAATCCGCACCTGCAATCGGCCATTCTCGCCTATCTCTCGGACATGACCCTGCTAGACACCTCGCTTTATGCCCATGGCACGACGATCTTCGACCCATCCATTCAGGTGGCGAGCCTCGATCATGCCATGTGGTTCCATCGTCCCTGCCGGCTGGACGACTGGCTGCTCTATACGCAGGACAGCCCCAGCGCCTCAGGCGCCCGCGGCCTGACCCGTGGCAATATTTTCACCAGACAGGGTGAACTGGTCGCATCCGTGGCACAGGAAGGTCTGATCCGCAAAAGGGCAACTGATTAAATAATGTGCTTTTTTCAAAAACCGCACATTTAATAGACGAAAATTGCGCGTCTTCGTGCCCGTTTTTCAGACGCATGTCATATAAATTTTATATTTCAATAAGTTAGATGCCCCATCCAAAACTGGCACGCCCTTTGAATGTATGTCCGCAGTCGCTGTTACTGATCTGCCAGCGGCAAGGAGAGTCGGCTCCGTGCCGAGGACAAACAAAGGATGGGAAACCAGATGAAAATTGTGATGGCCATTATCAAGCCGTTCAAGCTGGATGAGGTGCGCGAAGCGCTCACCGGCGTCGGCATCCAGGGCCTGACCGTGACCGAAGTGAAGGGTTACGGACGCCAGAAGGGGCATACCGAGATTTATCGCGGCACGGAATATGCGGTGAGCTTCCTTCCCAAGCTGAAGATCGAGATCGCCGTCGCATCCGACGTCGTCGACAAGGCTGTCGAGGCGATCGCATCCGCGGCAAAGACCGGGCAGATCGGTGACGGCAAGATCTTCGTCTACTCTATCGAACAGGCCGTGCGCATCCGTACCGGCGAAACCAACACAGAAGCGCTTTGAAGCACGGCTGACAGGGGAGTTTTCTCGCTATGCAATTCAACAAGTTTTCAACACTCGGCAAGCTGGGCGCCGGTATGGCAGCCCTGATGGCCCCGGCCATCGCCTTTGCCCAGGATGCCGCGCCGGCAGCAGCAGCGGCACCCATTCCGGAAAAAGCCGACACAGCCTTCATGTATGTCGCGACGATCCTCGTGCTGTTCATGATCATTCCCGGTCTGGCGCTGTTTTACGGCGGCCTTGTCCGCACCAAGAACATGCTCTCCGTTCTCATGCAGTGCACGGTCGTTGCCGCAGTCATGATGCTCGTCTGGGTGATCTACGGTTACTCCTTCGCCTTCGGCGGCAGCACCGGTCCCTATTTCGGCGGCTTCGGCAAGCTGTTCCTGTCGGGCGTTTCGCTTGACAGCACCTCGGCAACCTTCTCTGAAGGCGTGGTGATCTACGAATATACCTTCATCGCCTTCCAGATGACCTTTGCGGCCATCACACCGGCGCTGATCGTTGGTGCGTTTGCTGAACGCGTCAAGTTCTCCGCCGTCATCCTCTTCACCATCCTGTGGGCCACCTTCGTCTACTTCCCGATTGCACACATGGTCTGGGACGCAAATGGCCTGATCTTCGGCATGGGCGCTCTCGACTTCGCCGGTGGCACGGTCGTTCACATCAATGCCGGTATTGCAGGTCTGATCGGCGCGATCATGGTCGGCAAGCGCACCGGCTTCGGCAAGGACATGATGGCACCCCACTCCATGACCCTGACGCTGGTCGGCGCAGCCATGCTGTGGTTCGGCTGGTTCGGCTTCAACGCCGGCTCCAACCTCGAAGCATCCGGCGGTGCGGTTCTCGCAACCATGAACACCTTCCTCGCAACGGCTGCCGCCATCGTTTCCTGGTCGCTGGTTGAAAGCTTCACCCGCGGCAAGGCCTCCATGCTGGGCGCCGCTTCGGGCATGATCGCCGGCCTCGTCGCCGTCACGCCTGCTGCCGGCTCTGTCGGCCCGATGGGTGCCATCGTTCTCGGCCTCATCGTCTCGCCGATCTGCTACTTCTTCGTCTCCGTGGTGAAGAACAAGTTCGGTTATGACGACACGGCCGACGTCTTCGGCGTGCACGGCATCGGCGGCATCATCGGCGCCCTCGGCACCGGCATCTTTACCTCGCCGCTGCTCGGCGGCACCGGCAAGGCGGACTTCTCCATTGCCTCGCAGGTCTGGACGCAGTTCGTCGCCGTCGCCATCACCATCGTCTGGTGCGCCATCGTCTCGGCGATCCTCTACAAGATCGTTGACGTGATCGTCGGCCTCAGAGTTCCGGTGGAAGCAGAACGCGAAGGTCTCGACCTCGCAACCCACGGCGAAGCCGCTTACCACTCCTGATATCTGGAAAAGGGGTTCTCCATCCCCTTTCCCAAAAGAAAGGCCCGTTTCGACGGGCCTTTTTCTTTGCCGCAAATCCGCCGAAGACGGCAAAAATCCGCATGGTTAACACGGCATTAACCAGCAAGCAGTTAGTTTTCCCTGTCAATCCGGGATCAGGTCAACTGCCGGATCTTGCCGAAACCACAAAAACGACGGGTTCAGGGACATGGGCAGAATGCAATCTCCGACATTCGATGGTCGCCACACGCGCTTCGTGCTGACGGCGTTTTTCGTGCGTCAGATCATGGCTCTGGCCGGTTTTGCCCTGCTTGCGACGATCGCGCTGGGCATTGCCGCTCTCGCCACATGGAATGTCGCCGATCCAAGCCTGTCCTATGCCACGGGGAACCAGCCCACCAATCTCCTGGGTTACGGCGGCGCCATCTTCGCCGATATCGTCATGCAGTTCCTCGGGCTTTCCGCAATCATTTCCCTTCTTCCGGTCATCGCCTGGGCAATCACCCTGATCGCCGGCCGCAAATTCAGCCGGCTACCCGCCCGCCTCGTCGCCTGGGTCGCAGGCACCATCGTCTGCGCCGCCTCGCTTGGCTGTTTTCCCGCCCCCGTCACCTGGCCGCTGCCAAACGGCATCGGCGGCGTCATCGGCGACATGATTCTCCGCTTTCCCGCCCTTTTCATCGGCGCTTACCCAACCGGCACCATTGCCACCGTGCTGGGCGTCATATTCGCAGCGCCCGCCGCCTGGCTGATGCTGTTTGCCGCAGGCGTTGTCGGCGGCCTGGAAGATGAACTCGAGCGGGAAGAACCGGCGCCGGTTGCGAGCAAGGCTCGCGCCGCGCGTGAGATTGAAGAGGATGACGAAGACGACGGTGAAGGCTTCTTCGCCAACATTCTCGCCTTCGGCGCGCTCACACATTACTGGTACACCACGCAGGCACGCTTACGCCGCCTGTTCGGCCTGAAGTCGAAGTCCCTGCACGATGAATTCGAACATCCCTACGATTTCAACGAATATGAATTCGGCACGCTGAACGAACCCTCACGCCTGAAGACCGCAATCAACCGCCTTGACCAGCGCTCCGAACCATCTTTCGAGGAACGTGCCGCATCACGCCGGCAGATGTCGCCTCCCTCCATCGCGCTCGATCACGATGGCGACATGGATGACGAAGCGTCTTTCGATGCGGATGGACGCCGTCTGCCGAGCGGCATCCTCTCGGGCGACGACAGTACCGACGAGGCCGATCAGAAATTCACGCCCAGACAGGCACCGGGACGCGGGCAGCCCAGAATAACCGCTGCCTCGGCACGGCCCAAACCCAGCGAACGCGTGGCAAGGGAAGCGCAGTCCTCGTTTATCGCCGCAGACGGCTTCCAGTTGCCCACCGTTCATCTTCTGGCGGAACCGAAGAACGTCGTGCGCGACAATATGCTGAGCGAAGAAGTACTTGAGCAGAATGCCCGCCTGCTGGAAGGGGTCCTTGAGGATTTCGGCGTCAAGGGCGAAATCATCCATGTCCGCCCCGGCCCTGTCGTCACGCTCTATGAACTGGAGCCGGCACCCGGCATCAAATCCTCGCGTGTCATCGGCCTTGCAGATGACATTGCCCGCTCCATGAGCGCGATTGCCGCCCGTGTCGCGGTTGTGCCCGGCCGCAACGCCATCGGCATCGAACTGCCGAACCAGACGCGCGAAACCGTGTTCCTGCGCGAACTGATTGGCAGCCGCGATTTCGAAAACAGCAAGGCCAAGCTCGCAATGGCGCTCGGCAAGACGATCGGTGGCGAGCCCGTCATCGCCGATCTCGCCAAGATGCCGCATCTTCTCGTCGCCGGCACCACCGGTTCGGGCAAGTCGGTCGCCATCAACACCATGATCCTGTCGCTGCTTTACCGCATGTCTCCAGAACAGTGCCGCCTGATCATGATCGACCCAAAAATGCTCGAACTCTCCATCTATGACGGCATTCCGCATCTGCTTTCCCCCGTTGTCACGGATCCCAAAAAGGCCGTCGTGGCCCTGAAATGGACGGTGCGCGAGATGGAGGAACGCTACAAGAAGATGTCGAAGATCGGCGTGCGCAATATCGACGGTTTTAACAGCCGCGTGCAGCAGGCACTCGACAAGGGCGAAATCCTCACCCGCACCGTGCAGACCGGCTTCGATCGCCAGACCGGCGAAGCGATGTACGAGACGGAAGAGTTCGATCTGAAGCCCCTGCCCTATATCGTCGTCATCATCGACGAAATGGCCGACCTGATGATGGTAGCGGGCAAAGACATCGAAGGCGCGGTGCAGCGCCTGGCGCAGATGGCGCGCGCCGCCGGCATCCATGTCATCATGGCCACCCAGCGTCCGTCCGTCGATGTCATCACCGGCACCATCAAGGCCAACTTCCCCACCCGTATCTCCTTCCAGGTGACCTCGAAGATCGATAGCCGCACCATTCTTGGAGAGCAGGGTGCCGAACAGCTGCTCGGCATGGGCGACATGCTCTACATGGCGGGCGGCGGGCGCATCCAGCGCGTGCACGGCCCCTTCGTTTCCGACAACGAGGTGGAGGAAATCGTCGCCTATCTGAAGACACAAGGCTCGCCGGAATATCTGGAGGCGATCACCGAGGAAGACGACGAGGATGGCGCTGGCAGCGGCCCGGCCGGCACTGGCAACTTCTCCGATTCCGAAGACCCCTATGACCAGGCTGTCGCCGTCGTGCTGAGGGACGGAAAAGCCTCCACCTCCTATGTGCAGCGACGTCTCGGCATCGGCTATAACCGCGCCGCCTCGCTGATCGAGCGCATGGAGCAGGAGGGCATCATCGGCCCCGCCAATCATGCCGGAAAACGCGAAATCCTCGTACCCACGGAAGCGGATATCATCGAGCGGTAATGGCATGCCCCCCGAAAGGGCATAGCGGTTTCGGGATAACGACATGCACAAGGCAAAGGCCCGACGCCTCGCGCAACCAAGCGGCGCCAAGAAGCGTTATTACACGCTTCCAACGTCATGAAGCCGCCGCCTTTTATGCGGACAATCGCTGCGATGAAGGAGAACAGAATGAACGACCTCACCACCGGCGAAACGGCCACCGCAAGCGCACCTGAAAACGGGATGACGCGGCGTGGCGTGCTGACGGCATTTTCCATGGCCGCGGTCATGGCGGGCCTGTCGCCGCTTGACGCCTTTGCCCAGGCAGCCGGCAATGGCGCAACCGCGCAGAAAATCGCCAATCACTTCTCGTCGGTCAAAACCATGATGGGCGAATTTGTGCAGTTTGGCCCGCGCGGCGAACAGACCGGCGGCAAATTTTACATCGAACGGCCCGGCAAGCTTCGCTTCAATTATGAAGACCCCTCACCCATGCGGGTCATCGCCGATGGCAAGAATGTCGTCATCGGCAACATGAAGCTGAAGACATGGGATCTCTATCCGCTGTCCAAGACCCCTCTCAGCCTGCTTCTGTCCGACAAGATCGATCTCGGCAACCAGAAGGTCCGGGACGTGAAGGAAGAATCGGACCTGACCACCATCGTTTTGGGCGACAAGAGCATCTTCGGCGATTCGACCATCACCCTGATGTTCGACCCGAAAACCTTCGATCTCAGGCAATGGACGACGACCGATGCGCAGAACAAGGACACCACCGTCATGATCTTCAACGTGCAGACGGGTGTGAACCTCGATGAGCGCGTCTTCAACATCAACTATGAGGAAGTACGCAAGCGCGGCTGAGCACGCTCTATTTTTGAAAAACGGTTCGAAGGCGGCCTTCGGGTCGCCTTTTTCATTTTGCCGCTAAAATACATTCCCGTTTTCATCGCGATGTTATAAGCCTGCGCCCCGGAAACATGTCTCGAAACAACGGAGTTCGGGGCAGCAAACGCGGAGCACAGTATGTCGTTTTCGATAACCACTTGGAACATCAACTCTGTCCGGCTGAGAATGCCGATCGTTGAGCAGTTTCTGGTGCGTTACAAACCCGACATTCTTTGCCTGCAGGAAACGAAATGCCCGAATGGCGAGTTTCCGATGAAACCGCTGAAGGCACTGGGTTATGAGCACGTCATCATCCACGGCCAGAAGGGCTATCACGGTGTGGCGATTGCCTCGAAAATTCCGCTGACCGAAGATCACCGGCAGGACTATTGCGGTATTGGCGATGCGCGGCACATCTCGGCGATTTTTCAGGTCGGATCGCGCCGGGTGCGGCTGCACAATTTCTACGTTCCGGCCGGTGGCGACGAGCCAGATCGGTCGATCAATCCGAAGTTCGGCCACAAGCTCGATTTCATCGAGGAAATGAAGGCACTGCGCGCCGATGGCGTGCCTGGCACTTCCTCCATCCTTGTCGGCGATCTCAACATCGCACCGTTTGAAAATGACGTCTGGTCACACAAACAACTGCTGAAGATCGTCAGCCACACGCCTGTCGAAACCGACGGCATGCTCGATATCATGAAGCAGGGCAACTGGCTTGATCTGATGCGCCTGAACGTGCCGGAGACGGAAAAGATCTATACGTGGTGGAGCTACCGCGCCAAGGATTGGGAAGCGGCCAATCGTGGCCGGCGTCTCGACCATATCTGGTCGTCGCAGGATCTCGGCGCCTCGCTCGAAAAAATCGACATATTGCAGGAGGCGCGCGGCTGGAACCGGCCATCGGACCACGTTCCGGTTACGGCCCATTTCCGGTTCTGAAGCAGAGTTTTCCAGGCGGCCTCAAACGAAGCGGTTCTGTAAACGGGCCGCACCCGCCGCGAGCGCGGCGATATTGTCACGGATGCGTGCCGACACGATATCGGCAACCTCCGGAAACTCCTCCACCAGCCGGTGAAACAGGATACGCGTTATCCGGATGACTTCGGAATCCTCCGCCGCAACGGCAGTGAACTTCCGTTCACAGAGGGTAAAAAGGGCAAGTTCGGACAGAAGCGCTCCTTTGCCCGGTGTTGCCTGCAGTTCGGGTTTACCGTCCCGCCCCGCCGTAAAAAGCTCGAAATGGCCTGATGTCACCGCAAAGGCGCATTCCGCCGGTGAATGCTCCCGGAACAGCGTCTGGCCCGCCGATACCCTGCGGCGTTCCGCACCGAAGGCTATGAGCCGCAACTGATCGTCGCTGAACCCCGCAAACAACGGCACTTGCCCCAGCAGCATGATATCGTCCGTCAAGGCCATGTCGTTCGTTACTCCGGAAAACCGCCTGCATCACTATAGCGGTTTTCCAATATCAGCCTTCAAAATACAAGGTGTTAGAACGCCGCGTGCCTTTTCGGACGCGCGGCGTGAACCTTAAACTGCGACATATGGGGGACGTAGAGAGCGCACTGCTCAGGGTACGATCTTGTATCCGCCGTTCTCGGTGACCAGAATTTCAGCGTTGGAAGGGTCGCGTTCGATCTTCTGACGCAGACGATACACATGCGTTTCGAGCGTATGCGTCGTCACACCGGAATTATAACCCCAGACCTCTTCCAGCAGGACGTCGCGGGTAACAACGGCGCTGCCAGCACGGTAGAGATAACGGATGATCGCCGCTTCCTTTTCCGTCAACCGGATTTTCTTGCCGTCTTCGGTCGTCAAGAGCTTCTGGCTGGGCTTGAACTGATAGGGACCAACGGTGAAAACCGCATCCTCGCTCTGTTCATATTGACGCAGCTGCGCCCGAATGCGCGCCAGAAGCACGGCAAAGCGGAACGGCTTCGTCACGTAATCATTGGCGCCTGCTTCAAGCCCGAGAATCGTGTCGGAATCGGTGTCATGGCCGGTCAGCATGATGATCGGCGCTTTGAAGCCGCCCTTGCGCAACAGCTTCACGGCCTCTCGGCCGTCCATGTCCGGAAGGCCGACATCCATGATGAGGAGATCAACCTGGGCGGTCTTGGCGGTCTGCATCGCCTGCGCGGCATTTGCACCGCTCAGTAGTGAGAATTCCTCGTAGGGAGACAATTGCTCGGTCAGCGTCTCCCGAAGATCGTCGTCATCGTCCACCAGAAGGATAGTGCGAGCCGTCATTCGGATTCTCAGCCTTTCTTACTTTAGCGCCTCGGCTCAAAAAATCGGGCTCGATTTTAGGGAAGCACGATGCCTAGTTTAAAAGAGTTAGAGCGTTCGCTATGCATCGATAATGACGCGCGGCGCTCTAATTATCAGCCAATTCAGCGGTTTGCCGGTAAAAGGTCAACCCATTGCCATGATATAACGAAGTGCTATGACTTCACGTTAAATAACCTGCAAAGCAAAATCTCGTGAAAAACATGAGCAAACCCTCGCCAAGACAACGTAAACGCGCATCAACGCTCGTGGTTCGGCCGGCTCCGTCAAAAATCAGCCGTGCCATTGTCCAGCTCGGACACCTCACCTTTCCCGCCGCAATCGGGCGCAACGGCCGCACCGCGATGAAACGCGAGGGAGACGGCAAATCACCCATTTCCCTCACCCGCCTGCTGCACGGATTTTATCGCGGCGACCGTAATACCGGCATCACCACAACATTGCCGATGCAGCGGACGCGCGGGTCCATGCTGTGGTGCGACGAACCCCGTAACGCCAATTACAACAGGCTGGTCAAAGCGCCCTTTGCGCCAAGCCATGAGGAAATGATGCGCAAGGACGGTCTCTACGACGTTTGCTTGGTGCTTGACTGGAACATCACCTCGAGAAGCCGCAACCGAGGCTCGGCGATCTTCATGCATTTGATCCGCCCGGGATATGAGCCGACTGCTGGCTGCGTCGCCCTGCACGCCAGAGACATGCGGCGTATTCTGCCGCATATGCGCAAGGGGACGAAAATTCGCATCCTTTGAGATGCATCCTGCAATCGGACAACAAAAAACCCGCCATTCCGGCGGGTTTTTTTAGAAAGGAGAAGCCTGTATTAAGCGGCTTCGTCCTGAGAATCGTCCTCTTCAACAGCCTTGCCACGCTTGGGGCCTTTGGCAAGGTTGACTTCCACCAGGCGAACAGCCTCGGTTTCGGACATCTTGTTGACGGCGGCAATTTCGCGCGCCATGCGATCGAGAGCAGCTTCATAAAGCTGACGCTCGGAATAGGACTGCTCCGGCTGATTTTCGGCACGGTAAAGATCGCGCACCACTTCCGCGATTGCGATAAGATCGCCGGAATTGATTTTCGCATCATATTCCTGGGCGCGGCGCGACCACATGGTACGCTTCACGCGTGCCTTGCCCTGCACCACTTTCAGCGCCCGCTCGACAAAATCGCCTTCGGAAAGCTTACGCATGCCGATGCTGACAGCTTTGGCGACGGGAACTTTAAGACGCATCTTGTCTTTTTCGAAATCGATGACAAAAAGCTCAAGCTTCATGCCGGCAACTTCTTGTTCCTCGATTGCAGAAATGGTACCGACACCATGAGCGGGATACACAATCGCTTCACCGGTCTTGAAACCGTGATGTGCTGGAGATTTCTTCTGCTGGGTCGTCATTCGTTCTAAAAACTCCCTGTTACATACCCGGCAATGCCGGGGTTGGGTCGGTCAGGCCCTGATGAGACGGGGGAACCGTCAGGTGACTCCGCACTGGTCCAGCCGTGCGCGCAAAAAAACACCTTCCCGTCTTGCGGGGTTCGATAACGTAAACGCTCGATATGTCACGGAAACCGCGTGCAAAAGAGGTGTTGCTTTCGTGGTGTTTTTGGGCACACAAATGCCACGCTGTGGATCAGTGTCGTTGGTGTACCACAAAAATAGGCGCAAATCAATAATTTGCTTCGACCGTGGCCGCAACATCACATGGCGGCTCAATAACCGCCTAAAAATTAGCCGCTAAAATACTGTCAAATGCTTCGCGACAGACCCTCATGGCAAAAGAAGCAAAAAAATTTCACTTACCGACCAAAGAAATACGAAAGCCTCTTAAACTCTTCGTAATTCCACGCCAATATCCGATTCGACTGAAAAGGCAAAATCCGTAAATTGACGATGCTTTTTTACATTAAAGTGTGATTTTTGGAGGAATCCACGTCAAATGGGCTACAGAAATAATCCAAAACGCGAAAAACAGATCGAAAAAGCGCGCCAGCAGGCAGTTGCCGAAAATGTCCAATTTCTTGATCCAGGTATTCTTTATGGAAGGGCAAGTGCCGACGATATAGAATATTATTCCGCCGAGATGCTGGCGGCGAGCGCGGCTCACAGTTTCCAGGCGCTGTCGCATTGGTCCGGAGAGACGCCCCACATCAGCATTGCTCAGGTAGAAGGTGTTTCGCCGCGCGAGATTCCGGTAACGGTCCTGACCATTATCGGCCGCAACATGCCTTTCCTTTATGATTCTGTCATGGGCGAGGTCACCAGCACTTATCGCGGCCTTTACCTCGCAGTGCATCCCATACTCGTGCGCGATGACGAGGCGCAGGGGGGTTATCGCCTCGCGGAACCCGAGGATGATCCCGCTGACAATATCAGCCTCATACAGTTGCATATTGCGCCGCTGACACAGCAGGCCGCCGCAACGCTGGAAGAACGGCTGCGCTTTGTTCTCACACAGGTGCAATCCGCCTATCGTGACTGGCGGCCGATGCTGGCGAAGCTTGACGAGGCGCTGGACGAATTGTCCAAGCGCGGCTCTTCACGGCGCAAGACCGAGCGTACGGAAGCAGTCGAATTCCTCAACTGGCTTCGTAATGACAATTTCACCTTCCTCGGCATGCGGGATTACACCTATTCCGGCAAGGGGAAGCACGCCAAGATCGAACGCGGTGACGGCGTCGGCCTGGGCAGCCTCAGCGATCCGGATGTACGCGTGCTACGCCTCGGCAAAAATGCCGTGACGACGACGCCTGAGATCCTTGCCTTCCTTGATGGCCCGGATTTCCTCATCGTCACCAAGGCCAACGTAAAATCGATCGTGCACCGTCGTGCCTATATGGATTACATCGGCATCAAGCGCTTTGACGAGGACGGCAACGTCATCGGCGAATTGCGCATCGTTGGCCTTTTCACCGCGACTGCCTATACACGTTCGGTCAAGCAGATTCCGCTGCTGCGCGCCAAGGTCGCGGATGTCGAGCGGCATTTCGGCTTCGATCCGAACAGCCACTCCGGCCGCATCCTGCAGAACACGCTGGAAGCCTATCCCCGTGACGATCTCTTCCAGATCGAGACGGATCTTCTGATCCGCTTCATCGAGCAGATCATGGAACTGAGCGACCGGCCGCGTGTACGCGTGCTTGCCCGTATCGACCGGTTCGACCGGTTTGTTTCAGCGATCATCTTCGTGCCGCGTGAGGAGTACAATTCTTATGTCCGCGAGAAGATCGGCGATTATCTGAGCAAGGTCTATGACGGGCATATTTCCGCCTATTATCCCGCCTTCCCGGAAGGCGCCGTTGCCCGCGTTCACTTCATCGTCGGCCGCACGGAAGGCAAGACGCCGCGCATCGCTCAGGACAGGCTGGAAGACGCCGTCAGCGATATTGCAGCACGCTGGATAGACCACCTCGTCACCCTGTCCGAACCGGGTGCACCGGTGCTGGCGGTCGATCAGGCCTATCAGGAAGCCTTCACGCCTGAAGAAGCGATCGGCGACATGCCTGATATTCTGGCAGCTGCCAATGGCGAGCCGGTCCGCATTGAATTCTACCAGCAGGATGGCCAGTCCTCCGACACGCTGTCGCTGAAGATTTTCCACCGCGACGGCCACCTACCGCTTTCGCGCCGCGTGCCGCTGCTGGAAAATCTGGGCTTCAACGTCATCAGCGAACGTACCTTCGATATCGGGGTCGTTTCAGATGACGGAAAGCGCGACATCGTGCTGCACGACATGGAGTTATCCGTCGCGGCGGGCACGACACTCGACCTGCCGCATTACGGGCCGAAACTCGAGGAGGCCTTCCTTGCTGCCTTTTCGGCCAAGGTTGATAATGACAACTTCAATCGGCTGATCCTCGCCTGCGGCCTGTCCGTGCGCGAAGTCTCCGTTTTGCGCGCCTATGCACGCTATCTCCGTCAGACCGGCATTGTTTATTCGCAGGAGCATATCTCCGAAACGCTCTTCAAATATCCGGCCATTTCCCGCAATATTTTCGCGCTGTTCAAGGCTGGCTTCGACCCGTCTGTCGACGAAAAGAAGCGGCTGAAAAAACTCTCTGAAATACACAAAGCGATCGAAGCGGCACTGAGCAGCGTTCCCAATCTCGATGAAGACCGCACGCTGAGACGTTACGTCAACGCCATCGATGCGACGCTGCGCACCAACTACTTCCAGAAAAATGTCGACGGTACGCCAAGAGACCTCCTGGCGTTCAAGTTCGATCCCAAGCACCTGGACGGCCTGCCCGACCCACGGCCTTTCCGCGAAATCTTCGTCTACGGAACAGAGGTCGAAGGCGTGCATCTGCGCTTCGGCAAGGTTGCACGCGGCGGTCTGCGCTGGTCGGATCGCGGCCAGGATTACCGCACCGAAGTGCTCGGCCTCGTGAAGGCGCAGCAGGTCAAGAATGCGGTGATCGTGCCGGTTGGCGCCAAGGGCGGTTTCTTCCCGAAGAACCTTCCCGCCGGCGGCTCCCGCGATGAAGTCTTTAATGCCGGCCGCGAGGCCTACAAGACCTATATTCGCACCCTGCTCTCCATCACCGACAATATCGTCGATGACGCCATCATACCGCCTGCCGATACGCTGCGGCTGGACGGTGATGACCCCTATTTCGTCGTTGCTGCAGACAAGGGGACGGCGACATTCTCCGATACGGCAAACGGCCTTGCCCACGACGCCGGCTTCTGGCTGGACGATGCCTTCGCATCGGGCGGTTCCGCCGGTTATGACCACAAGAAAATGGGCATCACCGCACGCGGCGCATGGGAAACGGTAAAGCGCCATTTCCGTGAAATGGACACCGACATCCAGACCACGCCGTTCACCGTGGCCGGTGTGGGTGACATGTCCGGTGACGTCTTCGGCAATGGCATGCTGCTGTCGGAAAAGATCAGGCTCATCGCCGCCTTCGATCACCGCGACATCTTCATCGATCCGGACCCCGATACCGACAGGTCCTTTGCAGAGCGCAAGCGGCTTTTCGAACTGCCGCGCTCCAGCTGGCAGGATTATGACCGCTCGGCCCTATCCGCCGGTGCGATGATCATCTCGCGTTCCGAAAAATCCGTGACGCTGACGCCGGAAGCCGTGGCTGCCATCGGCATCGACAAATCCGTCGCCACGCCCTTCGAGATCATGACCGCCATTCTGAAGGCGCCGACCGATCTCCTCTGGTTCGGCGGCATCGGCACCTATATCAAGGCGGCGGTGGAAACCAATGCCGAGGTGGGTGACAGGGCGAACGACCCGATCCGTGTCAACGCCACCGAACTGCGCGCCAAGGTCATCGGCGAAGGCGCCAATCTGGGCATCACCCAGAAGGGCCGCATTGCCTATGCGCTTTCGGGCGGACGTTGCAACTCCGATGCCATCGACAACTCGGCCGGGGTGAACTCCTCCGACGTCGAGGTCAACATCAAGATCGCCCTCGCCTCCGCCGTCAATACCGGTCGCCTGACGATGCCGAAGCGCAATCAGCTTCTCGCCTCCATGACGCCGGAAGTGGCGCAGCTGGTGCTGCGCAATAACTACCTGCAATCGCTGGCGATCTCGCTGACGGAACGGCTGGGGCTCGCAAACCGCGAAGAGCTTGGCCGCCTGATGAGTGCGCTGGAGGCAACCGGACAGCTGAACCGCAAGGTGGAAACCCTGCCTGATAATGCCGAGTTCAGCGAAAGATATGCCTCTGGCAAGCCGCTGACCCGACCGGAAATCGGTGTGCTTCTGTCTTATGCCAAGCTGACGCTGTTCGACGCACTGGTGGCGAGCCCGCTGCCGGATGAGCCTTATCTCCAGCATCTGCTCGTCGACTATTTCCCGGCCAAGATGCAGAAGAACTATGCCGACGATATCAAGGCGCATCGCCTGCACCGCGAGATCGTTGCAACCGCGCTCGCCAACGCCGTGGTCAACCGCGGTGGACCGGGCTTCGTGCAGAAACTTGGCGATGCAAGCGGTCTTCTCGCAGCTGACGTCGTCAAGGCGGCCGTCATTGTCGAAGATGGTTTCGGCCTCAAACGTCTGTGGAGTGAGGTCGACGCGCTTGATGGCAAGATCGGTGGGCAAGTCCAGAACGGGCTTTATGCCACCATCGCCCGCATCTTCTCCGATGCAAGCAGGCTATACCTGCAGACCCGAAGCGCCGGCGCTGCAACAGGCGACATGGCGACCGAGATCGAGCGACTGAAAACCGCCATCAAGACGCTGTCGCCGGCAGCGGCGAAATATCGTCGCGAGCTTGGCGTCACGGAAATCGACGGCGTTCCGGCCGCCCTTCTGGAAGAGCTGGATACGCTTTCCCTGCTGGTCTATGTGCCCGAGATCATGCGTATCGCCGAAAGTGCGGGCACGACGCTTGCCCGCGCCGCCGAAAGCTATGCCACCGTTTCGTCGACCTTCCGTGTGGCACGCCTGCTGGATGCCAGCCAGCGCATCGCACCGGCCGATCATTACGAGAGCCTGGCTCTTCTGCGCAGCCAGGACCAGATCTCCTCCTCCCGACGCCGGATCGTCATCTCTGCGCTGACGGAATATGCAAAGGAGAAAGATCCGGTTCAGGCCTGGTATGCCGCCGACCGCGTGCGGGTGAACCGCATCGTCTCCGAGCTGGGCGCGCTCAGTGAAAGCGGCGATACCAACCTTGCCCGCCTGACAGTGGCGGCCGGGTTGCTTGGCGATATCGTTCAGGCACGCTGATCGGCACTCTTAAAAACGCCATCCGGTTATCGACCCGGATGGCGAAAAACCAAGCGGATGACCGGCATCCCGCACTCTATCCTCCCGATTATCCGATAGGACGATGAATGACTGTCCCCTCCCAAAACGCGGAAACAGTGGTTGCCAAACGCGGCATCTGGGGCTGGGTCATGTTCGACTGGGCGGCGCAGCCGTTTTTCACCGTCGTCACCACGTTCGTTTTCGGGCCTTATTTTGTCGCCCGTCTTACCGATGATCCGATTGCCGCGCAGGCGACATGGAGCAATATGGCGACGGTCTCCTCGATCATCATCGCCCTCTTCTCACCCATCCTCGGCTCCATCGCTGATCAATCCGGCGCGCGCAAACCGTGGATCGCCTTTTTTGCCGTCATCAAGATCGTCAGCCTGTTTTTCCTCTGGTTTGCAGCGCCGGGCTCAACGCTTATCCTGCCGATCATCTGCATGATCCTTGCCTCCATCGCGGCGGAATTTTCGATTGTCTTCAACGATTCCATGATGCCGCGACTGACCAACCCGCAAAATGTCGGCCGCATTTCCAATCTCGCCTGGGGACTGGGTTATCTCGGCGGCATGGTGGTGCTGATTGCGGTGGTGACGCTTCTGGCCGCAAGCCCACAGACCGGGCTGACCATCGCCGGCATCAAGCCGCTTTTCGGTCTCGACCCGGCAACCGGTGAGGACGCCAGAATAACCGGCCCGCTCGCCGCGCTCTGGTACCTCATCTTCATTCTGCCGATGTTTCTGTTGACCCCGGACGCCGAAAAAGGCCTGCCTTTCAAGGCAGCAATCCGTTCGGGGCTGGGGGAACTGAAGATCACGCTCCGCGAGCTGCGCTACCGCCCCGTGCTTTTGCGGTTCCTGATCGCGCGCATGCTTTATCAGGATGGCGTCAATGGTGTTCTCATACTGGGCGGAGCATTTGCCGCCGGCATGTTTGGCTGGGCGACGATGGAAATCGGCCTCTTCGGCATCCTCCTCAACGTCGTCGCCATCGCGGGCTGTTTTGCCGCCGGGCGGGTCGATCACAAACTCGGATCGCGCATCACCATCCTCATCAGCCTGGTGTTGCTGCTACTCGCCACGCTCGGCATCGTCTCCACGGAAAAGGGCTCGACCCTGTTTGGCTGGATACAATTATCGACGGCGGACGATGGCGGCATCTTCGCGACAGGCGCGGAAAAAGCCTATCTGCTCTATGGCGTTTTGATCGGCCTTGCCTTCGGCCCCGTCCAGGCATCGTCCCGCTCTTATCTCGCCCGCAATATCACTGTTGCAGAAGCGGGCCGTTATTTCGGCATCTATGCGCTTTCCGGACGCGCCACGAGTTTCATGGCGACGCTGTCATTTTCCATAGCAACCTACATAAGCGGTTCCGCCCATATCGGCATGGCCACGCTTATCTTGTTCCTGGGAGCTGGATTTCTGCTGTTGCTGCGCGTGCCGGAAAGAACGGCAGGCTGAAACTTCGACGCAGCAGCCGATGCGGTTGATCAAACCCGGCATCGGCCCGCACAGAACAGGATCAGAGCTGATCGAGTTTTTGCTGCAATGCGCGCAGCTGCGCCTTCAGCTCGTCGATTTCGGACGCGTTCGGCTTGCGGGTTTCCTTCGGCGCCTGCGGCATTGCGAAAGGCGTAAAACCCTGCATCGCCTGCCGGAACAGTTCCGTATTGCGGCGGATCTGCTCTTCCATCATTTGCAGCGGCGCCTGAAAATTGCGGGCAAGCGAGCCGTCGCCGAACGCCTTGGCCATATGCTCCTGCATCTGGCTCTGCTGGTCCGAGAATGTCTTCATCGAATGTTCGAGAAATGTCGGCACGACCATCTGCATCTGGTCGCCATAATAGGAGATCAACTGCCGCAGAAACGCCGTCGGCAGCAACGTATTGCCGGTTTTGGCCTCCTGTTCGACGATGATCTGCGTCAGAACCGCATGGGTGATGTCTTCGGACGACTTGGCGTCCTGAACCTTGAAGTCCTCACCGCGCTTGACCATCTGCGCGAGATCATCGAGCGTCACATAGGTGCTCGTGCCGGTATTATAGAGCCGCCGGTTGGCGTATTTTTTAATGATTGTTTCGCCGTCGTGTTTCGCCATGCCCGCCTCCTCGCGATGATGGTATTTTCTTTTTTTTGGTCTTGGTGCTCTTCCCGGCGCAAAGTGTATGCGCAAAACGAGCCCTCTGACAAATGTTTTGTGCATCGCAACAGTTTGTTTTTTGCGCAGCAATTTTTCGCAAGATTCCCGGGTGATTTAGCAACATCTTTTAAAGCAACTTTCGGCATTTGACTTGTATTGAAAGCTTTGCCAGTCTCCGCCCGCATGTGAGGAGAATAGAGATGACCCTGCCTTCAATCGTGATTGCCAGCGCCGCGCGCACCGCCGTCGGTTCCTTCAATGGCCACTTCGCCAACACACCCGCCCATGAGCTGGGAGCAACCGTCATCAACGCCGTGCTGGAACGCGCGGGTGTTGCGGCAAACGAAGTCGATGAGGTCATTCTTGGTCAGGTGCTGACGGCAGGCGAAGGGCAGAACCCGGCGCGGCAGGCGGCCATGAAGGCCGGCATTCCGCAGGAGGCGACCGCCTTCGGTCTCAACCAGCTCTGCGGCTCCGGCCTGCGTGCCGTCGCCCTCGGCATGCAGCAGATCGTTACCGGCGACGCGGCCATCATCATTGCCGGCGGTCAGGAATCCATGTCCATGGCGCCCCATTGCGCGCATTTGCGCGGCGGCGTGAAAATGGGTGATTTCAAGATGATCGACACCATGCTGAAGGACGGCCTGACCGATGCCTTCTATGGCTATCACATGGGCATCACTGCCGAGAACATCGCCCGCCAATGGCAACTTTCCCGCGATGAACAGGATCAATTTGCTGTCGCATCGCAAAACAAGGCTGAAGCCGCACAGAATGCCGGCCGTTTCGCCGATGAAATCGTCGCCTTCACGGTCAAAGGCCGCAAGGCTGATATCATCATCGATGCGGACGAACATATCCGCGCCGGCGCTTCGCTGGAAACCATGGCGAAGCTTCGCCCCGCCTTCGACAAGGAAGGCACGGTGACAGCAGGCAATGCCTCCGGCCTGAATGATGGCGCAGCCGCAACACTTTTGATGTCGGAACAGGAAGCGGCAAAACGCGGCATCAAGCCGCTGGCGCGCATCGCCTCCTGGGCAACGGCGGGCGTTGATCCGCAGATCATGGGCACGGGGCCCATTCCCGCCTCCCGCAAGGCGCTGGCCAAGGCCGGCTGGTCGATCAATGATATCGGCCTTGTCGAAGCCAACGAAGCCTTTGCCGCCCAATCCTGTGCGGTCGTGCGCGAGTTGGGCCTTGATCCTGATATCGTCAACGTCAATGGTGGTGCAATCGCCATCGGCCATCCAATCGGTGCTTCCGGTGCACGTGTCCTCAACACACTCATTTACGAGATGCGCCGCCGCAACGTGTCCAAGGGCCTTGCGACACTCTGCATCGGTGGTGGCATGGGTGTTGCCATGTGCATTGAGGCGCTCTGAAACGGCTGTACGGCTTTCCAAAAATCAATTCCTGTTCGGCGAACAATAGGGTAGAAGCGGCCTCCCATTGGCCGTATTTCTGTGGCCGTTGAGCACGGCAAAAGCAGTTCAGGACATGGAGGCCGATATGAGCCGGGTTGCGTTGATTTCCGGCGGGACAAGCGGCATAGGTGCCGCGATTGCCCGCGCCTTGCAGGCGGCCGGCTACCGGGTCGCCGTCAATTACGCTTTCACGACCGACAGGGCTGAAGCCTTTCAGAAAGAAACCGGCATCCCTGCTTTTCAATGGGACGTTCGCGACTATGACGCCTGCGTAGACGGCATTGCAAAGGTGGAAGAGACCTTCGGTCCCGTCGAGGTTCTCGTCAACAACGCCGGCATCACCCGCGATGCGATGTTTCACAAGATGTCGCCGCAACAATGGCGCGAGGTGATCGACACCAACCTCACCGGCGTCTTCAACATGACGCACCCCGTCTGGCCGGGTATGCGCGATCGCGGTTTCGGCCGCATCGTCAATATTTCCTCGATCAACGGTCAGAAGGGTCAGGCGGGGCAAGCCAACTATTCCGCTTCCAAGGCGGGCGATATCGGCTTCACCAAGGCGCTCGCCCAGGAAGGCGCCAGCCGCAACATCACCGTCAACGCCATCTGCCCCGGCTATATCGGTACCGAGATGGTGAGAGCGATACCGGAAAAAGTGCTTGCCGAACGGATCGTCCCGCAAATTCCGGTCGGGCGGCTGGGCGAACCGGAAGAAATCGCCCGCTGCGTCCTGTTTCTGGTTTCCGACGAGGCCGGCTTCATCACTGGCTCCACCATGACGGCCAATGGCGGGCAATATTTCGCCTGAGATCGGCCACCCTTCACTTCGGCGACAGCCAAGTCAGTAAACTTTTCGTGATAATTACTTCCGTAATTTTGCCGCGCACAAAAACTTGAGCACGAAAGACTGGAAAGTGCCATTCGCTAAACCAATGAAAATACGACAGTTTTTGTATAGTTTAGAATGACTCTAGAAATTCCACTCCGATTCAAAAGGAGGTTTTTCTTGACATTTGGTGTCCTGTTTTGGTTTAAGAACGAAAACAACGTGTTGCGTCATACAGGCAGTCCATCATGCTGGTTTGCAGCTGCAATTACATCACCGATCACGATATCCGGGACGTCATCAACGAACTCCTCGACGAGGACTGTTGGCAGTTGATCGTTCCCGCCAAAGTGTATCACGCCATGGAAAAACGTGGCCGCTGTTGCGGCTGTTTCCCGACCGTTGTCGATCTGATCATCAAGACCACCGAAGAATATCACGCCCGTCGCCACTCGACTGAGGCCGATGTTTTTGATTTTATGTCCCGCCTGAAGCGATTCCATGAAGAGAACAGGAGAGCGGACATTGAAAGGCGACAAAAAAGTCATCGAGCGGCTTAACGAGGCCCTTTTTCTCGAACTCGGTGCAGTGAACCAGTATTGGCTTCATTACCGGCTGCTGAACGACTGGGGCTACACGAAGCTCGCGAAGAAGGAGCGCGCTGAATCCATCGAAGAGATGCAGCACGCCGACAAGATCATCGATCGTATCATCTTCCTTGAAGGCCATCCCAACCTTCAGACGCTGGCCCCGCTGCGCATCGGCCAGAACGTCAAGGAAGTGCTGGAAGCCGACCTGGCGGGCGAATACGACGCACGCACCTCCTACAAGAAGTCGCGTGACATCTGTTCCGAGGCCGGAGACTACGTCTCCATGAAGCTGTTCGAAGCCCTGCTGATCGACGAAGAAGGCCATATCGACTTCCTCGAAACCCAGCTCGATCTGCTCGGCAAGATCGGCGTGGAAAAATATGGTCAGCTCAACGCAGATTCCGCCAACGAGGCGGAATAAGCTTTCGACACTGGACAAGGAAAAGGCGGCCCATGGCCGCCTTTTTATTTATTTGCCGGAGAGGTGCCGGAACTCTGCCACCACCTGCTCGTAGACCGCGCGCTTGAACGGCACGATCAATTCCGGAAGGCTCTCCATCGGCTTCCAGCCCCAGGCATCAAATTCAGCCGTGTGGCCCGTCGGCGGCGGGTCAATCTGGATTTCACTTTCATCGCCTTCGAAACGGAAAGCGAACCAGCGCTGCGCCTGCCCACGATATTTGCCTCTTAAACCGATACCGATCAGTTCGGGCGGCAGATCGTAGTTGATCCAGTTACTCGCTTCCGCAAGCAGAGTCACCGTCTTCATTCCGGTCTCTTCATAAAGTTCGCGAATGGCGGCCGCCAAAGGCCGCTCGCCATCATCGATGCCGCCCTGCGGCATCTGCCACAATTGCGGTGAGCCGTCATATTCGGAATTGCCTTCACTGATGCGCCGGCCGGCCCAGACAAGGCCTTCGGCGTTGAGAACCATTATTCCCGCGCAGGGGCGGTAAGGCAAATCTTCTGCTTTGATTGTCATGGGAAACCCGCATTGCTGAGCGCCACAAAAGCGCATGAAATGGCCGCGCAGAAGGTTTACTGCCCCGCCGGCTGCGAAACAAGCGCAGAAACGCCAACGATCTCGATACCCCGCCCGCCCGCTTCCCGCGACCATTTGGAGATGGCGGCAATGCTTTCGTCGAAAGCCGAAGCGACACCGATCGCCTGGCCGTTGCGGCGTGCAATTCGCTCAAGCTCATCCAGCTTGCGCAGGATGGCGCTTTCAGTCACTTCGCCATCGAGCAGAACATCGGCAAAACCCTGCGGGGCGGAGATCGCCTTGGCAATCCCGCCGCTCAACGACTGTGCCGATGAAGCATCATCCAGAAACAGCAGCCCGCGCTTGCCGATATCGCGCATCACCGGCTCCAGCGCCGCCTGTTCCGCGAGGAAACGCCCGCCAAGATAGTTCATGATGCCGGTATAATTGGTGATTTTCGCCATGGAGCGATGCAGGCGGTCGATGTTGACCTTCGCAGGATCGCCGGCCAGCAGCGTGTCCGGTCCTGGATTGGTGCCGGGATAACCGAAAGGCTCCAGCGGTATCTGCAGAAGGATTTCATGGCCCTCTCGACGCCCTTCCTGCATCCAGCGCTGCAGGCTGTTGCCGCTTGCGGCAAAACCAAGCGTCACCTCCGGCGGCAGATCCCGGATCGCCTTTTGCGAACCCGTCTGGCTGAGGCCGAGACCGCCGACCACGATTGCCACCCGAGTGCCACGGGCGCCCGACCAGGGCCGTGCATATTGCTCCATCGGCCGCAGGCCATCGGCGCCAACGACCGGCAGCGGTCCGAAGGCGGACTCTTCCAGCAGCTCTTCATTGGGACGAGTGGCCATGCGCGGGTCCTGACCATAGGTCTGGCCACTCATCAGCACCGGCCCATTGCCATCGCGGGGTCTCGGAGAATAGACCGATACGACATTGCCGTCCGGCATGGTTTCCCTGTTGATATTGGCGCCAGAGCGGCCGCTTTCCGGTTTCAGGCCGGCCGTCTCAGCAGAACCGGCGCCATCGGCAACCGCCGTTTCAGGCGCGCTGTGGGGCGGCTGTGGCTGAACATCCGGCCCGGGGCCTGTCTTCTGCAGGTTGCCTGGCGAGAGCGCGGTATAGACGGAGAGCCCGCCGATTGAGAAAACCGCAAGCACGGACAAAACCATAATGACGGAAAAGCGCCGGTTGATACCGACGCTTTTTTTCTGACGACCCAGAAGCGGTTTTCGCAGGTCCGAAGGCAATGAACGATCCGTCCAAACGGTCAAAGCATGTCACGCAGAAAACTATGCGGCAGTTTGCGAGGATGACATGCGAAAAAACAGGGACTTAAAGCAAAGGCAGCGCATCTGGAAATCGCGACCCGCTCTAAGCAATCGAAAAAATGCGCCGGCTGGCCGGCGCATCTATCTTACTGCTTGTTGACCACAGCCTTGTCCGGGTTCGGCGGGAAAGACGGATCAGTCTTGCTGCCGCGCAACAGATCCAGCGCATAGTTGAGCTGGATATCGTCCTTGGCTTCCGGCGGAACATAGGCGGAAGAGCCCGAACCTTCATCCGTTTCGCTCTGGCCCTTGATGTGACCGGAAAGACCGGATTCACCTTCGGTGGTCACCTTGCCCTGCAATTCCGGCGGCAACGGCTGCTCCACCTTGATGTCGGGTTCAATGCCCGTGCCCTGGATGGATTTGCCCGACGGCGTATAATAAAGCGCCGTGGTCAGACGCAGCGCACCGGCTTCGCCGAGCGGAATGATCGTCTGGACCGAACCCTTACCGAAGGAGCGCGTACCGACAACGGTAGCACGACGCAGATCCTGCAAGGCGCCGGCAACGATTTCAGAGGCCGAAGCCGAACCGCCGTTGACGAGCACGATCACCGGCTTGCCGTCGGTCAGATCGCCTGCCGTCGCATTGAAGCGGCGGGTCTCATCCGGATTGCGGCCGCGAGTCGAAACGACTTCGCCACGCTCAAGGAAAGCGTCGGAGACATTGATCGCCTGATCAAGCAGACCGCCCGGGTTGAGGCGCAGGTCAAGCACGTAACCCTTCAGCTTGTCGGCCGGCACATCCGCCTTGATCTTCTTGATCGCCTTTTCGAGATCGTCATAGGTCTTCTCGGTAAAGGAGATGACACGCAGATAACCGACATTGTCACCCTCAACGCGGGACTTGACCGCACGAACGGCAATGATGTCACGCACAACGGTAATCTCAAGCGGCTTGTCAGCGCCCTGACGGATGACTGTCAGCTTGATCGGCGTCTTGACCGCACCACGCATCTTTTCAACAGCCTGCTCCAGCTTGAGGCCGCGAACCGGCGTACCGTCAATTTCCGAAATGAAGTCGCCAGCAAGGATACCCGCGCGGGAAGCCGGCGTATCATCCATCGGCGAGATGACCTTGACCAGTTCGTTTTCCATGGTCACTTCGATGCCGAGACCGCCGAACTCACCCTTGGTCTGGGTGCGCATGTCGGTGGCATCCTTGGCATTCATGAAGCTGGAATGCGGATCGAGCGAGCTGAGCATGCCGTTAATGGCATTTTCCACCAGCTTCTCGTCATCCGGCGGCGTCACATATTGTGCGCGCACGCGCTCGAACACGTCGCCGAATATCGACAACTCCTTGTAGGTCGAAGGCCCGGCCGCCTGTGCCGGCATGCTCGCCGAATAAATCACGCTCATCGCCGTGGCGCCCATAAGCCCACCGATAAGGAGAAGCGAAACCTTACGAATCATTGTGCGCCCTTCCGGTATTTTTTGCGGTCCACCAAGGTTGGGAATCAACCGGCACACCATCTTTCCTGAACTCAATGTAAAGCGTTGGCCTGTCGGTTTCCAGCGCCAATGCTGCTGCACTCGCTACTCTTTTTGCACCCATGGAGGCGATGGGCTCTCCGGAGAACACGAACATTCCCTGCCGTGTCCTCACATTGTCCATGCCCGTCATCACCACATGATATCCATCACCCGTGTTGAGGATGATCATCCGGCCGTAACTGCGAAAATCTCCGGCAAACACCACAAAGCCGTCTGCAGGCGCCGTCACGATGGCTTCGGGTCCGCTCGCAACGACAATTCCCTTGGAAAAATGGCCAGTACCGTCAGCATCACCAAAGCGCCTGAGCACCTCGCCCGCGACCGGAACCTCCAGTTTTCCCTTTAAACTCGCGAAGGGATATGCGGGCGCAATGCGGTTTTTATCAGGCATTCCAGCCGCAGCCGCAGCGCGCTCCTTTTCACGTTCGGCTTCCGAAAGACGTGCCACGCGCTGCTCTTCAGCCCGCGCTTTTTCCATGGCTTCCCGTACTGACGTAATCTCGCCTTCAAGCGAACTGACCAGACCTTCAAGACTGGTCGCTTTGCTTGCCAGTTCCTCGGATCGTTTGCGTTCCGCCTCAAGCTCTGCCGCCGTCTGGGTGTTCTTGCGGTCATTTTCGGCAATCAGCAGGTCGAGGCGTTTTTCCTCTTCCAGACTTGCCGTCATCATACCCGTAAGATCGTCCTTTTCGCGAGCGATTGCCTGCCTGAGATCAGTCAATTCTTTGAGAGCGGACACCAGCTTGTCGGTTTCACCACGAATGCCCGGAACGACGGCACCGAGAAGAATAGCACTACGCACGGAAGCAAGTGCATCCTCCGGCGAAACGAGAAGGGCAGGCGGCGGGTTTCTGCCCATGCGCTGCAATGCGGCCAGAACTTCCGCCAGCACGCCGCGCCTTTCACGTAACGACGCTTTCACACCGTCTTCGCGAACGGAAAGCTTGGCGAGGCGATCCTCACCGTCACTGATCTTGGTTTCCAGTGCCTTGCGCCGCGCCGCAGATGCGATCAACTCTTCCCGGATACGGGCGCTGTCCTGATTGAGGGAAGCGATGCTTTCCTCAAGATTGCGGGTCTTGTCCTCCGAAAGGCCGATGCTGTCGACCAGTTCCTCCAGATCCTGGCGGTTCTGGTCACGGCGCTTCTCCAGTGTCTGCAACTCGTCCGGCGATGAATCGCCATTCTCGGCCGGAGCCGCGCCCGCATCGTCCCGCGAATAGACTGGACCGGCCACCATGACGAAAGCAGCAATAACCGCGCCCGCAAGGGCAGCGCGCTGTTTTCGTTGAGACCTTTTGTCCATTTGATCTTTCTTTGATGCCGAAGCAGAGGCGCTGATACTAGAGATTTTGCTGCGATCTTCCAAGGGGCCTGAAAGAGGGCAACGGCAAAGCCATCTGCGCCTTTTCGTGTCGCGGAGCTTCATGTTGAAATTGAGACGAGTTTTATACCCTAAACCCGCTCAAACCCGATGATACGGGTGACCGGAAAGGATTGTGACGGCGCGGTAAAGCTGTTCGGCGATCAGAATACGAACGATCTGGTGTGGCCATGTGAGCTTGCCGAGATTGAGAACGGCCGCCGCCCTGTCGTAAAGCGCGGGATCGAGACCGTCAGCCCCGCCAATGGCAATGATAAGGTCCCGCTTGCCGCTATCGCGCAGGTCGCCAAAAAACGTGGCAAATGCAGGACTATCCAGCGCCTTGCCGCGTTCGTCGAGCAGCACAAGCACTGCACCGTCGGCCAGGTGTTTTTCAAGCATCGCCGCTTCTTCACGCTTGCGCGTCTCCGCATTCGACGCCCGACTTTCCGCGACCTCAATCACCCGCGAAAACTCCAGCCCGATTGCCGGGCCGGTCTTCGCGAGGCGTTCGATATAACGGGTCGCAAGATCCTTTTCAGGGCCGGTTTTAAGCCGTCCCACCGCAAAAATCGAAATCCGCATCGCAAACCTGTGACTGTCGTGACAAACAGGGTCACGCTCTTAACAGCATAGAATGCGGATTCCTATGCGGCCGGTTCGATTTCCGGCCAGAGACATCGTGCCGAAGGCAGAGATGACCTTCGGCAGACACGATGCACTCGATCAAAGGCTCACCGCATCAATGCAGTGTTTCTTCCGACATTTCCGGCGTCGCCCACATTTTTTCAATGTTGTAGAAGGCGCGGATTTCCGGACGGAACACATGAACGATGACATCGCCGGCATCAATCAGCACCCAGTCTCCGATCTCCAGACCTTCGACGCGGGCGTTGCCGAACCCCTCATCCTTCATATCCTTGAGAAGATGCTCGCAAATCGCCGAAACGTGCCTGTTCGATCGCCCGGAAACTACAACCATGTAGTCAGCAAGCGCCGATTTTCCGGCAATGTTGAGAGATACGATATCTTCAGCCTTGGAGTCCTCGAGGCTCGCGAGGACGGTTTCGAGGGCATGATCGGCGGCATCGTCGCCACTGTCCTGGCCCTTCGGGATAGCAACAAATGCTTTTCCCTTGCTGTGTACTGTTGTCAGAGGTTTTCCCTTTCCAAGAATGACAAAACAGATACTGGGCGACGCGATTCTCTGCGTCACTTTATAAAGGTGGCATCAAAGCATTAACTTTTCAAGATATGGAGCCTTCAACGACCGCCGCATACATCATTTGTGATTATTGCGCAGCGCCGTGGAACTGAGCGTCGAACGAGGACCATGGATGAAGACCCAGGCGGGCGCCCGCTTTTTCCATAAAACCCCCGCATCATCCTCGTCTATCCGCGCCTGGCTGAAGGCCTGCGCCATGGTGGAGGAAAGGTAAGACAGGGTGGAGCCGGGTCGGTCGATCACGGCAATAGGAAAAGTCTCGGCAATCGTGCGCCACTTCTGCCAGCGATGAAAGCTTTTCAGATTGTCGGCGCCCATGATCCAGATGAAGCGAACATGCGGATTTCTCGCCTTCACCTTGGCAAGTGTATTGGCCGTATAGCTGATGCCCAGCGATTTTTCGAATGCCGTCACCTTGATACGCGGATCGCTCACGAGTTTTTCGCAGGCAGCTATACGGTCTTCAAGGGACGCCAGTTCGGAGCGGCTTTTCAGCGGATTACCCGGCGTGACCATCCACCAGAGCTGGTCGAGACCGAGCCGGCGCAGTGCGATCTCGGCCACCAGCGCATGGCCAGCATGCGGCGGATTAAAAGAGCCGCCGAACAGCCCGACAACCATGCCGCGCTCCGCATGCGGCATGGTGAGATAACGTCGGTCCAGGCGCTTCTCAGTCGGCAAATATCAGGTCCGTGTCTGGCCGGTGCCATGCACACGGTATTTGAACGAAGTGAGCTGCTCGACGCCGACAGGGCCGCGCGCATGCATCTTGCCGGTGGCGATGCCGATTTCCGCACCCATGCCGAATTCGCCGCCATCGGCAAATTGCGTTGAGGCATTATGCAGCAGAATGGCCGAATCGAGTTCATTGAAGAAACGTTCGACCACGTGAGGGTCCTCAGCGATCACCGCCTCGGTATGGTTGGAGGAATAGGTGCCGATATGATCGATCGCACCCGAAATACCGTCCACCACGGCGACCGAAATGATCGCATCGAGATATTCGGTGCGCCAGTCCTCTTCCGTTGCGGCCTTCAGACCCTCAACCACATGACGGACCGCCTGCGAACCGCGCACTTCACAACCGGCTGCGATCAAGTCATTGACGAGCGGCGCCAGATGCGTGGAAACAGCGGCGGCATCCACCAGCAGGGTTTCGGCCGCACCACAAATGCCGGTACGGCGCATCTTGGCGTTGACGACGATACGCTTTGCCATAGCGAGATCGGCCGAGGCATCGACATAGATATGGCAAATGCCTTCCAGATGCGCAAAAACCGGCACCCGCGCTTCCGATTGCACCCTGGCAACCAGGCTTTTGCCACCGCGCGGCACAATCACATCGACCGTGCCGCTCAATCCACCCAAAAGCGCGCCGACGGCGGCGCGGTCCGTCACCGGCACTAGCTGGATGGAATGTTCGGGCAGACCGGCAATCTTCAAACCTTCCACGAGGCAGGCATGGATAGCACGCGATGAATGTTGTGAATCCGATCCGCCGCGCAGGATGACGGCATTACCGGCCTTGAGGCAGAGCGCGCCGGCATCCGCCGTCACATTGGGGCGGCTTTCGTAGATAACACCGATGACGCCGAGCGGCGTGCGCACGCGCTCGATCTTCAGCCCATTAGGGCGATCCCAGGCGGCGATGACCTCGCCGACCGGATCGGCCAGCGCAGCAACCGAGCGAATGCCTTCGGCAATGCCGGCGATCCGCGCCTCGTTGAGGGTAAGCCTGTCGATAAAGGAAGCGGCAAGCCCGGCAGTGTCCGCAGCGGCCAGATCTTTCTTGTTGGCGGCAAGGATCACATCCCTCGACGCCTCTATGGCGGATGCCATGGCAAGAAGCGCGCGGTTCTTCTGATCCGTCCCTGCGATGGACAACGGTCGCGAAGCAGCTTTTGCCTGAGCGCCGATGGTCATCATCAACGCGTCAATATCATGGCTCTGCTTCACGGCCTGTTCAGGCATGGACCTCATCCTTTTTTGCATGTTTCACTTTGACGGCAGCGCCGGTCATCACAAGATCGTCGCGATGGATCATCGCCGCACGGCCGACATAACCGAGGATCGCCTCGATCTCGTTGGACTTGTGGCCAATGATGAGACGCGCCTCTTCCGCATCGTAGCCCGCAAGACCGCGCGCAACCTCCCGGCCTTCGACACCGATAATGGCGATTGCATCGCCGCGACCGAAATTGCCCTTCACCACCCTTACGCCTGCGGGAAGCAGGCTCTTGCCGGCATAAAGGGCTTTTTCCGCGCCGGCATCCACATGGATTTCGCCGGCCGGCTGCAATTGTCCGGCAATCCAGGTCTTGCGCGCCGTCACCGGCGTGCCCGATGGCGCAAACCATGAGGAACGAGCGCCGTTTTCGATCGCCTTCAGCGGGTTAAGCGTCTTGCCGGAGGCGATGATCATTCCGCACCCGGCAGCGGTCGCGATCTTGCCCGCATCGATCTTGGTGCGCATGCCGCCGCGCGAAAGCTCGGAAGCCGCACCACCCGCCATGGACTCGATTTCGGGGGTGATGTCTGCAATCGTCTCGAGAAATTGCGCATCCGGATCGAGATGCGGCGGAGCGGTATAAAGCCCGTCAATGTCCGACAGCAGCACCAGCAGATCCGCACCCGTCATGGTCGCCACACGTGCGGCCAGACGGTCATTGTCGCCATAACGGATTTCGGTGGTCGCCACGGTATCATTTTCATTGATGATCGGAATGGCGCCGATCTTCAGCAACTGGTTGATGGTGGCGCGCGCATTGAGATAACGGCGGCGTTCTTCGGTATCGGAGAGCGTCAGCAGAATCTGACCCGCGACGATCTCATGCCGCGACAGGCTTTCCGACCATGCCCGCGCCAGTGCGATCTGGCCGACAGCCGCCGCTGCCTGGCTCTCTTCCAGCTTCAACGCACCGGAGGGCAAGCCGAGAACGGTGCGGCCAAGCGCGATGGCGCCTGAAGACACGACCTGAACATCCGCGCCGTTTTTCTTGAGCGCAGCAATGTCCTCGCAGATGGCATCCAGCCAGTCTTTCTTGAGGCCGGTTTTACGGTCCACCAGAAGCGCCGACCCGATCTTGATGACGATCCGGTGGTGGCTCGCCAGCGGCTTGCGCGTCAGGCTCATAGGCGATCGTCCTCTTCCTCGACCTCGCTCTCATGCGGCATCGACCGGTCTGGAAGGGCGGTATCGCCGCCATTGCTTGCCGAAACGATGATATCGCGCAGGGCGCGCAACGCTTCCGTCATGCCGATATGCGCGGCAGCCGACAGAAGAAGCGGCGGACGACCGCAGGCCTTTTCCAGTTCCTTGGCCTTTTTCTTCAGTTCTTTCTCATCAAGCACGTCGATCTGTGACAGCGCCACGATTTCGGGCTTGTCGGTCAACCCACCACCATAGGCATCCAGCTCGGCCTTGACGGTTTTATAGGCCTTGCCGACTTTTTCTTCCTGTGCGGAGACGAGGTGCAGAAGCACTCGGGTACGCTCCACGTGGCCGAGGAACCGGTCGCCGATGCCAACGCCCTCATGCGCACCTTCAATCAGGCCCGGAATATCGGCCAGTACGAATTCACGACCATCGATGGTCGCCACGCCAAGATTCGGATGAAGGGTGGTGAAGGGATAATTGGCGATCTTCGGACGCGCGCGCGTCACCGTCGCAAGAAATGTGGATTTACCCGCGTTTGGCAGACCGACGAGGCCGGCATCGGCAATCAGCTTAAGCCGCAGCCAGATTGTCTTTTCTTCGCCGGCCAGACCCGGATTGGCATGGGTAGGCGCCTGATTGGTAGACGACTTGAAGTAGGCATTGCCGAAACCGCCATTGCCGCCGGCGGCAAGACGAAAACGCTGACCTTCCTTGGTGAGGTCCATGATCAGCGTTTCGTTGTCTTCTTCGAAAATCTGGGTGCCGACAGGCACTTTCAGCACCACGTCCGAACCCTTGGCGCCGGTGCGGGTCTTGCCCATGCCGTGCTGTCCGATCGAGGCCTTGAAATGCTGCTGGAAACGGAAATCGATCAGCGTGTTGAGACCATTGACCACCTCAACCCACACGTCACCGCCGCGTCCGCCGTCACCGCCATCAGGGCCGCCGAATTCGATGAATTTTTCACGCCGGAAGGAAACGGCGCCAGCACCACCATCACCGGACTTGATATAGACTTTTGCTTCATCGAGAAATTTCATCGGACTGCCGTTCTATCGGTTTGCGGACGCAACAATCATGGCATTGCGTCAAACAAAAATATCGTCGTTTCGAATACAAGCGCTTCGTCACGAGGTCAAAGACTATCGTGCGGCAAGCCCCTGCGTGAGACAAGGCCGGTTTGGGGTAAACCGGCCTTGTTTTGATTGTCAGTGGTGCGGCCGGATGAAATCCTCTGCCGTGATCATCGTATCGATATGCGCCACCATCGCGGCCCGCGCCGTGGCGTAGATCTGATGGCAGCCGGTCACCCGGAAGCCGAGTTTTTCCTGCACACGCAGCGAAGCGGGGTTATCCGCAAACACGCCGGAATGAAGGATCACCCCGGGCATGCGGCGGAAAAACCGCTCGACCACGGCGGCAACCGCCTCGGTCATGTAACCCTTGCCCCAGTAGAAGCGGTTCAGCCAGTAGCCGAGATGCCACTCGCCATGCCGCAACTCCACCGAGACGATGCCAATCAGGGTATCGTCACCGCTGGTGATGGCGAAATCCCAGTCGGGCAGCGTGCCGGAGGTACGCAGCACCAACCATTCCAGCGCATCCTGCTTGTGGTAGGGCGCGGGAACGCGGGCCAGCATCTTCGTCACGGCGAAATCGCCAAGTGATTCCGCAATGCTGCCGGCATCGGAAAGTCGCTGCGGCCGCAACACCAGTCGCTGCGTCTCGATGACGGGGCAGGGGCCGGGCGGCGCCGCGGTGGTGGCAGCCCGGCGACGGGTCAGTTCGAGCGCACTCATCCCATGTCCCCCCAGCTCTTCAGCGAAACCCAGGTCTTGCGGTCCAGCCTGTACCATTCGACCGGCACCATGCCGCCAAGCGCCAGCGAACCGACCATGCCGGACCCCTGGAACTGGAAACCGCACTTCTGGATGACGCGGCGCGACGCGATGTTGGTGACCCGGCAACGGGCATCGATCTGGTCGATTTCACGCGTGCGGAAGGCCATGTCGATCAGCGCATGCGCCGCTTCCGTCATATAGCCGCGGTTCCAGTAGGGTTCGCCTAGCCAGTAACCGATCTCCAGAGTCTTTTCGTCTTCCTGGGGTTCGAGCGCGCAGCAGCCCAGAAACTCGCCATTGTCCATGCGGGTAATCGCATAGACGCACTTGCCAATCTCGCCAGCTTTGGAGCGTCGCACAAAATCCGCGGCGTCTTTGGCCGTGTAAGGGTGCGGCATACGCGACACCATGGTCGCGATATTGGCATTGTTGGCAAGATGGGCAAGGGCGTCGATGTCTTCTTCGTGAGGCTTGCGTAAAACCAGCCTCTGCGACAGTAAAACGGGGCAATCGCTCCTCGACCGATCGGGCCTCGGCCGTTCCTCGGGTGACCGTGATTGGTCGACCCTTAACAATTCAGCTTGCATGGTTCAGTCCCTCCATGAGGTTAAAGAAAAAGGGGAGTTGGGTGGTGCCCCATCTCCCCTGTTTTCTTGACTGAACCTGATACGTCTCAGCCGGGTCGATGGGACACCGGCTGCATATGACGCTTACCGGCTTATTCTGCGGCTTCCGCTTTCGGAGCCACGGATACGAACACGCGGCCATTGGCCTTCGTGCGGAAGTTTACATTGCCAGCGGTCAGCGCAAAAATCGTGTGGTCCTTGCCGATGCCGACGTTGGCGCCCGGATGCCACTGCGTGCCACGCTGGCGCAGAATAATGTTGCCTGGAATGACGGCTTCGCCGCCGAACTTCTTTACGCCAAGGCGCTTGGATTCAGAATCGCGACCGTTACGCGAGGAACCGCCAGCTTTTTTGTGTGCCATTGGAGTTCTCCTTTAAACCTTGTTTCCCGTGTCGCGCCGATCAGGCAGCAACGATGTCCGTGATGCGGACGACAGTGTGATGCTGACGATGGCCGCGCGAACGCTTGGAGTTCTGACGACGACGCTTCTTGAAGGCGATAACCTTCTTGCCGCGATTGTGCTCGACAACTTCAGCCTTGACGATGGCACCCTTGACGAAGGGAGCACCGAACTTGGCGTCGGCGCCTTCGCCAACAACGAGAACTTCGGTGAATTCTACAGTTGCGCCTGCCTCTGCTTCCAGCTTTTCGATGGTCAGCACGGCGTCGGCCGCTACGCGGTACTGCTTACCGCCGGTCTTGATGACTGCGAACATTTTTTATCCTTTCATGTTCGTTCCGGCTCTGCCCGCCAAAGCAAGCTCGCCGTCTTTTTATCAGTCGGAATTTGGTAGAAACCCGTCGGGACAAGAGGTCCCTTTGAATGTCTGCCGGTGAAGCCGCCTTTGAGGACGGAATAAACAGAAGGCGCACTACGCCATCAATTTGGGTGCCGATTACGCGAGACGCTGGTTTATGTCAAGATGACGACGGCTTGAAAAGTAACTGTAACGCCAAGAATTTCATGCTTTTTCGGCGGGTGAAGCAGTCAGGTCTCGAAATTTGCGCAGCAAGTGTTTATATGGGCCTACCAACAAGGAGCAGAAATGGCCCGCATAGACCAGACCGACGATTGGCGGGACCGCCATGCGCCGACAATTTCCGCCTTCGAGTCGCTTGCGATCGAGGCATATGGCCACCTGCCAGAAGAATTCCGCGCCTTAACGAAGGATCTCATCATCGAGATCGCGGATTTCCCGACCGATGAAGTATTCGAGGACATGGCGCTCGAAACGCCCTTTGATCTCCTCGGACTATTCGAGGGTCGCGGCATCTCCGAACGTTTCACCATGGAAACGGGCGAGATGGTGAACCGCATCACGCTCTACCGCCGCCCCATTCTCGACTACTGGGCCGAGAACGAGGAAACGCTGGGCGATATCATCACCCATGTCCTCATCCATGAAATCGGCCATCATTTCGGCCTGTCGGATGATGACATGGAGCGGATAGAAGAAAGCGCCGATGAGGCCGCTGCGGAGCGATAGCCCGCCGCGGCGCGTCTTATTGCTCGCCGAGCTTCATGTCCGGATGATATTCCTTGCCCTCGACCACCTTGGTCACGGCCTGGCCGCAATGCATGACACCGCTTGCGGCGTTGAAGGCATAGCTCGGCGAACCCGCAAGTTCCCATCCCTTGTTCAACGCTTCCGTGACCCGGTGACAGAATTTTGAGTCATCGGGGCCGGTTATGAAACGATAGACCTTCACGTCTTTTCTGCCTTTCTTTGGGCGATGATATCGGCCATGGTGACCAGCCTTTCAGCCTCAACCACATGCAGCCGTTCGATCATCCGCCCGTTCATGTTGATGACGTTCAATTCCATAGATTCCGGTTTTGCGAAAGCGGCAATAATCTCGCGAGCTTCCGCAATCGTCGCCTCATCCGGGCCGAATTGCCGGTTGGCGGGTTCGATCTGGGCGGGATGGATCAGCATCTTGCCGTCAAAGCCCATCGCTCGCCCCTGTTCGCATTCAACCTGAAAAGCCGCGACATCGCGGAAATCATTGGAGACGCTGTCAATGATATCGAGGCCATAAGCCCGGGCGGCAAGCACCACCTGCATCATCCATGGCACAAGATAGGAGCGACCGGGCAAGGCCGGAACACGGGTTTCCTTGCGCAGATCGTTAAGACCGATGACGAAAGCGGCAAGCCGCGCATCCGGCGTGTGAGCGGCATCGGCAATCGACGCAGCGTTGAGGACACCGAGCGGCGTTTCGATCATCGCCCAGATCTTCATGGCCTGCGGCGCATCCGCCTCCGCCAGAAGGTCGGCCACTTCATGAATATTAGCGGGCTGCTCCACCTTCGGCAGAAGAACCGCATCCGGCCGGCAGGAAAGAACGAACTCCAAATCCGCCTTCCCGTCCGGAGTGGAGAGCGGATTGATGCGGATAATCGCCTCGCGCCCGGCAAAGGGTGCGTCTGAAAACAGCTTTTGGAGATTTTCCCGCGCCTTGCCCTTCATGTCGGGCGCGACGGAATCCTCAAGATCGAGGATCACGCCGTCGCAATCGAGATCGCGGATTTTTTCGAGTGCCCTGACATTGATGGCCGGAACCGACAGCAACGAGCGACGCGGTCTCACAAGAATATTTTCAGAAAAATTGACCATGCCGCACTTGTGTCAAGCTTTTGTGACATCTGCAAGCTGACAATCCACTGAATCCTCTTGCAAGCCGGAAGAAGAAGGCCCACATTCGTCTGGAAAGAAAGGTTGAATCATGCAAGGCATCCGTTCATTTTTCATCGCCGCCTCCGGCATCGCAATTCTGGCCATGGCTGCTCTTTTCACGGCATCGCTCACGGTCGCTTTCATCGGCGTGCTCGCCGTTCTCAGCGCTGCCCGTATGCTTTCCGCGCGCCTTAAGCCGGCTCCCATTCCGGTCAAGCCTCGCCACCAGCGCGACATGCGCGTCTGGAACGATGGCAAAGGCACGATTATCGATCTCTGAGATCGTTTAATCGGGTCAAAATGCGAGGACGCTACGTCAGGCGTACCGAAGAACGCGGGTTTGCGCTTCTAAAGCGCTGAGTTTTGCAGTATTTCCCGAAAGAGAACATCCGGCAGGCATTGCCCGTGCCGGATCTGTTCAAGGGAAACACGGGAAGCGACAGATGGAAAAATTCACCAAGCTGACGGGCGTCGCCGCGCCCATGCCGGTGGTCAATATCGACACCGATATGATCATTCCGAAAGACTATCTGAAGACCATCAAACGCACCGGTCTTGGCAAGGGCCTCTTCGCCGAGTCGCGTTACCTTGAGGATGGCTCGCCCAACCCGGATTTCGTGCTGAACAAGCCCGCTTACCAGAACGCCCAGATTCTTGTCGCCGGCGACAATTTCGGCTGCGGCTCCTCGCGCGAGCATGCGCCATGGGCGCTTCTCGATTTCGGCATCCGCTGTGTGATCTCCACAAGCTTTGCCGATATCTTTTACAATAACTGTTTCAAGAACGGCATCCTGCCGGTTGTAGTTAGCCCCGAGAACCTCGAAAAGCTGCTTGATGACGCCTCGCGCGGATCGAATGCCGTTCTGTCCATCGATCTGGAATGCCAGGAAATCAGTGGTCCCGATGGCGGCACCATCACTTTCGAGATCGATGAATTCAAGCGCCACTGCATGCTGAACGGCCTCGATGACATCGGCCTGACCATGGAGCATTCCGGCGCCATCGACACTTTCGAAAAGGCGAACGCCTCGGTCCGCCCTTGGGCCTGACCGCATTTCCGCTCTTCAAAAAAGCCGATCCCGTACCAAACCGTACCGGATCGGCTTTTGCTTTGCTTGAAAAGCCCTTGAGGCGGAGATAAGAAGCCCTCGATCCCGTCCAGCTGCTGTACGACTTGGCATGCATAGGACGGAACAAGTTTGACGCCGTGTTCGCCGCCACCGAAAACCCTTCATGATGTTTTCCGGCGCGCCGCCCAAGGAGGGTTCCCATGACAGTCCGTTCGCTTTTCCTGCTGCCCGGTGACGGTATCGGCCCCGAAGCCATGACTGAGGTCCGCAAGCTGATCGATTATATGAACAGCGCGCAAAATGCGGGCTTCACCGTTTCAGAAGGCCTCGTCGGCGGTTCCGCTTACGACGCCCATGGCGTGGCGATTTCCGATGCGGACATGGAAAAGGCGCTTGCCGCCGATGCGATCCTGTTCGGCGCCGTCGGTGGCCCGAAGTGGGATGGCGTTCCCTACGAGCATCGCCCGGAAGCGGGTCTGCTTCGCCTGCGCAAGGACCTCGAACTTTTCGCCAATCTGCGCCCTGCCATCTGCTACCCGGCACTTGCCGCCGCCTCCTCGCTGAAGCCGGAACTGGTCGAAGGCTTGGATATCCTCATTGTTCGCGAACTGACCGGCGGCGTTTATTTCGGCGAACCGAAGCAGATCATCGATCTCGGCAACGGCCAGAAGCGCGGTATCGACACGCAGATCTACGACACTTTCGAGATCGAGCGCATCGCCAGCGTCGCTTTCGAACTGGCCCGCACCCGCGACAACCGCGTCTGCTCGATGGAAAAGCGCAACGTCATGAAATCAGGCGTCTTGTGGAACCAGGTCGTCACCGAAACCCACGCCGCCAAATACAAGGACGTTCAGCTGGAGCATATGCTGGCCGATGCCGGCGGCATGCAGCTGGTGCGCAAACCCAAGCAGTTCGACGTGATCGTTACAGACAACCTCTTCGGAGACATGCTCTCCGACGTTGCCGCCATGCTCACCGGCTCGCTCGGCATGCTGCCTTCCGCCTCGCTTGGCGCACCTGATGCCAAGACCGGCAAACGCAAGGCCATGTATGAGCCGGTGCACGGTTCTGCCCCTGACATCGCCGGCAAGAGCATCGCCAACCCCATCGCCATGATCGCCTCCTTCGCCATGTGCCTGCGCTACTCGTTCAACATGGTTGACGAGGCGACGAAGCTCGAAGCGGCAATCGCCAACGTGCTGGACAAGGGCATCCGCACCGCCGACATCATGGCCGATGGCTGCCGTCAGGTCGGCACCAGTGAAATGGGTGACGCGGTTCTCGCTGAATTCAAGGCGCTTTCGGCGTAACGCTGACAGGAACCGGTTGGGCAGGCGGCACCGCCATCTGCCCATCCTCCTTGGGCAGAAGATGCTCGTAGCGCCGGTCGGTCAACGTCTTCAGAAAAGCCACGATGGCATCCACCCGCTTGTCGTCCAGCGCCGGCGCGGATGTCAGTTCCGTCATGGCGATATTCTCAGGCACCTCAGGCGCATCCCAGGTCTTGCCGGTTTCCGGATTGATCTGACGGCTGGGCTTCTTGCTTTTATATTTCACGTAAAACAGCACCACCGTGCGCAAATCCCTGAACACACCATTGTGCATATAAGGACCGGTGACGGCGACATTGCGCAGGGTCGGCACCTTGAACTTGCCGCGTTGTGCCGGATCGCCGGCCACTTCAGGATTTTGCGCCAAACCCAGATCGATCGCATCTGGTTTCGAGCCATTCACGGCCCTGACCGCCATATTGGCGGGAACGCCGATATTGAAATATTTGTGGTTGGTGAACAGGCCGTCTTCCAGCCCCTTGGCACCGCGGATTTCATGGCAGGTATTGCAATTGGTGAATTGCGTCGAGGAAATCAGAACCCGGCCCAACTCTTCCTGATCCGTCAGCTTTTCCTCGCCGCGCAGGAAGCGGTCATATTTGGAATCGAAAGTCGAGAATTCGTCCGAGCGCTCGAAACTCGCCAACGCCTTGGTCATCGCGGCATAGGCGGTTTCATCGCTCTGGAAGACATCATTGCCGAATTGCGTGCCGAAGGCTGCGACATAGTCAGGATTTTCCCTCAGCCGCTTTACGACAGAGGCTTTGTCCGGCATGCCCATTTCAAGCGGATTGAGCGGCGGACCGCCCGCCTGGTCTTCCAGCAGCGAGGCCCGGCCATCCCAGAATTGCCCGCCGACATACTCACCCGCCGCATTCTTGCCGAAAGGCGGCGTGAACCTCGCATAGGTCGCCGTCGGGGCATTGCGGTCGCCGAGCGAAATACCGTCGTCACCCAAAGAGACATCCCGACCGACCTTCTCGCTCTCCCGTGCATCGGAAAACCCGGCCGCCTGCATATGGCAGGTGGAACAGGCCATGGTCCGGTTCATCGAAAGATTGGGATCGTCGAACAGCGCTGCGCCCAGCTTTTCCAGCGTCGCATAATCTTCGCCGCCGTGAGCGAACATGCTGTTAATCCCCCCACCGAAGGGAGCCAGCAGAATGGATGCAGCAAGAGCGGCAGAGAGAAAAAATCGGGGCTTTATCATCGGTAGGCACGCTCGGGACAAAATGCGCGATAGCAGGTTCGGGCCGGAAAATATGAAACAGCTTTTAATCCGACCAGACTTCACGGAACATGGATCGCAGGCGCTATTTCCACTTTTCCATGTTCCCTAAGGCGATCTATAGCACTTTCCCGTGGTCAGAGCCTACAAACTTTCGCAGCTTGCTCCACTTTGCCGCACATCCCATGGAAAGGCGATGACGCAGATCGCTCAACCACCTCTCGCGATGGCATGGAAGAAAGTGCCCGAAACGAGACCTCTTCTGCCACCCGATGGCCCGAGCGGACGGCCCTGCCCGTCGGCGATCTGGGCAAAAGGCTCGTCACGGCCGGGATCGGTAACCCGCGCATAATGAAACTCATGGCCGCGCAGAACATCCCCCGCCACGCCGAGCGGCCCACTTGCCGCAATCGTTGCCTGGCGATAACCGAGATTCATCTTGCGCGTCGCAAAGCTGGTCGCATGTGACAGAAGCCCGGTCATGGCATTGGTCACCCCCTCGGCATCTTCCAGCGCCTCGCCGAGCACCATGTAACCGCCGCACTCGCCATGAACAGGCCTTGTCGCGGCAAAACGGGCAATACCTGCCTTGAAACCGGCCGCATCGGCAAGTTTTCCGGCAAAAAGTTCGGGATATCCGCCCGGAAGCCAGCAGACATCGCAGCTCTCGTCAGGCGCCTCATCAGCCAGTGGCGAAAACGGCACGATCTCGGCCCCGGCCGCATGCCAATGCTTCCTGAGATGCGGATAAAGGAAGGTGAAAGCCGCATCCTCAGCCAGTGCGATACGCTGGCCGGGCGGCACAATCGCTGCGTCCACCGAACCGGAAGGCACATTCACCGGCGCGGCAAGTGAAAGCAAGGCGTCGAGATCGATGGATTTTTCCATCGCATCCGCCAGCCGTTCTATATGCGCATCGATTTCCGGGTGTTCGCTGGCCTGCACCAGCCCCAGATGCCGCTCAGGCAGGATAAGCGAAGGATCGCGCAGGACACAGCCGGCAACGGGCAGGCCAATTTTTTCGATGGCTTCTGTGCAGAGTGTCCGGTGTCTTTCACTGCCGGCCCGGTTCAGCACAACTGCCGCCATGGTGACGTCAGGGTCGTAATGGGCAAAACCATGGGCGACAGCGGCAGCCGTTTGCGACTGGCCCGACACATCCAATACCAGCAGCACGGGAATGCCGAACAGCCGCGCCAGATCCGCCGCCGAACCGGTGCGGTTTTCCGCCACCGGAATACCGTCGAACAGGCCCATGGCGCTTTCGATCAGAACGAGTTCCGCATCCTCGGTCTGCTGTGAAAACAGATGCCGCAGCAAATCCGGCTGCATGGCCCAGCTATCCAGATTGAGACCGGGCGTGCCGGTGGCGAAGGTGTGGAAACCGGGGTCAATATAATCCGGTCCCGTCTTGATGCCCCGCACCTTAATGCCCCGCCGGGCAAATGCCCTGAGAAGACCGATGGTGACGCTGGTCTTGCCCGACCCCGAACGGGGTGCACCGATGATGATCGCCCGCGCCGTCATGATCCTGAAACTCCAAGCCGTTCCCGCATCGAAACGATCTCTCCGATGACGATAAGAGCCGGGGCTTCGAAGTTTTCCCGCTTTGCATCGTCAGCTATGCTTTCCAGCTTGCCGATGAAAATTCGCTCCTGCTCAGTCGTCGCCGACATGATGACCGCAACCGGCGTAGCGCCTGAACGGCCGCCCTGCATCAGAAGTGCAGCAATCGAGCCGATATTCTTCAGCCCCATGTAAACGACGATGGGTTCCTGTGTTTTCGCCAGCGCCAGCCAGTCAAGATCTTCTTCAGTGCCCGCCGCATGGCCGGTGGCAAGGGTCACGGCGCGGCTGATGCCGCGCATGGTGGCCGGAATACGCGCAGAAGCAAGAGCCGCAAGCGAAGAGGTCATGCCCGGCAATATGCGGAATGGAATACCGGCGCGGACAAGCGCCTCCGCCTCTTCGCCACCGCGTCCAAAGATGAAGGGATCGCCACCCTTCAGCCGCAGCACCTTTTTGCCTCGGGCGGCGAAATCGATCAGCGACGCGGTAATGTCGTCCTGCGTCGCCGAGGGCTTTCCGCCGCGCTTGCCGGCGAAAACGATTTCGGCCTGAGGTCCAAGAGCGACGACATCATCGCTGACCAGCGCATCACGCACGATGACATCGGCTTGCGAAAGCGCCAGCGCCACTTCCAGCGTCAGATACCGCACGTCGCCAGGCCCTGCGCCCGCGAGCCAGACGTGACCGGCCTCAAAGACCGGACCTTTTGCGGCAATGCTGTTTAAAATCTGCGGTATCGACATTCTTTTTGGCTGCTTTTTAACGATGACGGAAAAAGCCGTCCCGGCTATAGGAATTCATATGGAAACGGATGGAAAGACCCTTCGCCGCGGCTGGACCACGGGCACCTGCGCGGCAGCCGCCACGAAGGCGGCCTGCGCCGCCCTTCTGACCGGCGAATTTCCTTACCCTGTCGAGGTCGAACTTCCAAGCGGCGCACGGCCGGCATTTTCCCTCGCGACAGAGGAAAAAGGTGAAAACTTCGCCCGGGCCGGCGTCGTCAAGGATGCCGGAGACGATCCCGACGTCACCCATGGCGCCCTGATTGAAAGCACGGTCAGACGGGGAGAACCCGGAAGCGGCATCACCTTCAAGGCCGGCAAGGGCGTCGGCACCGTTACCCGGCCGGGCCTGCCGCTGCCGCCGGGAGAACCCGCCATCAACCCGATACCGCGCAAGATGATCGAGACGGCCATTCGCGAAGTGGCGGGAACGGATGCCGATTTCGAAGTCGAAATTTCCGTTCGCGACGGCGAAAGACTGGCGGAAAAGACCCTGAATGGCAGGCTCGGCATTCTCGGCGGCATTTCCATTCTCGGCACCACCGGCGTCGTCATTCCCTTTTCCTGCTCGGCCTGGATCCACTCCATCTGGCGCGGCATCGATGTGGCGCGGGCAACCGGCTGCACCCACGTGCTCGGCGCGACCGGCAACACCTCCGAAAAGGCCGGGCAGGCGCTGTATGGCCTGCCTGAAACGGCGCTGATCGACATGGGCGATTTTATCGGCGGCATGCTGAAATATCTGCGCAGCCACCCGGTCGAGCGGGTGACGATTGCCGGCGGCGTTGCCAAGATGACCAAGCTCGCCCAGGGCATGCTCGACGTGCATTCCAAGAAAGGCCTTGCCGACCTTGAAGCACTGGCGGCTTTGGCCACGGAGGCGGGAGGGGATGACAAACTCGCCATTGCCATCCGTCAGGCCAATATGGTCGCGCACGCCTTTCAACTGGCCGAAGGCGCGGGGATAGACCTCGGGGCGACCGTTGCGGAAAAAGCCTGGGTAACCGCGGCGGCGGCGCTGAACACGCCCGCCATCGCGCTCGATATTGTGGTTTTCGATCGTCAGGGCGCGCTCAAGGGGCGCACCGCCTCCACACCGTCGCATCAGCCCGCCGCATCTCCTTTCGGAGAACGGAACCGGCGGACATAGTCGGTACTATAAAGTGCACTCTCGCGAAAATCCGTCGAGGCAAGCCCGCGCCCGACAAAGATCAGCGCCGTGCGCTCCACCGGCTCGGCTGCAAGCCTGCCCTCAATATCGAACAGCGTGCCGCGAATGACCCGCTCATCCGGCCAGGAGGCGCGCACCACGATGGCAACGGGGCAATCGGACCCGTAAAGCGGCGTCAGCTCCTCCACCACCTTGCCGATGGCATGGATGGCGAGGTGGATGGCAAGTGTCGTGCCCGTTGCGCCGAAAGCCTTCAGCGTCTCACCGTCAGGCATCTTCGATGCACGGCCGGAAATGCGGGTCAGCACAAGGCTCTGCGCCACTTCCGGCACCGTCAGCTCCCGCTGCAGGGTGGCGGCGGCGGCAGCGAAGGAGGGCACGCCGGGCGTGACGGTATAATCGAGTCCCAGCCGTTCCAACCGACGGATCTGCTCACCCATGGCGCTCCAGACGGAAAGATCACCGGAATGCAGCCGCGCCACATCCTTGCCTGCCTCTGCCGCGGCAACAAATTCCGCCTCGATTTCATCAAGCGAAAGTGCAGCCGTATCGACGATGCGCGCGCCCGGAGGGCAATAATCGATCAAGGCCTTCGGAACCAGCGAACCGGCATAAAGACACACAGGGCAGGCAGCGATCAGATCGCGCCCACGCACCGTGATGAGATCTGCAGCACCCGGACCGGCGCCGATGAAATGAACCGTCATTCTTCTTCTCCGTATTCAATGGCGCAGTCGTTACCACGTGGCGCGTTGCCCGTCGTTGCGATAGCCACAGTTACATCACCGACGATGAGGCGGGGCGCAACCAGCCGTGCACCTGCTCCAGCTGCGGCAAGCGCCGAGGCTTCGCTGACGCTGGGCGTTCCGGCGTGATCGAGGCTGGCCTGTGAAAATGTCATCGTCTCGGCGGCAACTGCCTCGAGCCGTTCCTGCGTTACGATTTCAAGCGACAGCGATAGGGCTTTCGCCGCTTCCGCGAGGCCAGCTTCCCCGGCCTTGAGCGGAGCAGTCGCCAAAGAATCCGCCTTCACGCCAGAGGTCCGCTCGGCGACGCGTATGGCCGTGATGATCACGTCCGAAGGAATACCCTTGCGGCAGCCTATACCAGCCACGGTCACCATGGCTTGACCCAGCTCCATTGCGTCACCGGCATGGCCGGACGCCAGCCGGACATGGAACCGACAGCCGTTACGCGAGAAACCTCCAGCCGGATCATCGAACCACCAAACCGCGCATTCGCATCCAGCAAGACTGCTTCCATTTCCAGCGTCACCGCATTGGCGACCAGCCGACCGCCGGGTTTCAGCGCCCCCATGGCAGCCTCGAACACACCTGCTTCACTGCCGCCACCACCAACAAAAATAGCATCCGGCGTGGGCAAGCCTTCAAAAGCTGCCGGGGCCACACCGATCATGACCTCCAACCCCGGAACACCAAAAGCATCAGCATTGCGGGCGATTCGTTCCGCCCTTTCCGGATGTTGCTCTATGGCGATGGCGCGCAGCGAAGGATGCGACAGCATCCATTCGATGCCGATCGAGCCGGAGCCCGCGCCAATGTCCCACAGCAATTCTCCACGCCGGGGCGCCAGCGAGGAGAGCGTCACCGCCCGGATTTCACGTTTGGTGATCTGCCCGTCATGTTCGAACAGGCTGTCATCGAGCCCTCGCGTGAACGGCAGGACACGCGCATCCTCATCCGCCACGACATCAATCGCCACCACATTCAGCGGGTCGATATCATCAAAGGAAAAATCAGCCGCCCGGGCTTGCCGCCGCCTTTCACGCGTTCCGCCCAATGCCTCGAGCAGAATGAATTGCGACCGACCAAAACCGGACTCGGCCAGTAACCCCGCAATCAAAGCGGGGTCACACTCATCCGAGGTCAGCGCGATGATCCGCGCGCCGGGCTGCAGATGCGGCCGCAAAAGATCGATGGAGCGCCCGTGCAGCGAAACGCATTCGGCCGATTGCAGGGCCCAGCCAAGCCGTGCCGCAGCCAGAGAAAAGGCGGAAGGCGAGGGATGGCAGACTGTCTCCTCCGATGGAATCCGCCGCAGAAGCGTAACACCGACACCGTAGTAGAACGGATCGCCGGAGGCGAGCACGCACACCCGGCGGCCACGCAATGCGAGAACACCGCTCATCTCCACATCGAACGGCACCGGCCACGGGCGCGCCTCGCCCTGAATGGCCGCAGCCGCCAATTCCAGATGGCGTTTGCCACCAAAAACCACCTCCGCCGCTTCGATCGCCAGAAGTGCATTTTTGCCGAGCCCATCAAGTCCGTCTTCGCCTATGCCGACGATGGAAAGCCACGGCTCTTTTTTCTTTTCTGCGGCAGCGCTCTTTTCAGTAGAAGAGCTGGCCGTTCCGGAATATTCAGACGTCATGACACGCTCCATACTCATCCTTGGCGGTACGGCGGATGCCCGCATTCTGGCCGGCAGGCTGGCAGAGGACTCCGGCTACCGAATTCTGCTGTCCATGGCGGGCCGCACGCTCTCGCCGGTCGAACAACCGGTACCGATGCGCAGCGGCGGTTTTGGCGGCGCGGCGGGGCTGGCGGATTTCATCCGCTCCGAGGGCTTCGATATTCTGGTTGATGCCACCCATCCCTATGCGGCGAGAATTTCCGTCAACGCGGTCGAAGCGGCAAGGCTGGCCGACATTCCTCTCGTCGCGCTTTCGCGCCCCGCCTGGCAGCAGCAGCCGGGTGACAGGTGGCAGAGCGTCGAAACCGTCGAACAGGCCGTTAACGTGCTCGGAGATGAAAGCAGGCGTGTATTTCTGGCTCTCGGCCGGCAGGAGCTTCTTCCCTTCGAAGCCGCACCCCGGCACAATTATCTCATCCGCAGCGTCGACCCCGTGGAGCCACCGCTGAACGTACGGGATGCGCGCTACATCACCGCGCGCGGCCCCTTTGCACTGGATGACGAAATCCGCATGCTGGAGGACAACCGCATCGAGACGGTGGTTTCCAAGAATTCCGGTGGCAGCGCCAGTTACGGCAAGATCGAAGCGGCGAGACGGCTTGGCCTGCCGGTCATCATGATCGAGCGGCCGCAACCTCTCGGCAACGCGCCCCTGAAGGGCGCGACGGTGCCGGACATAGCGTCTGCACTCACCGCCATCTGCCATCAGCTCTCCCTTTTCGAAAACCGCGGCGAATAAACGATCGGTTCCTTGCCGGAACGCTTGATCAGACGGGTTTCCACCGAACCGACGACGATGCAGGTGGCCATATCAGCCATATCGCTCGATGCTTCCGACAGGGGCACGACCCGAATGCGCTCATCCGCCCGGCCTGCGGCGCGACCGAAAATCACCGGCACCGAGCCGGGCAGATGGGCACGCAAAAGATCAAAAGCAGTGCCGAGCTGGTGCGGCCGAGCCTTGCTGACCGGGTTGTAAAAAGCCATCACGAAACCGGCTTCCGCCGCCGCGATCAGCCGCTTTTCAATGATGCCCCAGGGCTTGAGATTATCCGACAGCGAAATGGCGCAGAAATCATGGCCTAGCGGCGCGCCAGCCTTTGCGGCAACCGCCAGCATGGCGGTCACACCCGGTACGACAGAAAAATCGATGTCACGCCATTCGGCCGGGCCATTTTCAATCGCCTCGCAAATGGCCGCTGCCATGGCGAAAACGCCGGGATCGCCACCGGAAACCACGCAGACCTTGCCGCCTTCGGCCGCAAGCCGCAGCGCCTGTTCGGCACGGGAAATTTCTTCACGATTGTCGGAGGCATGGCGGCGCTGGTGAGGACCAAGCGACAGGCGGTCAAGATAAGGGATATAACCGAAGAAATCTTCCGAAACCTCGACGGCAGCTAGCGCTTCCGGCGTTACCTGCGCTGCACTGCCGGGCCCGAGGCCGACGACGACGAGCCTTCCGGTCATGGCTTTTCACCTGTCGAGGGTCTGGTTTTCCAGCCGGGAACCAGAACCAGCGAAAAATAGGGGGCCGGCGATGCGTCACGCTCGATAAGCGGCACCGCATGGCTGTTTGCCATGGTGCCGCGTTCCACATAAAGCGCCTCGCTGAGCTTGCCGGCCTTTTCCAGCGCCCGGCGGATTTTCGGCAGGTTGCGCCCGACTTTCATGATCACGGCTCCATCCGTGCCGGAAAGACGTTCCGCGAGAATATCTTCCGCCAGCGTTCCGGGAAGCACGCTCAATATGTCGTCGCCCTGCACCAGCGGCAGCCCGGCCATGGACCAGCAGCCGGACATGGCAGTGATACCCGCAACCACCTCTGTATAATAGGACGGCGAAAGCCGCAGATGAAGGTGCATGTAGGAGCCGTAAAACAGCGGATCGCCTTCCGAAAGCACGGCCACATTGCGCCCGGCCTCGAGATGGGCGGCGATGTCTTTCGCCGACTGATCAAAGAATGCGGCAATCGCGCCGCGATAATCCTCGCCGTTCTTGTCGCTTTCGACGGTCACCGGATAGACCAGCGGCATTTCCAGCGTGCCGGGGCGGATGAAGGCTTCGACAATGCCACGACCATTGCCGCTGCCACCCTTCTTGCAGAAGAAGGCAAGCACATCGGCATTTTCAATGGCGCGCACCGCTTTCAGCGTCAGAAGCTCCGGATCGCCCGGCCCGGTGCCGACACCGACCAGTTTACCTTTGGCATGTTCAAAAAGAGCCGCACTCACAGGCCTGCCCTCGCAACCGCATTGATGGCAGCGGCCGTCATGGCCGAACCGCCCATGCGCCCCTTGACGATGGCATAGGGAATGCCGAGCGCACTTGCCTCCAGCGCATCCTTCGATTCCGCCGCGCCGACGAAGCCAACGGGCATGCCAATGATGGCGGCAGGACGCGGCGCACCCTTTTCCAGCATCTCGAGAAGATAAAACAGCGCCGTCGGCGCGTTGCCGATGGCCACCAGAGCGCCCTCCAGATGATCCGCCCAGAGATCGAGTGCGGCGGCAGAACGCGTATTGCCGATCTTTTTCGCAAGCTCCGGTGTGCGTGGATCACGCAACGTGCAGATGACGGCATTGTCAGCCGGAAGCCGGGCGTGGGTCACACCATGGGCAACCATTTGCGCGTCGCAGAGGATGGGCTTTCCGGCCAGTAACGCACCCCGCGCAGCGGCAACGAAGTCAGCCGAGAAACGGAAATGGCTGGCCGCTTCCACCTGCCCGCAAGCGTGGATCATGCGAATGGCGATATCCGCCTGCTCTTCGGTAAAGGCGGATAAATCCGCTTCTTCACGGATAATGGCGAAGGAGCGCTCGTAGATCGCATTGCCATCGCGAATATAGTCATAGTCGGTCATCGGTCATCCTGTCGAAGCGCCGCACCAATCACTTGCCCGCCAAGACGGGCGAGCAGGGTGGCGGCGTTTTCACCGGGCTTATGTTCTTTTTCGTAAAGACGGGCAAGCCGCGAAAGCGCCGTCCTCTGCTGTGCGAAAGGTAAAATCCCGTCAGGCAGGTCGCCGGCGCGGCCGGAAAAGGAAAAGGCAAGACCATCGGCCGTGCCGCAAAAGGCCAGAAGCGACGGGGCAGGGTGCGCACAACCTTTGCCACAGCCGGAAATATGCAGCGTGAAAGAACCGTCGAGCAATGAAGCGCATTCCCGGGAAGCAAAAGCGGCCAGCTCATGGGTGGGAAGAAAGGCCGATGCACAGCCCGGCGCGCCGGGACAGACGGCGATGGAAGATCGCGCATCGCCGGGCTCGGTAACGAAACCACATGCCCCTGCAGCCTCAAGCAACGCATCGCAGGCGGATTTCGATCCGAAAAATAGCATGCTGTGGTTTGGTGATGGCCGCAAGGCCTTGATGCCGAGCATATCTGCCTCCTGGCAGAGGCGCGATAAACCAGAGCCTCGAACCTGTCCGAAGGCAGGCGCGGCACCGGCGGCAAAAAGACCCATGCCCACCGCCATCAATCCCAGCGGCAAAGAAGGTGCCCGGACGGCCCCGCTCTTTATCACCCGATCCAGCAGCCGATCACCACAAACCGATTTGATGATCGAAGCGTCCAGATCGCGGCCACGGGCGAGCGGCCCCTTGCCGGCGAGATAAAGGAGAAGCGACAGAACCACATCCGCCGCCGAGTCCGTCTCGACCAATCCCGCATTCAGCGCCTTGCTCTCCGGCCCGCCAACAAGCAATTGCCAGAAAGTCTGGCTGCCCAGCCGGATTGCTTTCAGGCGAATATCTGCGAGTAATTCCCCCATGGAGAGATATCCGCCGCCATCGATGACGATGGAAAGCTTGGCGGCGAGCTTTTCATGAAGAGCGAGCCGGTCGGCCTCTTTCCGAATCTGGTCGGCAAGAAAACACCCATCGGCGATTTCCGCATCGTCCCGGCCGGCAAGAGGCGAAGTCTCGACCGCCAGTCCTTCGCGCAGCGGCAGGCCAAGCGCCAGAACATCCTTTTCCAAGGCGCATGCGCTTTCCGGCGTCAGGCCACGGAACTGGAGACTGCCGCGTGCGGTGATGTCGAGCAGCCCATTGCCATGCCGCTCGGCGAGATCGCAAAGCACCACCATCGCACGGGGCGATATATCCGCCTCGAAAGCTACTCGCGACAGAAAACCATCGCCGGTCCGCATGGGTGCTGAGAGCGCCGGGCAAAGACCGCGGCGACCGAATGGCTGAACGGGATCGGCAGCAGCAGCCATCATGCGCCCACCCTTTCGGAACGGGGCATGATCAGCATTTCAAGCTCTGCATCCACCGCATTTCGCCGGCTGTGCCACAGGCCGCGACGGCGAGCGGACAGGAAACGTTCGGCCATCACCTGTGCTGCCTTCGGATTTTCCCGCAGGATGAAATCGCGCACCTCCTCGTTGCCGAAATAGGCATCATAAAGCGCCTCGATCAGCGAGGAGGAAACCACATGGGTGGTTTCGGCAAAGCCAACGAGCCTATCCACCGTTTCGGCAAATTCCGCCGCTCCGCGTGGGCCATGCCGCATCTGGCCGGCAATGAAGCGCGGATTGACGGCGCGTGCGCGCACTACCCGCGTCAGCGCCTGCGTCATCGACCTTGCACGCGGGCGGGCCGGATCGGTCGTATCCAGCGCCACAATATCGGCTACCCCACCCAATGCTGCCTTCGCAGCAGAAAAGCCGCCGATGAAGGCCACATCGGAAGAACCATCCAGAAGATCACGGCCGGGGTCGTCGCCGGTATGGACAAGGAGATCGGCCCGACGCACCAGCTCCACAAAACCGGCATCTTCAAAAATCTCCAGCCCGTCAGCACCGCCGAAAGCATGGCTTGCCGCATCGAGATAGGCCTGCCCCAGCTCCTCGCGTTCGTCCCATTTTCCGCTAGCGAGTTTTTCTTCGATACCTGCGCCATAGGTGCCAGGCGCGGAGCCGAAGATGCGCGCCGGAATATGCCCGAGCGCGGCCGCCTCTTCCGCCAGCGGATTGTCGCCCGGCGCTTCATCCCGCCGCGCCACGGCCTTGGCAGCCGCATCAAGCAGCGCGATCAGTGCCGGGAACATGTCGCGAAACAGGCCGGAGATGCGAAAGGTGACATCGACCCGCGGTCGCCCGAAGCTCGCCGGCGGCAGAACCTCGATGCCGGTAACGCGGCCGGTCGCCGGGTCATGGATCGGCCTTGCACCCATCAGATGCAGCGCCTGCGCCACATCCTCACCGCCATTGCGGAGACTCGCGCTGCCCCAGAGATCAAAAACCAGATGTTTCGGCCAGTCGCCATGGCTTTGCAGATGATGGCGCAGCACCTCCTCACCCGCCATGCGGCCGAGCTCGAAGGCCGTGGGCGTAGGCATGGTGCGCGGATCGGCGGCATAAAGATTACGGCCGGTGGGCAGCACGTCGAGCCTTCCGCGCGCGGGTGCGCCGGAAGGGCCGGGGGGAATGTGACAACCGTCGAGCGCGGCAAGCAGTGCGGCTTTTTCCGCCTTCGCGCTTTCAAGCCTCAACGGATCGGCCTCGCCTTCCGGGTGCCGGCCGAAAATATGCTGGCCATCCTTGATGGCGAAATCCTTGAGGTCGCAGAGAAAGGCGTCGATGCGCGACAAAGCCGCATCGGCATCGTCCTTCACACCCACGCCTGCTTCTGCCGCAAGCCCGGTTTCCAGCGCCTTTTCAACGATCAGTTTCGCCAGCCGATCGCGGCGGCGGCGATCCAGCCCATCAGCCTGCGCATATTCGTCAACCAGTTGTTCCAGCGCCGATTGTTCCGGCGAGAGCCCGGCATTGACCAGCACCGGCGGAACATGGCCGATGGTTACGGCCGCAATCCGCCGTTTTGCCACCGCCGCCTCGCCGGGATTGGAGACGATAAAGGGATAGACCACCGGCAGCGGACCGGTGACGATTTCCGGAAAGCAATCGCGCGAAAGCGCCACCGTCTTGCCCGGCAGCCATTCCAGCGTGCCATGCGCGCCGACATGCACGATGGCGTGTGCAGCCGCTACCCGCTGCATCCATGTGCCGAAGGCGACAAGCGCGTGACGCGGCGGCAGGGCAGGATCGTGGTAATCCACCCGCCGATCCTCATTGCGACCCCGATCCGGCGCAAGCGCCACGAACACATTGCCAAAGCGGGCAACGCGAAAGCGGAATGCGCCATCAACAAGCACATCGTCACTTTCCGCAGTTCCCCATGTTGCATTCAGGGCAGTTGCGGCAGCGGCCGGCAATGCGGTCAGGAAATCGCGATAGTCGGAAAGAACGACCGTCGCTTCCTGCTGTTCAACGCAGTCGAGTAGCGCCCGCGCCGTGTCTGGAATATCCGACACCGCATATCCCGCATCGGCAAGATCGCGCAGCATTTCAAGCACGCTTTGCGGCACATCCAGACCGACGGCATAACCCGTGCGCCCCGGTGCCGCACCCGGATAATCCGGCATCAGAATGACGATACGGCGATCCTGCGGCGGAGCCTGTTTCAATCGCAGAAACGCCCCGATGCGGTTCGACACCTGTTCAATACGATTCGCTTCCGGCACATTCAGGAGGCTGGCACCGCCATCCGCCCGCGCCTGCTTGAACGAAATCGCACCGGCGAGAATCCGGCCATCCAGTTCCGGCAGAACCACATGCATAGCAAGATCAGAGGGGTTGAGGCCACGCGCATTTTCCGCCCAGCCATCACGCCGGGTGGTCGCCATCACCACCTGAAAAACAGGGACACCGAGGCGGTCGAACAGCGTCCGTCCGTCCTCATCCGTCTGGCTGGCAAAAGCGGTGGCAGCAATGATGGCGGCAGGCTGCAGGTCAGGCAACACGCTTTCGAGAAAACGGATCGCCTCCCCGTCCTTCAGACCGCTGACGAAAATCGGCAATGGCACAAAACCGCGCCCGGAAAGCGCATGGAAGAGCGCATCCACAGGTGCTGCATCAGCCGCCAGCAACATCGAGCGGTAAAAGAGAATGGGCAGTATGGCTGCATCGGCTGGAAAACCGGCAATGGCTTCCGCTTGACTGACGACACCCTGTCCGGGCCGGTAAAATCCGGCCTTCGGCAGAGGCTCGGCCTCAATATCCGGCCACACGCCATCCTTTGCCAGAGCCGCAAGACCAGTTGCAAGGCTGCCCATATTCGCCCTTCCCCCTTCACGGAAAAAGGAAAGGGCAGAGGCCAGTATCTGCCTGTCCACGGTCGAGGCCGCTTCGAGCTTTTCGTCCCTGTCGCTGCACTCGCCCGGTAATAGCAGAAGCTTGATGCCGCGCCGTCGGGCCATCATGGTAAGCTGATCGACGCCGTAGCGCCATCGATCAGCTCCACCGAGAATCCGGATAAGGATAACACGGGCATGCTCCGCCGTCTTTTCGATCCACAGATCGACCGACATGGGGTGCCGAAGCTCGGAGAGGTTGGCGGCGGAGAGCGACGGGAGCGCATCTCCAGCCTGCCGCCACGCCCTTTCCAGCCCGGCAAGATCGCTTGCCGAAAAAGACAGCATCACCACATCCGAACGGGGCTGGTTGAGATCAACCGGCTCGATCAGATCGTCCAGGGACGAGGATGTGGTGGCGAGAATATGCATCTAAGGCATTCCCAGTAAAAGTCCGTAGCGGTCAGGCTGCCAGCATCTGCTCGATCTTTTCGCGGTTGATGCCCTTTTCACCAATGATAACGAGCCGGCTGCGGCGTTCTTCACCCGCCGCCCATGGGCGATCATAATAGTGATTGACGCGGCTGCCGACAGCCTGCACCTGCAGGCGCATCGGCTTTGCGGAAACTTCGATGAAACCCTTGATGCGCAGGACATTTTCCGCAGCCGCCGTCTCGGCGATGCGGGCTGCCAGCGCCTCCGGGTCACTCACGGCCGGCAGGTCGATGACGAAGCTGTCGAAATCGTCGTGTTCATGGTCGAACGCGCCATCGTGATGGGTACGGCGGTTTTCGATATCCTCTTCCACCGCAAGGCCAAGGCCGATCAGCACGGCGGGATCAATGGCGCCATTCGACGCGACGACAATCTTCGCCGCCCTCGGCAGATGTTCGAGCACATGAGCCTTCGCCTTCTCGAGACCGGCATCATCGAGAAGATCAGCCTTGGTCAGCACGATGAGATCGGCGCAGGCGACCTGATCCTCGAAAACTTCCTCTACCGGATCATCGTGATCGAGCGCCTCGTCATTGGCCCGCTGGGCGGCAAGTGCTTCCATGTCGTGGGCAACCTGTCCCTCGGCAAGGGCTGCGCCATCCACCACGGCCACCACGGCATCCACTGTCACGCGGCTCTTGATCGCCGGCCACTGGAAGGCCTGCACCAGCGGCTTCGGCAGTGCGAGGCCGGACGTTTCGATGAGGATATGCTCCACCTTCGGCTGGCGGCTGAGGATTTGTTCGATAGCGGGCTGGAAATCATCCGCCACCGTGCAGCAGATGCAGCCATTGGCCAGTTCAACGATGTTTTCTTCCGGGCAGCTTTCAATGCCGCAGCCCTTGAGAATTTCGCCATCGATGCCGATATCGCCGAATTCATTGACGATGATGGCAAGCCGCTTGCCATCCAGCTTTTCGAGAAGGCCGCGCAGCAGCGTGGTTTTTCCGGCCCCCAGAAAGCCGGTGACGATGGTGCAGGGAACGCGGTCCAGAAGGGTGCTCATGATCTCTCCTCGGTAAAATTGAATGGGGGAATGCGCGCCACCATGCCGCGCTTCAATGGTTCGGGGCGGCCGCGCCAGGGCATCAGGCCGTCTGCGGAGGCGGCCAGCATATGCGCGCCTGTCAGCAGGTCTTCCGCGTCATTGGGCGTCAGCCCGCCAAACACATAGGACCAGCCGTCGGCGCCACGAAGCACGGCGCTGAGGCTGCGCTTGCAATTGGCAAGGCAACTGACGGAGCGAACAACGACACCGGATGCTTCCGCCTTCGCGATGACGGCTTCGGCGAGACGCAAACCGGCGCGTGGTTCGGCATTGGGATCGGCTTCATCGCGACAGCTTCGGCAAACGAAGACCACCACACCGGAGGCCGTGTCAGCCTGCGTGTCTCCGCCTGCACATGAAGATGTCGCTGAAATATCCAAACCGTTTCGCTTCCCGCGCCTTTAAAAAAATCGTCGGGGTGCTGACATCGAAAACGGCATGCGCAGATGCGCAAACCCAATATTCGATCTGACCGACTGACCGGAGCACCCCGCCCGACAGACGTTTTTCTGAAACGGCAGGTCTCCTGGCTTGCGGCTTCAAAACACCCGGACACCGCCTTCCCGAACCCATCTTCAAGGGTCCAGTGGCTTTACGGTGCAGGCTTACCGCTTACAGTTGCGGGGGCAGCCACGGAATGACCCATTGTCCGGGTGGAACCGTGTTCCCTCTTAGCTTTTCCCGTTGCCGGGAAAAGACCGTCAGTCCGCTACCATTAGGCTGAACGAGGGGGAGGGTCAATGCCGTGGCCTGCCCCTCACGCATTGCCGGGTGCGGCAAATTGGGTATAGTCGCCGCTCCGAATGGCAGGGGCATCGGTCCCGCACCGCAGGATGAGAAGGAAAACGCGATGACGCGCGACATCAGCGATAACGAAGCCGAACGCCACCGGCAGAAAATGGTCAACCGCAAGACGGTTCAGGATGCCGAAGTTGCGGCAAAGACCATCGAAAAAGGTCTGCTGATGATCAATACCGGCCCGGGCAAAGGCAAGTCCACGGCGGCCTTCGGCCTTGCTTTGCGCATGCTCGGCACCGGGCGGCGGGTCGGCGTCGTGCAGTTCATCAAGGGCGCATGGTCGACGGGCGAACAACAGGCTCTGACGCTTTTCGGCGACAAGGTTGTCTGGCGCACCATGGGCGAGGGTTTCACGTGGGACACGCAGGATCTGAAACGCGATGTTGCCGCAGCCACAAAGGCCTGGGAAGAAGCCAAGGTCCTGATGGCCGACGAAACCATCGGCCTCCTGATCCTCGACGAACTGAACATCGCGCTACGTTACGACTACCTGCCGCTGGAAGAGGTCGTTGAAACCCTGTCCAGTCGCAGGCCCGATCTGCATGTCATCGTCACCGGCCGCAATGCCAAGCAACCGCTGATCGACGCTGCCGACATGGTGACGGATATGACCCTGGTGAAACACCACTTCAAGGCGGGCGTGAAGGCGCAGGCCGGGATAGAATTCTGACATGACCGCACGGGTGCTGATGTTTCAGGGAACCGGCTCGGACGTCGGCAAATCGCTGATGGTGGCCGGCCTTGCCCGGGCATTCACCCGGCGCGGCCTGTCGGTGATGCCGTTCAAACCGCAGAACATGTCTAACAACGCGGCGGTAACCGCCGATGGCGGCGAGATCGGCCGTGCCCAGGCGCTGCAGGCGCGGGCGGCGGGTGTACCACTCTCCGTTCACATGAACCCGGTACTCCTGAAACCCCAGAGCGAGACCGGCGCACAGGTGGTGGTGCAGGGCAAGATCTTCGGCAATGCCAAAGCTGCGGATTATCAGCACATGAAGGCCGGGCTGATGCCGCGTGTGCTGGAAAGCTTTGAGCACCTGAAACAACAGGCCGATCTGGTGCTGGTGGAGGGGGCGGGCAGCGCGTCTGAAATCAACCTGCGCGCCAATGATATCGCCAATATGGGTTTCGCCCGCGCAGCCGACGCTCCCGTCATCCTGATCGGTGATATCGACCGTGGCGGCGTCATCGCCAGCCTCGTCGGTACCAAAGCCGTACTCGAAAGCGATGACGCGGCAATGATAGCGGGCTTCATCGTCAACCGCTTTCGCGGCGATCCCACATTGTTTTCCGACGGCATGCGGATGATCGCGGAAAAAACCGGCTGGGCCTCCATCGGGCTTCTGCCGCATTTTTCCGATGCCGCGAAATTGCCAGCAGAGGATGCGCTCGGTCTTTCCGGCCCTGGCCAGCAGAAACCGGGCGCAAAAATCCGCATCGCGGTGCCAATCCTGCCGCATATCTCCAATTTCGACGATCTCGATCCCCTCGACATGGAACCGGATGTGGAACTGATCCGCATACGGCCGGGCGAGACAATTCCCCCCGACTGCCGGCTGGTGCTGCTTTGTGGTTCGAAATCCACCATCGCCGATCTCGCAGTGCTGAAAAACGCGGGCCTCGATATCGATATCAAGGCCCATGCCCGGCGCGGTGGCTATGTTCTCGGCCTCTGCGGCGGATACCAGATGCTCGGCAAAACCGTTGCCGATCCTGACGGCATAGAAGGACCGCCGGGAACGGTATCAGGGCTTGGCCTGCTGGATGTCGATACGGTTTTGACCGGCTACAAGCGGCTGGTTTCCGTGCGTGGCAGGAGTTTCGACGGAATTGATTTATCCGGCTATGAAATGCATGTTGGCGAAACGACGAGTACTACGGATCGCCAGCGGTTTTCGATGATCGAAGGACATGCCGATGGCGCCATTTCGCCTGACGGCCGCGTCTTCGGCACCTATATTCACGGTCTTTTCGCAGATAACCACCAGCGCAGCGCCTGGCTGAGGCGGCTTGGCGGGCAGCGTTCGGAACTGAATTATGATGCGCAGGTGGAGGCCGTCCTCGACCGTCTTGCCGCGCATATGGAGCAGCATCTCGATCTCGACAGGCTGCTTGCTATAGCGCGATGAGGATTGCCAGAAGCCCGAACAGGCCGATCAGCAACCCGTCGGCGATCCTCGCCAACCGAAGCGCCGTGCGAATATCGCCGGCAACCAGCGTCGCTCTTCCGCCTTCGCCCATGAAACGCGCCTCGATCATCTGCCCGCCATAGGAGCGCGGGCCAGCCAGCGCAAAGCCAAGAGCACCGGCCAGCGCCGCCTCCGGCCAGCCGGCATTGGGAGAACGGTGGTGTCGCGCATCGCGACGGATTGCGGCGATTGCCCCTCGCGGAGAAGCGCCTTTCACGAAAAACGCGGCAATGACGAAAAGGCCGCCGCTTAATCTTGAGGCGGGCAGATTGACCAGATCGTCCAGCCGGGCCGAGGCCCAACCAAAGGCTTCATGGCGTGGCGAACGATGGCCGATCATGCTGTCAGCCGTATTGATCGCCTTGTAAGCCGCACCGCCCGGCAGGCCCAGTGCGCCGAGCCACAGGGCGGGGGCGACGATGCCATCGGAAAAATTCTCGGCCAGACTTTCAATCGCCGCCCGACAGATAGCCGCCTCGTCCAGCTTTTGCGGATCACGACCAACGATCATCGATACCGCCTTGCGGCCACCTTCCACCCCTTCGCGCTCCAGAGCGGTGGCGACAGCTTCCACATGCTGCTCCAGACTTTTCTGAGCCGGAAGAGAAGCGCCGAGGATTGCAACAGCCAACAGGCCGAAGGGCAGGAGAAGCAGAAACGATTGCACAAACCATGCAAGAATGACGGTGAGACCGGCAAAAACAGCCAGTGCCGCCACGCCCGCCGCTTTACGCTGCGAAAATGACGCGCTCTCCCGGTTCCATTTTTTGTCCAGCAGCGCGATAAGCGAACCGACCCACGTGACGGGGTGGCCGATACGGTTGAACAGCCAGTCCGGATAACCGGTCAGGCGTTCGATCACGAGTGACAGGAAAGCGAGAGCAAAGAACATGGGCGAGACAGTACCAGAAAAGGCTCAAGGAGCGATCCGTCACGGCGGCAATCTCGGCAAGGCGCGGCTGATGTTCCCTGAAGCGCCTGAACCTTGGATCGACCTTTCGACCGGGATCAATCCGCACTCCTATCCGCATTCGCCCGTTCCCGCCAGCGCATTTGCCCGCCTGCCGGAACCTGGTGCCGCCGAGGAGTTGAAGCAACTGGCAGCAGCCCATTTTGGCGCGCCGTCCGCCTCGCATATCACGCTTTCACCTGGCACCCAGATGCTGATGCCGTTGCTGGCTCAAATCGCGCTTTCCCGTGGGGCAAAAAGCGGGGCCGTGCTTTCTCCCGCTTATGCGGAACACGCCCGCACCGCGCGCATGGCCGGACTGATTGTGACGGAAGTTGAAAATCTTGGCGACCTGTCGGCTCACGATTACGCGGTGGTGGTCAATCCCAACAATCCCGATGGCCGCGTCACGGATCGAGATGCTTTGCTGTCTTTCGCCGATTCGATGCGCGGTAAAGGCGGCCTGCTCGTTGTGGACGAAGCCTTTGTCGAAGCAGGAGGGGCGGAAAGTCTCGCAAATGCTGCGGATCACGATGCGCTGGTTGTGCTTCGATCTTTCGGCAAATTTTATGGCATGGCGGGCGTGCGGCTCGGTTTCGCGATTGCGCATCCTGATACCACCGCCGCACTGGATGCGAGGCTCGGACCCTGGGCAGTTTCCGGCCCGGCACTGCATATTGCGACCGAAGCTTTGGCAGACGAGGAATGGCAATCATCCATGCGCCTCCAGCTCGCGAAAGAAGCCCTACGCATGAATGACCTGCTGAAAAAAGCGGGGCTGGAAATCGCCGGCGGCACGTCTCTCTTCACGCTGGTCCGGGACAAGCGCGCCACAGCACTGTTCGACCATCTTGGCAAGCGCGGCATTCTGGTCCGCGTCTTCGATGAAAGGCCGAGCGATATTCGTTTCGGCCTCCCCGGCAGCGAAGCCGAGTGGCAGCGCCTGGAAGCGGCGCTGCTCTCTTTCAATCATGCCTCGAAAGTGTAGGTTTCAATCGACTCCGGCTTCATTTCGATGGAGAAGCCCGGCAGTTTCGGCGGCATGTAAGCGGCGTTTCTGATATCGCAAGGCTCGATGAAATGCTCGTGCAGGTGATCCACATATTCGATGACGCGGCCTTCCTTGGTGCCTGAAACCACCAGATAGTCAATCATCGACAGGTGCTGCACATATTCACAAAGGCCGACGCCACCGGCATGCGGCCAGACCGGCAGATTATATTTGGCGGCAATCAGCAGCACCGCCAGCACTTCGTTGAGGCCACCCATACGGCAACTGTCGATCTGCACCACATCGATCGCGCCTTCAGCGATGAACTGCTTGAACATGATGCGGTTCTGGCACATTTCGCCCGTCGCCACCTTCACGGAACCGATGGCTGCGCGAATCTTGCGATGGCCGGCGACATCATCCGGGCTGGTCGGTTCTTCAATGAAGAAGGGCTTGGAAAAGGCGAGCTTATTCACCCACTCGATTGCCTGATCGACTTCCCACACCTGATTGGCATCGATCATCAGGTAACGGTCGGGGCCAATCACCTCACGGGCGATGGTGAGACGGCGAATATCATCCTCCAGATCACGGCCAACCTTCATCTTCACATGGTTGAAACCGGCATCGATGGCTTCCTGGCAAAGACGGCGCAGCTTGGCGTCGTCATAACCGAGCCAGCCGGCTGACGTCGTGTAGCAGGCATAACCCTCGTTCTTCAGCGTCTCAATACGCTCCTTCTTGCCACTCTCGGCCTTTTTGAGGATCGCAAGCGCATCGTCGCGGGTCAACACATCGGTCAGATAACGATAATCGACGATATCGGCGATTTCTTCCGCGCTCATATCGGCAACAAGCTGCCACACCGGCTTGCCCGCCTTCTTCGCCAGCAGGTCCCAGACCGCATTGACGACGGCACCGGTGGCGAGATGCATCGCCCCCTTGTCCGGGCCGATCCAGCGCAGCTGGCTGTCGCTCGTCAGATGCCGCCAATATTTGCCGGGGTTCTCGGTGACGGTGGCGAGATCGGTGCCGACCACCAGATGCCGCATCGCTTCGATGGCCATGCAGCAAATGTCATTGCCGCGACCGATGGTGAAGGTCAGCCCGTGGCCCTTAAGGCCCGGCTCATCGGTATCGAGAATGACATAAGCCGCCGAATAATCCGGGTCGGGGTTCATCGCATCCGAACCGTCAAGGCTCTGGGAGGTCGGAAAACGCAGGTCGAAAACACGCAGATCTGTAATTTTGGTCATGGCCGGTTACTCGCGGTCAGTGTCAAAGGAAATCGTTCAATCGTGGTGAAAGGTTTCTTCCATCATCGCCCACCACTCGTCTTGCTTGCGGCTTTCGAGCGGTTGCTGGCAGGGAATGGTAAAAGACCACCATTCCTGGTTCTTGGGGCTTGCGGCTATCTTCGCCATATCGGCACTGAAATCCGTGCCGTGATATTCCCAATAACCGAACAGCAGATTTTCCGGTTCGCGCAGGAAGATCGTATAGTTGCGAATGTTGCTGTCGCTGATGAGCGCCAGAACTTCCGGCCAGACGGCAGCGTGCAGCCTTTTATATTCCGCGATCATCTCAGGTTTGACGCCTATGACCATGCCCATCCGCTGCATGAAAAACTCCGTTATTGCTTTATGGTGGCGAGTGCTGCGCGCAGCCGGTGTTGCGGCAGGTTCAATCCCAGCCGTTCTGCAGCAGCGATGATCGGGATGAATCGACGACGCTTCTTTTCATCGTGGTTACCGGCGATATCGGCCAGCCGATGCGCGAGAAAAGGATTGCGCAGACGTTCGCGCAGCACGCCGATATAGACCTCAGCCTCATCTCCCATGCCTTCGGCAGCAAAGACCGGCAGAACCTCATCCCGCCACAGTGTTTCCAGATCCGTAACGAGAGCGTCGTCGCCCATCGCCTGACGAACGGTCTCATCCTTCGCGCGGGCATCCTGCATCCAGCGCTCGGCCAGATAGGAGTGCCCGAGATTGAGCAGAAAGAGCTTCAGCTTTTCGTAATGGTCGAGATCATCCGTCAGCACGATCGCAGGGTGCGTGCATGGCAGAACGAGCCCTTCCTGCCTCTCGATTGCCCAAAGCGCATAGGGTTCCGCCACCGCACCAACAGGATCGATCGGCTCGGAGACGATGCGATCGACCAGACTATTGGCGAAACGGCATTTCTCGTTGAGATAAAAGGCAAACCCCGCCGGCAGCTGCCACTCGTCTGCAACCTGGCGAATGACTTGCTGCAGACTTTCGCCATTGCGCGGCACAAGCTCGCAGGGGAAGATCGACAAAGGCGCTTCCGGATTGCGCTGAAAACGCTCCAACAGCAACATGCAGAGCTTGGCAGGAAAGCTTTTCGGCACCACCGTGAAATCGGCCGCAAGGCCAGGCCCGTCAGCGGAATCCAGCTCATAACCACGATCACCCGTATTGGACAAAATGACCTCGGCCACGCAGGCGAGACGCCGCACTTCGGCCCAGTCGGTTGCGGCGGTCAGCGCGCGTGCGACAGCCTTGCCAGGAATTTCCTCGTCCACTTCCTGCCCATCGCGGATACCGCGAATGCGCACAGGGTAGGGGGCACCGCTATTCAGTGCGGCAACACGCTTCAGGCTTTCCGCATTGCCGGTCGTCTGGACAATAGTAATATGTCCAAGAGCCTCGCCTTTATCCAGCGCCTGCGAAACGAACAGATCCGCATGCGCCAGAAGAAAGCGGCTGGTGCCAAATTGCAGAATGGGGGTGTCAGCTGTCATGCCACCTCCACCATGCCCTTGATGACTCCGGCTTTCGGATCGGTCAGACCGGCGAATTTGGAAGGCACATCGGCAAGCGTCATACGGTGGGTAATCAGTGCTTCCGGCACCTTGCCTTCTCGCAGCGCCTGCAACACCCGCTCGAAATCCTCAGGCGTTGCATTGCGGCTGCCAAGCAGCGTCGTCTCGCGCTTGTGAAACTCCGGATCATTGAAGCTGATATCGCTGGCGACGATGGATACCAGCACAAAGGAGCCGCCATGCCCGACGAAGGAAAACCCCCGCTCCATGGCTTTCGGATTGCCCGTCGCATCAAAAACCGCATCGAAGAAATCACCGCCGGTAATATCGGAAAGGCGGTCCTTATCACCCTCACCGAGCGTTACCGTATGGGCGACGCCGAGATGCTGCTTGCAGAAATCCAGCCGGTCGGTGCGCCCGTCGATCATGGTCACCTCGCCACCATCGAGAACCGCAAAAACCGCAACCGCCATGCCGATCGGGCCGGCGCCGACGATCAAGACCTTCTGCCCTTTCTCGACCGCGCCACGGCGCACGGCATGCGCGCCGATCGCCAGAAATTCGGTCATGGCTGCCTGATCGAGGCTCAACCCCTCCGCCTTCAGCACGAATTGCTGCGGCACACTCAGATATTCGACCATGCCGCCATCGCGATGAACGCCGAGCACGCCAATGTTCCTGCAGCAATTGCTCTTGCCTTTCAGGCAGGCACTGCATTTTCCGCAGGAGATATAGGGAATGACGGTGACGACGTCGCCAACCGAAAGAGGACTGCCATCAGGCGCTTCTTCCACCGTGCCGGAAAGCTCGTGGCCCATGATGCGCGGGTAGGAAAGATAAGGCTGGTTGCCGGTAAAGATATGCAGATCCGTACCACAGACGCCGATGCGGCGAATGCGCACCAGCACTTCACCTTCACCACGACGAGGCTTCGGCAGATCCTTGGCGGTAAGTTGACCGGGAGTGTCACAGAAAATCGCCAGCATGCATCACCTGTCAGAAAGGGAATAAAAACGGATGGCGTTGCCGCCAAAAACTGCCGCATGGTCCTCTGCCGGCACGATATCGCGGCAGAAATCCAGCCAGGCCTGGTAATCACCGGCCAGTCGCAACACCGGCCAGTCGCTGCCGAAGATCACGCGGTTTGCGCCGAAGAGTTCCAGAATGGTTTCGGCATAAGGCCGCACCGCTTCCGGCCGCTGCTCGCCACGCTCGGTAAGCAGACCGGACAGCTTGCAATGGACGTTGGCAAGAGCCGCCAATGCCACCATGTCGCTCCGCCAGCCGCTGTAAAGGCCGGTGGCGATCAACGGCTTTGCGCCATGATCGATGACAACATGCAATTGCGGATGGCGGCGGGCAAATGACAGGAGATGCGGCAGATTGGCCGGCAGAACCAGCGCATCGAATACCAGCCCGTGTTTCACCAGCGCGTCCACCGCAGCTTCCAGCGCCGGATCGTCGATCCAGGCCACATCCTCAATGCCCTGCAGCATGGGGCGCACGCCCCTGAAGGCTGGATGTTTTGCCCGGCGGGCAATTTCCGTCGCCGCATCGGGGGACTTCATGTCCACCCAGCCGACCACGCCCTTGATGAAATCGGTCTTTTCCGCCAGCTCCAGCATGAAATCCGTATCGGCGGCAGTCTCCATTGTCTGCACCAGCACCGTGCCCGAAACCCCGGCCGCAGCCAGCAAAGGCGAGAGATCGGCCGGAAGAAAATCCCGGTAGATGGCGGCAAGTGACGGCGGCGGCCATTGCCCGGCACGGTCCTTCATCAGCCAGAAATGCTGGTGGGCGTCGATGAGCATGGCCTTCAGGCCTTTCCGCCGGGCACGGGCGAACCTTCGGCAATCAGGCCGCGCCTGTGCAGCTCGGACCAGAACTCATCCGGGATAGGCTGTTCGAACCATTCAATATTGGAAGCAAGCTGCTGCGCGTTGCGCGCGCCTGACACGACCGTGACCGAAGCCGGATGGGCGAGCGGAAATTGCAGCGCGGCCGCCTGCAACGACACGCCCAGCTCCTCGCACACGCCCTGCAGCGCATCAACGCGCGTGAGGATATCGGCAGGCGCATCGGCGTAGTTGAACTTGCGGTTACCAGCCAGAATGCCCGAATTAAAGGCACCGGCGACAACGATGCCGACGCCGCCTTCAGCGCAGCGGTTCATGAAGGCAAGGCTCTGCTGTTCCAGGAGCGTATAACGGCCGGCAAGCATGGCAACGTCGATATCGAAGACATCCATGGCATCGCTGACGATCTGCCATTCGTTGACGCCGAGGCCGACAGCACCGGTCGAGCCCTCCTCACGCAGTTTGCCAAGCGCCCGGAAGCCGCCACCAGTGGTCAGCTGCTCCCAGTAATGCTGGTGCTTTTCGCCGTGGGTGAAGGAGCCGATATCATGCACATAAAGAATATCGGGCTTCAGAACACCGAGCCGCTGCTGGCTGGCTTCGAAGGAACGCAGGATACCGTCATAGGAATAATCATAGGTCGGGCGGAACGGCAGGGGCGCAATATAGGCGTCCTCTTCCGCGCCGACGGTTTCATCCGGAACCATCACCCGGCCGACCTTGGTGCTGAGCGTATAATCGTTCCGCTCATGCTCCGTTACCATGGTGCCGAGACGACGCTCTGACCGCGTATAACCGTAAAAGGGCGCGGTATCGAAATAACGCATTCCACTTTCCCATGCCGTGTCGAACGCACCTTTGGACTCCTCATAGGGCGTGACGCGGTAGAGATTGCCCATCTGGGCGCAGCCGAGGCCCATGACCGTGACGTCAACGGCGCGGCGCGGCAATTTGCGTGTATCGGAGACTTTCATCGCAGGGACTTTCCGGGTTTTATTTGAAAAGGCGCGCCGCCGTAGAGCGGCGCGCCGTCATGCATCAATAAAGAACGTTCTTGGCTTCCGGCTTGTCGACATTGTCCTTGGTGACAACAACGACGCCCGTGTCGACGAACTTCTCAACCTTTTCCTTGTTGATGAGCTTGGTGATGGTTTCCACGCCCTTCTCACCCATCTGGTAGGAACCCTGAACAACGATGCCGGCCAGCGTGCCATCCTTGACGAAGCCCTGAAGGTCCTGATTGCCGTCGAAGCCGATGCCAACCACCTTGCCGGCCTTGCCGGTCTGGGCGAGCGCACGACCAACACCGATTGCCGTCGGCTCATTGGCGCCGAAGATACCCTTCAGATCGGAATTGGCGGCCAGAACGTCAGTGGTCTGGTTCAGCGCGGTCGCCATCTGCGACTGCGAATAGAAAGGACCGACGATCTTCAGGTTGGAATTCATCTGGATGTAATCCGTGAAACCGCCAACGCGGCCGATTTCCGAACCGGCACCGGCGACGTAAGACATGACGGCGATCTTGCCTTCCTTGCCCACCTTGTCGATCAGCGCCTGCGCTGCCAGTTCGCCGGCTTTCTTGTTGTCGGTTGCGAGGAACGACTGGTAATACTGCTCCGAGCCGCTGGCCAGCTGCGAGTCGATCAGAACGACGGGAATACGGGCTTCCCAGGCCTTCTTGACGGCCGGAACCAGCGCATCCGGATCGGAAGGGGCAAGAACAATGCCCGCGACCTTACGGTTGATGGCGTTTTCAACCATGTTGACCTGGTCGGCGATCGCAGATTCGGCAGCCGGACCCTGGAAGGTCATGGTGTTGCCGGCAGAGTTCTTCATCGCCGCATCGGCGCCCTTCTGGACGTTCTGCCAGAAAGTGGAATTGACGGTCTTGACGATGACGGCGATTTCGCCGGCCTGCACGGTGGAAACGCTCCACAGCGCGATTGCGGATGTCAGAAGGGCGGTCGCAAGTTTGTTCATTTCTTCCTCCGTGATGTCGGCATACCGGGCCTCCCCTTGCCGATCTTTTTTGCGGAAAGGGTCCGCAGGCCCTTGATCAGCGGCGGTTGCGCAACTGGTCGATCCAGACGGTGACCAGAATGACGAGGCCGATGATGATCTGTTGTGTGAAGGCGGAGACGCCGTTCATATTGAGACCGTTGCGCAGGATGCCGATGACGAAGGCGCCGATGGCCGTACCGGAAATGGTGCCCACACCGCCGATCAGGGACGTGCCGCCAATGACGGCGCTGGCAATCGCATCCAGCTCATACATCACGCCTTCATTCGGCTGGGCCGTGACGAGGCGTGACATCAGCACGCAGCCCGTCAACCCCGCAAGCGTTCCGGACAGGATGTAGGTAAAGTTGGTAACGCGGGCGACATTCACGCCAGACAGCCGCGCCGCATCCGCGTTGGAACCGACGGCATAGATATGACGGCCGAGGATCGAGCGGTTGAGCATGAAGGAAACCGCAAGCGCAATCACCACCATCAGGATGACGGGGTAGGGGATACCCGGAAACACCACATTCGGAAAGCCGTCATCACCGATATTGACGATGCGGAAAAGCGCGCCATTGCCGAGTTCGCCGAAGGATTCGCCGAGACCGGACACGGCGCGAGCACCGGTGATCTGCAAAGCTACGCCGCGGGCAATCAGCATCATGCCGAGTGTGGCGATGAAAGGCGGCAGCTTGAAGCGCGTCACAAGCAGGCCGTTGATGAAGCCGCAGAGAGACCCCGTCAGGATACCGAGAAACATGCCGACCGGCACCGGCATGCCAAGTTCTTTCACCGCAAGTGCGGCAACGACGCCGGCAAGCGCAAGCACCGAACCGACGGAAAGATCGATACCGCCGGTGATGATGACGCAGGTTGCACCGATACCGAGCAGCGCGATGGACGTAACCTGCAATGCGATCGTCATGCCATTATTGACGGTGAAGAAAGCGCTGCTGGTTGCGGAAAAAACCGCGACAAGCGCAACGAGGCTGCCAAGCGCCGCAAATTTCTGGATGATGTCCTTCTGGCGGTCGCTGAAAGCGAAGCTCTTCTTGGGTTCTGCAATATTGGCCATGTCGTTCCTCACTGCGCGGCCCGGCCGTAACCGGACGCATACCGCATGATTTCTTCCTGATTGGTCTTGGCGGTCTCAAGCACGCCCGTGATCCGGCCCTGATGGAAAACGGCGATGCGATCCGTCAGCCCGAGAATTTCCGGCAGCTCCGAACTGATGAGAACAACGCCGATGCCCTTCGCAGCCAGTTCGTCCATGATCTTGTAGATCGCGAATTTCGCGCCGACATCGATGCCGCGCGTCGGCTCATCGAAGAACAGCACACGCGACTGCCGGAACAGCCATTTGCCGATGATGATTTTCTGCTGATTGCCACCTGATAGCAGCCGCACCGTCTGCTGGATGGAAGGTGTGCGAATATTCAGGAGATCGACGTAACGTCTGGCGACATCGTCGTGTTTCTTGAAATCAATCAGCCCGAAACGGTTGGAAACTTCGCCGATATTGGCAAGAGTGGTATTTGCGGCAACGGACATCTTGATGGCCAGACCATCGCTCTTTCTGTCTTCCGACAGATAGGCAATACCTTCCCTGATGGCGTCCTGCGGTGAGCGGATGGAAAGCTCGCGGCTCTCAAAGATGATTTTTCCGCTATCGAGGGCATCGGCTCCGAAGATTGCACGCGCCACCTCGGTGCGTCCGGCCCCCATCAGCCCGGCAAAGCCGAGAATTTCGCCACGCCGCAGCGAGAAAGAGACATCCTGAAACACGCCCGCGCGCGTCAGTCCCTCGGCAGAGAAAATAATGTCTTCCGTCGGCTTCGATGTGCGCTCCGGAAACTTGTCTTCCAGCGAGCGCCCGACCATGCGCGTGACGATATCGTCGACGGTGATCGACGCAAAATCGTCGGTAGAGATATAACGACCGTCGCGCAGGACCGTCACGCGATCAACGATCTCGGCCATTTCATCGAGACGATGAGAAATATAGACGATGCCGACACCGGATGCCTTGAGATCACGAATGACCTTGAACAGCAGCCGTGTTTCCTGCTCGGTCAGCGAGGAGGTCGGCTCGTCCATGATGAGCACTTCAGCATCAAGAGAAAGCGCCTTGGCTATCTCCACCATCTGACATTGGGCGACCGAGAGGCCACGCACGATCTGGTCAGGGTCAATATCGACTCCCAGCCTGTCGAGACAGCGTTTCGCATCAAGGCGCAGCTTTTTACGATCCACGAGAAAACCACGCCGCGGCTCGCGGGCGAGATAGATGTTTTCGGCGACGGAGAGGTGCGGAACGAGATTGAGTTCCTGATGAATGATGGCAATGCCCGCCGCTTCGGACTCCAGCGGCGATGCGTATTGCACCTTCACGCCCTTGTGCAGGATCGTGCCGTCGCTCGGCTGGTAGACGCCGCTGATGATTTTCATCAGTGTCGATTTTCCAGCGCCATTCTCGCCGCACACAGCGTGCACTTCGCCGCTGCGCAGATCGAAATGCACATTCGACAGCGCCTTTACGCCCGGAAATTCCTTGCTGATGTTTTCAAGACGCAGGAGGGCCGAACGCTCCGCGCCCGTCTCCTCAGGCGAAAAATCGCCCTGAATTGTCGATGCGCCCTGCGACATCTGGAAACCTCCCACCCGTGCTCCCCACTCCCCGGGGTGCCTTGAACAGGCCAAATGGTTAGGCCGGTTTTTTAGAATGGTCAAGCCAATTAGGCCAAAATTTGAAACGGGGTTTTAATGGAAATGGAATATCAACCTATAGAAAACAGATTTAATGATGTAAATTCTTATATTTAAGTAATTTCTTGCGTATTGATACGCTTGGCGTTACGGTAAGGCCAAATAGAGATTGAAGACAGGGCTCATCGAAAAACACATGAATGGTCAGGCCAAAATAGCGGAACCACGCCGGCTCTATCAGCAGATAGCGGACCAGATCCGTGAACTCATCGATCTCGGTGAATTTTTGCCTGGAACACGACTTCCGGCCGAACGGGAACTGGCGCAGAAACTCGGCGTATCGAGACCTTCGTTGCGAGAAGCGCTGATTGCGCTTGAAATCGACAACACTGTCGAAATTCGCATGGGTTCCGGTGTCTATGTCTCGACGGAGGCTCTCCAGACAACCCATCACACCAAATCGCTGGGCGACAGCCCCTCTGAGTTGATGCAAGCACGCGCTGCGCTGGAAGGCGCAACCATCGTGCTGGCGGCAAGCCGCATGACCGACGAGACGATCGCAAACCTTCGCCAGATCCTGAATACCATGCAGAAGGAAATCGAGGCGGGACGCAAACCCCTGGATCAGGATCGGCTGTTTCACGTCACCATTGCCGAACAATCCGGTAACAGCGTCCTCACACGGCTGGTTGCAAGCCTTTTCGACGAACGACACAGCCCCATTTCAGCCCAGTTGCGGGTCAAATTCGAGGATCGGGATACCTGGACCCATGCGCTTCAGGAGCACGAAGCCATTCTGGCAGCTCTGGAGCTCAAAGATCCGCTATTGGCGCAGGCCGCCATTCATACCCATCTGGAAGGCTCCAAACGGCGCTGGGTCGAAAGCTGAGTTAAAAACATAGCAGGCAATATACCGGGAGGAGGAAAACCCGTGAGTGAGAATTCCGAGGCAACCATTTTGCTGAACGCCAACGACAATGTTGCGGTGGCGCGCCGGTCCATTCCGGCCGGTGGTGCGACGGGCAGGGGCGATCTGACGGCTCGCGAGCTAATCGGACGAGGGCATAAAGTGGCCCTGAAATACATTAAATCCGGGGACGAGGTGCTGAAATATGGGCAGGTGATCGGTATCGCCACGCAGGATATCGAACCGGGCCGGCACGTGCATCTGCACAATCTCGCAATGGTGCCTTCCGAACACGCACATCAGTTCAGTGTCGATATCGAAGAAAAGGGCATGGTGCCGGAAACCGAGCGTCGCACCTTCATGGGTTATGATCGCGGTCTCGGCGGCGTGGGCACACGCAACTATATCGGCGTCATCGCATCGGTGAACTGTTCCGCCACGGTGTCGCGTTATATCGCCGACTACTTCAACAAGCAGGGCGGACTTGACGGTTTCGACAATGTCGATGGTGTCGTCGCGCTGACGCATGGCGGCGGCTGCGCGCTGAATACCAAATCGGAAGGTTATCGCCTTCTGATCCGCACCATTCAGGGTTATGCCCGCCATCCCAATTTCGGCGGCATTCTGCTGATCGGCCTCGGCTGCGAAACAAACCAGATCGCCCCCATCCTCGAACATTACAAGATGGAAGAGGGCGAGCGGCTGCGCACCATGACGATCCAGCAGCACGGCGGCACGCGCAAGACAATCGATGCGGCAATTGCCGAGATCAAGGCCATGCTGCCGATGGTCAATGCAGCCCGCCGCTCCGAACAACCGCTTTCAAAGCTGAAAGTGGCGCTGGAATGCGGCGGTTCGGATGGTTATTCCGGCATCTCCGCCAACCCGGCCCTGGGTTATGCATCTGACCTCATCGTCCGCAATGGCGGCACGACTGTTCTTTCTGAAACACCTGAGATTTACGGCGCCGAGCACCTGCTGACAAAACGTGCCATCACCCCGGCGGTTGCCGAAAAGCTGTTGCAGCGTATCGACTGGTGGCGGGATTATACCGCCCGCAATGGCGACGAGCTAAACAACAACCCCTCCCATGGCAACAAGCTCGGTGGCTTGACCACCATTCTGGAGAAATCACTGGGTGCAGTCGCCAAAGGCGGCTCGATGCCGCTGAAGGCGGTCTATGAATTCGCCGAAACCGTCACGGAGCAGGGTTTCGTTTTCATGGATACGCCCGGCTACGATCCCGTTGCCGTCACCGGCCAGGTCGCCGGCGGCTGCAACGTCATCTGTTTCACCACCGGCCGAGGCTCGGTCTCGGGTTTCAAGCCATCGCCCTGCATCAAGATTGCCACCAATTCCGAAATGTATGAACACATGAAGGAAGACATGGATATCAACTGCGGTGAGATCGTTACCGGCGCGGAAACCATCGAAGAATCCGGCAAACGAATTTTCGAGCATATTCTAGCCGTGGCTTCCGGCGACAAAACCGTCAGCGAAATTTACGACTACGGCGACAACGAATTCGTGCCGTGGCAGGTCGGCGCGGTGACCTGAACGAAAAATCGAAACTGTCCCACGTGAAACAAAAGGCCCGGAAAGCGATTTCCGGGCCTCAACTTTTGCTGACTATAGATCCGTAACTTAATGGCGGAAGTGGCGCATGCCGGTGAACACCATCGTCACATTATGCTCATTTGCAGCGTCGATCACTTCCTGGTCGCGCATGGAGCCGCCCGGCTGGATGACCGCTGTGGCGCCAGCGGCAATCGCAGCAAGCAAACCATCGGCGAAGGGGTAAAAGGCTTCCGAAGCAACCGCAGACCCGCGCGTCAGCGGCTCAGTAAGGCCAAGCGCCTTGGCCGCATCTTCCGCCTTCTGGGCGGCGATACGGGCGGAATCCACCCGGCTCATCTGGCCTGCGCCGATGCCTGCGGTCTGCCCATCCTTAGCATAGATCACCGCGTTTGATTTCACATGCTTGGCGATCTTGAAGGCAAACTTCATGTCTTCAAGCTCCTGCGCCGTCGGCGCACGCTTGGTGACAACCTTGAGGTCGAGATCTTCGACCATGCCATTGTCACGGCTTTGCACCAGCAGGCCGCCGGAAACGGTCTTTGCGGTGATGCCGGCTGCGCGTGGGTCCGGCAGACCGCCAGCAGTCAGCAGGCGCAGGTTTGGCTTGCGGGCGATGATGGACTTGGCTTCTTCGGTGACATCAGGTGCGATGATGACCTCGGTGAAGAGCTTGACGATCTCTTCCGCCGTTTCTGCATCCAGCGTTTGGTTCAAGGCAATGACGCCACCAAAGGCAGAGACGGAATCGCAGGCCAGTGCCCGCCTGTAAGCTTCGGCAAGCGTCGGACCGGTCGCAACGCCACAGGGGTTGGCATGCTTGATGATGGCGACTGCCGGCGCATTTGCAGGCAGGAATTCCGCTACCAGCTCGTAAGCCGCATCCGTATCGTTGATATTATTGTAGGAAAGCTGCTTGCCCTGAAGCAGCGTTGCGGTTGCGACGCCGGGACGCTTTTCGCCGGTCAGGTAAAAACCGGCGCTCTGATGCGGGTTTTCGCCATAACGCATCTTTTCCTTCAGCGTTCCGCCGATGGCACGGTAATCCGGCGTCTCAATCGAAAGCGCTTCAGCAAACCAGTTGGAAATCACTGCGTCATAGGCGGCCGTGCGGGCATAGGCCTTGGCGGCAAAGCGCTGGCGCAGCGCATAGGAAGTCTGGCCATCATCCGCCTGCAGGGCTTCGACAAGCGCGGGATAGTCGGACGGATCGGTAACGACGGTGACATAAGCATGGTTCTTGGCGGAAGCGCGGATCATCGCCGGGCCGCCAATATCGATGTTTTCCACCGTCGTCGGATAATCGCCGCCCTTGGCCCGAACTTCCTCGAAGGGATAAAGATTGATCACCGAGAGATCGATCGGCTCAATGCCATGCGCCTTCATCGCCTCGACATGTTCGGCATCATCCCGGATCGCCAGAAGCCCGCCATGCACATTCGGGTGAAGAGTCTTGACGCGACCGTCCATGATCTCGGGAAAATTGGTCACCTCAGAAACATCCGTCACCGCCAGTCCCGCATCGGCAATGGCCTTCGCCGTTCCACCAGTCGAAAGCAGCCGGACGCCAAGCTTGGAGAGGACTGTCGCCAGCTCGATAATGTCAGTCTTGTCGGACACGGAAAGAAGCGCCGTGCGAATTTTGACTTTATCGGGAGCGGGGATTTTTTTGGACACGACGGCCATCGGGCATACTCCGTTTAACGGGGAGGACAGGCTGAAATGGAATTGATCCAGCAATTGCCGCCGCGTTAACACAGCTTACCGGATTAATAAACAGCACGGATGACGGAGGGTGAAATCTATCGGCAGTTTTCGTGCTAAATCGCCCCGATTGCGGGACGAGATACGGCTCAGGCCTTGCGTTCGATGATCCAGCGGATTTCCCGCGTATTGGCGAGATTGAAGGGCAACTCGATCTGTTGCGAAGGCCGCATGCCGGACGCATCAGCCATGAACACATCTTCCGTCACGAAAACCTCCAGCCCAGGCGCCGAAAACAGCCAGGTGGTTCCATCCGCCGCTTCCAGATAAACCGACTCCTCATCCCGCTGGTGCAACTGAATATGAGGATGGATATGGAAACGCGAAACCGCTGAGATCAGCTGTGACTGTGTCTTCGTCGTATTCTCGTCGGCTCTGAGCAGGTCACGGCCTTTGATTTTCGTGCCGGCCGCATTTAACTCGATTTCCCGCTCATGATAGCAGCCAAAGTTCTGCAGATAGCCATCATGCGACGCCCGCAGGACGTCGTTGCCGTTTCCATCAGTTCCACGCTCGCTATCCACCTGGCTGACGCCGGAAATCATGATCGGGCCAAGCAATCTCGAGCGCGACAGCCTGCAAGACGACGTGTCTGCAAGCGTGACGGTGGAATGGGCGGCAGTTGACCGGCTGGCTCGCTGATATTCCGGAGCTGCGTTTTTCGGAAAGCCCGAATTGACGATGAACCGGTTCTTGCCGCAGGACATTTCAAAAGACAGGCAACCCGAATGGGCACTACGGGAAAGCTCCGCCGAACCGGGATACCCCGTGTCGACGATGATGACGGTCTCATCTGTCGCAAGCCGATGGTAATTGACATCCGGCAACATTTTCGAAGGCCGACCGGCGGTTTCGTCATAACGCAGCACGGAGACAAGCTCATTGGCAAGTGTCGCCGTCGCGCCGTTGAACAGCGCCAGATCACCGCCCTGGTGCCGGAAAAACCGGATGGCCGGAAACATCCGGTCTATCGCCGGCACCAGCCCGGAGGGCAGATCGTGACCCAGATTGATATAACTTTGCCGAAGCGGCAGAAGATCGAGCAGCAGATCCAGCATGGCCCGTGGGTTACGGGACACGTGCCCACCATCGGGCAAGATCTGGCGCTCCATCTCCTGAGCCAGCTTCATTCCATGCCGGGTGATGCGAGAAAGGCGTGTAGGCATGGCGATGGAGGCCATGGCAAGCGCAATCCTGATCCGCAGCCGTGTCTCGCCATCCGGCGCATGTTTGACGATCCTGTCCAGATAACGCACATGAAAGGCGAGACTTTTGAGGAAACGGCGATAAAAGCCGGCATCGGCCTCGAATAAAACGACGGGCGAATGGGACAGCCAGGCGATCAGCCGCTGGGCCGCGATCTCCGGAGACCAGCCTGTCCCGGTAACACGCCTGCCGTTCAGGGCAATCCATTCGGCAACAATGCGACGCGCCCGCTTGCAAGCCTCACTCGACCTGTCGGAGCGGATATGCCGCAACCACCCGAAGGCGTGTAGCCGCTCCTCAAAAACAAGCGAGGGATAATCCACCTGAAAGGGCGAAAGGCCGCCGGTTTCCACGACGCGACCGGCAAGCGCAATTCGCCCGCGAAGCAATTCCTCGGCAAAATAAGGATCGATAGCCCGCAAATCCGTCGGTGCCGCTACCAGACCATCTGGAACACGGTTGGCAAACCGCGAGACATGCAGACGCAAAGGTGTGAGGCCGACACACAGATGACGATACGCCATCCGTGAAAGAAGACCGGCCGCATTCATGCTGCCTGCAAAGGACCCTAACAAGCTGTGTTTCCCGCTTCACATGTTTTGTTTTTATCAGTGAACCGCGATGACCGGAACATTATCGATAAATATCAATGATTCGCGAAAGCTTCGCTTTTTTCTACTTCTTAAGCAAGACACTGCTAAAAAACCCGTCGACACCGCCGAACATATCCGGCGTCGTTCGCAGATCACCCTCTGAGCTGACAGCCGATTCCATTCCCGGCCAGTCTTCCTTGCGAACGGGAATACGCTCCACATCTGGATTTTCCGCCAGAACCTGCGCAATCATCTCTTCGCCTTCCGAAGGATCAAGCGAGCAGTTGGAGAATACAACGATACCGCCAGAACCCACCAATGTCAGTGCATGCCGCAACATCTGGCCCTGAAGAGCCGCAAGTTTGGCAATGTCCGTTTCATCCTTGGTCCAGCAGACATCGGGATGTTTGCGCAGCGTGCCGGTTGATGAACAGGGCGCATCGAGCAGAACAGCGTCAAACAGTTGCTCCGGCTGGTACTTCAACATGTTCACCTCCACCGTTTCGGCATGGAGGCCAAGCCGGTCGAGATTTTCCCTGAGCCGTCGCAAACGATTGCCGGACTGATCCAGCGCCGTCACTTTAGCGCCCGCCAGCGCCAGCTGGGCCGTTTTACCGCCAGGGGCGGCACAAAGATCGGCAACACGTTTGCCGGAGATATCGCCCAGCAGCCGCACCGGCATGCTGGCGGCAAGATCCTGCACCCACCAGGCGCCCTCGGTAAAACCTTCAAGCGAGGGAATCTGGCCTTCGAAATCTCCAAGGCGCACGCTGCCATTCGGCAAAACGGTGCCGCCCAGCTTTTCCGCCCACAGGGTCGGATCGGTCTTGACTGTAAGATCAATGGAGGACGGCGTCAGCTGTGCTTCGGAAATCCGTTGCGCCACGTCATCGCCATAAGCGGAAACAAGCCGCGCATAGAACCAGTCCGGCAACACCGGCACGTCGGCAATGGCCTGCTCGATTTCCGTTTTCTCCCGGCCAAGCCGCCTGAGAACCGCATTGACCAGCTTCACGAAACGCTTGTTGCGGGGGTCGCGATGGGCCTGCTCCACCGCCAGATCGACGGCGGAATGATCGGGGACATCGAGATAAAGCATCTGCGCCGCGCCGACGACAAGTACATGGTGCAGCGATCGCGCACCCTGTGGCAGCGGCCCGTCAAGCAGCATCGACAATGCCGTCTCAAGGCGGGGAAGGTGGCGAAGCGCACTGTTGACGATGGCTCTCACCAGCGCCCTGTCCGCAATGGAAAGCGCCCGATAGACGGGATTGCCATTTTCGCTATCCAGCATGCCATCAAGCGAGGTCTTCTTTTCCAGAACGGCAGCGAGAATTCGGGTCGCGGCGATGCGCGCAGCAAGGCCTGGCTTATCCTCGAACGACGAAGGGCCGTCTTCGCGGCCCCTGCCTTGTCCCGGTCTCGCTTGTCCAGATCTCGTTTTTTTGGACCGGGCCGGCTTATTCTGAATATCGGATGTCAAGACCACGGTCCCTTGCGCTCGTTTTCGTTGCTTCGTCCCGTATTGGGAACGGAGCCTGATTTGCGCAGAGGTCTACCACCCGATGGCGACGGCGTCGATGCTCGCGGGGAAAACTCCTGTGCCATGGCATGCAGCGCTGCCACGCGGTTTTCCGTATTCGGATGCGTGGAGAAGAGATTGTCCATGCGCTCACCGGAAAGGGGATTGATGATGAACATGTGCGCTGTTGCCGGGTTGCGCTCAGCATCGTCATTGTGAATTTGCTGCGCCATACCGGAGATTTTCTGCAACGCCGAGGCAAGCCACAGCGGGTTCCCACAGATTTCCGCACCGCGGCGGTCGGCGGAATATTCCCGCGTACGGCTGATTGCCATCTGCACCAGCATCGCGGCGAGCGGCGCAACGATCATCGCAACCAGCACACCGATAAAGCCGAACGGATTATTGTTATTTTCGCGGTTGCCGCCAAAGAAGAAAGCGAAATTACCGAGCATGGAGATAGCACCCGCCAGCGTGGCCGTGATCGTCATGGTCAACGTGTCGCGGTTCTGCACATGCGCCAACTCATGCGCCATAACGCCGGCCACTTCTTCCGGGGTAAGACGCTCCAGCAGACCCGTGGAGGCCGCCACTGCGGCATTCTGCGGGTTCCGTCCTGTCGCAAAGGCGTTGGGCTGGGCGCTGTCGTAAATATAGACCTTCGGCATCGGCAGGTCGGCATTGTGCGAGAGATCGCGGATCATGTGGAAAAATTCGGGTGCATTGGCCTCGTCAATCTCCCGCGCGCGATAGGCGGAGAGGACCATTTTATCCGAATTCCAATAGGAGAAGAGGTTCATACCCGCAGCAATGAGAAGGGCAATCATCATGCCGCCCTTGCCGCCGATCAGAAAACCGACACCCATGAACAATGCCGTCATGAAGGCCAGAAGCATTGCCGTGCGCATCATGTTCATCCGTTAAAATCTCCTTGTCGTTCATCGGAAACCATTGTGGGGTTTCTAAACCCCACCTGATTATATAATCTGGTAAACGCCAAACATATTTCAATATCCCGTCATAGGGAGGATTTCTCATGCAAGATGCGGATAATGACAACGGCGCGGAAACGCCGAGACGGCTATCTCCGGCAGCTGAGCGTGCCCTGAAAGAAGCCGAAGAGAGACGCCGGCAACAGGCAGACCTTCAATTGCCGCCGGAAACGGGCGGCCGCGGCGGTGCCGAACCCGTTCGTTTCGGCGACTATGAGATAAAAGGCCGTGCAATCGACTTTTGAGCCGCGCCAAAACGAAAATACCCGCCTTAAGCGGGTATTTATCAACAAAAACAGATAGTTGACTATTTTTGTTCCAGAAGCCGGCAGATCGCTTCCAGCTGTTCAAGCGTCCGATATCCAATGCGGATTTGCCCCGAACCACCCTTGTGGCTGATCTTCACATCAAGCCCCAGGGCGTCCGACAGGCTGCGCTCCAACGCAACCGTATCAGAATCCTTCTCAGCCGTCGGCCGCTTTTCTGTCACGTCACCCTGTGACTTGATATCGTTCTGTGCCAGACGCTCAGCATCACGCACCGACAATCCCTTGGAGACGATCGTCCGCGCCAGATTTGCCGGATCAGACGTGGAAACAAGCGCCCGCGCGTGACCTGCGGATAAGGAACCGTCTGCAAGCATGTCCCGTACCGGATCGGGAAGTTTCAGAAGCCGAAGGCTGTTTGCAACATGGCTACGGCTCTTGCCAATAATCTCGCCGAGATCATTCTGGGTATAGCCGTGTTCGGCAATCAGCTGTTCATAACCCATCGCCTCTTCAAGCGGGTTCAGGTCTGAACGTTGAACGTTCTCAACAATGGCCAGCTCCAGTGCCGTGCGGTCGTCCACATCTCGAACGATGACAGGCACATCGGTAAAACCAGCCAGCTGCGCCGCACGCCAGCGTCTTTCACCGGCAATAATCTCGTAACGGTTGGCTGCAACCGTCCGTACGACCACAGGCTGCACAATTCCATGCTGGCGAATGGATGCGGCTAAATCCTGCAATTCATTCTCATCGAAATGACGTCTTGGGTTTCTCTGGCTGCGAGCGATGAATTCAATCGGAATGGTGCGGTCAGCATTGACGGTGCGCTGCGGCTCGCCCACCGGCATTGGCTGATCCATTTCGCCGATCAATGCAGCAAGACCGCGTCCGAGTCGACGCTTGGAAAGATCATCACTCATAAGATATTACTCCATACATTCCGGCGGACGTCAGGCGGCTTTGCGCAGCCGCTCTCTCTGGATCACTTCCGATGCCAACTGCAAATAAGCCTGGCTACCGGCGCATTTCAGATCATAAAGAATTGCCGGTTTACCATAGGACGGCGCTTCTGACACGCGAACATTACGCGGAATAAGCGTGTGGTAAACCTTTTCTCCCAAATGAGTACGCACATCCGTAACAACCTGTTGCGCAAGATTGTTCCGCGCATCAAACATCGTCAGAACAATACCCTGTATATCAAGCTGCGGATTAACCGAGCTGCGGATCTGGCTGACAGTATCCAGCAACTGGCTAAGACCTTCCAGAGCAAAAAACTCACACTGCAGCGGCACCAGCACAGAGTGGGCGGCCGTCATGGCGTTCATGGTCAGAAGATTGAAAGAAGGCGGGCAATCGACAAGAATATAGGAATAATCTCTTGCCTCTTGCGTTTCCATGGCCGCGCGCAACAGAAAGACCCGGTTGGAAACATTGGCAACCTGCATCTCGAAACCGAGCAAATCCATGGTCGACGGCACAATATCGAGATTTGGAACTGCCGTCGGAACGGCGACTTCGCCGATGGTGTGATCGCCCACCAGAAGATCATAAGAAGAAAGCTTACGCTCCTTTCGGTCAATCCCCAGCCCCGTGCTGGCATTTCCCTGCGGATCCAGATCAACGATCAGTACGCGCTCACCAATAGCAGCCAGCGCCGTTGCCAGATTAATGGCGGTCGTTGTTTTTCCAACGCCACCTTTCTGGTTTGCGACTGCGATAATCCGGTTTTTTTCAAAAGTCATGCCGCACCTGGCCAGCTTGTCAGCGTCTCAAAGTGAGGTTGCTGATTTCAAGAACAACAGAATCTGCCTCAATGGCACTCTGATGTTTTACCAGATCAAACTGCCAGCGACCATGCGCTTTCTGCACTTCGGAATCATAATCCCGGCCTTTATTAAAATAGGCCTTGAGATCGGGATTATTCTGCGCCCAGGGATGAATATAGTCGAAAAGCAGATCAAGCTCGGCCAGTGCTCGAGCGGAAACGGCATCGCAGGTTTTGACAATTTCAGGCGCTTTTTCGATCCTTATCGGATGAACGCTGCCTCTTGCGCCGGTTTCCTTTAGGGCGATCCGCAAAAATGCAGCCTTTTTATTATTGCTTTCAACCAGATCTACCCAACCATCGCCGAGTTCCGCGAGAAAAATAGCGGTTATAACGCCCGGGAAACCGCCGCCGCTGCCTAAGTCAGCCCATCTTTGTGCCTTGGGAGACAGCTGGAATATTTGGGCGCTGTCGGCCACATGCCTACTCCAAAGCTCTGTGAGAGTGGAGGGCGCGACCAGGTTGGTGGTTTTATTCCACTTCTTAAAAAGCTCGACAAAGTGTTCGAGCCTCTCATGTGTTTCACGTGAAACACTCTGGCCGTTTATCTTCATAATCCGACTCGCTATTGGTGCATGCGTAATTTTTCGCCTTGCCCAGCAGAACTTTTTCGCAGTAGGGCAAGCAACAGCGATATAGCAGCCGGCGTCATACCGTCAACACGTGCAGCCTGCGCAATGTTCTCGGGACGGGCCTTTTCCAACTTTTGTTTCAGTTCATTGGAAAGACCTGAAAGGCTTTGGAAATCGAAATCATCCGGGATTTTTCTGTCTTCATCCCTTTTGATATCAACAATATCCGCACTCTGCCGCTGCATATAAACCGCATAACTTGCTTCAATTTCCAGAGTTTCCGCAACCTTGCCACGAAGCGACTGCAGCTCCGGCCAATGCTGCGTAAGAACATCCAGTGTTATATCAGGATAAGCGAGCAATTCATAAACGGAACGGCGCTGACCATCCTGATTGAGCTTCAATCCCTGTTTCGCCGCCTGGGAAGGGCTGATGCTAGCTGCCTTCATCAGCTCGCGACCCGATTCCAGATCAGCAATAAATGCCTCAAAGCGCTGTTCGCGCTTGGAACCGATAATCCCGGTTCTTTGGCCAACTGGCGTTAGCCGCAAATCGGCATTATCCACACGCAGGGAAAGCCGATATTCGGCCCTCGATGTAAACATCCGGTAGGGTTCGCTTACGCCCTTCGAGGTCAGATCATCGATCATGACGCCGATATAGGATTCCGTTCGGCTGAAATAGAGCGGATCGGTATTGCTCGCATAAAGAGAAGCGTTCAGTCCCGCAACAAGACCCTGAGCGCCGGCTTCTTCATAACCAGTGGTGCCATTGATCTGCCCCGCCAGGAATAGGCCCGGAATTTTACGGCATTCAAGCGAGGGCTTGAGCTCCCGCGGATCGACATAATCATATTCGATGGCGTAACCGGGCTGGAGAATAGTGACCTGTTCAAGCCCTGGTATCGTACGAATAAACTGTTCCTGCACGGAAGCGGGAAGGGAGGTCGAGATACCATTCGGATAAATAGTATGGTCGTCCAGACCTTCCGGTTCCAGAAATATCTGATGGCCGTCCCGCTCCCCAAAACGGGTGATCTTATCTTCGATGGACGGGCAATAGCGTGGGCCAACGCCCTCAATCTGCCCGGAATACATCGCTGAAAGATGAATATTGTCCTGGATAATCCTATGACCGGCCGGCGTCGTGCGGGTTACGCCACACTCAATCTGCGGGTTGAGAATCCGATCCGTCATGAAGGAAAAAGGCACCGGATCTTCATCCGCCCCCTGTCGATCGACGGCATCCCAGTGAATGGTGCGACCATCGAGCCGGGCAGGCGTGCCGGTTTTCAACCGCCCCATGACCAAGCCAAGACGAGAAAGTGTCTCGGAGAGACCCACGGATGGCTTTTCGCCGACACGACCGGCAGGAATCTTTTCGGAACCAATATGAATCAGGCCACGCAGAAAAGTGCCGCTGGTCAAAACAGCCGCACCACACGGAATCCGGCTACCATTCGCCATAATAACCGCGGAGACACGCCCATCCGCCATCTCGATATCGAAGGCATCGCCCTCGATAATCGTCAGATTTTCAATCGCGTCGATTTCACGCTGCATCGCCTCGCGGTAAAGTCGCCTGTCAGCCTGCGTCCGCGGCCCGCGAACGGCCGGACCCTTTTTACGATTAAGCATACGGAACTGGATGCCGGCAGCATCAGCGACCCTGCCCATCAAGCCGTCAAGCGCATCAATCTCACGAACCAGATGCCCCTTGCCAAGACCGCCAATCGCGGGGTTACAGGACATCACGCCGATAGTCTCGCGCTTATGGGTGATGAGGGCGGTTTTTGCACCATGTCGCGCGGCCGCGGCGGCGGCTTCGCTGCCGGCATGGCCACCGCCGATAATTATGACATCAAATGATTGGTGCATATGCCTGCGCCTTGTCCTAAATCATCCACATAGCCACCGCGGTAGCCAATGTTTCACGTGAATCATTTTCCTATGCAGAATTCCGAGAAGATTACGCCGAGCAAATCTTCCACATCAACACGGCCGGTAATGCGCCCAAGCGATGTCGCCGCAAGCCTTAAATATTCTGACCTTATCGCAAGGTCCATGGCTTCGGATTCCAGCGCATCACTAACATAGTTCAGCGTCTCTTCAAGCCGTTTTTTGTGACGGGCACGAGCTGGAACCAACGTTTGACCGGTACCAACCCGGTTCCTGATCTCCTGGGTGATGACCGCTCGCAGTTCATCCAGCCCATGCCCCTCTTTAGCAGAGATAGAAAGGTCAAAGGCATTTTCTGCGGAATCTGTAGAGAGAGCCGACTTCGTGCGCAGATAGAGGTGACGAGCATTACCAAACGAAATGAAAGATTGTTTCGGAGGCGAATCGTTATCCTGAAGCAGTAAAATGAGATCCGCATTCTCGGCTGTTAATTTCGCTCGCCGCACGCCCTCCCGTTCCACGACATCCTCGGTCTCCCTAATACCTGCGGTGTCGAATATCCGGACAAGATAACCATCCAGATTGATATCGACACTCAGGACGTCCCGCGTTGTGCCCGCTATATCGGTAACGATCGCAACATCACGGCCGCTCAAAGCATTAAGCAGAGTGGATTTACCGGCATTCGGCTCACCCACCAATGCGATCTTAAACCCATCACGGATGATTTCGCCACCATTACCCTGGCGAAGATGATCGGCAATCTCCCCCCGCAACTGCAACATCGCCTCCCACACCTGAGTTGCGACCGAATCCGGTACATCGTCTTCATCGGCGAAGTCCAGTTCCGCTTCGATCAACGCGCGGGCACGCGTTAAGCGACCTGCCCAGCCATCATAAAGCGCAGAGAGTTTACCCGTGCTCTGTTCAACTGCCAGGCGCCGCTGCATCTCGGTTTCCGCCTGCAGCAGGTCGGCTAGGCCTTCGACTTCGAGAAGGTCCATCTTGCCGTTTTCAAAAGCACGGCGGGAAAATTCACCGGCATCAGCAGGGCGAAACCCCTCCAGATTGTCCAGTTCGGCAAAAATTGAAGCGAGCACCGCGCGGCTACCATGGCTGTGTATTTCGACACAGTTTTCACCCGTGAAGGAACTCGGCGCAGGAAAAACGAGGATCAGTGCCTGATCGATAATTTCATCGTTTCGATCCCGAATCGAACTCAGAACGGCCCGCCTTGGTAATGGGGTTTCTCGACCTGTCAGCGTCGTTAGAGCCAGAAATGCTTGGGGACCACTGATCCTGATCACGGCAACGCCCGCCGGCAGAGCACCGCTTGAAAGCGCATAGATCGTATCGGCGGAAGCTGGCATCACTCACCTCGGTTTAAAACAGTCAAGCCGCATCCGAACAAACGGACGCGGCTTCAAGGTTTTCAGATGAATCCGGCTAAACTCCGGATCAGGTATTCATGGATTCGAAGAAATCGGAATTGTTCTTTGTCTGCTTCAGCTTGTCGATCAGGAACTCGATGGCATCCATCGTTCCCATCGGCGCAAGAATACGACGCAGAACAAAAATCTTCTGCAGGTCCTGACGCGGCACCAGCAGGTCTTCCTTACGGGTACCGGACTTGAGAATATCCAGAGCCGGGAAGATACGCTTGTCGGCAACCTTGCGGTCAAGCACGATTTCCGAGTTGCCGGTACCCTTGAACTCTTCGAAGATCACTTCATCCATACGGCTGCCCGTATCGATGAGCGCCGTTGCGATGATCGTCAGCGAACCGCCTTCTTCGATGTTACGCGCAGCGCCGAAGAAGCGCTTTGGGCGCTGCAGGGCGTTGGCGTCCACACCGCCGGTCAGAACCTTGCCGGAAGAGGGAACAACAGTGTTATAGGCGCGGCCGAGACGGGTAATGGAGTCGAGCAGGATCACAACGTCACGGCCATGTTCGACAAGACGCTTCGCCTTTTCGATGACCATTTCAGCGACCTGGACGTGACGGACAGCCGGTTCGTCGAATGTGGAGGAAACAACCTCGCCCTTGACCGAGCGCTGCATGTCAGTGACTTCTTCCGGGCGTTCATCGATAAGGAGAACGATCAGATAACATTCTGGATGGTTCGCCGTGATGGAGTGTGCGATGTTCTGCAGCAGAACCGTTTTACCGGTACGCGGCGGTGCAACGATCAAACCACGCTGGCCCTTGCCGAGCGGTGCGACGAGATCGATCACGCGCGACGACAGATCCTTCGATGTCGGGACATCCAGTTCCATCTTGAAGCGCTCATTCGGGTAGAGCGGCGTCAGATTGTCGAAGTGAACCTTGTGACGGATCTTTTCCGGATCATCGAAATTGATCGTGTTCACCTTCAGAAGCGCGAAATAACGCTCGCCTTCCTTGGGGCCACGGATCGGTCCCTCAACAGTGTCACCGGTCTTCAAAGAGAAACGGCGGATTTGCGAGGGGGAAATATAAATATCGTCCGGACCGGGCAAGTAGTTTGCGTTTGCGGATCGCAGGAACCCGAAACCATCCTGCAGGACTTCAACGACACCTTCGCCGATGATTTCGATGTCCTGGCTCGCGAGAACCTTGAGGATTGCGAACATAAGCTCCTGCTTGCGCATGGTGCTCGCATTTTCAACTTCCAGGGATTCGGCAAAAGTCAGCAAGTCGGTAGGCGATTTGCTCTTAAGTTCCTGAAGCTTCATTTCAGCCATGAAGGGAAGACCGTCTAATAATGTAATGTCGGGGGAGGGCGTGTTCGCGAATCAGATGCTGTGGGAAATGCCGCAGATGACTGAGTAATTCACATGCCACGAAGATGAGTGGCCTGAAAATAGCGACTGAATACGGCCGCTGCAAGAGGAAAGCACGAATTCCGCGAAATTTATCGTGAAAGCCCTTTAACCAAACGGTTTCACAACCACAAGTATGACAATGAGGATCATCAGCACGGTTGGAACCTCGTTCATCAACCGCCAGTGACGGGCAGGTCGGGTGTTTTCATCCCTCGCGAAACGTCTGGCGCTGCGGGTGAAATAAACGTGAGTGGCTGTTAGAAGCACGACCAGCCCGATTTTCGCGTGTAACCAGCCGCCGGAAAAACCATAAACCGACCATCCCAGATAAAGCCCCAATATCCAGCTTATCATCATCGCCGGGTTCATGATCACCTTGATCAAGCGCTGCTCCATCACCTTGAAGGTTTCGGATTGCTGCGAACCGGCGGGCGCGTCGGTGTGATAGATGAAGAGCCGCGGCAGATAAAAAATCGCCGCCATCCAGGAAATGACCGCGATGATATGCAGCGCCTTGAGCCAGAGATAGAGATCGGCTGGATCGGCGTAAAACAACAGCGCAACAAAAACCGCAAAGACACCGAGTGCGATACCAGCCCGCAGGGCTGCCCTGTTTCCGGAGCGGGCGGAGGTCTGTTTCTCCTCGCTCATACCGCGGCTCCGCCAGCACGCACCCGCTGCACCAGTCTTGCAACGTTTTCCGGGTCGGCCTGCGGCGTGATGCCATGGCCGAGATTGAAAATCAGTGGGCCCTGTCCGAGCGCCTGCAGCACCGCATCGATGCCATCCTGCAACGCCCTGCCGCCCGCCACCATCAGCATCGGGTCCAGATTGCCCTGCACAGGGCCTTCCTTCTGCAAGTCCCGGGCGAAGGTCAACGGCACAGACCAGTCGAGCCCGATGGCATCTGCGCCCGTTTTACGGCGATAATCCTTGAGAAGATAACCGGCACCCTTGGCGAAAGCGATGATCTTTGCTGAGGGCCGGCGAGCACGCACCAATGCGATAATACGGGCAACCGGCTTTACCGCATATTCCTCGAATTCCTTTTCACCGAGCACGCCGGCCCAGGAATCGAAAATCTGCACCGCATCAGCACCGGCATCGATCTGCGCCACCAGATAATCGGCGGAAACATCGGCAAGAAAAGCCAGCAGCTTTTCCATGGCTGCGGGTTCCTGATACCCGAACAGCCGCGCTGGCGCCTGATCCGGTGTCCCATGGCCGGCGATCATATAGGTCGCAACTGTCCAGGGCGCGCCGCAGAAGCCAAGAAGCGTCGTTTCATCCGGCAACGTCTTGCGCAGACGCGAAACGGTTTCGAAAACGGGCGCAAGATGCGCCATCACATCCGTCGAATCCAGCTTCTCGATGCCGCGTACATCGATCGGATCCATGGCCGGACCCTTTCCTTCGCTGAAGGATACATTGCGATGAAGCGCATCCGGTATCACCAGAATATCGGAAAAGAGAATGGCGGCATCAAGCCCGAACCGGCGAATGGGCTGAAGGGTCACTTCAGTTGCCAGCTCGGGATTATAACAGAGATCAAGGAAACTTCCCGCGCTCTTTCGCGTTTCCCTGTACTCCGGAAGATAGCGTCCCGCCTGACGCATCAGCCATATGGGTGGCGGTGTGACCGTCTGCCCGTTCAACACCATCATTACCTTGCGTTCGCTCATGGCACCCAACTTCTAAAAAATAAAATCAAAGAGATTTAAAAGATTTTCTATTTCTTAGAGTCTGTGGGTAGCAAGGATTAAAATCATTCCAGTCGAAATGCCGCAGCCGCAGGGTTTGATGAGCACCAACGGATATTGCTCGGCGCAGCATCACAAGCTAATTGGGAAAACAGATATTTTCAAAATAATTTCAGTACTTTAGATTTCCAACTGAAATCATCCCATCTGTGGATAATCTGGGGAAAAGTTTGAACAGTTTTACATTCTTCCAGTAATTCACAGGCACGCCGGGCAGGATTGCAGCCACTTGCGGATTGTGGAAAAACACCACCTTATTCACGTCGCGGCTCGGCCCTCAGGACAATTTTGAAGTTTGTCCCGGTTTATCAACAGCGGGAGAAAAACAGCGTGGAGAACAAAAAAAGTTTCTTCCATCTGCACCTGATTTCGGACTCAACGGGAGAGACTCTCATGTCGGCGGGTCGCGCCGTCTCGGCCCAGTTCCATGCCTCAATGCCGGTGGAACATGTTTATCCAATGATCAGGAACCAGAAACAGCTCGGCCAGGTCGTGGATCTTATCGACAAGGAACCGGGCATTGTTCTTTATACCATCGTCGACCAGCAGCTGGCCGAGTTTCTGGATCTGCGCTGCCATGCGATCGGCGTCCCCTGCGTTAATGTCCTTGAACCGATCATCGGCATTTTCCAGACTTATCTCGGTGCGCCATCGCGACGACGGGTGGGGGCGCAGCATGCGTTGAATGCCGATTATTTTGCGCGGATCGAAGCGCTCAATTTCGCCATGGATCATGATGACGGGCAAATGCCTGAAACCTATGACGAGGCCGATATCATCATCATCGGCATCAGCCGCACGTCAAAAACCCCAACCAGCATCTATCTCGCCAACCGGGGAATAAAGACCGCGAATATTCCGGTCGTTCCCAATGTACCCCTGCCCGATAGCCTCTATGCAGCCACCCGTCCGCTGATCGTTGGTCTTGTCGCGACGTCAGACCGCATATCGCAGGTGCGCGAGAACCGCGAACTCGGTGTGACGGGCGGATTTGACAGTGGCCGCTACACGGATCGCGCCACCATCATGGAAGAGCTGAAATATGCCCGTGCGCTCTGCGCCCGCAACAACTGGCCGCTGATCGATGTCACACGCCGTTCCATTGAGGAAACGGCCGCTGCCATCCTTGCCCTTCGCCAAAGGACACGATAATCCGAATCTCACCATTCGGAGCAGACAGTCGATGAAACAAGAGTTGATCCTCGCCTCGTCCAGTGCATCCCGCCAAATGCTGATGCGCAATGCGGGGCTGACATTTTCTGCAATACCCGCGGATATTGATGAGCGTGCGCTCGATGAGCAGCTGGAACGAGACGGCGCGAACCCGGAAGAGGTCGCGCTGGAACTGGCAAAGGCAAAGGCCCTTGCAGTCGGCAGGCTGCACCCGGCGACGCTGGTTCTTGGATGTGACCAGACCATGGCGCTCGGGACCCGTGTCTATCATAAGCCGAAAACCATGGCGGAGGCCGAAGCCCATCTGCTGTCATTATCAGGTAAGGTTCACCGGCTGAACAGTGCCGCCGTTCTCGTTCATGGCGGTGAGGTGATATGGCAGACGGTCTCCAGCGCGGAACTTGCCGTGCGGATTTTGACCGCCGAATTTGTCTCCCGTCATTTGCAGCGGGTGGGTCACAGAGCCCTGACCAGCGTCGGCGCCTACCAGCTCGAAGGGGAGGGAATCCAGCTATTCACCTCCATCGAGGGGGATTATTTCACGATTCTTGGCCTACCGCTTTTGCCACTTTTATCGAAACTGCGCGACATGGATGTCATCGATGGCTGATTCACGTGAAACATTAACCATAAACGCCTTCGTCGCGGGTTACCCGATCAAGCATTCGCGCTCACCGATCATCCATTCCTACTGGCTAAAGAAATTCGGCATTGCCGGGTCCTATAGGGCTGTGGAAGTTTCTCCGGACGATTTTCCGAATTTCATTGCCACACTTAAGGAAGCCAAACCGGGTACGGCGGTTGGAGGCAACGTCACCATTCCGCACAAGGAAGCCGCTTATAACTTAGCCGACAGCCCCGATGCTCTGGCAGAAGAACTGGGTGCCGCCAACACCATCTGGGTGGAAGAAGGTAAGCTCCACGCCACCAATACGGATGGTTATGGTTTCGTCGCCAATCTCGATGAGCGCCATCCCGGCTGGGACAAGACCGACCGTGCGGTGGTTTTGGGAGCCGGCGGTGCGAGCCGGGCGGTCATTCAGTCCCTGCGCAATCGGGGCATTGCCGAAATCCACGTCCTGAATCGCACAGTTGAGCGCGCGCGGGAACTGGCCGACCGTTTTGGCCCCCGGGTTTTTTCGCACCCGCAGGCGGCACTTCATGAAGTCATGCGGGGTGCCGGGCTTTTCGTGAATACCACATCGCTCGGCATGGACGGCACCGAAGCGCCTGAATTCGATTTTTCGCCACTCGCCACCAACGCTGTCGCGACTGATATCGTCTATGTACCGTTGAAAACACCAATTCTGAAGATGGCGGAAGCGCAGGGCATAACAACGGTGGATGGGCTCGGCATGCTGCTTCACCAGGCAAAACCCGGCTTCCAGCGATGGTTCGGTGAAATGCCGCAAGTCGATGAAACTCTCCGCTCCCTGATCATTGCGGACATGGAGAAACATTGATGATCGTCATCGGTCTCACCGGCTCGATAGGAATGGGGAAAACGACGACGGCGAAGCTGTTTGCCGAAGAAGGCGTTCCGGTTCTGGATTCGGACGAGGTCGTACACGCGCTTTATCGTGGACAAGCGGTTCCGCTGATTGAAGCGGCCTTTCCCGGTACCAGCATTTCCGGCGCTGTGGATCGGCAGAAACTCGCTGAAGTTCTGCGCGGGAATCCGGCTAATTTCAGTAGGCTCGAGGCGATTGTCCACCCGCTGGTCCGTGAAAGCCAGGAAGCTTTTCTGGCGGAGGCGAGGGAAGTTGGTCGCCAGTTCGCCCTTCTCGATATTCCACTGCTGTTTGAAACCGGGGCGGAGAAGCGTGTCGATAAGGTAGTGGTGGTGAGCTGCGCGCCGGACATTCAACGGCAGCGTGTTTTATCCCGGCCCGGCATGACGCAAGAGAAATTTGAAATGATCTTGGCCCGGCAGATGCCAGACGCCGAAAAACGCCAGCGCGCCGATTTCGTCATCGATAGCGGAAATGGTGTCGAAGCGGCACGGGATCAGGTAAGAGGAATATTGCAGAGATTGGCCAAGACGGGTCACGGAGAGAATAATGCGTGAGATCATTTTCGATACGGAAACCACGGGCCTTGAATCGAAACTGGATCGTGTGATTGAAATCGGCGGCATTGAGCTGATCAACCATTTTCCGACCGGCCGGACGCTGCATCTTTATATCAGCCCGGAAGACCGCAAGGTTCATCCGGACGCGCTTGCGGTTCACGGCATCACCGATGACTTCTTGAAAGACAAGCCGAAATTCGCCGAAGTCGTCGATCAGATCCGCGATTTTTTCGAGGGTGCCCGCTGGGTGGCGCATAATGCGACATTCGATATGGGTTTCATCAATGCGGAATTTGCCCGTCTCGGCATTGAGCCAGTTGCAGCCGATCTGGTGACGGACACGCTTTCGCTCGCCCGTCGCAAGAACCCGATGGGACCGAATTCCCTGGATGCGCTTTGCCGGCGTTACGGTATCGACAATTCCCATCGCACAAAGCACGGCGCGCTTCTCGACTCCGAATTGCTTGCAGAAGTTTATATCGAAATGATCGGCGGGCGTCAGACGGCCCTCGGTTTCGGTTCCGCCGCCAAGCAGGAAGCAGTCATCATTGAGGACGATGTGCCACTCGAGCCGCTACAGAGGCCGAGGGCATTGGCGTCGCGGCTGGATACGGAGACGGTTGCAGCCCATGGCAAGCTCGTTCTCGGCATGGGCGACAAGGCGATCTGGAACCGTTATCAGAATTGAAGATCTGCTCAGACCCAAAAAACAGCGAATGCCGAAAAAGAAAAATGAAGGCAAAGAAAAACCCGGGCGAAGAACCCGGGTTTGTTTTTTTGAAGACTGTTGAAGGCTTCAGTTCGGTACGGCCTGAACCTTGGCTCTGGCCTGCTCTTCGGCAACGCGCTGGGCGAACATCTGAGCGAAATCGATCGGGTCGATCATCAGCGGCGGGAAACCACCGTTGCGGGTAACGTCCGCAATGATCTGACGGGCGAAGGGGAACAGCAGGCGGGGGCATTCAATGAACAGCACCGGCAGCATGTGCTCCTGCGGGAAACCGGCAATGCGGAACACGCCGCCATAAACCAGCTCGGCCGCGAACAGGACCTTGTCACCATCCTTGGCTTCCGCATTCAGCGACAAAACAACATCGAAATCCGAACCGGAGATCGGGTTTGCGTTGACATTGACGTTGATGTTGATCGCCGGCGCATTGTCACGAGCCTGAAGCGAACGAGGTGCGCCCGGATTTTCAAAGGAAAGATCCTTGATGTACTGGGTAAGAATGTTGAGGGAAGGACTAACTGCGCCCTGTGCACCATTTTCAGCGGTCATTACGTTTCCTCGCGGCGTGAATTCGTGGATGGCGGTCTATCATTTCGACCGGAGCCTTACAACCCTTCGTGATCGGGGCCTTACATCGGTTCTAAGCGGGGATCAGGGCTTGGGCAGATCGCGATCATCCGGCTTGTGCGACCATGGAGAGCCCTTCTGCTCTTCACGGTGAAACTCCTCCTCGTCCAGATCAACCACTTTCGAATTGCCCGCATGTTCCGAACCATTACGGAACCCGGAATAGTCTCCCGGCTGTGGACCGGCCTGATGACCTGATTGCCGGCCCGATTGGCGGAACGAACCCGCCACGACGACACGCGGTCCAAAAGCCTTCCAGAAAAAACGCCGCACCGTGGTCGACAGAAGCAGAAGGCCGAGGATGTCAGTGATGAAACCAGGGATGATAAGCAGGATCCCGGCAACGACCCGCATGGCGCCATTGACCAGCTCGTCCGCCGGCTGGGCGCCGTTGCGTCCCGCATCCTGGAGATTTCTCACCATGCCGATGCCGCCGAGGCGCAGGATGAGAAATCCGAGAAACGACGTGAAGAGAACGAGTGCCAGGGTCAGCCAGAGGCCTATGGCTTTGCCGACAATGATGAAGCCGGCAATTTCGAGAATGGGCATCATCAGGATGACAATGGGGAGAAAGGAAAAACGCATCTTCTAGCCTTGCGTGTGCATCTCTGGCAGATTGCCGGTTCCTGAGGACACCCTGGGACACCAATGATTGAATCTGCACATTTGAATGATGATAAGATGCAGACTATATGATGGTGTGGTTTTCGAATTTAAATGGCGGTTTTGGTAAAAGATGGGCTTTAGCGACTTTATCACATTGTTTTTTCTCGTTGCGGCGGTGCTGATATTCCTTCAGTTGCGCAGCGTTCTCGGCCGCCGGACGGGCAATGAGAAACCGCCATTCGATCCTTATAGCCCGCGTGATGTCGCCAAAGGCCCTGTAACGGACGATAACAAGGTCGTGACCCTGCCGAAACGCGGTGAGGCCGAGGATGAAAATCCCTTTGCCGAGGCGGATGCTCTGGCACCCGTGGATTCTTCCTTGAATGCGTCCCTGCGCGAAGTGATGACCAAGGACCCGACGTTCCGGCCCAAGGAATTCCTGAACGGTGCTCGCATGGCCTATGAGATGATCGTCATGGGTTTTGCTGATGGCGACCGGAATACCCTCAAGAATCTCTTGTCGAAAGAGGTCTTCGAAGGCTTCGAGGCGGCGATCTCCGAACGCGAAAGCCGCGGCGAAGTCGTGAAATCCATTTTCGTGGGTATCGAGAAAGCCGATATCACCCAGGCCGGCATTCGCGATTCCGAGGTGCAGATCACGCTGAGGATCGTCAGCCAGCTGATTTCGGCAACCTATGACAAGGACGGCAAGCTAGTGGATGGTGACCCGGATGCGGTTGCGGAAGTGGACGATATCTGGACCTTCTCGCGTGACATGCGCTCGCGCGATCCGAACTGGAAGCTGATCGCCACCGAATCCGAGCAATGACCGCGCCCTTTTCGATCGAGGAAGTTGCTTTCCAGAACCTGCCCGGCTGGCAGGAAGACGATCCCGGCAAGCTTTTTCCGGTGATGCGGACGGTTCTGTCGCATCTCCGGAATGCGAAACCTTACAGGAGCGGTGCGCTGGGGCTGACCGCTGCTGAGCTGGTTTCTCTTCTGGAAATGGCCGATGAGAAGGACGGAGCTAGTCCGGAACAGGCCCGCCACTTCTTCGAGACGAATTGTGTACCCTTTAAAATTTCTCCATCTGGAGGAAAAAGCGGTTTTGTAACCGCCTTCTATGAACCCGAGCTGGAAGTATCATCCGTTCGTGATGATGTATGGTGCCACCCAATCTATCGAAGACCGCCTGAGCTGGTGGATATAAACGACGACAATCGTCCCGCCGGTTTCGATCCGTCCTATGCTTTTGCAAAAGCGGAAGAGGACGGCATTTCCTATTTTCCCGATCGCCGGGTGATCGATGAGGGATATCTGGAGGGTAGGGGTCTTGAGATCGCCTGGGCGAAATCGAAAGTCGACCTGTTTTTCGTCCACGTTCAGGGTGCGGCCCGTCTGGTGTTTCCGGATGGTACGGTAAAACGCATCACTTATGCGGCCAAGGCCGGGCATCCGTTTTCACCGATCGGACGGCTGCTTCTGGATCGCGGCGAACTGGACCCGAAAACGATCTCGATGCAGACGATCCGCAAGTGGCTTGCCGACCACCCGGATGAGGTAGATGAGGTGCTGTGGCATAACCGCTCCTTCATTTTTTTCCGCGAGGCAGATGTCGTGGATCAGGACGTGGGACCGATTGCCGCCGCCAAGGTGCCGCTGGTTGCCGGGCGGGCGCTGGCCGTGGACAGGCTTATCCATACTTTCGGTTTTCCCTTTTTTATCCATGCGCCAACCCTGACCCATCTGGATAATGGAAAACCCTTCGCCCGGCTGATGCTGGCGCTCGATACGGGCTCGGCTATCGTCGGCCCGGCGCGGGGCGATATTTTCACCGGCTCCGGTTTCGAGGCAGGAGAGCTTGCCGGCACGGTGCGTAATGAGGCCGATTTTTATATACTGCTGCCGCGCGTTGCTGCGGAAAGGTATCGGCGATGAAAGGCAGTCGAAAGCTTGGCAAGGAAGAACGCATTCTGTGGGGCAAGGTCGCAAGAACCGCGCGGCCTATCTCCGGCAGGCTGGAGGATTTGCTGGCTTTCGACGACATAGAAGAGGCCCCGACGGAGGCCATTATCCCGCAAACCGGCAGCAGCCCTTTTCCGCGCATGCTTGCGGAACCGGTTGACGTACCGCCGGCAACCTTGGACAAAAAGCCGAAAATTCATCAGCCGATGGAAAAACCGGTCAAACGCAAACTAACCCGTGGCCGGTTGCCGCTGGAAGGGCGTATTGATCTGCACGGCATGTTTCAGAGCGAAGCCCATGCGGTGCTCTTGGATTTTTTATTGCGTGCGCATGAACGGGGTCTGAGGCACGTGCTCGTGATCACGGGCAAGGGACGCTCGATCGGTAGCGACGGCGCGCTGAAAAGAGCGGTGCCCATGTGGTTTTCCAAACCGGAGTATCGCCACCTGATTTCGTCCTACGAGGACGCATCCGCCAATCATGGCGGCGACGGCGCCCTCTATGTGCGGCTGGCGCGCCGGCGGGGCGAAAAATCATGACGCCGTTTGCCGAGGCCGTGCGGCAGCTTCGCGAACGCAAGGGCGTGACGCAGAAGCAGATGGCGGCGGCAATCGGTGTGTCGCCCGCCTATCTCTCGGCGCTTGAGCATGGCAAACGCGGCAAGCCGAGCTTTGATCTGCTCCAGCGTATCGCCGGATATTTCAACATCATCTGGGACGAGGCTGAGGAATTGTTCTTTCTGGCCGGCTCGTCCGACCCCAAGGTGGTGATAGATACGGTAGGCCTCGCGCCGCAATATACGGCTTTCGCCAATCGCCTGGCGCGGGATATTCGCAAGCTGTCGCCGAGTGTGATAGAGGAACTGTCAGCGGTGCTGCAAAAAAGCCGTTCTTGCGATTGAAACCCCCTCTATCCCCTGCTTTATGCAGCATCCTGAAGCATGCGGCCTTTGGGATTGGGTGTAGAATTTCTATAGTCGCATGTCGGATTTGAGTGATTCGCTGGCTTCAGGCCTTCTCACTGGAAAACCTGGCCAGGAAACTTTGGAAAGAGTACTTATGACCGAAACATCGTCAAGCGAAGTCGGCGTGAACACGGAATACGGAGCCGATTCGATCAAGGTCCTCAAGGGTCTTGATGCCGTGCGCAAGCGGCCCGGCATGTATATCGGCGATACCGACGACGGTTCGGGCCTGCACCACATGGTCTACGAAGTGGTCGACAACGCCATCGACGAGGCGCTCGCCGGTCATGCCGATCTGGTGACGGTGACGCTGAACGCCGATGGATCGGTGACGGTGACGGATAACGGCCGCGGCATTCCAACCGATATCCACCCTTCTGAAGGTGTTTCCGCTGCCGAAGTCATCATGACCCAGCTGCATGCGGGCGGAAAGTTCGACCAGAATTCCTACAAGGTGTCGGGTGGTCTGCATGGCGTGGGCGTCTCGGTGGTCAATGCGCTGTCCGTCTGGCTGAAGCTCAGAATCCGCCGTAACGGCAAGCTGCACGAAATCGGCTTCACCCACGGTGTTGCCGATGCACCGCTTTCGGTGATTGGCGAATATGAAGGCCGCTCCGGCACGGAAGTTACCTTCCTGGCAAGCCCTGAAACCTTCACCATGACGGATTATGATTACGGCACGCTGGAACACCGCTTGCGCGAACTGGCGTTCCTGAACTCCGGTGTCCGCATCCTGCTTACCGACAAGCGCCATTCGGACGTCAAGCAGCAGGAATTGCTGTATGACGGCGGGCTTGAGGCCTTCGTCCGTTATCTGGACCGCGCCAAAAAACCGCTGGTGGACAAGCCTGTTGCCATTCATGGCGAGAAGGACGGTATTACCGTCGAGGTCGCGCTGTGGTGGAACGACAGCTACCACGAGAATGTGCTCTGCTTCACCAACAACATTCCCCAGCGCGATGGCGGCACCCATATGGCCGGTTTCCGCGCGGCGCTCACCCGTCAGGTCACCTCCTATGCCGATACGTCAGGCATCATGAAAAGAGAAAAGGTGAGCCTGCAGGGCGAGGACTGCCGCGAAGGCCTGACGGCCATTCTCTCGGTCAAGGTTCCTGACCCCAAGTTCTCCTCGCAGACGAAGGACAAGCTCGTTTCGTCGGAAGTGCGCCCGGTCGTGGAAAGCCTCGTCAACGAAGCGCTCTCCACCTGGCTGGAAGAGCACCCGTCGGAAGCGAAGATCCTCGTCGGCAAGGTGGTGGAAGCGGCCGTCGCCCGTGAAGCCGCCCGCAAGGCGCGCGAATTGACGCGTCGCAAGGGCGCGCTCGATATTGCTTCTCTGCCCGGCAAGCTTGCCGACTGCTCCGAGCGCGATCCGGCCAAATCCGAACTCTTCCTCGTCGAGGGCGACTCCGCCGGCGGTTCCGCCAAGCAGGGCCGCTCGCGTGAAACGCAGGCCATCCTGCCGCTTCGCGGTAAGATCCTCAACGTCGAGCGCGCCCGTTTCGACAAGATGTTGTCCAGCCAGGAAATCGGGACGCTGATCACCGCGCTCGGCACGTCGATCGGCAAGGACGAATTTAACGCCGACAAGCTGCGTTACCACAAGATCATCATCATGACGGATGCTGACGTCGACGGCGCCCATATCCGTACCCTGCTGTTGACCTTCTTCTTCCGCCAGATGCCGGAACTGATCGAGCGCGGCCATCTCTATATTGCCCAGCCACCGCTTTATAAGGTGACACGCGGCAAATCGGTGCAGTACCTCAAGGATGAGAAGGCGCTGGAAGAATATCTCATTTCCATGGGTCTTGAGGAAGCATCGCTGACCCTCGGCACCGGTGAGGTTCGAGTCGGCGCCGATCTTCGCGAAGTCATTCTCGATGCGCTGCGCATGCGTTCGCTGATCGATGGTCTGCATTCCCGCTACAGCCGTTCAATCGTTGAACAGGCTGCCATTGCCGGTGCGCTTAACCCGGAGCTTTCGGCCGATGCGGCCCGTGCTCAGGAAACCGTTGCCGAAGTGGCCCGACGTCTGGACATGATTGCGGAAGAAACCGAGCGCGGCTGGTCTGGCACGGTGCTGGAGGATGGCGGTCTGCGCTTCGAGCGCATGGTACGCGGCGTCAAGGAGGTCTCGACGCTGGATATGGGTCTGCTCGGTTCGGCCGATGCCCGCCATATCGATCAACTCACGGCCCGCACCCGGGAAATCTACGCCACGCCGCCGGTCCTGCAACGCAAGGACGGCACACTGGAACTGGCAGGACCTCGCGCCCTTCTGGATGCGATTTTCGCCGCCGGTCGCAAGGGTCTTTCCATGCAGCGTTATAAGGGTCTCGGCGAAATGAACGCCGAGCAGCTGTGGGAAACGACGCTCGACGCCAATGTCCGCTCGCTGCTGCAGGTTAAGGTCAACGATGCGACCGACGCCGACGGCCTGTTTGCCCGCCTGATGGGTGACGAGGTGGAACCGCGCCGCGACTTCATCCAGGAAAATGCGCTCAGCGTCGCCAATCTCGACATTTAATCCTGTGCAGCGTCTCGCGTAGCGATTCACGTGAAACGAAACTTTAACAAAAGGCCCGGCGATCAATAATCGCCGGGCCTTTTCTTCTCAGAATTGCCCGATATCAATCGGCCTTGCCGGTGAAGCGCCCTTCGAAAGCCACGTCCGCAAGCAGCAGGCGCTTGCTCGGCACTTCCCTTTCCGCCAGATCGTCCGGAAGGACGGAACTGTCGGTCAGCTTACCGATGGCGATCCCGGCTTCCACCTTGTAGCCTTCAGGAATACCCAGCGTTTCAACGATCCTGTCCTTCAGGATGCCGCCCATGCCATGGGCATGATAACCGAGCAGATGCGCCTGCATCGCGAGTGAAAACCAGGCAGCGCCAGCGTCGAAAGAATGGGTCGCGGAAGGTTTTTTGTCGCCTTCGCGGGAGATATTGTAGCCCCGGGAAACCACGAACAGCAGCAGTGAGGCATTTTTTGCCCAGCGCTGGTTTCCTTCCATCAGCAGCTCCACGAAGAGCGGCCAGTCTTCGCTGTCCTTGTGGGCATAGACAAATCGCCATGGCTGCAGGTTGGATGCCGAGGGCGCCCAGTGAGCCGCATCCAGAATGGTCAGCAGATGTTCCTGCGATATGGCGCTGCCATCAAAGGCGCGCGGAGACCAGCGGTCGAGGAAGAGGGGATCGACGGGATATTCGGATTGCCGGGAATTGCTGTTCGTCACGGGCCATGTCCTTTTGGTTGACGGGAAGGAAAAGGTATTTTTCGAAACTTGCCGCAGTCAAGGGGTGACAAGGATGAATGCATCGTTCATATATGCATCATCTTGTCTGACAACCGGGAGAGAGTTCCATGAAATTGATGCGCGTTGGCCAACCCGGCCAGGAAAAGCCTGCCATTCTCGACGCGGAAGGAAAAGTCCGCGATCTGTCCGCCCACGTGAAGGATATCGGCGGCGACGCCATCTCTCCCGAAGGCCTCAAGAAGATTGCTGCCATTGATCATGCCACGCTGCCGGTTCTGAACGAAGAGCGTATCGGCGCCTGCGTTGCGGGAACCGGAAAGTTCATCTGCATCGGCCTTAATTTCTCCGACCATGCCGCCGAAACAGGTGCGACCGTACCGCCGGAGCCTGTCATTTTCATGAAGGCGACCTCGGCCATCGTCGGCCCGAACGATGACGTTACCATTCCGCGCGGCTCCGAAAAGACCGACTGGGAAGTCGAGCTTGGTGTCGTCATCGGCAAGACCGCGAAATATGTCTCTGAAGCTGATGCCCTCGATTATGTCGCTGGTTATTGCGTTTCCCACGATGTTTCCGAGCGCGCCTTCCAGACGGAGCGTGCCGGGCAGTGGACCAAGGGCAAGTCCTGCGACACCTTCGGCCCGATCGGCCCATGGCTGGTGACGAAGGACGAAGTTACGGATCCGCAGAACCTCGGCATGTGGCTGAAGGTGAATGGCCAGACCATGCAGGACGGCTCCAGCAAGACCATGGTTTATGGTGTGGCCCATGTGGTTTCCTATCTCAGCCAGTTCATGTCGCTGCATCCCGGCGATGTCATTTCCACCGGCACGCCTCCGGGCGTCGGCATGGGTCAAAAGCCGCCGCGTTATCTGAAGGCTGGCGATGTCGTGGAACTCGGCATCGAGGCCCTCGGTTCCCAGAAGCAGACGTTTGTCGCCGACATCTGATTGCCGCCGGACATTCAACTGAAATTGAGGCGTCGGCGGGAAACTGCCGGCGCCTTCGATTTTGTGCACATGCGAAAAGCTGCTATGGTCAAAAAAAGAGCTTGATCCGCGAGGGAGGCGTCATCAGTGTTCTACCATCTTTATGAAATGAATCATGCGGCCATGATGCCGCTGCGCGCCGGTGCCGACATGATGCGCCAGGCTTGCAACAATCCGCTGAACCCGCTTTCCAGCACTGCCTTCGGCCGTAGCCTCGATGCCGGTTTCGAGGTGTTCGAGCGACTGACCCGACGTTACGTCAAGCCCGAATTTGGTCTTGGCAGCACGATCGTTGATGGCCATAGCGTCACCGTCGCCGAAGAGATTGTATGGTCGCGTCCGTTCTGTAATCTCGTTCATTTCAGTAGGGAACTTGATGCGGCCCGTCAGTTCGATCCGAAGGTTCTGCTGGTGGCGCCGATGTCCGGTCACTACGCCACCCTGCTGCGCGGAACAGTAGAGGCCCTGTTACCTTCAGCGGATATCTACATCACCGATTGGACCGATGCCCGCACCGTGCCGGTGAGTGAGGGGACTTTCGATCTCGACGATTACATCAGCTATGTCATTGAGATGTTGCAACAGATCGGCCCGGGCGCGCATGTAGTCGCCGTCTGTCAGCCATCCGTGCCGGTGCTGGCCGCCGTTTCCCTGATGGAAGCGGATGGAGATCGTTTTGCGCCGGCATCCATGACGTTGATGGGCGGGCCAATCGATACGCGCATCAATCCCACCGCCGTCAATGGTCTCGCCAAAGCCAAGCCGATTGAATGGTTCCGCGACAACGTCGTCATGCAGGTGCCGTGGCCGCAGCCTGCCTTTGGCAGAAATGTCTATCCCGGCTTCCTGCAACTGTCCGGTTTCATGTCCATGAACCTCGACAAGCACATGACGGCGCACAAGGATTTTTACCTCAACCTCGTCAAGAATGACGGCGATTCCGCCGAAAAACATCGCGAATTTTACGATGAATATCTGGCAGTCATGGATTTGACGGCGGAGTTTTATCTGCAGACGGTGGAAACCGTCTTCATTGACCATGCGCTTCCCAAGGGAAATATGCAGCACCGGGGCAGGGTGGTTGATCCCGCCGCCATTCGCAATGTCGCATTGTTCACCGTGGAAGGTGAGAATGACGATATCTCCGGCGTCGGCCAGACAAAGGCCGCCCATGATCTTTGCCGGAACATCCCCGATGAAAAACGCGCGCACTATATGCAACCCGATGTCGGCCACTACGGCGTGTTCAACGGTTCGCGGTTCCGCAAGGAAATTGTGCCGCGCATGATGGATTTCATCCGCAAACACCAGACCGCATAGGGGTGAGACCGCAGGCGGTGCCGCGCATTTGCATGGCCAAACCGGCGGCGAATCGGCTATGAACAGCGCATGTTTTCGCTCTTCGGAAAATCCGTGAAATCGCCGGCAGCCAAAAAGACCGCACCCAGCCAGCGCACTGTCGCCGTGGCGGGCAGACAGGTGCCGATCACGGTAAGGGAAAACCCACGTGCCACCCGCATTACCCTGCGTATTGAACCCGGTGGCCGGGCGCTGAAGCTGACGATCCCGATGGGACTCCACCACGGCCAGGTTGATGATTTTCTCGAAAGGCATCAAGGCTGGCTGGAAGGCAAGCTTCTGAAATTCAGCCCCGATGACGGTCTGCATCCCGGCGCGGCCATCGATATTCGCGGCATACCCCATCGCATAGAGCACACCGGTAGCCTGCGCGGCCTGACCCATGTTGCTGAAGACGCAGACGGCGCGGCCATTCTGAAAGTCAGCGGTGCGCCGGAACATCTGAGACGGCGGATCGCAACTTTCCTGAAAAAAGAAGCGAAGGCTGATCTGGAAAGGCTGGTTGCGGTCCATGCGACCGCGGCGGGCCGGCCGGTGCGGTCGATCAGCATGAAGGATACCCGCAGTCGCTGGGGCTCGTGCTCTCATGATGGAAATCTGAGTTTCTCCTGGCGCATCGTCATGGCCCCGGAAAAGGTCATCGATTATCTCGCCGCCCACGAGGTCGCTCATCTCAGGGAAATGAACCACGGCCCGAAATTCTGGGCTCTATGTGAAAAGCTTTGCCCGCACACAGAAGAAGCCAAGGGCTGGCTGAAGCGCCACGGCTCTAAACTGCACGCCATCGATTTCGATTGAAACTTGAGGTGCGGATCGCCATCTGGATTCACGTGAAACATTCCATAGACGAATGCGATTTGGCTCGACTCTCGTCGCATTTCATGTCAGGTCGCGGGTATGAAACCGGATATCAAGATTTGCGGATTGAAGACACCGGAAGCGCTGGAGCGCGCCGTCAGGCGCGGCGCGTCCCATGTCGGTTTTATCTTCTTTGAAAAAAGCCCGCGCAACATCGAGCCCGATATCGCAGGCAGGCTCGCGGATGATGTCCGTGGCGCCGCCAAGGTTGTCGCCGTCACCGTCAATGCTGATAATGATTATCTCGATGAGATCGTCGATCTCGTAAAACCGGATATCCTGCAATTGCACGGTAGCGAAAGCCCGGAGCGACTGCTGAACATCAAGGCGTTGTATGGCCTGCCTGTCATGAAGGCCATTTCCATTCGTGATGCCGCTGATCTTGCCAAAATCGACCCTTATATCGGTATAGCCGACCGTTTCCTGCTGGATGCCAAGGCGCCCGCCGGTTCCGACCTGCCGGGCGGTAATGGTGTTTCCTTCGACTGGACCATCCTGCGCTCTCTTGACGGAAGTATTGATTACATGCTTTCCGGGGGGCTGAACAAGGACAATGTCGCGGAAGCCCTGGCGGAAACCAGGGCAAGCGGATTAGATTTATCGTCCGGCGTCGAAAGCGCACCGGGCGTCAAGGATCTGGCCATGATCGATGCATTTTTCGATGTGGTGAATGATTGGTCGAAAGGCCCAAAGGGAGCTTGAAGTGAACGACGCGCCAACACCCAATTCTTTCCGCGCTGGTCCCGATGAGGACGGCCGTTTTGGCATTTACGGAGGCCGCTTCGTTGCCGAAACGCTGATGCCGCTTATTCTGGATTTGCAGGCGGAGTGGGACAAGGCCAAGAACGATCCCGAATTTCAGGCGCAGCTGAAATATCTCGGCGCTCATTACACCGGTCGTCCGAGCCCGCTTTATTTCGCGGAGCGCCTGACGGCGGAACTCGGCGGCGCGAAGATTTATTTCAAGCGCGAAGAGCTGAACCACACCGGCTCGCACAAGATCAACAATTGCCTCGGCCAGATCCTGCTTGCCAAGCGCATGGGCAAGACCCGCATCATCGCCGAAACCGGTGCCGGCCAGCACGGGGTTGCCTCGGCCACCGTCGCCGCCCGCTTCGGCCTGCCTTGCGTGGTTTATATGGGCGCGACCGATGTTGCCCGTCAGGCCCCGAATGTTTTCCGCATGAAGCTTCTCGGTGCTGAAGTGAAGCCGGTAACGGCTGGCCACGGCACCCTGAAGGACGCCATGAACGAGGCGCTGCGCGACTGGGTCACCAATGTCGATGATACCTATTATCTGATCGGCACTGCTGCCGGCCCGCACCCCTATCCGGAAATGGTCCGTGATTTCCAGGCCGTCATCGGCGAGGAAGCCAAGGTGCAGATGCAGGAGGCGGAAGGCCGCCTGCCGGATCTTGTCGTGGCGGCTGTCGGCGGCGGCTCGAATGCTATCGGTATTTTCCACCCGTTCCTCGATGACGAGAACGTCCGCATCGTCGGCGTTGAAGCCGGTGGCAAGGGTCTTTCAGGCGACGAGCACTGTGCATCGATCACCGCCGGTTCGCCGGGTGTTCTGCACGGCAACCGCACCTATCTGCTGCAGGATGAGGACGGCCAGATCAAGGAAGGCCACTCCATTTCCGCCGGTCTGGATTATCCCGGCATCGGCCCTGAACATTCCTGGTTGAACGATATCGGCCGCGTCGAATATGTGCCGATCATGGACCATGAAGCGCTGGACGCCTTCCAGATGCTGACCCGCCTCGAAGGCATCATTCCGGCACTGGAGCCGAGCCACGCATTGGCCGAGGTCATCAAGCGCGCACCGAAGATGGACAAGGATGAGATCATCCTGATGAACCTTTCCGGTCGCGGCGACAAGGATGTCCACACCGTCAGCAAGTTCCTTGGAATGGATGTATAAGATCATGACTGCACGTATGGACAAGCGCTTCGCCGATCTGCGCGTTGAAAATCGCCCGGCCCTGATCACCTATTTCATGGGTGGCGACCCGGATTTCGAAACCTCGCTCGGCATCATGAAGGCGCTGCCGGAAGCAGGTGCCGATATCATCGAACTCGGCATGCCGTTTTCTGATCCGATGGCGGACGGCCCGGCTATCCAGCTGGCCGGACAGCGGGCGCTGAAGGGTGGCCAGACGCTGAAAACCACGCTCGATCTCGCACGTGAGTTCCGCAAAGGTGACGATGCAACGCCGATCGTGATGATGGGATATTATAACCCGATCTATATTTACGGTGTCGACAAGTTTCTGGAAGATGCGCTGGCAGCTGGCGTCGACGGTCTGATCGTGGTCGATCTGCCGCCGGAAATGGATGATGAGCTTTGCGTTCCGGCTCTTGAGCGGGGTGTGAATTTCATCCGCCTCGCGACCCCGACGACGGATGGCAAGCGTCTGCCTGCCGTTCTTAAAAATACCTCAGGTTTCGTTTATTATGTCTCGATGAACGGTATTACCGGTTCCGCGCTGCCCGATCCCTCGTTGATCTCAGGCGCGGTCGGTCGTATCAAGGCGCATACGGAACTGCCGGTCTGTGTCGGTTTTGGTGTCAAGACGGCCGATCATGCGAAAGCAATCGGCGCCGTGGCGGATGGTGTGGTGGTCGGTTCGGCCATCGTCAACCAGATTGCCGGCAGCCTGACCAAGGACGGGAAGGCGACCGCAGATACCGTGCCAGCCGTTACGACGCTGGTAAAGGGACTTTCAACGGGCGTGCGTGCGTCGCGCCTTGCCGTTGCGGAATAAGCGCGGCTCAGTCAAGGAGTAATTGATTGAACTGGATCACCAATTACGTTCGGCCCCGGATCAATTCCATGCTTGGCCGCCGTCCGGAGGTTCCGGAGAACCTGTGGATCAAATGCCCGGAAACGGGTGAGATGGTCTTCCATAAGGATCTCGAGGATAACAAGTGGGTTATCCCGGCCTCGGGCTATCACATGAAGATGCCGGCAAAGGCGCGTCTCGTCGATCTTTTCGATGGCGGTGTCTATGAGGCTCTGCCGCAGCCAAAGGTGGCGCAGGACCCATTGAAGTTCCGCGATTCCAAGAAATACACCGATCGCCTGCGTGACAGCCGCACGAAGACCGAGCAGGAAGACACGATCCTTGCTGGCGTCGGCCTCCTGAGAGGCCTGAAGATCGTTGCCGTCGTGCATGAATTCCAGTTCATGGGCGGCTCCTTGGGCATTGCCGCCGGCGAAGCCATCGTCAAGGCATTCGAGCGCGCCATTTCCGAGCGTTGCCCGCTCGTCATGTTCCCGGCCTCCGGCGGTGCCCGCATGCAGGAAGGCATTCTTTCGCTGATGCAGCTGCCGCGCACGACCGTTGCAGTGAACATGCTGAAAGAAGCCGGCATGCCCTATATCGTGGTTCTGACGAACCCGACGACCGGTGGCGTGACCGCTTCCTACGCTATGCTGGGCGATGTTCATATCGCCGAGCCGGGTGCGGAAATCTGCTTTGCCGGCAAGCGTGTGATCGAGCAGACCATTCGTGAAAAGTTGCCGGAAGGTTTCCAGACATCCGAGTATCTTCTGGAACACGGCATGGTGGACATGGTGATCGACCGTCGCGAAATCCCGGATACGCTGGCCAATCTGCTTAAGATCATGACCAAGGCGCCTGCTGACAACGCAAACGCTGTCGTACCGCTGGCCGCTTCGGCCTGAGCAAAAAAATATGTCGCCCGAAGGCCTGAACGGCCTTCGGGATGATGCTATACGTTGCATGATTTCATCTTTGGTGCGGCGGACAAATGGCAAGCAAAACGCCTGAAAGGCGAACAGAAGACATGACGAAGCCCGCGATTAGTGAGGCAGAGAAGATCATTGAAGAGCTGATGCAGCTCCACCCCAAGGGTTTTGATCTTTCACTCGACAGAATTTCCCGTCTTCTCGAAAAACTCGGCAATCCCCAGAAGAGGATGCCGCCCGTTATTCATGTGGCGGGCACCAACGGCAAGGGTTCGGTCACCGCCTTTTGTCGTGCTTTGCTGGAGGCCGCAGGCCTTTCCGTCCACGTCCATACCTCTCCGCATCTCGTAAACTGGCATGAACGCTATCGCATCGGCGTTCCCGGCGATAAGGGCCGGTATGTCGAGGACGAGGTCTTTGCGGATGCGCTTCGCCGTATTGAAGCTGCCAATGGCGGCCAGATGATAACGGTTTTCGAAATCCTGACCGCCGCGATGTTCGTGCTCTTTGCGGAACAGCCTGCCGATGCCGCCGTTGTCGAGGTTGGTCTCGGCGGGCGCTTTGATGCGACCAATGTAATCAACAATCCTGCCGTGTCGGTCATCATGCCGATCTCGCTGGACCACCAGGCCTATCTCGGCGACCGTGTGGAGCTGATCGCCGCCGAAAAGGCGGGCATCATGAAGCCCGGTTCCCCCGTTATCATCGGCCATCAGGAATATGATGCGGCTCTGGAAACTCTTGTTGCCACGGCCGAACGCCTGGGTTGCCCGGCATCGGTCTATGGTCAGGATTTTTCCGCCCATGAAGAATTCGGCCGCATGGTCTATCAGGATGAATATGGCCTGACCGATGCGCCGCTGCCGCGGCTTCCCGGCCGCCACCAGCTTGCTAATGCCGCCGCCGCGATCCGCGCCGTTAAGGCCGCCGGTTTCGAAGTGACGGAACGGATGATCGAAAAGGCCATGACCTCCGTAGAATGGCCCGGTCGTCTGCAACGCATTCAGACCGGCAAGATTGCCGAGATGGCTCCGAAGGATGCGGAAATCTGGGTCGATGGTGGTCACAACCCCGGCGCTGGCGAAGTGATTGCCGAGGCGATGGCCGGGTTTGAGGAAAAGACGCCCCGGCCGCTGTTCATCATCGCCGGCATGATCAATACCAAGGATCCCGTGGGCTATTTCAAGGCTTTCGCCGATATTGCCGAATATGTCTTCACCGTACCGATCGGTGGCACGGATGCGGCGATTGATCCTGTCGTGCTCGCCCATGCGGCCTTTGATGCCGGTCTGGTCGCGGCACCGACCTCATCGCTTACCGAGGCGCTGGACGAACTGTCCCGCCGCCTCGATCCGGAAGGACCACCGCCGCGCATCCTGATCGGCGGATCGCTTTATCTTGCCGGAAATGCCCTTGCATTGAACGGCACGGTCCCCCAATAAAAAAGCCCGGCAGTGATGCCGGGCTTTTTTCATTCCATAAAATGGCTTATGCGGCGCCGGAAATCCAGGCGGAAAGCGCTGTCTTGGGTGCAGCACCTACCTTGATATCGGCCACTTCGCCGCCCTTGAACATGGCGAGCGTCGGGATCGAGCGAACGCCGAACTTGGCGGCCAGTTCCGGGTTTTCGTCGATGTTGAGTTTCGCGACCTTGACCTTGCCGGCAAGCTCAGACGCGATTTCTTCAAGGCTCGGCGCGATCATCTTGCACGGGCCACACCATTCGGCCCAGAAGTCCACCACAACGGGTTCGGAGGATTCGAGGACTTCGGACTGGAAGTTGGCGGCGTCGACTTTTACGGTAGCCATATCTGGCTCTCCTTTCAGCTAAACTTTTCCGCTATCGATGTGATGCGGGCGCGTCGGAATTTCAATGCCCCGGTATCTCACTTTGTCTTTATTGCGGCAAGAGCCTCTCTCATCGCATCATCGCCAACCGTCACAAAACTGGCATTTTCCGTATAGATCAGCGCGCAGACAAATTCCTTGCCGGGATAAAGCGACGCCAGAATTTCCCGATAGATGGCAAGCTGGGCCACGTGGGAGTAGGGGATCTCACGGGCTTCACGTGGAGGAACACGGTTCGTTTTGTAATCCACCAGAATGACGCGGTCGCCATCCACCGCCAGCCGGTCGATACGGCCGGACACGGCATATTGCTGCCGGCCAATCGTCATCGTGCCCATGATGGATATTTCCGCGCGGCTGTTGGCGGAAAAGGCCGGTTGCACCGCCGGTTCGGACAGAACCCGCAAAACCGCCTGTATCAAATATTCGCGCTCGGCAGGAGGCCAGAAACGCGCCGCCCGTTCCGCATAACGCCGGGCCGCCGCTTCCCGTTCGCTCTCGGCGAAATCCGGCAGGGCCTGCAGCATGCGATGCACCAGTCGGCCGCGTTGCAACGCCAGAGAGGAGGCATCGGCTTTTTCGCCAAATAGCGGTGAACGCACGGCCAGATCGTCCGCGCCGTCATCGATGATGGTGCCCGCACCGGAAGGGCTGAGCGGTCTCGGTAGCGAAGGCAGGGCCGGCAAGGGGGCAAGAAGTCCCGCCGGAAGGGCGTAGTCTTCATCTTGCTGCGGTTCTGGCACCCTCTGCGGCGCAGGTGTCGAGCGAGCTTCGGACTTGCGCCAGACAAGCCCCTGCCATTCTTCGCCATCGGCTGCGAACTGCTGCGGCTGGCAGTGATCCTGATTATCCGCAAGCGCTGCCTTGACGATGGCGTGCCAGCATTCGGGATTTTCTTTTTGGCCGCGATAACCACAGATAACCAGATGATCGGCGGCACGGGTCATCGCCACATACAGCAGCCGGCGATATTCGTCTTCGGCGGCCGTCTTCAGGCGTTCCTCATCCAAGCGAATGAGATGATTGGAAAAGCCGCTGCCGGGCAGCCAGACCGGGACGGCGTCCCCTTCCGCTTCGATGAAGCGCAGCTTCGGCACATGGCTGTGGTTGAAGGCTTTCGAACCGCCATCGACGACAAAAACGACTGGTGCTTCCAGCCCCTTGGAGGCATGCACGGTCATGATCCGCACTTCGCCACGGTCCTTGTCCTGCTCACGCTTCACTTCAGGCGAATCGGTCTCCAGAACGGACAGGAAAGCTTGCAGGCCGGGCAGGCCGGTTCTTTCATGGTCCAGCGCAAACGACAGGAACTCGTCCAGTACGTCGCTTGCCTCGTTGCCAAGCCGCCCGAGGAATTTTTTGCGCCCATCATGCAGTGTCAGAACCGCCGCGAAGAAATCATGTACGGTGGCCGTTCTTGAAAGCGTGATGAAGCTTTGCAGTTTTCCGGTAACGACGGAAAGGTGGCTGTTCTCTTCCCGCGAAAGCACCTGCAGCCGCTGCCATACGCTCTCCGTCTCGGATCGCGTCGCGGTGATCTCGAAGACATCATCTTCGGTCAGGTTAAAGAGCGGGCTCTTTAACAGTGCGGCAAGCGAAAGATCATCCTCCGGCAGCACCACGAAACGGCCAAGCGCCAGAAGATCCTGCACGGCAATGTGGTCGGTCAGGCGAAGACGGTCGGCGCCAGCGACAGGAATGTTTTTACGTCGTTTCAACTCCCGCGTCAGCGCATTAACGAAGGCATGGCGTTTTCTCACCAGCACCAGAATGTCGCCTGCTTCGACGGCGCGTTCCACGCCCTTCTCAATAATAGTTTCGCTTCCGATCATGTCGGCGATCCGCGCAGCGATACGGCGGGCGACGATGGTAGCGGGTGCGCTTTCCCTCAAGGCATCGAAAGGCGCCGTCCAGTCTTCTTGGTCATCGGCAGTTTCCGGCGCCACCATGTCCCACACTTCCACGGTGCCAGGGTGTCCTGCGCGGTTGGAGCGGTGTTCGACGGGCTCGTTATCGGCACTGAGGCCGCTGGCATTTTGTGGGATCGAGAAGACCTGATCGACAGCGGCCAGCACGTCCTCCGTCGAACGGAAAGAGAGCGGCAGGCGGATGCGGTGAAAAGCCTGCTCCACCTGATCGACGCGCCTTTTGGTCTCATCGCGCTCCTGCGAGAACCGTTCCGGCCGCGCGCCCTGAAAGGAGTAGATCGACTGTTTTTCATCACCCACGGCAAACAGCGTGCGCCGCCCCATGCGGGCGCTTTCGCCGGTGAAGAAATCCGCCGCCAGCGACTGGATGATCGACCATTGTACGGGGCTTGTGTCCTGCGCCTCGTCGACGAGAATATGGTCGATGCCCTGATCCAGCTTGTAATGCACCCAGGCACCCGCGGTATCGCGGTTGAGGAGATTGGCGGCGCGTTCGATCAGATCTTCGAAATCGAGCTGGCTACGCTGCTTTTTCAGATCCTCGAAATCACCGATCAGCCTCTCGGCCAGAACAAGCGCGCATTTCGTCGCCGCCAGCATCCGCACCAGACGATATCGGTTGCGGCAGGCAACGACATGATCCCGCGCCAGTGTTAGCGCGTCCACAAGATCGGGGGCGGATTTCTGCATGCCCTTGTTGATGACATAGGCATCCGATTTCTTCTCGCCCTTGGCCGTCAGCAGTGCTGCTTCGATGAACTCCATCCGCCGCACCGGGTCCGTCTGCCGTTTCGCTTCCCTTAGCGCATAAGCGACATCGATGACGCGCGATCCGCCCACCTCATCGGCAAGCGTCAGATAGGTGTCGAGCGCAAGGCCGGAAAGACCGGGCAGGGGCCAGAAGGCCGCCGCCGCCGTTTCCTCGGTTTCCTCATGATCGATCTGCATAGCCTGCCGCAAACGGGTATCGATGCCGCCGGATTGTTTTGCCTCGAGCAGAAAGGCGCGAAGGGCGCTGCGATTGGCGATAATGGCGGAAAGCAGCGATTCCAGTCCGCTTTCGTCGGCGAGATCAAGCACATAGGCAAGCGACTGCGCCAGTTCCGTGTCGCCTCCTGTCGAAACCGCCGTCAGAAGAGAGCGGCGGGCCTCGGCCAGCAGGGTAGTGGCTGCGCGGTCATCGAGAACCGAGAAATGGCCGGCGACATTGGCTTCCAGCGGAAACTGATGCAGCAGGGCCTCGCAGAATGCGTGGATGGTCTGAATTTTCAGCCCGCCCGGCGTTTCCAGTGCCTTGGCGAACAGCCGCCGCGCTTCGGCAAGCTTTATGCGATCTGGCACTTTGCCTTCAATGACTGTGATGCGATCCCTGAGATCGGAATCCGGCAAAGTTGCCCATTCCGCCAGCCGGTCGAAGACACGGCTCGACATTTCAGACGCGGCAGCCTTGGTATAGGTGAGGCACAGGATCGCCGACGGGCGGCATCCGGCCAGAAGCAGACGGATGACGCGCTGCGTCAACACATGTGTCTTGCCGGAGCCGGCATTGGCCGACACCCATGCGGAACTTGCCGGATCGGAGGCAAGCCGCTGCCGGGCGCTGGTCCAGTCGATCCAGCTTTCGGGTGTATCGGCGGCGGGGCCGTGATCGACAGGATCAATCGTCATCGCCGTCTCCCGGTTCCGCCGTGGACCATTCCGAAACCCGGGCGAGATGGTCATATTCCCCCCCATAGGATTGTTGCTCTTCCGGCACCAGCCGCGAGGCGAAACCGTTCTCGCCTTCGCGCAGTGAGCGCACGAATTTGGCAAGTTGCTCGATCGATTCCGTCGCCAGTTCAATGGCCGATTTTGGCGGTCTTTTGCCGCTGCGACTGGAATGTTCGTTATTGACCTGGTCGGGAAAAAAACGATCGCCCGGCCGCAGGCGCACATAGATAAGGTTTTCCGGCGTGGGCGAACCGGCTTCGCGGAAGGCTCCGCGCATCAGCGCCGCCGCTTCCAGCGCCAGTTGTGGGTCAAGCAGCGCGCGCGCCTGATTGACCGAAGGCGCAAGCCCGGTCTTGTAGTCGATAATATCCGCGTGACCGTTTGACTTGATGTCGATGCGGTCGGCAATTCCGGTCAACCTTATCCCCGCTTCGGCTATTTCCTGGCCGGCGCGTGCCTCGAAAAAGCTGTGGCGAATGGATGGATGACGTTCCTTCTCCCAGTCGATGAAGGCACGTGCCACCGCCGCAAAACGTGGCCGCCAGATGACATCCACATGCGGCGGCAGGTTTTCCGCGTCGAAACATTCGTCCAGAATGCGTTGCATGGCGTCGAACGAAGCCGGCGTGCCGGGGATGTGCCCCTCACGCGAATAACGCTCGATGATCGCGTGATAGAGCGTGCCGCGATCAGCGGCACTTGGATCGCGGTTGAAGGGCTCGAGCGGGTCAAGCTTCAGGATACGCCGCGCATAGATCGAATAGGGATCGCGGCGCAGCCGTCCCACTTCGCTGAAGGAATAACGGGTTGGCTGCAGATTAGCCGGCGGCTTGGGGGCAGGGCGCTTTGCCGCGTCCTGATCGATGCTTTCATCCATCAGACCGGCCCAATGCCGATAGGTCTCGCCACGCTTCTTCAGTTCTCCGGCGAAATCCTCACCACCCAGTGCCAGCAATCGTTGCAGCCAGCGAGAAGCGACAGCCGGCGTTGAGCCCTGCCTCAACGCCCGGGTGTAAAAGATTTGTCGGGTGCCGTTGGCCATCTCAAAGTCATGTGCCAGCTGGCCGATGCGCCGTTCCGGCGGCTCAAGTCCGATAGCGGTCTTCATGGTGCGGGACAAGAATGGGTTATTCGCCGTCTGGCCCGGCCAGAGGCCTTCATTGAGCCCGCCAATGACGACGGTGTCGACGCTTTGCAGGCGGGCTTCGAGCGCACCGAAGATAAAGATGCGTGGATGACGCATGGATCGCGGTTTGATCGATTCCCCGGCAACCAGCGCCGCAAATATGTCAGCCCATTGAGGCCCGTCCGCATCGAGGATTTCGCCGCTTTCCATCAATTCGCCGAACAGGCCGGAAAGCGTATCACCAGCCTCACCGGACCAGAGCGCGGCAAGATCATTGTTTTCATCCGCACAGATGGCTTCGATCACGCGGCCCGTCCGCTCCGCCCAATGGGAGAGTGGTAATTTGTCGGTAAAGGCCCGGCCAGATTGATCCCGACGCACGAAGGCAGAACCAAGCGGCTCGGTTGCAACGGCGATCCGCTGCGCCAGATCGCGGGCTGCTTCAAGGCTTCCTTCCGGCAATGCCAGCCGCCAGGCGGGTGGGTGCCGGTCATCGTGCTGCGCCAGCAGCTGCGCCTCCAGAACCGCTTCCAGATTGCCGATTTCGGTTTCGACGCGGCCGCCACGCAGTGCTATGAGTTCCAGCGCTTTTGAGGCTTGTGTGAACGCCGCCTCCGAAAGCCCGAAACGGGAGAGTGGATGCTTCAGAAGCGAAATGATCGGCACCGGGTCTCCGGGCCGCAGGATCGCTTCCAGCGCCAGTTGTGTCAGCCCGGCCCGCGGTGTGGCAGAAAGTGGCGTACCGGCCGAATCGTCGGCCTCTATGCCGAAACGCTGCAATTCCGTCGCCACCCGCCGCGCCAAGCCGCGGTCGGGTGTTATCAGTGCGGCCTGCGAAGGACGTCCGGCACCCGGAGCTTCCAGCGCCAGCCTGAGCGCCACCGCGATGGCGGTTGCCTCTTCGCGCTCGTTGGCGGCTTCTATCAGTGTGGCCGCCGCAAAAGCTTCATCGAAGAAGCCGGGGTCCCTGTCTTCGCGCCACCGGTTCCAATCGCTGGTGGACTTGGCCGGAGCGAGCGCCGCTGAAAAAACGGCCGCGCGTTTTTCAAGATCGCTATCGATAGCTCCGATCTGATCCACGTCGTCGCGTAGGATGCCGAGCTTCTGCAGCAGCATATAGAGCCCGTATTGCGAATGGGTACGGCTGGAAGGGTCGGTCGGGTCTTCGGCAATTGCCTCCCATTGCTCCTCTGACATGGCAAGATCAAGCCCCGGAAGCACGACGACGCCCTGCGGCAAGGCGGCAACGGCGGCGATGAGGTCGGCTGCGGCCGGAATGGAGCCGGTAGACCCGGCCACGATGATCGGTCCCGTATCCGGCAAATTGGCAAGTCGGTTTGCCTCGGCCCGCAATATGCCGTTTCGATGCCGGCCGGCCGAGGAGCGGTTGAGTTCGGCAAGGCGCGCCGGCCAGAAGACGCTGGCGATCTTCAGGAAATCCGCCGTCAGCTGCCACCATTGCGCATGTTCGCCGGTATCGAGATGCTGAAGCGCTTCCCAATCCTTTTCTTCCGTATCCATCGCATCGATCACCTCGCCAAGCGCACGCGCCAGCCATATGGCATCGGCGGGGCTGGCGGGGGCAACGAGCGGCGAATCCGAATGGATCGCCCGGATGGCGTCCGGCAGGCTGTTGCGCCAGGCCAGAATAAGACGCGCCAGTTCGATCAGCCGGCCGGTGCCGGAAATCGGTGGTGCGAGATCCATGATCTCAGGATTTTCGATATCGAAAAAGCCGCTATCATCGTCCGTTTCGCCGAGCGGTCGGATCAGCGGCAGAATGGCGGATCTGCCTCCCAGAAGGTCGACGAATTCGGAGCGCAGTACGCGGGCGGAACGTCGCGTCGGCACATAGATCGTCACCTTGGCCAGTGAAAGCGGGTCGGCTGGGTCATATCTATAGCCGGCTGTCAGTGTCCCGTCACACAGCGTTTCCGCGAGCGTTTTGAGGAACGGTGTTCCCGCAGCGATCGTCAGGACGCGCTTTTCGTGGCGGGACGTGGTCATGCAGAGCGTTTTTCCCTGAATTGCTTGATGATGTTTTCTGCGTCTTCTATCGCATCGGGCGTGCCGACGGTGATCCAGTGCCCATCAAGCGAAATCCCGGAAAGCCGGTCATTTTTAATGGCGCGGTCAAAATAGATGTTGAGGTTGAAAGCATCCGTCGGCGCATCTTCAAGCAGGCGCGAGTCCATGGCAATGGCGCCGGCATAAACCACGGGGTTTGGGTCACCATCGCAATACCGCACCAATTTACCGTCGTCAGAAAGGTTGAAATCCTTTTTGCCGTTATGACCGGTGGTGCGATCCATATCAACACAGAGCAGGACCATATCCATGCGCTCCGGATCGAAGAATTGCGCAAGCTTGCGCAGGTTGCTGACTGCATTCAATTGCTCGCCGATCCAGAATAGATCGGCATTCATGACGAAGACCGGGCCGGGTTCCAGCAGCTTCAGACCCTTGGCAAGCCCGCCGCCGGAGTTCATCAGTTGCGCCCGCTCGTCTGAAATCAGGATTTCGACGTCGGAGCGGTGCTCCAGATGAGCGATCATCTGATCCGCATGGTGATGCACATTAACGACGATCGTCTCAGCCCCGGCTTCCACAAGCGCGTCGAGCGCGTAATCGATCATCGGCTTGCCGGCAATCTTGACGAGCGGCTTCGGGATCGTATCGGTGATCGGGCGCATCCGCGTGCCAAGCCCGGCGGCCAGCACCATGGCGTTTTTGATCGTCATCGTCGTCAACCGTCTTTCAGTCGTTGAATTCCATGCCCATGCAGACACACCAGTCTCGAAGAGGCTGAAGCTCCGGATGCGAAAGCGCCGCGGCAAGATAGCGGAACGTCCTCGGCATATGTTTCATATAACCGGGTTTTTGATCCCGTTCCAACAGCCTCACCCAGATACCGGCAAGCTTGCAGTTACGCTGCGCCGACATGATGGCGAAAGCCTTGAGGAAAGCGGCCTCATCGAATGAAGGTGTGTTTCTTCTGCTGTCGAGATAATGCGAGAGCAGACGCGCCTGCAGCTCGGGTTCGATGGTAACCCGGGCATCCTGCACGATGGAGGCGAGATCATAAGCGGTGGGGCCGATCATCGCGTCCTGAAAATCGATCAGGCCGACCTGCCGAATACCGCTATTCTGCGCCTGCCAGAGAAGGTTGGGTGAATGGAAATCGCGCAGCAGAAGCCCTGTTTCACAATCAGCGAGCGAGTCGATCAGGCTATCCCACAGGGCGTAATAGTCACTCTTCTCGCTATCGGTGAGCGGCTTGCCGCGTTTGTGGGGAAGATACCATTCCGCCAGCAAAGAGACTTCGATCTTCATCGCCTGCCGATCGAAGGGGGGAACCTCATAGGCGCTGCCGTCAATCACCGGCAACAGGTCGGGTCGCGGGGTCTGATGAAGGGCTGCGAGGCAGGCAACGCTCTGGAGATAACGTTCTTCTATCGGCGTTCCCTTGGGCGCAAGCACCCCGTCGCGCCCCAGATCCTCCAGCAGGAGAATGCCCTGATCGATATCCGCTGCCAGAAGCTCTGGCGCGCAAAAGCCGCTGTTTCGCAGATACTCGCCGATCGCCACGAAAGAACGCGCATCCTGGGCAAGATGGGCGATTTCCGCATAGGTCTTGCCATCCGCAATGATCGCGCCTCTCAAGGGGCGTCGCCAGTCCATCAGGATAAGGTCCGGGCCATCGGCGGAAATGGTCTCATAGGCACGCGTTGAGGCGTCACCACTCAGGAAACGGCGGGTCGCATCGCCCCTGCCATTTTTCGCGAGGAATTCGCGAATGGCGAAAACACGCTGAAGCCGCGCTTTCAGTTTTGCCGGAGCTTCGATGGCGGCCAGCCGTCCTTCGCCGGAATGCGTCAGCCGAAGCGTGACGGTCTGTTCCGGCGGCAGAACCTCGGCGGCGATATCCGGCCATTCGATCAGGCAGACGCCGTCCTCCAGCATCTCGTCGATGCCGAGCTCGTACAGTTCGGAGACATCAGAAAGCCGGTAAAGATCGAGATGGGCAACCGGAATGCGAGTGGAATAGGTCTGGATGATCGTGAAGGTGGGACTTGGAACTTCGAGATCCGGCTCATCCGCCATCGCCCGGATGAAGGCGCGGGCGAGTGTCGATTTACCGGCGCCGAGATCGCCGATCAGCGCCAGGCAATCGCCGGGTTTCAATGCCAGCGCAAGGTCTTCACCGAGCCTGATGGTATCTTTTTCTCCCTCAAGGGAAATAGTGATCGGCAAGATGTCTTGGCTCATTCTGCGGCGATGGAATGCGGGCGGGTGCCGGAAGGAATGCGGCAGGTGACGATGGTGCCATTGCCGGGGCGGCTATCGATGCTGACCGTGCCATGATGGAGGCTGACAAAGCTTTCGACAATGGAAAGGCCAAGCCCTGCGCCAGTCCGCCGACCGCCATTGCCGCGTGTCGCGAAGCGGTCGAAGACGGTTTTCAGCATGTCTTCCGGAATGCCCGGGCCCTTATCTGCCACCGAGAACAGGAAGTCGCCCTCGCTACGCTGGCACGACAGTTCAACGGCGGAACCTTCCGGGGCGAAGTTGATCGCATTGGTAAGCAGCTTGATGAGGATCTGCTTCAGACGCTGATGATCGGCGACCAGGCTGCCAAGATGGGTCGGCGCGACGATTTCAAGCGAAATACCGCTCTCCTGCAGGCGATCTGCGATCTGCACAGAAACGTCTTCGAGCAATTCGTTCAAATCATTGTCTGAATAATTCAGCTGCATGATGCCGGCATCGACGGTCGCAAGATCGAGAATATCGTTGACGATGGTCAAAAGCACCGAGGACGACGTGGAAATATGATCGAGATATTCCGCCTGCCGGTCCGTCAACTGGCCGATGCCGGGCGTCTTCAAAAGGTCGGTAAAACCGATAATATTCGTCAGCGGCGAACGCAATTCATAGGAAACATGCTGAACGAAATCATTCTTCAGCTCGTCGGCCTTCAGAAGTGCATCGTTCTTTTCCTTGAGCGCCCTTTCGGCCCGCACGCTGTCGGTCATGTTGACGAAGGTCAGCATGGTCTGCGCATCCGGCAGCGGAATGATAGCGAAATCAAGCACGAGACCGGAGAGCAGTTCGAGCGTTCCCTGTTTGGATGGGCGCTCATCATCAAAGCTGGTGATGAACTGGCTGAAGGCGCGCCAGCCGTCCGGCCTGTCATAGGATTGTGTGCAGGCTGTTTCGATGGCGCGGATATGGGTGCCCGTTTCCGCCTCTTCGGAGGTTACACCCCAGAGCGCCCGGAATGCCGGGTTGGAGAGGCGAATACGGCCATCCGCACCGAACACCGCCACACCTTCGGCCAGATGATCGATGGTTTCGCCCTGTACCTTCACCAGCGTGTTGTAGCGCATCTGCAGGTCGACCTGTTCGGTCAGGTTCTCAAAAACCCAGGTCGCGCCGCCCTGTGGATGGGCGGTTGCGATGACCCGCAGTGTCTGCCCATTCGGCAGGTGCCAGAGATCGGTTTTGGTATCGAGCGAACGGTAAACGGCGAGCGCCGTCTCCTTCCAGTTTTTCCAGTTCAGCTGCTCGGGCAATTTGCCGGCGGTGCGCAGCCTGTCCAGAAGCTCGGAATTGTCAGGACCGGATTCGAGGAAAACCAGATCGAGACCCCAAAGGGTCGCAAAAGCCTGATTGTAGAATTGCAGCCGCTGCCGGCCGTCGAAGATGGCAACAGGCGTTGCCAGATGATCCAGCGTTTCGGCGTGGCTTTTCAGAACCCGCTTGAGTTCTTCGCTGATGGTTTCCGCTTCGGTGGCATCGATGGCGATACCGGCCGAACCCGCCGCAGTCTTGATATCCACGACGTCGAAGAAGGTACGGTTGCCGGAAACCACAGTAGAAATGCGGTCATGATAGGGTGATTCCGGCGTCGCGGCCGCGCGTATCTTCTGCCGGGTAACCGTGTTCAACAGCTCGCGTTTTTCAAGTACGGCCTGATCGGCATCGCGTGCATCCACGGCCTGCGCATAGGCGTGGTTGACCCAGGTTAGCTCACCTTCGCCATTGCGGCGCCAGACGGGCTGTTCGATGGAATCCAGAAGGTCCTGAAACGTCGAGACCGAGGTGATCAGACGCTCGCGTTCCACCTGCAATTCTGCAAGCTCGGCGCGCAGATTATTAAGCGCGACGAAACGTGCAAATGCATTGCCGCCGGAAACCCGGCCTTGAACTTCAATGACTTCGCCGCGCTGCGTCTCGATGGTCAGATCGAAACTCTGCGCATGGCTGCGAAGTTTTTCGAGGGATTTTTCAAGCTGGCTCGCGGAGGATGGCTTCAGCCAGCGCCCGAAGGCCAGAAAATCATGATCCGCTTGCGGTGCGCCGGTCTCCACGGGCAATTGCCCCAGAAATTCGGGCCGCTTGTCAGCCCCATCCCAGATAACGATGCGCCGGCCCTTATCGGAAATCAGTGCTTCGTATTTGGCGATCTTGTGGTGGGTCTCGGCAAGCGCCTTGCGGTATTCACTGCTTTCCGACTCGATATTGCCGCGTTGGCGCACCAGCCAGACGACGGAAAACAGCGTCGCCGAAAGCATGCCGACAAAGAGCGAATAGGTGATTGTTTCGCCAGAGGAGAACAGCCGCGCACCAGTCTTGGCAACAAGGCCGTCCTGCGCCAGCGCGACACTTGCCGAACCGGCAAGAATGGTCCCCGACATCAGCACGGGAAGCCGCGAAATGCCTGTCCGGACCGCACTGATCGCCAGTCGGCAATGCGCCAGAACCTGCGCGCTCAATGCCACGCAGCCTTGCGTGTTTTCAACGCGTTGAACTGTCTGCTCGCGCAGATCCGAATTGTGAACCGTCATCCCCGGTCTGTCTCCGTCCTATGTGCCGCATCTTCGACAAGACATCCCATTTCGTCCCCGCCGCCCTTTGGCGTGTCCGAATCAAGTCCGATGACAATACCGCCTTCATAAATCTGCGGAAAGGGAGGGCGCAAAAAAGATGCCGCGCACTTTGTCAAGTGCGCGGCATCTAGATGTTGTGTAATTTCAGTGGATATTAACTATGATATTAATATCTGTAGTGTTCAGCCTTGAACGGGCCTTCCTTGGAGATGCCGATATAATCTGCCTGCAGATCGGAAAGTTCTGTTAGCCGCACACCGAGCTTCTCGAGATGAAGGCGCGCAACCTTCTCGTCGAGATGCTTCGGCAGCACGTAAACCTCGTTCTTGTATTCGCCCTGCTTGGTGAAGAGCTCGATCTGGCCAAGCACCTGGTTGGTGAAGGATGCAGACATGACGAAGGACGGGTGGCCGGTGGCATTGCCGAGGTTCAGCAGGCGGCCTTCGGACAGAAGGATGATGCGGTTGCCTTTCGGGAACTCAATCATGTCGACCTGCGGCTTGATGTTCGTCCACTTCAGGTTCCGCAGCGAGGCGACCTGAATTTCATTGTCGAAATGGCCGATATTGCCGACGATAGCCATGTCCTTCATCTCGCGCATATGCTCGATGCGGATGACGTCCTTGTTACCGGTGGTGGTGATGAAGATATCGGCGGAAGAGATGACATCGTCCAGACGAACGACTTCAAAACCGTCCATGGCAGCCTGAAGCGCGCAGATCGGGTCGATTTCGGTGACCTTCACGCGGGCACCGGCGCCCTGCAGCGAGGCGGCAGAACCCTTGCCCACATCGCCGTAACCGCAGACGACGGCGACCTTGCCGGCCATCATCACGTCGGTTGCACGACGAATGCCGTCCACCAGCGATTCCTTGCAGCCGTATTTGTTGTCGAACTTCGACTTGGTGACGCTGTCATTAACGTTGATCGCCGGGAAGGGCAGGAGGCCCTTCTTGCTGAGATCGTAAAGACGGTGAACGCCCGTCGTGGTTTCTTCGGTAACACCCTTCAGCGCGTCGCGCTGCTTGGTGAACCAGCCGGGAGAAGCCTTCAGGCGCTTGTTGATCTGCGCGAAAAGAATTTCTTCTTCTTCAGAGCCGGGATTGGACAAAACGTCTTCGCCGGCTTCGGCGCGTGCGCCAAGCAGGATGTACATGGTGGCATCGCCGCCATCGTCGAGGATCATGTTGGACAGACCGCCATCGGTCCACTGGAAGATCTTGTCGGTATATTCCCAATATTCCGTCAGGCTTTCACCCTTGACGGCGAAGACCGGAATGCCAGCCGCTGCAATGGCCGCTGCTGCATGATCCTGCGTCGAGAAGATGTTGCAGGAGGCCCAGCGAACGTCCGCGCCCAGTTCCTTCAGCGTTTCGATGAGAACGCCGGTCTGGATCGTCATGTGAAGCGAACCGGTGATGCGTGCGCCCTTCAGCGGCTTGCTTTCGCCGAACTCCTTGCGGCAGGACATCAGGCCGGGCATTTCGGTTTCGGCGATGTCCAGCTCCTTGCGGCCAAATGCGGCAAGGTTGATGTCGGCGACAATGTAGTCCTTCTCAAGGCTCATGAAGTTCTCCAGATCAGAATGCCGCGCCTGTTGGCCCGGCTTTTAAACGTAGCAGCGGTTTAGCAGGCCACAAACGATCTGGCAATGATGATATAAAGAGGTCTTTATGTCTTTATATGTTGCTGGCTCAGGCTTCTTCGCCGAAGCGGTCGGCCACCAGAGCTTCCAACGCGGCCAGCGCCTCCGACGCCTGATTGCCGCTTGCCTCGACATAGACGCTGCAGCCGGGGCTGGCCGCCAGCATCATCAGGCCCATGATGGAAGTGCCGCCGACGGTCATGCCGTCCTTGGAAACCGTGATCGTTGCGTCGAAGCCCTCGACCATCTGAACGAATTTTGCAGATGCCCGGGCATGGAGACCGCGCTTGTTGATGATCGGCAATTCCCGGGAGAGAGGCGACATGGGCTGACTTCTCACTTGCCGCTTAAAACGCGGCTGGCGACGTTGATATATTTGCGGCCGGCATCGGATGCATCCTGAAGGGCCTTGTCCATATTGTCTTCGCTGCGAACACCGGCAAGCTTGATCAGCATGGGAAGATTGACCCCGGCGATGACTTCGACATTGCCGTTATTCATGACGGAGATTGCAAGATTGGACGGTGTGCCGCCGAACATGTCCGTCAATATGATAACACCATTGCCATCATTGGCACGCGCAACGGCGTCGATGATATCCTGCCGGCGCTGATCCATGTCGTCTTCGGGACCGATACAAACCGTCTCGATCAATTTCTGGGGACCAACGACATGCTCCAACGCATGGCGAAATTCCTCAGCCAGCTTGCCATGGGTGACAAGCACTAGTCCGATCATGAAATGCTCCCTTGCACACGCACTCTCATTGCCGACTATCGCAACGCGGCAATCCTGTCCATCGGTGGGATTTCATCTTGATGAGGAAAATGCGAATCGCAAGCCTAAAATCGCCCGAATCATCGTCACTTCACATTCGTTTTAAAAAGATTCTGAGCAAGTGCAGCAAATTTTCCATAGGGCGTAAGACTTGCAAGCGGTATGCGCAGAAGTGGAAGATGCCCACCACAGGGCAGCAAAAACACTTCGTCATCTTCGGGAAGTCTGGGATTTTCCGGTGAAAGAACTGTCGTGACGGCAAAATGTAGTGGAGCGCTCGCAACGCTGCTGAGCGAAACAATGCCGCTTCCGCGCAATTCCAGCAGCCCGGCAATCGCTTGCGGCCGCTCGGCAATGATGTCTTCGCCGTCGCGATACACGAAAATCTGATCGTCCGCGATCAGCGCCGCCGGCAATCCGCAACGTTCAGCCTCGGTCAGAAAACTGAAGGCAAGCTCGCTCTTGCCGCTGCCGGATGGTCCCGTGAAGAGGATTCCCGTGTTTTGAACGATGATGGCGGTGGCATGCAGGTTGAAGCGTTCAGCGTTCATGGGTTTCGGCCGCCGGTAGCGACAGGGTGAAGCGCGCGCCTGATATCACGCCATATTTGTCGACGACATTTTCCGCCCTCAGGCTGCCGCCATGGGCTTCGGCGATCTGCCGGCTGATGGAAAGACCAAGGCCGGAATTCTGGCCGAAGCCTTCGCTCGCCGGTCTGTCCGTGTAAAACCGTTCGAAAATCCGGTCGATATCTTCGGCCTGAATGCCGGGTCCGTTATCTTCCACCTGCACGAGGCAGCGATCCTTGTGGCGGGAAAGACGCACGGTGATGCGACCACTTTCCTCTGACACGAAAGAACGGGCGTTCTCGATCAGATTGGTGACGATCTGGCTGAGGCGAAGGTCGTGGCCATTCACCACGAAGGAGGTTTTGGCTCCGGCCTTCCTGTCGGCCACATAGTCGATTGCCACGCTTTTCTTCTTGGTGCTGATCTGGCGGGATATGTCTACCAGCCCTTTCATCAGCACATCAAGGTCGAGCGGCGAGGCATCGGCGCGCGCCAGTTCGGCATCGAGCCGCGACGCATCCGAAATATCGCTGATCAGTCGGTCGAGACGCCGAACGTCATGGAAGATGATCTCGGTCAGCCGTTGCTTCGATTCTTCGGTTTTGGCGCGCGGCAGGGTTTCCACGGCGCTGCGTAGCGAGGTCAGCGGGTTCTTGAGTTCGTGGCTGACATCGGCAGCGAAGCTTTCGATCGCGTCGATACGGTCGTAAAGCGCCGTCGTCATTTCACGCAGCGCAATCGAAAGGTTGCCGATCTCATCCTGACGGGCCGAAAAATCCGGTATCTCCTCGCGGGTTCGCGCCCCGCGACGCACACGGATCGCGGCGGCCGAAAGCCGCCGCAGCGGCGTGGCGATGGTGGAGGACAGAAGCAGCGACAGAACGATATTGACGAGGGTGGCGATGCCGAAAACACGCATGATGGCCAGGCGCTCCGCATGCACGATCTTGTCGATATCGCCCGCCTGGGTGGAGAGCAGCAATACGCCAAGCACCGCCCTGAAGCGTTGCACCGGCACGGCGACCGAAACGATCAGCTCACCCTTTTCGGTGACGCGAACGACCGCGCCGCGCACGCCGGTCAACGCATTCATCACTTCCGGATAAATCGAACCGTCGCCACCAGGCGCTTCCTTGTATTGCGGCAGACTGCTTGGCTGCAGCATGCGGTTGAACATGCTGGTGAACCACTCACCCCAGGTCTGGGTTTCCGGCGTTACCGGCGGCAGATCGAAGCGCAGAACCTGTCCGCGCGAATAAAGATGGCGGGAATCGAGCAGCAGATTGGCATCGGCATCGAACAGTCGCGCGCGGGTGCGCGTCGGTGAAATCAGCCGCCGCAGCACTGGTGCCACCCGTTCGGGATTGATCGGAAAACTTAAGTCCTCGTCATTGGGAGCGGGCGTGATGCTTTGCCCCGCCTGCAATTCGAGAAGCTTTTCGGGGTTGATGGTGATCGAATTGGTATCGACCGAAGCGGAGGCCGAAATCGCGCCGGCGATGATTTCGCCCTGCGTCAGAAGGCTTTCGACGCGCGCATCGATCAGCCCCTCACGGAACTGGTTGAGATAGAGAATACCGCCGACCAGAACGACCGTCGCCGCGACATTGAAGAAAAGAATGCGGCGCGTCAGACTGGAAAACACCGCATTGCCGAAAATGCGCCGGATGATCGTCAGCGGATGGATACGATGGCGGCGTTCGCTGCCGCGTTCTTCGGCATCGTCGCTATCCGAGACGGTTTCCGGCGTTTTCTTCAGCACGTATTTAAGTCCTCGCCACCACTCTTCGGGTGGTCTCTTCCGATTTGCGTGCCGATTCAGGCCGCTTCGCGGAAGCGATATCCTACGCCATAAAGCGTTTCAATCATATCGAAGTCGCCATCGACCAGTTTGAACTTCTTGCGAAGGCGCTTGATGTGGCTGTCGATGGTGCGGTCATCCACATAAACCTGCTCGTCATAGGCGGCGTCCATCAGCGCGTCGCGGCTTTTCACCACGCCCGGCCGCTGTGCCAGCGAGTGCAGGATGAGGAATTCGGTAACGGTGAGTGTTACCGGTTCGCCCTTCCAGGTGCAGGTATGACGCTCCTGATCCATGGCGAGTTGCCCGCGCTCCAGCGTGCGGGCCTGCTGGTCCGCCGTCGGCTTTATTGCGCCGCCGGCCGCTGGCGCGGCATCGCGGCTGCTGGCGCGGCGCAGGATTGCCTTGACGCGTTCAACCAGAAGGCGCTGCGAGAAGGGTTTGGTGATGAAGTCATCCGCGCCCATTTTCAGGCCGAACAATTCATCGATCTCCTCATCCTTGGAGGTGAGGAAGATCACCGGCAGATCCGATTTCTGACGCAGGCGCCGCAAAAGCTCCATGCCGTCCATGCGGGGCATCTTAATATCGAAAATGGCGAGCTGCGGCGGACGGGCGATCAACCCGTCAAGCGCGGAGGCGCCGTCCGTATACGTTTCGACCCGGTAGCCTTCGGCTTCGAGCGCGATCGATACCGAAGTGAGAATATTCCGGTCATCGTCGACAAGCGCGATCGTCTGCATGTAGTTGGTCTCCATCGTCATTTTCTCGTAACTCCCGACATTCACCCAGCCAGGTTGTGCGCCGCGAGCCACTCTCTTGAGTATAAAGGTGGAACAAATTGTGGCAAAGGAAAACTCGCCCCAAAATCGTGCGGGTGCGGTGGCCGGATTTCGTGAAACCGCCGCAGCTGGATTTTAATGCGTCTTCAACCGATTTAAAAAGAAATAAAATCTTTTAAATCGATTAATATATTGAAATCACTAAGTTTTTTAAAGTTCGGCTCTTGCGTTTCCAAAAGCTGCCACGTATTTTCCGTGAAAATTTCAACGGCCTTATCGTCATTTACAAGGAACGCGTCATGAACGAGCTTGGGGTTCATAATCCTGCCAATGGAGTTGCGGAACTCGGACTGGGCGAGGCTTCCCGCGTCTTTTATAACCTCAACGAGAGCGAATTATACGAAGAGGCGATCCGCAACGGCGAGGCCGAACTGACAATCGATGGCGCTCTTCGCGCCGTCACCGGCCAGCACACCGGCCGTTCGCCGAAGGACAAATTCGTTGTGCGCGACGCTTCCACCGAGAACACCATCTGGTGGGATAACAACAAGCCGCTGTCGCCGGAAAACTTCGAACTGCTGCATAAAGACATGCTGGCCCACGCCGCCGGCAAGACCCTCTATGTTCAGGATTTGATCGGCGGCGCCGATGAGGAAAATGCGTTGCCGACACGCGTCGTCACCGAGCTTGCCTGGCATTCGCTGTTCATCCGCAATCTGCTGATCCGTCCGACGCAGGAAAAACTGGCGGGCTTCAGGCAGAAGCTCACCATCATCAACTTGCCGAGCTTCAAGGCTGATCCCGCCCGTCACGGTGTGCGTTCGGAAACCGTCATCGCCTGCGACCTTACCAACGGTCTCGTCCTCATTGGCGGCACGTCCTATGCCGGTGAAAACAAGAAGTCGGTCTTCACAGTGCTGAACTACCTTCTGCCGGCCAAGGGTGTGATGCCGATGCATTGCTCGGCCAATGTCGGTCCTGAGGGTGATTCCGCCGTGTTCTTCGGTCTCTCCGGCACTGGCAAGACCACGCTTTCGGCAGATCCGTCACGCACGTTGATCGGTGATGACGAACATGGCTGGGGCGAACATGGCATCTTCAATTTCGAAGGTGGCTGCTATGCCAAGGCGATCAAGCTTTCGTCCGAGGCAGAGCCGGAAATCTACGCCGCTACCAATCGTTTCGGCACGGTTCTCGAAAATGTCGTGCTGGACGAAAACCGCGTTCCCGATTTCAACGACAACTCGCTGACGGAAAACACCCGCAGCGCCTATCCGCTGCACTTCATTCCGAATGCATCGGAAACGGGCATTGCCGGCCATCCGAAGACGATCATCATGCTGACGGCGGATGCCTTCGGTGTGCTGCCGCCAATCGCGCGGCTGACGCCGGAACAGGCCATGTACCACTTCCTGTCCGGTTACACCGCAAAGGTCGCCGGCACGGAAAAGGGCGTGACCGAACCGGAAGCCACCTTCTCCACCTGCTTCGGTGCACCCTTCATGCCACGCCACCCGGCGGAATATGGCAACCTGCTGCGTGAACTGATCGGCAAGCACGGCGTTGATTGCTGGCTGGTCAACACCGGCTGGACTGGCGGCGCCTACGGCATCGGCAAGCGCATGCCCATCAAGGCGACACGCGCGCTTCTGACGGCTGCGCTCACCGGCGAGCTGAAGGATGCACAATTCCGCACCGATGCGAATTTCGGCTTCGCGGTGCCGCTGTCGCTTGATGGCGTGGATAGTGCAATTCTCGATCCGCGTTCAACCTGGGCCGATGGCGCAGCTTACGACGCGCAGGCTAAGAAGCTGGTCTCGATGTTCGTCACGAACTTCACTAAGTTCGAAGATCACGTCGACAGCAAGGTTCGCGACGCAGCCCCGGGCCTTCTGCTCGCGGCTGAATAATAAAGCCTCATTTGTGAGGAGGAGGGGACCCGGCCTTGTGCCGGGTTTCTTTTTGCCGGTCTCTTGATTCTGCCACTGTTTTCATTTCACGCGTTCTGTGGCATCACCGGCGCGGAGAAAGATCATGGCCAGCGACCCGCTTTACATCAGTAACCGTATCACTATCGCCGGCTGGGAGCTGACGGAGCAATTCGTGCTGGCCGGTGGGCCGGGCGGCCAGAACGTCAACAAGGTCTCGACGGCGGTTCAGCTGTTTTTCGACATCGCCAATTCACCCTCCCTGTCGGATCGGGTGAAGGTGAATGCCCTGCGCCTGGGGGGCCGACGTGTTTCGAAAGATGGCGTGCTGATGATCGAGGCAAGCCGGTTTCGTAGCCAGGAGCGCAATCGCGAAGATGCGCGTGAGCGGCTGAAGGAGCTGATCCTCGAAGCCGCCGCCCCGCCGCCGCCAGTGCGCAAGGCCACCAAACCCACCAAGGGCTCAGTCGAGCGCCGCCTGAAGGCAAAATCCGGCCGTTCCGATGTCAAGAAAATGCGCGGTAAGCCCTCGGGGGACTAGATGGCAATCCTGCGCGAAATCTTTCGCCCTTGTCATAGAGCTTCAAATATCGTCTGGTAATCCTCCCTACAACCAAGGAGGGTGCTATGGGTCTGTTCAATTTCATAAAGGAAGCGGGAAAAAAGCTTGGTATCGGCGGCGATGACGCACCTGATGTCGATGCGGTCAAAAAGGAACTCGCTTCCCACGATCTCGGCACGGACAAGGTTCAGGTCGAGGTGGTGGACGACAAGGTTGTTCTGAAGGGCGAAGTGGCCGATCAGTCTGTTTTCGAAAAGGCGGTCATTGCAGTCGGCAATACGCTCGGCATTTCCAAGGTCGAGGCCGGCGAGCTGAAAGTGGCCGAAGCCCCGGCAAAAGAACCCGTCTTCTACACGGTGAAGAAGGGCGACAATCTCTGGAAGATTGCCGAAGCCCAGTACGGCAAGGCAAATGGCGCGAAGAACAACATTATCTTCGAAGCCAACAAGCCGATGCTGACCCATCCCGACAAGATCTATCCCGGCCAGGTTCTGCGTATTCCCGACCTCGCATAATAACCGGTTTAGCCGCTGGAGATGCCGCCTATGCGCGGCATCTTTACAGTTTGCGAAGTGCCACCGTATCGATCAGGTGGTTCTTTCCCTTTCGCAGAATAAGGTCCGCACGCGGGCGCGTCGGAACGATGTTCTGGCGCAGGTTCTTCAGGTTGATGTTCTGCCAGAGACCCTCGGCAATGCTGAGCGCCGCTTCTTCACTGATCGACGCATAACGGTTGAAGAATGAATTGGGATCGCGGAAAGCCGTGTTTCTCAGATTCATGAACCGGTTCACATACCAGTTGTGAATGAAATCTTCGTCGGCATCGATATAGATCGAGAAATCGAAGAAGTCGGAAACGATGGGCACGATCCGCCCGCCCGCCGGCAGGTCCCGCGATTGCAGCACATTGATGCCTTCGAAAATAAGGATATCCGGCTGGTCAATGACGGTGAATTCGTTCGGCAGCACGTCATAGGTCAGGTGCGAATAACGCGGCGCCTTCACATTCGGCTGGCCCGCCTTGATGGCCGACAGGAAACGTAACAGCGCGCCGATATCGTAGCTTTCCGGAAAGCCCTTGCGCTCCATAAGGTTTTCACGCCGCAGCACCTCATTCGGATAGAGAAATCCGTCTGTGGTGATGAGATCGACCTTCGGGCTGGAGGGCCAGCGCGCCAGAAGCTCTTTCAGGATACGCGCCGTCGTTGATTTTCCAACCGCGACTGAACCGGCAATACCGATGACGAATGGCGTCTTGTTGACATCCCCCATGTTGAGAAAGCGGTTGCGCTGCTCGAAAAGCAGTTGCGATGCTTCCACATGCGAAGATAGCAGGCGCGACAGCGACAGATAGATGCGCCGCACTTCGTCCAGATCGATCGGATCATCAAGCGAGCGCAGCCGTTTGACCTCGTCGGCGGAAAGCGTCAGTGGCGTATCGGCGCGAAATTTCGCCCATTCTTCCGAACTGAAGAAGTGGTAGGGCGAATATTCATCGGGCCGGAAATGATCGATTGTGCTCGGCATGCCTCTCTCCCCACTGCCTGCCGTGACATTCATGATTTGGGCCTCGCCGCTTTTTCCGCAAGGCCGGTCTGGCCCGTCCGGCGCTCCAGCTCAGCAAAAACGTCGCTCAAAGGAATGTCGGCGATCTTCAGTACCACCAGCAGATGGTAAAGCAGGTCAGCGGCTTCATTCTTCAGCCCGTCGCGGTCTTTCGCGATGGCAGCGATGACAGCTTCCACTGCCTCTTCACCGAGTTTTTTAGCCGCCCGTTCCTGCCCGGCCGCGACAAGTTTGGCCGTCCAGGATTCGTCAGGAGATGCAGCGGCGCGGGTTGCGACGATGCGTTCCAGATCGGAAATGGAAAATGCGCTCATGAGATGTTCCTGCAATCAGTCGAGACGCATGGCGATGCCATGCTCGGCCATGTAGCTCTTGGCTTGCCCGATCGAATAGGTGCCGAAGTGGAAGATAGAGGCGGCGAGCACCGCCGTCGCGTGACCATCACGAACGCCTGCCACCAGATCATCCAGCGTGCCGACACCTCCCGAGGCGATGACGGGGACACGAACCTGATCGGCAATGCTGCGCGTCAAGCCGATATCATAGCCGCTCTTGGTGCCATCGCGATCCATCGAGGTAACGAGCAATTCACCTGCGCCGCGCTCCACCATCTTGATGGCAAACTCCACGGCGTCGATCCCGGTTGGCTGGCGTCCGCCATGGGTGAAGATTTCCCAACGGTCGGCTTCTCCGTCCTTGGAAACCCGCTTGGCATCGATGGAAACGACGATGCACTGGTTGCCAAACTTGTCGGCGGCCTGCGCCACGAAATCCGGATCCTTGACCGCTGCGGAATTGATCGAGACCTTGTCGGCGCCGCATAGAAGCAGCTTGCGAATATCCGCAACGCTGCGAACCCCACCACCAACCGTTACCGGCATGAAACAATGATCGGCCGTGCGCGAAACCACCTCGAAGATCGTGTCGCGATTATCCGAGGAGGCGGTAATATCGAGAAAGCAGAGTTCATCGGCTCCCGCTGCATCATAGGCTTTCGCCGCCTCGACGGGATCGCCGGCATCGATCAGGTCGACGAAGTTGACGCCCTTGACCACGCGGCCGTCCTTTACATCGAGGCAGGGAATAATACGGGCTTTGAGGGTCATGCGCTTACTTCCTTCGCAGCCTTGATGAGGGCAAGCGCCTCCGAGGGGTCGATACGTCCATCATAAAGCGCGCGGCCTGAAATCGCGCCTTCGAGCTTTGTTGCATCCGGCTGCAGCATGCGCTTGATATCATCGATGGAGGCAAGGCCGCCGGAGGCGATGACCGGGATGGAGACGGCATCCGCCAATTCCAGTGTCGAGGCCCAGTTGATGCCGGCAAGAATGCCGTCGCGATCGATATCCGTATAGATGATGGCGGCGACACCGGCACCCTCGAAGCGCTTGGCAAGTTCGATGACGCCGAGTTCGGAAGCTTCCGCCCAGCCTTCAACGGCAACCTTGCCGCCCTTGGCATCGATCCCGACGGCGACCTGGCCGGGGAAACGCTTGCAGGCTTCAATGACGAGAACCGGATCGCGCACCGCGACCGTGCCAAGGATGACACGGGCAAGCCCGCGGCTCAGCCACGCTTCAATGTGATCAAGCGTGCGGATGCCGCCGCCAAGCTGCACCGGGTTTTTCGTGGCTTTCAGAATGGCATCGACCGCCTCGCCATTCACGGTCTGGCCGGCAAAGGCACCGTTGAGATCGACGACATGCAGCCATTCGAAGCCTTGGTCTTCGAAGGCCTTGGCCTGTGCACCGGGATCCTCGTTGTAAACGGTGGCCTGGTCCATATCGCCGAGTTTCAGGCGAACGCACTGGCCGTCTTTAAGGTCGATTGCGGGAAAAAGAATCATGTCAGGGTTTCCAGCGCAGGAAATTGGAAATCAGGGCAAGGCCGAGCGTCTGGCTTTTTTCCGGGTGGAACTGCGCCCCCGCCATATTGTCACGAGCGACGAAAGCCGTCATCGCGCCACCATAATTGGTGGTGGCGATGACATCCGTCGAATGCTTGGCCGCCAGATGATAGGAATGCACGAAATAGGCGTGCAGCCCGTCCGCGCCGGTCTTGATGCCGTCAAACAGCGGGTGGGCGTGGCGGATTTCCAGCGTGTTCCAGCCGATCTGCGGGATTTTGAGGCTGGTATCGGAGGGCGTCATTTCCACGACGTCGCCCTCAATCCAGCCAAGCCCGGTGCTGACCGTCTTTTCCAACCCGCGCGACGACATCAGCTGCATGCCGACGCAGATGCCGAGGAAGGGGTGGGCTTTTTTCTCGACGGCTTCGACAAGCGCCTCATGCATGCCGGGAACGGCATCAAGACCGGCGCGGCAATCCGCATAGGCGCCGACACCAGGCAGGACGATGCGGTCCGCCGTAGCGACGTGATCCGGCCTGTCGGTCAGATCGATGGTGGCATTGATGCCGGCCTCACGGGCGGCACGCTCGAAAGCTTTGGTGGCCGAACGCAAATTGCCCGAACCGTAGTCGATTATCGCGACACGCATGTCAGCGCCTTCCATTCAAGTCGAAAAGAAACGATCCGGCGGGATCGTTGACGAAGTTTTTGTCACCGTTCTTCTGCGGCGAAGCGGTCCAGACCGGCTGTGAAAGCTGTTCCGTCGTTTCCGTGTTTTCTGGGAGTTTGGAGAAATATATGTCTTCCGCACTCGAAAGATCAGGGGCGGAGATGATCGATATCATCTTCCAGCCTTTTCGGATCAAGTGCCGGACGAGAAAATCGCGTCCCTCCAGTGCGGTGATAAGGGAAATGGCAAAGCCGCACAGAATGCCGACCGGTTCGAATCCGGGTAACATTGATGCCTGACCGGCCAGAACGAGGGCGATAAAAACGACCACCGCCGCCAGCCACGCGCGGTTGATCGCGAGCCACAACCACGGCGCAATCAGAGCCAGCCAGACGAAACGGTCTGCAATGAAACGGGTCGTTTTGTGGTCCCTGTCCGGCCCGTTTCGGGCTTCCAGAACGAGATAGCTTGTCATGGGCTTCCTGACAGCTTTGGCGTCAGGCCAGCATACCCTTTGTGGAGGGAACGCGGCCTGCCTGCCGGGGGTCGATCTCGGTTGCCGTACGAAGAACGCGGGCAACGGCCTTGAAGCATGTTTCGGCGATGTGATGGTTGTTGGCGCCGTAATGGTTCAGGATATGCAGCGTAATACCGGCATTCTGGGCCAGCGCCTGAAAGAACTCGCGCACCAGTTCCGTGTCGAAAGTGCCGATCTTCGGTGCGGAAAAATTGACGTTCCAGACGAGAAAGGGCCGGCCTGAAATATCGACGGCAGCCTTGGTCATCGTCTCGTCCATGGCAAGATCAAGCGAGGCATAACGGGTAATGCCGCGACGGTCACCCAGCGCCTTGGCAATCGCCTGGCCGATGGCAATGCCGGTATCTTCCACGGTGTGATGGTCATCGATATGCAGGTCGCCCTTGACCTCGATGTCCATGTCGATCAGCGAATGGCGGCTCAGCTGGTCCAGCATGTGGTCGAAAAATCCCACGCCGGTGGAAATTGTCGACTTGCCGGTGCCGTCGATATCCACACGCACCGAAACCGAGGTTTCGTTGGTCTTGCGGATAATCTCGCCTTTACGTTCTGCCATTTTGGCCGCTCCGTGAAAATGTTGCCGTTCCTTATCAGCACGGGACACAAATATCCAGTTGTTCCATCGTCTTGCCCGACATGCCGAAAACGGTGCGTCACCTCGAAGATTGCAATCGCGAAAAGCAAACTTACATAGAACTCGAGAAGGGCCGCATACCGGCCCGTTAACCGCAGGCCCGACAGGGCAGACAGGTGTTTGATGACAACGATTATTACAGTCAGAAAAGGCGGCAAGGTCGTCATGGCTGGCGATGGTCAGGTAAGCCTCGGCCAGACCGTCATGAAGGGCAATGCCCGCAAGGTTCGCCGCATCGGCAAGGGTGAAGTGATTGCAGGTTTCGCCGGCGCGACCGCGGATGCCTTCACGCTGCTCGACCGTCTTGAAAAGAAACTCGAGCAATATCCCGGCCAGCTGATGCGCGCCGCAGTCGAACTCGCCAAGGATTGGCGCACCGACAAATATCTGCGCAATCTCGAAGCCATGATGCTGGTCGCTGATAAATCCACCACGCTCGCCATAACCGGCAATGGCGATGTGCTGGAGCCGGAGCACGGCGCGATCGCCATTGGTTCCGGCGGCAATTACGCCTTTGCGGCTGCCCGCGCCATGATGGACACGGACAAGTCGGCCGAAGACGTGGCGCGCCAGGCGCTCGATATCGCCGCCGATATCTGCGTTTATACCAACCATAATCTCGTCGTCGAAATGCTCGACGCCGAATAAGCGAATTTTCTCAACCATGGGTCCTGTGGGCCGGGCCGGAATGGCCGGCCGGAGCAGGAAAGCCGAGAGGATAGAATGACCACTTTTTCACCCCGGGAAATTGTCTCGGAACTGGACCGCCACATCATCGGCCAGCATGATGCGAAACGTGCGGTCGCGATCGCACTGCGCAACCGCTGGCGTCGCCAGCAGCTCGATGAGAGCCTGCGCGATGAAGTGATGCCCAAGAATATTCTGATGATCGGACCGACCGGTGTTGGCAAGACGGAGATTTCCCGTCGCTTGGCAAAGTTGGCCGGCGCCCCGTTCATCAAGGTCGAGGCGACGAAGTTCACCGAAGTCGGTTATGTCGGCCGCGATGTCGAACAGATCATCCGCGATCTCGTGGAAATCGGTATTGGCCTCGTGCGTGAAAAGAAGCGCGCAGAAGTACAGGCCAAGGCGCATGCCAGCGCTGAAGAACGGGTACTCGATGCGCTTGTCGGGACGACCGCGTCGCCCGGCACCCGCGAAAGCTTCCGCAAGAAGCTGCGTGATGGCGAGTTGGACGACAAGGAAATCGATATCGAGGTTGCCGATAGCGGATCGGGCATGCCCGGTTTCGAAATTCCCGGCATGCCGGGCGCCAATATTGGCGTCCTCAACCTGTCGGAAATGTTCGGCAAGGCCATGGGTGGACGCACCAAGAAAGTGCGCACCACGGTATCGAAATCCTATACCGATCTCGTCCGCGATGAATCCGACAAGCTGCTCGACAATGAAATGATCCAGCGCGAAGCGGTGAAGTCGGTGGAAAATGACGGCATCGTCTTCCTCGACGAGATCGACAAGATCGCGGCGCGCGATGGCGGCATGGGCGCCGGCGTTTCGCGTGAAGGCGTGCAGCGTGACCTCCTGCCGCTTGTCGAAGGCACGACGGTTTCGACGAAATACGGCCCCGTCAAAACCGACCACGTCCTGTTCATCGCGTCAGGCGCGTTCCATGTGGCAAAGCCATCCGATCTTTTGCCGGAGCTTCAGGGCCGCCTGCCGATCCGCGTTGAGCTGAAGCCGCTGACCAAGGAGGATTTCCGTCGTATCCTCACCGAGACGGAAGCAAGCCTCATCCGCCAGTACAAGGCGCTGATGGCGACGGAAGAACTCGACCTTGATTTCACCGATGATGCGATTGACGCTTTGGCCGATGTGGCCGTTCATCTCAATTCTTCGGTTGAGAATATCGGTGCGCGTCGTCTGCAGACGGTGATGGAGCGGGTTCTGGACGAGATTTCGTTCAACGCGCCGGATCGCGGTGGTTCTGCCATCAAGATCGATCAGGAATACGTCAAAAAACATGTCGGCGATCTGGCCGCCGATACGGATTTGTCGCGTTATATTCTCTGAAGACTTCAGGGAAAACGAAAGAAGAGTGCGGCCATATTTGCCGCACTCTTTTATTTTATCTGCCTCATCTCGCATTCAGCCCGCATTTTGTTTATGGGAAGGGCTGCATTCCGGTTGGAACCGCTTTCGTGGAATGGTCTGGTTTTCCTCTTTTGCAGGGAAGCCGCAGGCTTGAGAAAAGGCATTCGCTCGTGCGCAAAACTCTTCTGGCATTTGCCGCTGCTTTGACGTTCACCGTCGTCTCGTCTTCTTACGTCGAGGCCGCAACGGTCGTTCCGCCGGGCAATCGCAATGCTGAACAGCCCGGTGTCCCCGGTGCTTCCGCGCGCAGGACCAAGGCGTCCAACAGCTCTTTCGAACGTAAATATCAGAAGGTCATCAACCTTTTGTCCTCCGACAAGGCGCTGATCGCCAAGATCAAGTCGACGGCCGGGCGGTACGGTATCGATCCGATCCATATGATCGGCGCGATTGTCGGCGAGCATACTTATAATGTCGATGCCTATGACCGGCTGCAATCCTACTATGTCAAAGCCGCCTCCTATGCCGGCAGCAGCTTCCGTTTCGGGTATAAGGACGAAACCATCGCGCAGTTTCTGACGCGCTCGCAATTTACCAAATGTCAGTCGAAGAAGGATTCCTACGGCCTTTGGAACTGTCGGGAAGATGTCTGGGACGACAGCTTCCGCGGCAGGACGGTGGATGGCGTCGCCTATCCGAACAACCGTTTCAGCGCCGTATTTTTCCAGCCCTTCTATGCCGGGCAGACCTTCGGTCTCGGCCAGATCAACCCGCTGACGGCGCTGATGTTGTCCGATATGGTGTCGAAAACGTCGGGCTATGACAGGTTGGACGAGAACGACGCCACAGCCGTCTATACCGCCATCATGGACCCTGATCGTTCGCTGGCCTTTATGGCCGCCTCCATCCGCAAGTCGATCGACGATTACAGATCGATTGCCGATATGGATATTTCGAAAAATCCCGGCGTCACCTCCACGCTTTATAATGTTGGCGGCTCGCAGCAGCGCGCGGCCGCTCTCGCCCAGAAGAACCGCCAGCGCGCCGCAGGCGGGGAGCAGCCCCTGATGCCCGAAGAAAACTATTACGGCTGGCTGGTGAATGACCGCATCAAGGACTTGCAGGCGCTTTTGTAGAAAAAGACGACTATCGGCCGCATTGTTTCCAAAATGGAAATAATATTTGGCTGCCTGCCGCAATTGACGAGCGCCCTCTTCAACGTCCAATCTGGACGCCTAGAATAGAGGAGGCGCATGTGAGCCGCACGAATAAATTCGGTCTTTCTATCGATGACAAGCTTTATGCTTTTTTGACGGATGAAGTGCTGCCGGGCACGGGTCTGGACAGCGAGGCTTTCTTCGAAGGCTTCTCGGCCATCGTCCACGAGCTTTCTCCGAAGAACCGCGAATTGCTGGCAAAGCGCGATGCGCTGCAGGAAAAACTGGATGGCTGGTACCGGCAGAACGGCGCTCCGGTGGATTTTGCTGTCTATGAGGGCTTTCTGAAGGAAATCGGTTACCTGCTGCCGGAAGGCCCCGGCTTCCAGGTGGAAACCGGCAATGTCGATCCGGAAATTGCTGCCGTCGCCGGCCCGCAACTCGTTGTTCCGGTGATGAACGCGCGTTATGCGCTGAATGCCGCCAATGCCCGCTGGGGTTCGCTTTACGACGCGCTTTACGGCACCGATGCCATCTCCGATGCTGATGGTGCGGAAAAGGGCAGGGGCTACAATCCGAAGCGCGGCGAAAAGGTCATCACCTGGGCGCGCAACTTCCTCGATGAATCGGCGCCGCTCGAAACGGCAGGCTGGTCCGATGTGTCAGGCTTCAAGATCGTTGACGGCCTGTTGCAGCTTGCAATCGGCGACGCCACGACGGGGTTGAAGGACGCTGCACAATTCAAGGGCTTTACCGGTGAGGCGGAAAAGCCGGAAACGATCCTGCTCGGCAGAAACGGTTTGCACACCGAAATCGTCATTGATCCATCGACGGAAATCGGCAAGGGCGACGAGGCGGGCATCTCCGATGTCATTCTCGAATCCGCGCTGACGACCATCATGGATTGTGAGGATTCGGTCGCTGCCGTCGATGCGGAAGACAAGGTTCTGGTTTACGGCAACTGGCTTGGCCTGATGCGCGGCGATCTGACGGAGGAGGTTGCCAAGGGTGGCAAGACCTTCACCCGCAGGCTGAATCCGGATCGTTATTATACCGCGCCCAATGGTTCGGCGCTCACTTTGCCGGGTCGCTCGCTGATGCTGGTGCGCAATGTCGGTCATCTCATGACCAATCCGGCAATCCTCGACAGGGATGGCCGCGAGGTTCCGGAAGGCATCATGGATGCTGTCGTCACCGCACTGATCGCGCTTTACGACGTCGGCCCGTCCGGGCGGCGGCAGAATTCCCGCGCCGGCTCCATGTATGTCGTCAAGCCGAAAATGCACGGGCCGGAAGAGGTCGCCTTCGCCAACGAGATATTCTCTCGCGTCGAAAACCTCATCGATATGACGCCGAACACCATGAAGATGGGCATCATGGATGAGGAGCGCCGCACCACGGTTAACCTCAAGGAAAGTATCCGCGCTGCGAAGGATCGCGTTGTCTTCATCAACACCGGCTTCCTCGACCGCACGGGCGACGAAATCCATACCTCGATGGAAGCGGGGCCGATGATCCGCAAGGGCGACATGAAACAGGCCGCCTGGATTACCGCTTACGAGAACTGGAACGTCGATATTGGTCTGGAATGCGGCCTTTCCGGCCACGCGCAGATCGGCAAGGGTATGTGGGCCATGCCGGACCTGATGGCGGCGATGCTGGAGCAGAAGATCGCACATCCGAAAGCGGGCGCCAATACCGCCTGGGTGCCGTCGCCGACGGCGGCGACGCTGCATGCCACACATTATCACAAGGTCGATGTCGCAGCCGTTCAGGAAGGCTTGAAAAGCCGAGGTCGCGCGAAGCTTTCCGATATTCTGTCGGTGCCGGTCGCGCCACGTCCCAACTGGACGCCGGAGGAAATCCAGCGCGAACTCGACAATAATGCGCAGGGCATTCTGGGATATGTCGTGCGCTGGGTCGATCAGGGTGTCGGTTGCTCCAAGGTGCCTGACATCAACAATGTCGGACTGATGGAAGATCGCGCGACGCTGCGCATCTCCGCACAGCACATGGCGAACTGGCTGCGCCATGGCGTGGTGACGGAAGGGCAGATCGTTGAGACAATGAAGCGCATGGCTGCCGTAGTCGATGGGCAGAATGCCGCCGACGCTGCGTATCTGCCGATGGCGTCCGATTTTGAAGGATCGATCGCATTTCAGGCGGCTGTCGAGCTTGTGCTGAAGGGCCGCGAACAGCCGAATGGCTACACCGAACCGGTTCTGCACCGCCGCCGCCTGGAACTGAAGGCGAAGCAATCAGCCTGAAACCGAGTCAGGCGTTTAGATAAATAAAAAAGCCGCCGGGAAATTCCACGGCGGCTTTTTCTTTGTCTTCTGTCTTATCTTACTGGATCACGACGACCTTGGAGCTGCGGCCCGGACGGACACGGCTGTAAAGATCCATGACATCCTGGTTGATCATGCGGATGCAGCCGGAAGAGGCGGCGGTGCCGATCGAAGCCCATTCGGGCGAACCATGGATACGGAACAGCGTATCCTGTCCCTTTTCGTTAAAGAGATACATGGCGCGCGCGCCGAGCGGGTTGGACAGGCCGGGGCCCATGCCTGCCTCGACATATTTCGCGACTTCGGGCTTGCGGTCCGCCATTTCCTTCGGCGGATGCCACATCGGCCATTCCTGCTTCCAGGCAACATAGGCTTCACCGGCCCAGGCAAAACCTGCCTTGCCGACGCCGATGCCGTACCGGACGGCGCGGTTGCCGGACAGGATGTAATAAAGGTAACGATCGCGCGTATTGACGATGATCGTGCCGGGACGTTCGTTCGTCTGGAACTCAACGATCTGGCGACGGAACTTCTCGTTTACGCGATTGATCGGAATGGCCGGCAGCGCATAGCCCGCATCGGTCACGGGACCGTATACGTCATTGAAAATCTGGACGGTTTCGACCTTCGCCGGAACGGGGTCGGCAACCGGCACTGACGCCGCGATCTTGCCGGATGTCGGGCGAGTTGATTGGGAGGTGGTTTCAGCGCAGCCGGCCAGAGCCAGTGCTGCCGTCAGACCAAGTGCGGTCAATGAAGTACGGATGCGCATGTTGTTCTCGCGGAAAATTCGCCAAATTGTGCGAAGGAGTAGGCTTAATTGGATAAATCGGTTATTTTCCATTCAGCCGCTCTTGGCAAGCCGTTGCGCCGCCGCGAGACGGTCGCGCATTTAAAATTACCGGTTGATTGCCTTTTTGCAACAATAGGCCAAACGCTTCAGCAGCCTTTATCCATGACTATTCTTTCCGTTACCAACAATAATCCCTTAATAGACGGTCGCCAGTCGGACAAGGCGATGCTGGTACGTCGCGGCGTTCAGGTCCTTTTGCACGAGATGCGTCATTCGGTGCTGCCGGAACTGCCGCTTGCGAGCGGACGAAGGGCGGATCTCATCAGCCTGTCGGTCAAGGGGGAGATCTGGATCATCGAAATCAAATCTTCGATCGAGGATTTTCGTGTCGATCGCAAATGGCCGGAATACCGATTGCATTGCGACCGGCTGTTTTTCGCCACCCATCCGGAAGTGCCGACCGATATCTTTCCGGAAGAGTGCGGATTGATCCTTTCGGATGGATATGGTGCCCATATGCTTCGCGATGCGCCGGAGCATAAATTGCCGCCGGCGACCCGCAAATCTGTGATGCTGGATTTCTCGAGAACCGCTGCAACCCGGTTGATGCTGGCGGAATGGACGACCGGGCGCAGCTTCGGAGAGTGATTACTTCGGTGCGCGCTTGGCGAGAATGCGCTGCAAGGTGCGCCGGTGCATGTTGAGACGGCGGGCGGTCTCCGAGACGTTGCGTTCGCACATTTCATAAACGCGCTGAATATGCTCCCACCGCACCCGGTCGGCTGACATGGGGTTCTCAGGGACTTCGGTCTTTTCGCCCTTGCGCTGCGTCAGGGCATTAAAGACATCGTCCGCATCGGCGGGTTTGGCCAGATAATCCAGCGCTCCAAGCTTCACGGCGGTAACGGCGGTTGCGATGTTGCCATAACCGGTCAGAACGACGATCTGCGTATCGTCCCGGTTCTGCCTGATGGCTTCGATTACTTCCAGTCCGTTGCCATCGGCAAGCCGCAGATCGACCACCGCGTATTTAGGCGGTGCGGCCTTGGAGCGGGCAATACCATCGCTGACCGTCTCGGCAGTGTCGACGGCAAATCCGCGCGTTTCCATTGCCCGGGCAAGCCGGCGCAGAAACGGGCCGTCATCATCGACGATCAGCAGAGATTTGTCGGGTCCGATGGGGTCGATATCGTCCGCAGGTGCGCTGGTGGTTGGGGTCTGGTCTTCTGTCTTCATGTTTCCGGCCTTCCGGCAACTTCGTCGGCTTTGTTTCTTCTTCTTATCGCCGCTTCAACGTGGATGGTAAAGTCAACGGTTTCTTTTATCGTCCATAAGCGCGCGAGGCCAGATGATTGTGACCCGCGCCCCGGTTTTGCTGGAGCCGCGATTTTCGAAGGTAACGGCGGCGCCGGATCGCTCAAGCAGTGTCTTGGCGATAAAAAGGCCAAGTCCCAGCCCGCCCGCCCGGGTGTCGTTGTGCCGTTCCGTCACATAGGGCTCACCGATACGGGCAAGCACGTCATGGGCATAACCCGGCCCATCATCCTCGATGAGGACCGCGACATTCTGCGAATCATGCTCCACCGTCACCGTCACCTTCTCCCGCGCATAGTCCACGCCGTTTTCGATGAGGTTGCCCAGTCCGTAGATGATGCCGGCGTTGCGAATGCCGACCGGTTCGTCGGCCCGGTTGCTCTTTTCCACGAGCTCAAGGCGAATGCCGAATTCCCGGTGCGGCGCCATCACCTCCTCGATCAGCGAAGACAGCGGCAGGCGGCGCATATGTTCCTCATTATCGGCGGAAAGCGATGTGAGGCGGCGCAGAATATCGCGGCACCTTTCACTCTGGCTGCGCAGCAGCGCTATGTCTTCGCCATATTTTTCATCATTTCCGAGTTCCCGCTCCATTTCCTTGGCGACAACGCTGATGGTCGCAAGCGGCGTGCCGAGCTCATGCGCTGCGGCGGCTGCCAGCCCATCCAGCTGCGAGAGGTGTTTTTCCCGCTCCAGCACCAGTTCGGTTGCAGCCAGCGCGTCCGCCAGCTGATTGGCCTCATGCGAAACGCGATAGGCATAAAAGGCCGCAAAGGATGTGGTGGCGATGATCGCGACCCAGGTACCGACATGCAGCAGAAGCTGGATCGGCAAAACCTCGCCGGGATACCAGGGAACCGGAAACGGCGAAAAGGCGATCGCAGTCGAGCAGATGACGGCAAAAGCAAGAAGAATAAGCGAATGCCGCAGCGGCTGCGAGGCAAACGCGATGATGACCTGCACGCAGATCAGCGGCGCGAAAGGATTGGAAAGGCCGCCGGTAATATAGATCAGCGCCGTCAATTGCAGCAGGTCGAAGGCCAGCAGCAATGTCGCTTCCCAGGGTTCCAGGCGATAGGTGGAGGGAAAGCGGGCGGTGAGAAACAGGTTGGCAAGCGCCAGCGCCGCAATCAGCAGGCCGCAGGCCAGCAGCGGCAGGGGGAAGTTCAGCCCGAAAGCAACGAAAAGGATCGTCGCTGTCTGTCCAGCAACCGCCAGCCAACGCAGCCAGACAATCGTCTGCAGCCTTATTCTGCGGCTGGCGCGGCCAAGCCTTGTGGTTTCGATCGGATGACCAGCCACCTTCGTCTCCTTTACCCTATTCATCGTCTTCACGTCCCGCGCGGTTTCGCGCGGCTGGTCGGCAGGGCCGCTGCCGGGTCCTCCGGCCATGGATGGCGCGGATAACGCCCACGCATATCCGCCCGCACATCTTTCCACGACCCCGCCCAGAAACCCGGAAGATCACGAGTGGTCTGTATCGGCCTGTGTGCGGGCGAGGTCAATTCCAGCAGTAGCGGCAAGCGCCCCTGCGCGATCGCGGGGTGCGACGTCAGCCCGAAAAGTTCCTGCACGCGAATGGAAAGGGTCGGTTCGCTGGCGTCGTAGCGGATTGGATGCCGCTGGCCCGTCGGCGCCTCGAAATGTGTCGGCGCTAGTCTTCCGAGGTCTCGCGCCACCTCGTGTGGCACGAGAGACATAATCCCTTCAGAAAGGCTTCCGGGTCGAATGTCCTGCAGGCTACGCGCACCGTGTTGGAAAGGAACGAACCAATCATCAAGTCGCCAAAGCAATGCCGTATCGCTGACGTCGGGCCATGGTTCACCGATGCTCGCGTTCAGAAAACCGATCCGGTCGCGCAGCTGCTGGGTTTCTTTCGAAAAGGGCAGAATGCCGATGCCGAATTCCTGAATGCCATTGGCCAGCGCCTGTGCGGCCTTTTCGCCTTCCGGGCGGGGCAGGGGCGTTTCATCGAGGATGATGGCGCCGAGGCGCGTGACCCGGCGCGCACGTGCCTGGCCGCTTGCCTTATCAAAGAGCAACTGGTCCTGCTGAACGATAAGGCGCGGCATCCGCTCTTCTATATCGGCCCTGTCGATGCCTGCTGCCGCAAGGATGCGCGGCTGCGCCGCTCGCCCGGTAATGTCGGCCACGACAAGCATCCTGCTCGCCGCCAGCCGCTCGGTCTCGGCAAGTTCGGCACCCCGGCCATTCGCCATCACATAACGGCCGCGTGCTCCGCGCTGAAGCGCGATCCTGTCCGGATAGGCGTGCAGCAGCAGGGGGCCAGCTTCGCTTGGCAATTCGGCTGCCGTCTTTATATCGCCAATCGCGTCGAACAGCCTTGATGCCAGCTTGCGCGCCGCCTGCGCCCTTTCGCTCCTGTCGGAAACAAAACGCCGTAGCCGTTCATCAAGATCGAGATCGTTTCCGCCCAGCCCCTGTTCCGTCAGCATGACGGCGAGCATCGCCGCCTTTTTCCCCGCACCCTCGCTTGCCGCTGCAATCACCATCGCCGCCAGCCGTGGCGGTAGTGAAAGGCCGCGCATCAGGCGACCGCGCTGTGTCAGTGCGCCACTTTCATCGAGAGCGCCGAGATTTTTGAGAAGCGCCACCGATTCCTTAAGCGCTGCTTCAGGCGGCGTGTCCAGAAAGGCAAGCATGGAAGGATCGTGAACACCCCAATGGGCGAGATCCAGCGCAAGGCCGGAAAGATCATTCGCCAGAATTTGCGGTGGCGTAAAGGCATTAAGCGCCGCCGTCTGTCCCGGATGCCACAGGCGGATTGCCACGCCAGGTTCCGTTCGCCCCGCACGGCCCGCCCGCTGATCTGCGGAAGCCCGCGATACCCGGACGGTCTCCAGCCTCGTTATTCCCGTTGCCGGTTCGAACACGGGTAGTCGCTGCAATCCGCTGTCAATCACCACACGCACACCGTCGATGGTGATCGAGGTTTCCGCGATGGAGGTGGCAAGCACGATCTTGCGTCGCCCGGCCGCCGCCGGCTTGATCGCTGCGTCCTGCTCCTTTTGTGACAGGTTACCGTAAAGCGGGATGACGTCCGTATCATTGGAAAAGCGCCCCTCCAGCCGTGCGGCCGTGCGGGTGATTTCCGCCTGCCCCGGCAGGAAAGCAAGGATGGAACCTGTTTCCGCCGCATCGGCTTCGATAATTGCCTTGGTGACTTTCTCTTCAACCGGCGCGCCCTGCCAGCGATCCTCATAGCGGATATCGATTGGGAATGTGCGGCCGAGGCTCTGAACCACTGGCGCGTCGCGCATCAGCGTGCTGATGCGGTCCACATCAAGGGTGGCGGACATAACGAGGATACGCAGATCGTCTCGCAATCCATCCTGAACGTCGAGTGCCAGAGCCAGACCGAAATCGCCGTCGAGTGAGCGTTCATGAAACTCGTCGAAAATCACCGCCGAAACGCCGGCAAGTTCCGGATCGTCCAGAACCATTCGAGCAAACACCCCTTCGGTCACCACTTCTATCCGGGTTTTCGAAGAAATACGATTGTCAAGCCGCATGCGGTAGCCGACCGTTTCTCCTACGCTTTCATGTAACAGATCAGCCATGCGCCCGGCCGCGGCCCGCGCGGCAAGCCGGCGCGGTTCAAGAAGAATGATCTTGCCGTCGCCTCGCCATTCCTGCCGCAGCAGGTGAAGCGGGACCAGTGTCGTTTTGCCTGCGCCGGGAGGAGCCGAAAGAACCGCGCGCTTCGCGCCTGCCAGCGCATCGGCAATATCGCCAAGAACATCGCTCACGGGAAGCTCGGGCAAGTCGTTCTTTATTGGAGCTGGTGTTCTGGTCATGCGAAGAGGCCTGCGGCATTGGGTTGGTATATGAGCGTCTTCATGCCGTTCTAAAGCAGGACCCGGCGCTTGGACAGCGGACTATGAGGGTTTCGCGAATGCGCTTCTGGCAAAAAACAAGATCGCTCGCGCCCTATCTCGCATGGGAGATGGAAGGGATACATCGCGTGCTTGGTGAAAACGGCGAAAGATTCCGCCTTTCCGGCGTCTTGTTGTCATTTC